>CAZVMN010000001.1:0-447423 GCA_964629015.1 uncultured Oceanococcus sp.
CGAGCAAGCAAAAAGCCCGCTATTGCGGGCTTTTTCTGTCTGGCGGAGAAGGAGGGATTCGAACCCTCGATGAGGCTATAAACCCCATACTCCCTTAGCAGGGGAGCGCCTTCAGCCACTCGGCCACTTCTCCGGAACTCCTACTGAACCGTGCAGAATCCGCAACGCGGAGGTACACGGCCTGCCGCGACCTTGATCAAAATCGCGCGAAAGGCCGCGTAGGATACCGATTTTCAGCGCCGGGTCAAAGCACCCGCTTCAGTCGTCGTTTGACGAAGCAACGCTGCTGGTTTCGCGGTTGCGCTCCAACACCTCTTCGCGGTGTACCGCAACCTCCCGAGGCGCATTCACGCCAATCCGCACCTGGTTCCCCTTGATCCCCAAAACCGTAACAGCAACGTCATCCCCGATCATCAGGGACTCTCCAACCTTTCTTGTCAGAATTAGCACGTGAGTTCTCCATAGCTCACTGTAGGTGTCCGCCGATCTCCGCCGGCGCCCCGCATGGCAATCTCAGTCTAACGTGCGACGACAACAAAAGGTTCCGTAGCCGTTACAAGGCCTCTTCTTGCGGCTCGCGGTCGAGCTCAAAATCCTTGTGCAGAGAGCGCACTGCCAACTCAAGGTATTTGCTGTCGATCACGACGGAAATCTTGATCTCCGAGGTCGAAATCATGCGGATGTTGATGTTTTCACGCGCCAGTGTGGCAAACGTTTTGCTGGCCACGCCCGCGTGCGAGCGCATGCCCACACCGACCAAGGATACCTTGACGATGCCGTCCTCGCCCCGCACGTCTTTGGCGCCGAGTGAACCTGATACTTCACGCATGATCTCCATCGCTGTGGAGAAATCACGCTTGTGCACGGTGAAGGTGAAATCGGTCAGCCCATCCGAGCCGACGTTCTGGACGATCATGTCGACTTCGATGTTGGCCGCACCAATCGGGCCGAGTATGGCCGAGGCGATACCCGGATGATCGGGCACGCCGACCACAGTGAGCTGCGCTTCATCGCGATTGAACGCGATGCCTGAAATGATCGGATCTTCCATCCCGGTTTCCTCAAGACTGATCAATGTGCCGGGGCCGTCTTCGAAGGTCGAAAGCACGCGCAGTGGCACAGCATATTTTCCGGCAAACTCCACAGCGCGAATCTGCAGCACTTTGGAGCCAAGGCTGGCCATTTCCAGCATTTCTTCGAAGGTGATGCGCTCCAGCCGACGCGCATTGGGCTCGACCCGCGGATCAGTGGTGTAAACCCCATCCACGTCGGTGTAAATCTGGCATTCGTCGGCCTTGAGCGCGGCCGCCAGCGCCACCGCGGTGGTGTCCGAGCCACCACGCCCCAGGGTGGTGATGTTGCCGTGTTCGTCGGCCCCCTGAAAACCGGCCACGATCACCACACGGCCCTGCTCGAGATCGTCGCGCATACGTTCGCCATCGATCTTCTTGATCCGTGCCTTGGTGTGCGCACCATCCGTGAGTATGCGCACCTGTGAGCCGGTATAGGAGCGCGCCGGTTGACCAATGGCATGCAGCGCCATGGCCAGCAAGGCGATGGTGACCTGCTCCCCAGTGGACAACAGCACGTCCATTTCGCGCGCGACCGGCTTGCCGGCAATCTGATTGGCCAAACCGGTCAAACGATCGGTTTCCCCGCTCATGGCGGAGACCACAACCACGATGTCATCACCCTTGGCGCGCGCAGCTGCAACCTTGGCAGCGACGTTTTGAATGCGCTCGACCGAGCCGACGGAGGTGCCGCCGAACTTTTGAACTATGAGGGCCATTAGCTTGCGAGTTTGCCTTGAACGAAATCGGTCACGCTGGCCAGCGCGGCAGGCAGGTTTTCCGGCTGATTGCCACCCGCCTGAGCCATATCCGGGCGACCACCACCCTTGCCGCCGATCTGCGAGGCGACATGATTCACCAGCTCGCCGGCTTTGATCACCTTGGTTTGATCATCACTGACCCCGGCGACCAGCGCGACTTTGGAGCCATTCACCGCGGCGAGCACGATGACCGCGCTTCCGAGACGGTTTTTCAGATCGTCGACCATTTCGCGCAACGCCTTGCCGTCGATGCCATCGAGGCTGGCGGCGACGAGTTTCAGCGGACCGATGCTCTGCGCCGATGCGGCCAAATCGCCGCCCTGCTGAGCGCCCATTTCCTGCTTGAACTTCTTCAGCTCTTTTTCCAGCTCGCGCTGACGCTCAAGCACCTGATCAATCCGCTCGCCCAACCCATCCGGACCCGTTTTCAGACGCGTCGCCAAACCATCCACGAGGGCATCCAGATCACGCGCCCAGGCCAGCGCGCCACGCCCGGTGACCGCTTCCACGCGGCGCACACCGGCGGCCACGCCACCTTCACTGATGATCTTGAACAATCCGATATCGCCGGTACGACGCACGTGAGTACCACCGCACAACTCGCACGAGGTGTCGCCCAGGCGCATCACGCGCACGGTCTCGCCATACTTTTCGCCAAACAGCGCCATGGCGCCGGCATCCAGCGCCTGCTGATAACTGGTCACACTCACCTCGGCAGCGTGATTGGCCAGAATTTCCGCGTTCACACGCGATTCAACCTCGGCGATTTCATCCGCGCTCATAGCCTGCAGATGGGCGAAATCGAAACGCAAACGGTCCGGCGCGACCAATGAACCTTTCTGCTGCACATGATTGCCCAGCACGTTGCGCAAAGCGGCGTGCAGCAAATGCGTCGCGCTGTGATTGCGAATCACATCACCACGACGCTGCTCATCCACATCCGCCTGCATGGCGGCACCTTGGCGCACCTCACCTTGAGCCACGCGCCCCAGATGCAAAATCGCACCGGCGGCATCCTTGCGAGTGTCCTCGACCACGAAGCGCACACCATCGGCGAGCAGCTCACCGGTGTCGCCCACCTGACCACCCGACTCGGCATAGAACGGCGTGCTCGCCAGAATCACTGCGCCTTCGTCACCGGCCTGCAGCACATCAACGGGCTGGCCATCGCGCAGCAACGCCTGCACGCTTTCGCGCGCACTCAGTTGATCGTAACCCGTGAACTCGCTGGCCTCGCCAACGCCAGCATCCAGTCCGGCGGCTGCACCGAAGCGGCTGGCTGCACGGGCCCGTTCACGTTGCTGCTCCATAGCCGCATCAAACCCGGCCACATCGACGCTCAAATTGCGTTCGCGCGCCACATCCTGCGTCAGATCCAGCGGAAAACCGTAGGTGTCGTAAAGCTTGAACACGGTTTCGCCATCAAGCGTGCCGTCGGCGGCGTCGCAGGCCGCATCGAGCAACTTCATGCCCTGATCCAGAGTTTCGGCAAAGCGCTCCTCTTCCTGACGGATCACCTTGCCGACAAAATCCTGCTGGCTCGCAAGCTCGGGATAGGCTTGGCCCATTTCCGCGACCAGCGCCGGTAGCAGCTTGTAAAAGAAGGTGCCTTCGATGCCGAGCTGGAACCCATGACGAATCGCGCGCCGCAAAATCCGACGCAGCACGAAGCCGCGACCTTCGTTCGACGGCAGCACGCCATCGACGATCAGGAAGGCGCAGGCGCGAATGTGATCCGCCAGCACGCGCAAAGAACGATTGGCCGGGTCCGCGTCGGGAGCCAACGTCTGCACCGCTTCGAGCAAGTGCACGAATTGGTCGGTGTCGTAGTTGTCATGCACGTGCTGCATCACCGCCGCCACGCGCTCCAACCCCATGCCGGTATCCACCGAGGGCTTGGGCAGCGGCGTCAGCGTGCCGTCGGCCGCACGGTCGAATTGCATGAACACCAGATTCCAGATTTCGATATAGCGATCGCCATCCTCATCCGGTGAACCCGGCGGGCCTCCGGGAATCTCCGGACCGTGATCGTAGAAAATCTCGCTGCATGGTCCACACGGGCCGGTATCGCCCATCTGCCAGAAATTATCCTTCGCACCAATGCGCGAAAAGCGCTGGTCCGAAACCCCCATCTCCTTCAGCCAGATGTCAGCGGCTTCATCGTCTTCCTCGAAAACGGTGACCCACAATTTGTCAGCAGGCAGTCCCAATTCGACGGTCAGAAACTCCCACGCAAACTGAATCGCCTCGCGCTTGAAGTAATCGCCGAAGCTGAAGTTGCCCAGCATTTCGAAGAAGGTGTGATGACGCGCGGTGTAGCCAACGTTTTCCAGATCGTTGTGCTTGCCCCCGGCACGCACACAGCGCTGACTGCTGACAGCACGGCTGTACGAGCGCTTTTCCTTGCCCAGGAAGGTGTCCTTGAACTGAACCATCCCTGCGTTGGTAAACAACAGGGTCGGGTCGTTGGCCGGGACCAGCGGACTGGACGACACGGCCTGATGGCCTTGTCGCTCGAAATAGCCGATGAAGCGGCTGCGAATCTCGTTACTGCTGATCATGGAAACAACGGCGTCTATCGCAAGATGCAAAACCGCGCGATTCTAAGCCATGCCCGGGGGATTGGCGACCTTCCGCAGCTACTCGTTGGCTAGCGTCGACAACGCCGCGTCGATTTGTTCCGCGTCGAACCCACGGGCGTAGAGCTTTTGCCGTCGGCGCGGCTCTGGATCACGCACCGGCAGGCGGCGCGCGGCGCGCAAACAAGCTTCGTCCCAGTCGATGTCATCCTGAGCCAATGCCTCGGCACTGACAGGGCCTTCTATCCCCTGAGCAGAAAGCTCCGCCATAACCCAGCGCGGGCCACGTGCCTGCCCAGCGCGATGGCGCGCGAGAAAAGCCGCGTAGCGGTTCTCATTGAGCCAGTCGCGCTGCTGCAATTCCTCCAGCGCCTCGTCCAGCACAGCATCGGAAAACCCTTTGCGGGCGAGCTTCTGGCGCAACTCGCGCCGAGCATGCTCCCGCCGGGACAGAAGATTGGCGGCCGCGTCTATCGCAGCCGCCGCAGTGTCCTCAAACGATTTCTTCGGGCGCTTCACTCGGGGCTTCGCTGGCGTCGGCCGGTTTGCGCTTGGGCAGCAGAATCTCACGCAGTTTGGTGTCGAGCTGCTTGGCCATGTCCGGATGTTCCTTGAGGAACTCACGCGCGTTGTCCTTGCCCTGACCGATCCGCTCACCGTTGTAGCTGTACCAGGAACCGGATTTCTCAACCAGATTGTGCTGTACGCCCAGATCAATCAGTTCGCCCAGCCAGGAAATGCCTTCGCCGTAGAGAATTTCAAATTCGGCCTGCTTGAACGGCGGCGCCATCTTGTTCTTGACGATCTTGACCCGGGTTTCATTGCCGATCACCTCAGCACCCTTCTTGACCGCGCCAATACGCCGGATATCCAGACGCACCGAGGAATAAAACTTGAGCGCATTACCACCGGTGGTAGTTTCCGGCGAGCCAAACATAACCCCGATCTTCATACGGATCTGGTTGATAAAGATGACCATGGTGTTGGCGCGTTTGATGTTACCGGTCAGCTTGCGCAGCGCCTGCGACATCAAGCGCGCCTGCAGACCCACGTGCGAGTCACCCATTTCGCCTTCGATTTCCGCCTTCGGCACCAGCGCAGCCACCGAGTCGATCACGATGATGTCGACCGCCGCCGAGCGCACCAGCATGTCGGCGATTTCCAGAGCCTGTTCGCCGGTGTCCGGCTGCGAGACGAGCAGATCGTCGACATTGACGCCCAGCTTGCGCGCATATTCCGGATCAAGAGCATGCTCGGCATCGATGAACGCGGCGGTCCCGCCGGCAGCCTGCGCCGCGGCCACAGCCTGCAGCGTCAGCGTGGTCTTACCGGAGGATTCCGGGCCGTAGATTTCAACCACGCGACCGCGCGGCAAGCCACCGATGCCCAAGGCCACGTCCAGCCCTAAAGAGCCGGTAGAAATGGCTTCGATGTCACGCACCGGGCCGCCATCGCCCAGGCGCATCACCGAACCTTTGCCAAATTGGCGTTCGATCTGAGTCAGCGCTGCGGCGAGCGCTTTTTTGCGATTGTCATCCATGCGTGTTCTGCCAGTAATTCAACTTTCGATTATCTCAGGATTGCCGAGGAATTGCCGGAAACCGCCCGGTGCAAATCGCGTACGGCCTGCGCTGCGGCGGCCTCACGGATCGCGGCGCGATCACCTGCGAACTGATAACGCGCAACCCGGGTTGCCGAGGCATCTCCTACAGCCATCAATACGAGACCCACGGGCTTTTCCGGACTTCCGCCAGCGGGCCCGTAGACCCCCGACTCGACCAGCACCCAATCGGCCCCACTGACCCCACGTGCACGAGCGGCCATCTCGCGCACGCTCGTCTCGCTGACAGCGCCATGGTCGATCAGCGTTTGCAGTTCAAGTCCCAGCACGCCGGTCTTGAGGCTGTCGTGGTAACAGGTCAGTCCGCCGAGGAACCAGCGTGAGGCGCCGGCTGCTGCGGACAAGCGCGCCTGCAGCGCCCCACCCGCGCTGGCTTCGACCACAAACAGACGCTGGCCGCAGCGAACCAGCGCCTCGCCGAGCGATTCGACCTCATGACTTGCTAGCATTGTGGGTTTTCCGACCCGAAAGACCGTGAGTTCAGACCTTAGCGCGCACACGCCGATGATGCAGCAATTCCTTGCGCTCAAGGCCGAGCATCCGGAGGAACTGCTGTTCTACCGCATGGGCGATTTTTACGAGTTGTTTTACGACGACGCCAAAACCGTCGCCAAACTGCTCGACATCACCCTGACCACACGTGGCCAGTCGGCGGGCGAGCCGATCCCCATGGCCGGCGTACCGCACCACGCCTACGAGCAATATCTGGCCCGCTTGTTACGCCTGGGCCAGTCGGTGGCCATCGCCGAACAGTTCGGTGACCCCAGCGCCAAAGGCCCGATGCAACGCAAGGTTGTGCGTGTGGTGACACCCGGCACGGTCACTGACGAAGCCTTGCTCGATGCGCGGCGCGAAAGCGCCCTGGGCGCCATCGCCAGCATCGGCAGCACCTTTGGCATCGCCCGACTGGACTTGGCCAGCGGTCGCTTCGTCATCGCGGAGTTCGATTCCTTACACGCGCTCCATCAGGATCTGGCCACCGCGCCGCCCGCTGAACTGCTGATCAGCGACGCCACCGAACCGCCGGCATTGACTCGCATGCCGCCGGTGCGCGCTCGGCCACACTGGCATTTCGAGCTGAGCAGTGCGCGCAAACTGGTGCTGGATCAGTTTCGCGCCCGCGATCTCAAAGGCTTTGGCTGCGATCACTGCAGTGCTGCTATCGCCGCGGCGGGCGCGCTGCTGCAATACCTGCGCGACACGCAGAAGCAGGAGCTGCCGCACATCACTGGCCTGCGCCTGGAACAGACAAGCAACCTGCTGCGCATTGACCCCAACAGCCGACGCAACCTCGAACTGGAAGTCAACGCCAGCGGCCAACGCGACAACAGCCTGCTTGATCTTCTGGATCTGTGCGCCAGCGGCATGGGCAGCCGTTTGATGCAGCGCTGGCTGCGCGCGCCAACCCGCGAAACCGAGGTGCTACGTGCACGCTATCAGGCCGTCGAAGCGCTGCAAGCCAATCGTGGCTTTGAAGGCCTGCATGATGCCCTGCGGGGTCTGTGCGATATCGAGCGCGTCACCACTCGCGTGGCCCTGCGCAGTGCCCGACCGCGCGACCTGTCCGGGCTGGCCCGCACCCTCGGCGCCTTACCGGCCATCGGCAACAACCTGCCGGCCAGCCCGCGTCTGGACACGCTGGCCCAAGCCATCGGCGCTTATCCGGAACTGTGCGATTACCTCAGCGCCGCCATCGAACCTGAACCACCCGTGCTGCTGCGCGACGGTGGCGTTATCCGCAAAGGCTTCGATGCCGAGCTGGATGAACTGCGTGAGCTGGCCCACAACTCCGCTGAGTTTTTGCGCAAGTTGGAGGAATCGGAACGCCAGCGCACTGGCATCGACAACCTCAAGGTCGGCTACAACCGTGTCCATGGTTTTTACATTGAACTGCCGCGCAGCCGCTCGGCCGATGCGCCCGCCGAATACACCCGACGGCAGACGCTGAAAAACGCCGAGCGCTACATCACCGAAGAGCTCAAAAGCTACGAAGACAAAATTCTGTCCGCACGCGAGCGTGCGCTAACACGCGAGAAGTATCTCTACGAGCAGGTGCTAGACAACCTGCAGCCGGAACTTCCCAAGCTGCAGGCCACCGCCTCTGCGGTCGCTGAAAGCGATGTGCTGGCCGCCTTTGCTCGACAAGCTGAGCGTTACCGCTGGATCACCCCGCAACTGGTCGAAACGCCGCTGATCCGCGTGCGCGGCGGACGCCACCCGGTGGTGGAAGCGCTCAATCCGACCAGCTTCGTTCCGAACGATGTGGATCTGGATCAGGAGCGCCGCATGTTGGTCATCACCGGCCCGAACATGGGTGGTAAATCAACTTATATGCGTCAATGCGCATTGATCGTGTTACTCGCCCACATCGGCTGCCAAGTGCCTGCGGATGAGGCTGAAATCGGTGCCGTCGATCGCATCTTTACCCGCATCGGGGCCGGTGATGATCTGACCACCGGGCGCTCCACGTTCATGGTGGAAATGCAGGAAACGGCGGAAATTCTGCACAACGCCACCGCCCAATCGCTGGTGCTGATGGACGAAATCGGTCGCGGCACCGGCACCTATGATGGCTTGTCCCTGGCCCAGGCAGCAGCCGAAGAGCTGGCCAGCAGCGTTGGCAGCTTCACGCTGTTCGCCACCCACTACTTTGAATTGACCGCCCTGGCTGAAACCCTCGAAGGCGTGCACAACGTGCATCTGGATGCGACCGAGCATGGCGACGAGCTGATTTTCCTGCACCGGGTCAAAGACGGCCCGGCCAGCCGCAGCTATGGCTTGCAGGTCGCGCGCTTGGCGGGTGTACCGGCGCCAGTGCTCAAGCGGGCGCGTAAGCACCTGCAAACCCTGGAGGCTGGTGCCCAGCACAGCGTGGGTCCTGCGCCACAAATGTCGCTGTTCAACGCCGCGCCGGCAACGCCAGAACCATCCGCCGTCGAGGAGACGCTCGCGGCTATCGACCCGGATAGCCTGAGCCCGCGCCAAGCGCTGGACCAGATGTATGCGCTTAAGCGCTTACTCAACGACGAGTAAGCGCTGCGATCTCGGGGAGGCGCAACCGCCCCCCCAAGCCGTTCTCAAGCTTTGGTCTTGTCAACCACGAAGGCAGTGAGCTTGGCCAGGCATTCGCTGAAGGTTTCCGCCGTGTCGACCTCCAACTCAGGACTCTCCGGCGCCTCGTAAGGTGCGGAAATTCCGGTGAACTCAGGAATCTCACCGGCGCGGGCTTTTTTGTACAAGCCTTTGGGATCCCGCTCCTCACACATCGCCACGTCGGCTTTGACGTAGACTTCGTAGAACGCATCCCCGCTGGCTTTGCGGGCACGCTCGCGATCTTCACGGTAGGGCGAAATGAATGCGGTGATACAGATCAGTCCGGCCTGGGCCATCAGATTGGCCACTTCACCGATGCGACGAATGTTCTCAGTGCGATCTTCCGGCGAGAAGCCCAGATCCGCATTCAAACCGAAACGCACATTGTCGCCATCCAGCACGTAGGCCTGTTTGCCCAACTCGTGCAGTTCGCGCTCCAGCGCCATCGACAAGGTCGATTTACCGGAGCCTGAAAGCCCGGTCATCCAGATGACTGCGCCCTTGTGTCCATTCTTTGCCGCCCGTTCGCCGGGGCTGACCGTGTGGCTGACCTTGGTCAGATTCTTGTCGTTTGACATCACTTTCCCTGTTGCAAAACCTCGGCCGCGAACCCCCTCCAACGACCGCAAAATCCCGTCATCATAGCCAACTCACCCCGGCCCTGACGATATTTTTGACACGTATTTATATGTCCTGTGAGGTCGATTGCACCCAGCAAGAAGTCATTGCATAGTTGGATTGGCGTCCCGAAAAACCAATCACAGCGCCGAAGGATGGTGGGGTAACCGATGTATCTGATCAGTCTGCTTGCTACGCTTGTGATTTACTGGCTGGTGCTATCCGGCTTTTTTGATAATGGGCTGCTACTGAGCCTCGGTGCGGTATCGTGTGCAATTACGGCCTGGCTCTGTCACCGAATGCGTATGATTGATGGCGAAAGCCACCCGCATCATCTGGCTTTTCGCTTGCCGCCATACTGGCTTAAATTGAGCCTTGAAACCCTGCGCTCCAACTGGAGCGTGATTCGCATCATCCTGACTCCGGGCAATCGCGGCATTGCCCCAGTGACCGGCCATGTCACAACACCGGTGTCGGATGATGTGGTCCGCGCCACGCTGGCCAATGCCATCACCTTGACTCCCGGCACCCTAACCTTGAACGTCGAAGATGACCGCATGCTCATCCATGCGCTCAATCAGGACATGCTGGACGATATCCGCAAAGGCCAGATGGTGCCCTGGGCCCAGCGTCTGGAAAAATCATGATGCTTGCTGCGGCGATGGCCGCCATTCTGGTCTCGATGGTCTTGTTGCTGGTCCGGGCTGTGCTCGGACCCAAGGTCTATGACCGCATCCTCGCCGTGAACATCTTCGGCAACAAAACCGTGCTTTTCATCTCGGTCTTAGGCTTTCTCAACGGTCGCCCGGATTTTCTCGATGTGGCATTGGTCTACGCGCTGATCAACTTCATGGGCATGGTGGCGGTGCTCAAATTCATGCATTTTCGCGACCTGGGTTACGGTTTGGTCGAGCCGGAAGAACGCTCATGATTGCCACCGTGCTGTCCAACACCTTCCTGCTGATTGGCAGCCTGGCCCTGATCATCGGCTCGCTGGGCATGATGCGGTTTCCCGATTTCTATGCCCGCACACACGCTGCTGGCGTGACCGAAACCGCCGGTTCGGCGTTCATCATGATTGGCTTGATGTTTGCTGCGGGTCCCACCCTGATCACGCTCAAGCTGGTCGTTGTGCTCAGCTTGCTGCTTTACACCTCACCAACCGCCGGTCATGCGCTGGCTCAGGCGGCACTGATCGACGGGCAGAAACCTCTGGGGCGCATTGAGCCGGACGAGAGAGCCGAATGAGCGAAAACGCCCTACTCGCCATTGATGCGGTGCTGTTGGTGATCCTGCTAACCACCGCGATCGCCATCGCACGGCAACGCAACCTGTTCGCCGCCGCGATGATGACCGGCCTGTTCAGCCTGACACTGGCCTGTCTGTTCGTGCTACTCGACGCCATGGACGTGGCTTTCACCGAAGCGGCCGTCGGCGCGGGGATCTCCACCGTGCTCATGCTCAGCGCCCTGGCTTTGACGGAATACCGTGACCACCCGACCTCACGCGGCCAGCACACCCTGGCGTTGGTGCTGTGCTTTGCGGTCGGCGCCCTTCTGATGCTGGCCGCCAGCGAATGGCCCGCTTTGGGTGATCCCGACACGCCAGTGCATCAACACCCGAACACAGCGCACTATCTGGAACAATCGCGCGAGGAGATTGATCTTCCAAATGTGGTCACCTCAGTACTTTCCAGCTATCGCGGTTACGACACGCTGGGCGAAGTCACTGTGGTCTTTACCGCCGGCTTGGCTGTCTTGATATTGCTGCTCGGCGTACGCAAAGACGACGACAGCGAGGGCGACGCATGACCCCCAAAAACAACAGCGCTGTTCTGCGCGTTGTAACTAAGCAAATCATCCCGATGATTCTGCTGTTCGCCTTGTACGTGCAGTTCCACGGCGAATACGGTCCCGGCGGCGGCTTTCAGGCTGGGGTGATCTTCGCCGCAGGCTTCGTGCTCTACGCCCTGGTTTTCGGCCTGGATAACGCCAGCCGGGCGATGCCCGCTCGCGCCCTGTTCAAACTCGCGCCACTGGGCGTGCTGTTGTTCGCCGGCGTGGGTGTCTACAGCCTGCTGCACGGATACGCCTTTCTGGACTACACCGCCATTGATCCGCACGATCCGGTGCATGCCCAGCACTTAGGCATTCTGCTTATCGAACTGGGCGTCGGCCTGACCGTGTTCTCTGTCTTGCTGCTGATTTTCTACGCGTTTGCCGGACGCCGCCGCGCCGACAGCCTCACACACAAGGATATGGGCTGATGAGCCTGGGACTGATCAACGGCTACGCCGCCGTGGCGCTGCTGATGACCGGCCTGTACATCGTGCTGGCCTATGACAACCCGATCAAGCGCCTGATTGGCTTGAGTATTTTTCAAGCCGCCATCTTCGTGCTGTACATCAGCATGGGCCGCATCGCCGGCGGCACGGCGCCGATTCTGGCTGAGGGCATCGAACGTTATTCGCACCCCCTGCCGCACGTGCTCATCCTCACCGCCATTGTGGTCGGCGTAGCCATGCTGGCGCTGGGACTGGCTCTGGTTGTCCGTATCCACGAGGAATACGGCTCGATTGATGAGCAACATATCCTCAGCCTGGAAGAGGAGCGCGACGTTTGAACAGCCTGGTTCTGCCGGCCCTCATCCCGCTTCTCGCTGCACCGCTGATCGTTTTACTGGGCGGGCGCCAGCGCGCGTGGATCGCGGCCATGATCGCGATCGCCGCTGCTTTGCTCAGCGTTTTGCACATTTTAACCTTGGGCGATGGCCACAACGCCTTGGGCGGCTGGGAGGCACCGGTTGGCATCACCTATGCCATCGATGCCGCCAATCGACCGATTTTGTTGCTGATCATGCTGGCCGGGGCACTGGGTTTGTTATGCGCCGCGCCGGACCGCCTGGCTTGGCTGGAAACCCCGCGCCCGGCGATTTTTTACGCGCTGTACTGTCTGTGCGTCAGCGGTCTGGCCGGCATTGCGTCAACCGGCGATGCCTTTAACGTCTTCGTCTTTTTGGAGATTTCTTCGCTGGCGACGTACGCTCTGGTGGCCAGCGGCCCCGGGCGCAAAGCCTTGCGTGCGGCTTTCCAATACTTGGTGCTGGGCACGCTGGGCGGCAGCTTCGTTCTGCTCGGAGTGGGCTTTCTCTATATGGCCACCGGCAGCCTCAATATGGCCGACATCGCAGCGCGGATTCCCGGCTCCCCGTTGCCCAACGCCGTATTGGTCGGCGGCGCCTTCTTGCTGCTCGGGTTTATGCTCAAAAGCGCCCTGTTCCCGCTGCATCAGTGGCTGCCCGGCGCTTACAGCCGCAGCCCCAACGCCGTCGCTGTCTTGCTCGCAGGCAGCGGCACCAAAGTCTCACTTTATGCCCTGAGCCGGATCATGTTCGGGGTCTTTGGTGTGTCCTGGCTGGTCACCCATCACGTCGACAAGATACTGCTGATTCTGGCCTGCGCCGCGATGCTGTTCGGCTCGCTCGGGGCGATTCAACAATCCCGTCTCAAAGCGCTGCTGGCGTGGTCAAGCATCGCCCAGATCGGCTACATCGTGCTCGGCATCAGCACGCTGAGCGAAGCCGGCCTGACCGCGGCCTGGGTGTTCATGCTGTTCCATGCGCTGATCAAGGGCGGGCTGTTTGTGTGCGCCAGCGGCCTACCCAGCGATCGCATCCACAACCTGGTCGGCCTGGGCCGGCGAGATCCCTGGCGTGCCGCCTGCATGACCCTACTCGCACTGGCCCTGCTTGGCGTTCCGCTGACCGCTGGCTTCGTCAGCAAATGGCTGATGTTGCAGGCCGCCTGGGATGCCGGCGCGCTGCTGGGTGTGATGGTTTTTGCGCTCAGCTCCTTGCTCGCCGTGGCCTACGTCGCACGCATTGTGTTGCCCATTTGGCAGATCAGCGACGACACACAAAAATTGGAAACATCGTTGACCATGCGTATGGGCATGCTGATCACCACCGCTGCGGCGCTGGTCTTTGGCGTCTGGCCGGGCCCGGTGATTGAGCTGTGCCAGCGCGCCGCGGAGGCGATGCTATGAGCCTGCTACTGCCGATAGCGCTGCCCCTGTTGGGTGCGTTGCTGATTGGCCTGACCGGGCGCTGGCCCAATCTGCGCGAAGCCATGTCTGTGCTCGCCGGCATCGCGACCGCAGCCAGTGTGTGGATGCTCTATCAAACCGGCCCGGTGACCTTGCAACTGACCGATTTCGGCGGCGGTCTGAGCATTTATTTGGCTTCTGAACCGCTCGGTTTGCTCTTTGCCATGGTCGCCGGCGGACTGTGGCCAATCACTGCGGTGTACGCCGCCGGTTATTTGCGCGGCGCCAACGAAAAAAATCACACGCGGTTTTTCATCTTCATGGCCGTGTCGATTGCTGCGGCGCAATGCATTGCGCTGGCCGGCAATCTGTTCACCTTGTTCATCGGCTACGAACTGCTCACCCTGGCCACCTGGCCGCTGGTTGCGCACAAAGGTGATGACAACGCCCGCAAAGGTGGCCGCACCTATCTGTCGTACCTGATCCCCAGCTCTGTGGCCCTGTTGTTGCCGGCCATCATCATCGTTCAGCAAGTTGCAGGCAGCAGCGTGTTCACCGTTGATGGTGTTCTGGCCGATGCCGAATTGGGACCGATTGGCTTGGGACTGCTCTACGCCATGTTCCTGTTCGGCATCGGCAAGGCCGCTTTGATGCCACTGCACGGCTGGCTGCCTGCAGCAATGGTCGCGCCGACCCCGGTCAGCGCACTGCTGCACGCCGTCGCGGTGGTCAAAGCCGGGGTGTTTTGCGTTCTCAAAGTTACTCTGTACATCTTCGGCCTGGATACATTGAGCGCGGCCGGAGCGACCGATCCGCTGATTCTGATCGCAGCCTTCAGCATGATCGCGGCCTCGTTGGTCGCACTGCATGCGGACAATCTGAAACGTCGTTTGGCCTATTCCACGGTGAGTCAGCTGGCCTATGTCAGTTTGGCGGCGGCCTTGGCCACATCAGCCGCAGCGTACGCGGGCAGCCTGCAAATCGTGATGCATGCTTTTGGCAAAATCACCCTGTTTTTCTGCGCCGGTGCGATCTATGTTGCGCACAAGAAAACATTGGTCAGCCAGCTTGACGGCCTGGGCCGGCAAATGCCCTTGACCTTCATCGCCTTCACGCTGGGTGCGATATCCATTATCGGCTTGCCACCGGCAGGTGGCGCGTGGACCAAATGGTGGCTGATGATCGGCGCGCTGGATGCCGGCCACGCTTGGTTGCTCGGCGTTCTGGCCCTGAGCACCTTGCTCAACATCGCCTATCTGTTGCCCATTCCGATCCGCGGCTTTTTCGCCGGTGACGGCAATTGGCGCTGGGCGGAAGCCCCGATGGCCTGCCTGCTGCCGTTGTGCCTCACCGCGCTGGTCAGCCTGTGGCTGTTCTTCCAGATTCCCATGTCCGCCGCACTGGTCGCGGTGAGCGGAGTGACACCATGAAACCCGCCGCCAAAACGTCGCTGGGCCGCCCATTTTGGTGGCTTGTTGCCGCCTGCGCGCTGAGCGTCATCGCCGGTCTGTTCAACCACTGGCACCCTCACTTCGAGGCTGAAGCCTGGCCTGGTTTTTTTGCCGCCTGCGGCTTTGTGGCTGTGGTCGTTAGCGTTTTGATCTCACGCGCACTCAGCACGCTGCTGCGCCGCCCTGAAGATTTTTACGGCGACCCCAGCGACAGTGAGGTCCGCCATGATTGAGTGGCTGCTGAATCCGGCTTACCAGCTGTTCATCGCCGGCCTGATTGCCGCCGCAACGGGGCGGCGTGTGGGTGGCGCCGTCGCCGTGCTGGCCCCGCTGATCGGCATCGCCACGCTGATCAACCTGCCTGAAGGTTTTGGCCTGACCGCCAGCCTCGGTCAATACAACATCCAGCCCTTGCGCGTTGATCGGCTCGGCTTTGTCTTCGCTCTGATTTTTTTGATCGCCACGGCATTGAGCCAGATTTTCGCCCTGGCCGAGAACCGTCGCGTGTTGCGTGGTGCCGGCCTGATCTATGCCGGCGCGGCCGTGGGCGCGGTATTGGCTGGCGACCTGATCTCGCTGTTCATCCACTGGGAACTCACGGCGCTGGCATCGGTGATGCTGGTTTGGGATGGACAACGCAAACCCAGCGATGCCCATCTGCGCGCCGGTCTGCGCTATCTGCTGCTGCAGATCATCTCGGGGTTGCTGCTGCTGGTCGGCATGGTGATGTGGATACGCAGCACCGGCCATGCGCGCTTCGAACACATTGGGCTGTCGGGCCCCGGCGGACTATGGATCTTCCTCGCCTTCGGCCTCAAATGCGCCTTCCCACTGCTGCACAACTGGCTGCACGATGCCTACCCACGAGCGTCGGCTTCCGGCACCGTGATGCTGTCGGCCTTCACCACCAAACTCGCCGTGTACGCCCTGGCGCGCGGTTACGCCGGCACCGAGTCGCTGCTGTGGATCGGCGCTTTGATGGCCACGCTGCCGATCATTCTGAGTGTGCTGGAAAATGATCTGCGCCGAGTACTGACCTACGGCCTCAACAGCCAGCAGGGCTTTATGGTGGTTGGTATCGGCATCGGTACGCCGCTGGCCATCGACGGTGCCACAGCACACGCCTTTGCCTGCGTGCTTTATATGGCGCTGCTGTTCATGGCCACCGGTGCCGTCTTGCATCGAACCGGCACAACCAAAGTTTCCGAGCTCGGCGGCTTGTACCGCTCGATGCCACTGACCACCGCTTTTTGCATCATCGGCGCCCTGTCGATCGCGGCCTTCCCGATGTTCTCCGGCTTTGCCACCAAATCCATGATTGTCTCGGCCGCCGCCTACGAACACCTGCTGTGGCTGTGGTTGGCCCTGCTGTTCGCTTCGGTCGGTGTGCTGGTGCACTCCGGCATCAAGACGCCGTACTTCGCATTCTTCGCACGCGAGCGCGAATTGAAGTGCGAAGAAGCGCCCTGGCCTATGTTATTGGCCATGGGACTGACCGCCGCGCTGTGCATCGCCATTGGGGTGTTCCCGCAACCGCTGTATGCGCTGCTGCCCAACGAGTCGGCGTACAAAGTCTTCACGGCGGATCATGTGATCAGCCAGCTGCAATTGCTGTTATTCGGAGCGCTGGCGTTTGCGGCGCTCTTAAAGCTCGGCGTATACCCACGCGAAACCCGCAGTCTTGTGCTCGACACCGACTGGCTGTATCGACGCGGCGCTCCCGCTTTGTGGCGAGTACTGATGCGCCTGTGGGGCGTGTTCATGAGCCTGCTCAGCCGTCTGGGCAAGGCTTTGCAACGCGGCGGACAACGCGTGTTTGTCGAGGCGTTCAGCGAACAGGAGCTTGGGGGCGTGTGGTCACTGACCAGCGGCGCCGCGCTGTTGCTGATCCTTCTGGGGGCTTGGCTGCTGCAGCTGCTTTAGGCTGAGGTTTCCGCCGGCAGGTAACGGGCTTCTTCTCGCTGGATTTTGTAGACCAGATCCAAGCCCAGCACCGATTGCACGCGCGCCCACAGCACAGGCTGCTGACGCTGCAAACGTTCCAACACGGCGCGCGGCCAAGCTCGCAGTTCGGCATCGCCCACCAAACGCACGGTCGCGCTGGCGGCACGTCCGGTCAGCAGGCTCATTTCACCAACGAAACACGGCGCCTGCACACGCCGCTGAGGTTGACCCCATTTTTCCATGATCAAACCGCCACTGGACAACCAGTACAGGGCATCCGGCGTCTGTCCTTCACGGGTCAACTCGGCCGCGTGCACTTGGCGTACCTCGGCCAGCTCCCAAAAACGCAGGAACTCACCGGCTCTCAATGCGGCGAAATGCGCTTCATAGGTTTGACGCAGCGCTTCGGGTATCGCCACCGCACGCCGTTCACGCAGTATCCGCACCACCCAGTAGGTGTTGATTGAAACCAGCACCAAATTCCAACCGGCAATGGCCATAACGCCGCGACTGATGGCATACACCGCCACCACGCTTTGGGCCACGGCCAGCAAGGCACGCAACCACAACACATCGCGCGCCAGCAGAGCGACCAGTTGCAGCAGATAGCCCAAATGGACCAGATACCCCAGCAGTAAAGTCCACTCTGCCATGGCCTGCCCCTAGGCCGTTTCGTCCGTCCACAGGCAGTCACCTGCCGCTGCACGCAAACGATCCAGATAGGCCGCGTGGGCAGAGCACTCCGCCTCGTTGGCCAATTGCACTCGCGGCTGCTTGCCCAAGGCTGCGATGACCTCGGCGACGGTGCGCCCGGGATTGCTCTCGTCCACGCCGCTGCTCAGTTGCAGCTTGTTCTGCCCCCCGGTAAGCAGCAAATAGACTTCCGCCAGCAACTCGGCATCAAGCAACGCGCCGTGCAGGTCGCGACCGGAATTGTCGACTTCGTAGCGCTTGCACAGCGCATCCAGTGAGTTGCGTTGGCCGGGATGTTTTTTGCGCGCCACCAGCAAGGAGTCGATAACCTCCCCGGGCGGCGGCCAATCGGCGGAACGGCCACAACGTTCGAATTCGACGGCGAGAAAGCCCATGTCGAACTCAGCATTGTGGATCACCAGCTTGGCGTCGCCGATGAAGTCGAGCAGTTCATCGGTAATTTCCGCGAACTTGGGCTTGTCGCGCAGCTGCTCCATGGTGATGCCATGCACCGCCATCGCGCCTTCGTCGATGCTCCGCCCCGGATTGATGTACTGGTGATAGCTGCGCCCAGTGATCCGCCGATCGATGATTTCCAGGCAACCCACCTCGATAATCGAGTGATCCGCGGCTTCCAGACCGGTGGTTTCCGTATCCAGCACGATTTCGCGTTCAACAGCATTCATTTGTACGGCTCCATGCCCTTGCGGGCGAGTTCGTCGGCACGCTCATTCCCGGCATCGCCGCTGTGACCCTTGACCCAATGCCAGGTCACATCATGGCGCGCGGTGGCTTCATCCAGGGCCTGCCACAGATCCTGATTCTTGACCGGCTTGCCCGCGGCGGTGCGCCATTGTTTTCGCTTCCAGTTGGCCATCCACTGGGTTATGCCCTGCCGCAGATAGGTCGAATCGGTATACAGATCCACCACACAGGCACGTTTGAGCGTGTTCAGCGCTTCAATTGCGCCACGCATCTCCATGCGGTTATTGGTGGTCGCGGCTTCGCCACCGCACAAATCGCGCTCCTGACCGTTGTAGCTCAGCCACGCACCCCAACCACCAGGCCCGGGGTTACCACTGCACGCACCGTCGGTGTAGATGGTCACGCGGCTCACTGCGTCGGGCCCGGCGGGCTAAGCGGCACGACAACCCGCGCGCTGTTGCGCGTGGCCACGCCATCGATACCTGCCACCGCACTGCGCTGCCACACCGGTCGTTGCACCGGATTGGCAGGAATGCGCCGTTTGCGCGCACGAATGAGATACACCGGCGCAAACCAGCCGGTCACCGGCGCCAACCAGCGCAAGGGTTGCTGCAACCATTGCGGCGGCTGGCGTTGCGGGCCGAAGCGTTGGCATTCGACCACTTCATAGTCGAGCAGTCGCAGCCAGTCTTGAATGCGGCCGCTGCGCAGCGGCCGTGTATTCAGCGGAAGCGCAGGATAGCGGCGCAACAACCACTGCCACACGCCCCAGAAACTGTGCGGGTTGAACCCCAGAATCAGGAGTTGGCCGCGCGCGCTCAATGCACGATCAACCTCACGCAACAAGCTGTGCGCTGAGGGTGCTGATTCCAAACTGTGCGCCAGAAGCACCGCATCAACACTGTTGCCGGCCAACGGCAATGCTGACAAATCGCAGCGCACATCCACATGCTCGGAGGGACCAAGCACGCCACTGCGCCAGTGCGGCGCTGGACTGAGCAGCCCGCGGCCCCAGCTGCCAACCTGGAGAATGCTGCGACCAAACAAACAGGTCACCGCCTGGTTGATGTGCGTTTTCTCAGCGCTCAGAACGGCCTGGCCACGCGACGTGTCCAACCAGGCCTCGGATGACTTGGCATATTTCATGCAGAATAGTCAGTCTTCATTTGCACTCCTTGCAGGTCAGCGGATGTACGCGATTTCGCCCATCCCCGCATTTCAAGACAATTATATTTGGGCCCTGCACTCTGCGGCAGGTGAATGCGTGGTCGTCGACCCCGGAGACGCCGCACCCGTCGAGCAGTTTCTGCAAGCTCAGGGGCTGCGTCTGCGCGCCATCTTGATTACGCATCACCATCCCGATCATACCGGAGGCATCGCCGCCTTGAGCGCCGCCCCCACGGTCATCGTGTATGGACCGGCCAATCCCAAGATCCAAGGCATCACTCACCCGCTCGCGGACGGTGATGAACTGCATCTTGAGGCACTCGGAATCGACTTCTCGGTCCTCGCCGTGCCGGGCCACACACTGGACCACATCGCGTTTTACAGCGCTGCCGAAAATTTGCTGTTTTGCGGCGATACGCTGTTTCACTGCGGCTGCGGACGCCTGTTTGAAGGCACCCCGGAGCAAATGTTGAATTCGCTGCAGCGCTTGGCCGCACTGCCCAGCGAAACGGCAGTCTATTGCACCCACGAATACACGCTGGCCAATATGCAGTTTGCTCAAGCGGTAGAACCCGCCAACGCGGCGCTGGCCGACGCCGTCCGCGACGCGCAGCAACTGCGCCACAATCAGCAACCGACTTTGCCCACTGACATCGAGACGCAACGGCGAATCAATCCGTTTCTCCGCAGCCACGAGGCCAACATCGTTCGCGCCATACAGGCACGAGAGCCCAGCGCCAGCGGTCCGGTTGAGATTTTTGCCGGCCTGCGCGCCTGGAAAGATCAATTTTGATGCGGCGGTTCCTGCTTATCCTGACCATCGTCGGGTGCGCCAGTTGGTGGTCTTCGGCCAGCGCCTCGGACGACGATTTCTGGACCTGGCTCGCCCCACAGCTGGAAATGGCAGACATCCAGCATGCCGAAATTGATCGCTGGGAAGCACGCTACCGACGCCGCCATGTCGAGCTGGAGATCATTCTTCAGCGCGGCAAGGATTTCCTGTATCCCCTGGCCATGGCCGTACGTGATCGCGGTATGCCGATGGAAATCGCGCTGTTACCGATCATCGAAAGTCATCTCAACCCAACTGCGGTGTCCAATCAAGGGGCGCGTGGTTTGTGGCAAATCCTGCCATCGACCGCCGACTACCTCGGTCTCAAGCATGATTGGTGGAGCGACGAGAGCGCCGACTATCTGATGTCGACGCGTGCGGCCCTGAACTATCTCGACTATCTGCATGATCGCTTTGGCGGCTGGTTGCTGGCGCTGGCCGCCTACAATGCGGGCGAAGGCCGCATCTGGAGCGAAATGCGCCGTCTCAACCGCCGCGGCGAAGCCTCCGATCTGTGGAACCTGAATCTCCCTATCCAAACCCAGGTTTATGTGCCCAAATTGCTGGCGCTGGCCCGCGTCCTGCGCGATCCGCATGGCGTTGACCTGCCTCCACTGACCACCCGACGCAGTTTCACACGCATCAGCACCGACGGCCCGCTGGATGTGGCGCAAATCGCTGAACTGGCGCAACTGAGCGTGGAAAAGGTGTACCGACTCAACCCTCAACTGTTGCGCTGGAGTCTGCCCCCTGAAGGCCCATACACGGTCTACCTGCCGATAGAAAGCAGCGCCGTGTTTCGCCACGCCTTGGCCAAGCTGCCAGACAGCGAACGCCGCCATTGGCATCGGCACAAGGTCGCCAGCGGCGAGACTCTGGGTCTCATCGCCAAGCGTTACAACTCCAATGTCAATTTGATTGAGGCCCTGAATGGGCTGGAGTCCGACACCATCAAGACCGGCCAAATGCTGATCGTCAGCGACCACGAATGGGGTATGGGCCGCGCAACCCTGATGGCCGCCCGCGAGCGCACTCGCCTGGCCCACGCCCCACGTCCGCAGAAAGCCGGCTATCATCAAGTTGCGCGGGGCGAGTCGCTTTGGAGTATCGCTCGCCTGTACGGTACGTCTGTCGACAAGTTGCGCAGCCACAACGACCTTAACCCCCGCTCACCTCTGGTGCCTGGGCAATTGCTGCGCACCGGAACCACGGATGGTCGTCACAAGGTGTTTTACACCGTGCGCAAGGGTGATGCGCTGTCGTTGATCGCGCAGCGGTATAAGGTTCGGGTGCGGGATATCCAAGCCTGGAACCAGCTTGAAGGCAGTTTGCTCAAACCGGGGCAGAAATTGGAACTGCGCTTACCGGCAAACTCTGGCTAAGGCCAAGAAGGATTGACAAAATTTTGACACCCAACATGGATGATGGCTGTCACGGTTTCTACGGTTGTTTAGAAATCACCGTCAAGGTGCGGCAATGGGCCGTTCGTCATCCCTCAAATAGAGTTGTTACGTGCGTATCGTTAAACTTGCCGTCCAGAGCGTGGTCAATAGCCTTTCCGGCGAAAAAGTCGGCCCGCACACTCCCGCTGTCCAATAGAGAAAGCACCTGAACATGGCTCCAGCGCGCACCGTGATTCTCCTGCTATGTGCCCTGAGTGGCCTGGGCTCAGCCTGGGCTGAAGATCAGCGCCAGCATCTGTCCGACCTGCGACTCCTTGATACGGAAATCCAGGGCATCAAACAATCCGTGCTCGACCTCGAGCGCGATATGGCCAAGCTGGAAGACACCCAGCTCTATCCGCCAGCGCAACAGCTGCGTGTCTTCCTGACCATGGAAGTCTTCGACTTTGAGCTCGAAAACGTTGAACTGATGCTCGGTGATACCGCCCTCGACAGCCATGAGTATTCCGCGCGCGAGGTTTACGCGCTGCGCAAAGGCGGCGTCCAGCAATTGTTTCTGGGTAATATCTCGCCCGGGGTACATACCCTCAAAGCGCGCTTTAACGGGCATTTTGAATCCAGCGACAGCGATCAACCCTACGAAAAATCGATCGAAGTCAGCTTCCGCAAAGACACCACGCCACAGTGGCTTGAGCTGCGCATCGACCGCAGCAGCGGCCAGCAGCTCAATGTCCGCGTGTTCCAGCGGGAGGCAACGGAATGAGTCGCTTATCCAAACTTCTTGCGGTCACGCTCGGCACCGGGCTGGCCATCAGCACGGCCACGGCGTACGAACCGGACGCCGGGACTTTCGCTTTCAACCGGGCTCTATATGAGCACTACAGCCGGGATCATTTGAGCGCAGCGGTTACTGCTCTCAATCTTCCGGAAGAACAACGTGATGAGCGCGTCGAAGCCTTTATCGCGGACAACCTTCTGCACTACGGGCTGTACGCCGATGCGCAGCGTCGTCTGCGCCCGCTTCTGGCGCAAGGTGGTCTTGACGCCCAGACCCGCGCCGAACTGTGGATGAATCTGGCGCGCTACGAATACGAGCGCGGCTACCTGAATTCGGCGGAAACCACGTTGACCGAAATGCGCGTGGATGTTGGTGCGCGGCGTTTGCGCACTGAACGCAACCAGATGCTGGCGCAGCTTCAGCTGATGGATGGGCGTGCCGCTGAAGCGGTCACAACCTTGATCGAAGGGCGCACCTACGCCAAATCCGAATTTGCGCGCTACAACCTCGGCATAGCATTCATCGCTTCCGGCGATGTGCGACGCGGGCGTATCGAACTCGACAAACTCGGGCGTACGGTGGTCAACGATCCCACCGAACACGCTCTGCGGGATCGCGCCAATCTGACTCTGGCTTACAACTACCTGTCCGAAGCCAAAGGCGCATCCGCCAAACCCGTGCTCAAACGCATCCGTCTGGAAGGCCCCTACTCCGATGAGGCCCTGCTGGGTTTGGGTTGGGCCGAGATCGCCGGCGACAAGGCTGACGATATCCGCCTGACCGATATGGACAACGATGACACCATCGGTGGGCTGGTCGGCGCCATCCTGCGCCCTGGGCGGGTTGATGAAGACTTGCGCAGCCGTCTGGGCATGCTCAACTCGCGTGCGACCGCCGGCAGCGAAGAGGAACGCTTCCGCAAAGCCTTGGTGCCTTGGCTGGCGCTGGATGACCGTGACCCGAAAAAACCCGCGGTCCTGGAAGTCCAGCTGGCGATTCCCTTCGCGCTCGACACGCTGGGTGAGCGCGAGCGCGCACAGATGTTCTACGAGCGCGCCATCGAACGCCTTGAAGCGGGCCGCAGTGGCCTGGAAAAGGCCATGGACGGCATCCTCAGTGGTCGCATGATCGAAACCATGATTCGCCGCGATCGCGACCGCGAGTCCGGCTGGAACTGGCGCCTGCGTGACCTACCCGATGCCCCAGAAACCTACTATCTGGCGGAAATTCTGGGTGAGCATCGCTTTCAGGAAGCACTCAAAAACTACCGCGATCTGAAGCAACTGCAGCGCAAACTGGCACGCCATCGTGTGACCCTGGAAATGGCCGGCAGCGGTGCCGGTCAGGCCACCGTGCCTGCGCCGGAGTTGTTCCGCCAACGACTCGCCGACCAACCGCCAATGTGGCAAAACATCGCACCCGAGCTGCGTTTGGAAACCCGCCTGGGGCGCTTCCCGCGCAATGAAACATTGGAAGGCTTGCTGGCCTGGACCTATCGCTACGCCCCCAAGATCGCTCTGCAGCTGGAAGACCAGCACGGCGCCTTCGTCCAGGGCCCCAGCCAATCGGCGCTGGCCATGATGGAACGTATCGACGTCCTGCTCGAACGTATCAATCCGTTGTTGCAGCGTCAGCGCGCGCTGCTGGAATCGATCGCCGTCGCGGGCATGCAAGAACACACCGCCATGTTGACGCGTTACCTGATCGACGCCCGTTTCGCCCTGGCCCGTCTTTATGACGAAGCCCAGGCTGATATTGAGGAAGATGATCAATGAACCGTCATCTCTATCTGGGGCTGACCGCTGGCGCCATCCTGGCCGCCTGTGCAACCCCGTATGACCCCAAGCAGCATCGCAACATCGAATCGCTGGAACAGGCGCCGCCATCCCTGGATGAACTGCTGCCACCGGTGGCCACCCCCACGCCGGCACCGCGTCAAGGCACCCGTGCCCAGGCCACACCGCGCCCGACCGCCGGGCTTGCGGATGTGGAAAAAACTAAGAAAGCGATCGAGAACTACCGCCAGATTCTGGAGCTTTCACCCAATGATCGGGCGATCAAATGGGAAGCGCAGCGCCGCCTGGCCGACCTGCAGGTCGAAGTCACCGAGCTCGACCCGGAAGCGGCTGCGCAAGGCAATGCCAGTGCGGAAAGCTCGATCGATCTCTACAACAGTCTGCTTGACTCACGCCCGTCGGACCCCAATAACGACCGCATCCTGTACCAGCTGGCGCGTGCCTATCAGAACACCGGGCAGGTCGACAAAGCGGTGGAAAGCCTGGATGAGCTGACCACCACCTTCCCCGACAGCTCACTCTGGACCGATGCGGAATTCCGCCGCGCCGAATTGCTCTTCAACCGGCGTGACTACGAGCCGGCGGAAAAGGCCTATGCCGCGGTTCTGTCGAAAGGCCCGCGCACCAGCTATTTCGAGCAAGCCCAGTACAAATACGGTTGGTCGATCTTCAAGCAGGAACGCTACGCCGATTCGCTGGACACCTTCATGACCATCCTCGACCGCGAACTGCCGGTCGGTGCGGCGGAGAATCTCGACGCCACGCTGGAGGTGGTCTCGCGGGCGCAGCGTGAGTTGGTCCGGGACGTCTTGCGCGTGGTCTCGCTGAGCTTCTCCTACCTCGGTGGCGGCGTTGCCATCACCGAATATCTGGACGGCAAACCCGTGCGCAGCTTCGAGCCGGTGTTGTACGAGAACCTGGCCAAACTGTTCCTGGAAAAGAACCGTTATGACGACGCCGCGCGGACCTACGCCAGCCTCGCCGATCGTAGCCCCACCCACCCATTGGCACCGACCTTTCAGGCCCGCGTAATTGAAGTCTACGATCAGGCCGGCTTCGCCGATCTGGTGCTCAAAGCCAAGGTCGATTACGTCGAGAAGTACGACCTCGATCAGGTGTACTGGACCGCGCACAGCCGCGAGGACTCACCGGAAGCGTACGAACAGCTACGCAGCAATATGGACGAGCTGGCGCGGCACTGGCATACCGGCGCCCAAAAGGCGACCGCAGCGCCAGAGAAAGCTCGCTTGTTTGAGAAAGCCACGCAAACTTACGCGCGCTACCTCGACCGCTTTGATGACGCCGACAACCGCCCGGAGATCAATTTCCTGCTGGCTGAGGCGTACTTCCAGAATCAACAATTCGAACAGGCGGCTGAGGAGTACACCCGCACAGCCTGGGATTACCCGGATCACGAGCGTTCGGCCGAAGCCGGCTACGCCGCCGTGCTCGCACGCCAGACCCTGGCTGAAAAAGCCACAGGCGAAGCGCGTGTGGCGCAGGTCCGCAGCTCGGTGGACACCGCTCTGCGCTTTGCTGACAGCTTCCCGGATCATGCCGAGCAGCCGCGCGTGCTGATGCGGGCTGCCGAAGATCTGTACGCGATCAAAGCCACTGACGAGGCGATCTCCATCGCCACACGCGTGACCGACATGCAGGCCCCGGCCGCCAAGGCGCTGCAGAGCCCCGCTTGGACTCTGATCGGTTATGCGCATATGGATGAAAAGCGCTACCCGGAAGCAGAGCAAGGCCTGACACAGGCCCTCGCCCTTAGCGCGCCGCAAAGCCCGCAGGCCAACGAGCTGCGCGACAACCTCGCAACCGCGATCTATCGCCAAGGTGAAGCGGCACGCGATGCCGACGATCTCGATACCGCGATTGGTCACTTCCTGCGCGTGAAGGAGGTCCAGCCGGGCAGCAAGCTCGCAGCGGCGGGTGACTTTGACGCGGCCGCAGCCTTGATCACCCAGGAAAACTGGGCACGTGCCGCCGAAGTGCTGCTGGGTTTCCGCCGCGCCTATCCCAATCACGAGCTGCAAGCCGAAGTGACACGCAAGCTGGCTGGGGTTTATCTCAACGACGACAAACCACTGCTCGCCGCAGCTGAATTCGAACGCATCGCGCGCAGCCCCAGCGAGCCGGCCCAGGCCAAACGTGAAGCGGCCTGGGAAGCGGCATCTCTCTACGACAAAGCCAAATCGCTCGGCCAAGCTGAAACGGCTTACGCTTACTTCGCCAGTACCTACACGCAACCCTATGCGCAGGTTCTCAAAGCGCGGGAACGCCTCATCGAGCTGACCGAAGCCCGTGGTGATCGTGGCGCCAACCGTCGCTGGTTGCAGGCTTTGATTGCCGGCGAGAAAGCCGCTGGCAATCAATCCACGCCGCGCGGTCAAACCCTCGCCGCCAAAGCCAGCTTGACCTTAGCCAACGATGTCCGCGCCGAGTTCGACCGCTTGCGTCTGAGCGCACCGCTCAACCGCAGCCTGCCGGCCAAGAAAGCGGCCATGGACAAAGCGCTGGCCGCTTATCAAGAGGTCAACAGCTACGCCATCGCGGAGTACGCCACCGAAGCCACCTTCCGCATCGGCGAGCTTTACGCAAATTTCTCGCGCGCTTTGCTCGAATCCGAACGGCCACGCGGATTGTCCGAACTGGAACTGGAGGAATACCAATTCCTGCTCGAAGATCAGGCATTCCCGCTGGAGGAAAAAGCGATCGAAATTCACGCGGTCAACACGCAACGGACCAAGGACGGGCTCTATGACCAATGGGTCAAAGCCAGTTACGCCTCCCTGGCCAAGCTGTTGCCGGCTCGCTACAACAAGACCGAACAAATCGAGGTGACCCTTGAAACCCTGGATTAAGCACGGCCTGACCCTGGGACTGGCCGCCGCGCTGTCAGCCTGTGCGGTCACACCGCCAGGACCGGGCACCGATGGTGACACTCCGTCGATCAAGCCCAAAGTGGAATTGCCTGCAGATTACGCAGCGGCCTTGAACTATCTCAGCCAAGAACGCTGGGGGCCGGCGGAGTCCGCTCTCAAGGCATACGCCGAGCGCAACCCCAGCCAGAGCAGTCCGCATGTGAATTTGGCTCTGCTGTACAAGCGCACCCAGCGTGATGATTTGGCCCAGGCCGCCCTCGACAAGGCGTTGGAAATCAACCCGAACCAAGCTGCGGCTTACAACCTGCGTGGTGTCTACGCCCGCGAGGCCGGCGAATTCGATGCCGCCCAGCAAGCGTATGAGAAAGCCATTGCGGTTGACCCGCAGTACCCCAACGCCTATCTGAATCTGGCCATTCTGCATGACCTGTATCGGCATGAGGTGCGCCGTGCGCTGCCTTACTACGAACGCTACGCAGCAATGGTTGGCGAGGATGCGTTGGATCAGAAGGTCAAGAGCTGGATCGCTGATGCACAGCGGCAAGTGAATTAATGCGGGAGCAAAGCATGAAATTTTGCAGCGCAACAAAACGCTGTTTACACTACAGCGCAGTGCTCGCACTGACCGTGGCGTGGCCATTGTCTGGGCAAGCCCAGAACAGCGATCAGGCGGTGGAACTTGGCGGCACCACGATCATCGGTGATCGCGAGTTACCCATCGGGTTGTACATCTCGCCTTGGCGGACCGCATTGCCGGGCGAGGAGCTCGACCGCCCCTCGCGGTATCTGGACGTTGGCACCACACCTTTGGACCCCGAAGTTTTCAAACGTCAGGTGGAATACCTCGACGCTCTGGATGCCGCAGCGCGGCGTAAATAGTTGAAATAAGGAAAGATCATGGAATTCCTCACAGTCGTTGCGCGCTTTTTCCAGGAAGGTGGCGCGTTCATGTACCCCATCGTGGTGATGCTCATTCTGGGCCTCGCCATTGCGATTGAACGTACCCTTTACCTGCGCAGCACACGGGTGAACAACCGCAAGATCTGGGAAGCGGTGGCACCGCTGGTCGCCCAGGGTCGCTACGACGCGGCCTTGTCGCAGACCGAGGACGCTGATGGCGCCCTGGCCCGTGTCATGAGCTACGGCTTGGCGCGCATCAAAACCGCACGTCGCCGTGAAGATCTGGAAATGGCGATGGAAGAAAGCATGATGGAAGTGCTGCCCCAGTTGGAGCGCCGTACCCCGTTCCTGCAGGTGTTTGCCAACGTCGCCACCCTGCTCGGCTTGCTCGGCACCATCATCGGCTTGATCCAGGGCTTCCAGGCTGTCGCCAACGTGAACCCGGCGGAAAAAGCCAACATGCTGTCGGCCTCGATCTCAGTGGCCATGAACACCACGGCGTTCGGCCTGATGTGCGCCATTCCGCTGTTGCTGATCCACGCCTGGCTGCAAGCCAAGACCACCGCATTGGTCGACAGCCTGGAAATGGCCACGGTCAAGTTCCTCAATCAGTTCTCCGAATCGCGCGAGAACCACGATTCCGCTCCGCAAAGCTAAGTTCTCAGCATGAAATCCCGCTGGCGTCGTCATCGCCTCCGTCATCAGGAACCGGCGGAGATGAACATCACGGCCTTCATGAATTTGATGGTCATCCTGGTCCCATTTCTGCTGATTACGGCGGTGTTTTCGCGCCTGGCCGTGCTGGAGCTTGATCTGCCCAGCCCGAACAGCGAACCGAGCGAAGAAGAACCCAAGCAACGTCTGACCATCACGGTGCGCGAGAGCGGCATCACGGTCAGCGACCGCGACGGCGTGATCAAGCCGATCGAGAAGGTCGCCAGCGGTTACAACTACACCGCGCTGACCGAACTGATGGTCCTGATCAAAGACCGTGTCCCACAGGAAACCAGTGCCACCTTGCTGCTGGAGCCGCAGATCGACTACGACACCGTCATCCAGGTTATGGATGCCGTGCGCATGGCGACCAAAGAGCAGACAGGCGACACCCGTGATCGTGAACTGTTTCCGGCCATTGCCTTGGGCGATGCCCCGATGAAAAGCGCACAGGAGCCGACCCCGTGAACCAGACGCGCCGAGCGCATCGCATGGAAGTGCGCGCGATGAAAAAAAATCGCGTGGGCTCCATGAATCTGGTGTCCTTGATGGACATCTTTACCATTCTGGTGTTCTTCCTTCTGGCTCAATCTGCGGCGGTGGAAGTGCTGCCAAATGCAGAGAACCTGGAACTGCCGGAATCCTTGGCCACCGAGCGCGCCCGCGAGACCGTGTTGGTGATGATCACCGCCAAGGACATCTTGGTGAACGGCCAGGCTGTGATGCCGACGGCAGAAGCATCCCGCGCCGACGGCGACCTCACCCCGCTGCGCAGTGTGCTGGAAGCCCAAGCTGAGCGTGTCGTCAAGGTCGGCGACGCCGACGAAAGTGACCGTGGCGAAATCACCATCATGGCTGACAAAGGCCTGCCTTACGCGCTGATCAAAAAGGTCATGCTGACCTGTACCCAAGCGCAGTACGGTCTGCTGTCCTTCGCCGTGCTCCAGCGTGATCAGAATACGGTACAACTGGGAGGGTCCAGCGAGTGACCAGCATCGCCTTCTCCCGTAACAGCTGGGCTGAACTGGACCGTGATGAAGCGCGCTTCCAACGCACCCTGCTCATGGTTGCACTGCCGTTCATCATCATCGGCATACTGATCCCGCTCTGGGAACTCAGCGGCCTGAAAAAAGGCGGCGGTGAGCAGATTTCTGACCGCTATGCCGAACTGCTGATGCAGTCCGCTGCCCAGCAGGAAGCGCCAGAACCCGCGCCTGAGCCGATGGTTGAGGAGCCTGCCGAGGAAGAACTCCCGGACGCCGAACCCGAACCGGAATCGGCCCCAGAGGAAGAACCGCAACCCGAAACACCGCAGGAAACCAAGCCCGAACCGCAGGTCGATGCGCGCCAACAGGCTCGGGAAAACGTTCAGCGTAAGTTCTCCGCCGCATTCAACGCACTGGATTCGCTGCGCGAGCAGGATCCTGTGGTGACTGCCAACAGCCGACCGCTGACGCAGGCCAGCAGCGCCAGTGAAGAAGTCGCCTCCAGCAGCAACGTGCTGACTTCAAACCTGAATCGCGGCAGTGGCGGGGTGGGCAGCGCGCCCAGCCGCAACACCAATCCGAGTACAACCGGGCTTAAGGGACGTCAGACCACCCAGGTGAACTCTGGCATTACCGCCAGCGGTGGCGGCTTTGGATCGGACACCAGCGAAGCCGGGTTCGGTGGCGACAGCCGACTGCAAGGTCGTTCTCTGGAAGAAATCCAGATCGTCATGGACCGCAACAAGAGTGGCCTGTACTCGCTGTACAACCGCGCGCTGCGCCGTGACGCGACGCTGCAAGGCAAGGTCGTTCTGGAAATTACCATCGCACCCTCGGGCGCAGTCACCCGCTGCCGCATCGTCTCCAGTCAGTTGAACAATGCCGAGCTGGAAGATCGCATCATTCGTCGCGTGCAGTTGATCAACTTCGGGGCCAAGGATGTGTCAGAGATGACCATCAAGTACCCGATTCACTTTATTCCGAGCTGACCCCGCGAGCCCCGAGTGAAAGCAATTGCTGCGAACTCGGGTCTATAGCGGCATGAACAAGGAAAAGCGTTTCGAGGCGTTGGTGAGTGGCCATTCGGCCCTGCTCTACCGCTATGCCTACTGGCTGTGCGACGGGCACCACGCCACCGCCGAGGACGTGGTGCAGGAAACCTTTCTGCGCGCTTGGAAATCGCTGGATCAGTTGCAAGAGCACCAAGCCGCCAAAGCGTGGCTGATGACGATCTTGCGTCGCGAAAATGCGCGCCGCTTTGAACGCAAGCAGTTCGACTTCAGCGACGTGGAACTCGACGACGTCGCACTCAACGATGGCCGATTCGATTTCGAGCTCGACAGTCATGAACTGCGGCGGGCCATTTTGCGTCTTGACCATGCTTATCGCGATCCACTGCTGCTCCAAGCCATCGGCGGATTTTCCTGCGAGGAGATCGCCGACATCCTCGATATGGGCAAAGGCGCAGTGATGACCCGCGTGTTTCGGGCCAAAAAAATGCTGATGGACATCATGAACCCGCAAGCCACGGAGGCCAGCCATGGATGAGCTTGAGCTGCGCCGGCGCTGCTACGCCGAACCTTCAAATGACAGTGCCGAATTCCGTGCCTGGTTGAAAGACAATCCTGCCGCGTTTGAAACAGCGCGTAAGGCGGCCCAATTCGATCAGCAACTGCGCTTCGCATTGAATCATCCGACGACGCCGGAAGGGCTCAGTGGCCGGATTTTGCTGAACACCGCCATGCACCAGCGGCGTCGCCGCCGTAACCGGGTCTTTGGCGGGCTGGCCCTGGCCGCCTCAATTGTGCTGAGCACCACGCTGGTCCTCACGCCACCGTCGTCGACACCCACAGAGCTTGAAGTGAGCCAGATGGCCCTGACCCACGTCTACGAGGAAATCGCCAAGCTCGACAACGCTGATCATCCGATTGGCCAAAGCGAACTGCGTGGCATGTTCCACGAAATGGGTGGGGAGCTGAGCGGCGAACTGGAGCAGGTCCGTTTTGCCTTCCTGTGCCCAACGCCCCACGGTCGTGGCCTGCATCTCATTGCGGACACAGATGAGGGCCGAGTCACTGTCTTGTACCTGCCGCAAACGCAGGTGGACCCAGACCGCATCGAATTTGCCGATGCGCGATTCACCGGCTACACCATGGCCACCAACGGTGGTGGAACACTCAACGTGATTGCGGAAAATGCGGCGGCGGTTGCCATGATGCGCAAGCAGCTCAAACAAAATGTGTCCTGGCCGGAACGGACCCAACTTAGCAGCGCGACGCTCTCAATCCGGCCGGTCTGAAACCGCAGCTCGCGAGTCTTTGACCTGCCAGGACGCGACGCCCTAATGCGGCATCAACTGCAGATGTGCCTCAATCGGCTGCCCCTGGTTCAGCAACGGCGCATGGGTGTTGGCATTCAGCTCCACCCGCAGCGTGTGGGGAGCATCACTAGGTAGCGACAAGTGATACCAGGCGCCGTAAACCCGCGCCCACTTCTTGCCATCGACATACACATGGGCATGACCCTCACCTTCACGGTGGTCCTGGTTCACGGCCTCAGGTGCGAAACGAAAATGGCGCGTTTGGATATGGATATTCCACCCCGAGACCTCATCCGGGTAGGCCACAACCGCTAACGCGGGCGCCGGCTCGGTGACCTCAATGCCACTCATCGCCGCGTGATCGTGATGCGCGCCATGCTCCTGCGCCATGTGCGACGTGGCATGTGATTCGTCAGTCTGGGGGTCTTCTTGCGATTGCCACGATGACATACCGTGCAGGGTGACCGGCTGATCGTCCACACGCAGCGCAATGGACCAGTGCTGCATGGAGGCCGTCGAATCGGTGATCAGGGTCCGTGGCTCCAACCAACTAAAGCGATCACCTGCGGCAACCTGCTGCCACTGCACGCCGCTTTGGGTGACTTCGACGGGCAGCTGAACCCGCCCCCATTCACGCCAAGTCGGGCTCGCGACATTGGCCAGGACTTGGCCGTTGGCGATCAGGATAAACGGCTCATCGTGCTGCCCGAGCACGGTCACCGCCTGACTTGAGCGATTGTGCAGAAGAATGGCATCGATCGGCCCGGGGACAAGTTGCGCCACCACACCCTCGGCAAGCTTGCCTGAGGGCATGAAATGCACCCGCCGCTGCCGTTTTTCTTCGCGACGCATGACATATTCGCCGCGAATCTCACGACGCTGGCCGTCCACCTGCGCAGGAATACGCCACTGCCCCACCACCTGCCGGGCTTGGCGCTCCAGGTCCGCGGCGGGTAATTCATCTTCGTTCGACAAACGCGGATCAAACCAACCCCAACTGGTTCGCGCACTCACCTGAGACCACTGCGGAGATGCCTGCGGCGAACGGGCTTTTTCTGGCACCACCAAGCCGGTGGTGGAATAGGTGTTGTACCAAGCTGCCGAAGTGAGATTGGCATGAACGCCATCGGGGCCGATGCGCAGAAAAGGCACATCATGCTGATCCAAAATCTCAACCGTTTTATCGCTCTGATTCTCCAGCAGAATCTGCGGCGCCAGCGTATCGCGCAACTGAATCACGACACCATCCCACGCGGGATCCGGTGGCAACAGCACTGCACGCACTTGTGGACCTGGCCCACTGTGCGCGCCTGCGACACCGGCGAAAAGCCACGCGGCGGCAACCCATCGCCGCCACGTGGCCGAACGCTTACCCATCAGATCTGGCAAGCCAAGTCCGCGCCGGACACAACGATGGGCAAGGACACAGAAGGCACCAGACCTTGCTCATCGCGCGTCACGATGAAGAGCATGTACTCACCTGGCGGCACCACGGCCTGTTCGGCAGGCATCCGCACACGCAGCCCAGCCTCATCACGCTCGACGATCGCCAATTCCACATTGCGCTGATCACCGTCGACCAAGTGTGTGAGGGTCGGGCGACGCACCAGCACAACGCTCTCCACATCCGCCGCATCCGGCGTGCGAACGTTCAGGATCTCACCCACCGATACGCTGTCCGGTGCGGCGTCAAGCTGAGGCCTCGCCCGAAACACATAGGGTGGGTGATAGATTTCGAAGGACGGGTCGCGACCAAAGTTTGGCGAAATCCCCAGCCCCGTGAGATTGATGCTGTAGGCATAGCCCGTGTCGATCGGCGCATGCCCACCGACCAAAACCCGCCCGTCGGGCAACAAAATCGCCGAGTTGTGGTAGGTCCGCGGATTGTTCTGGGTGGCCATCGGACGCCAGGTCTCGGTGGTGGGATCGAAAATTTCGGTTTGCGTGATCGGCCTGGCGGTGCCGGGCAACACCACTTCGTCGTGCGAGGCGCCCGAGAACATCATGACTTCACCGGTCGGCAACAATACCGCCTGGCCAAACCAGCGCCCTTGATTCAACGGCCCGGTCAGACGTGAACGGTAATTCATCTCCTCATCCGACATGGTCACCGTATCGATACGCGATGCACTGACACCAAGGACGGCACCAGGGCTGGTTGCGGTGACGGCACCCAACACGCCGCCGGCGGTCAGGAATTCCGCGCGCGCGTATTTGCCGGTTTGCGGATCGGGTTTCAGTGGCAGCATGACCGAGGTGGTCGACCCACGAAAGCCCCCGAAGACTGCGTTTTGGACCAGCTCGACGACGCCATTGCTGAGCCCTTCCATCACCGGATCAAACACGCTCGCCGGTGCGCCGGCCAGATCCTCAAGCAGGTTGGTCACGATCGACGCGGTGGCTTGCCCCAACTCGTTGTTGGTCGGATTGAGAGCCTGGGTCAGGGTGTCCAGACCCAAAGCATTCAACTCCAAAGGCAGCCCGGCGTAACCCAAATCAGTCCAGGAGCGACTGACCGGATCGTAAGCACCAACGATGTTCCATAAGGCCTGATCATAGGCCTGGCCAAACGGATTGAAGGCTTGCCCGCCACCGTTGTAGTAGACCTGCCCGTTGGGCAACAAGTGCATGCGCGGATACAGCGGCAGGGAGCGCTGCGCAGGACCACCGTTGTCCTGCCAAGTCGCACAACCCAGGTCATAAGTTTCGGTTTCGACGACGTTGCGTCCGGACTGCAATGGGTTGTCCGGGTATACCGGTTTGAGCAACTTCGACACACCACTGGCAACGAACTGGTCACCGCTGGCCAAGGACACCAGGGTGGGGTACCAACGCCCGAAATTCATGTCGGCCAGTTGAATCCAGCTGTTGGTGTCCGGGTTGAACAGGCGTGCAGCGTTTAAACCTTCCAACTCCACCACACCGATGTTGAACGGGGTACTGATCCCCGGCTCGGAGTAGTAGTTGGTGCCCCCGACTGCCAACAGCATGCCATTGGGCAGAGCATTGATATCGGCGCAGAACAGCGACCCACTGTTGCGTCGTGGGTCATCCGCATCGGTGTTCAGCAGACAGCCTGGCAGCAGACAGCGCGCCTCATCGACAGCACCGCCATCCAGCGGGTCGGGCAAGGTCCAGGTCGCTTCCTCGTCGCCCAGCGACAGCACCCGGGTTTGTTCATTGATCAGCACCTGCCCGCCCTCGGTCACGATACTGAACTCGGCCGACTCCGTACCTTCTAAAGCGCTGAAGAACAGCATGTCGCCGTCTCCCAATAGCGCAATGCTCCCGGCCCCGGGTTTGCAGTTGATCGGCCGGTCGTCCTCATCGAACTCACAGTTGTCAGTGCGTTCAGTGCGTCGCAAGGGATTGTCGATGGGCAAATCGTTGCCAAGCTGTGAATCTGACGCCTCACGGTCGTAGATCACAGGCTCTTCAAAGGGCGGTGTGAAACCGCCCAATTCCAGACATTCCGCCTCGCTGGCGCAGGCCACTGGGAGAACAGCGGCTTTGGAAAACAAGCCTGGCTGAGCGGGCACCACACCACCGTCATCACTCACAGCGCTGCCATCATCGTCAGCGCGCGAGGCGCTGCCCACGTCATCCCGGCCACCCTGACAACCAGCGACTGACAACGCCAACACGATCAAACCCAGCCCCAGGCGCACGTCTGCGCGTGGTGCGCATTCCGTCAATTTCATAGCTCCTCCTGTTTTTTAGATCAAGCGTCTGTGTTGCACAGCGCTACTCGCCCTCCATTTACGTGGCGGGGATGAATTTGGATGCACAAGCATTGATAAAAAAGTCTTGCCCAGATCGGAACCCGATTTCAGGCATGCATCCAAAACCACGCTGACCACGTAGTGCTATGAAAGATTTGACCTAGGAGACACAGCGCCTCTACTGTTCGAGCGTGAGGTATCACGCTTTAGACCAATAAAAACTGACCGGCCTTCGCCGGTTGAACGACAGGAGACACACTATGCCGGCATTGCAATGTCGGACGCTTGCTGTGGCATCTTCGATGCTATTCGGCGTCACTGCTATTCCCGCGCACGCGGCTTCTTATCTGCTGGGCCCGCTTGATGTCCAGGTCGACACCACGCTGTCCGCCGGGGTCAGCCTGCGCATGAGCGATCCGGATGCGGATCAGATTGCGATCAGTAACGGCGGCACCTCACGCTCCGCCAACGGTGATGATGGCAACCTTGGTTACAAAGCGGGCGATGTGGTCTCCTCGGCCGTCAAAGCCACTTTCGATATCGACGCATCATTGACGCGTCAATTCGGGTTGTTCTCGCGTATTTCCGCGTTCTACAACCCCGAAGCTGACAATGCTGGCGACCTTGAGGCACGCCTGAACGCCAATGACGGCGCCGGACGCTCGCGTGTTCGCGGTGAGGCCGAACTGGGCCGCCGCGGCCACAGCCGCCTGGATTCCGAGATCGAACTTCTCGATCTGTTCGCTTACGGCAGCTTCCGACTGGGTGACCGCTCGATCCTGATCCAGGCCGGCAATCAAGTGGTCAACTGGGGTGAAAGCACCTTCATCGGTAACAGCATCAACGTGCTGAACCCCATTGATGTGGTCAAATTTCGCCTGCCCGGCGCCGAGCTCAAGGAAGCGCTGACCCCAACGCCGATGTTGTGGATCGGTGGCTCGATCACCGACAACCTCAGCGCTGAGCTGGTCTGGATGGCCGATTGGAGGGAAGTCGAGATCGATCCGCGCGGGAGCTATTTCTCGACCAATGACTTTGCCTCGGACGATGGCGACAATGTCGTGGTCAGTTTTGGTCGCCGACATGACGACAACACGCGCCCATTCGCCGTGCTCAATGACGATCCGACCGACGACGGCGCCCAGCAAGCCTGGGTGCCACGCGAGACCAATCGCGACCCTGGTGATCAAACCCACCAGGCCGGTTTTGCTCTGCGCTACTTTGCAGAATGGCTGAATGCCACCGAGTTTGGTCTGTACTACCTGAACTACCACAGCCGCTTGCCGTTGGTTTCGGCCATTCGCGGCGCGGCCACCAACCCGGGCAACCTGGGTGCTCCGATCTGTTCCGATGACTCAACTGACGCCAGTTGCCGGGCCAGCTATTTTGTCGAGTATCCGGAAGACATCCAGCTTTATGGCCTGAGCTTCAACACCACCGCGCCGGGCGGCGTGGCCGTGCAGGGTGAAGTCTCCTACCGACCGAACAATCCGGTGCAAATCAGCGGTGCAGAGGTTGTTCTGAGTTCGCTGGTGCCAGCAGGCTCGGTCCTGCGCCCCACCGGTGCAGAACTGGGCGAAACCATCCGTGGTTATGAGCGCGTTGCCACAACCCAAGCGCAGGTCACCTTGACCAAAGCGATGGGGCCGAGCTTCGGCGCCAGCCAGTGGGTTTTGCTCTCTGAATTTGGCTACACCCACCAGGATCTGTCCGACCTGCCCTTCAACGGCCCTGGCGCCGCCCTGCCTTCGTGCGCGCAACCCGGAGGCGCCGCGCTACTTGCCGCGGTTTCCAACGGTTCCTGTCAGGAAGCTGTCGGAGGCGGCTTCGCGACCAAGTCGTCCTGGGGCTATCGCTTCGTCACGCGTTTGGATTACACCAACGTGTTTGCCTCAATCAACATGTCGCCACGCTTGGTCTGGTTCCACAACGTCAACGGCGTGAGCAGCAATTTCAACGAGGACAGCAACATCCTCGCCGTCGGTATGAGCTTCGACTACCTGCAACGCTGGCAGGCCGACATCGCCTACACCAGCTTCCTCGGCGGTCGCAGCTACAGCGGCACGGACCCGGTCGCACCGGGCACGCAGCTCAACGAAACCACCTTCGCACCGGGCTCAGCAGATCAGCCGGCCAGCTTCTCGACCAGCTCCAACCCCTCCGCCGATCGCGATTTCCTCGCGATTTCGATCAGCTACGCATTCTGAGCCAGACCAAGGACCCACTGATGAAAAAAATGACCTTCATCCTCACGTTGATTTCCGCGGTCACTGGCTCACACAGTGCCTGGGCCGCGGTATCACCGGAGCAAGCCCAACAACTGGGGAAGAACCTCACCCCGATTGGTGCGGAAAAAGCCGGCAACAAAGCCGGCACGATTCCGGCCTGGACTGGCGGCATCAAAAACATTCCGCCGGGTTTCAAAAAAGGCGGGCATTACCCCGATCCTTGGGCGGATGACGCCCCTTTGTTCACTATCGATGCAAGCAACTACCAGAAACATGCCGAGCACCTGACGCCCGGCCAGATCGCGTTGTTCAAGCGCTATCCGGAAACCCGCAAGATGCTGGTTTATCCGAGTCGTCGCAGCGCGCTGTACCCGCAAGGCATTTATGACGAGACCCGCGCTAACGCCACACGGGTTGAGTTGCTCGACGGTGGTAACGGTTTCAGTGGCACAACCGGTGGGTTTCCTTTCCCCATTCCGCAAGACGGCCTGGAAGTGATCTGGAATCATCTGACCGTCTACAAAGGCGACACCTATGCGACCAGTTGGTCGCAAGCGCCGGTGACGGCCAGCGGTGACTACAACCTGGTCGAGTTCGACTACGAGTACGACTTCGTCTACGGCAACCAAAGCAAATCGCCCGAGGAACGCCAGGACAATCTGTTGTTCTACTTCCTGCAGATGGTTCAGGCGCCGCCACGCCTGGCGGGGTCGATCCTGCTGGTTTACGACTACGCGGATCAGATCAAGCAGCCGCGTAAAGCGTGGACCTACAACCCCGGACAACGCCGTGTACGACTCGCCCCCAACGTCGCCTATGACAATCCGGGCACGGCCGCCGATGGTCTGCGTACCAACGATGACTTCTTCATGTACAACGGCGCCACCGACCGTTATGACTGGGAATTGGTTGGCAAGAAAGAAATCTATATCCCGTACAACAGCTACAAGATCAACGGCCCGGATTTGAAGATCCGCGATGTGATCCGCCCCGGACACGTCAACCCGGAACATGCCCGATATGAATTGCACCGGGTCTGGCATGTCCGCGCGACTTTGAAATCGGGCACCAGCCACATCTACAAGACGCGCGACTTCTTCCTCGACGAAGACAGCTACGTGATTCACGTTGCGGACAAATACGACAATCGTGACGAACTGTGGCGCGTCGATGAGCTGCATTCCTACACTTACTACGACGTGCCGTTCCTCGCACCCGGTGTTGAAGTGCATCACGATCTGAATGCCGGACGCTACATCGCGCTCAGCTTAAGAAACGAAGAGCGGACGGTGTATCAACCGATTGATCGCACCCCGGCGGATTTCCGTCCTGACACCCTGCGCAATCGCGGACGTCGCTAAGCAAAGCGCATCACCACACGCCGCTGGCCTGCATGGGTCAGCGGCGTTTTCGTTTATGGCGCCTGGCTTTCGGACATCGTCGTTGGGCGTCGCAATGCCCGCCAAATGGCGCCGATGGGCAAAAAATACACGCCGAGAAACACGATCACCGCCGCGTACTCCGCGCCGAAGGCCTGGCTAAAGCCAATCGCCATGATGATCAGGTGCAGCTTCACCACATTGGCATAGGGCGCGGTCAGCCCATTGCGCAACTGAGCCGGGCGCAGCCATAACGGCACGTACGACAACACGCACAATGCGATGAACGCCGGGTACAGGGTCAGACAGCGCTGCAGATACGACTCGGCCTGAACGATCAAACCCGGCTCGGATGGCCCCCATTCGATGAGCGGGAAAAACAGGTTCAGAAACACGCTGTGGATGACGTGGAACATGCCGAAGTGAACGGTAAAAAACGCCAGCATGAACGCCGCCCCAGCGAACAGCACGAAGAAGACACCAACACCACTGCCCCCACGAGCCGCCAGAGCACCACCGCCGCCAAAAATCGTCACCAGCAGGGTGATATAGCCGGTGATCAGACTGGTCGACCACAACGACCACACCACATCGCCAGGCCCCCACCCCTGCACGGCCAGAAGCCACAGGGCGAAGGCGTACAACGCGGTTTCCCAACCGAGGGTGCGTAGCAAAGCGATGGCACGAGACGATGATGAAGTGGTCATGTTCGAGGTGGCATTGCATGCCCGGCGGACGTCGATCGTGGGCATGCTAGCCAGATATTTCTGAGCGCACAAAAAAGCCGGGGCAAGCCCGGCTTTGGTTTTTGCATGCCGTGGTTTTGTCAGTCCACTTTTTCCAGAATCGTTGCCACACCCTGGCCCATACCGATACACATGGTGGCCAGACCGAACTGCTGGTTCTGTTCGTTCATGATGTGCGCCAGCGCACCGGTGATCCGGGAACCCGAGCAACCCAGCGGATGGCCCAATGCGATGGCGCCGCCTTTCAGATTGACCTTGTCCTGCTGATCCAGAAGCTTGAGCTCTTTCATCACCGCCAGCGACTGCGCTGCGAACGCTTCATTGAGTTCAATCACACCGATATCGGACAGCTCCAGCCCCGCGCGCTTGAGCGCTTTTTGCGTCGCTGGCACCGGGCCGCGGCCCATCACCGACGGATCACAACCGGCACTGGCCATGGCGCGAATCTTGGCCATCGGCTTCAGACCCAGCTCATCCGCTTTCTCGCGTGACATCAGCAGCACACCCGAAGCCCCATCAGACAGTGCCGAGGAGTTGCCTGCGGTGACCGTACCACTGGCCGGGTTGAACACCGGGCGCAGTTGAGCCAGGCCTTCCAGGCTGGCATCGGCACGCACCACTTCGTCGAAGTCCACCAGGGTCGCGGCACCGTCAGCTGTGTGACCGGCAACCTGGATCATTTCGTTGGCGAATTCACCATTGGTGTTGGCGCGATAAGCTTTCTTGTGCGAGTTGAGGGCGAATTCGTCCTGCGCTTCACGCGAGATCCCGTTCATGGTGCCGAGCAGTTCAGCAGTCAGCCCCATCATGCCGGACGCTTTGGCCACATTGACCGACAGCGCCGGATTCGGGTCCACGCCGTGGGTCATCGGCACGTGGCCCATGTGTTCGACACCGCCGCAGATGAACACATCACCCAAACCGGCGTGAATGGCGCCCGCCGCGGTGTGAATCGCGGTCATCGACGAACCACACAAACGGTTCACCGTCTGCCCGGACACCTCGTGCGGCAAGCCGGCCAGCAACGACGCCATGCGTGCGATGTTGAAACCCTGCTCCAAGGTCTGCTGCACGCAACCCCAGATCACATCTTCGATCTCTTTGGGATTGAGCGCGGCATTGCGCGCGAGCAAAGCCTTGATCACTTCGGCCGACAGATTCTCAGCGCGCACATTGCGGAACACGCCATTTTTCGAACGGCCCATAGGGGTACGGACCGCATCAACAATTACCACTTCAGTCATGGTTCAAACTCCGTTAGCCGTAGTAGGTTTCGCCGTTGGCGGCCATTTCACGCATGCGCTCGGTCGGCTCGTAGAGCTTGCCGAGGTGGCTGTATTTGGCGGCCATGTCGATCACGTTCTGCATGCCCAAGGCATCGGCGTACTTGAGTGCGCCGCCACGGAACGGCGGGAAACCAATACCCAGAATGAGGCCCATATCAGCTTCGTTCGGGGTTTCGACAATCTTCTCTTCAAGACAACGCGCGGTTTCGATGATCATCGGGATCATCATGCGCTCGACGATTTGGTCTTTGTCGAACTCTTTCACGCCATCCGGCTGGACCTGTTTGAGCAGTTCCACCACGGCCGGGTCAAAGGTCTTCTTGGGACGACCCTTACGATCGATCTCGTAAACGTAGTAGCCCTTGTCGTTCTTCTGACCGTAACGCGTTTCTTCGTACATCACGTCCAGCGAGGTGCGCTGATCCGCTTTCATGCGGTCGGGGAAGCCTTCGGCCATCACCGCCTGAGCATGATGCGCGGTGTCAATGCCGACCACGTCAAGCAAATACGCCGGACCCATCGGCCAGCCAAAACCTTCCATCACTTTATCAACCTGACGGAAATCCGCGCCCTCGTTCATCAAGGCCTGGAAGCCGGCGAAGTACGGGAACAGGATACGGTTGACCAAAAAGCCCGGGCAGTCATTGACCACGATCGGGGTTTTGCCCATCGCGGCGGCATAGGCCACGGTGGTGGCAACCGCCAGATCAGAGGACTTCTCACCGCGAATCACTTCTACCAACGGCATTTTGTGCACTGGGTTGAAGAAGTGCATGCCGCAGAAATTTTCTGGACGCTTGAGCGCCTGGGCCAGGTAGGAGATTGAAATCGTTGAGGTGTTGGAGGTCAGAATCGCGTTCTCACCGACCTGATCTTCGACCTCGGCCAGCACCGCGTGCTTGACGTTGGGATTCTCGACAACGGCCTCGACGACAATATCGACGTCCTTGAAGTCGCCGTAGTTCAGGGTGGCGCGGATGTTGGCCAGCGCTTTGCCCATTTTCACAGCGTCAATCTTGCCGCGCTCGACCAGCTTGGCCAGCAGTTTGTTGGCTTCGTTCAAGCCCAGATCGAGTTGTTCGGACTTGATGTCCTTCATCACGATCGGCGTGCCCTTGGAGGCCGACTGGTAGGCGATACCGCCGCCCATGATGCCGGCACCCAGAACTGCGGCAAGCTCAACTTTGTTGCCGGCTTTGGTCGCACCTTTGGCCTTTTTCTTGAGCAGTTGATCGTTCAGGAACAGACTGATCAAGCTGTCAGCAACCGAGGTTTTGGCCACCGACAAAAACGCTTCGTGCTCCGCTTTCAAAGCGCCATCACGATCCTTGCCCGCACCTTTCTGAATTGACTTCACAGCCGCCAGTGGTGCCGGGTAGTTCTTGCCCGCCTGACCCGCGATGAAACCTTTGGCGGTCTCAAACACCATCATGGACTCAACCATGTTGAGTTTCAGCTTGCCGGTCTTCTGGGCGCGCCGTGACTTCCAGTCAAACTTTCCGTCGATGGCATCTTTGAGCAACGCCAGCGAAGCATCGCGCAGCTTATCAAGGCTGACCACGGCATCAACGGCGTGGTTCTTCAAGGCCGCATCCGCTTTTTGCGGCTTGCCACTGGCAATCCATTCGATCGCATTGTCCGCACCGATCAGGCGCGGCAGGCGAACGGTTCCGCCAAAGCCCGGAATAATCCCCAGCTTCACTTCCGGCAGACCAATCTGAGCGACGTCGGCCATCACCCGGTAATCCGTCGACAAAGCCATTTCCAGGCCGCCGCCAAAAGCGATGCCATTGACTGCTGTCACCGACGGAAACGGCAGGTCCTCAATCGTGTTGAAGATGGCATTGGACTGCGCGCACCACTCCAGCAGCTGTTCATCGGACTGCTTGAAGCTTTCACCGAACTCGGTGATGTCAGCGCCAACAATGAACACCGGCTTGGCACTGCTAACGAGCAGGCCTTTGACATCGCCGGCTGCCGCCAGTGAGTCACCAATCTGCTTCAATTCATCCAGCGTCTGGCGGTCAAACTTGTTGACCGACTCGCCTTGCAGATCAAAGATCAACTCGGCGATCCCATCGCCCAGCATCTTGAGCTGCAGGGACTGTCCCTGAAATTCCATGCTTCGCTCCGTGGTTGGTTGTCATGTTCACGGGTGCGTCGCGCGACCCGCTCTTTGTGGACCGCGCATATTACCAGCCAGACACGGCAAACCGGTGAATGTAATCTCACACCGCATCAATCGCGCGTAGCACACTTGCTGCGCTTTTGACAGTGATGCCCGCACATGCCTACACTGCGGCGGGGTTTTTCCTTTAGCCTGAACAGCTTGCAAACAAGGGGCGTCTACATGGCCACGAAGAAGAAGTTGAAGGATCTCAGAACCAAGGTCGATGAGCTGCGTCTCATCATCTCCAACGGTTTTGAGAAATTGGTTGACCATGAGCTGAACGGGCTCAAGAACCACTACAAAGAACTGCAAAAGAGTCTCAAAGCGGCGAGCAAGAGCGGCAGCGTAAAAGGTGCCGCCAAGTCTCAGCTGGCCATGTTGCAAGAAACCATGGACAGGATTCTTGAGAATCTGCGCGAGACGGCAGACATCATCAACGATACCCGCGCCGAGGTTGCCAAGCTGACCGGCAATGCACCGGCGACACCGGCACAAAAAGCCGAAGCCGCGGTGAAAACCACGGCGGCCAAGGCCAAGCCCGCAGCGAAAAAAGCGGCAACCAGCGCCAAGACCACCGCTAAGAAGGCCACGAGCAGTGCGTCGACAGCGGCCAAAAAAGCGACCACCACCGCCCAGGCGAAAGCCAAGCCGGTAGCGCGCAAAGCCAGTACAGCCGCGAGAACCGCGACCAAGAAAGCTTCGACGGCGACCAGCAAAGCCTCGACGACCGCCAAGAAAGCCGCGAGCACGACGGCCAAAAAGGCCAACACCACGGCCAAGAAAGCCACGACGACGGCGCGCAAAACGGCGGCCAGCGCCAACACGCAAGCCAAGAAGGCCACCACAACGGCCAAGAAAACCGCAACAACGGCGGCGAAAAAGGCGACCACCGCGGCGAACAAAGCCAGCACGAGCGCAAAATCCACGGCGACATCGGCACGCAAAACCGTGACCTCACGGGCCAAAGCCGCCACATCGCGCGCCAAGGCCGCCACGACACAAGCCAAAGCAGCACCGAAAAAACCCAGCTAAGGTCAAACGGTTTTTGTCAGCGGCGCACTGCATGCAGTGCGCCGCTTTTTTATGCCCGCATCAAACCCGCTCAAGCACCCAAGGCTCGACTCGATCCTGGTTGTCGAGCCACACGGGCAGGATCAATTGCACCCAGCCGCCGTGGCGACGCACGCTGCCAATTCCGAACGCGAACTCACCCGCCATGGCACACCCCTCCACGTCCATGGCGACGGCATAGAGGTTGCGATCACGGTCCGGAATGGTGACGCGCCCAAAGTACGCGCACCCCGCATCGTCATATCCCTCGAGATAACCCGATTCATCCACCGATAAACTGATCTGCAGGTCGGCAGTGTCCAGATAGTAAAGACCCGCAATGCGCTCATATGAGGCACCGTCATACGATTGATCCGCGTTGTAGAACAAACTGAGTGCGGCGTCTTCGCGCTCACCGATCAGGTCTGCCTCAATGCTGTCACCGGGAGCCGCTTGGCCGTAAAGGATGTAGTCCTCATCCCGTGCGCCGACTCCATCACGCGCCGCAAACATCCCTTCGACACGGCCGTTGTCCAACCACATCTCGCCACTGTACGCGCGTTGACCGTCGTTGCTGACCGCCAACATCAAACCATCAAGAACATGCGCCTGTAAGGACTCATGCTGCTTGGTATCGCTGACCACGCCGCGCCATACCCCGTTCAATTCACGGGTATCGTCCGCCGTCGAATCAACTGACTGACACGCCGCCAGGCTGGCCAGAGAAATGAGCAGAAGAAGTACGCGCATGAGCCATATCCGAAAAGGTGTATGGCTTTAACGTCGCTTGGCGCAGCACGTTGACGCGGCACTCGGCCTGCGAAACCAGAGTGGTTACGCCGCGCAGACCACGCGATTGCGGCCAGCACGCTTGGCCGCGTAGAGCGCGCTGTCGGCCTGCGACAGCATTTCTGACAAATCGCATTGACCGACGGGCGCACTGGCCAGCCCTATCGAAACTGTTGCAGCCACGGCATGCTCTTGCACCGCGGCACAGTCCGTCTGCACCGCGACGCGCAATTGTTCGCACAGCGCCAGGGCTTGAGCCGGGGCCAAATCCGGCATGATCACCGCGAATTCCTCACCGCCATAGCGCCCAAAGCGGCAACGCAGCGGGAGGCATCGCATCACCGCACCACTCAACTGCCGCAGGGTCTCGTCACCGACCAAATGTCCGTGCTCATCATTGACCTGCTTGAATCGATCGACATCGATCAAGGCCACGGAGACATGCGCCACATGGCCCGCGTCCGCTTGCGGTTGGCACGCCGCCTCGCCCCAAGCCAACACGCTGCGGCGGCTCAAAGCCCCGGTCAACATGTCCAGTGTGGACAGGCGAGCCAGCTCAGCGCGAGTCGCCTCAAGTCGCTGCAGCAAGGAAAACACAGCGATCAGGGTGGGCACACCGAGCACGAAAGGAATGATGGTGGTGTTGAGCATCCCGGTCACACCGATCGGGTCACCGGTCAGGTAGTGTGCCAACGAGGCAAGTGACACGGACATGGCCGACAACGCCGTACAGGCCAGAAATATCGATCCGCCCATACCCACGCGCTCGATCAAACGCAAAAGGCGCGAGGAATGCGATTGCGATGACAGCTCCAAGAATGTCGGATCTCTGGGCGGCATGTCCAACTGAACTGCCGCGCCGGGATTGTTGTTATCGGTCATGACCTGGCCAAACACTGTTCTCCCTGCTTTACGCAAGATCGCACAGAATCCGGACAAGGTCTCGAAATTTTTATTGACCGAGATCCTCGCGGGCGTATGCCGAATGTTCCCGGGCCTGCTCCAGATACGCCGCGATGCGAGCACGCTCCTCGGCAAAAGCGCGCTGCAGGGCGAGCTGGAAACGCTGGTCGGCAAACCAATGTGCCGAACGACTCAACTCCGGCTCGAATCCACGCAATATGCGGTGATTCCCCTGCACGCCGGCATCGAAGGTGGTCAGGCCATGGGTCAGGCAGTACTCGATGCCTTGGTAGTAGCACATCTCAAAGTGCAGCTTGTCGGCATCCAGCGTACTGCCCCAATGCCGCCCGTAGAGAGTGTTTTGGTCACGGAAGAAAAACGCCATCGCAACCAGTTCGCCGTGCCGCCGCGCCACACAAAACACAAATTGCTCAGCCATGTCACGCGCCCAGGCGCGCAGACACGAAGACTCCAGATACGGTGCCTGACCACGCACGGCGTAGGTGTGCGCATACAGCCGATACAGCTGATGCCATTCATCGGCGCTGAACTCGCCGGCGTCCTGCCAACGAATGTCCAAACCCAGAGCCGCAACGCTACGCCGCTCAGCACGAATGTTCTTGCGCTTTTTGCTGGCCAACGCGGCGAGAAAACCTTCAAAATCGCCGAAATCCCGATCACGCCAGACGTAGCGTATGTCTTGCCGCGTTAACCAATCGGCGTCCGTCAGGATCTCGATATCCGGCGCCGCCGCGAACAGCACATGCGCCGATGACGCGTCATATTCGCCGGCCGCATGCTCAAGCTCGGCGGGTGTCACACCGCACAACCGAGGACCGCTCACCGGCGTGAACGGCACAGCCAGCACCAGTCTGGGGTAGTACTCCATGCCGACTTGCCGATAGGCGTTGGCGATTTCGAAATCGAACACGAACTCGCCCCAGGAATGGCTTTTCAAATAGGCCGTCGGCGCGACCTGCGGCAGATGCTGCCAGCCGTTCTCGGGTGACGCGCTGCCACTGCCATGCAAGGCATCCAGGTAAGCCGCCTGAATAAACAGTTCACCGTGACTCATGCCTTGCGCCCCCGCCATGCGGCGTCCAGCGCCAAACGGCCCCAGTACAACGCGGAGTCCGCGTCGTCGAGTATCTCTTCCGGCGCGCGAAGGAACGACAAACTCACCGGCTTGCCCTGACGCTCATACACAAACGGCTCCAACTCCTGCGCTTCAAACTCTGCACGGCTGCGATCATCCACTTTGAGGTACAGCGCATCTTCAAACACCAAGCCAAACATCACCCCGTCACAGAACAAACCAGCCCCGCCGAACATACGGCGCACCCTGACAACACCAAGCTCGGCAAACTGCTCACGCAGAAACTCGCTGAACTCACTCATTGCTTGTCGCCCGTTTGCGCCTAAAATTCAATGGCTAAAGTGTAACCGTGCACTTTCCCCGGGGGAGACCATGACTATCAAAAACACACTGGCGATGAGCGCGATCCTCGTCGCCCTGGCCGGTTGCGGCGCCGATCGAGGCCCTCTCGACGCAGACTCCATTAACGGCGGCGGACTGTGCGTCAGTTCCGACTGCGGCGAGGTGATTGAGCTGGTCAACATACCGGATGCCGAGAACATCCATTTCACGCCCGAAGGCCGATTGTTCGTCACCGGTGGCAGCAACGCCTACGAGGTGACCCAGCACAGCGATGACAGCTTTGAAGCCCTGGCCCTGACGGAAGCCGGCTGTAACTTCACCGGCATGGCGCAAAAAGAACAGACGCTCTATGTGGTCTGCGGCGACGGCCAGTTGTTTGCCGCACCGCTAGATAACGTGGCCAGCCTAGCTCCGATTTTCCAGATGGAGGGCATGTGCATCGCCAACGGCGCTGCGCTCGGTCCAGATGGCGAATTGTATGTGGTCGACGAACCCTTGAACCCGACGTGCTTACCGCCGGACCCGAAAATCGTTCGCTTGCGCATTGATCCCAACGACACCATGACCATCATTGCGCAGGAGACCTGGGTCGATGGCGCCGCCTTGGGCCTTCTGCCTTTTGGTGTGGGAAACCAACCGCGCTTCCCCAATGGTTTGGCAGTGATCGACCAACGCTTCTTCAGCACTGACGGTGGCAGCGTGTTCTATGTCGACCTTTTGGACGACGGCAGCGCCGGCCCCGTCACGCCGATTTCATTCAATGTGGCGATCCACGATGATCTGAGCATCGCTGGCAATACGCTGCTGGTGACCGACTTTCTCGGCGGACGCATTCTTCAAATGTCGTTTGACGGTGACACCCTGCAAAGCACCAATCTGCTGACCTTCGATTTTCCGTCTGCAGTGCAGTTGGCGCGGCCGCCCATGTTCCGCGCTGACGACATTCTGGTTACCGAAAAAGGCGTGCTGCTGGAGCAGAATCTGCCAATCGACGTGCTCAGCGTCTTCCGCCGCACCGATTCACCATCAGAAATGGATAGCGTGACCCAGCGCTGACAACGCGGCCTCGTGAAGTGCCTCGCTCAGTGTCGGGTGGACATGGATGGTGCCGGCGATGTCCTCCAGGCGCGCGCCCATTTCCAGGGCATGGGCGAATTCACCGGACAACTCCGACACATGCCGTCCAACCGCGTGAATACCCAGCACCAGGTGGTTGTCGGCGCGCGCCGTCACGCGCACAAAGCCACCGTCACTGCCGGCTTCCATGCTCAGCGCGCGCCCATTGGCCAGCAGAGGAAATTGCCCAACGGTGATCTCCAGTCCCTGCGCCTGCGCTTCATCCGGGCTTAAACCAACGCCGACGATTTCCGGCTCAGTGAAGCACACCGCGGCTATCGCACGCGGCTCGAAGGCGCGCTTATGACCAGCGATCAATTCGGCCACCATCTCGCCCTGGGCACTGGCCTTGTGCGCCAGCATCGGCTCACCGACCAGATCCCCGATCGCATACACCCCTTTGACCGAGGTACGGCAGCGCTCGTCCACTTTGACGAACTCGCCGTCCCTGTCGACCGGCATATTCTCCAAGCCCCAGCCCGCGGTGTTGGGTTTGCGCCCCACTGTCACCAGCACCTTTTCGGCCGGGACATTGATCTCGCCGTTTGAGGTTTGCGCGAGCAACGCCTTGTCGTCCAAGGTCGACGCTTTGGCCAAGAGATGAATGTCGATGTCGTGACGGCGCAGCCACTCTTCAACCGGTTTGACCAAGGCCTTGTCATACAAAGGCAGAATCCGGTCCTGCGCTTCAACCAAGCTCACCTTGCAACCCAGCTTGGCAAAGGCGATGCCCAACTCCAGGCCGATGTAACCGGCCCCGACCACAGCCATGGACGCCGGTAATGCCTTCAGGTCCAGCGCTTGAGTCGACGACAATACGCGCTCACCATCAAAGGAAAGATGCGGCAGCTCGCTCGCGACCGAGCCGGTCGACAGGATCACGCTCTGGGCGCGAATCTGAACCTCAGCGTCTGCGCTTTTGACCCGGCAATGTTTGGCATCCTCAAACTGCGCCCAACCCGCCACGACCTGAACGCCGGCACGCTTGAGCAAACCGGCAACCCCGGAATTCAGACGATCGACCACGCTGTCTTTCCACTGCACCGCATAGCCCATGTCGAACTGCGGCATGGTACTCAGGCGGATGCCCTGATGGCCTTGCCCAACATGGGCGAGCATCTCCTCCAGCTTGCCCGCCACATGAATCATGGCTTTGGATGGAATGCAGCCGCGGATCAGGCAGGTCCCGCCAAGCCTATCCGCTTCGACCAAGGTGGTTTTCAGCCCCAGCTGACCGGCTCGTATCGCCGCGACATAACCGCCGGGCCCACCGCCCACCACCAGCACCTGGGTGTCCATGATTTGGCTCATGCTTAATCCTGAATGAATAACAGCGCGGGCGTTTCCAGCAGTTGTTTGATGCGCTGGATGAACGAAGCAGCAATCCAGCCATCGACGATGCGGTGATCAAACGAGGAGGACAGATTCATCATCATGCGCGGCATCACCATACCCTGCTGGATCACCGGTCGTTCGACCATCTTGTTGACCCCGACGATAGCCACCTCGGGGGCATTGATCACCGGGGTGGACGCGATGCCCCCCATCGGACCCAAGCTGGAAATCGTGATCGACGACCCGGACAGCTCCTCGCGCTTGGCGGTGCCGGCGCGCGCCGCGTCGGCCAGGCGTTTGAGCTCTGCGCCCATGCCCCAGATGTCTAAGGTTTCAGCATGCTTCACCACCGGCACGACCAGACCATTGTCGGTCTGCGCCGCGATGCCAATATGCAGCGCCGCGATCTGGTGGAGCACGCCCGCCTCATCATCGAAGTTGGCGTTGATCTGCGGAAACTCCGGCACCACCTTGACCAGCGCCTGCATCAGAAACGGCAGGACCGTCAGCTTGGTTTGGTCGTCGCGCCGAGCTGCATTTAGATGCTGGCGCAGTTTTTCCAATTCCGTAACGTCGCATTCCTCGACATACGCGAAATGCGGGATACGCTGCTTGGTTCGCTGCATCGCGTCGGCGATCTTACGACGCAAGCCGATGACTTTGATCGACTCAACCGCGGTACGATGGGCCTGACGCGGTGCCTGGGTTGTGGCCGCCCCCACGCCGCGGACATGCGCATCCAGATCCTCATGCCGGATCCGCCCTGCTGGTCCTGTGCCTTGCACATCGCTCAGTTGCACGCCCAATTCACGCGCTCGCCGGCGCACCGCGGGCGATGCCAACGGTTTCTCGCCGGGCGAGCGCGGCAGGCGAGGTTGAGCTTGAGGCACGCCGTCGGCTGGTGGCGTTTGTTTTTTCTCAGCGGCAACCGCCACGTCCGAGCTTTTTGCGGGCACTTGCTCGGGCGACGGCGTCACATCCGAATCAGGCACCAACCCGCCTTCGACTTCGATCAGAACCAGTGGGCCACCCACCGCAACCAAATCTCCAGCCTCACCCTTGAGCTCGAGAATCTTGCCGGCCACGGGCGATGGAATCTCCACCGCCGCCTTCTCCGTCAGCATGTCGCACAACGGCTGATCTTCAGTGACCTGGTCGCCGACAGCGACTTTCCACTCGGCGATTTCGGCCTCAGCAATGCCTTCGCCGATATCCGGCAGCTTGAAGGTATGCACACCCATCACGCAGCCTCCATCACACGGTACAACGCCTCCTTAAGGCGCTTGGGTCCTGGGAAATATTCCCACTCAAAAGCATGCGGGTACGGCGTATCCCAGCCGGTGACGCGCTCAATCGGGGCTTCCAGGTGATAGAAGCAATATTCCTGCACTTCTGCGATCAGCTCGGCACCGAAACCCGAGGTGCGGGTAGCTTCATGGATCACCACGCAGCGGCCGGTCTTTTTTACCGACTCCACGATGGTGTCGATATCCAGCGGAATGATGGTGCGCAGATCGATGATCTCGGCATTGATGTCCGTTTCCGCGACCGCCGCTTCGGCCACATGCACCATGGTGCCGTAGGCCAACACAGTGACGTCGGCCCCTTCACGTACGCATTTCGCCTTGCCCAGAGGGATGGTGTAGTAGTCCTCCGGCACCTCGCCCAGCGGATGCTTGGACCAGGGCGTCAGTGGCCGGTCGTGATAGCCCTCGAATGGGCCGTTGTAGATGCGCTTGGGCTCGAAAAACAGCACCGGGTCATCGTCTTCGATGGCGCTGATCAGCAAACCTTTGGCGTCATACGGATTGGACGGAATCACCGTCTTGAGACCGCACACGTGGGAGAACACACCCTCCGGTGACTGGCTATGGGTCTGGCCGCCGTAGATCCCGCCGCCCACCGGCGACCGCACGGTGATCGGGGCGAAGAACTCACCCGCCGAGCGATAGCGCAGACGTGCAGCTTCGGAAACCAGTTGGTCAAACGCGGGGTAGATGTAGTCGGCGAACTGGATTTCCGCGACCGGGCGCAGGCCATATACGCCCATGCCGATGGCCATGCCAAGAATGCCGGACTCGGAAATCGGCGTGTCGAAACAACGCTGCTTGCCGTACTTTTTCTGCAAACCTGCAGTGGCACGGAACACACCGCCGAAATAGCCCACATCCTCACCAAAGGTCAGCACATCCGGGTCGCGGGCCATCATGATGTCCATCGCCGAGTTAATCGCCTGGATCATATTCATGCGTGCCATGATCAGTACCCCGCTTGCTGACGTTGACGACGCAGGTGAACAGGCAGTTCCTTGAACACGTCATCAAACATGCTCGCTGGACTGCACGGCGCGGTGCCCAGGGTGCCGTGGCTTTCGGCCTCTTTGAGGTCAGCCAGCACCTGAGCATCCAGCTCTGCTTCCAATGCACTGTGCCGTGTTTCGTCCCATTCGCCCAAACCAATCAAGTGCTGCTTGAGGCGCTGTATCGGGTCGCCCAGAGGCCAGCTGGTCGCTTCGGCCGCCGAGCGATAGGCGCTGGGATCATCCGAAGTCGAGTGGGCCGCAACACGGTAGGTGTACAGCTCAATCAGACTCGGTCCGAGGTTGCGGCGGGCGCGCTCGGCAGCCCAGCGGGTCACCGCATACACGGCGAGAAAATCATTGCCATCGACGCGCAGTCCGGGGATGCCATAACCTATCGCACGCGCGGCAAAGGTCGATTGTTCACCGCCAGCAATCGCCTGGAAGCTGGAGATGGCGTACTGATTGTTGGTGATGTTGAGCACAACCGGTGCTTGATAGACCGAGGCAAATGTCAGTGCGTTGTGGAAATCCGACTCTGCCGTGGTGCCTTCCCCGATCCACGCCGCAGCAATGCGCGAATCCCCTTTGTAAGCCGACGCCATGGCCCAACCCACAGCCTGCGGATATTGGGTGCACAAATTGCCGGAGATGGAGAAGAAGTTGGCCTCGGCGACGGAGTACAGCACCGGCAGCTGGCGCCCTTTGGTGCGGTCTTTGGGGTTGTTGAAAACCTGGCACATCAGATCGACCAAAGGCCATTCACGCGCGACCAGCATGGATTGCTGACGGTAGCTGGTGAACAGCATGTCATCGTCTTCCAACGCGTAGGCCTGAGCCACCCCGCACGCCTCTTCACCAGTGCACTGCATGTAAAAGGAGGTCTTGCCTTGGCGCTGCGTTTTCAACATGCGAGCGTCGAAGGCACGGGTCAGCATCATGTGACGCAAACCGTTGCGCAGCACATCGGGGGACAACTGAGGATCCCACTCGCCCACCGCTTGCTGCTGATCATCGAGCACGCGGATCAGGGTGAACGGGTAGTCACGCAGCCGATCGTCTGGTGTGTCCACATCCGGTCGCGCCACCGTGCCCGCATCCGCGATGATGAAATCGGAAAAATCCGGTTCTTCGCCAGGGCGGCTTGGTGGTTCGGGGATGTGCAGCTTGAGTGTGTTTTTTTTGTCCATGTCTCCTCTCCTCCGGCTGCCAGCGCTAGCGCGTACGACCGAGCTTGTCTCTGGCCATGGCATCGGCGATTTCATTGGGTGGGCGTTTTTCACGCTGCGCGGTGGCGAAGATTTCACTCAGGCGCGGGCCGATGTCGCGAAGCCGACCCTCGACATCCGCACTGCTCGAATCGCCCAGATATTCCGCCGAACAGCTGATGATGCCGCCAGCGTTGATCACATAGTCCGGGGCATACAGGATGCCGCGCTCGAACAAGCGCTGACCGTCGCTATCGCGCAACAGCTGATTGTTCGCCGCACCCGCAACGATGCGCGCCTGCAGACGCGGGATGCTGTCGCTGTGCAGAATCCCGCCAAGCGCACAGGGCGCAACCACATCGACGGGCTGATAAAGAATCTCGTCGACCGCCACCGCCGTCGCGGCAAAGCGGTCGCAGACTTCTTCCACCACGTCGTCATCGATGTCAGCGACAAACAACTCTGCGCCGGCGTCATGCAGGTTGGCGCACAGATGCCTTCCAACATTGCCCAAACCCTGGACGGCGACCCGCAAGCCTTGCAGATCATTGCGCCGCAGAGCGGACTGAGCCGCAGCCTGAATGCCATAAAACACACCGCGCGCGGTCTTGGGTGACGGATCACCACCCGCCCCGTCACCGCTTTGAGGCAAACCGCTGACATAGCGGGTCTGCCCCGCGACGATCTGCATGTCGGCCTCGCAGATGCCCACATCTTCGGCGGTCACGTAGCGGCCGGCCAGGCCCTCGACAGCGCGCCCAAAGGCGCTGAACAAAGCCTCACTTTTGTCGCGTCGCGCATCACCAAGGATCACCGCTTTGCCGCCCCCCAGCGGCAAATCCGCCAGGGCATTCTTGTAGCTCATTCCCCGCGACAGACGCAGGACATCCTGCAAAGCCGCATCCTCAGACGCGTAGTTCCACATGCGGCAACCTCCCGCACCTGGGCCCAAGGCGGTGGAATGAACCGCAATGATCCCGCGCAAGCCCGAATCGACATCGCGCACAAAGTGCACGAACTCATGCTCATCGTAGGCGGAATGACTGAACAGCGACATCCTGTCTCCTTAAATACAGTTATGTATATTACTGAGTACGAGATTACCCTGATCGTTGACAAAAACCAAGGGCTCAACTGGCCGTCGCTGCTATATCCAACGTTTACGACGGAAGAACACCAACACCCCGCCGACCACGCAAATCATCACGCCCCAAACGAACAGATAGCCGTACTTCCAGTCCAGTTCAGGCAGGTTGTAAGGGCTGTCGGTATTGAAGTTCATGCCGTAAAGCCCAACCAGGAAGGACAGCGGCACAAACACCGTGGACATCACCGTCAGCACTTTCATGACATCGTTCATGCGATGGCTGATCAGCGCCAGATGGGTATTGAGCAGATCCGCCGCGCTCTCCCGCAGGAAGGCCAAACCCTCGGCGTAGCGGTCCGCGTGATCCATGCAATCACGCCAATAGATGTGTTGCTCGGCGATGCCATCCATCTGCTCGCCTTCGAGCAACTCACGCACCACTTCTTTCTGGCGCTGAGCTTGGCGCAGCAATGCGGACAACAGACGTCGCACACTGTAAATATCGCGACTCATATCCGCGTGCGCTTCTTCGACGCGTTCTTCCAGCTCGTAGAGCTGCTCGGTGATACCACTGATCAAGGGAAAACCGAGATCCACGGCCAAGTCCATCAGCGCGTACAAGAGATAGTCTGACCCTGCGGTGCGAATGACACCGCGACCGGCTTCGAGACGGCGACGCACAGGGTCGAACAACTCACCCTGCTCATGCACGGATATCACCAGGTGAGGCCGGATAAACAAACTGAGCTGTTCGAAACTCGCGTCCCCGTCATCCACCAAGGGAATCTGCAGCACGGCAAAGGAGTGTTGATCAAAGGATTCCAGTTTGGGTTTTTGTCCCAGATGCTGAACATCCTCCAGCGCCAGCCTGTGCAGACCGTAGCTGGCGCCCAAGGCATCCAATCCTTTGGTGCCCGGCACACCAACAATGTCCAGCCAAAGGCACTGCCGCTCCGGCACCGGTGGCAGCTCGGAAAAATCCCTCAGCTCGCCCTGCTCCAAGGTCTGCCCGTCATAGCGCGTCCACAATATCCGGACCCGGCTTTGCTGCTCGAACAAACTGCCCGGGCGTTGCCCCGGCTGAATCGCATCCGACTTAGCCCACATCGCTCTTCATCCATACATCGCGTTGAGGGAACGGTATCACCACCCCGTGCTCGCGGAATACCTTGTCGATAGCGAAGCGCAGATCACTGCCCACGCGGCCGCGCAGATTCACATCGCGGATGTAGGTGCGCAATTCAAAGTTCAGCGAACTGTCGCCGAAACTCACGAAGTAGGCGTGGGTGTCGGGCACGCCCGGGGTATTCAAGGGCAGTGTGGCTTCATGGGCCAACCCAACCTGGACCAGCAGGTCGCGCACCAACTCGGTATCTGAGCCGTAAGCCACGCCAACACTGATCACCACTCGAGTAAATGGGTCGCGCAAGCGCCAGTTGTACACTGCAGTAGAGATCAATTCCGAATTGGGAACGACCACGCTGACCCGGTCCAACGTTTCGATTTCCGTGGCACGAATGTGAATCTTGCGCACTTCGCCCTCGACACTGCCAACGCGCACATAATCGCCACGCCGCACCGGGCGTTCGCTGAGCAGAATGATTCCCGACACGAAGTTGTTGACAATGTTCTGCAAGCCGAAGCCAATCCCCACCGACAGCGCACCGGCAACAATCGCCAAGTTGGTCATATTGAAACCGGCGGCGGACAAGCCAACCAGTATGGCGAACACGAAACCGACGTAGCCCAGCATGGTGGACACCGATTCGCTGGTGGCCGTATCAAAATGACGGACTTTCACCAGCCGGCGCTCAAGAACTCCACGCAACACCCGCGCAATGGAGATCAGCACCACCGCCAGCATCACACCGAAGACCAGGCGCACCGGCACGATGTGGATACCCGCCACATTGAAGCCGGCTTGGGCAACATGCTTGAGCACATCGGACGCAACCTGCTCCATACCCAGGGCGCGTAGCGACAACAACCCCGCCGCAAACCACAACACGCACATCAGCGACCAATGCAGCCAGACCAGTTCACTCATGCGCTGCCCCGGACGCAGCTGCAAGGTCGCCGTGACCCGCTGAGCCCAGGTCGCCTGCAACCGCGGTAAACGTCGGATCAACAGAAACGACAGGGTATGCAGCAAAGCCGCGATGCCAACGATAACGGCGACGGACAACCAAGGGGACATTGCGTCAGGCATGCAGGTGATGATGTGATCAGATCGCCGGTATCCTCCGGCGAGTTTGAGCACACTGTCAATCATCATGTCGCGCGCTCCAGAACTTCACCGCGCCTACCTGGCAACCCGCTATCGCATCCTGACCGCAGAGGCCGATCGGCCATTGGATATGCGCATCGGCGAACACAACGCCAGGCTGGACCAAACGCTGCACCAACACAAGGTGCAGCAAGGGGCTTTTCTGACCGCGTGCAACCCATACAGCCAGCCACTCGACGGCCATGAAAACCAGGCGCGAATGGAGGCTTTGCGGTGTGCATTGAGCATCGAGGGTTGGCGTTGGTGGCCAGGATTGGGCATCCCAGAGGCATCCGACTGGTCGCCCGAAGACAGTGTCTTTGTTTTGCACATGGACCGGCCAACAGCCTGCAGTTGGGGGCACCGTTATGCGCAAAACGCGCTGGTTTACGTGAGCGCGGGCAGCGCACCGGAGCTGGTCTGGCTGGTCGACTGAATCCCGCGCCCGCTATGATCACCACAAGTACATCTGCTTGTTCTCATGACGTCTCCCACAGCCCTGATCAATGACGCGGGAAAACCCCGCTTCGGCCACTTCGATGATGCGCTGAGCATCAATATTGGCGATTACAAACACCGCACGCCGTTGGGCCGACCCGCCGGGTGGCTGGCACGCTGGATGGGCTACAAACGCTTTCAGTATTTCGGCATTCTCAGCGACAACGTGCTCGCCGGCTGCGCGCTGGTGCATCTGCGCCATGCGGCGATGGCCTTCGTCTACGTCTACTCGCCCGAGCGCGGCATGCAATTCGAGAAAACCTTCCGACTCCCGCTGGGTCTGGGATGCCGTCTTTCGGACAATCCGCGTGACGGCGTCAGCCGCTTGCGCAGCGGACGCACCACCATCGAACTGGGCTACAGCGACAACCCGCGGGTCAAAACTCTGAGTGTGAAGGTCCCGGGCAAGCTCAACATCGAAGCGCGGTTTGATGAAACCGCCGGCCAATTTCAGCCCATGTCTCTGTGTACCCGGATCGGCCGTAACGGCTGGGTTTATGCGCACAAAGTGGCCGCCCTGCCGGCCACCGGTCACATTGAATGCAAAGGACGTTTGTACGATCTGGAAGAGTGTCAGGCCTACGCTCACCACGATTTCTCCGCCGGCTACATGCGTCGGGAAACCTTCTGGAACTGGGCTTGTTTCTCCGGCACCTCCACAGCTGGCGAGCCGATTGGCCTGAACGTGTCCTGTGGCGTCAACGAAACCAGTTATTCGGAGAATTGCTATTGGCACAACGGCCGCTTGCACACGCTGGGTCTGTGTCAGTTTGACTATGACTGGGATGCCCCGAGCGAGCACGATTGGCGTGTGACCAATCACGATGGCCGTCTCGACATGGTGTTTTCACCGGCCGGGGCCTACACCGAACGCTTCAACCTGGGTTTCGCCGCCAGCGATTTCAAACAGATTTTTGGTCACTTCAGCGGCCGCATCGTGGGGGCGGATGGCGAGTTGATTGATGTCCTGGCCATGCCCGGATTTGTCGAGGATCAGTACGCCAAGTGGTAGCGTGATGCCATGCTTCACATCAACCCATACCTGCAGATTCCGCTGAGTGAGATTGAACTCAGTCCGATACGCGCCCAAGGCGCAGGCGGACAGAACGTCAATAAGGTCTCCAGCGCCATCCACCTGCGCTTTGACATCCACGCCTCGTCACTGCCCGAGCGCACGCGGGAACGCTTGCTGCAACAGGCCGATCAGCGCATCAGCAAAGACGGCGTGCTGATCATCAAGGCCCAGCAATTTCGCACTCAGGAGCAGAATCGCGAAGATGCGCTGGCGCGTCTGGCGGACTGTATCCGTCGCGCCGATTTCAAACCCAAAGCTCGCAAGCCGACACGGCCGACTCGCAGCTCCCAGCGCAAAAGGCTCGACAGCAAAACCAAGCGTGGCAACGTCAAACAGCTGCGCGGTCGGATCAACGATGGCGACTGAACTGCGCTTACGCGCGGCCGATCCGGGTGACCTCGACGCGCTATGCTCGTTGGAACAACGCTGCTTCTCCAGCGATCGCCTGAGCCGCCGTCGACTGCGTCACTGGATCACCGCCAGCAATCGCGAATTGATCGTCGCCCAGCGCGACGACGAGGTGCTGGGCTACGGTCTGGTGTTGCTGCACCGGGGCACCCGCCTGGCCCGCTTGTACTCGCTAGCCATCGCGCCAGAGGCGCAAGGCTTGGGTATGGGCAAGCGCCTGCTGCAGGCTCTGGAGTCGGCTACCGCACAACGCGGCCGCTTGTATATGCGTCTGGAGGTGGCCGAGGACAACCCGCAAGCCATCGGTCTGTACCAATCGCTGGGTTACGTCCGCTTTGGCACCTTGAGCGACTACTACGACAATCACCAGAATGCTTTGCGCATGCAAAAGCGCATTCGCTACGTGCCGGAAAACCTGCAAGCGAATCGCGTGCCGTGGTATCAGCAAACCACCCCCTTCACCTGCGGCCCGGCCGCCGCCATGATGGCCATGGCCGGCCTGCGCCGTGAACAGGAACTCAGTCGCGGCCTGGAACTGGACTTGTGGCGTGAAGCCACCACCATCTACATGACCGCCGGCCACGGCGGCTGCCATCCGGTGGGGCTGGCCCTGGCCGCGCAACGTCGGGGCTTTGCCGCACAAGCCTGGATCAACCGCACCGGCCCACTGTTCCTGGATGGGGTCCGCAGCAGCGAGAAAAAGGAACTGATAGCGCTGGTCCACCATCGCTTCGTCGATGAAGCGGAACGTCACAATATGCCGGTGCACTATCAGGACGTCACTCAGAATGACCTCAATGCGTGGATTGGCCGCGGCGCGATGGTCTTGGCCCTGATCAGCACCTGGCGCCTGGATCGCAAAAAGGCTCCGCATTGGGTCGTGCTCACCGCGATTGATGAGCAATGCCTGTATCTGCATGATCCCGACCCGGGCGACGACCAGAGCGCGCTGGATTGTCAGTCCGTGCCCATCGCCCGAGCCGACTTCGACCGCATGTCTTTGTTTGGGCGCGATCGCCTGCGCACGGTGGTGGTGATCGAAAACCCCTAGCGCCCGCGCTTTTCCAAGCGTCGAGCAAATTCGCTCATGATCTGCATGTACAACTCATCGCCGAGAAATGCATCTTCAACGCCGTGCTCAAGGCTGGGGTTATCGTTGACCTCGATCACGTAGACCTTGTTGCCCTGTTGCTTGAGATCAATCCCGTACAAACCATCGCCAATGATTTTGGCCGCTTTGAGTGCCGCGGCCAGCACCGCTTTGGGCACTTCGTAGGTCGGCAAGGTTTCAAAACCACCGCTACCCACACGGCCTTCGCCGTGCTTGTAAATCTGCCAGTGATTTTTGGCCATGAAATAGCGACAGGCATACAAAGGCCGGTTGTTGAGCACGCCAATACGCCAATCGTATTCCGTGAACAGATATTCCTGCGCGATAACCAGCGCTGAGGTGTCCAGCATGCCGCTCAATACGGTTTCGAGCTGGGCCCGGTTTTCCGCCTTTTTCACCCCGACTGAAAACGAACCATTGGGGATTTTCAGCACCAGCGGATAACCAAACTGGGCCTCCAGTTCGTCCAAGGCCTGCGCAGCCGTGGATGAAACGATCCGCGTCCGCGGGGTGGGCACGCCGTTATAGCTAAAGGCATCCTGCAAAAACACTTTGTTGCAGCAACGTAGAATCGAGGTCGGGTCATCGATCACCACCAAGCCTTCGATCTGAGCCTTGCGCGAAAAATGGTAGGTGTGATGCGAAATCTCGGTGGTTTCGCGGATAAACAATGCATCAAATTCACCCAACCGCGCGTAATCTGCAGGCTGAATGAATTCGGGCCGAATCCCGACCTTGCGGGCGGCCCGCTCCAGACGCTTGAGGGCCGCAGCGTCGCTCGGCGGCAACGCCTCATCTGGGTTGACCAGAATCGCCATATCCCAACGGCTGGTTTTGCGTTGTCTGGGACTGCGCCACAAGCTCTGGGTGAACTGCTCCAGCGCGCTCAGAAACGTGGCGTGATCCTGCGGCTCCAGTTCGGCAAATGAGAATGGCGCGATGCTGCTGATCTGCCATTGCTGTTGCCACTGCAACACCACTTCCAAGACCGGGCAGGCGAAGCGTTCAAACAGGCGACGCGCCAGCGCCGCCAGCGCCGGATTTTCGGTCTGTCCGAAATACACTTTGAAATGCAGCTCGCCAGCCGCTTTCAATGCCGGTTCCCTACGCTGCAGATCTTTGAGCAGGTCATTGACCTGCATGAGATACAAGGATTCGCTGGCCAGGTCATTGAGGGTGTTAACCGCCGGAATGACCTTGTGCCCGCGCGCTTCCGCGAGCAACGAACAGTAATAACCTCGACTCAAGTAACGGTCGGTGGCGCACAGATTGATGATGCGGGTCTTTTTCTGCCCTTTGACCGGATGTTCGGCCAGATAGGTGTCAAACGACATCACCCCGTGGCTGGGAAAATCTTCCGGCCAAACGCTCAGGTCATCCAGAACCAGAAAAATGTTCGACATCACCACCTCACGCTGATCAGACGCGCATCACAGCAGGTTGTGATGCGCGCTGCAATCCCTATTTCGCGCCGCCGCCCGTCGCCGGGCACGCGGATTGGATCAGGGTTCGGCGGGTGGCTGTGAATCTTCGGCACACGGCGGGTAAACGGGGCCGCTGCGGAAACGAATCGGCGCCGTAACCGCGATCACTTCCGGGCTGTTGCCATCGCCGTCGGTGTCGCTCAGATCAAGGATGCGGGCGTAGCGCCATTGCTCTTCGCTGCCCGGCAACACCTGGAATTCCAAACTGCTGCCATCGTGCTGGTGCACCACCTCTCCACCCGGCCCGATGATTTCAATGCGTGGCGCGTTGACGTTGCTGACTTCCACCTGCAGCGTGAGGCTGTCGGCCGCCACGCGACTGCCCATCGGCCAGCGCGTGCCATTGCTGCTGAGCGCATCGAAATCGACCCGAACATGGTTGTAGTCATGCGCCAGCGCGTAGAAACGCCGCGCCTGCATCGCCGCCTTGAGCGCCGCGCGCGAACGATCGGCAGCAATCATCACCGTCTTGGCTCGGCTGGGGCCTGCCCACATCACACCGTGCTCATCTTCCGCACCCACCGGGCCGAGATGCCAGCCTTGATCCAACGCATGGGCAAACCAGCCGCCATCGGGGGCATCGTGATCGCCATCGTAGTAGTCGCTGGATTTACCAAACATCTCCACGCCGACCATGCGCTGCGCCGCCTCCGGGCGAAACACCATATTGTTCCAGGCATAGCCCGGGTCGCCATCGATGATCAACTCGCACGCGGCGTCCAGCGGGCCAAAGTTGTCACACAAGCTGTGGAACATATCTTCGCGCCCCGGATGATTGAACACCGCGACCGCATCATCGCCACCACCGAAACTGGCTGGCAGGCTCAGCCATAACCAGAAATCCTCCATCGTGGCGAGATAACCCGTGCCGGTTTTGGCGTTGATGTTGTGCTCGGAGAAGTACACGCTGATGTGGCCAAACCGGTCGGAGGTCCATTCATAGCCGCGAAATGCGGTGAACTGGGCATCCGAGGCCTCATCGGCCATGCGCTGAGTGGCCTGCCATTTCATCAAGCCGTCTGGTGACAGCTGCAGGCAGTCAAGTAGCTCCGGCGAGGCACAGCCCGGGTCCAGCGTGATCGGCAGCAGCATGTTGTCGGAGTGCTCACTGCCGCCCATGAAGTCCAGGCCCTGGCCCTTGGCGGCGGCGTAGTAATCCGCCGGCGCGGTGCCGATTTCACCGTCGGAGTAGCCGCTGTGTTCATGCAAAGATCCGATGAAATGGCTGAGGCCCGGCTGCGGCGGCACGTGACAGGCCTGTTCAGCCCCGCCGCCGAGCACAGGTAACTCCGGCAATGGCGGCGCGCTCAAAGGCACAGCCACCGTTTGCAACGGAGCGCGCACGTTGTTGGCATACGGTTCGCCGATGTTGTGCGGCATCTCGGTGGGCACGATGTACTGCCACTGACGCGCATCGATTTCGGTCGTCGCCAGCGGGGTGAAGGCATTGTCGGTGTCGTGCGTGACGAAGTAGTGCACGCCATGACTGCCATGCGCCCCTTGACGCTGCTGACAATCCACTGGATTGCTGCCGCTGTAATCCAAGGGATAACCCGCCGCCTCATCGTAAGCCTGGCGCACCGCGCCGTTGCTCCACTCATAGCTTTCGCCGGGGAACGGGCGTGCCACCGGATCATCGCCGGTGCCGTCATCCAGGCAAGCATCGTCACGGTAGTACGGCACAACCAGCGGGTTGGCCAAGGAGGTCAAACCGACCAACTCGAAGCTGTAAACCAGCGAACCCGTATCGCCCTTGCCAGAGACCTGCTCCCAATTGCTGAAGGCGAGCGGGACGTTGAACGTTGGGTCGGTGACATCAACGAAGAACGGGCAGCGGCCATTGCTGGCCGGGGGAATCGAGCCATCATTGCCCACACATTCCAGCAACGGTATCGGCGCGTAACCATCGACATTGCCCAGATCGTCGTTGAGCCCGTCGATCGGCACGCCTTGCGGTCGCAGCATGGTGTAGTAGCGCCCGCCCGGCACACCGGCCGCCGCTTCCTCCGCCGTCGGCACCATGGCCGAGCGGTTGTAATCCCAGCTGGTGTACAGGCCATCCGGCGGAATCGGATGCACACGCACGCGGTAGTGATAGCTCACCGCATCGCGATAAAACGTCTCGGTCTTGGTCACATTGGTCCCCGAATCCGCACCCCAGACTTCGCGGATGCAGCGCACTGGACCGCAGCGCTCACCAATCAACGAACTGTTGGCTTCCCAATTGACCTGCTCGTCTTCAAAGCCGACCAGCGAAATCACCGAGTCCGGAGATTGCTGGAAGGCGCGACCTTTCCAGCGGTCGATCAGATCAGGGCGTTGTTCCCACTGTGGAACGCCTTCCTCATCCGGCGCGCGCACGCGCAGATCACGCACCATCCAGCGACCGGAAGCCTGGAACCGGTAGGTGTCGGTGCTGACCGTCAGACCATCGCGCGGGAAGCGGTCGCTGGACGGACACACGTACATGCCCTCTGCGCTGTCGAATTGACATTGCGAGGCATCACCGTGGTACTGGGCCAGATCGGCGACACACACGCTGCCGGACAGATTGGCACCGTAGGAGGTGTTGCTGGTGCCGAGTTTTTCCGGATCATCGTCGGCAAACATGTTGCGATCAATCCATTGATCGGCATCGTCAGACCGCTGGTAGTTGATGTAGCCATTGGCCGCGCTGTAACTGGAGCCTCCGGAACGCACCACCAGGTAGACCACGCGCAGTGCCTGCGGCGCCAGCGGGTCCAGCACATTGATCATCTGCACGGCCTGCCAATCGGCGGGGAAATCACTACCGGTGTAGAGATCCCCGGCATCACGGGCCATGAACACGATCTCGTCATCGTCATCCAGCCCTCGCACCGGATCGGCCTTGGCGCTCTGTCCCGCCGGATACTGCCGCTCGCAGGTGCCGTCGATCATCATCCAGCTTTCCACCCCGTGGGTATGTGCTGTGTCGCCGTTGTCCCACACATAGGTGTTTTCCGGGTCGGTACCGGAATAAGTCGAGAAGCCCGAATTGGCATTGGCGAGAAAATACGGCGCGCGTTCGTCCACTTGCACCGGAATTTCAACGAACTGCCCCGCGCTGGCATCGAAACGGAATGCGGCCACGTTCTCCGCCGCCACATGCCCCTGCGCACCGATGCTGCCCGCCAAGGGATAGAGCATTTCGCCATTGTGCGCATCGCGGATCTGACCGATGCCAGCCGGGTCCAGCACGATGCCACTGTACAAAGCGCCCGACGGATACGGATAGGCCACGCCAAAGGCCGCTGGCACGGACCAACCCGCGAGTTTGGCGCCGGTGAGCACCACCGGTGCGCTGTCACGCGCGGTGCCCAGGAGCTGCAGCGCAACCTCATCCAGCTCACCGCCCAGACCAAGGCCGGTTTCGCCCGGACGCGTCGGATCAAATCCCTCAGCCAGATCGGTGAGATTCTCAACCAAATTGTTGACGGCGCTGGCCGTGTGGTCCGCAATGCCATCCGGATTGCTGTCGAGCAACGCGGTCAGCAGTGGGCTGATATCGGCGCTGGTTGCGGCCATCAAGCCGAGTAAGCCGCTGCCGTAGTCAGGTGCGGGTGAGGTCAGCTCCTGCGGCGCCACAACGATGCGCACCACATCCTGATCGGTGGCGTTGTCATCATCCGTCACGCTCAGCTCGAACAGCAGATCCGTCGCTACCGCCACCTGTGGCGCGGTAAATCCGGCCTGTAATTGATCAGCATTGCTGATCGTGACCTGCGGTGCGCCATTGTCGAGCTGAGCCCAGGCGACGCTGGCAATGCTGCCATCCGGATCTTCACTGGCACTGCCATCGAGCACCACTGCGGCGCCGGTTTGAACCTGCTGATCCGGCCCCGCATCAGCCGCGGGCGGCAGGTTATCCGCTTCGGCGGGCGACACCGCGACGGTGGTGGTGTCAGACGCTTCCGCGTTGTCGCTATCGCGGACAGTCAATTCGAAAACCAGGTCCGTGTTCTCGCTCACCTGGGGCGCAACAAAGCCAGCCTGCGCCTGATCCGCATTGCTCAGCGTCACGCTGGGGCCACTGAGCTGGGCCCAGAAAAAGCTCACGCTGCCCTCGTTGTCCGAGCCACTGCCATTCAACGTCACCGCGTCCCCGCTGCGCACCGACTGAGCAGCACCAGCATCCGCCAGCGGCAGTTGGTTCGGCGTGGGCGTCGCGCTCGGCGACGGCGATGGCGAGGTGGTGGCGCTGGGTGTCGGTGTTGGCGTCAGTGACGGTGTCGGCGTCGGGCTGGCCGAGGGTGAGGCTGTAACGCCTGGTGTCGGACTCGGCGACGCACTGTTCGTCGGTGTGGCGGTCGGTGTCGGATTCCCCGGCGGCAAAATGGTGATCTGGGCATCAGCCTGATCGATGGCGCCATCGTCGTCGGTCACCGTGAGTCTGAGCACAACATCGCTCGGCGACACCACTTGAGGTGCGTTAAACGATGGCGATGCATTCTGCGCATCGCTCAACACCACGCTCGGGCCGGAGAGCTGGGTCCATGCGTAGGTGATCTGACCATCGCTGTCGCTGCCCAGACCAGTCAGCGTGACATCAGCGCCGGACACCACGCTGGTCGGCGCATCGATACCGGCCACGGGCGGGCGATTCGGCGCGCCGAATGCCTGAATGTGCGCGAAGGTTGCGCTCAGGTGCTCGCGGGCTTGCGCCACGGAGACCAACTGAGCGCAGCGTTCATTGCCCACGGCTTGGAGGAATGCGTCCAGCGCCGGATCGGCGGCGAAGTCTGCCGCGCCTTGATCGAACACCAAGCTGCGGTTGCGCCCCGCAACGCGTACGGGGGCCATCAACTGAATGCCGTTGGCCGCCTGACAATCAACATCCAGCGTGAGTAACAGTCGTGCGATATTGAGCACCGCCGCAGGCGCGTCTGAAACGCTCGCAGCCGCGCGCAAATCCAGAGGGGTCACGAACGGCGTGGGCATCAATTGGCCCAGCACAATGTCACCGATCGCAAAGGTGACAGGTACGCCCTCCACGTAGTCGAAGCGACCGAATGGATCGGTCAGTCCAGCGCCACCGGCGCTGCTGAAACTCAAGCCCTGAACGGCGCTGTCGTGAAATTCACCCGTTTGCGTTGTCGCAAGGTTGGCCGAACCCGCGGAATCGTTATTCGAACAACCCCACAAAAAAACACTGGCGCACAGCGCAGTGATACCCCACGGCGATCTGATCATTTTTGGTCTCCTACACCCCCAACTCCGGTTGTAATTTTGGATTCACGGAGCGGCTATGCAGGATTTTAGTCACACAAGACTGGCCAGACAGTCGTAATTTCTGGCTAGGACATCACGTATTCCAGCGGCAATTCGGTGTTGTCGATGACCCGGCGCAAGACAAAGCTGGAATGCACGCCGCTCACCCCGGGAATGCGGGTCAGGCGGTTGAGCAGAAACTCCTGGTAGGTGTCCATATCCGGCACCACCACTTTGATCTGATAATCCGCCTCCTGCCCGGTGATCAGGTAGCACTCCTGCACTTCGGGATACTCGGCCACCATGGACTCGAAGGTGGCGAAGCGTTCAGGCGTGTGGCGGTCCATACCAATCAGCACGATGACGGTCAGGGCCAGGCCGAGCTTGCGGTGATCGAGCAGAGTCACGCGACGCCGAATGACGCCGGCCTCCTCCAGCGCTCGCACCCGGCGAGAACAGGGCGAAGCCGACAAACCAACGCGCTCAGCCAGTTGCTGGTTGGTCAAACCACCATCGCGCTGCAGATGCTCAAGGATGCGTCGATCCAAACGGTCAAGGCTGGCGGATTTCACGGCCATAAAGGTTATTCCTGCCAATTAAATTAATATTTTTGGTGTTTTGTGCCATTTTGACATGAAAAAAGGCTGAGAAAGCAAGCCTATTGCGCACCCACAGGCGTACACTTTGTTCTCAGCGGTGCCACTTTGGCATCGACGAACACCCCGCAGCGCGCAACACAAGACAGAGAAGACTCATGGCTTTTGATCACAGCAAATATCGCCCGTTTGCCCCGATTCGCAAGGCGAATCGCCGTTGGCCGGACCAGGTCATCAACACCGCACCGACGTGGTGTGCGGTCGACCTTCGCGACGGCAATCAGGCTTTGATCAAACCGATGAACGTGCAACAGAAGCAGCGCCTGTTCGACCTGCTGGTGAAAATCGGCGTCAAGGAAATCGAAATCGGGTTTCCGGCCGCCAGCCAACCGGACTTTGATTTCTGCCGCAAGCTGATCGAGGAAAACCACATCCCCGATGATGTGACCATTCAGGTCCTGACCCAAGCGCGCCCGGAACTGATCGCGCGCAGCTTCGAAGCCCTGAAAGGTGCGGCCCGCGCCATCGTCCACGTCTACAACTCCACCTCAACCGTGCAGCGCGAGCAGGTCTTCGGCATGGATCGCGAAGGCATCAAGGGTATTGCCGTGCGCGGCGCCGAAATCGTCAAACAACACGCCGCCGAGCATCCACAAACCGACTGGACCTTCCAGTACTCGCCGGAAAGTTTCACCGGCACCGAACTGGACTTCGCCGTCGAAGTGATTGATGCGGTCACCGGCGTGTGGCGCCCCGATCAAGGTCAGCGCGTGATTATCAATCTGCCGGCCACGGTGGAAATGGCCACGCCCAATGTTTACGCCGATCAGATCGAAACCATTTGCGACAGCATCCGCTGGCGCGAGCATGTCGAGATCAGCCTGCACACGCACAACGACCGCGGCTGCGGTGTGGCCGCGGCGGAACTGGGTGTGATGGCCGGTGCTGACCGTGTCGAAGGCACCTTGTTGGGCAACGGCGAACGCACCGGCAACATGGATTTGGTGACCGCGGCGATGAACCTGTACTCGCAGGGCGTCGACCCCAAACTGGATCTGTCCGGCATGCGTGAGATCGTCGAGACGGTCGAAGCCTGCACCGAAATCAGCACACACCCGCGACATGCTTACGCAGGCGAGTTGGTCTTCACCGCCTTTTCGGGCAGTCACCAGGACGCGATCCGCAAATGCCTGTCGCACCGCAAGGACGGTGACATCTGGAATGTCGCCTATCTGCCGATTGATCCGGCAGACCTGGGCCGTCGTTATGAAGAAGTGGTGCGCATCAACAGCCAATCCGGCAAAGGTGGTGTGGCCCATGTTCTGGAGCGCGATTACCGCATCAGCCTGCCGCGCTGGTTGCAGATCGAGTTTGCCCAGGTGGTCCAGCGCGAGGCTGAAAACACCGGCGGAGAAATTGATTCCCGCAGCATTCACCAGTTGTTCGAGCGCGATTATCTGAGCGTGCCCGACGGCTGGGCCCTGCGCGGCTACGATCTGCATCGTGGCGAGGACGGCGTCGACGCGGCCCTGAGTTTCGGCGACATCAGTTTGAGTGGCCGCGGCCACGGCGGTGTTGAAGCGGTCGTTGCCGCACTGCAAACCCATTTTGGAGTCAGCATTGCCGTCGAGGCTTACGACGAATTCGCTTTGGGTGAAGGAACCGGCGCCAATGCCCTGGCCTGCATTCGCGTGCTGATCAACGACACCCCACACAGTGCCGCCGCACTGGCTGAGGACACCACCTCCGCCACTCTGCAAGCGTTGCTGAGTGCCGTCGGGCAGGCCGGAGTGAGCCAGGCAGCCGTGCGCCAAGCCGCGACAGCGTAAGCCGCCCCACTCGCCACCACACCCATTCATCAAGCCTGTGCGGCCACCGCACGGGCTTTTTTGTGCCCGTCCGCAAATTGCTGCACAGCAACATAACGCGTAGAATCGCGCTTGCGCCGGGCCTTTCGCGTGCATTGGCACCTTCTCTGCGCACTCTATCCCTTGTTCACTGCCTCGTGCGGCACACGCGTGCCTGAAGCGAGCCGCCTGCTGCGCAGAAACCAAATATGATGCAAACCCTCCGTCAGGACTGGCTTTCCAACATTCGCAACGATGTCCTCGCCGGTCTGGTGGTGGCCTTGGCGCTGATTCCAGAAGCCATCGCCTTTTCGATCATCGCCGGGGTTGATCCCAAAGTTGGCCTCTACGCCTCGTTCTGTATTGCGGTCGTCATCGCATTCACCGGCGGCCGCCCGGGCATGATCTCGGCTGCGACGGGGGCGATGGCGCTGGTCATGGTCGGCTTGGTCAAAGAGCATGGCCTGCAATATCTTCTTGCGGCCACGCTGCTCACCGGGGTGCTGCAGATCTTGGCCGGCTGGGCCCGCCTCGACGTCATGATGCGCTTTGTCTCGCGCTCGGTGGTCACCGGCTTCGTCAACGCTCTGGCGATCCTGATCTTCCTTGCCCAGCTGCCCGAACTGATCGATGTCACCTGGCATGTCTACGCTATGACTGCGGCGGGTCTGGCGATTATCTACACCCTGCCGCGTTTGACCCGCGCGGTGCCATCTCCGTTGGTGACGATCATCGTGTTGACCGCGGTGTCTATCGCCGCAGGCTTGGATATACGCACCGTTGGGGACATGGGCGAGCTCCCCGACAGCCTGCCGGTGTTTTTACTGCCGCAGGTGCCGCTCAATCTCGACACTCTGATGATCATCCTGCCCTACTCGATCACACTCATGGTGGTCGGGCTGCTGGAATCTCTGATGACCGCCACCATCGTGGATGATCTCACCGATACCAAGAGCAATAAAAACCGTGAATGCGTCGGCCAGGGCGTGGCCAACATTGCCAGCGGCCTGATTGGCGGCATGGCCGGTTGCGCGATGATTGGTCAGTCGGTCATCAACGTGAAATCGGGCGGTCGCGGACGCCTGTCCACACTGTGCGCCGGGGTCTTTTTGCTGATCATGGTGGTATTTCTGGGGGACTGGGTCAGCCAGATCCCCATGGCGGCTCTGGTCGCGGTGATGATCATGGTCTCGATCGGCACCTTCAACTGGCAGTCGATCCGCAATCTGCGTGACCACCCGCCCAGCTCCAGCGCGGTGATGATCGCCACCGTGGTCGTCACCGTGGCGACCCACGATCTGGCCAAGGGTGTGCTCAGCGGTGTGCTGCTGTCCGGTTTCTTCTTCGCCCACAAAGTGGCCCGCATCTTGAGCGTGCGCTCACACATCTTGGACGAAGGGCGCGCGCGCCACTACCAAGTGTGGGGCCAAGTGTTTTTTGCCAGTGCCGACCGTTTTATCAATGCCTTTGACTACGATGAGGTGATCGACAAAGTGCACATTGATGTCAGCAAAGCGCACTTCTGGGACATCACTGCGGTCAGCGCGCTGGACAAAGTCGTGGTGAAATTCCGCCGTGAAGGCACCGAAGTGGAAGTCAGCGGGCTCAACCAAGCCAGCGTGACCTTGGTCGACAAATTCGCCGTGCACGACAAGGATGGTGCCGACGATCTTCTGCTGGGGCACTGAGTCATGGTGAACAGCGAAAACAAAGTCCTGGCCTGCGTCGATCAATCGCATTTTGCAGATCATGTTGCCGACTATGCCGGGTGGGCTGCGCAGCGCCTCGACGCGCCGCTGGAACTGCTCCATATCATCGAACGACACGCCGAAGTGGCCACGCAGGCCGACCACTCGGGCGCCATCGGCATTGATGCGCAGGAATTGCTGCTGGACGAGTTGTCACATCAGGATGAAGCCCGCAGCAAAGCGGCACGAGAACAAGGCCGAATTTTTCTCAACCGCCTGCGCGAGCGAACCCTCGCGAGCGGCGTCACCACAGTGGATATGCGCCAGCGTCAGGGCTCGCTGCAAACTGCCTTACGCGAACAACAGGACGATGTGAGCTTATTCGTGCTCGGCCGACGGGGTGTTTCCGCTGAACATACGCAGCGGGATTTGGGCCGCAACGTGGAAAGCGTGGTGCGCAATCTGAATCAGCCAATCCTCACGGTGACCGAAGATTTCCGCCCGCCACAAGCGGCGCTCATTGCCTTTGATGGCGGACGCATGAGCCGGCGCGGCGTGCAGTTGGTCAGCCAAAGCCCACTGTTCAAGGGTTTGAAGGTTCATCTGCTGATGTCCGGAAAAGTCCGTGCGGATAGTCGAAAGCAACTCGACAGCGCCAACAAAATGCTGCGCGACGCCGGCTTTGACGGCAGCGCCGAACTGATCTCCGGCGACCCCGAAACGGTGATCGCACGGCAAGTTCACCACCACGCCATCGATATGCTGATCATGGGTGCCTACAGCCACTCACCGATCCGCAGCCTGCTGTTTGGCAGCAAGACCACCGATCTGCTGCGGTCGGCAAAAATCCCCGCTTTGCTGCTGCGCTGAGCTCAGTCTTCCGGGTCGTAACCGAGATACGGCGCCAGCCATTTCTCGGCCGACTCCAATGTCATCCCGGTACGCTGAGCGTAATCAGCAACCTGGTCTTTGCCCAAACGCCCGGTCACAAAGTACTGCGATTCGGGATGTGAGAAGTACCAGCCGGACACGGCCGCAGCGGGCCACATGGCGTAGCTTTCGGTCAGCTTGATCGCAGCCTTGGCCTCGACATCCAGCATGGCCCAAAGCTTGCCCTTTTCGGTGTGCTCGGGGCAGGCCGGATAGCCCGGTGCGGGGCGAATACCGCGATATTTCTCGGCGATCAACGCGTCGTTTTCCAACGCCTCATCTGCGGCGTAACCCCAATATTCGCGGCGAACCTTCTGGTGCATCAGCTCGGCGAAGGCTTCGGCCAGACGATCCGCCAAAGCTTCCAGCAGGATCGCATGATAGTCGTCGTGGTCATCTTTGAAGGCCTGAACCTTCTCCGCCACACCAATGCCAGTGGTCACCGCAAAGGCCCCGATGTAATCGGAGTTGGGATGCCCTTCTGGCGCGATGTAATCGGCCAGACAACGGTTGGGCACACCGGCGCGATGGGCCGATTGCTGCCGCAGCATGTTCAGGGTGGTGGTATTGCCATCACCCAAATCAACCCTGATGTCATCCGTGCTGCTGCGCTGCGCCGGGAACAAGCCGATCACGGCGTTGGCCTGGATCCACTTCTCGGCAATCAATGTGTCCAGCATCGCATTGGCTTCTGCGAACAGTTTGCGTGCCTCCGGCCCGGTATTCGGGTTGTTCAAGATGTCCGGGTATTTGCCCTTCATTTCCCAGGAAATGAAGAACGGGGTCCAATCAATGTACTGTCGAATTTGGTTGAGATCGAAGTCCTCAAAAACACTGACACCGAGTTTCTTCGGCACCGGCGGAACGTAACCGTCCCAGTCGATGGCCGAGGCGTTGGCGCGCGCGTCCTTGAGCGCCAGCAGTTTTTCACGCCCTTTCTTGTTGGCATGACGCTCACGAATCCCGTCGTACTCCGTTTTCACGCCAGCCATGAACTCAGTCTTGCCGCCAGACAGCAACTTGGACGCGACCGTCACGGAGCGCGACGCGTCTTTGACCCACACCACTTCGTTTTTGTAGGCCCCGTCAATCTTAACGGCGGTGTGAGCACGCGAGGTGGTCGCACCGCCAATCATCAGCGGGATCTCAAACCCTTCGCGTTGCATTTCGCTGGCAACAAACACCATTTCGTCCAGTGACGGGGTAATCAGGCCGGACAAGCCGATGATGTCGACCTTCTCCTTGCGCGCGGTTTCCAGGATTTTTGCCGCCGGCACCATCACGCCCATGTCGATGACATCGTAGTTGTTGCACTGAAGCACCACGCCAACGATGTTCTTGCCGATGTCGTGCACATCGCCCTTGACCGTGGCCATCAGGATTTTGCCCTTGGCTTCGCTCACGCCGCTCTTCTCGGCTTCGATAAACGGAATCAAATGGGCCACGGCCTTTTTCATCACACGCGCCGATTTCACCACCTGCGGCAGGAACATTTTGCCCGCACCGAACAGGTCACCGACCACATTCATGCCATCCATCAACGGACCTTCAATCACCTCGATCGGGCGTCCACCGGCGGCAGCAATTTCCAAGCGCAGTTCTTCGGCATCCTCCTCAGCGAAATCCGCGATCCCTTTGACCAACGCGTAGGTGATGCGCTCGCGCACCGGTTTTTCGCGCCACTCCAGGGTCACCGCCTCGGCTTTTTCGCCGGAACCACGGTATTTTTCCGCCACTTCAAGCAAGCGTTCGGTCGCGTCTTCCCGACGGTTGAGAACCACATCCTCAACCCGTTCGCGCAGGTCCTCGTCGAGATCGTCGTACACCGCCAGTTGGCCGGCGTTGACGATGCCCATGTCCATGCCCGCGGCAATCGCGTGGAACAAAAACACCGAATGAATCGCCTCACGTACCGGCTCGTTGCCGCGGAAGCTGAAGGAGACGTTGGAGACACCACCGGAGATGTGCACGCCCGGGCAGGTTTCACGGATGCGCCGCGCGGCGTTGATAAAGTCCACCGCGTAGTTGTTGTGCTCTTCAATGCCCGTGGCGATGGCAAAAATGTTGGGGTCGAAGATGATGTCTTCGGCCGGGATGCCGACCACTTCAGTCAGCAGCTTGAAACTGCGTTGGCAGATTTCCACCTTGCGCGCCTCGGTATCGGCCTGACCGGTTTCGTCAAAGGCCATCACCACGACCGCCGCGCCATAACGCCGAATCTTGCGCGCCTGCTCCAGAAATGGCGCTTCACCTTCCTTGAGCGAGATCGAATTGACCACGCCCTTACCCTGGATACATTGCAACCCAGCTTCGATCACCTCCCACTTGGAGGAATCAATCATGATCGGCACCCGCGCGATGTCCGGCTCGGCGGCGATCAGATTGAGGAATCTCACCATCGCCGCCTTGGAGTCGAGCATGCCCTCATCCATGTTGACGTCGATAATCTGGGCACCGTTTTCAACCTGCTGACGTGCCACTTCCAGCGCCGTGTCGTAGTCACCGTCCTTGATCAGGTTACGGAAGCGAGCGGAGCCGGTAACGTTGGTGCGTTCACCGATGTTGACGAATTGTGCTGTGCTCATGATTTACGCCGAGGCCAAGTTGAAAGGTTCAAGACCGGACAGTCGCATCTGACCGTCAGCCTTGCGCGGTGTCCTGGGCGCGGGGCCCTCCACCGCTTTGGCGATGGCGGCAATATGTTCCGGCGTGGTGCCACAACAACCACCGACCACATTGAGCAAACCGGCCTCAGCCCATTCGCGGATATGCACAGCCATGTCCTCCGGGCCGAGATCGTACTCGCCGAATTCATTGGGCAAGCCGGCGTTGGGATGCGCACTGACTGCGCATTCCGCAATGCGCGACAACTCGGCCACGTATTGACGCAGCAAATCTGGCCCAAGCGCGCAGTTCAGGCCAAAGGTCAGCGGACGGCTGTGACGCAGGGAATTGTAGAAAGCCTCGGTGGTTTGACCCGATAAAGTCCGCCCGGAAGCATCCGTGATGGTGCCGGAAATCATGATCGGCAACGCCTCTCGACCTTCAAAAAATTGATCGATGGCGAACAATGCAGCCTTGGCATTCAGCGTATCGAAAATGGTTTCCACCAGAATCAAGTCGCTACCGCCATCTTCCAGGCCACGCAGCGCCTCGGTATAGGACTCGACCAGCGCATCGAAGGTGACGTTGCGAAAACCAGGATCGTTCACATCCGGGGAAATCGAGGCGGTGCGATTGGTCGGGCCCAGTACACCAGCAACCCAACGCGGCTTGTCCGCGGTCGCGACCTCATCGCAAGCCTCTCGGGCCAGCTCGGCCGACACTTTGTTAAGTTCATAAACCAAAGACTCCATACCGTAGTCCGCCTGAGCGATTGCGGTGGAGTTGAAGGTATTGGTTTCGACGATATCCGCGCCCGCATTCAGGTAGCGCACATGGATATCGCGAATGATGTCGGGTTGGCTGAGCGACAACAAATCGTTGTTGCCCTTCACATCCTGCCCCCAATCGGCGAATCGCTCGCCCCGGTAGGCGGCCTCGTCCAGCTTGTGCTGCTGAATCTGGGTCCCCATGCCACCATCGAGCACAAGAATGCGCTGCTCCAGCGCGCGGGTGATCTCAGCCGTCGAACTCATCATATATCTTTGTATCCGGATAGAGGGATATATTAGTACACGCCAGCCTCAGACGCTATTATTCTGCGCCTCCCCCAAAACACACGATGAGATTTCATGGCTAATAAAATCTGGCGCTGTCTGGTTTGCGATTTCGAATACAACGAAGCCGAGGGCATGCCGGACGAAGGCATTGAACCCGGAACCGCGTGGGAAGACGTGCCCGACGACTGGACCTGCCCGGATTGTGGCGCGCCCAAATCCGATTTTGAAATGGTGGAAGTCGGCTAAGCCAGACGCGGCTTGCCGGGTCGGTCGGTGCCGTGGTTATACTCGCCGGCACTGACTGATCGGACAATTCCCCCATGGCGCGCAAGCCGGCCAACGAACAAGGCGACACGCTCGAACGCATCTGCGAACACGCCTTTCTGATGTTCGGGCGCTACGGCTTTGATGGCGTATCCATGCTCAAAGTGGCTGAAGCCGCGGGCATCACCAAAGCCGCGCTTTACTGGCACTTCGACAGCAAAGAAGCGCTCTATCTGGACTGTCAGCGCATGCTGCACCAGATCTTCAACCAGCACGTCATCGGGCGCATGCAAAAGGCCACCGATACCGGTGATCAGTTGTGCCAGATGTTTTATGGCGTGGTGGATTTGTTACGCGATGCGCGCATTCGCAATGGTGTGGCCGGCTACTGGCTAGGCTCAGCCAGCCTCAACACCAATGCTGCGATTCAAGCGCATCGCCGCTTTGATCAATCGTCCATCCAGTTCATTGAACAGATCATGCAGCGGGCGTTGGATGAGGGTGTGATGTGCACAGACATCCCGGCCCACGACATGGCGCGCACCGCCGTGGCGGTGTGGGAAGGCATTGTTCTGCCCTTGCGGGTCGAGCCATTCGAAGTTGTCGAACGGCTCATGCTGACGCTGGGAAAAACCTATTTTCGTGCCCACGGCGCCGATGGCCTGGCCGACCGCCTGAGCCCTCAAAACTGCGCCGCCAGCGCGCCATCACCAGCTGTTTGACGCCAATCCAGCCGCCACCGGCTCGGACCCAATCGTTTCGCGTAAACCTTCACGCACCAGCACTCGGCAGTGGGACTCCGTCCGACCTGCCAACTGACATTGTCTGAGCGCGACAGCTGAGCGCGTTGCCAACCACTGACGCTGCTCACTCCGCATCGTGACATGTGGCCACGCCGCGCGGATCAGATAGTCGTAACCGGCAACCTCTGCGGGCGTCGCAGCTTCACGCGCTTGGGCAGCAAAACTGAGACCTGCTGCGAGCAAAATCAGGATCAATCGACGCATGACCAAAACCCCTGTGGACTGTGGGGCTCATTTGAGAGCAACAAGCGTCAAGAAAACGTCATTGGCGCGCACAAACCGATGACGATGCCGTCCTCAAGTTCACAAGTTTTCGGCCGAAACCCTCTTACGATCTAGAGAGTTTTCCTCAGGGGTAAACACGTGGCCATACACGCACTGGTGGTGGATGACGATCCGATTTCACGCGGACTCGTTGCCGAGCAACTGATCTCGCTGCGTGCCACGACCGTGCGTACGGTTCAGTCCGGACGCGCAGCGCTGGCCATGCTACGCCAGCACCATGAGATCAACTTGCTGGTCACAGATTTACGCATGCCTGACCTCGACGGAATCGCCTTGATCGCGGCATTGGATCAATTCCGCAACCGTTTGCGCGTTATCGTCATGAGCGCACTTGGCGATAAAATTCTGCGGGCTGCGTCACGTATCGGTCTTGGCCACAACCTGGCGATCTTGGGCGTTACCGGCAAACCAGTCAGTTTGCGCCGACTTGGCGCCATCCTTGAACAGGCTCGCGATCTTCCCCTACCAGGAGAGGGCAATCGCGGCGATCCGGCACGCGCCGTGCGCGTGGACGACATCCGCGCCGCACTGGCCGGTGATGGCCACTACATTGTGGTTCAGCCCGAAGTCCGCGCCACTGACCTGACGTTGCAGGCCGTCGAAGTGCTCAGCCGCTGGAGCCACCCAAGCCTGAACGGTCGCTCGCCAGCCGATGTCATCACCGCAGCCGAGCGCGCAGGCATCATTGGTGAACTCAACCAGCATTTGGTGGACGAAGCGGGTAAAGCGTGGCGCTCTTGGGCGCGAGACAAACTGTCACCCCGCATCAGTCTAAACATCTCGGCGCTGACCATGTCCGATACATCCTTTCCGGACTGGCTAAGCCATGCCATTCAAGCCAATGATCTCAGCCCCCGGGACATGATCTTGGAGTTGACCGAGACCGCCGTCCCCGCCTCCGACACGGATAACCTGGAAGTCGCCTGTCGTTTGGGCATGCTGGGTTTCGAGCTATCTGTGGACGATTTCGGCACCGGCTTTGCCAATCTTCAGCAACTGCAAAGCATGCCGTTCGGATGGCTCAAGATCGACCAGACGTTTGTGCGCCAGATCGAGCGGTGTCACGACGCCCGCAGCATCATCAAATCGAGCATCCGCATGGCTCACGACCTGGGCCTTGAAACCGTCGGCGAAGGCGTCGAAACCGAAGCACAATTGCGTGTTCTCCGCCACTTGGGCTGCGACCTACTGCAAGGCTATCTGATCGCGAAACCGATGCGCCCTGAAGAGCTTCCTTCCTGGTACCGCAACTTCCGGGAGCGCCAGCGCACTGCAGCCTGAGCCCTAGGCCGCGCTCTGAACCGCCACACGACTGAGCTCCTTCACCAAGCCGTCAAAGTCTTGCTGAATCTGTTGCATGCAGGCTTGAGCCTGTTCCGCATCAAGCTCATCGACCGCCTCAAGACGCTCGAACTCAGCCCCCAGACGGCATCCACCCAGAGACCGCGCTGAACCTTTGAGACGGTGGGCCAATTCCGAGACTGCGGGCCAGTCCTTGTTCGTTAGCGCCGCATGACAATCGGCCAGCAAGGGTCGATTGGTCTGTTCGAATGCGGCCACAAAACAAGCCAAGCCACGTAACTCGGCGCCGAAAACATCTCGTAACAGCGCCAAGTCAACATGCTCTTGCAGCTCATCCGCTGGTGGCACGGCGCGCGCCCCTGGCGGCGGCGCGCTTGTCGCGATGTCCTGCAAAAATTTCGTCAGCACCGGTAGCGTCAACGGCTTGACCAACTTGCGGGCTATACGGTGACCCGCAAGTTGCTCCATGTCCTGTGCACTTGCACTGGCCGTCAGCACCGCGACCGGTATATCCAGCGCATTGGCATGCGGGCCCTGACGAATCTCTTCGATCAGTTCGTAGCCGTCCATATTGGGCATGTGCAAATCGGTAATCACCAGATCGAAAGGACCCTGACGCATTTTTGCCAGTGCCTCAACGCCATCGACCGCCGTAACAGCACTACAGCCGAGTTGCTCCAACTGCCGACATATAAGATCCCGGTTGATTGGTTGATCTTCCACCACCAGCACACGCAGGCCAAAGTGCGGACCAACCGACGTTCTTGAGCCTGGGCTGGTCTCATGCTCCTGTGCCAAAGCGAGATTCACGATCGTGCTGGCCAAGGCGGCGGGATTGATTGGCCGTCGCATTGTTTGCTGAACAGCGCGGCCCTGCCTGACGATTCGTAAGCTGAGGTCACCGCACTCGGCGCTGACATCCGGTTCGATAAGCAGCGACGGACCGTTGACGTTGTTGAGTTGACTTGGATCGGCCACGATCTGCGCACCTGCAAGGCGCAAATGGTCGGCGATACACACACGCTCGCCACCGTCGAGTGCGATCGCCGCTTGCCACCCCTTGAGGCTGGGCAGTGATTCACGCCTCTCCTCAACAACCTCAGTGGGGACACTCAATTGGAAAGTTGCTCCGCAGCCTGGCGCCGAGTCCAAGGTCAAGCTTCCGTGCATCAGCTCAGCAAGACCTCGAGAGATGGGCAACCCCAGGCCGGTCCCTCCATAGCGTCGGGTGGTTGATTCATCGGCTTGGACAAAGCGCTGAAAGATTTTTTCCTGGCTGTCCACCGTAACGCCGGGGCCGGTATCGGAAACTTCAAAACAGCAGTGCGACACACCACCCGTGCGAGATAGAACCAAGCGCATCGAGATACCACCGTGCTCGGTAAACTTGATCGCGTTGGACACAAGGTTCAAAAGGATTTGTCGAATCTTGCTGCGATCCCCACGCACTTGCCGTGGAAGATCCGCCGATGGCACCACTTTGAGTACCAAGGCTTTGGCTCGCGCCGAGCCGGCACAGGCTTCGGCCACCTGGGCGAGCAAGGCGCTAGGGTCGAATTCCTCTTCACTCAATGTCATTGCGTCCGCTTCGATCTTTGAGTAATCGAGTACATCGTTGATGATGCCCATCAAATTGTTGCTCGAATCCAAAATCATGCGACTCATGCGCCGCTGATCCTGGCTCAGCTCGGTGCGCTCAAGAATTTCCGCCATTCCGATAATCCCGCTCATCGGCGTTCGGATCTCGTGGCTCATGGTGGCCAGAAATCGGGATTTGGCCTCGCTTGCGGCCTCTGCGCCATGAAGCTTGTCCAACTCATCGCTGAGCCACAGCAGGGAATCACGCAACGCGTCCACCTCATCGCGCCAGCGGCTCTCGGTAAACGCCGCCTGCAGCAGAGCGCGGGTGCGCTCCTGATCCGTGCTGGACATCGCCGGCAACAAGCGGATCAATTTACGCAGCCGGCGCAAGCTACCTGACAGCAGCCACACGATCAGGCCCAGCACAATACCGATAAGCAGGAGCTGGGCAATCAGATTGAACACGGCCTGACGTCGCGCGATAACGAAGCTCTGACTCAAGTCGAGCAAGATCACCGCGCGCGGTATCGTCTCACCCACCGCCACATGGCCAAGGCTAACCACACGATAGGCCCACTCGCCATGCAAATGAGGACGCACCTCATCGCGCGGAGCGGTCCACGCATCTCGAACCAAACGCTGAGCCGCGGCCACCGGACGCGAGGCAGCGACCGCCATCACCGGCTGCATATCCGGTTTGTTCAGCAAGGTCAGATCGGCGCCGGTGAGATTGGTATAGGCATGAATCAAACTGCCAACGGGAGCCGCCAACAGCATCAACAGGTGGCGCCCGCCCGCTGTGGAAACCGGTGCAGCGACCAGAAATTCGCAGGATTGCGCGCAATGCAAGGCGCCTTCTGGTCGCAGATTTTTTTGCGCACGCGCCAGCACGACCTGCTGAGCGCCGCGCTCAGAGCCCTCCTCGAGTTCCGCAGGCGACCATGTCACCAACTCGCGACCACTCTGATCATGCAGACGCAACCAATTCACCTGGGCAAACAAATCCGGCGAACGATTGAGCGTCTCCAACCAGGCGTCTTCCGCGCCCAGTGCGAAATTCACGACCAAGTTCGAGCCAGTCTGAGCCAACTCATCCCGCAACTGGAAAAACAGCTCATCGAGCACGCGACGATGCGATTCCAAGGTGGTTTGAGCCGACTCCAGCGTGCGCGTGGTCCACCCCGACCAGGCGTACAACACCAACCCGCCAGCGACCACCAAAACCACCACGAGTGTCGGTAAAACCAGCTTCCAAACAAGACTCACGCGGAGCGAAAGCGCGGCCACTGATCGTGTTGGGCTGCCCATCCGAGGTCTCTAGAACTGGTAGGCCAGCATGACCAGAGCCATGCTCCAGTAACGCTCCAGTTCGCGTCCAAGATTGTCCTGAGCACGCACGTTGGCCGTGCCATCCACATAGTGGTATTCCGCAAACACGCCCCAATGCGCATTCGGCCCCCATTGCACACCGAGGACATGGCTGCGACTGAACTGCGTGAAACGCGGCAAACCGTCTTCCTGCGCGCGATAGCCATGACGATCGTTACGATCAAGAAAATTCACGTCGTAGCGCAGGAAACCCGACCATTCCGGGTTGAGCTGATAGCGATATTGCGCGTAGGCCGCATCACTTTTAACGCGCGACTGACTCCCGGCACTTACGAGCGTGGCATCCGTCAACCGGTATTCGGCGGTCAAACTTCCGCGGCCCCATGAGCGCTGCAGAGATACAACCCACAAATCGGCGTCCAGATTGATCGCGGGTATCGGAGACGTGGGCACGTATTGAAAACCGGCGCCAAAGTAACTAAAGCCTGTGCGCAGGCTGCCACCGGACCATTCACCGATCCACTGCGCAGTGCGCAAATCGTCGATGTCGATATCACCGTCGATAGGCTCACCCACTGCGTGCTCGAACTCATCGGAGGCATCACGATCACGGCCCCAACCCAGCACCACGCTGGAGATCAGGGAACCGACTTCCCAATGCGCATAGCCTTGCAGACCTTCGGACGCGAACAGCAAATCGCGAATGCCGGTGTCTTCCAGATACACCGAGGGCAACAGGATACCCGGGCGGGAGAACACAATATCCCGGCTGTCATTGAAAAAGCCCACCGGATTTTTGAGTTTGCCCACGCGCACCCCGGCGCTACCGGACAAACTGCGCCAGAATTGATAATCCAGCTGTAAGTAATCCAGGCGCATGCGGCCATCGTCACTGGCACCATATTCACGCGCCATCAGCTGACCAGCAACGAGCACTTCCGGAGTCAAGCTGGTCCGGGCATTGATGGCCACTTCATACAAGTCGTTGCTTCCGTCCAGACTTCCCTGCAAGTAGTTGTTCCCACTGGAATTCACGTAGCCCATGGCGACGGCACCGCGAATGTCCAGTTCCGCGGATTCATTGGCCTGCACCCAGCCCATATGGGCCATCAAAACGCCTCCACAGATTGCGATCCAAATTTTCATGAAGGGCTCCTCTGAATATCGGCATCCGCCATGGTGGGGACGTAACCTATGGCCCCTGGTGTTCTATCGACCTTGCGGCGCATGTCTTCAATACTGTCGACGCGTACAGGCAACAAACCAGTGCCTGTAAAGGTTGTGCGATTCCACGATTTGCGCAGCACGTAGGGATAGGTGCCCAACTGGTCCTGGCAAAACTGGATGTGCAAAGGATCACTGTCATCCAGCACGAAAATCCGAATCGGCTGGCCATCCGGCCACGTCCGTACACGCAGGGTGAAAATGGCGCGAAGAAAATTCCGCGTAAGAAACGCTGAATCCACGCTCGGGTGGGCGTATACGCTGACATCACGGGTTCCCGCGCCCGCCGTGCTCAGCGGCCCGATACACATCGCCAAAACCCCCAACACCGCGCACTTGCGCAAGAGCTGAGCAATGCGTTGACGAGACCGAGACTGGATGGCTGGCACCAACACCCCGCACCTACTGTTGATTGATTGCAGAGAGTCAGTTGATCAAACCGGCCGTCAATTTTTCGTCATCAATCCGCCTCGCCACTTTCTCCGCAGCTGGGCTTAGAATCGCGCCTTTTCATACGGTGGTTCGACATGCCCAAAGCGGCAGAATTGAAGTCTGGAATGGTCGTCGATATCGACGGCAAACCCTACATCGTGCGCCAGGTCCAGGCTCACAATCCGACGGCTCGCGGAGCCAGCACGCTGTACAAGGCTCGTCTTAACCATGCGCAGACCGGCCAGAAGCTGGACCAAACCTTCAAAGGCGACGACATGCTGCCGGATGTCGACTTTCGTCGCCGTCCGGTCCAGTACCTATATCAAGATGCCGATGGCTACACGTTTATGGATGTGGAGGACTACAGCCAATTCACGCTGAGAGCGGAGCAGTTGGAAAATGTCACGCCATTCCTGGTCGACAACGCCGAGGGATATACCGCGCTGATCGTGGAAGATGTCTGTGTCGGGATTGATCCACCGGGCACCGTCGAATTGACGGTGACGCAGACGGCGCCGGCAATCAAAGGCGCGAGCCAGAGTGCGCGTTCCAAAACGGCGGTGTTGGAATCCGGTCTGGAGATTCAGGTACCGGAGTACCTCACTGAAGGCGAAGTGGTGAAGGTCAATACATTGACGCGGGAATTTATCTCCCGCGCCTGATCGTTCTTAATCCTGTTCGAACAGAATTTCGCCGAACAACCACAAGGCCGGGACACCAATCCAAGCGGCGGCACCGATGGTGACACCCATCCAGCCGCCCACGGATACAGCCATCGCAGTGCCGGCAATCCAGCCCACCAAGCTAACCAGAAACGGCGCTCCCCAAGCTTGCCGAGAGGGGACTCTGGCGGCGTCGGAGATTAAATTGTGGTCGTGAATTGTATGCATGGCAGGACCCTCGCAGTTCTGTAGCGGTCACCATGCTCTTGCCAACGTGAAAAAAGTGTCAACGCGGCATGCGCAAAGTCCCAACGCGCAAAAATGTGACTTAAGCCACTGAATTCATAACGATTTGGGAAACGCCCATCGCGAGTGAGAAAATACACGCCCCGCCATTCTCCACATTCGTGATCCAAGGAGTGCCCCATGAGCACGCAAGCGTCCGCAGGCGCCCGTTTCCGCGCCGCCGTTGCCGAAGAACAACCGTTGCAGGTGATTGGCACCATCAATGCCAACCACGCCCTGCTGGCCCAACGTGCAGGCTTCAAGGCTATCTATCTCTCAGGCGGCGGCGTCGCTGCCGGCTCACTGGGTTTGCCGGATCTGGGCATCTCCGGGCTGGAAGATGTGCTGATTGATGTGCGGCGCATCACCGACGTCTGCGACACCCCGCTGCTGGTCGATGTCGACACCGGCTTCGGCAGCTCGGCGTTCAACGTGGCCCGTACCACCAAAGCGCTGATCAAAGCCGGCGCTGGCGCCATGCACATTGAAGACCAGGTTGGCGCCAAACGCTGCGGTCATCGCCCTAATAAGGAAATCGTCACCCAGCAGGAAATGGTCGATCGCATCAAAGCTGCAGTCGATGCCCGCACCGACGACGACTTCGTGATCATGGCGCGTACCGATGCGCTGGCTGTGGAAGGCCTGGACTCGGCCATCGAACGGGCCATTGCCTGCGCCGAGGCTGGCGCCGATATGATCTTCCCCGAAGCCATGACCGAGCTGCCCATGTATAAGCAGTTTTCCGAAGCGGTGGGCGTGCCGGTGCTGGCCAACATCACCGAATTCGGCGCAACGCCACTGTTCACGGTCGACGAGTTGCGTGAGGTCGGCGTCGGCTTGGTTCTCTACCCGCTGTCCGCCTTCCGCGCCATGAACAAGGCCGCGCAGAACGTTTACGAAGCGGTGCGCCGCGACGGCACACAGAAGAATGTGGTCGACACCATGCAGACTCGCATGGAGTTGTACGAGTCGATCAACTACCACGATTTCGAGCAGAAGTTGGATGCCCTGTTTGCCCAGGGCAAGAAGTAACACCAGCAAGGCTCCCTTCCGCTAACGAGAGCGCAAGCATGAACACCGAATACCGCAAAAAACTCCCGGGCACCGACCTGGACTATTTCGACACCCGCGCCGCCGTCGAGGCCATCCAGCCCGGCGCTTATGCCACCCTGCCCTACACCTCACGGGTGCATGCAGAAAATCTGGTGCGACGCTGTGACCCGGCGATCCTGACCGATTGCCTCAAGCAGCTCATTGAGCGCAAGCGCGACCTCGACTTTCCCTGGTTCCCGGCCCGCGTGGTCTGCCACGACATCCTCGGCCAGACCGCGCTGGTTGACCTTGCCGGGTTGCGCGATGCCATTGCCGAAGCCGGCGGCGACCCGTCCAAAATCAACCCCGTGGTGCCGACCCAGTTGATTGTCGACCACTCCCTGGCGGTGGAGCACGCTGGCTTTGAGGCCGATGCTTTCGACAAGAACCGCGCGATCGAAGACCGCCGCAACGAAGACCGCTTTCACTTCATCAACTGGACCAAGAAGGCCTTTAAGAACATTGATGTGGTGCCGCCAGGCAACGGCATCATGCATCAGATCAATCTGGAGAAAATGTCGCCGGTGATCATGACCACTGACGGTGTGGCCTATCCGGACACCTGCGTGGGCACCGACTCGCACACCCCGCATGTCGACGCCCTCGGTGTCATCGCTGTGGGCGTCGGCGGCCTGGAAGCCGAATCGGTCATGCTCGGCCGCGCCTCGTGGATGCGCCTGCCGGAAATCGTCGGCGTGGAGCTGACCGGCAAACGCCAGCCGGGCATCACCGCCACCGACATCGTGCTCGCGCTGACCGAATTCCTGCGTGCTCAAAAAGTCGTCGGTGCTTATCTGGAATTCTACGGTGAAGGCGCCGCTAGCCTGACCCTGGGCGACCGCGCCTCGATCTCCAACATGACGCCAGAGTATGGCGCTACCGCCGCACTGTTCTCCATCGACGACATGACCCTGGATTATCTGCGCCTGACCGGTCGTGACGATGCCCAGGTTGCGCTGGTTGAAAACTATGCCAAGACCGCCGGGCTGTGGTCGGATGACCTGGCCCAGGCGCAGTACGAGCGCACTCTGACGTTTGATCTGTCCAGCGTCGGGCGCACCATGGCCGGCCCGTCCAACCCGCACCGCAAGCTACCGACCTCGGCTCTGGCAGAACGCGGCATTGCCAGCACCTGGGAACTGGAAGACGGAAAAATGCCCGATGGCGCGGTGATCATTGCTGCGATCACCTCGTGCACCAACACGTCCAACCCGCGCAATGTGGTCGCTGCCGGCCTGCTGGCCCGCAACGCCAACGCCAAAGGCCTGACCCGCAAACCCTGGGTCAAGTCCTCGTTCGCCCCGGGTTCCAAAACCGTACAGCTGTACATGGAAGAGGCCGGTCTGCAAAAGGAACTCGACGAGCTGGGTTTCGGCATCGTGGCCTTTGCCTGCACCACCTGCAACGGCATGTCCGGCGCCCTGGACCCCAAGATTCAGCAGGAAGTGATTGATCGCGACCTGTATGCCACCGCAGTGTTGTCCGGCAACCGCAACTTTGATGGCCGCATCCACCCCTACGCCAAGCAGGCATTTCTGGCCTCACCGCCACTGGTCGTGGCCTACGCCATCGCCGGCACGGTGCGCTTCGATATCGAAAAAGACGTGCTGGGTCATGACAGCGAAGGCAACCCGGTGACCCTGAAGGACATCTGGCCAACCGACGAAGAGATTGATGAGGTGGTCGCGTCCAGCGTCAAGCCGGAGCAGTTCCGCGCCGTGTACGATCCGATGTTCAACTTCGAAATTGTCGAAGACGAAGGCTTATCACCGCTGTATGACTGGCGCGAGATGAGCACCTACATCCGCCGCCCACCGTATTGGGAAGGCGCGATGGCCGCACAGAACTCGCTCACCGGCCTGCGCCCGCTGGCCGTGCTGGGTGACAACATCACCACCGATCACCTGTCGCCTTCCAACGCCATTTTGGCCTCCAGCGCAGCTGGGGAATACCTGGCCAAGATGGGCCTGCCGGAAGAAGACTTCAATTCCTACGCGACCCACCGCGGCGACCACCTGACCGCTCAGCGGGCGACTTTCGCCAATCCTAAGCTGTTCAACGAAATGGTCACCGATGACAACGGCGAGGTGCGTCAGGGCTCGTTCGCGCGAGTCGAGCCGGAAGGCGAAGTGATGCGCATGTGGGAAGCGATCGAGACCTACCAGCAGCGCAAGCAGCCGCTGATCATCATTGCCGGGGCCGACTACGGCCAGGGTTCCTCTCGCGATTGGGCTGCCAAAGGCGTGCGTCTGGCCGGGGTGGAAGCCATTGTGGCCGAAGGCTTTGAACGCATTCACCGCACCAACCTGATCGGCATGGGCGTGATGCCCCTGCAATTCATGGACGGCACCACCCGCAAGACACTGGGGATTGATGGCACCGAAACCTTTGACGTCAAAGGTGAGCCGGCACCGGGCGCCACCCTGACCCTGGTCATCCATCGCACATCTGGTGAATCGCAGGAAACACCCGTCCTGTGCCGCCTGGACACCGCAGAGGAAGTTTCGATCTATGCCGCCGGCGGCGTGTTGCAACGTTTCGCCCAGGACTTCCTGGCTGCGGAGGCCGCCTGAGGTCAGACCGGCTATGCTGCGGTCTGACTGAGCATCGGCAAGAGGACATCTCATGCGACACCTCATCAGTCTGACCGCGTGTTTGGCCCTGGCGGTTGCCGCCGGGGCCTTGGCCTGGTTGGTCGACGACAGCGCGCAAAGCTGGGCGTCATTGCCACCGCTGGTGGTTCTGGCGCTGTTGGCTTTCGCCATTCAATGGCTGGCCTTTGTCCCCGCGTTTGCCGCCCAGACCGAGCATTACTACGACCTGACCGGCTCAGCCACCTATGCCAGCGTGGTCGTGCTGGCCTTGCTGCTGGGCCCGGCCCATCCACGCGCCTGGTTGCTCGCTGCGTTGATCGGCATATGGTTCTGTCGCTTGGGCAGCTTCCTGTTCCAACGCATCCGACGCGATGGCAAAGACGGGCGTTTTGACGCCATAAAACCGAACTTCGGCAAGTTTCTGCTGGCCTGGACACTGCAAGGCCTGTGGGTGTTTCTAACCCTACTGGCGGCCTTGATCGCGATGCTGAACCCGGTTGTCACGGCGCTGGATGCATGGGCTCTGGCCGGTGGACTGATCTGGCTGACGGGTTTTTCCATCGAAGCCATTGCCGATGCACAAAAATCCGCGTTCAAACGGGCGCCGGGCACAGGCGATCAGTTCATTCGCAGCGGCCTGTGGGCCTGGTCGAGGCACCCGAATTACTTTGGTGAAATTCTGCTCTGGAGCGGCATCTGCATCATCGCCTGGCCGAGCTTTTCAGGCTGGTCGTACGCCGGCCTGATCTCGCCACTGTTCGTCGCATGGTTGCTGATCAAGGTCAGCGGCATTCCCCTGCTGGAGCAGCGCGCCGACCAACGCTGGGGCGGTCAAGACGAATACGAGCGCTACAAAGCACAAACACCGGTGCTGCTGCCGCGGCCACCACGCTCATGAATCAGGCGCTGATCGACTGGGCTCAGCAACATCAGCAGTACGCCCTGCTGCTGGTACCGCTGTTCGCCTTCATGGAAACCTGTGTCGGCATCGGCCTGTTCATCTCCAGCGTGTTCCTGGTGGTGATTTGTTCGATTTTCTATGCCAATGGATGGGCCAGCATGCCCCATATGGCGATACTCGCAGCGCTAGGGTCGTCACTTGGCGATCACGCGGGGTACTACTTTGGCCGCGCCATCGGGCCCGGCATCCACCACCTGAAAATCGTCAACAGGCACCGCGACAAATGGGATCGCACCGAAGCATTGGTCAGACGCTTCGGACCCGGCGCCATTTTCATTGGTCGCTTTCTGCCGGCTTTGCGCTCGCTGGTGCCAGCCATGCTGGGCATCAGCGGGTTCGCCCGTCTGCGCTATACCTTGTTTGATATCTCAGCCTGTAGCTTGTGGGCCCTGGGGCTGGCCGCGATCGTACTTGGCGCCCACCAACTTTTTGTTTAAGAAAACCATGACGCATCCTGCACAAATCAAGATCCCCGCCACTTACATGCGCGGCGGCACATCCAAAGGCGTTTTCTTCCGACTGGAAGACCTGCCCCAACCCTGCCAGACACCCGGGGTGGCCCGCGATCGTCTGTTCCAGCGCGTGATCGGTTCACCCGACCCCTACGCCAAACACACCGACGGCATGGGTGGGGCGACCTCAAGCACCAGCAAATGCGTGATTGTTTCGCCCAGCAACCAGCCGGAACATGATGTCGATTACCTCTACGGGCAGGTCAGCATCGACACCGACTTTGTCGATTGGTCAGGCAACTGCGGCAACCTGTCGACCGCGGCAGGCGCGTTCGCCATTCATGCCGGCTATGTCGATGCCGCGCGTGTGCCGGAAAACGGTATCTGCACAGTGCGCATCTGGCAGGCCAATATCGGCAAAACCATCATTGCCCAGGTTCCGGTCAGCAATGGCCAGGTTCAGGAAACGGGCAATTTTGAACTGGATGGCGTGACCTTCCCGGCCGCCGAAATCGTGCTGGAGTTCCTCGATCCAGCCGACGAGGATGGAGGCGCGATGTTCCCCACCGGCAATTTGGTTGATGAACTCGACGTGCCGGGTCTGGGCACACTCAAGGCGACCATGATCACCGCGGGCATCCCCACGGTTTTCGTCAATGCGGACGAAATCGACTTTGAAGGGACGGAATTGCAACCGGCGATCAACGAAAGCAAAGCGATTCTGGACAAGATGGAAACCATCCGCGTGGCCGGTGCGCTGCGCATGGGCCTGATCAAGACGCCCGAGGAAGCAGCCGCGCGTCAGCACACGCCCAAGGTGGCGTTTGTGTCACCGGCCAAAAGTTACGTCTCCTCCAGCGGCAAAAACATTCAGGCCGACGACATCGACCTCAATGTGCGCGCCCTGTCGATGGGCAAGCTGCATCACGCCATGATGGGCACCGCCGCCGTCGCCATTGGAACCGCTGCCGCCATCCCCGGCACGCTGGTCAATCTGGCCGCTGGTGGCGGCGAGCGTGACGCGGTGCGCTTTGGTCATCCCTCCGGCACCTTGCGAGTCGGTGCCGAGGCCATCCAAAGCAATGGTCAGTGGATTGCGAAGAAAGCCATTATGTCGCGGTCGGCGCGCATTCTGATGGAAGGCTGGGTGCGCGTGCCCGGCGACACATTCTAAGCCCAGTCAACTGTGAGCAAGCCCCGCACTGGCGGGGCTTTTCTTTGGCTTTCAGGAGCCTTCGTCGGTCGCGTCCAAAGCCGCTTGCGCGTAATCACGTAAGGGGGGCTCGCCGACACTCAGATGCAACGCCATCGGCAAGCCGTTCTCAAACTCCAACGGTGGTATCGCCGCACCCCCTGAAATCAACCCAGGCAGGCTAAGACTGAGTTCCGGCAACAGTGGCAATCCACACAAAGCTTGTCCGCCGGCGCGCTCGATGTCCGCAGGCCCAGGGTGATTGATGGCGTCCAAGGCCAGATTGAAAGTCACCGCATCCGCCAATCCGATCAAGGCGTGCTCCATCACGTAGCCCGGGCACAGATCCTGTAGCAACAGGTTGGTGACATTGGGGTTGTTCTGTGCGAAATCCACCGCCGCGACCGGCAGCGGCGCGAACGGCTGCACCAACTCATCAAACATCGTGTAGATCGCGGTGTAAGAAATGTCACCGGGCGTCTCATCCTCGAGATTCGTCGCGCGTATGAACTGCGAACCGAAGGCCATCTGGTGGAACGCCGCGGGTAAGGGCAGATCCGCCCCGGTCAATGGCAACTCAATGCCCAGCAAGCGCTCGAGAATAGCCGCCGGATCGGCGATCGCAGTGCCCTGATTCGGCCCCGCAACCATCACGAAATCATCCACGGCCTCGCGCGCGGACGACCACCATTTGATCGCCCAGCGCGGCACCGCTACCCCCTGACTGTGGCCGATCATAGCCACTTTACGCCCTGTCATTTCGTGGATACGACGCAGCGCATGCACGACAAATTCAGCGGAATTCTGCAGATCACCCAGGCCCCGGTCCGGATAGGTGGTGGTACACACGTCGTAACCCAGTTCACTGAGCACGGGTATGTAACTCCACTCATATTGCTCCCATCCAGCGGTGAACGTGCCGTGAACGAGCAAAATGGGGGGCTTATCGTCGTGAACGAACTCGGTACACCGCAGTTGCGCTTCGAGTGTTTCGTAGCTGTTCTTCAGCTCGGGTTCGGCATCGCTTTCGAGCGCCGGATCGAATTGCGGGTCATCCGAAATTTGGCAGCCGAGCAGGATCGCGCTAGCGGCCACCATCAGAACGGTATTTTTCATCGTGGTTGTCCTGAAGTCTCCTCACAACTCACGATACGCTAATACAGTAAGAATTCTCTCGTCTGTTCGCGCCAGAGCACTTCGTCAGGTTGCACTTGGGCATCCAGATCATTCGCTGTCGCATCTGCATCATCGACCCACTCTCGCAATAGCGGTGACCCATTGATCAAATCAATGGCCAACCGATCCCGCTCGTATTCGTAGGGAAAATCACGCCACAACGGATAGTCGGGAGAGAGCATGCGGATCGCTTTGAAGGCCAAAGCCATCAAGCGCCACGGCTGAAACTGTGCATGGTCGTAGCTGCACGCTTCCACATGGATTTGCAGCCCTGTATTGAGTTGCCCGACATGTTTATGGAAAGTCGGTTCGAACCAGCACGGACGCAGGCGACAGCCCTGCAACCACTGAGGTGCCAGCGACTGCATGGTGGCGAGTATGGCGTCAGCATCCAGGTCTGGCGCGCCGAACAACTCCAGCGGGCGGGTGGTACCCCGCCCTTCCGACAATGTGGTGCCTTCCAGCATCACGGTGCCCGCATAGGCCCGTGCCATCGACAAATTCGGCGCGTTGGGGCTGGGATTGATCCATTCCCGTTGCCCCAGTGGCCAGCCGTATCCCGGCGCCTCATCCGTCCGCCAGCCGTGCATGGTGACAGCGTGAAACTCCACATCAAGCTTAAGCTCGCGGATGAACCACTGCGCCATCTCGGCCATGGTCAGACCATGACGCATGGGCAATGCGCCGGCACCGACAAAACTTTCCCAGCCCGGCTGTAGCAGATTGCCTTCCACCGGTCGCCCAGCGGGATTGGGGCGATCCAGCACCCAGACCGCTTTGCCGTGCTCAGCCGCCGCCTCCAGCACGTAGCGCAGTGTGGTGATGAAGGTGTAAATGCGACAACCCAGATCCTGCAAATCGACCAGCAACACATCAAAGCTGTCGAGCATGGCGGGCGTCGGTCGCCGGACCTCGCCATACAGGCTAAAGACCGGAATGCCCAAGGTCGGATCGGTGTAGTCGTCCGACTCCACCATGTTGTCCTGCTTGTCGCCGCGCAGTCCGTGTTGAGGCCCAAAAGCTGCCGTCAAATTCACCTCGCCCAGTGCGGCCAAGGCATCCAGGCTGTGCCGCCAGTCGTGAGTCATTGATGCCGGATGCGCCAGCAGCGCAACACGCCGACCGGCCAGTGGCTCACGCAGCTGCGGATCGTTCAACAGACGATCGACCCCAAAAAACATCAGCGACGCACCGGGATACGCATCAAGTCGGGATGATGAAAATCGGGCTTGCCCGGGGCGTGCATCAAGGCCCAGTAGCTCAGATGCCCCTGCCTGTCCTTGAGCACAACCGCCGGCCCAAGATGCGCCGCCATATCGGGCACGGCGGCGTCGCTCAGCACGATGTCCGCCCGGTAGTAGTTGTCGCCGCGCGTGGATTCCAAACTGGCCACAGGGGCTTGGCGCAGTGGCCGACCGGCACTGCGATAACCGTCAAAATCAAACCCGCCCCAGGCACCGGTTGGGGCTATATTCAATTCCCGATAACCATGACTGGAACGCGCGATAAACAGCTCGAAACAGGTGCTCGTCCACAATTCGCGCCCAGGGCGCGGCCCGTGCTCTGGCGGCAAGTGCAGCGCATCAACCCTGCCGAACACCTCATAAACCAGGCGCCAGTTGTCCGGTGACAAGTCGCAGCCGAAGCACACACGATCAACGCCCTGCGGCGGTGAGCCCGGGTGCGGAACTAGATCGGTCCAGTGGTAATGCGCCACGTTGAAATCCTAAGTCGCAGAAGTGGGGCCAGGCACCACGTACCACAGCACCGCCAGGTACTGCAGCACGCTGCCGAGCATGACGAACACGTGCCAAATCGTGTGGTTGTAAGGCAGACCACGCCACAGATAGAACGCGGCTCCGAGCGTATACGAGATACCCCCTGCCGCCAGCCAGCCCAAGCCAGCCAAGGGCACGGATTCCATCACCGGCTTGGCGAACGCCACCACCAGCCAACCCATGGCCAGATACAGGCCGACTGAAAGTTTGTCGAAACGTCCGGTGAAAAACAGTTTGAAAATGACACCGGCCAAGGCCATCGACCAGACCAAACCGAACAACCACCAGCGCACCGCGCCGTCCAGACAAACCAGAGCAAAGGGTGTGTAGGTCCCCGCAATCAAGACATAGATCGCCGCGTGATCAAGCGTATGCAACACCGGCTCGGCGGCCGGGATCGGAATGCTGTGATAGAGCGTTGATGCGGTGTAGAGCAGGATCAAGCTGCCGCCGAAGATGCTCACCGCCACCACGTGCAACATGCTGCCGTAGACACTGGCGTAAGCCACCAGCACAGCAAGCCCGACAATGCTGGCAATCGCCGCCACGCCATGCGTCACGGCATGCGCGATCTTCTCGTTGATACTGTAGGGGCGATGGACTTTCACCGTGGCTCCTGACCCGTCAAACACCGCATTCTGACAGGAATCAACGTTGCAACAAGCGGCGTCGAATGCCGTCACCAAATGCGAGTTCATCGCACAGTTGCTCCAGCGCCACTTCATCCACCGGGCGACGCTGCCAAACTGGCTCCTGCACCGGCAAATCACGCGGGATGCCGGTTAGTTGCCGTGACAAAAACGCCAATTCACGCCCGACTTCCAATTTGGTCTTCAAGGATTTGGCACCGCGCACCGGCAGATCCGGCACATCGTCCAAACGCTCATAAACCTGTTCCAGGGTATCGAAGGCCTGCAACAATGCTGACGCGGCCTTGGGCCCAACGCCGGCAACGCCAGGAATGTTGTCGACCGCGTCCCCGGTCAAGGCCAGATAGTCTGCAATCTGCTCCGGCCAGACGCCGAACTGGTCCTTGATCCCATCGCTGTCGAGCCGTTTGTCGGCGGCAAAATCCCACAGGTGATCCTGCGGTGTAATCAGTTGGGCCAAATCCTTATCCCGGGTCACAATACTGACCGCCTGACCGCGCGATTTGGCCATGGCAGACCAGGTTCCGATCAAATCATCCGCTTCCCAACTGCTATCCGCCTGCCAGTGCAGCCCAAGCGCCCCACACAACCGTTGACACCATGCGAACTGTCGTTTCAGCTCGATCGGCGCGGGCGGTCGGTTGGCTTTGTACTGTGGAAACAATTCGTTTCGAAAAGAAGAACTTAGACTCTCATCGAAAGCAACAAGCACCGGATCAGGGTTGCTGCGTTTGAGCATATCTGCGATAAATCCGGCAAATCCAAAGACGGCATTACAGGGTTCTCCCTGGGCCGTTTTCATGTGATCCGGTATCGAATGCCAGGCACGAAAGATGTAGACGCTGGCGTCGATCAGGTAGATTATGGGCTGTTCTGTCATGGCTAGAGCTGTGCGAGCGGAGGCATCCGGCCTGACATCCAACAGCCAGAATAACTTCGACCCGAAGCACGGCCGGGTCGCGCATAAATCAAGCCACAACTGTCTCTCGCTGGCAACGGCGAAGGGGCTTTTGCGGCCTGTCGGAAATACCAACAGGGAGTAACCCGATGCCGATTAAAATCGCGATACCCAAAGAAAGCGCGAGCGGCGAAAAGCGCGTGGCGATGGTACCCGCGGTGGTGCCGAAGCTGAAAAAACTGGGTGTGGACATCAAAGTGCAGAAAGGCGCTGGTGTGGCCACACGAATTCCGGACGATGCCTGGGGTGAGGACGTCAGTCTGACCAGCGGCCCGGCTAAAACACTGAGCGGCGCAGACATCGTGTTGCGCGTCGGCCCGCCTTCGATCGCGGAGGTCGAGGCCCTCAAGCCCGGCACAGTGTTGTTCAGTTTTGTCTACGCGAACCGCAACCCGGACGTGGTCAAAGCACTGCGTGACAACAAGATCACTTGCTTCGCCATGGAGCTGGTGCCACGGACCACCCGCGCCCAGGCGATGGACGCCTTGTCCTCGCAAGCCGCACTGGCCGGTTACCACGGTGCCTTGCTGGCCGCGACGCATCTGGCGCGCATCCTGCCCATGATGACCTTCGCAGTCGGCTCCATCCGCCCGGCCAAAGTGTTGGTGATGGGCGCTGGCGTGGCTGGCTTGCAGGCCATCGCCACAGCGCGTCGTCTTGGCGCCATGGTGGAAGGCTACGACGTGCGCTCCGCGGTGAAAGAGCAGGTCGAATCACTCGGCGCCAAATTCGTCGATACCGGCGTTAAAGCGGAAGGCGAAGGCGGTTATGCGCGCGAGCTGACTGACGACGAAAAAAACCAAGTTCGTGAAGTCATCACCAAACACATCCAGGCTGCTGACGTGGTCATCACCACTGCGGCGATCCCAGGCCGGCCATCGCCCAAATTGATTGATGACGAGCAGATCGCCGGCATGAAGTCCGGTGCGGTGATCATCGACCTGGCAGCAGAAGGCGGCGGCAATACCACCGCAACCAAGCCGGGTGAGTCAGTGGAAGTCGGCAGCGTGCTGATCGAGGCACCGCTGAACATTCCCAGCCGTCTGGCCGAACACGCCAGTGAGCTGTACGCCAAAAACCTGATCAACTTCCTCGGCCTCATCGTCACCGAAGAGGGTGAGCTGAACCTGAACTGGGAAGACGACATCGTCGCCGGTTCGGTGCTCACGCACGAGGGTGAAATCAAGCACCAAGCCAGCCGTCAGGCTGTCGAAGGAGAATAAGCATGCTCACGGGATTTGTAGCCCTCTACATCTTCATGCTCGCCGCCTTCACCGGCTATGAAATCATCGGCCGTGTGCCGGCGATTCTGCACACGCCGCTGATGTCCGGTTCCAACTTCGTCCACGGCATCGTGCTGGTCGGCGCCATGGTGGCGTTGGGCACAGCCGACGGCTGGCTGGAAATCAGCATCGGCTTTCTCGGCACGGTGATGGCAGCGGTCAACGCTTCCGGCGGTTATGTCGTGACCGAGCGCATGCTCGAAATGTTCAAGAGCAGCAAGGACTAAGCCATGACCACATTGATTCAATTCAGTTACCTCGCGGCGGCCTTCCTGTTCATCTTTGGCCTCAAGCGTATGTCCTCGCCCAAGACCGCCCGTTCAGGCATCGTCTGGGCTGGCGTGGGTATGGTCGTGGCCACGGTCGTCACCTTCCTCTACCCGCAGATCCTGCACGCCGGCATCGGGCGCATCCTGCTGATTGCCGTGGCCGTCGCCATCGGTACGATCTGGGCCTGGCGCTGGGGCAAATCGGTCGCCATGACCGACATGCCGCAGATGGTCGCAATCTACAACGGCATGGGTGGCGGCGCCGCCGCAACCATCGCCGCGATCGAGCTGATCAAGCTATCCAAGGGCAGCGGTGTACACCATGACGGCATCGCCATCGCACTGGCCGTGATCGGCGGCCTGATCGGTTCGGTGTCGATGACCGGTTCCGTCATCGCCTGGGCCAAGCTCGACGGTCGCATGGACAAAGCACCGCGGATTCCGGGCGGTCATCGCACCAACTTCGTGATGCTGGGCATTGCGGTGATCAGCGGCATCATGGTGATGACGGCGGATCATCCGTCGGGCCTGATGTTGTTCATCTTCTTCGCCAGTGCTCTGGCCTTCGGCATCATGATGACGCTGCCCATCGGCGGCGCCGACATGCCGGTGATCATCTCGCTGTACAACGCTTTGACCGGCCTGGCCGTGTCGTTTGAGGGCTATGTGCTGCAGAACCCGGCCATGATCATCGCCGGCATGGTGGTGGGTGCCGCGGGCACCTTGCTGACCCTGCTGATGGCACGCGCCATGAACCGCTCGATCAGCAATGTCATGTTCTCGGGCATGGGCACCGGCGATACGGACGATGGCGATGGCCCGCAGGGCGAGATGAAGGAAATCAGCGCGGAAGACGCGGCGATTTCCATGGCTTACGGCGAAAAAGTCATCATCGTGCCGGGTTACGGCATGGCCGTGGCCCAGGCTCAGCACAAGCTGTGGGAATTCGTGCAGATGCTGCAGAAACGCGGTGTGGAAGTGGCCTTCGCGATCCACCCTGTGGCGGGGCGTATGCCAGGGCACATGAACGTGCTGTTGGCCGAAGCGGGCGTACCCTACGACATCATCTTTGACCTCGAAGACATCAACGAAGAGTTCGGCACCGCCAGTGCCGCGATCGTGATCGGGGCCAATGACGTGGTCAACCCGGCTGCGCGGACCAACAAGTCCAGCCCGATCTACGGCATGCCGATCCTCAACGCCGATCATGCCGAGAACGTTTACGTGCTCAAGCGTGGTCAGGGCACTGGGTTCTCCGGCATCCAGAACGAGCTGTTCTTCGGTGAAAACACCCGCATGGTCTACGGCGATGCACAGAAGTCCTGTGCCGCCTTCATCGCAGGGGTCAAATCGGTCAGCTAAACGCTGAAAGTTGGATCAAAAAGGGCAGCTTCGGCTGCCCTTTTTTGTTTTTTGCCTTCCGTCACACGGCGGCGTAGTCTGATCTGGAGGAGTTTGCCTAACGCAAGCTCCAGAGATCACAAGAAAGGGGAAATCATGGATTGGTACGTGCAGGTTCTGCGCAAGTACGCCGTGTTTGAAGGTCGAGCACGACGCAAAGAGTATTGGTTCTTCATACTCTTCAACTTCATCATCAGCATTGTCATCAGCGTGGTTGAAGCTGGCATCGGCACCGGTGGCATCCTCGGACTGATTTATGTGCTGGGCGTGCTTCTGCCGTCGGTGGGGGTGGGCATCCGCCGCCTGCACGACACCGACCGCAGCGGCTGGTGGCTGCTTGTCGGCCTGATCCCGGTGATCGGTTTTATCGTTCTGATCGTGCTGTTCGTGCTGGACAGCACCCCGGGTGAAAACCGTTTCGGCCCCAATCCGAAAGAGGAAAGCTCGGCCGCGCAAAGCCTCGTCTGACCAAAGTGGATTGCCCGGCCTATGGCTTCGGGCAATCCACGGCTTCGCCGGCCCGTTTGCGTCGGTAGCACTGACGCAATGCGTCACGCTCGGCTTCCGGCAAGGCCCGGAACTTGGCCCATTTGTCCCGAGCGCGCTGTTTTTCCTCCGGCGACATGTTTTTCCAACGATCGTGATTGCGCATGATCCGTTCGCGCTTCTCCGGCGGTAGCTGATCCCATCGATCGGCAAACCGCTTGAGCTCCTGACGTTGCTCTGCACTGAGCTGATCCCACTGCGGCTGGGCACTCAAGGTGGCGCTGAACAACAGCGCCACAGCCATCAACAGCACCCTAAACACCGCCGTCCTCCAACCACAAAACCAGATCCAGATCTGCGATCAGCGCAGCATCCTCGGCTTGGCGTGCGCCTTCGCCGGGAGCCGGAGCTTGCAGTTGCCAAGCCAGCAGCACCGCGCAGGTTGCCCCGGCAGCAGCAACGCTCCAGCGGGACCACAGCGATGACCACCAAGGGGCCTGCTGTTGCTCAATGTGCTCCAAAGCGCGACAACGCGCGGCGCGCAAACGCGCCCGGGTCAGCTCATCCAAGTCACCGACCTGTTCATCCAGCGTATCGCGAACGGATTGGACCAGCTTGTCCTGGTCAAACTCTGATTGGCTCATGCCCAAAATCCCTCCACCCTGCCGCGCAAAGTGTTCATTGCACGCGACAAATGCGTTTTCACGCTGCCCTCACCGCAACCCATGATGCCTGCCGTTTGGGCCACGTTAAAACCTTCCCAGACGCGCAGCAAGACCGCTTCGCGCTGGCGTTGCGGTAACTCGGAAAGCGCCGTCTCCAAGGCCACGATGGCTTCACGCTGGGCGAGTTGGCGTTCGGGATCATCCGCCGCCGGGCGCTCCAACGCGTAGTCCGCATCGTCAACAAAACGCCGTGAGGCGCGTTGATCGTCTCGTATTCGGTTCATCAGTATGCGAAAAAACAACGGCGCCCATTGTTCTTCGGGTTTGTGCTGATACTTCTGCACCAGGCGGATCATCGCATCCTGCACGGCATCCAGCGCCGTATCCCGGTCGTGCAATTGAGCCAAGGCCAGCCGAAAAGCTTGACTCTCCACCGAGGCCAGGAAGCGATCCATTGCATCGCGCCGTGCCACGCTGTTCTCCGCTTTTTTTGTCGACAAACCAAGCTCTACCGATGTAGCCATATCGTTGTCCTCCCGGACTGACCACCACGTGGTTGGGACGACATCCTGGGTAAACGCATAAACGCTCCTGCACACGTGACACACTATAACGTTGAACCAACGCATTCAGGCGCGATCCGTTGACAGCCATCTGCCAGGTTGCATTACCCGTTCCACGCGGCGAAACCTATGACTATCTGTGCCCCTTCCCGGTCACCGTAGGCGCTCGCGTGCGCGTGCCCTTCGGGCCGCGCCGCTTGGTCGGCGTGGTTGTCGCCACCGGCAACGAATCCAGCGTGCCGGGCAAAAGTCTCAAAGCCGTGCTTGAGGTAATCGATACCGCGCCGCTGCTCAGTGAAGCTGATCTCGACCTGTTGCGTTTCACGGCGCGCTACTACCAGGCGCCGCTGGGCCAGAGCGTTGCCACGGCTCTGCCAAAATTGCTGCGCAGCGGAAAAGCCGCCAGCCCTGTCGTCAATACCCGATGGATACTCACAGATCAGGGCCGCGACACCTCACCCACCGACCTCTCCCGCGCGCCGCGGCAAGCCGCGGCACTCGCCACATTGCAAGCGGCGGGCTGCGCGCTGACAGCAGCCAACATTGGTGAGGACGGGACGCCGAGCAGCATCCTCAAAGCCCTGAGTGGCAAGGGCTTGATCGAGGCCGTCAGCGAAATCACGCTTGATAGCCAGGACGTTGAAGCACCCACACTGACCGACGCGCAAACGCACGCCGTCGAACAAATCAACAGCCGCGCAGGATTCGCCTGCCACTTGCTTGATGGCGTGACGGGCAGCGGTAAAACCGAGGTCTATCTGGCGCTGGCGCGGGAGCAGACACAACAAGGCCGTCAGACCCTCATTCTGGTCCCGGAAATCGGCCTGACCCCACAGATGATTGAGCGGGTGCGACGCCACACCGGAGCGCGCACCGTTGCATTGCATTCCGGGCTGGCCGACGGCGAGCGCCATAACGCCTGGCTGGCGGCGCGCTCGGGCGAGGCTGACATCGTCTTGGGGACGCGCTCAGCGGTATTCGTACCCCTCGCACGCCCGGGCCTGATCGTGGTCGATGAAGAGCACGACGGCTCATACAAGCAACAGGATGGCATTCGCTACCATGCGCGCGATCTGGCCGTGCGTCGCGCCCAGCAATACGCCATTCCGGTGGTGCTGGGCTCGGCCACGCCCTCGCTGGAGAGCCACTTCAATGCACTACAAGGGCGCTACCAGCACCTCACCCTTGATCATCGTTTTGGCAACGCCAAGCCGCCGCGTGTGAGCATGATTGATTTGCGCGGACAGCGCTGTCCAGACGGCCTGTCCAATGCCTTGATCGCGCGCGTCGGCCAGCATCTGGACGCAGGCCATCAGGTTCTGCTGTTCATCAACCGGCGCGGCTACTCGCCGATCATGCTGTGTCATGACTGCGGCTGGACCGCGCTGTGCGAGCGCTGCGACGCGCGCCTGATCAGCCATCAGCGCAGTCGCAGCCTGCGTTGCCACCATTGCGGCCATCAACGCCCGATCCCATCCGCCTGTCCGGATTGCGGCAGCGATGAACTTCATCAGCTTGGACAGGGCACAGAGCGTATTGATGCGCGCGCTGCGCAATTGTGGCCGCAAGTCGAACGCATCCGCCTGGATCGTGATCAAGTCAGCCGTCGCGGTGAATTGGAAGACGCACTGGAGCGCATTCGCAGCGGTCAGGCGCAGCTCATCATCGGCACCCAGATGTTGGCCAAAGGCCACGACTTCCCCAAGCTGTCTTTGGTCGGCATCGTCGATGCAGACCAAGGCCTGTATGGCCAGGATTTTCGCGCCACCGAGCAGCTCGCCCAGCAGATCACTCAGGTCGCAGGGCGCGCTGGGCGACGTGATATTCCAGGTGAAGTGGTGGTGCAAACCCACAATCCTGAGCATCCGCTGCTTGGCCTGCTCGCCCCAGGCCATTACGCGCGCATCGCCGAGGCTTTGCTCAGCGAGCGGGCGCAACTGTCCTGGCCACCCTATTCGCGCCTGGCCCTGATTCGTGCCGAGGCGACGGCGCTCGAAACCGCCATGAGCGTGCTGGAAGATATCGCCGAACCGCTTTTCGGCCATGATGAGATTGACGTGCTCGGCCCCGTGCCAGCGCCGATGGAGCGACGTGGCGGACGCTACCGCTGCCAATTGCTGTTGCGCAGCCACAAGCGCAGCGTTTTACAGGCACAATTGGCCCACATTCGTCACCAACTGGAAGCGCGCCCAGCCGCGCGTCAACTGCGATGGTCCATCGACGTCGATCCACAAAATCTCGACTGACCCTGTTGGTGCTGGGGTTGGTCAGCCCGTTGTCGTGGGCAAATCAGCTGGAAGTTCACACACCACACTCAGCCTTGCGCTTCGAGGTCCCGGAGGCACTGTATCAGGCGGGTGCCACGACCGATTTTTCCGCGCTGCAGATCCTCGATGGAGGCGGACAGAATCTGGCTTACGCCGTTTGTGCCGAGCGCGATGAACGGCGCACGCAGACGCAAATCCCAGTTCTGCGGTTGCCGGATCTGGCCCGCCCTGAACTCAACGCCGACGACGAGTTGTCGTATTCCTTTTCTGCTGGCGTCTCAACAACGCCCGCGATCGTCGATTGGATACTCGATTTGCGTCGGCTCAAAGGCGCAACCGGAACCTTGGTGGGCTTGCCGCCGGTGGCAGAACTGCGCATTTCGCCCAACCTCCAACAATGGAGTGGCGATCTCGATTTTCAGCAAAATGGCGACACCCTGAGCTTTGAGCCCCGCCCTGTTAGCTTTATTCGCGTGCGCTTAAAGCACCCACCCAGCGGCGCTGAACCAGCGCCAGCGGTCCTGGCGATCGAAGAGCAACGCAGCGATGCCCGCGCGATTCATTGGTTTGATCCACCGCGCAACGCCCAAGGCCACTTTCTCAACCCGCGTCGCCTGCCCATCTTCGCCGCGCGCCTGAAAACCGATAGTGACATCGCAAGTGCTGACTGGACCCTGCACTCGCGGCAAGGCGATTGGGATGCGTGGAAACCACGTGGTCGAATCAGCGCGGGTGACCAGCCCCCGACCCTGCGCTTTAGCGCTGTTACCGATCCGCAGTGGCGGGTGACCCAACTCGACGCCGATGAGCTGGAGCTTGGCCATGCACGCTATGAGTTGCGCATCCCGAACATCACACACCAGGGTACGCTGCGCATGGTTCTGCACGCGCGTGCCGGTTTCGGCCCCAGCCTGTCGTGCCGCAGCACCGAGAACCTGCCGGTCCAGGCGCCCGAGCGCATCTCTGTCCTGGACGACGACGTGGAGAGCAGCTCGAACCAGCCCAACAACCTGCGCAATCTGTTCCTGATCATCGTCATCATCGCCATCACTGTGGGTATCGTGGCGAGACGCTTCCTCCAGCGCCGCCAAGGACGCTAAAATGGCTGGTTTTGCGCCGCCGTGACTGTATGAAGGAAACACTGCAAGCCCTGCTCGCCCAGGCCGCTGACACGCTGGGGATTTCTGTCCCCGATGCGGCGAAAATCGAATCCACACGCGACAAGGCGCATGGCGACTTGGCGTCCAACATCGCCATGGTTTGCGCCAAGCAGGTGGGTAAACCGCCTCGTGAACTGGCTCAGGCGCTGATCGACGCCCTGCCCGCGCACTCCGCAGTGGAGAAGGCTGAAGTCGCTGGGCCCGGGTTTATCAACATCTTCCTGGCCAGCGATCGTTATCACGCCATGTTGCGCGACATCGTCAACACCGGCGCCAGCTGGGGCCAAGCCCCAACAGGCAGCGGTCAGAAAATCCTGCTCGAATTCGTGTCCGCCAACCCGACCGGCCCGCTGCATGTCGGGCATGGTCGCGGCGCCGCCTACGGTGACTGCCTGGCGCGCTTGCTGCGCGCCGCCGGCAACGCCGTGGACAGCGAGTACTACGTCAATGACGCCGGCCGTCAAATGGACATCCTGGCCTTGTCGGTGTGGCTACGCCACGTGGAACAGCAAGGCATCGCGGTTGTGTTTCCAGGTCGCGCCTATCAGGGTGACTATGTCCGCGAATCGGCACAGCGGCTCAACGCCGAAGGCTTGAACACTCCCGGCGACGAGTTGTTCAAAGACTTGCCTGCCGACGATGCCGAGACCGGCGATGCCCGTCTGGACGCCTTGATTGAACGGGCCAAAGTCACGCTGGGCAAAGAGGGTTTTGCACGGGTACTGGACCATGCGTTGCAGGAACAGCTCAGCGGTATCGCCGATGATCTGGGCGCGTTTCGTGTCACTTTCGAGGCTTGGGCCTCCGAGCGTAGCGTGGTCGACAAGGGCGAAGTCAGCAAAGCGCTGGAGCAGCTTGAAAAAGGCGGCCATACCTACCGTCAAGACGGCGCACTGTGGTTCGCCAGCAGCCGCTTTGGTGATGACAAGGATCGCGTGTTGCTGCGCGCCAACGGCAGCGCCACCTACTTTGCCAACGACATCGCCTACCACCTGGACAAGCTGGAGCGCGGTTACGATCGCCTGATCGACGTTTGGGGCCAGGACCATCACGGCTACATCAAGCGGATGTCTGCCGCTGTCGAAGCGCTGACCGGTCAGTCCAACAAGCTGGATGTGCAGTTGGTGCAGTTCGTCAGCCTGCTGCGCGATGGCGAGAAGGTTTCGATGTCGACCCGCGCGGGCACCTACGAAACCCTGGAAGATCTGCGCACTGAAGTCGGTGTTGATGCGGCGCGCTTCTTCTATGTGATGCGCTCCAACGACCAGCAGCTCGAGTTCGATCTGGCGCTGGCCACGCAAAAGAGCAACGACAATCCAGTATTCTATGTGCAGTACGCGCACGCCCGAGTGGCCAGCGTGTTCCGCCAGCTGGCCGAGAAGCAATGGTCCTTCGACGCGGCCAGCGCGGCTGAGCAGCTCGAACGCCTGGATGCCGACATTGAGCGCGAAGTGCTCAAGCAGCTCGCACGCTTCCCGGACATGGTCCAGGCTGCGGCGACGCAGCTCGCCCCGCAGCTCATCGTTCACTACCTGCGTGAATTGGCTGAGCTGTATCACCGTTACTACAACAGTTCAGCGTTCCTGATTGAGGACAGCGCGCTGCGTGATGCGCGCCTGTATCTCAACATCGCGGTGCAGCAGGTGTTGCGCAACGGTCTGAATCTTTTGGGCGTGGACGCGCCGGACAAAATGTAATGGCTCGCGATTACGCCCGTCAGCGCAAAGAAGCGCCACGTCATACCCACAGCAAGAAAAGCTCAGGCGGCCTGCCCGGCTGGTTGTGGGCGTTGTGTGGCCTGACATTGGGCCTGGGCGTTGCCGCCATCGTTTTCATTGTGTATCGGCCGGTCGAGTCACCCGCCGTCGTGCGGGGTCCGCCGAGCCGTCCTGTGGCCACGCCCACGCCTGGCCCGGTGGTGCCACCACGCCAGGAATCGCGTTTCAAGTTTTACGACGGCCTGGCCAAGGCGCAGGTCAACCCCAACGAAGAAGCGTACAAGGTTGAACCACCGCCACCGGCCGCCGAGGACACCAACCGCTACGTGCTGCAAGCCGGTTCGTTTCGCACCCGCGAAGATGCCGAACGGCGCAAAGCCACGGTGGCCCTGCTTGGCTTCGAATCCAGCATCAAAGAAGTCGAGCTTGAAGAACGTGGTACGGTTTTTCGGGTCCAGATCGGCCCGGACATGACCCGCGCGGTTGCGGAAAAAGCCATGCGGCAACTGGCCGACAACGACATCGACAGCTTCGCCACACGCGCTGGCAGCTGAGCGCGCTACACTGGCGCACCAAGCGACCGTAAGGATGCAAACATGAGCTTCTACGATTTCAGCGCCAAAACCATCGACGGCCAGGAAAAACCGCTGGCGGACTACCAAGGCAAGGTGGTGCTGGTGGTGAACACGGCCAGCAAATGCGGTTTCACCCCGCAGTACGAAGGTTTGGAAGCGCTATACCGGGATTACAAAGACAAAGGTCTGGTCATCCTCGGGTTTCCATGTGACCAGTTCGGCCACCAGGAGCCGGGTGACGAGAATGAAATCAAGAATTTCTGCTCGCTGACCTACGACGTGAGCTTCCCGATGTTTGCCAAGATCAAGGTCAATGGCGACGACGCCCACCCGGTCTACCAGCACCTCAAGCAGGCGCAACCTGGCGTACTCGGCTCCAAAGGCATCAAATGGAACTTCACCAAATTCCTGATCGATAAGTCAGGCCAGGTGGTGAAACGCTATGCACCGACAGACAAGCCCGCGTCGCTGGTCAAAGACATCGAAAAACTGCTCGCGGCTTAAGCCAGCACGGATTTATTTGTCGAGCGCCGTCAGGCGGGTCGTCGCCGGAGCGCAGAAAGCGCAGGCAATAAAACCGTGCTTCTTTAGCGTTTCGCCAGCATCAAGCGCCGTTGCGCAGCGCGAATCTTGCGCCGGCCCTGGGCAGCCCGAACACGCACGTAACTGCCATCGGGCTGACCTTCCCAAGCTTGCGTTTCATCCGCGATATAGATTTTCAGCTCGCGGATGACGCGCTCGCGGATGCGTCGATCGTCCAGCGGAAACGCGATTTCGACGCGGCGGAAGAAATTGCGCTCCATCCAATCGGCGCTGGAACACCAAACCTCCGGCTGGCCGCCGTTCTCGAAGTAGAAAACACGCGTGTGCTCAAGAAATCGGCCAACCACGGACATCAGACGGATGTTTTCCGACAATCCAGGCATCCCGGGGCGCACGCAGGTCATACCGCGCACGATCAAATCGATTTTCACACCGGCCTGCGAGGCACGATACAGCGCCGCGATGCTGTCGCGCTCAACCAGCTGATTCAGTTTCAGAATAATGCGCGCGGTTTTGCCGGCACGGGCATTTTCAATTTCGCGCTCAACTCGCTCGATCATCCCTTTGTGCAATGTGAACGGCGAATGCAGCAGCCTTTCCAGTTGGGCCAGTTTGCCGAGACTGGTGAGCTGGAGGAACACACGATGAATATCGCGACCGATCGCCGGATCTGCGGTCAGCAAGCCGTAGTCGGTATAGAGGCGACTGGTGCGCGGATGGTAGTTACCGGTGCCCATATGCACGTAGCTGCGCAGACCGCTGGCCTCGCGTCGCACCACAAGAATCATTTTGGCGTGGGTTTTGTGCCCAACCACGCCGTAAACCACGTGCGCGCCAGCTTCTTGCAAGCGCTCGGCCAGGTCAATGTTTTCTGCCTCATCAAAGCGCGCACGCAGCTCAATGACCACGGTCACTTCCTTGCCGGCCCGCGCCGCCTGCAACAGCGCTTCAACGACCGCCGAGTCGGCGCCCGTGCGGTATAAGGTCTGCTTGATCGCCAGCACCTTGGGGTCCTTGGCCGCCTGACGCAGAAAATCCAATACCGGCGCAAACGATTCGTAGGGGTGATGGAGGAGGATTTCGTTCTTGCGGATCGCAGAAAAAATATCCGAGCCCGATGACAGATGTGCCGGCACCCGCGGCGTGAACGGCTCGAAACACAAGTCCGGTCGATCGATCTTTTCCGACAGCTTCATCAAGCGATTCAGGTTGACCGGCCCGTTGACCTGATAAAGCTGCTCTTCACGCAAACCGTGCACACGCAGCAGATATTTGGTCATCGCCTCGGGGCAATTGTGGGCGACTTCCAACCGCACCGCATCGCCAAACTGACGCCCCATCAACTCGCCTTCCAACGCGATCAGCAGGTCATCGACCTCTTCTTCATCGACGAAAAGATCCGAGTTGCGTGTCACCCGGAACTGGTAACAGCCGGTGACTTTCATGCCCGGGAACAGATCCGCCACGTAGGCGTGAATCACCGAACTGAGGAAAACAAAATCGTTGGTGCGTCCGTCACACGCTTCGGGCGCAATCTGGATCAGACGCGGCAAGGCGCGCGGTGCCTGGACAACCGCCATGGTTGCGCTGCGCCCGAACGCATCTTTGCCTTCCAGCGACACAATGAAGTTGAGACTTTTGTTGAGTACGCGCGGGAACGGGTGAGCCGGGTCCAATCCGATGGGAGAAAGAATCGGCAGCAGCTCGTTGTTGAAGAAGTCGCGAAGCCACTCATCCATGCGCGGATTGACGGTGAACTGGCGGCGCCGGACAAAGCGTATGCCCTGCTCCGCCAGCAGCGGAATCAGTACCTCGTTGAGTACGCGGTACTGCTCTGCCACCAGCTCGTGCGCGCGCTCGGAAATGGCGCTGAGCAGCTCACCGGCTGACATGTTGTCGGGCCCGCCAGTCGGTGCGCCGGCACTCAACTTCTGCTGCAAGCCAGCGACCCGCACCTCGAAAAATTCATCCAGGTTGGAGCAGGAAATGCACAGATACTTCAAACGCTCCAGCAAAGGCACGCGGCCATCGCGGGCCTGCGCCAGCACACGGCGGTTGAACTCCAGCAGACTCAGCTCACGATTAAAGAAATTCTCCGGACGCAGAGCGTCCTCCGCACTCAGCGGTACCAGTTCATCTTGATCGCGAGACGTCGCAAGAGCATCCATAATCCGCCGATTCTAGCCTGAACGCGTGACTGTTTTTTTACGGCGCCCACGCAACAACCACGCAATCGCCAGCAGCATGCCGCCGCCTGCGCCACTGCCACCTCCACCGGAGTCCGGACTGGGTGTCGATGTAGGTGTGCTCGTCGGCGTCGCAGTTGCGGTCGGCGATGGCGTTGCCGTTGGTGTGGGAGTCGCAGTTGGCGTGGGCGTAGGACTTGGCGTCGGCGTGGTCGTTGGTGTAGGCGTCGGGCTGGGCACGACTTGCCCAGAACAACTCGGCACAACCGGCTGAGCGGCGCCTGGGCCGATACCATCGTTAGTCAGCACGCCGGAGTTGTCGGGGTCCAACCAGAATTTCAGCTGACCATCACACGCATTGGTTTCCTTCCAGGCCACATCCAGTCGCCCATAGTAATCTGCTGCACTCCGGCTGGAACACGACGCTCCACCGCCAGACAACATGCCAATAGCCCGGCCCGCTTGGTTCCAAAGGCCGGAACCAGATGAGCCCTGCTCCGTCGTGCCCCGGTCCCAAACGATTTCCCAGGCGGAGACATTGCGCTCATCAATTGTGACTACCTGCGCAGCAGGTGGCGAATCAAAAAAGCTGATCGATTTTTGGTTACCACTGGGATGATGAACGCCAACACCGCTCTGTGCTTTGGTGGTTGTCGCATCCCAACCACTCCAGAAGGGCTGGAAACTGGCCGGAATAACCGCCGGATTGGCCGCGCTGCCGACAACCAACAAGGTGAAATCGGCGCTGTCGCCACTGGCGAGGACCTCAACGCCATTAAGATTGAAGGCCACCGAAGGCGAAGGATGGCTGTGCAACGTTGTGTTGCCGCAGCTGGCGTCTTCATAGCGCCAATACACCTGCACGCTATCCTCGTTGGAGGAATCCATGCCGCAATGGTTGGCCGTCAATATGTACGGGGTGCGATCACTCCGCGTGTTGTTGACCAAGAATCCGGAGCAGGAAAACAGAAAACCGCCGTCCTGATACTGCAGCAGCACTGTGCTATCCACCTGGTCTGCCCAGTCATCAGCGTCCGAGCACACCACATCGATATTGCAAGAGCCATGTTTGAGCTGGTAGCCACCCGCATTTTTCACCCCGAAGAACGCCTGCTCCAAGCGCAAATGGGTGACATTCACATCGGCGGTGCGCAGCTCAAACGTCACCTCCTCACTCAACAGCATGGCTGTCCACAGGCGGCCGCCGTGCACATTGTCCGCCGTATAAGGCCCTTGCTTAGCACCGTCAGCGCCATACAAAGTCAGACTTGCTCCAGCCGGTAGCTGCACATCATCAAATACAAAACTCAGCGACTTGGCGCCCGCCGCAAAGACCGTGGCTTGCCAGATCGACTCACCGCCACTGTGCGACCAACTGCCGTCCTTGCCGGAGTCCAGATGGAACGGAATGGCTGTGGCAAAGCGAAAAGCACCCGCTTGCGGCGTCAGAAATTCGTCGAGCGCCGAAGGGTCCGGCGCCGGCAGCGTATACAAAGGAGCCGCGTGAGCAGCGCCTAACCAAAAAGATGCAAGCACCAATAGGGCTTTACGCATGATGATCCGCCTTGATCGTTATTCTTGGGAGTAAGTGTAGCCCGCGCGGGGCGCAACGAGACAAAGCCCTCAGTCCACAGCCTCGGCTTTACGACCCGGCACCCTCAAGGCAGTTCCGCCCCGACGGCGGCAATGCCCGCGGCAAAGTCTTTGGGCAAGTTGCGTGCCACGATCGCGCCAATCACTGGGAAACGACCGTCAAATGCGATGCGGTAATCGAGTCGACAACCCTCACCGTCCGGATGCAGTTCGATGCGACCATGGTGATTCTTGATCGGGCTGCCCTTGGTCACGGTGTACTCAATCAGATGAGGGCGCTGAAACGTCACCACAGTTTCTTCAAAACGCACCGGGCCGACCCGGATTTCCCGCACTGAGCCCACACCATTGGGATCATCCTGCCCCGTGGCAATGCGCCGCGTGCGACCTGGCCATAAACGTCCAAATTGTTCATGGTCGGCAAAGAACGCGAACACCGCATCGGGTGGTGAGGTAAAACGGTGTTCAATGACAACCTGATGTCGAGGCATACGTTTTTCTCCGGGGCAAGCGACTCAGCCTAACCTTTTGCCGGGTTTGAGGACATGTCGTATGGGCCGGTGTACGCTGTTTGCGCATGAATACATCCCAGTACCCCCACGATCGCACACCGGGTTTTAACGCGGGCTCTCTGGACCGCAAAGCGGAATGGCGTAGCGATGACGCGGCGCGCAGCGCTCTGCTTGATGATGCCGTGCTGATTCCGGTCTGCCGCTACCGCATGCCCATGCGTGGCGATGTCCTTGAAACGCTGCCGGCGCGTGATTTCAGCGCGCGCCTTGATCAAGCCATCTGGCTCGGTTTGTGGAACGGTCGCTCCGTTTACACGCTGGATGTGTCGGAGGACGAAGCGGCCGCCTGGCCGCAGCTGCACTTCTCCGATTTACGTGGCGCAGCGATGCGCCTGCAGCCTGACGATGCCGCGATCATGGCCTACGCGCGGGCCATGGTGTATTGGGCCAAACGTCATCGCTATTGTGGCCGTTGCGCAGCACCAACGCGCCCAACCCATGCCGGCCATGTGCTGCGCTGCGATGGCTGCGACCTGGAGCACTACCCGCGCAGCGACCCCTCCATGCTGGTCCAGGTCAGCGATGATCATGACCGCTGCCTGCTCGGCCGCCAGCCGGGCTGGCCGCCTGGTATGTGGTCGGTTCTCGCTGGCTTTGTCGAGCCCGGCGAAAGCGTTGAGGACTGCGTCATTCGTGAAGTGTGGGAGGAAGCTCGGGTACGGGTGACCGGGATGCAGTACTTCGCCTCGCAACCCTGGCCTTTTCCAGCATCGGTGCTGTTCGGCTTTCATGCCGTTGCCGAATCTGGCGCGCCTGAGGTCGAACAAGATGAGCTTGAAGCCGCCGACTGGTTCAGCCGCGAACAGTTGGCTGATGGCTTACGCAGCAAGCAGCTTTTCACGCCGCCACCCTTCACCTTGTCGTTTCGTTTGATCGAGTCCTGGTATGACCACGGCGCGGATCAGCCACTGGCCAGCTTATTGGCGCGTCGCTGACGCATGACACGTGAGCTGTTGCTGTTGCGCCACGGCAAGTCGGACTGGTCCCATCCAGTGGGTGACTTTGAGCGCCCTCTGAAAAAACGCGGACGCGAGGGCGCATCACGCATTGGTCGATGGCTGAGCGCCCAGAACCTCGTACCCGATATCGTCCTGAGTTCTCCGGCGCAGCGCGCTCGTGAGACTGCCGAACTGTGCCTGGCGGCCCTCGGTGACGCCGCACCGCGCATTCATTTCCACGAGCGGCTCTATCACGCTGAAAATGAGGATTTCGAGGCCATACTGCAACAGGTGCCAAAACTCGCACAGTGCGTGCTGGTGGTTGGTCACAATTTCGGCATGCAAGACTTTCTGCTCAGTCAGTGCAGCGCACCTCCCCGACACCGCAGTGACGGCAAGCTACTCACCACCGCCACCCTTGCCCAGCTGAGTTATCCCGCTGGCACCCTGATGGGCAGCCCGGGCAGCGCGCAACTCAAGGCTTTGGTTCGCGCGCGGGACCTCGGCGATACCTTTGACTAGAATGATTCCAGATAGCGCCGGATGACCTGCTTCAGTTGGGCGTCCATGGGCAATGCATCCAATTCATCTGCCCCCACCAAACGGCGCTCACGTTGATTCTTTTCCGGCCACCGACTGAGCTTTTTACGCACGGTCAAACCATAAAGATCAAGACGCCGCGATTTGCCTGAAGCGCTGCGACAGATCACCCGTGCGGGGTGCCTGAGCTTCTTCAAACGGCCGACCACGCCGGCTTCCTCAAACGCCTCCAGCGCAGCCACGCGCTTGTCACTGAGCTTGGCCTCGGGTTTTCCCGTAGGCACGATCCAATGCCCATGTCGCCTCGCGGTCACCAACACCAGGCGACGATTTTTGCCGTCTCCAAGCACCGGAATCACCGCAATGCGTCGTTGACTCATGAGTCGTCGTCAGTAGGCCAGCCGTGCAAAGCCAAATGCGCGTTGTTGTAGCGGCTGTCTTCCGTCACTTCCCGCCCAGCCCAGCTCGGCGCTTGGTACGCCGCCGCCTGATGTTCGTCGGCGAACTCGACTTCCAGAGACATCCGCCCGGACAAGTCACCATGGTAGATGTCGATCTCCATCGTCCACTCATCCTGTTCCACGTGATAGCGGGTTTTCTCGACACGTCGACCTTCGGTCAACGGCCAAATCATGTCGAACACCGCTTGCTCAACCTCGATCTCGTGCTCCTCCCGCACCAGGCCGCTGCCGCGCTTCTGGGTGAGAAAAAAACGCCCATTCTTGTCGCGAGCGCGCAGCTCTTTGCCCGGCTTCGCATCGACATAACCCTGACGAATACGGCTACTGGGCTGCCCTGCGATCACTGAGTCCGGCATGCTTTCTACGATGAAGCGTCTTTCGATTTCTTGTCCCATTAACGATTCTTTCCTTTGCGGCGCAGGCGTGGACTCAGCTCATCAAACATGGCGAAATAAGCTTTGCTCGCAGGTTTTCGTGCCGCGAACACAGCCACGGGCGCGCGATGCTCACCCATATTCTCAATATCTCGAGCGAATGGGATGACGCCTTCGAGAAAACCTTTGTGTCGCTGACGCATGTGCGCCATGGTCGATTTGTGCAGGGCTTTTTGTCGCTGAACCATGGAGAAAAATGGCACCACCATTTTGTCGGCGTATCCCTTGTCGGCAAAGAAGCTCAGCAATTGCTCAAAGGTCCGCTCGGACAGCGTGGTGGGAATCACCGGCACCAACACCATGTCAGCCGCGTTGAAAACCGCCTCTGACAGATGACTGATACTCGGCGGACAATCCAGCACGATCAGATCGTATTGCCCTTTGAGGCCTTTGAGTATCCGACGCAAGCGGGTTTTGCGCTTCTCCAGGCTAGCGAGCAGTGCATCAAAGTTACGAAAACTCAGATGCGCCGGCAGCACATCCAGATGCTCGTAATCACTGGCCCGAATCTGCTCCAGCACCGACTCATAAGCCTGGAAAAAACGCTTGCCCCATTTTTTGCGCCCCGGCTTTACCCGAAAGTAGAACGACGAAGCCCCCTGAGCATCGAGGTCGATCAGTAGCGTTCTCAAGCCCTGAGAGGCGGCCCAGTACGACAAGTTCACCGCGGTTGCGGTTTTTCCAACTCCGCCTTTCATGCTGTAGCAGGCGACCACTTTCATATGTTCATGCTCCGTTGCGGCCAAACATGGCGGAAAAGTTGGCGGCGATGTGATCCTGGGCGAACTGATGCAGTTCGTCCTCAGCCTCGGCGCGGATTTTCAGCTGCTCTTGATGCAATACCGCAATCAGGCCGTGCAGCGCCGCGCTTTGTTGCTCATCCTGACTGCGCTGCGCGTACTGGTTGAGAAAAATCTGCTGGACCGACGCGTCATTGAAACGTCCCAAGACGTCCTGCAGGCGCTTAAGGGCTTTGTGAATGGGCTTGAGGCGATTCTTCGGATACAGCTCGGCGAAGAACTCAAGCATGTACCTCAGCTTCTTACATTCGATACGAATCTCATGAACCTGCTCATCATCCGTCGCTGCCGTCACCTGCAAACTCGCCGCCCGGATTCGCAGGTAGCGCTTTAGGATACGGGCGCTGGCCACACGTTGAACCGGCCTACTCGCCGATACCGCCTCGAAGGTCGCGGGTGCATCAAGCATCTGCGCCAGCTCATCACAGCGTCGGGTATATGTTGCGGAGCGCAGCTGACGCCGGGTCGCGTTCAGTGCACGCTGGCGATCCTTGCGGATCTGCGCGATAAAACCATCGAAACCCGGGTGGAAGACCTGCGGCAACATCTGGCGGTAGCGGCCCTGATCGAGCAGAAAAACATCGAGGTCGCGCAAGGTGCCCATGGCGCTGGCCATCCCGGCCAACTCACGTTTCGCCCGATGGGGCAGCTCATTCGGCAGTGCGCTCTTCATCAACGACAGCAGCGATCGTAACTTGCGCAGGCTGACCCGATACTGATGCACGAATTCGGTATCTGTATCGTCGATCACACCCGTTTCGAAGCAACGGGCCAACGAAAACATTGCCACCGCCATGCGTCGCACCGCTTGCTCTGCAGGTTCATCAGTCGCTATGCCGTAGGGGCCTTTGAGGGCCAGGACCTGTGGCGCACGATCTTGCTGCTCAAGGATCTCGCGCAGATCTAACGACGCAACCTCCATGGCGCCCAGCGCACTCAAGCCCTGACACACGTGTTCGTATTCGCGGCCATATCCGCGCAGTGCCTGAATGCTCAATCGTGGCTCGAGACCCTCGACATGCAACCACTCGCCGCGCACGACAATCTTCTCGTCGGCATTGCGCAGAGTGAATGCTTTGCGTGATGTGCTCACAGTGGCCACCGGCTGTAACGACCACAGGCCCACGGCCTTTTCCACTTGATCGCGCAGCCGGCACGCCGGCAAATCCCACCAAAACTTCGCCTGATCCGGCGACTGAAGCTCGTATTCAGGGCGGGCGTCGCGCCACCAAACCCATTGCCCTGCGCGACTGCGTGTCAACAAGGCGCCGTCGGCCCAGATGTCCGCTGGAAAATTATCCAGGATGACCAAACGATCCTTACGCGCGCGACAGAAACTAGCCACCCCTAGCCCCGCCAGAGCCTCCTGCACAGACGCAGCCGAGCACTTCGTCGGCATCTGAAAATGCACGTTCCCGGCGACACTCATGGTTTCTTTTTCAGCTTGATGCGATTGGCCAGATAGTCATCAACCAATTGCTCGACGATGGCCTGCACACTCGAATCGATTTCGATAGCACGGATTTTCAGCGCTTTGAGCGTGCTTTCGTCCAAGCGCAACGAGGTGTTCTTCTTTTTCTTTTCAGCTTTCTTTTTGCTCACTTGACGTCATGACGTCACATCAGAGTGCAACCTTAAAGCAACAGATCTAAGCCCTCAAGCCTGGGAGTAAGATCCGGCCCAACCGGTCAGGTCAAACTGGGAGGGCGTCGCTCATTGGTGTGCGTCTTGCGCGCCGCCACGTTGACCGAGACACCCGTGAACTTTTCGCGCAAGGCAGATTCATCCGCCAACCAGCGCGCAAATTGCGCCAGCGACATCGGCCCGGCAAAGTATTCACCGCAGGCCAACGCAACGCCCATGCTCCGCAGCCGCTGTACATCAGCTTTCTTGCGCACCCCCTCAGCCCGCAATGCACCACCCAGAGCGTCCGCTGCGTCAACCAGACCGTGCGCAGCCGCATCTGCCGCTGGCGTGTGGTTTTGCACCAAACGCACATCCAACGCCAGTGTGCGTGGCAGCAAGTCGGCCGCGTGAGTGAGCAAACGCGCGCCGGTGGAAAACTCGGCAGCGTGCAAGCCAAGCCCCGCTTCGACCAACTCACCGGCGACTCGTCGGCAGGCCGGCAGTTGCCACACCGCGTCCGGCACTTCGAGCAAGACCTTGAAGGGCAGGCGGGCGACCGTGTCCATAAAGACTTGGGTGAACCCTGGCGCTTGCAGCTCTTCCACCGACACCGGCAACCACACCGCCCACGCTTTGGGCACACGCAGGGTGGTGAGCTGCTTCAGACGCCAGCGATTGAGCGCGCCTTCCAGATGAACCCGTCGCGCCATGCGCCGCACCGCATCATCATCCAGTGACGGAATGCTCTCGGGCGACCAACGCAAAGACACACGCACCCCGACCGGGCGCTCACTGCGCAAATCCACCACCGGCTGGAGCAGAACATCCAGGCCGTCGTTGCCGATCGCCGCTTCCATGGCCAGGGCCAAGCCGGTGCGCTCTTCGGCACGCTCACCAGCAACAAATGGCCCTTCCGGAGCATGCCGGGCTTGCTCCAAGCCGTGCTGGGCATCGGCAAGCACATCGACGATGTCGTGATAGACGCGCAGATCCGGGATCACCGCGACAGCGGCTGGCGGCGTCAGACTCTGGCCATCAATGGTGAAGACTTGATTGAGTTGATCGTGGGCACGCTCCGCAATAGCCAGCACCTCATCGCGTCCACCGACCTGCGTCAGCAGCATCAGATAGCCGCCGCCACTGGTCCGCGCCAAATCCAGCGGCCAGTCACAGACGCCATCCAGACGTTCACGCACAGCGTGGTGCAGGCGATCGTGAATCTCCTGACCGTGCTGAGCGGCGATCCCGCCTGAATCATCCAAGCGGGCAAACACCGCGCCCACCAAAGGCCCGCTGCCACCCGTGTGGCGGCGCAGTTCCTGCGCCAGCAACGCTTCGCCGAGGGCTGCACCGGCCAAGCCGGTAACCGGATCATGCAGACTGGTTGCGGCCAGCGCGGGATCTTCACTGCCGGGATGCAATGTACATATCAACGCCAGCACCTCACCGTCGCGAGCACGCAGCATCATGGGTTGCAGCGCCAACTCACGCACCGGATGCCCCGGCCGCGAGGCCAAACGCACACGCTCCACATAGCCGGCACCGTGCAGGCGCGTGATCGCATCCAAATGCTCGATATCCAGACCGAGCACAGCATGCAGGTGGTTACCCAGAATATGCTGGCGGCGACGTTCCAACACGCGGGATGCCGCCGTGTTAGCCGCTTGGATACGCCCGTCACTGTCGGCGATCAACAACGGTTGAGTGCTGGCCTGAACGACCGACGGTGGAATCGTCCCGCTGATACGTCGCGGACCCTTGTTAACCCACAGCAGGATGAACAATGCCAAATGCGCGGCCAGATAGAAGCCGAAGCCCCACGGCTCCAAACCGACCTGCTCGGCCTGGGGCAACGCGGCGAGTACCAACGCATCCAAGGCCCAGCCCAAGCCGCTCAGAATCAGCACAACCAAGAGTCCGAGCAACCGGGTGCGCAGTCGCTTGCGCCCGGCGTGACCAAGCTGGAGCATGCTGTCGATGAGGGCGACGCCCCAGACCAAGGCGGCCCAGCCCCAAATGAACTCTATCCCTGGCGACAGCAACGGACGTGCGCCCCAGGGCGCGGCCTGCACGGCCAAATCGCGCATCAGCCAAGCCGCCCAAGCCAGCGCAGCGACACTAACAAGGGTGTTGCACAGCAAAATGGCCCGACGCAGCAAGCCCGTATTGGCCACCGCAATGGCCAATGGCAGCGTGATGACGGGGACCATGGCGTGGACCATCCACATGAGCAAGGCCGCGCGTTGAAAGCCCTGCGTCACCAGGGCCAAGGCTGCTGCGTGCAGCACGAAGACCAGCCCCAGCGCCAATGACCAACCGCCCGCCCGGGTATCCAGAGCTCGCAGTGCCAACACCAGCGCCAACACAACGTGCACGCCTGCCACACTGAGCAGGGCCTGGGTCAGACTCAATTCCATCAAGTGCTGAGTACTCGCTGGACCGCGGCTTTCCAGCCGTCATATCGACCCTGCATCTTGGCTTCGTCACGCCCCGGCTCAAACCGCGCCTGACGCTTCCAGCCGGCTGCGATCTCATCCAGGTCCTTGTACAGGCCAACCTGCAACCCCGCGAAATAGGCCACGCCCAGGGCAGTGGTCTCGAGCACTTGCGGGCGATCAATCGGAATGCGCAGGGTGTCGGCCAGATACTGCACCAACCAATCATTGGCCACCATGCCGCCGTCCACACACAGCGTGCTCGGAGCACCGGCATCTTGTGCCATGGCATCGAGCAAGTCGCGCGTCTGATAGCACACCGCTTCCAGGGAAGCGCGAGCGATCTCGGCAAAGCCGCTGGCTCGGGTCAATCCAATCAAAGCGCCGCGTGCATCCGGATCCCAGTACGGTGCGCCCAAGCCGGTGAATGCCGGAACCAGATACACCCCGTTGGTGGATTCCACGCTGCGCGCGAGCTTCTCGGTATCCGCGGCGTGACCAATCAAATTGAGACTGTCACGCAGCCACTGCACCGCCGCGCCCGCCACAAAGATGCTGCCCTCCAGCGCATAGGTCGGCTTACCGTTGAGGCGATAGGCCACGGTGGTGAGCAGGCGGTTGTCCGAACGGACAAATTGTTCGCCCACATTGAGCACCACAAAACACCCGGTACCGTAGGTACTTTTGACCATGCCGGGCTGGAAGCAGGCCTGCCCCACGGTCGCCGCTTGCTGATCACCCAACACGGCACCAATCGGAATCGGCGCCCCCAGCCATGAAGCATCGATGTGGCCGAAATCCGCGGCCGAATCGAGCACCTCAGGCAGCAGTGCGCGAGGCACATTGAAAAAGTCGAGCAGTTCGTCATCCCATTGCTGGGTGCGAATGTTGAACAACAGGGTGCGCGAGGCATTGGTGGCATCGGTAACATGCCGCTGCCCGTTGGTCAGATTCCACATCAACCACGTATCGATGGTGCCAAACGCCAGCTCACCCGCTTCGGCGCGAGCCCGCGCGCCAGGCACGTTATCCAGCAACCAGGCGATCTTTGTTGCTGAAAAATACGGATCAAGCAGCAGCCCGGTGCGCTCAGCCAACCAGTCGGCCCGGTCCTGCTGGCGCAATGTCTGACACACCGCGCTGGTGCGCCGATCCTGCCACACGATAGCGTTGGCGATCGGTTCGCCCGTGGCGCGATCCCAAACCACCGTGGTTTCACGCTGGTTAGTGATGCCGCACGCGGCAACATCAGAGGCTTGGATGCCGGCAGCGTTGAGAGCGTCACGGCACACCGCCAGAGTGTCCTGCCAGATCACATTGGCATCGTGTTCGACCCAGCCCGCCTCCGGATAATGCTGCTCAAACTCTTTTTGTCCGCTCCCCACAGCTTGGCCTTGGCGATCGAAGATGATCGCGCGACTGCTCGTGGTGCCCTGATCGATTGCCAGCAAATAGTCCGCCATCCTGTCTCCCTGAGTCTGCCCGAGGGCAAAGCATGCCAAAGCGCGGCGCAGATGCAAGATTGACCGTGCGCTCGAAAGCGCATGCGCTTTGATAACATGGCCTGCCCACACTCGAGCGCTCCCCAGCGCCCGCCAATGCCGTGATTGTCATGACTGTTTTCCGCCTCATTCTTGCCGCCAGTCTGCCCCTGATCAGCCACACGGCTGTGGCCCAGGCCAGCGAGCAAAATTTCGACGATATCGACATCATTGCCCTGCCGTCGCAAGCGCCCGACAAGCCCAGTCTGTCCTTGAACTGGACCTGCGATGCCATCGTGCTGAGCAGCTCGCAGCGCTATCGCCCGAACACCTGTGTGGAGCGCGGACGTAAGCATGATCAGGCCGAAGAACTGGACGTAGAAACCATCACTCTGGAACAGAGTCCGTCCAAAGCCGGCCCCTCCCGTAAAGGACGCTAACCGCAAGGTTTCAGCCCCTGCGGCAAAACGCAATTTCAAAGCGTTTTCTTCCTGTGTAAGATATTTCCTACACATGTGCACAGTTCTTGCTTGCACATTCGGGGATCGCGGCGCCGCCGTGTTTTTTCGCCTCGCACGAGGCGGCTTCTTTGGGGAGAAGATCAATGCGCAGTTTTCGCGCCATGTCCACGGCCTGGGCCGGTGGGCTTTTGCTTATTGCCAGCCCAATCGCGCTGGCCCAATCCATAGATGTTGATGACAACAGCGCCGATCTGGAACTGATCACGCTGCCTGAGAGCGCCACGCCTACCGTCGATGACGGCGTACGTCTGGATGCGATCACAGTCACCGGATCACGCATCAAGAAAACCTCCGGCGAAGCCGCCAATCCGGTGTTGTCGCTGAGCGCGGAAGAACTCGCGGCCACCGGCGTCACATCCATTGGGGACGTGCTGCAACGCCTGTCCGTCAGCGGTTCATCTTTGAACACCAAATTCAATTCGGCCGGCAACTTCGGCTTTCCGGCGGACGGCGGCGGTGTCGGCTCCGGGTCGACCACGGTGTCTCTGCGCAACCTCGGCGCCAAACGTGTTCTGGTCCTGGTGGATGGCCTGCGCTGGGTCAATGAATCCTCAGCATCCGGCGTCTCTGCAGCGGTTGACCTGAACACCATCCCGTTCAGCGTTGTCGAGCGCGTCGAGATTCTCACCGATGGCGCATCGGCCTTGTATGGATCTGACGCCATCGCCGGCGTGGTCAATATCATCACCAAGAGCAGCGACAGCGGGCTTAACCTGAATGCCTACCTGGGCGATCACAGCACCGGCGACGGCATGACCACCACGCTCAACGCCAGCTATGGCGGACAGGGCCGCAACTACCGTTACATCGCGGACGTCAGTTATTACGACCAGAATGGCATCTCATCTGCCGACTACAGTCAGGCGCGCGTTCCCAAACCAGGCACAGGGGTGGCGTTTGGCAGCTCGGCAACGCCATTCACTCGCAGTGTGTTCTTCAATGACGACGAAGCCAACGGCCTGTGCCCGGACAATCTGTGCGACATCACCGCCAACGGTGTCGCCGCCGGCCCGGACTTCGTTCAGGACTTTCCCGACGGCTTCCATCCGTTCACCACGGCCGACCGTTACAACTTTGCACCGGAAAATCTGTTGCTGACGCCGTCAGAGCGTCTGGGCCTGTTTGCTCAGGGCCAATTCGACATCAACAACAACATCACCGCATACGCTCGCGTGCTGAGCCAAAGCCGCGACTCCCAGAACCGCGCTGCGCCGGAACCCATATTCCTGGGCCCTGAAGCCGGCACTGGCGGCATGGCGGACAGTGTGAGCGTGTCTGCGGACAACCCGTTCAACCCCTTTGGCATTGACCTGGATGCCAGCGACAACCTACTTCTGGTCGGTCGTCGTCCAATTGAAGGCGGCCCGCGCATTTTCAGCCAGGATGTCGACACCCTCTACTTCGCAACCGGCTTGAGCGGCGATTTCTATGGTTTTGAGCGGCCGGTTTTCTGGGACGCCAACCTGGTCAGCGCGAGCAACAAGGCCACTCAAACGGTGCGTGGCACCTACAACATCGCCAACATCGCGCGTGCTGTCGGCCCGGTCGGTGATTGCACCGGGGATTGTGTACCGCTCAATCTGTTTGGTGGTCCCGGCACCATCACACCGGACATGCTGAGCTATATCCAGTTTGTTGAGGTTGACCACAGCAAGCAGGAGCTCAACCTCGCCAGCGCCAACATCACGGGCGGTTTGATGGATATGTCCGCTGGCACACTCAGCTATGCCGCCGGTCTTGAATATCGCGATGTCAGCGGCAGCTACACGCCGGACCCGGTGGTCGTCCGCGGTGAATCCAACGGCGTGCCTTCATTGCCCACCAGCGGCAGCTACAGCGTGAGCGAAGCTTATGTCGAACTGGAGATTCCGCTTGTTTCAGACCTGCCGGGCGTGCGTCAGCTTGATGTGAGCCTGGCCAGCCGTTTCTCCGACTACTCGACCTTCGGCACCACCGTGAACAGCAAAATCGGCGTGCGCTGGGATGTGGTCGACGGGTTGCTCGCTCGCGCCACCTGGGCGGAAGGCTTCCGCGCCCCGTCCATCGGTGAACTCTTCGGTTCGCCAGCGCGCTTCGATGCACAGCTGGAGGACCCATGTTCGCAGCCTACCGATCCGGATATTCAGGCCAATTGCGACGAACTCGGAGTGCCTCCCACCTACAGCCAAGTCAATCCGCAAATCTCGGTGCGCACCGGCGGCAATTCGGCGCTCGAACCGGAAACCGCGGAAAGTTTGACGGCGGGCCTGGTCTACAGCCCCAACTGGGCAGTTGATCAAAGCTGGGCACGGCGGATGGATTTCGAAATCACTTGGTACGACATTGAAGTCGATGACGCGATTCAGGCAGGCGATGCCCAAACCCAGCTTGATCGCTGCGTGGAAACGCTTGACCCTGCTTTCTGCGACGGGATCACCCGTGCCAACAGCGGTGGCATCAACGGCTTTGACAACACCTTGCTCAATCTGGGCCAGGTGAAAACGCAGGGCCTCGACCTGGTCGTGGATTGGCTGGCGCCGATGTCTGCATTCGGCCAGTTCAGTATCAACTGGTCAGCCACCCGGGTCGAAAGTTTCCGCGCGGTGTCCAAAGCCACCGGCTTGGCTGAGCCTCGTCGTGTCGGTGTTGAAGTTGCTGACAGTGGCATTCCACGCTGGCGCTCCAGCCTGCGTCTGAACTGGGAATACGACACCCTTTCAGCGGGTTGGGCGGTGCGTTATATCTCCAAGCTCACCGAGCAATGTGGCGATGCCGCCACCTTCCCGAGCTGCGGCAACCCGGATGCGGGAACCAATACGCTGGATCAAACGTTCTATCACGACGTACGAGCCAGCTGGCAGGTCCCCGGGGATTACGACCTGACCCTGACGGCCGGCATCAACAACCTGCTGGATGAAGATCCGCCGGTGTGCGTAAGTTGCTCACTCAATGGCTACGACGCTTCAGTCTATGACTTGCCTGGGCAGTTCGCTTACCTGCAGATCGGTCTGCGCTACTAAAAAACAGCCGGTCAGATTGCCGCAGAGCAATCGCCGGCTCCACGAATACGCTGGAGAAACCCATGACGCGTACAACTACGGCGGCCATTCTGCTCGCCGCCGCCTCACTGCTCAGCGCGCTGCCCGCCACCGCCGCCGAGCGCTACCACGGCTTTCAAGGGGAAGGCCCCGGTTATGTTCCGTTCCTCGATAGCCGTGAGCAACGCCTGCAACCGCTGGCGTCACAAGTGGATGCGGCAGAAGCCTTGTCTGCGGTGGTGCGCTGGAACCGCTATGGCACGCCCAAAAGCCTGTTCAAGCGCAGCGGTTACCTGAGTGGTCCGAGCGCCGGCGCGCCGGCAGACGTGGCACGTCAATTCCTGCTTCAACATGCGGACGTGCTCGGCCAGACCGTGGCGATGATCAATGCGATGGAAGTGCTACGTGTTTCACCGTTGCACGAATCGCCCGATTACGCCCGTATGCTGCGTGGTGAGGAGGTGTCGACCGACGATGTTCCGCACGTGGTGCTGTTCCGTCAGATCTGGGATGGCATTCCGGCCGGTGGTCGTTCGGGCCTTGTCACGGTGGGTGTGGCCCGCGATGGAAGCGTGGCCTTCGTCGGTTCTACCTTGAGCCGCGAAACCCAACTGGGTGGCAACGTGGTGCTGAGTATGGTGGATGCCTTGCTCGCGGGCGCCAGCGATGTCGGAATGAAGCTGGGCGCACTCGAGCTGCTCCCGACCAAGGTTGCCGCCGTTGCTGACAGCTTCAACACCTTCACCAGTTCGTTGCTGGAGGATGTCCAGCGTGTGCGTCTGCGTGCTCTACCAATTCCGGGCCAGGGCGTGCGCAAAGTGTTTGAAGTGACCCTGCTCGATTCCAGCCATGAACGCGGCCACCCGCAAGCGTTCATCATTCATCTGGATGCCGAAACAGGTCGCATCTGGTTGCGTGACAATGCCGTTCAGCACATGGACGGTGAGGCCAAGCCCTCCTACCCAGCCAAGGCCAGCTATGGCCAGATTATGGGCGCGACGACCGAGGGCGGTTGCGGCGAACTGCACAGCTTGGCGGTCGACGAAGGCAACAGCCTGATGCAGGTCACCGTGACCACGGTGGACCTCGCCGACATCACCATGAACCTCTATTACGAGGGACAGATTGTCGCCAGCCAGGATTTGCTGACCTCGCCAGAAGTCCTGCTGTATCAACCCGCCGGCGGCATTGTCGCGGGTGACTACCAGCTTGAGGTTTGCCCGTTTGAAGCCGCTGGCGCGCCAGCCAGCAACTACGTGGGCTTTTACTCGGCAACCCCGGGCGCTCCTGTGGCGCTGCCCGGCTCCTCCTCACCCGCCTGGAAAGTGTTCCCGAACAGCCCGATCCCGGCTCGCTTCGGACCGGCTGACGGTGTTGTCGGCGACGACACCCGTGAGACCTGGTGCTGGGATGTGGCGAATGGTGATTTGGACGACAGCGACGTATCACGTGATCCAGCCAGCTGTGATCGCCTGGAACTGAGCAATGTGTCCTCGCGCCTGCCCTGGGATGCACACGCGCCTTTGGGTCTGCCGACCTTCACCACTCAGGGCAACAACGCGTTGACGGCGGTTTCCAACGTCAACTTCGTCGCCCCCGATACGGTGGTGCTGCGTCCCATCGCGTTGGATCGTACCTACGATTTCGAATTCACCAATGCCTGGTACGAATCGGCCTGCAGTCCGCTGGCCTTTGTCGATCCCACGCTCAATTTCAATGACTTCGAAGCCGCTACGACCAACCTGTTCGCCATGCACAACCGCATGCACGACTGGAGCTACCTGCTGGGCTGGACCGAAGTGAACTCTAACTTGCAGCTGGACAACTTCGGCCTCACGGGTGTGCTGCGTCAGAACGACCCGGAACTGGGTTCCTCGCAAGCCGGTCGCGTCACCATCAATGGCCGCGACAACGCCAACCAGCTGACGCTGCAAGACGGCGTTCCCGGCATTACCAACCAGTATTTGTGGCAGGCTTTGCCAGCGAGCATTTATCCCGCCGGCTGCGTGGACGGTGCCTATGACATGGTCATCATCGCTCACGAATACACGCACGCCACCAGCAACCGCATGACCGGCGGCCCGGATGCGTCTCTGGGCGGCGGCCATGCTGGCGCCATGGGCGAAGCCTGGAGTGATTTGGCTGGCATTGAGTACGTGCAGGGTTATGGTTTCGCGCCGGTGGGCGAAGAAAGCCCGTTCGCCGCAGCCATCTATTCCACTGGCGATCCGCAAGCTGGCATTCGCAATTACGGCATCGATCAAAGTCCGTTGAAGTTCTCCGACTTCGACTACGACGGCAACGGAGCCGGTTCCCCACATGCCAACAGCGAAATCTGGGGCGCGGCGATGTATCAGGTGCGCAAGCGTCTGATCGACAAATACGCCGACGAGTATCCGTTTGAGGATCTGCAACGGCAGATCGATTGCGCCGACGGCAAATACAACTCTAGCTCTTGCCCCGGCAACCGTCGCTGGATTCAACTGATGTACGACGGCCTGCTTTTGCAGCCGGCTTCGCCGACCATGCTGGATGCACGTGACGCCATCATCGCCGCCGATCTGCTGCGCTACGACGGCGCCAATCAGTTCGAGCTGTGGGACGCCTTTGCCTTCAGTGGCATGGGTGAAAATGCCGTTGCCACCAGCGTCGATGATTTCGACACCGTGCCGGACTTCGCTTCACCGCTGCGCGACAACAATGCCGAGATCACTTTCAAAGTGGTCGGCAGTGATGGCAGCAGCCCGGTCGCATCCATCTTTACCGGTCACTACGAGGCGCGGGTCACGCCGACGGCGGATACCGATCCGAGCACCGAGTTGGGCGACAGCATGCGCTACGTCCCGGGTGACTACACTTTCTTGGTGCAGGCTCCGGGCTATGGCCACCATCGCTTCCAGCGCAGCTTCCAGGCCGGCCAAAGCGGTACGGTGACATTCACCATCCGCCCCAACCTGGCTTCGCTGGCTCGCGGCGCGGTCGCGACCGGTGACGGTGACTCGGAAGACGATCTGCTGGCCTTGATCGATGACACCGAGGCGACCAACTGGAGCTCCACCGATGGCACGGGCACGGCGTCCGAAGGCAAAGGTGAAGGCGCGTTTGTGGAAGGCCGTCAGGTGACCGTGCAACTCAGCGAGCGCAGCGTGGTGCGTGACGTCAATGTCTCGGCTCTGCTCAATGCGCAGAACCGTTACACCGCATTGCGCTCTTTCGATCTGCTGACCTGCGATGCCAGCGTGGCCGACTGTTCCAGCGATGCCGGCTTCAGCTCGTGGTATTCGAGTGCGGACGATGCGTTCAATGGTCGCTTCCTGCGTCCGAAATCGCCTCACTTGTTGCTGCGCGCCTTTGATGTACCGGAAGCCACCGCCACGCATGTGCGCATTGTGGTTCGTGACAGCCAGTGCACCGGTGGACCGGACTTCCAGCGTGAAGCCCATCCGTCCGGCGACCCGACCAATGATCCGGATTGCGATACGGGCTTCAATCTGCAGCTGACCGCGCTGGGCCTGACCGAGTTGGCACTGCCCACCGACAATGCCCAGATCGTCCGTATTGCGGAATTGCAGGTGTTCGGCGAGAAGCTGGCGGAAGGCGTGGGCGAACTGCGCAACCCGGATGCCGCTGGTGGCAGTGCGCCGACGGATGTCGAGGAGCCACTGCCGGAAGATCCAACCCCAGCGACCGCCTCGCCGTTGGATCAGCGCGGAGGGGCGTTGGGCTACCTGATGTTGCTGCTTGGCCTGCCATTGCTGCGTCGCCGCCGTCGCTAAGACCTCGAAACCAAGACAAAAAGCCCGCTTTTGCGGGCTTTTTTATGCTCAAAAGCCGCGCGCCACAAGTGCGTCCAGCGGCCATGGCGTAGAATGATGTTTTTGATCCAACCCGATTGACTCCATGGGATTTCCCGCCACTCGCATGCGCCGCTGGCGAGCCACGGCCGCCGGCCGTCGTCTCGTCCGAGAACATCAACTCAGCACAGCCGACCTGATCTGGCCCGTATTCATCCGCGAGCAACCGGGGCGCGAGCCCGTCGCTGCCATGCCGGGTGTTGAACGTCTTGGTCCCGACGCCCTGCTTGATGTCGCAGCCACCGCTGTGCAACTCGGAATCCCGGCACTGGTCCTGTTCCCGGTTATCGATGCTGCGCTGAAAACACCAGATGGCGCCGAGGCGCTCAACCCGGAGGGTTTGGTCCCACGCAGCATCCGAGCGCTGAAAAAAGCCTACCCCGACTTGCTGGTAATCACCGACGTGGCGCTGGACCCTTACACCAGTCACGGACAGGACGGCCTTATAGACGAGGCCGGATACGTTCTGAACGACGCGACCGTCGGCGCCCTCTCTCGGCAAGCCCTGGTGCATGCCCGCGCAGGCGCGGATGTGGTCTCGCCCTCCGACATGATGGACGGGCGCATCGGTCAGATTCGCGAAGTGCTGGAGCGCGATCGCCGCCACAACACGGCGATCATCTCCTACGCGGCCAAGTATGCATCCGATCTGTATGGTCCGTTTCGCGATGCGGTGGGCTCATCCGCCAACCTCGGCGGTGGCGGCAAGCACACCTACCAGATGGATATCGGCAACGGCGACGAAGCACTGCGCGAAGTCGAACTGGACATCGCTGAAGGTGCCGACGGGGTGATGATCAAACCCGGCCTGCCTTATCTGGACATCATATGGCGCGTGAAATCACAGTTTGGCGTTCCGACCTTTGCTTATCACGTCAGCGGCGAGTACAGCATGCTCAAATGCGCCGCCCAGGCCGGTCTGCTGGATGAGCGCAAGGCCGTGATCGAATGTCTGACAGCCTTCAAGCGCGCCGGCGCCGATGGCATCCTCACCTATTACGCACCGCAGGTGGCTCAATGGCTGACCAACCCGTAACCGACAACGCGGAGACGACCGCGCCCAAGATCAAGTTATTCCAGTTTGCCCCGGCGCTGGGCGTGCCCAACGCCAGTCCGTTCTGCGTCAAGCTGGAAGCCTGGCTGCGCATCGCGGGCTTGGAATACGACACTGTGATCACCCCCGATCCGCGCAAAATGCCGCTGGGCAAACTGCCGGCCATCGAGGTGGATGGCAAGATGGTCGCTGACAGCGGTTGCGCCATCCACTACCTGCAAAAGCATCTGGATCTCAAGCTCGACACCCAGCTCAATACGGTCGAACGTGGCCGTGCTCTGGCCTTGACCCGCATGCTCGAAGAGCACAGCTATTGGGCCTTGATGTACTTCCGCTGGCTGGATGAAGACAACTGGCCGAACACGCGCAAAGTCTTTTTCGGCAACATGGGTGGGTTGATGCAATCGCTGGTCTCCGGCATGGTTCGGCGCAAAATGCGTCGCGATGCCCTGGGCCAAGGTCTGGCGCGTCACAGCCGCGACCAGATCCTGCATCGCTTCAATGAGGACATGAACGCGTTGGCGGCCAATCTCGGGGAGCGTCCGTATTTTGGCGGTTACCAGCCGGCCACGGTCGACGCCAGCGCCTACGGCATTTTGTGCAATGTCCTGCAGACCAACCAGCGCACCGTGCTCGCGGACATCGCTGAGCAACATGCGTCGCTGGTGGCCTATGCCAACCGCATGCGTGAAAACTATTTCCCTGAATTCCAATGAAGCTGGCGTTGATTGGCCAGCCGGTCGCACACAGCCGCTCGCCGCAGATTCATCAGCATTTCGCCCAAGCCAGTGGGCGTGAGATTCAGTTCGATCTGATCGAATGCCATACCGATGAAGTCGCAGATACGGTCGCCGCATTCTTCGCCGAAGGCGGCGCGGGTATGAATGTGACCTTGCCGCACAAAGGCACGGTGATGGCGAGCTGCGCCAGCGTCAGCGATGAGGCGACATTGGCAGAAGCGGTCAACACTTTGGTGCCCGGCGAAAACGGCCTGCGCGGTGAAAACACCGACGGGCGCGGCATGGTTCGCGACCTCCAGCGCCTCGGCATCTCATTGGCCGGCAAACGCATCGGCGTCATCGGCGCCGGTGGCGCTGCACGCGGCGTGCTCAAACCCTTGCTCGACGAACAACCCGCCGAGCTGGTCTGGAGCAACCGCAATCCGCTGAAGCTGGAAGGCCGTGATGCGCCTTATCAAGCGCACGGACCGCTGGTCTGTCGTGCCAACCTGAGCTTGAAAGGCGATCGTTTCGATGTCCTGATCAATGCCACCGCGGCCGGTCATTCCGGTCAGGTGCCACGCCTGCCCAGCGATCTCTTCGCCACCGATGGCATCGCCTACGACCTGAGCTATGGGGCTGCGGCGCAACCGTTTCTGGACTGGGCCTTGGCCCAAGGCGCGGCAGCCGCCTACCCCGGCATGGGCATGCTGATCGAACAGGCCGCGTTGGCCTGGCAGCACTGGACCGGTGAATTGCCGGATACGCGCACATTGCACAAACAGATGAGCGCCGCCTAAGCCGCGCGGAACTTATTTGTTGCTCGCTGCTTTACGCTGAGCGTCGACTTCGCGCGAACCCGGCACCATGAGTGCAGCGGCGAGGATACCTAGCTCATATAAGGCGTACACCGGCAAGGCCAACAGGGTCTGCGAAAACATATCCGGCGGCGTCAGCACCATACCCACGGTGAACGCGCCAACCAACACATAGGCCCGCTTCTCGCGCAACGCACCCGGCGTGGTAAGGCCCATGCGCACCATCAGCACGATGGCCACCGGCACCTCAAAGGCAGCCCCGAAAGCCAGAAACATGGTGATGACAAAGTCGAGATAGCGGCCGATGTCGGTCATCACCGCCACACCTTCCGGCGCCGCGGCAACGAAGAATCCGAATATCAGCGGGAAAACAACAAAGTAGGCGAAGGCCATACCGGTGTAGAACAGCAGAGTGCTGGACGCAACCAACGGCAGAGCAAAGCGACGTTCGTGCTGATACAAACCCGGCGCGACAAAAGCCCAGATCTGATAGAGCGACCACGGCATCGAAATCACGATCGACAACAGCAGGGTCAGCTTGAACGGGGTCAGAAATGGCGACGCCACTTCCGTTGCAATCATGCTGGTGCCCGCGGGCATACTGGCCAGCAACGGATCCGCCAGCACAGCAAAAATGTCCTGTGCGAACGGCACCGTCGGCAGGAAGCACACCAACACACCGAGCACGATGCGCAGCAGGCGGTCACGTAACTCCAGCAGGTGCGCGATCAGCGGCTGCTCTTTAAGCGCTTCCTTGTGCTTGTCCGAGGACTCCTTGCGTGGCTTACCCATCAGTCGGTTTTCTTGTCGTCCGCTGCAGGTTTGCTGTCATCCGCCGAGTTCGTGCTGTCGTCCAGATCAATCTTCTGGTTGAGCATGCGGCGTGATTCCTCGACGTACTGCTTCATTTCCGCGCGCTGAACCTCGCGATCGAGCTCTGTGGTCATCTGACGCACATAACCACGCGCCCGGCCGGCCCAATAGCCAACGGTGCGGGCCACCTTGGGTAGGCGCTCCGGGCCAAGAACCAGCAAGCCGATCACCGCCAGCAACAGCAGTTCGGAAAAACCGACGTCAAGCATTGAAGTTTAGGCCGATTTGTCGTTATCAGCGGGTTTTTTGTCTTCGCTGAATTCGGCCACGTTTTCGGCTTTGTCGTCGTCCAGCGCTTCGGGCTCATCGGGTTTGAGCGAGTCTTCGTTGCCATCTTTGACGGCCGACTTAAAACTCTTGACTGCGGAACCCAGATCACCACCGATGTTGCGGAGTTTCTTGGTCCCGAACAGCAGCACCACAATCACCAGAACGATCAACAATTGCCAGATACTGATACCACCCAATCCCATCAGGATTCTCCTTTGTTTCGCGCCGCTTTCTCGGCCAATCCCGACACCCCTTGGCGGCGTGCCAGTTCAGCCAGAATATCGTCCGGACTCAAGCCTGCGTCGGCCAGCAAGACCAGCGCATGGAACCACAGATCGGCCATTTCATACACCAGCGGCTGAGTCTCATCGCCGGTCCCGGCCAGGACCGTTTCGACCGCTTCTTCACCCAACTTCTGGAGAATTTTGTGACGCCCTTTGGCATACAGGCTTGCGGCGTAGGACGAGCCTGGGTCCGCGTTCTTGCGGCTTTCCAGCTGAGCCGCCAGCGCTGAGAGCGTGGTCGCAGACGGTGGCGGTGCATCCTGCCAGCCCGTGACATCCGCACTACGATAAAAGCAGCTTGTTTCACCGGTGTGACAGGCCGGGCCTGCCGGATCCACCAGCAACAACAGGCAGTCGCCATCACAGTCCAGGCGCACATCCACAACCTGCTGGGTATTCCCCGAGGTCAGACCTTTAACCCAGATCTCACCGCGTGAGCGCGACCAGAAGGTTGCCTGGCCGGTGCTCAAGGTTTGCTCCAGGGCGTCGGCGTTCATCCACGCCTGCATCAACACGGTGCCACGCACGCGATCCTGAACAACCGCGCAAACCAGACCATCCGCGTTCCACTTAACCGCGTCAGCCAGACTCACAGACGCATCTCCAGACCATGGGCTGCGAGATACTCCTTCGCTTCACCCACGCTGTGTTGACCATAGTGGAATATCGACGCCGCCAGCACAGCGTCCGCATGTCCTTGCTCGAAGCCATCCTTGAGATGCTCAAGCTTGCCCACGCCGCCAGACGCAATCACCGGCACGTCGACCGCATCGGAAATCGCCCGGGTCAGCTCCAAATCGAAACCTTCCTTGGTGCCATCACGGTCCATGCTGGTGAGCAACAGCTCGCCGGCGCCCATGTTGACCATCTTGACCGCCCACTCAACGGCATCCAGCCCGGTGTCCTTGCGGCCACCGTGAGTGAACACATTCCAGCGTAGCTCTTCCTTGCGCTTGTTCACGCGCTTGGCGTCGATCGCAACCACGATGCACTGAGCGCCGAAGCGATCTGCAGAGCGGGTGACCAATTCCGGCTCAGTCACCGCCGCGGTATTGATCGAAACCTTGTCGGCGCCAGAGCGCAACAAACGACGTACATCGTTGGTGCTACGCACGCCACCGCCAACGGTGAGCGGAATGGACACTTCCGCAGCGACTTGCTCGACGATGGGATAAAGCGTTTCGCGTTTCTCGGAACTGGCCGTGATGTCGAGAAAGACCAGTTCGTCCGCCATCTGTTGATCGTAGCGGCGGGCCACTTCGACCGGATCACCGGCGTCGCGAATTTCCAGGAACTTAACGCCCTTGACCACGCGACCGCGATCAATGTCCAGGCAGGGAATGATGCGCTTGGACAGCGGCACTATTCGCGCCCCATCTTTTCGTCAACATAGGCTTGGCAAACCTTCAGATCCAGGTCGCCCTCATACAGCGCGCGACCGATGATGGCGCCCATGACGCCGTCATCCTGCAGATTGCACGCGGCTTCGATATCCGCCATCCCGCTGACACCGCCGGACAAAATCACTGGAATGGTGATCTGACTGGCCAATTCGCGGGTCGATTCCAGGCTGGCTCCCTGCATCATGCCGTCCTTGCTGATGTCGGTGTAGATGATGGCTTCGACACCGTCACGCTCGAAATGCTGAGCCAAATCGATCACGCCGTGATTGGACAGCTTGGACCATCCATCGATCGCAACTTTGCCGTCTTTGGCATCCAATCCAACAATGATGTGGCTGGGGAACTCCACGCACAGGTCGCCAACAAAGTGCGGCGCTGTCACGGCCTTTGTGCCGATCACCACATATTGAACGCCGGCTGCAAGATAGGCTTCGACCGTGTCTTCGTCGCGGATACCGCCGCCGACCTGGACCGGCACCGAGCCAGACACCTCGCAGATGCGTTTTACCACGTCCGCGTTGGTCGGTTCGCCATTGAGCGCACCGTCCAAATCCACCACGTGGATCCGTCGCGCACCCTGTTCTATCCAACGCGCGGCGATGTCCGACGGATCGTCAGCAAAGACCGTCACATCGTCCATCTTGCCCTGGCGCAGGCGTACGCATTTCCCATCCTTGATATCGATCGCCGGTATCAAAAGCATCAGGCTTCACCATCCCAGTTCATGAAATTGACCAACAGTTGCATCCCGGCACTCTGGCTTTTTTCGGGGTGAAACTGCGTAGCAAACACACCATCACGCAACAGCACACAAGCAAAGCGTTCACCGAAATATTCCGATTTGCCCAACACATGCTCTTCGTGGATCAGGCGGGCGTAGTAGCTGTGCACGAAATAGAACCATGCATCCTGGCTGACGCCGCGCCAAAGCGGGTGATCGCGCGTGAAATGCACACGGTTCCAGCCCATGTGCGGAACCTTGCGCTTCTCGCCGTTGCGCTCCATCGGCGCGAACTTGCGAACTTCACCAGGGAAAACACCCAGTGCATCGACACCATTGTTTTCTTCGGAATAGTCGAGCAGCACCTGCATACCCAGGCAAATGCCCATGATCGGCACCTGACCGACCATCTCCTTGACCAGCTCATCCAGCTCCAGGCGCTGCAGCTCGCCCATACACTGCCGTACACCGCCAACGCCGGGCAGAATCAGCCGATCCGCTTTGCGCAGCTTGTCGGGGTCGTAACTGACATCGACCCGCATTTCGCCGGCTGCACGCCCCAGAGCATGAGACAGCGAATGCAGATTACCCATGCCGTAATCGATAACACCAATGGTAGACACGAGACTGGCCTTTTGCGCTGGGCTACAACGCGCCTTTGGTCGAGGGGATACCGCTCATACGCTGATCTGGCGTGCAGGCCATGCGCAATGCACGCCCAAATGCCTTGAACACCGTTTCGGCAACGTGGTGGGCATTGATGCCCTCTAGACTGTCTATGTGCAAAGTGACCTGTGCGTGATTGACGAAGCCCTGGAAGAACTCGCGCAACAAATCCACATCGAAGTTGCCGATGCGCGCGCGCGGATAGTCCACCCGGTAGAACAAGCCGGGACGGCCTGACAGATCAATCACCACGCGCGATAGCGCTTCGTCCAGCGGCACGTAAGCATGGCCGTAGCGCTGAATGCCCGCCTTGTCACCGACCGCTTTGGCAAAAGCTTGGCCCAGCGTAATACCGACGTCCTCCACCGTGTGGTGGTCGTCGATATCCAGATCCCCTTTGGCCACAAGCTTCAAGTCCAAAGCGCCATGACGGACGATCTGGTCGAGCATGTGATCGAAAAAGGGAACACCGGTATTCAGATCGGCCTGACCGCTGCCGTCCAGGCTCAATTCAACCTGGATTTGCGTTTCGCGCGTGTCGCGCGCCACCGAAGCTTGGCGGGAAGACATGAAGCATCACTAGACACAATGAAGGGCATAGGATACTCCCTCCTGCGGCACAGGCCCAGCATCCAGGTTCACGCTTTCCTCACCTGGCCTTTTGCATCCTGCATTTTCTCTCATGAACAGGATGGCTGACATGACCCTGAGACTCGATCCTGCGGCTGTGACCGTGCTTCATTTGATGCTTGCGCGCGGCATGCTGATTGGCGATCAGGTCAAGATGTCAATCTTGCGCGTGTCTTGGGAAGAATCGGGCCGTTCCAAGCACGAACTGAATTTGGCTATCGCCCAACTTGAGCGCCATCAGCTCATTCGGGTTCATCTGGACACACCTCAGACCATGCTCGAGATGACACCTCAAGGTCTGGAAGCCAGTCATCAGAAACCGATTCCTCAAGTGCAACCGCAACCTGCGCCGCGGAGCCGCAAGCCGCGCGCGCGCCGCACTCCGCCAGCCACGGCACCAGCAAACGAAACGCCTTCCGCCGCCCGCGGCATCGCACACGCCAAGGTGTTCCGCTCGCGCGATGCGGAACTGACGCCCCGGGTCATGGAACTTAGCGTGCTGGGGCTAATGCACCAATATCGCCTGCCACCGGGCGGCAACCTGCCGTTCGATAGCCTTCGCGAACACTGGAATGAAATGGGCTTGGCCGAACCGGATCTGCTGTACGCGCTGGAAAGCCTGATCAATCGTGGTGATGTTCAAACCCGCAGCCAACCCAGCGAGATCGTGGTCCTCAACCATTCAGGATCGCAGCGCTACCGCAGCTTGGCCGCCGATCTGGATGAAGGCCTGGACCGCTGGCGGGCGAAGAAACTTCTGCGCCGGACCAAGAATCTTGGCGCGCTGCCGGCAGCTTGCGCCTGATCAGGACGTCAGTGTGATGGTAATCGGACCATCATTGATCAGCGCCACCTGCATATCCGCGCCAAACACACCGTAAGCCACATCAGGATGTTGCTGAGATGCGTTCACGCACATCCACTCAAACAGCTCGCGCGCCATCTCCGGCGCCGCCGCCCCGGTGAAACTTGGGCGCATGCCCTTGCGGGTATCCGCCATCAGGGTGAAATTGGGCACCAGCAGCACGCCGCCACCAAGCTCGGCAACATTTCGATTCATGCGCCCGTTGTCGTCATTGAAGATGCGGTAACCCAGGATGCGCTCAAGCATGCGCTTGGCCACGACCTGATCATCCTCAGGCGCAATTCCGGTCAACACCAGCAGCCCTCTTGAGATGCGCGCGACACACCGTCCATCGATACTCACTGAAGCTTCCGCAACCCGCTGCAATACGCACTTCATGTCCACTCACCATGATCTGTGGGTTTGGGCATTGCCATGTAGGAGTGATCCTACGAAGCGACACCGAAGCGCCCGACAGACACCTCATGTCCAAAATCGCAGAATGCAACCATCAACTCCGGATTGAGTTGTTCGCAGCCTCGTGCTGCACTGCCGCCGCAAGGCGGTTGGGGTCGAATCTGCAACGGAACGCGGTTCGACCCTTCCCCCAAGGTTCTCCAGCCTAGCATGGCAATTCGCCCGGCACCCTCCCTGCCGGGCTTTTTTTTGGCCGCAAGTCAGGCAAGCCCGAACGGGTCTCGTGACGCACGCCTCGGCCGCGTTAGAATCGTTCTTCAATGATCGACGCAACGGACCTTTTTCGATGAAACGCCGTGAACTCCTGACTCTGGCTGCGGCCGGCAGTGCCCTCGCAGCGTGCGACAGTGGCAGCCAGAGTGTTGCTGCTGCCCCGCAAGCTCAACAGCGCTTCACCTGGAAGATGTACACCACTTGGCCGAAAAACTTCCCCGGACTCGGCACCGGCGCCAATTACATGGCCGAAGCCATCGGCAAAGCCAGCGGCGGCCGCCTGACCATCAAGGTGTACGGCGCTGGCGAGCGCGTGCCGGCGCTGGAAGTCTTCGATGCGGTCTCCAGCGGCGCCGCCGAGATGGGGCATGGCGCGGCCTATTACTGGAAGGGCAAAGCGCCCGCCTCCTCGTTCTTCACCGGCGTTCCGTTTGGGCTGACCGCTCAGGAAATGAACGGCTGGCTGGAATTCGGCGGCGGCATGGAGCTGTGGCAAGAACTCTATGCGCGCTTCAACCTTGTGCCTTTCGCCGCAGGCAATACCGGCACGCAGATGGGCGGCTGGTTCCGCAAAGAACTGCACTCGGTCGCTGATCTGAAAGGCCTCAAACTTCGCATGCCAGGCCTCGGTGGCGAAGTCATGGCCCGCGCCGGCGCAACCACCGTCAACATCCCCGGCGGCGAATTGTTCACGGCGCTGGAATCCGGCGCCATTGATGCAGCCGACTGGGTCGGCCCCTACAACGACCTGGCTTTCGGCCTGTACAAGGCGGCCAAGCACTACTACTACCCAGGCTGGCAGGAAACTGGAGCCACGCTGGAAGCCATCGTCAACCAGGAGGCCTGGGACGCGTTGCCCGACGACCTCAAGGAAATCGTGCGCGTGTGTGCCGCCGCGGCAGATCGCCGCATGTTGTCGGAATACTCCGCTCGCAACCAAAAGGCGCTAGAAACCCTGGTCAACGAACATGGCGTGAAAGTCCATGCCTACCCCGACGATCTGATTCGCAAACTGCAAAGCATTTCCGACGAGTTGCTGGAAGAACTGGCGGCGGCAGATCCCTTCACGGCCAAAGTCTATGCCTCGTACAAGGCATACCGCGACAGCGTGGTGAAAAGCACCGCGATCGCCGAGAAGGCATACCTCGACCTGCGGCGCTGATGGTGCGTATCGAAAGCAGCGACGACCTCTCCGCCATACTTGAGGATCTCAACCAGGACCAGGAATCGGCGGTCACCGCCCCGCCGGAGCATCGTCTGGTTCTGGCCGGTGCCGGCAGTGGCAAAACCCGAGTTCTGATCCGCCGCATTGCCTGGCTGATGCAGGTTGAGGGCGTCTCGCCGTTCGGCTTGCTCGCTGTCACCTTCACCAACAAAGCCGCTGGTGAAATGCGCGGACGCCTTCAGGCCTTGCTGCAACAACCCGTGGACGCTCTCTGGGTTGGCACCTTTCATGGCATCGCCCACCGCATGCTGCGCATGCACTGGCGCGAGGCCGGGCTGCAACAAAATTTCCAGATCATGGACTCGGATGATCAGAAACGCTTCATCAAGCGCCTGATCAAAACCATGGATATGGACGAGAGCCAATGGCCCGCGCGTCAGGTCCAGGGCTACATCAACCGGCAGAAAGAGGCGGGAGTTCGTCCAGGCCATCAAGACAGCAACGATGACGAGCACACCCGCCAATTGCAGGTGTTCTATAGCGCTTACGAAGAGGCACGCGAACGTGCCGGCTTGCTGGATTTTGCTGAGCTGCTGCTGCGCGCGCACGAACTGTGCCGCGACAACCCTGAAATTCAGGCGCATTACCGTCGCCGCTTCCGTCATATCCTGGTCGATGAATTCCAGGACACCAACGCCCTGCAGTACGCCTGGCTGAGAGTGCTGGCCGGTGAGCATGGCAAGTTGTTCGTGGTCGGGGATGACGATCAGTCGATTTACAGCTTCCGCGGCGCGCGCATCGAAAACATCCTGCGCTTTTCACAGGATTACCCCAGCGCCGAGGCTGTGCGTCTGGAGCAGAACTACCGCTCAACCGGGAACATCCTGAATGCCGCCAATGCCTTGATTAGCCACAACGGAGGGCGTCTGGGCAAAAGTCTGTGGACCGAGGATGGCGATGGCGCGCCGGTGCGCCTGTATTCCGCCTTCAATGACTACGAAGAGGCCGAATATGTGATCAGCGGCATCCGCCAATGGATCAACGAAGGCGGCCAGCGCAGTGATTGCGCGATTTTGTACCGCTCCAATGCTCAATCGCGCCTGTTTGAAGAAACCCTGATCCGTGCGGATATTCCGTACCGCGTGTATGGCGGCCTGCGCTTTTTCGAGCGCGCTGAGATCAAGGACGCACTGGCCTACCTGCGCCTGATCAACAACCGCGATGACGATGCGGCCTTTGAACGCGTGGTCAACACCCCAGCACGCGGCATCGGTGCGACCAGCATGGACAAATTACGGCGCTATGCTCGTGCTCAGGGACTGTCGATGTGGGATGCTGCGCAGGCCATGGCCCGCGGCGAGCTCGGCGGGCGCTCGGGCAAGGCCGTCGACGCTTTTCTGCAACTGATTGAGCAACTCGCGGTGGCCACCGAAGATCTGACCCTGTCAGAGATGACCCGCGAGGTGGTTCAGGCCAGTGGACTGCATGCCCATCACGGCAAAGAACGCGGCGACAAAGCCTTGTCGCGCCAGGAAAACCTTGACGAATTGGCCAGCGCGGCCAAAGGCTTCGAAGATCTCGAAGATGACGACATCACCCCGCTGACCGCCTTTTTAACCCATGCTGCCCTGGAAGCCGGCGAAGATCAGGCCGACCGCTGGGAAGACTGTGTTCAACTCATGACACTGCACGCAGCCAAAGGTCTGGAATTTCCGGTGGTGTATCTGGTCGGGCTGGAGGAAGGCCTGTTTCCGCACATGCGCTCGGTCGAAAGCAGCGATGGCCTCGAAGAAGAGCGTCGCCTGTGCTACGTCGGCATGACCCGAGCGCGCGAACATCTCAACATCACCTATGCCGAATCCCGTCGTCTGCATGGACGCGAAATGCCGGCCCAGGCGTCGCGCTTTCTGGCTGAGCTCCCCGAAGACTGTGTTGAGGAAATCCGCCCGCGCTTGCGCGTCAGTCAACCCCGCTACCAACCACGGGGTGCGATCCTGCGCGGCAATTTTGAACAGCAGCCGGCCCAAGGTGGCTTCAAACTGGGCCAGCAGGTCCATCATGGCAAATTTGGCGACGGGGTCATCCTGCGCTTCGAAGGCGAAGGCGCACGCGCACGCGTTGAAGTGAACTTCTCCGGTGTAGGCAGCAAATGGCTGCTACTGGAACTCGCTCAACTCAGCCCAGCCTGATCGCTGGGCTGGCGCAGTTGAACTCAAGCAACGCCGCTATGGCGTGAAGCCGGCTTGACCATGGCTGCCAAAACCAGACCAGCGAGCAACCAGGCTATCCCCTGGTAGATCAGATCGATCACCGCCATATTCCACGGGTGCAGCCACCAAATCGGACCCGACAGAGATGACAGCGCTGCACCGGACAGCCCGCCCAGAAACACGGCAGCCAAACGCGCGCCGTAGCTCGCGATGCCGGCCATCTTCAGCATCAGCCCCATGATCAGCAGCACCACCAGTTCGTGCAGGTAGCCCATCACGAAGGTGCTGGTCGACATCGGTTCGCTGCCTTCAGCGCGGTAGTAAATCGTCGCAATTGGCCCTTCAGCGTGCAGCGCCTGGAACTCCGCATCACTGGGATCTTTGGAAAACGGGACCGCGTACACCCCGCTTTCCCCCAGATGTTGCTCCAAGGTGCTTTGAAACACCGCTTGGTTCTTCACACCGTCCATCGCTGACGCACCAATCGGCAGTACGCCCCAGAACAGAAAGCCCCAGAAAAACATCACCGCGGCACCGATCACGGCGCCCAGTATGACTCCCTTCATCTGCTACCCCCTTTAGCGTGTATCCGGCCATGCCGGAATCAAACGAATTCTAACGTGAACTTGCTGGCTTTCAGGCGCTGTGCATCTTGTTCCAGATCTGTGCGCGTTAACGCGTGCTGTTCCAGCCAACCCGCCGGCAAACGCAGCTGCAACGCGGCCTTGCTGGCGGCGGCCTGGATCGGCGGGGCATCGGTCAGATTGCGCCCCCGATTGAGAATCACCGCAACGCGCAGGAGCACGGCGATGCGCTGTGACACTTTGCGCCATCCTTTGGGCAAGGATTTGAACCAGTCATCCGACCACTTGCCGCGATGCCCTCGCACAATCGCCGCGAGAATTTGCTGATCAGTGCGTGAGAACCCGTGCAGGTCCACTTGCGCCAATATATAGGCACTGTGCTTGTGATAGCCCGCATGCGAAATGGCCATACCAATTTCGTGCAACTGGGCTGCCCAGCACAAAAAGTGCCGATGCTCGTCATCGTCCAGGCCCCAAGCCTCCGCAACTTGGTCAAAGAGCGCGGTGGCGACAAATTCCACCCGTTGCGCTTGCGCAGTATCCAGCTTGAAACGCCCCGCCAAAGCGGTGGTGGAGCGGTCACGCACGTCTTGATCGGACAGCCGACCGAGCAGATCGTAGATTACGCCTTCACGCAAAGCGCGATCAGAGACCTCCATCGCCTCGATATTGAGCGAGTCAAAAACGCCGGCAAGCACGCTCAGGCTGCCGGCGAAAACGGGTTTGCGATCCTCACGCAATCCCGGCAACTCGAGGGCCGAAATGGAACCGCAGTCGCTCACCGCCTGCTCGATCGCTTCGATGCTGGCGCGGGTGATGTGGTGTTCGCCCAAGCCCATGGCAGCACCGACTCGCCAAACCGAACGAATCGAACCGGATGCTCCCAGCGCCACATCCCAACCGGCCTCGCGGTAATCGCGCACCAAATATTTCAGCGCGGCGCTGGCCTGCAGACGCGCGCGACGCAAGCTTTTGCGCGACACATCACCGGAAGCGAAGAATTGCTGAGTCCAGGACACGCAGCCCATGTGAACGCTGCGCATCAGCATCGGGCCGTCATCGCCACCGATAATCAGTTCGGTGCTGCCACCACCGATGTCCACGACCAGACGCTGACTGCCGTTGGCCGGCAAGCCGTGGGTCACGCCACCATAAATCAGCCGGGCTTCTTCCACCCCCGCGATCACTTCTACGCGGTGGCCCAAAACCCCTTCGGCCTCAGCGATGAAATGCCGAGCACGGCGCAGGCGGCGCAAAGTGTTGGTCCCAACGATGCGCACGCGATGCGGCGGAATGTCTTTCAATCGCTGACCAAATCGTTCCAGGCAATCCAGCGCGCGCGCCTCGGCATCCTCGCTGAGTTCCTTTTCGGCGGTGAGTCCTTCCGCCAACCGCACCGGTTCGCGCAATCGGTCGATGACTTGCAAACCGGAATCGCCAGCGCGCGCAACCAACATATGAAAACTGTTCGATCCGAGGTCAACCGCGGCTACAATCGTCGGCTCCGCACTCGTCCCAGCGGGTTGTTTCATCGTGTGTGCACCTGCTGTTCGGTGAGGCCCAGTTGCCCCCAATCTCGCTGATTGCTCATACGTTCAAACTATAACGGATCACACGGCTCGAACTGCGAGCTGCGAGCACCTGACGCGGGGCCGGCCGGGCTTGGAATTGACTCGCACAGGCAAATTCGGAAGCATATGTGGGTTTACTGCGACACTCCTCCGGAGAGATTATAATGAAATCATGGGCTTACGCCTGCGGGCTGGGTCTTCTGCTCAGCGCGTTGAGCGCACAGGCCGCTGGTGATGTCGAGGCCGGCAAGGTCAAGGCAGACACCTGCATGGGGTGCCACGGCATCGTCGGCTACACCAACGCCTACCCGACCTACCGGGTTCCGCGCCTGGGCGGGCAGCATGCCGCTTACCTCGAAGCCGCGCTGAAGGCCTACCGCAGCGGTGATCGCAAACACCCAACGATGCACGCGCAAGCCGCGACCATGAGTGACCAGGATATTGCTGATCTGGCCGCCTGGTTGAGCCAAGCTGGCAACGCGGAGGAGAAATAATGCGCAAGTTCATCGCCCTGGCCGCACTTGGCCTGAGCACCAGTTTCGCCCACGCGGCCGGAGACCCGGTTGCCGGCGAGCAAAAAGCGGCCGCCTGCGCGGCGTGCCACGGTGCCACCGGCGTAAGCCCCAGCCCCGCGTTCCCGACGATCGCCGGTCAGCACGCAAGCTACCTGATTGTTGCTCTTGAGCAATACCAGAAAGGCGAGCGCAACAACCCGATCATGGCTGGCCAAGCGGCCAATCTGAGTGCGCAGGACATTGAGGATCTTGCCGCTTACTTCTCGCAGCAGTCCGGGCTGTACACGCCCAAGTACGAGAAGAAGTGAGCTCTGTGCGGCGTCGGCCTGTGATGTCCGGCGCCCGCTTGGCTGGCGCAGCCGTACTCTTTGGCGTCACCCTGCCATCGACCGCAGCCCCGCTGGACTACAACTACCTGCAAGCCTCGTGGCTGCGCGTGAGTCCGGACGATTCAAGCCGGGAAGATGCCGACGGTTACGAGGCGCGTTTGTCAGCGCCACTCGAACCGGGCAGTTTTTTGCGTGCCAGCTACAGCCGCTACAAAGATGATGCCAGCGGCGCAGAGGTCTCTGCCTTGTCCGCGGGTCTAGGGATGTTTTCCCGTGTCTCAGCGGGCGCGGACATCTATGGCCTGGTCAGCTACGAAACGCTGGACCGTAAGATCGTGGATAAGGATACCGGCTACGCCATCGAGCTTGGCATGCGTTGGGGCAGCAGTGCCCGCTTGGAACTGGATGCCGGCGCACGTTACCTGAACCTTGGTGACAGCCCGGACGAGGTGATTTGGTTCGGCGGCTTCGTACTGCAGCTTTCGCCCGCTATCGCCCTGGCCGCAGAGTACAGCCAGGGCGACAACGACCAGCGCTACAGCGCCGGTCTGCGCTTCTTCAGCAACGAGTAGCGCGGCTACAGATAAAAGCTCACCTGGGCGTACGCACCCTTGAAACGAGCGTCCAAAGTGAAACCGCTGTCGCTGATGTCGTAGCGCTTTTCCTGCCAGCCCAGGCGCAAGCCCGCAGCATCGCCACGAAACTCGATGTGCGCGGCAAACTCAAGCACTTCGTCATCCTCGTACGTGATGTAAGACGCTTCACCACCGACAGAGAACAAATCCGTCAGAGCATTGGTGTACGCCACTGACAACATCGGGAACACCTCACTCACCGTCTCACGCTCGGTGGCTGTTTCATCGTCACCACCGCCGAGCAGGCCGCCGAGAAAACCGCCGCCACCGCCTTCATCCAGATTGGTGACGCGAATGTCACCGTCAATCACCTTGACCGTAAGGCCCAGACCCAAATCGGTCTGCTCACCTGGGTGCCACAACAAACGCAGCCCCATATCGGTCAAATCGGCATCCGTGTGCAAATCGGCCGACACCGGGTATACCGTGCCACCAAATTGCGTTTCCGAGATGACCTGACCTTGGGCCGAGTAATCCACCGGGGTGTAGGTCAAGCGCAGCCAACCCCCTTCATCAACCAGGAAGCCATGGCTGGTGCTGTTGTTCAGCTTCAACTCATTGCGCAAGGAAATCTCGCGCCCTTGGTCACTCACCGTGCCACTCACGCTGGTAAACCAGGGTGAGTAGCCAAACTCAGTTTCGGCGGAGCTGGTCAGGGGCCACAGCGCCGCAACGCCCAAGCCGAGCGTGCCAATCAGGGAAACTTTTTTCATCGAACTCAATCTCACTCACTTTGCAATGTCAGGGGCTGAACACAGCGCTTCTGTCCAGCATGCCTTGATAAAGCTTTAGCATGCCCCCAATCTGGGCAGATCGCTGCGGTTCCAGCGGAAAACTTGATTACCGATTATCCATCGTAAGACTTTTGGTTACCACATGAAAAAGACTCTCGCGTTCTGTCATGCCGTCCTCGCGGCACTGGCGATCGGCCTGAGTCCGAGTGCCGCGGCGCACCTTCCAGGCTCGCACGACAGCCTCGCACCGATGCTCGAGCAGGTCACACCGGGCGTGGTCAACATCGCTACACGCTCGCGCATAGACACCAGCAACAACCCGCTGATGGCGGACCCGTTTTTCCGTCATTTCTTCAATTTGCCGCGGCCACGTCAACGCGAATCGCAGAGCTTAGGTTCTGGTGTAATCGTCGATGCGCAAAGCGGCTACATCCTCACCAACCATCATGTGATCGACAACGCCAGCCAGATCACGGTGACGCTGACCGACGGTCGCGAGCTCGAAGCGTCGCTGGTTGGCAGTGACCCGGAAACCGATATCGCGGTCATCAAGGTCGACAGCGAAAACCTTACCGCGGTGCGCTTCGGCAAATCCGATGAACTGCGGGTCGGCGACTACGTGGTCGCCATCGGTAATCCGTTCGGCCTTGGCCAGACGGTAACCTCGGGCATTATCTCGGCGCTGGGACGCAGCGGACTGGGTATCGAAGGCTACGAGGACTTCATCCAAACCGATGCGTCGATCAATCCTGGCAACTCCGGCGGCGCACTGGTCAACGTGGATGGCGAACTGATTGGCGTCAATACGGCCATCGTTGCGCCGGGCGGCGGTAACGTTGGGATCGGTTTCGCCATTCCGGCGCGCATGGCCAAAGCGCTGATGGAGCAAATTATCGAATTCGGCGCCGTGCAGCGCGGCCGTCTCGGCGTCAGCGCGCAGAACCTGAATGAAGAACTGGCGCGTGCTCTGAAAGCCGAGGGGATGTCCGGCGCGGTCATCACCCAGGTGGAATCCGGCTCGACAGCCGACCAAGCCGGTTTGCGTTCAGGTGACGTGGTCACCGCAATCAACGGTCGCGAAATCCGCAACGCCGACGATCTGCGCAACAGCGTCGGGCTGATTCGCGCGGGTGAAGATATCCGCTTGGATGCTCTGCGTGACGGCAAGCCGTTCAGCTTCAAGGCGCGTATCAGCAGCCAGGACAATGTTGCGGCCGAAACGCTGAGCAGTCTGCTGGGTGGCGCGACATTGGCAGAAATCGAAGCCGGCCATCCGCTGGCTGGCAGCGGCATTTACATCAAACGTGTGGAACCGGGCAGTCCGGCCGCGCGGGCCGGGCTCCGCCCCGGCGACATCATCAGCTCGGTAAACCGGCGCGAGATCCGGTCGATTGATGATTTTCAAAAGGTCACGACCAGCGCGCGGGGTGAGCTGCTGCTCAACATCCGCCGCGGAAACCGGGCCTTTTTCCTGATGCTTCGTTAAAACTCTTCATACCCAGGGGGATGACCGATGATTGAGGTGGAACATCTCAGCAAACGGTTTGGTGACCGTTACGCTGTCGATGACCTGTCGTTTACCGTTGCGCCGGGCGAAGTGCTCGGGTTTCTCGGGCCGAACGGCGCGGGCAAATCGACCACGATGAAAATGATTACGGGTTTTCTGACCCCAGACAGCGGCAGCGCCCGCATCATGGGGCACGACATCCAAAAGTCGCCGGTTGAGGCCAAACGCACCTTCGGCTACCTGCCGGAAGGCGCGCCGGGATACAGCGATATGACGGTGGCGCAGTTTCTTGCCTTCATCGCCGATATTCGTGCCCTGACTGGCGCACAGCGTCAAAGCCGCATCGATGCGGTGATCGCCGATATCCATCTGCACGATGTGCTGGGGCAACGCCTGGACACCTTGTCCAAGGGTTTTCGGCGTCGTGTTGGCTTGGCCCAGGCGATCCTGCATGACCCGCAAGTGCTGATCCTCGATGAGCCCACCGATGGCCTGGACCCCAATCAAAAGCATGAAGTGCGCAAGCTTATCCAGGGTATGTCCAAGGACAAGATTATCGTCGTCTCCACCCACATTCTGGAGGAGGTCGAAGCGGTCTGCTCCCGCGCAATGATTATCTCGCGCGGCAAGATTCTGGCTGACGACACACCGCAGACGCTGTCTGGCAAAACCGCATCCGGACGCCTGGATGACTACTTCCGCGACATCACTGCCGGAGGACTTTCATGAGCGCGACCAAGATTATTTTCCGCCGCGAACTGGCGGCCTATTTCGCGACCCCGCTGGCCTATATTTTCATCGTCATTTTCCTGATGCTGACGGGTGTGTTCACGTTCTACCTGGGCAACTTCTTCGCCCGTGGACAAGCCGATCTGCAGTCGTTTTTCAACTTCCATCCGTGGCTGTATCTGTTCCTGATTCCAGCCATATCCATGCGCATCTGGTCAGAAGAACGCAAAGCCGGCACGATTGAGTTGCTGCTGACCCTGCCGATCACCATGGGCCAGGCCGTGTGGGGCAAATTCCTTGCTGCCTGGGCATTTATTGCCATTGCCCTGGCGGGCACGCTGCCCATCTGGATCACGGTTAACTATCTGGGCGAACCGGATAACGGCATCATCATTGCAGCCTACATCGGCTCACTGCTTATGGCCGGCGCCTATCTGGCGGTGGGCATCTGCATTTCCGCCGCGACCAAAAGCCAGGTGATTGCGTTCATCGTTTCTTTGATGGTGTGCTTTGTATTCACACTGGCTGGATTTCCGCTGGTTCTGGATGTCTTTTCCAGCTGGCTGCCAAGCGGGATAACCGATGCCATCGCCAGCCTCTCCTTCCTGACTCATTTTCAGGCTATCGCCAAAGGCGTGATCGATCTGCGCGACGTGATTTTCTTCGCCGCCTTCATCGCGGCCTGGCTATACGCCAGCGCGATCGTGATCGACCTGAAAAAAGCCGACTAGGAGACAGACATGCAAAGCAAAGCCTTTAATCGCAGCAGTCTGATCGTGGTTGCGGTCGTGCTGCTCGCCGTGGTCAGCCTCAGCCAGATCCTGTTCAAGGGTTGGCGCCTGGATCTGACCGAAAACAATCTGTATACCCTGAGCGACGGCACGCGCAACGTGCTGGACAAGATCGAAGAGCCGATCACCCTGTATTTCTTCTACAACCGTGACGGTGCCCAGGGCGTGCCCCAACTGCAGACCTACGCCACCCGCGTGCAGGAATTTCTTGAGGAGATTGCACTGCGCGGCGGTGACAAACTGCGTCTGAAACTGATTGCACCGGAGCCGTTTTCCACGGAGGAAGACCGCGCCGTCGAACTCGGTGTGCAAAGCGTGCCTATCAACGATGCCGGCGACAATTTCTACTTCGGTCTGGCTGGCACCAACAGCGTGGATGATGTGGAAACCATCCCATTCTTCCAGCCCAATCGGGAAAATTTGCTGGAATACGATGTCGCCAAACTGATTTATGCGTTGGCCAATCCGGTCAAAGCCAAGATCGGTCTGATCAGTTCACTGGATCTGGGCGGACAATTCGATCAACACAGCATGCAGCAAACGCCAGCGTGGATGTCCTTCGTCCAGCTGGGCGAGTTCTTTGATGTGGTGAACCTTGATACCGAGATCGAGCAGATTGCGGACGACATCGAACTGCTGATCCTGGTCCATCCGGTGAACTTCTCCGAAACGACCTTGTACACGATTGATCAGTTCGTGATGGGTGGCGGCAATGTGCTGGTGTTTGTTGACCCGTACGCGGAATCCGCGGCGCCGCAGGGCATGGCTTCGATGGCTGAAGGCCCCGGCCCGAATTCCAATTTGGAACCGCTGTTCGCGGCTTGGGGCTTGAACATGAGCCCCGACATCCTCGGTGATGGTGCAGCGGCACTGCAGGTTCAAACCCAGAGCGGTCAGCCGGCTTACCACATCGGCATGCTCGGTATGGATGCGAGCCACTTCGATACGGACGATGTGGTGACGCAGGCACTGGACAGCATGAACTTCGGTTATGCCGGCATTCTCAGCGCCACAGAAAACGCGACCACCACGTTCACGCCTCTGGTGGTGTCGAGTGATCGTGCCGCGCCGATTCCTGCCTTCAAGGTGCAACCGCGCACGCGTCCGGAACAGCTGATGTCCGGATTCGAACCCACGGGTGAAATCTATACCCTGGCCGCCAGAGTCCATGGCCCAGCGGCCAGCGCGTATGGAGATGCTGCGCCCGAGGGCATCGACAATCCGGATCACTTGAGCACCTCCAGCGCGCCGATCAATGTCATCGTGATGGCGGACACCGACATGCTCACCAACCGCTTCTGGGTTCAGGTGCAGAACTTCCTCGGCCAGCAGATCGCCTCGCCGTTCGCCGGCAATGGGGATTTCCTGGTCAACGCAGCGGACAACCTGCTCGGTTCATCCGACGTGATCGGAATCAAGAGCCGCGCGGGCTACACGCGCCCGTTCACCCGCGTCGACGACATGAAGCGCGACGCCGATGCGCAGTTCCGCCAGCATGAGGAACGCCTGCAGGAACGCTTGCGTGAAACCGAACGCAAGCTGACCGAACTGCAGAATCAAAGCGGTGAAGGCAACCTTCTGACACTGACACCGGAACAGGAAGCCGAAATCGACGAGTTCCGCGACGAACAGCTGCGCACGCGCAAAGAACTGCGTGAAGTGCGCCACAGCCTCAACAAAGACATTGACCGTCTCGAAGCCACGCTGAAGTTCGTCAACATTGGCTTGGTTCCGTTATTGATTGTGCTTCTGGCCTTGCTGCTGGGGGTGCGCCGCAAAGGAGGTCGCGCATGAACAAGTTTCACATTCTGATCGTGGGCGCCGTGGCCTTGAGTCTCGCCGCCTGGTACGTCAGCCACCGTGAACAACAGCGCTTTGGTGTCAGCGAAGGCGACTTGCTGGTGCCCGGTTTGTCCGAGCAACTCGGGGCGATCGACAGCGTGACACTGAAACCGGCGGGCAACGAAACGACCACACTGGCAACCAAAGACGCTCAGTGGGTAGTGCGCGAACGCGGCGACTACCCGGCCAATACCGAGGCCTTGCGCAAAGAGTTGCGCAAGCTGGCTCAAGCGCGCCGCGTCGAGGCCAAAACCTCTCAGCCGGAGCTCTATCCACAACTCGGCGTTGAGGACGTGGATCAGGCCGAGGACACTACCCTGCAGCTCACGGCCCAGGCCGGTGGCGATATCGTGCTCGATATCATCATCGGCAAATCTGCTGGTGGTGGCAGCTATGTTCGCCTGCTCGACGATCCGCAATCCTGGTTGATCGATCAGCGCATCGCGCTGCCACGTGTGAGCGTTGCCTGGCTGGATACTCAGCTGGTGAGCATTGCTCGCACGGACGTTCAGCAGTTGGACGTTCAGCCACTGGCCGGTCCGGAGTACCGCATTTTCAAGGATGATCCGGAACAAACGGACTTTGCCGTGGAGCCACCTCTTGCCGAGGACGAAAATCTCAACGTGGCCAATGTGAACCGTCTGGGCGCAGCCCTGTCGAGTTTGCGCGCGCAGGATGTCGCAATGGACGTTCCCGAGGACCTCAGCTGGAGTCACGCAACGCTGACCACCTTCGATGGCCTGATGCTCGACGTCGAGGTGGCGAAAACTGCCGACAACACACGTTACCTGCGGCTGTCAGCCCGCGCGGGTGACGACGCGGATACTGCCTTGAACGCGCGCGTGCAGGCCATCAACGACAAGACGCAGGGACGCACATTCCATGGGCCGCAGTACAGCGTGGACGCGTTATCGATGACACGCGCCATGCTGATCCGACAACCGTCGGAAGACGAAAACAGTTAGCAAAAACTTCCAGCCCAGCTTGGGTCAGCATCTGTTCGATCTTGAAAAGCCGCCGCCGGGCGGCTTTTTTTATGAACCCCGCGCAAATTCCGCGCTCACTCACAGTTTCTTTACAGCCACCGCTGTTGAATGTGCGTCACGCCCCGGGGGTGGGGCGACGAATCGTTCAAAATAGGAGCTGTAATCATGCAACCATCCGATCTTCGTCTCGGGAAAAAACTCGGCCTCGGCCTGTTGTGCAGTAGCGCCATTCTGTTCACCGCTTGCGGTGGCGGTAGCTCTAGCAGCACATCCACCAATCCAACGCCGTCGCCGACCAGCAGCCCGTCGCCGACCGCGACTCCAACACCGACAGCTTCACCCACGCCGACCGCAAGCCCGGATCCGTCCGATAAGGTCAGCGGCCCGCTGGACACTGTACAAGACACGGTTGTCGCGGGCTTGATCAGCGATCAAGTCGCCGCTCAGCTCCCAGAACCACTCAACACCACCGTGATGTGCGCTGCCAGTGCAGTGAACTACTTGGTGGATGTGCCGGATGCGCTGCTCGCTGCTGCGTCCAATATGTCGAACGCTTCCAATCCGTTTGATGCCTTCAATTCTGCTCAGGCTTCCATGCAGTCTTCGCTGGAAAGCTTCGCCGCTCAATTGCAGACCACGCTGATGGCGTTGGTTGATCGCGGCGCTTGCGACCCGGATGGTGGGGCCAGTGGCACGCCGACCAACCCGCTTCAGGGCACTCCGCTGGAAGCCGTTGGCACCCAGTTGCTGAGCCTTCTGACAACGCTGGATGAAACCGGTACCGACCCCAACCTGACCTCGGTCACCAGCACGCTGGCCCCAGTATTGGCTCAGCTGTCTGCCGCTCTGGACAACGTGCCCGCTGAAGTTCAAGACGCTCCCGTCGTTGGCGGCTTGTTCGCTACGCTGAGTGATGCTGTGGCTGACGTGTCATCCACCCTGCCGTTTGTTGGCAACTACAACAGCGCTGGCACCACGGCTGAAGTCACCAACTTGATCGACAACCTGCTGAGCAATGTTCTGCTGGGTGTGTTGCCGGTTTCCGAGATTGATGCGGCCACTGGCCAGGATTTCTCGGGCCAGATTCAGGCCGGCATCAACACTCTGACCGGTCAACTTGGCGGCGTCATCAACCAGGTTGTGACCCCGTTGTTCGATCAGGGTTTGAACGGTGTGATGAGCCCATTGCTGAACCCGGTTGAAGGTCTGCTGGCAGTGATCCTGAACCCGTCCGAGATTAACCCGCTGACAGGTCTCTATGAAATCGTGAGCAGCGATGCCAACCCGCTGGCCGGTTTGCTGGGCGTGGCCGTTGGCGACGGCAACCTGACCGGCTCGCCGCTGGATGCACTGCTCGCAACCTTGCTGGCGAACCAAGGTGGTCTGCCGCTGGAAGGCATGGTGGTCGGTTCTGGTTTGACCGGCGGCACCCCGCTTGACGGCGTCATCGCACTGATCACCGACGGCAACGCGGCTCAACTCGACGGCGTGCTGACTCAGATCAATGGTTTGACCGGCTTCCCCAACAACCTGTCACTGCTCGACGCGCTCGACAATGTGATTGGCAGCGTTCTGGGAGGTCTGGGCCTGGATGAACTGCTGGGCGGCCTGCTCGGCGGTCTTCTCGGCGGCAGTTAAGACGCCCTTCACGCTCTAGAACAACGCCCGGCTTAGGCCGGGCGTTTTTTTATGCGCAACGTGTTGGCACCTGTTGAGAAGCTGACATCCGTCGCAGCCCATCAACACGCCTGCCCGCAGGCATGGCCCGATGACCAGGCCCATTGAAAGTTAAATCCACCCAGATGTCCGGTCACGTCGACAACTTCCCCGACAAAATACAAGCCGGGCACCGTGTTCGACTCCATAGTGCGAGATGACAACTCGTCGGTGTTAACCCCGCCCAAGGTCACCTCGGCTGTGCGGTAGCCTTCGGTGCCGCTGGGGCGAATCGCCCAATGATTCAAAACCTGGCCGATCTTGGTCAGCTCGGCATCGCGGAATTCCTGCAAAGGCCCTGCCCAATCCCCAAGCTCGCTCAGCCGCTGCGCCACACGTCGGGGAAACACATCGGCCAGCAGATGCTCCAGAGTGCGTGTCGCGTCCTGCCGTTTCGCATCGCACAACCAACCAGCCGCATCCTGTTCCGGCAACAGATCCAGGATCAACGCCATTCCCGGTTCCCAGTAGGACGAAATCTGCAGGATTGCCGGACCGCTCAAGCCACGATGTGTGAACAAAACCGGTTGCGTGAAGCTCTGCTCAGCGCATTGAGCGGTCGCCGGCACCGCCACCCCCGCGAGCGGCAGCCAGTCTTCAAGCGGCCGGCCACTGAGCGTGAAAGGCACCAATCCAGCCCGCGTGGGATACACCTTATGCCCGAATTGCCGGGCCAAATCAAAGCCAAAACCGGTGGCGCCCATCTTCGGAATCGAGAGCCCGCCCGTGGCGACCACCAACGATTCACAATGCAGCGTTTCTGCTTCAGTGCTGACCTGAAAGCCGGGCGACTGGGCTGTCACACCCACAATCTCCGTGCTGGTTGATATCTCAACTCCGGCCTCGGCACATTCGGCCAGCAACATCGCCACAATCTGCTTCGATGACTCATCGCAAAACAGCTGGCCGAGTTCCTTTTCGTGCCAGTTGATGCCATGAGCATCCACCATCGCGATGAAGTCCCATTGGGTGTAACGCGCCAACGCAGAGCGACAGAAATGCGGATTGTGTGAAAGATAACGCTCCGCTTCGATGTATAGATTGGTGAAATTGCAGCGACCACCACCAGACATCAAAATTTTCTTGCCCACCCGGTTGGCGCGCTCAATCACCCGCACCTTGCGGCCTCGGCGACCGGCAACCAAGGCGCACATCAAGCCTGCGGCGCCGCCACCTATGATGATGATATCGGGGTCTTGCACGGCAGCTGATCGGCTCAAGGCGGGCTCAAAGCCCCCATGATACGGGGCTGCATCGCCAATCGGCGTTGAGCGCAACTCAAAAGTCGTTGAACGTCGATGGCAATCAGTCCAGACTGCACCATCCCAACCTGAGGCCGAAAACAATCATGACAATCCCCTCCTCATCCCCAATCCTGCTGCCGATTGCCGTGCTGGTACTGTGGTCACTAACCATGCTCGGCTGGCTGGCATTGACGCGCCTGCCGACCATGTCGCGACTGCGCATGCATCCGCAAAAATACCCGCGCACGCAAGATCTTGGCTCAGCACTGCCACCGGACGTGCAGTGGAAAGCCGACAACTATAACCACCTGATGGAACAACCTACGCTGTTCTATGCGGTGGCTTTGTCACTGGCCATGATCGGCGCCGGCGGTGGCATCAACCTGATGCTGGCCTGGGCGTATGTCGGTCTGCGGGTTGTGCACAGCTTGGTCCACGCCACCGTGAATAAAGTGATGCTGCGCTTCACGCTGTTCCTTTTGAGCACCGCGATGTTGCTGGCTTTGTCGGTCCGTCTGCTCTTGAATGTGATCTGAGCGCATGCGCGCTCCGGTTTTTGCAACGGGCTGCGCGACGACGATAACGTCATGCCTTTGGCAAGACTCGCTTACCAGGCGGGCAAATCCTCGTAGCCGGGCTCACCCGGCATCAGGATCAACACACGGCGACCATTTTCAAGCCGGTGCCGGGTGCGAATCTCGGGCACTTCGTCAATTTGACGAAGTGCCTTCAGGGCCTCATCAGAAGACTCGAAGCGGCTTAAACGCTCGAGCTCTTTAACCGTCGGGAAGATGAGATCAACTTCACCCTCACGCTGTCGCTGCAACATTGCTCGTGGGGTGGTCCAACACAGCTCGGTCAGTTCGACGGCATCAACCACAGGCGTTTGCCCCTGCGGCATTTGCCCAACAAAGAATCGCGTGCGGTAACGCCGCGGCATCATCGGCGGCGTGGTCCAGAAGCTGAAATAGTGCAACGTCCGCGCATCCAGGCATTGCCCACCTGCGCGCAGAACTTCCGCCAAACTCACGTGTCCAGCATGCAAGTCGCGACGCAGTTGCGGATCGCTCGGCACCGGACCATCAAACAACCAGACACCCACTTCTTCGTACAACTCGCGCGCAGCCGCAATGAAAAAGCGCAGTGCGCCCGGCTCGCCGAATCGCGTGTCGCACGATTGGGCGTCCAAACCGACACAGACCTCGGCGGCAATCTCATCGCCCGGATCCACCGCGCCCCCTGGAAACACGAATGCCCCAGCAGAAAAACGCGTGCTGGCGCTACGCTTGGCCATGAGCACTTCCAAGCCAGAGGCACCATCGCGCAACAGCACCACGGTGGCGGCGTCTTGCAGAGGCACTCTCATGCGGCGTCGAGTTCGCGCTCGATCAGAGCGTCCTTTTCAGTCCACAGATCAGCAACCCATCGCTGCGCTTCGCGACGGAATTCAGGCTCTTGTTGGTAGTTATGTTGGTACCAGCTGGCCGGGATCGTGCGGGTTTTCACGTCGACCACGATTTTGCGATGGCGACCGCACATCAAATCCCAGAACCCCTTGGCCCCATCGGTATACACGATGGTCATGTCGATCAAGGTATTGACCTGCGGCCCCAATGCCGATGCCGCAAAGGCCAGGCCACCGCTCTTGGGCTTGAGCAAATGCTTGTACGGCGTGTTTTGGCGCTCGGCTTTTTGCGGCGTGTAACGCGTACCTTCCAGATAGTTAAGCACGGTGACCGGAACACCAACGTATTTTTCGCAGGATTTGCGCGCGGTCTCCAGATCCTTACCGGCCAGCTCCGGACGCGCACGCAGCTGCTCGCGACTGAACCGCTTCATGAACGGGTAATCCAGCGCCCACCACACCAGCCCCAGCACCGGCACCCAGATCAATTCCTGTTTGATGAAGAACTTGAAGAACGGGACTTTGCCTCCCACTGCACGCATCGCCACGTAGATGTCGTTCCAGCTCTGATGGTTGCTGATCATCAGATATTGCGCATCGCGGCGTAGCCCTTCGACGCCACGAATTTCCCATTCTGTATTGTGAATGCTGCGTTCAATGGCCACATTGAACCAGACCCAACATTCGCACAGCCCGTGCAGAATCGCCGTCATCAGCCGTTGCCATGGTTTGATCGGGATCAGCTTGAACAGGATCACGACGTACACCGGCACGGCCCAGAACAGCAGATTGATGACGAACAACGAGGAACAGATAACCCCGAGGATCGGAGCAGGCAAGAAGCTCAGCATGATGACGACGTTATGACAGGGACTAGAGATTCTACCTATTCCGCGAGAATCGCCTCCAATTGGCGTTGAATCTCTCGCCCGCGCGCGCTGCCATTACGAATCTCACCGGCCCAGGCCTGGCGCACGCGCCCGCGTCGATCGATCAGATAAAACGCCGGCCAATAGCGGTTTCCCATGGCATTCCAATAGGCGTAATCGTTGTCCAGCATGACCGGGTGGCGAATCGCCAATTCGCGCATCTTCTCGCGCACCGCATTGGCTGAACGCTCGTAGCTGAACTCCGGCGTGTGAACGCCAATCACCCGCAGACCGTCATCCTTGTAGCGCTCCTGCATGGCTTTGACCCAGGGGATGCTGCGAATGCAGTTGTGGCAACCGAAGGTCCAGAACTCCAGCAACACGACCTTGCCTTCCAAAGCCTCCAGCGTCAGTGGCGGGCTGTTGAGCCATAACTCCGGCTGTGTCGCGACAAATTCCGGGGCACGCGGCGCTTCATCTGCTGACAAAGCGTGCGCAAGTCCACCCATGGCCATGAGGCCAGCGGCAACCCAAGTTCGCATGCGCAGGTTCATGGCCGTATGACCAGCGCGACCGCGCCGGGTTCAGTCGGTAGGGATATCGACCCCGGCGCGGAACGTGCCGTTCTTGTCGACCAGTTCAATGCGCGAATACGGCTCAGGTTTGACGCTGGCCAGCACGCACAGACTGGTAATGATCTGGGTCACCATGCGGTCTTCGCCAGGTTCCAGCCATTCCGCGCTCATATGCAGGATGCCCTGTTCATCAACTTTCGCCGTCTTTTTCAGCTCAATGCTGTAGCCGCCAGTTTGTCGACGACCTTGCTCGACCAGCACAAAAGCCCGATCGCCAGGCAGTTCGATGCGATCCAAGTGCAAAATGTCTTCGCTGTCCCAGGTGGTCAGCGCCTCAACACTGGGGAAGTAGCGAACAACGGCGGCTTCGGTCGGCGTGCCGCACAGCAGCGAGCGGCGCAACTCGCGAACTTTGACCTCACCCACAGCCACTTTCGGCCCGGAATCCCAAAATTTGAGTGTGGGCATCCAGGAACAGGCGCCCAGGCTGGCAATCAACGCGGCAGCAACAACAAGGCGAACAAGGGGCTTCATCACGGGCTCCGATAGTCAGGCTGGTGAATTGTAGCAACGCGGTCACACCTTTTCTGCCCGAAGTGCGATCATCCACCGCATGGAAACCCTGCGAGGCAACATCAGCATAGAGTGGCTGTGCACCGCTCTGCTCGAAGATGGCTGGCTCAGCCACGATCAAAGTTCCAGCGCGATTCGCCGCTTGGCAGGCGCCGCATCGGCTGAGCACCCGCTGGTGCGACTGGCCGTGCTCAAGCTGCATCGCCATGACAAGCCACAACAACTCATCGATACCGAAGCGCTGTGCCAATGGCTGGCGCGGCGCTGTGATCTGTCGTATCGCAAGATCGACCCGCTGAAAGTGGATATTCCGCAGGCCACCGCGCTGTGTTCTTACGCCTACGCCACGCGGGCCGGCATCCTGCCACTGGAAACCACGCGCACAACCGCCACGTTCGCGGTTTGTGAACCCGGTCGCAGCGAGTGGGTCAACGAACTCAGTCAGATCACGGATCGACGCATCGAACGCGTGCTGGCCAACCCGGCCGACATCCAACGTTACGTTGTTGAGTTCTACGCGTTGGCGCGCTCGATCAAAGCGAGCGAACGCGAGCAAACTCGACGCGGCGCAGGCGGAAATGAGCTTCAGAATCTGGAGCAACTGATCGAACTGGGCCGTCGCGGCAACCTGGAGGCCAACGATCAGCACGTCGTCAGCGTGGTTGACTGGATTTTGCAGTACGCCTTTGATCAGCGTGCCAGCGATATTCACCTGGAGCCGCGTCGAGACACCGGCCGGGTGCGTTTTCGCATCGACGGTGTGCTCCATCAGGTGTTTCAGATGCCGCCCAAAGTGGCCTCCGCGGTCACGGCGCGCCTGAAAGTACTGGCGCGACTGGATCTGGCCGAAAAGCGGCGCCCGCAGGATGGCCGCATCAAAACCCGCAGCCCGGATGGTCAGGAAGTCGAACTGCGCCTGTCCTCCATGCCCACGGCCTTCGGCGAAAAACTGGTGCTGCGCGTGTTCGACCCGGATTCACTGCTCAAGAGCTATGAAGCACTGGGTCTGGGCCAGGAACAGATCACGACCTGGCAAAACCTCACCAGCCAACCGCACGGGATCGTGCTCGTCACCGGCCCGACCGGTTCCGGCAAAACCACAACCCTGTATTCCACGCTGCGCCAGCTGGCCACAGAAGAAGTCAATGTTTCGACCATCGAAGACCCTATCGAGCTGGTCGAGCCGCAGTTCAATCAGATGCAAGTCAACCCGGCCATTGATTTGGGCTTTGCCGACGGGGTTCGCACCGTGCTGCGCCAAGATCCGGACATCATCATGGTCGGCGAAATCCGCGACCTGGAAACCGCAGAGGTGGCCGTCCAAGCCGCGCTGACTGGGCATTTGGTACTCAGCACGCTGCACACCAATGATGCGGCGGCGGCTGTCACACGCCTGCTCGACCTCGGCGTACCACCGTATCTGTTGCGCGCCACCTTGCTCGGTGTGATGGCGCAGCGTTTGGCCCGTCAACTTTGCCCACATTGCAAAGCGCCGGCACCTGTGGATGCGGTGGAATGGCGCGCGCTGACCGGCAATAACCGGCCCATCCCGGAACACGCCATGGCCGCCGAAGGCTGCCTGGAGTGCCGCGCCACGGGTTATCTCGGGCGCGTCGGATTGTACGAACTCATCGAAATCACACCTGATTTTCGTGACCTGATCCGCGACAATACGGATCTTGAACAACTGCGTCGCAGCGCCCGCGCGACTGGAGCCGCAAGCTTGCGTGAGGCAGGATTACGCAAAGTGCTTGCCGGCCTGACCCACGCCCGCGAAGTGTTGCGCGTGACGCCACCCACTCAATAAATCGAAGGACAATTATGGACAGCTTGCTCAATCCTGAATTGACGACCCGCTTGGCTGAAGGCGCAGAAGTCATGGGCCTCAAACTTTTGGCCGCCCTGGCCACCTTCATCATTGGTCGCTGGATTGCCAAGATCGTGGTCGCCGGCATCAAGAAAGCCCTGATGCGTGGCAAAGCCGACCCCACATTGGCGGGCTTCCTGGGCAATGTCGCCTACGGCCTGCTGATGGCGGTCGTGGTGGTCGCGGCGCTGGGCGAGCTTGGGGTCAGCACCACTTCAGCTGCGGCTCTGCTTGGTGGCGCGGGTGTCGCCATCGGCCTGAGTCTGAAAGATCAACTGTCATCTTTTGCGGCTGGGGTCATGCTGATCATGTTCCGCCCGTTCCGCGTAGGCGACTATGTCGAAGCTGGCGGAACAGCAGGTACGGTCGAGCAAATCAAGATCGTCGCCACGGTTCTAAAAACCCCAAACAATCAGGAAATCACTGTCCCCAACCATGCCATTTGGGGCAGCAACATCATCAACTACTCGATTCGCCCGACGCGGCGTATCGATTTGCCGGTGGGTATCAGTTACGACGCTGATTTCCGCAAAGCCAAGGACATCCTCCAAGACATCGCGGCCAACGACCAGCGCGTTCTCGAAGATCCGGCGCCGTGGCTCGGTGTGACCGAACTGGCAGATTCAGCGGTGATCATCAGCTACCGCACCTGGGTCAACACCCCGGATTACTGGCAAACCCGCAGTGATTTGATCGAACAGATCAAACTGCGCTTCGATGAGAACGACATTGGCATTCCGTTCCCGCAAATGGACGTGCATCTGCAGCAAGAGAGTTGATGCGCCGCCAACCGAAACGATTGACAACGCCCGGGTCGCTTTAAACCCGACCCAGGGCGATCTGAACCTTGCGTTGCAGACGATCGCTGAGACTCTGCAGGAAAGACTCCAGATGGTCGGGTTCCCCCGCACGATCGGCGTGGCTGGCCAATGCGGCCACAACCACTTCCTGTGCCGCGTCGTCCATCGCCTCAAGCATGGGCAGAGACGCGCGCCACAGATCACGATCGAACAGCGCCTGATTGAGACTATCCAGAATCTCCGGTGTCGCCGAAGCCAGCAGATTCCCCAAACGGCCCTGCTGGGCCGGGTCCAAACGCTCAACCAAGCTCAAAACTTGCGGCCACAATTGGCCATCTTGAGCCGCTGCCGCCGGCATGGTGCCTGCCAACTGCGCATCGGAGAGCAGACCGATCAGCTGACTCAAGCGCGCTTCGGATTCGACGAAAAACCCCACCTGCAGCAAACCTTCTGAGGTCATACGCTGGGCCACAGCGGAGATCTGATCTTCGGTCAACGCATCAACGAAGCGTGCCATCGGCATGAAATCCCGGCGCCGCAGCATTTCCATCGCCACCTCGACTACGGTGGTGCTGGGCATAGCCTGCAGCACCGGCGCCGCACGACGCGGATCCATGGCGACGCAGATGTCGGCCAGATAATCCACATCAAGACGCGCCGCCAGATCGACCGCGTCATCCGGCTCAAGCAAGCCGGTGATTTGCGCTGAAACGGCGGGCGGGATCACTTTGGCGGTGATCACCGCAACCAACTTGTTTGGTAACAGTTTGGTGCTGTCAGCCAGTCGCTGAAAGCGTTTTACGTGACGGTCAAACAGCGCGGCGGAGGCCGCTGCGCGCAGCTCGCGCAGGGCCGCAACGTCGAGGTGGGCCAGAAAACCCAGCTCTGCCACCGAAGTATTCAAGGTCACCGCGAACTTTTCCAGCTCAGCACGTAGCAGTAAATCTGACATCAGAACAACAACTTGCGTACAGCCGGCCGCAACAGTGCCGGGATGTGCTTGAGGGCCTGCTCGGAAGCCTGCTGCAGGGTTTCAGCCTGCTGCGTACGCGCCGCATCGAACAACTGACAAAGGCGTTCAACGTCTGCTTCATCCAGCTTGTTCAACGCGCTCAAGTCGCCCCCACCCAAACGGTCGTGCAAAGCCGTCAAATCCGTCGCCATGATCAGAGACTTATTTCTTGCCAAGCTTCAGGCGCAAGGCATTGAGCTTGATGAAGCCCTCAGCATCGCGCTGGTTGTATGCGCCCTTATCGTCTTCGAAGGTCGCAATCGACTCATCAAACAGGCTATTGGTCGGGGAGCGACGGCCCAAGGTCAACACGTTGCCCTTATACAGTTGCAGGCGAACTTCGCCGTTGACCGTGCGCTGCGTGTGATCAATCGCCGCCTGCATAGCCTCGCGTTCAGGGCTGAACCAGTAGCCGTTGTAGATCAGCTTGGCGTATTTCGGCATCAGCTCATCTTTGAGATGAGCCGCCTCACGATCCAGGGTGATCGATTCAATCGCGCGATGGGCGCGCAGCAGAATCGTACCGCCTGGGGTTTCGTAACAACCACGCGATTTGATCCCGACATAACGGTTTTCAACGATGTCCAGTCGTCCCACACCGTGCTTGGCGCCCACGGCGTTGAGTGCATCCAGCAACTGGAACGGGCTCATCGCTGCGCCATTGAGTGAGACAGCATCGCCATTTTCAAAGCCGATGGTGATCTCTTCCGGGCTATCCGGGGCCTCTTGCGGACTGGCCGTCCAGCGCCACATACCGTCTTTGGGCGCCATCCACGGATCTTCCAGCTCCTCCCCTTCGTAGGAGATGTGCAGGCAGTTGGCGTCCATGGAATACGGTGAGCTGCCGTCTTTCTTCTTGGTGATCGGAATGCCGTGCTGATCGGCATACGCCAACAGCTTTTCACGCGAGTTCAAATCCCACTCACGCCACGGCGCGATGACCTTAATCTGCGGCATCAGACCGTAAGCGCCCAGCTCAAAGCGCACTTGGTCATTGCCTTTGCCGGTCGCGCCATGAGCGATGGCGTCTGCACCCACTTCACGGGCAACGTCGATCATGCTGCGCGCGATACAGGGACGCGCAATGGACGTGCCGAGCAAATACTCGCCTTCGTAAATCGCGTTGGCGCGAAACATCGGGAACACAAAGTCGCGCACAAATTCTTCGCGCAGGTCGCGGATGAAAATGTCTTTCACACCCAGGCTTTCAGCCTTGGGGCGGACTTCTTCTACCTCTTCACCCTGACCCAGGTCAGCGGTGAAGGTGACCACCTCACATTGGTACTGGTCCTGCAGCCATTTCAAAATGACTGAGGTATCCAGACCACCGGAATAAGCGAGAACAACTTTTTTAATGCCCGACATAATGTTTGCGGAGTTTGACGCGGGCGGCGATTATAGCGGGTGGCTGGCTGGTTCTCATTTTTCATGGCCTGCGCAGGGTTTTGTCACATGCGATTCAGAACCCGCTCGAGTACATCCGTGTATCGCTTGTCATCGGCCATCCGGGCCTCTGACAGTTCTGAATCGCATGTGACAAAACCCTCCTAACGCCCGCCCCATCAGATAGTTCCGGAGACAAACAGCGGCATGACCCACTGTCGCGCTAAACTTCTGGCACCCTGGAGCGCTGATAAAGTCGTAAAGACCATGTGTTTGCAGACTGTCAGAGGCCCGGATGGCCGATGACAAGCGATACACGGACGTACTTGAGCGCGTCTGCAAACACATGGTCTTTACGGCCCAACGCCAACGAAGAATGACTGCACTCACGATCACAACCCCCGATGACTGGCACCTCCATCTCCGTGATGGGGACGCCTTAGCAGACACCGTCGCGCATACCGCGCGGCAGTTTGCTCGCGCCATCGTCATGCCCAACCTCAAACCGCCAGTGACCAGCGTTGAACTGGCTGCGGCCTATCGCCAGCGCATTTTGGATGCGGTGCCGGCCGGGCTGGCGTTTGAGCCGCTGATGAGCATGTACCTGACCGACAACACCACCCCAGCCGTGGTCGAAGCCGCCGCGGCCTCCGGCTTTGTGCATGGTTTCAAACTGTACCCGGCAGGCGCCACGACCAACTCGGATGCTGGCGTCACCGACATTCGCAACATCCGCGATAGCCTCAAGGCGATGAGCGATTGCGGTCTGGTCTTTCAGGTTCACGGCGAAGTCACCGATCCCGATGTGGATATCTTCGACCGCGAAGCGGTGTTTATTGAGCGCATCCTGCAACCGATACGTGATGACCTGCCCGACCTGAAAATCGTGCTGGAACACATCACCACTGAACAGGCGGTCACGTTTGTCCGCGACAGCGGCTCACGCACCGCGGCGACGATCACGCCGCAACATATCCGCTTCAACCGCAACGAACTGTTCCGCGGGGGTTTGCGTCCGCATGCTTGGTGCCTGCCGATTCTCAAGGCCGAAGCCCACCGCGAAGCGGTTGCCGCCGCAGCCATGAGTGGTGACCCGCGCTTTTTCCTGGGCACGGACAGCGCACCGCATCGACGTGAGGCCAAGGAAACCGACTGCGGTTGTGCCGGTATGTTTTCCGCCGCCACAGCGATCGAACTCTATGCCCAGAGCTTTGAGGCCGCCGGGCAGCTTGATCGCCTGGAAGCCTTTGCCAGCCATTTCGGGCCGGATTTCTACGGCCTGCCACACAACACCTCGCAACTGACACTGGAACGCCGGGAACAGACCGTCCCAGCCAGTTATCCATTGTCGGGCGGTGACGTTGTGCCCATGCTGGCGGGTGAAAGCTTGTCCTTTATTGCGAGTCGCGGATGAGCGAAGAGATTATTCAGGATCCGGATGACGCCGCCCGTGCGGTGCTGATGAAGAATCGTTTTCGCGGCTTTCTGCCCGTGGTGGTGGATGTCGAGACCGGTGGCTTCAACTGCGCCACCGATGCTTTGCTGGAAATCGCCGCCCACACGGTGGACATCGACCTCAACGGCCAACTGTCACCGGGCGAAGCCGTGCATTTCCATGTCCAGCCTTTTGCCGGCGCCAACATTGAAGACGCCGCGCTGGAAGTCACGGGCATCAAACCTTTTTCACCACTGCGCGCCGCAGACACCGAACAGAACGCGCTCGGCCGCAGCTTTCAGGTTGTGCGCAAGGCGATCCGTCGCTACGACTGCAAGCGCGCCATTCTGGTCGGTCACAACGCCCATTTCGACTTGGGCTTTCTCAATGCCGCAGTGGCGCGCTGCGGTATCAAACGCAATCCGTTTCACCCCTTCTCGGTGTTCGATACCGCGACCCTCGCCGGCGCGACTCTCGGACAAACCGTACTTGCCCGCGCGATTGAAACCGCGGGCATCGGCTGGGATCCCAAACAGGCTCATTCGGCGCGTTACGATGCGGCCAAAACTGCCGATCTGTTCTGCACCATGCTCAACAGCATCGCGCCGGTGCATCAGGCCTGGATCACACAGGACGACGAAGAAGAATGAGCAAATCGCCAGCCCCCAAAGCGTCCTTGCTGCGCCGTTGGGTGCGCTGGTTAGCGCTGCCCCTCATTGTGGTGCTGGCTTTGGCCGTGCTATTGCATGCCCGTTATGGCGGCGGGGCCGCCTTCCCGGACCGCAGCGGCACGGCGCTGTGGGATGGCGATGTGCTGGAGGTCGTTGCTGATCTGGACTATCCGCCCGGCAACATCGCGGTCAGTGCGAGCGGCCGAGTGTTCTTTACGCTGCACCCGGAAGCGCGCCCGCCAGTCAATCTGGTGAAGTGGGTCGATGGCGGCATGCAGCCGTGGCCGTCGCTGGCCATGCAACCCGGCGGCGAACACCCGCAGGCGCTGCACGAAGTGCTGTCCATCCGCATCGACCAGCACAACCGCCTGTGGGCGTTGGACAATGGCAAGCACGGTATCAAACCCGGCCGTTTGCTCGCCTTTGACCTGGGCAGTGGCGAGATCGTGCACAACTACACCTTCCCGCGCGAGTTGGTTGGGTTGGGTTCGCATCTGAACGATTTTCAGGTCAGCCCGGACGGCAACACCATCTATATCGCGGATGCGAGCTTTTTCGCGCTGACGCCGGCGATTCTGGTCTACAACGTGGAACGGCAGCAGGCCCGCCGCGTGATCAGTGACCACGAAAGCGTGGACGCGGAGCATTATTTGCCGGTGGTCCAAGGACGCCCGATGCGCGCCTTCGGCTTGGTCACCATCCGCCCCGGGGTGGATTCCATCGCGCTCAGTCCGGATGGTGACTGGCTGTATTTTTCGGCTGTGACCAACAACTACATGTACCGTGTCGCAACCGCGCTGCTGCGCGAGGCCGAGCTTGCGCCCGAGGCACTCAAGCGGCGCATTCAGCGCGTTGGCCTGAAAACCATGAGCGACGGACTGACCAGCGACGAAGCCGGTAATATCTACATTTCCGATCCCGAACATTCCGCCATCTTGCGTATGAGCCCGGGCGGCGAACTGACCACCCTGGTCAAGGATGAACGACTGCGCTGGCCGGACGGCTTCAGCTTCGGGCCCGATGGTGAACTTTACGTGACAGCCAGCAGTCTGCACCAGGTCATCGGCCTGCCACCGTCCAGCGTGACCGAGCATGCCCCGTATCAGGTGTTTCGCCTGAAAAACGACATCCCCGGACGCCCCGGCCACTGATCTTCGCCAAACGCGTCACACAGCGGTCACATCCGCGTCACCAAACTTCAACATCCGCTGCTCAAACTGCCGCCAATTCTCAAGTTTGAGGCTGAGCTATGGCGGTTGTTGCCGAAGATGTTCTCCCACGTTTCAGTTGTGGGCTGGCACAGAATGCGGACGAAGTCCGCGAGTCACAAAAACTGCGTTACCAAATTTTCGCGAGGGAGATGGGCGCGCAAATTGACGGTGGCCCGGATCTGCTCGACCAGGACGAGCTCGACCCATACTGCGAACACCTGATTGTGCGCAATGCGCAAGGCGACATCGTCGCCTGTACACGTTTGCTGACTTGCGCCGGCGCTGAGCGTGCCGGGCATTTCTACTCCGCTCACGAGTTTGATATCGACGGCATCGTGCGTCTTGAAGGCCGCAAGCTGGAAGTCGGTCGTACCTGCGTGCACGCGGATTACCGCAACGGCACCACAATCGCTGTGCTGTGGTCTGGACTGGCCGACTATGTGGCGAAAAATGGCATCGATTACTTGTTCGGCTGCGCCAGCGTGCCACTGGATGACCTGGATGGGGCACATCGCATCATGCAAGAAATCCGCAATCGCTATATGTGCGCACCGGATTTGCGCGTGTCGCCCAGCCATGCCCTGCCTGAGCGGGTGGTGAGCTTCGAGCGCACCCGCATGCCGCCGCTGCTCAAAGCCTACGTCAGCCTGGGCGCTCGGGCTTGTGGGGAGCCGTACTGGGATACCGAATTCCACTGTGCCGATGTGTTCATGTTGCTCAACCTGCGCGAGCTGCATCCGCGTTATGCTAAGCGCTTTCTCGGTAACGTCCCGCTGAGCTCTTGATCCGCACGCTGCGCCGCTTCTTTCGCTTATTCCGCCTGATTCTGCACACCGTCATCGGCCTGTTCATGGGCCTGGCTGCAGCTGTCAGCGCGCGCCCGGAAATCTGGTCGCAGCGTTGGTTTCGCGGGTTGCTCAATATCCTGAACCTGCAGGTCCACAGCAGCGGTGCACGGGATGTGGCGCCGGCACTGGTCGCCGGCAATCACCAATCTTGGTTGGATATCGCGGTGCTCGCCACGCTTAAGCCCGTGATTTTCGTGTCCAAGGCGGAAATCCGCCAATGGCCACTGATCGGCTGGTTGTCACGCAGCGCCGATACTTTGTTCATCGCACGCGGCGGTCACGGCACCAAAGCCTTGAACGAGGACATCACGGCGATGCTCAGCACCGGTCGTTGCGTGGTCGTTTTCCCGGAAGGCACGACCACCAGCGGCCCTGGTGTACGGCGATTTCAGCCGCGCCTGTTCGCTGGCGCCATCGCGACCGGCGCACCGATTCTGCCGTTTGCACTGCGCTACCGCGAAGCTTGCGCACCCTACGTCGGTGATCAAACGCTGGTCGGCAATCTGTGGAATCTGCTGGCCGAAAAAGCACTGCACGTGGAAGTCCATTTCGGACCACCGCTGGACTGCGGCGAAAGCCGCGACGCGATAGCGCGAGCCACTCAGGACTGGGCCAGCAGCGCACTCGCCTGCCCTCCGCGGTGGGCGCCCGCACAGCCCACAGGTGCCAACACCGAACATCGCTGCGAAGCGTGAACGCCATCAATCGGCAGGGCGGCCACGTTACAATAAAGGGCTACCCGTTGACCGAGTGAGTCATGAGTCTGATCCGCCAAGCTGATTTCATCGACAGCGTCGCTGACGCACTGCAGTTCATCTCCTACTACCACCCAGTGGATTTCATCCAGGGCGTGCACGAGGCTTACCTGAAGGAAGAAAGCCAGGCGGCCAAGGACGCGATGGCGCAGATCCTGATCAACTCGCGCATGTGCGCCGAAGGCAAGCGGCCGATTTGCCAAGACACGGGCATCGTCACGGTGTTTCTGAAAATTGGCATGAATGTGCAGTGGGATGCACAGATGTCGGTGGCGGACATGGTCAATGAAGGCGTACGCCGCGCCTACACCCACCCGGACAACGTACTGCGTGCCTCAATCCTGGCCGACCCCGCCGGCAAGCGTCAGAACACCCGGGACAACACACCGGCGGTGATCCACATGGAAGTCGTCGAAGGCGACACCGTAGACGTGCAGGTTGCGGCCAAGGGCGGCGGCTCCGAAGCGAAAAGCAAATTCGTCATGCTCAATCCGTCGGATTCCATCGTCGACTGGGTGGTCAAAACCGTACCGACCATGGGCGCAGGCTGGTGTCCGCCGGGCATGCTCGGCATCGGCATCGGCGGCACCGCGGAAAAAGCCATGGTCATGGCCAAGGAAGCGCTGATGGACCCGATTGATATTCACGAGCTGCGCGAACGCGGCCCGTCCAATCGCGCCGAAGAACTGCGCCTGGAAATCATGGATGCGGTGAACGCGCTGGGCATTGGCGCGCAGGGCCTGGGCGGCCTGACCACCGTGCTCGACATCAAGATCAAGGATTACCCGACCCACGCGGCCAACCTCCCGGTAGCGATGATTCCCAACTGTGCGGCCACCCGCCATGCGCACTTTGTGCTGGATGGTTCGGGCCCGGCACTGCAAAGCCCACCGTCGCTCGACGACTGGCCCAAGATCACCTGGTCGGCTGGCGATTCCGCACGCAAGGTCAATCTCGACACGGTGACCCGCGACGACATCAAAACCTGGAAGCCGGGTGAAACGCTGCTGCTATCGGGCAAGATGTACACCGGCCGCGACGCCGCGCACAAGAAAATGACCGAGATCCTCAAATCCGGTCAGAAACTGCCGGTCGACCTGACCGGCAAGTTCATCTATTACGTCGGTCCGGTGGATCCGGTGCGTGAAGAAGTGGTGGGCCCGGCCGGCCCGACCACCGCCACGCGCATGGACAAATTCACCGACTACGTGCTGGAGCAAACCGGTCTGATTGGCATGGTCGGCAAGGCAGAGCGTGGCCCAACCGCGATTGAAGCGATCAAGAAACATCAGGCGGTCTATCTGATGGCCGTGGGCGGTTCCGCCTATCTGGTGTCCAAAGCGATTACCGCATCCAAAGTTGTAGCCTTTGAAGAACTCGGCATGGAAGCCATTTACGAGTTTGAAGTCACCGACATGCCAGTGACCGTCGCGGTCGATACCCAAGGCGAGTCGGTGCACCAAACGGGGCCCAAGATCTGGAAAATGAAGATTGAGGAGATGGCTGGCGCCTGACCTCAACGTAGCGAGGTCAGGGTGCCCGTTTTGCAAACTGTCAGAGGCCTGGATGGCCGATGACAAGCGATACAGGGACGTACTCGAGAGGGTTTGCAAAACGGGTGCCCTGACCGTTTACATAAGACTGGAGACACCAAGATGATCGGTTACACCACCCTCGGCACCAACGATATGGGCCGCGCATCCGCGTTTTATGACGCGCTGTTCGAGGCCATGGGCGCCAAGCGTTTTATGGATTTTGGCGACACCTTCATCTGCTGGGCGGCACAGCCCGGACAAGCGGCGTTCTGCATCTGCAAGCCATTCAATGGTGAAGCCGCAAGCACCGGTAACGGCACCATGATCGCCTTTCCCGCGCAGGACAAAGCCCAGGTGGATGCGATTTACGCCAAAGCCATCGAGCTCGGCGCAACGGACGACGGCAAACCGGGGCCGCGCGGTGACAATTTTTACGCGGGCTACTTCCGCGATCCCGACGGCAACAAGCTCAATGTGTTTGTGATGGGCTAACTGCCGGGTAGCGCTTTTTTGATGGTGTCGCGCCACAGATCTTCATCTCCGGCGCGGTAGCCTTCGTGACGTAACAACAACTCACCGCTCGGCCCGATCACGAAAGAGCTGGGCATACCCAACAAATCGTAGGCTTCGGCGACCTCACCCTCAGGGTCATGCAAGCTGACCAGGCCCGCGCCATATTTGCTCAGAAAATCCTGCGCATCCTGCTCATCCGCGTCCACCGATATGGGCACGATGCGCACCGCTTGGTCGGCAAACTCCTGCTGCAAGGTTTGCAAAGCAGCCATAGAGCCGCGGCAGGGCACACACCACGACGCCCAGAAATCGACGAGCACCACTTGCCCGCGCAACGCACTGAGCGCCATGGTTTGATCACCACCGAGACGTTGCAGTTGCCAATCCGGCGCGGCTTCTGCGGCACTCACGGTTGACGCAAAGCAGGCGGCGAGCATCAGCCCGCCGAGGGCGAAAAGACGTTGAAGCATAGAGCGATCATCCTCACTAGACCGAAGTTAGTGCACCAATCGGCCGATCAGTTCCCGACGCGCTCACTAACGAATGAGTTGATGACGCCATTGCGGTAGTGTCTGCATGGCATATTCGTAACCGGCGCGCACCACGCTGTCGATGGCGTCCCACTGAAACATGCCGACATGCGATACCGGCATACGGAAATACACATCGGCCAACTCCGCGCGACGCGCATTGCCGCTTTCACTGGTTAATGTCGCGGTTCGGAACAGGATGTCGAACAAGCTCGGCTTCTCGGCTTCGGAAGTCCAATTGAGCAGCGCCGCTGGGTCAGGGCCCTCAATACCCGGCGCGGCGATCATGCCCTCGGTGCTAACGCTGGACCCGATCACGGGGCCGCGCCCCATCTCGCTCATCACGTCCGTGGGCAGCGAATTGATGACCGCGCCGTCAGCGAGAAAATCCCCACGCCAGGCCACCGGCGGCGCCACGCCCGGCACGGCCATGCTGGTGGCAATCCACATGGCCAACGAACCACTGCGGTGGACTTCGCAGGTCCCCCGCGTGAGGTTGGTGCTGACGCAGAAAAAGGGCACGGGCAGATCCTCGATACGCTGATCGCCAAACACCTCATACATGCGACGCAGAAAGCGCTGACCACGAATCAAAGCCACGCGCGGCAGCATGTAGTCGTTGAGGAAACTGCGTTCGACAAAGCTGGCTCGCATTTCGTGCACGATCTCGACCGCACCAAGGCCGCTGGCCCGGAGCGCGGCGATCAGCGCCCCCATGCTGGAGCCGCCATACAAATCGATCGGGATGCCCAGTTCGTCCAAGGCTCGGATCAAACCGATATGAGCAAAGCCACGCGCACCGCCGCCACCCAACACCAGGCCGTTGGCTTGACGGGTCAGCTGACGGGCAATGCGAATGATGTCGTCATCATTGCCGCTGCGCCAGAAGAATTGATCGTCTATCTCTCCGCAGGCCTGCCACGCCATGGGCTCACCCCGCTGCGCCTTGGGTCCGCGCCGCAGCAGCATACTCACGGGTACCTGCAAGCGTTGTGCACGCACCTCGTCCAGCAAGGCCACTCCCTCGGGCCCATCCTCGACATCGGCGGCCAGCAAGACATGATCAGCTTGGCGCAAGCAACGCCGCCACCACGCCGGCGCTTCCTCGGTCGAGGTGTAGATCAGAAATTCGTCATCCGTCTCAACTTCATTGAGCCAATGCACCAGGGCACGGTTGTCCTGATTTTGCGCGTAGGGCATGGCCGCCGTGCCCTGCCCGAGTGCGGCATCCACAGCTGACTCGTCGATGACTCGCACGCTGCCGTAGCGGCGCAGTGCGGCTGCCATTCGGCGCACAGCCTCAGCCGCACCGCGCCCTGGCCGCGTTTCCAGTATGGCCAGACTGGAAATACGACCGCGCTGACGTTCCGACTCCGCCGTGCCGTGGCTGCGCAAACGTTGAAACTCGACGCGACCCAAGCGCAACAGCGATTGCGGATGACGCATCAGCGTGCGCAACAATGCGTCGCGCTGAATGCGGATCAACTGGCTGTCACGCAGCGCAACTACGCGATACAGCTGCGGCTCATCCGCCAGCACACCGAGTTCGCCCACCGATTCGGCCGCACCCAACTCGGAAAATCGTCCGCCGCCGAGATCACAACGCAAACGCCCGGTCACCACCACATACAAGGCTTCCGGTGGGCTGCCGACATCAAACAAAACCGCACCGCTGCGTAAATCCACAAGCTCGGCCGTCGCTGCCAGCTTGGTGAGCATACGCCCGCCCATGTCCTGGAACAGACGCTGGCGGCTGAGAATGTCGGCAATGTCACGACTCATCCCCTCAGTGTAGCGCGGGCACGCCCGTTACAATGAGCGTCCTGCTTCACAGCGTTGAACCATGTCCGCCGTCGTCATTGCCGCTTTGTACAAATTTGTTGCCCTGCCCGATGCCAGCGCTGTGCGCGATGCGCTGGAGCAGCTGTGTCTGGCGCATGACATCAAAGGCACCCTGCTGATTGCCGACGAAGGCATCAACGGTACTGTGGCCGGCTCGGAGAGCGGCATCGCCGCTTTGCGCGACTTTCTCTCTGCGGATGCTCGCTTTGAGGGTATCGAGTACAAACAATCGCACCATGACACGCAACCATTCCTGCGTTTGAAAGTGCGCCTCAAGCAGGAAATCGTCACCATGGGCGTGGCCGACACCGATCCGGCCAGTCGCAACGGCACCTATGTCGATGCGCAGACGTGGAACGCCTTGCTGGATGACCCCGACACGCTGGTCATTGATACGCGCAACGACTACGAAGTGGCCATCGGACGTTTCGACAACGCCATTTCCCCGGATACCCAGCATTTCCGAGAGTTCCCAGACTATGTCCAGCGCGAACTCGACCCCAACCGACAGCGCAAGATCGCCATGTACTGCACCGGCGGTATTCGTTGTGAAAAAGCCAGCCACTATTTGCTCAAGCAGGGCTTTTCCGAGGTTTACCATTTGAAAGGCGGCATTCTGCAATACCTGGAAGATGTCGCACCACAAGACAATCGCTGGCAGGGCGAGTGCTTTGTCTTCGACGAACGCGTGGCCGTCGACAAACATTTGAACCAAGGCGAACACCGCCTGTGCCGCGCCTGCCGTCATCCGGTGTCCGTCTCAGACCGCCAACATGAACATTACGAAGAGGGCATAAGCTGCCCGCATTGCTACCCCAAGCAAAGCGAAGCCAACCGGGCCCGAGCGCGCGAGCGCATCCGTCAGGTTCGCCTGGCCGAAGCGCGCGGCGACACTCACCTCGGCCCGCGCAAAGATCATGGCGGATAAACCTTCAAGACCGGCGCGCGGCGGGCGCCGGATGCTCAAACTGGCCGGGATGACGGCTTCTCTGGCGGGGCGTTACGCCGGCAATAAACTCGCGGGCACGCTGCGCACGCAAGAGCAGCGCGAAGCGGCTCAGGAGCGTCTGAATCAACAGGCCGGAGACCATCTGGCAGAGACGCTGGGCGAGCTCAAAGGCGCTGTGATGAAGCTCGGTCAGTTCGCATCGCAAATGTCGGACCTGTTGCCGCAGGACATTGCCAACGCGTTGTCACGCCTTCAGCAGCAGGCTCCGCCAATGGATTTTGCACTGATCCGCGAACAAATCGAAAACGGTTTGGGCGCACCGCTGGACAAGCTGTTTGCCGAACTAGACAGCAAGCCACATGCCGCTGCTTCAATTGGCCAAGTGCATCGCGGCCGCCTCCACGATGGACGCGAGGTCGTGGTCAAGGTTCAGTATCCGGGTATCGCCGAATCCTGCGATTCGGACCTGCGCCAACTCAAACGCGCCTTGCGCATGGGCCGGCTGGTTCAGGTCGACAAGAAAGTGCTGGATGCGATGTTCGCCGAGATCCGCGACCGGCTCCACGAGGAGTTGGATTACCTCAGTGAAGCGGACAACCTGCGTTTCTTCCGACAGTGCTTCGGCAACGAGCCGCGCCTGCGTCTGCCGGCTCTGATCGACTCGCACAGCAGTCGCGAAGTGCTGACCATGGAGTACCTGCCCGGCGTGCCACTACGCGATGCTCCAAAAGATCAGCGTGCTGCCTTGGGACGCAGCTTGGTCGACATGATGGTCCGCTCACTGTTTGAGTTTCATGCGATTCATGCCGATCCCAACCCAGGCAATTTCGCGGTCGCCGACGATGGCGCCCTGATCATCTATGATTTTGGCTGCGTCAAACGCCTGAAGCCGGATACGGTGCGGAGTTATCGCGCGGTGATCATGGGCGCGCTCGCACGCGACTGGCAGGCGGTGGACAGCGCCCTGCATCAGCTTGGCGCGCGCGTGCCGAACAGCGATCCCTTGCCCGATGAGTTCTACGAAGGGTGGAGACCGATTGTGCTCAAACCTCTGCTGTCCGAAAGCGGTTTCGATTTCAGCGACTCCCGCATTCATAAAGCGGTGATGGCCAAATCGCCGGAAGTGCTAAAACTGACCAAACAGTTGCAACCGCCCTCGCAAACCGTGTTTGTCGACCGCATGATCAACGGCCACTACTGGACGCTGGTCAATCTTGGAGAAGTGGTGGATTTGCGCGCCGCGATAGAGCCGTGGCTGGAGCCTCAGGACCAGTAGTCGACCAACCCCTGAACCAACGGTTTCATAAACCAGCTCTGAGTCGGCATGATGTCGACACGCACCTGGCGGGCTTTGAGATCGTCAGCAACCACCGGCCCGACGGCCGCCACCACGGTCGCCGCCAGCGCTTGCTGCAAGGCGGGAAGCTGCTCCATCTGCCGCGCCACGGAAAACAGGCGAGTCACCTGCGGTGTGCTGGTAAAGCAAATGGCATCCAGATCACCCGCGATCAACTGTCGAATCAGATCACGCACCTGAGTATCTTCGGCTTCGTCGGCATATCGGTAGGGCGCGACGAAGAAATCATGTGCGCCAGACTGGTCGAGAAATTCCTGCAGCGGCAGATTGGGCTGCTGACCGTAAAGCTGAACCCCAATACGGCGGTCGTAAAGTGACTGTTCGCGCAGTGTCGCGATCACGCCCTCGGTGGTCGGCATTTGTGCCGATACACTCGGCGACAACCCCAGCTCTCTGAGCGCCTTGGCCGGCTTGGGACCACGCACGATGGTGCGCATCTGTCCCAGGGCCGTCACGAAGGCGTCGCGCCAACCGTAGCCCTCGGCAAAACCGACCAGACGCCGCAGACCTTCACCGGTCAGCAGAATCAGATCATCGAAGGGGTCACGAATGCAGGTGTCGAGCCAGCAATGGACCTGCTCGACATTCAGGGTGTCGTGAATCCCCACCAGGGGGCAGCGCAGAACGTTCGCGCCCCGTCGCTCCAACAAACCCGCCAAGACATCAACTTGGCGGGTTTCTGGAATCGCAATGTAGCGACCGGTAAGCGCCTCTTCCGACACAGGCTCAACCCCGCACCTGCCGCTTATTTCGGGCTGGTCCCGTTGCGCTGGAGTTCGAATTCAACCCGGCGGTTTTTGGCCCGGCCCGCTTCTGTTTCATTGCTGGCCACCGGCTGCGTTTCGCCATAACCGATCGCGCTCAAACGACGCGGATCAACGCCCTGATGGGACTGCAGATATTCGCGCACGGCTTTGGCACGGGCCATGGACAACTTCTCGTTGTAGATCTCTGAGCCGAGACTGTCGGTGTGTCCGGCTATCCGCACACGCAGATCGGGCTGACCTTTGAGCGAAGCTGCGGCCTGATCCAGTATGGCCAAAGAGCCGGGGGTCAAACGCGCCGAATCCAGCTCAAAATGCACGCCCTGCAGCGTGACATTTTGCTCCGGCATGGCGCAGCCAGAGCGATCCACACGGGTGCCCGGCAAGGTCCCTGGGCATACGTCGAAGTTGTCCAACACACCGTCGTTGTCGGTATCAACCGGGCGCGGAGGATAAGCCCCGGAAGCCGCCGGCGGTGCTTCGCTTGGAGCGGCTTGGCGCTGCCCCACTTCACGGACCACAATCTCAGCCGGGTCGAGCGGAATTTCCAGACCGGCACCGATACGGTAATCATCAACGCCGCCGAGGTAGTCTTCGTAGATCGCGCGCGCTTCAATACGCAGGCGCACATCGGCGGACGTGAGTGCACGACTCAGGATCCCGACACCCGCGTTAGCCTGAAAAACGCCTTCGTCAGGAAAGCCCGCGTTCGAATCGTTGTAAGCGAATGCCGCACCAACCAGGCCGAAAGCGGAAAACTGACCACGCTTACCGAGCAGATACTGCAGATCGGCACCAAAACCGCCGTTGTAGTTGTCGGAACCACCGCCTACGCCGTTCTCGAACACGACACCAAAAGCGCGAAGCTCAGCGAAAAACGGCCCACTCAGCTGGAAGCCGAAGGCTACATCAGCGCCGCCACCCTCACGATCTGTACCACGCACGTCGTCCGGATCGTAGAAGTAGCCGGATACGGCAAAGTACTTGTCGCTAAACGAATCGGCCGCGATCGCGTGGCTCGAAATGCTGCATGCGATACCGCCCAAAAGAGCGGCTTTGAGCACGGTTTTCATCCCCATCCCCTGATTCCAGAACGTCCCAAGCAGCATTAAAACTGCATTCTGGCCCAAGAATACCGCATCTGTTCTGGGCGCGCGTGAAATCCAGCCGATTTTCACAAATACAAACAGCGACTTGCAGAGATTGCTGGGGTGCCCTGTCCGTTCCAGCCCGGATTCTTCGTATCAACAAGTATGAGTCTCTCCATCGTTCATGCTCGAGCCGAAGTCGGTATCCAGGCCCCTGAGGTCAGGGTGGAAGTGCACGTGGCGGGCGGGTTACCGGGGCTGACTATCGTTGGCTTGCCCAATTCTGGTGTGCGTGAAGCCAAGGATCGTGTCCGTGCGGCGATCCAGACCAGCGGTTTTACGCTGCCACCTCGACGTATCACGGTCAATCTGGCCCCGGCCGACTTGCCCAAGGACGGTGCCCGCTTCGACTTGGCTGTGGCCCTGGGGATACTGCAAGCCTCGGGACAACTTGACGCCAAGCTCGACGACGTTGAGTTTGTTGGTGAGTTGTCGTTGTCTGGCGGCTTGCGCCCGGTCAGCGGTGTGCTGTCTGCGGTGATTGCGGCGAGAACTGCGGATCGGGCCATCGTCGTGCCCGGCGGCAGCGCAGCAGAAGCCTCGCTGCCCGCTTATCCGCAAGTTTGGCAAGCCGAGCACTTGCTTGAAGTTTGTGAGGCGCTACGCGGATTGTCGTCATGGACAGCGCTGCCCAATCGGGACATTGGCGGGTCGGCAGACAGAACGGCCATCGGAGATTTCGCCGATGTGCGCGGTCAAGCACAGGCCAAACGCGCCTTGGAGATCGCTGCATGTGGGCATCACAATATCCTGATGCTTGGCGCTCCGGGCAGTGGGAAAAGCATGCTTGCGCAACGCTTTCCCGGTATTTGTCCACCGCTCACCGAGCAGCAGGCCGTGGAACTGGCCAGCGTGCAATCCAGCATTGCGGGTGGTTTTGATCCAAAGCAATGGCAGCAAGTGCCGTTTCGCAGTCCGCATCATACGTGCTCTGCCGCGGCGCTGGTCGGCGGTGGCAGCCATCCCAAACCGGGGGAAATCTCCCTCGCCCACCATGGCACGCTGTTTCTCGATGAGCTACCAGAATTCAGCCGCCATGTACTGGAAGTGTTGCGGGAACCCATGGAAACAGGGCAAATCCATTTGTCACGTGCACGCCAGCAAGTGACTTACCCCGCCCGCTTTCAACTGATCTCGGCCATGAACCCTTGTCCATGCGGCTATCTGGGTGATCCCAGCGGGCGCTGCTCGTGCACCAGTGAGCAAGTCCAGCGTTACCGACAGCGCATTTCCGGGCCCTTGCTGGACCGCATTGATCTGCAAATCCATGTGCCTCGTTTACCCGGTGCCGATATGCTCGGGCCCAACAAGACCAGAGCAGAATCCAGTACCACGATTCGCCAGCGGGTCATTGCAGCCCGAGAACGGCAGTATGCGCGCCGTGGCAAGTGCAACAGCCAATTGAACAGCAATGAACTGGAACAAGACTGTCGCCTGGACAATGCCGCGCAGTCGCTACTGGGACAAGCTGCAGAGCGCATGCAGCTGAGCGGCCGGGGCCTGCATCGTGTGCTCAAGGTCGCACGCAGCATTGCGGATCTGGCGGCCTGTGATGACATTGCCACGGCCCACTTGGCGGAAGCCCTGCAGTACCGGCAGATCACATCCGTTTGACGGCATCAAAAACGCCGGCACGAGGCCGGCGTTTCTGGCATGTCCTGTGTGCCGAGGCTTACAGGAATCCTCCGAAGCTGCGTGACCAGCCCACAGTGAATTGGGGGCGCTCGCTTTCGGCAAACACGCCGTTCAGGCCATGGTCAGCATCGATTGTCGTTGCCGTTACGGCCAGAGCAACTTGGCCCGCGTCGCCATAATCTTTGATAAAGCTGACGCCGTAATCAACGTAGCTGTCGTCGGCCAAGGCGTCATAAAAGTCACCCAGCCCCTCAAAGTAACCGACATGAAGTTTCAATGAGGCGTCGGCAAGAACCGGCAAAGCGTAGTTGACTTCAGCGTAGGCCGATTCGTCGTCGTCGACAGCCGTGCCGCCAAAGTTGTAGTACGCGTAGGCATTGAGCGCCTGCCAATTGACACCGAGGTAAGCCTCGCTGTTGTTGTTGGCCGTTTCGCCTTCAGCCGCGCTCGGATCGAAATAACCAATGGCACCGAAATCCAGGGACAGATCCTTGCTCAAAGGAACGGCATAGCCCACGTAGGCATCCACTTCCTCGTTGCCAGCCAAACCGGCGTTCGATACCCACAACCCGGTGTAGATACCCAGCTGATTGAAGGAATAATCGAACGAGGCCCAAACTTGGGCGCCGTCGGACTGCGGCACACCGCGGAACACATATTCCGAGGACATCCCCAGGCTCACCTCACTGGCGGCGGCGCTCACGCCAGACACACCAGCTAGCAGGGCAAAAGCCACAATCTGCTTGTTCATGAAAAAACTCCGTTGAGCATATTTTTCGACGCGCCGATTCTACGCGAAGTGACAGGCCACCGCGCTGCGTCCGCCATGGTTCTCCCGCAGCTCCGGCACATTCTGCGCGCACTCCGGCTGCGCCTTGGGGCAACGCGTTCGGAATGTACAACCCGAAGGAGGATTCAGCGGTGACGGCAGATCACCACTCAGCGGGGCATGGGTTTTGCTGCGCTCGATCAGCGGGTCTGGCACAGGCACGGACTGAATCAATGCCTGGGTGTATGGATGTGCTGGGGCTTCGTAGAGCGCATCTCGCTCACCCTGCTCAGCAACTTTGCCCAGATACATGACCATCACCTGATCACTGATGTGGCGAACCACGGACAAATCATGCGCAATAAACAGCATGGTAAGACCCATGTCCTGCTTCAGATCCATCAACAAATTGACGATCTGAGCCTGGATCGACACATCCAGCGCACTGACCGGCTCGTCGCAAAGCAACAAATCCGGCTCAACCACCAGTGCCCGGGCAATGCCAACGCGCTGACATTGTCCGCCCGAGAACTCGTGCGGATAGCGATTGATCTGGTTGGACAACAAACCCACTCGCTCCATCATGGCCTGCGCTTTGCGCTTGCGCTCCAAAGCCGACATGGTCGGAAAAAACACCCGCAGTGGCTCCATGATGGCTTCGCCAATGGTCATGCGGGGATTCAGCGACGCCAGTGGATCCTGAAACACGATTTGCATGCGCTTACGCATTGCGCGCAGGGTTTTGGCTGGCATTCCAGTCAATTCCTGATCGCCCAGCCAGATACGCCCATGTGTCGGCGGATGAATCCCCAGGATCGCACGCGCCAAAGTGGACTTGCCGCATCCAGATTCACCGACGACGCCCAGCGTGGTTCCGGGCTCGACCTCCAAGCTCACGCCATTGACCGCGCGCAAATGACGAGGCGGTTTGAGCAAGCCTTGTGCAATGGGGAAATGCACATGAACGTCCTCAAGACGCAGTAATGGCTGACTCATTGCAGCTCCTCCAGCGGCACATGACAGGCACGCGCATGGCCATCATGGGCAAACTCCAGCACGGGACGCTGCTCAGCGCAGGTATCACGCCGGTCCGCGCAACGAGGCCCAAACGGACAGCCGGCGGGCAGATGCATCAAATCTGGCGGGTTGCCCGGAATGGTTTGCAGAGAAGAGGCACCGGCATCATCCAACCGCGGCACCGAGCGCAGCAATCCACGTGTGTACGGATGCGTCGGATTGGCAAAAATCGGCTCCAATGCGCCGTATTCCATGACTTGGCCGCCGTACATCACCATCACGTGGTCGCATAGCCCCGCAACCACGCCAAGATCATGAGTGATCAATATGATGGCGACACCGAAATCGTCACGCAGATCGCCCAGCAATTTGAGAATCTGCGCCTGCACCGTCACATCCAGTGCGGTGGTCGGCTCATCGGCGATGATCAGCTCCGGCTTGCACAGTAGCGCCATTGCGATCATCACGCGCTGACGCATGCCGCCGGAGAATTCATGCGGATAGTAGTGCACGCGATTTCTCGCATCCGGGATCTGCACCGCATCCAGGACGTCTATCGCCCGCGCCAGTGCGTCTTTCTTCGACATGCCGCGATGCAGAATCAAAGATTCGGTGAGCTGCTCGCTGATTCGCATGAACGGATTGAGTGAAGTCATCGGGTCCTGAAAGATCATGCCGATGGAGGAACCGCGAACACGGTTCAACTCTCGTGCCGGCATGCCCAACAGATCCGCCCCTTGAAACACCACTTTGCCGCCCGCTTTGCCATTGGCCGCAAGCAAACCCATCACCGACAACACGGTTTGGCTTTTACCGGAGCCAGATTCACCAACAATGCCCAGGGTTTCTCCGCGCGCGAGACTGAAATTGACGCCGTTGACGGCCTCAACTTCCCCGTCATCGGTGGTGAAACGAACCGACAGATTGTGGACTTCGAGAATATTGTTGCTCATCGATCTTTCGGGTCCAGCGCGTCGCGCAGACCATCTCCGATGAAGTTGAAACAGAACAGGGTCAGGGCGAGAAAGGTGGCCGGGAAAACCAGCATCCAGACAGCGGATTCCATTTCCTGCGCCCCTTCATTCACCAGCGCCCCCCAACTGGTGAACGGTTCTTGAACACCTAAGCCGAGGAAACTCAAAAATGATTCCACCAGGATGACCTGGGGAATCGTCAACGTCACATACACAATCACCACACCGAGCAAATTCGGCACGATGTGGCGGAAGATGATGCGCGGCGTCGAGACGCCGCAGGCCACCGCCGCTTCAACGAATTCACGCTGCTTCAGCGATATGGTCTGCCCGCGCACGATGCGCGCCATGTCGAGCCAATTGATCGCACCAATGGCAACGAATATCAGCAGGATGTTGCGCCCGAAAAACACCATCAACAGGATCACAAAGAACATGAAGGGCATGGCGTAAAGAATATCGACGATACGCATCATGAGATTGTCGATACGCCCGCCAAGATACCCAGCTGTGGCGCCGTAAGCGATGCCAATGATCAGGCTGACCAGGGTCGCAACCACGCCAATCAGCAGGGATATGCGGCCGCCGTACAAGGTGCGAACAAACAGGTCACGACCCACTGCGTCGGTACCGAAGTAATGCTGGGTTTCCAGGCTCGGCGGTTCAGAGACGTGATCCCAGTCGGTGAAATCAAAATCGTAGGGCGACAGCATCGGGCCGATCAGCACCAGCACGGTCATCACCAGCAGCAACACACCCGCCGTCACCGCCGCTTTGTTGCGCCGCAGACGGCGCCATGCGTCGAACCACAAACTGCGTCCACGAACGTCGTCGGCCGTGGCAGCACTGGCCAGCAAGGTCGAGCTCGCTTCAGTCATAACGCACCTTCGGATCGAGTGCTCCGTAAAGCAGATCGACAATGAAATTGAACACGATGATCAGGATGCCGTAGAACACCACGACGCCCATCACCAGGGTGTAATCACGATTCAATGCGCCTTGCACGAAATAGCGGCCAAGCCCCGGGATACCAAAGATCTTCTCGATCACCACCGAGCCGGTAATCACCGCCGCACTGGCCGGCCCGAGATAAGACAGCACCGGCAAAAACGCCGGGCGCAAGGCATGACGAAGAATGATGCGGCTCTCGGACAAGCCTTTAGCACGTGCCGTGCGGATGAAATTGCTGCGCAACACTTCGATCATGCTGCCGCGCATGAGACGAGAGATGTAGGCAATTTGCGGCAAGGCCAATGCGATCACCGGCATCATAACCTTGCCTATACCGCCGCCCTCCCAACCGCCGGCTGGCAGCCAACCCAGGGTCACGGCGAAGAGCAGAATCAGCAGCGGTGCGATCACGAAATTGGGAATGGAGATGCCGGTCATCGCCACCGTCATGACCGCATAGTCTGTCGGACGGTTGTGACGTAAGGCCGCGATGGTGCCGAACAGACTGCCGAACAGCACCGCCAGCAACATCGACAATCCACCGATCGTCAGGCTGACCGGAAATCCAGACGCGATCAGCTCATTGACGGTGAAGTCCTTATATTGGAACGACGGACCGAAATCGCCCTGCAGAATTTGCAACAGATAACGACCGTACTGCTGGATAAGCGGCTCATCCAGGTGATAGGCAGCGTTCAAGTTGGCTTCGATTTCCGGCGGCAGCGACTTTTCGGTATCGAACGGCCCGCCCGGCGCAATGCGAATCATGAAGAACGCCAGCGTGATCAACACCAGTAGCGTCGGTATTGCGCCCAGCAGACGATTAAAAGCGTATTGGAGCATGATCTAGTGCGCCAGGATGCGCATATTTTTGGTGTAGTGGTGGTCCATGATGTTGGATTCGAATCCGGACACGTAGGGTTTGACCAAGCGTTTGTTGACGTAAAAGTAAATCGGCATGATGGGTTGGTCCTCCAACATCAAACGCTCGGCTTTTTCCAATATGGCTTTGCGTTTGTCGAAGTCCCCTTCCACAGACGCCTGCTCCAGCAGCGCATCGTACTCAGGATTGTTGTAACCCTGATCATTGATGCCGTGCTTAGAATGCAGCAATTCGGAAAAGGTGTAGGCATCGTTGTAGTCGCCAATCCAGCCGGCGCGAAACAACTGGGTGACGCGTTTCTGTTTGCGCGTCTCCAGAAACACCTTCCATTCCTGATTGATCAGATTGACGCGAACGCCCAACGCCTGCTTGAGCATCGCGGCGACGGCGATGGCGACTTTCTTGTGATTCTCGCTGGTGTTGTAGCGCAGCTCGATGTGCAACGGGTTGCTCTTGCTGTAACCAGCTTGCGCATACAAGCGACGGGCTTCCGCAAGCTTCTTCTCCTGTGGCCAGCTGGCCCATTCCGGCGTCTGAGCATCGTAGTGACTGATGCCGGGCGGAACCCAGGAATACGCAGGTTGCTCGCCAAGCCGGGTCACCTTGTTGACTAGAATCTCGCGATCGATCGCCATCGACAGCGCGCGACGCAGCGTGCGATTGGCCTTGAATGGCGGTTGGGTGAGATTGAAACCGTAGTAGTAAGTGCCTAGGTAAGTGGATACGTAGAACTCGTCGTTGAGATTTTCTCGAATCCACTTGACCTGATTCAGCGGCACTTCGTGGGTCCAGTCCAGTTCCCCCGCGCGGTAACGTTTGAGTTCGGAGGACTGATCTTCGGTGGCGTAGTAAAACACCCGATCAATGGTGGTGTTCTCGTCGTCCCAGTACAGCGGATTGCGTTCGAGTTCGATGTGCGATTGCACCACCCAATCCTTCAGCACATAAGCCCCGTTGCCGACAAGATTGCCCACGCGCGCGAAGCGGGCACCATGCTCTTCGTACGCGCGGCGATTGACCGGATAGGTCGACGAATGATTCAGCAGGCCAAGGAAATAAGGAGTCGGGGCCTTGAGCACGATTTTGAGCGTGTGGTCATCGACCGCCTCCACGCCCAACTCCTCAGGAGGCAGCTTGCCGGCGGTGACCGCTTCCGCATTCTTGATCGAGGAAAGAATCTGAGAATAGTGCGACAAGGTCGCCGGGTCTGCGCTGCGCCGTAGCCCGACAACAAAATCGTCAGCGACGACCGGATCACCGTTGGACCACCGAGCCTCTGGCCGCAGGTGAAATACGTACTCAGTGCCATCATCACTGATATCCCAACGGCTTGCCGCCCCCGGAATCACGTCGCCATTTGGCGCCTCAGAGGTCAATCCTTCGTACAGATCACGCATGATGTTTGACGAAGGCACCCCTTCGGCTTTGTGCGGGTCCAGGGATTGCGGCTCCGCGCCATTGCCCTTGTGCAAAACCTGCTCGGCGGCAAGCTGCTGTGCGGCCACCGATGTCGCGCTAAGGCATGCCAGCAAAGCGGCAATGAAAACTGCTGATCTCATGAAGATTCATCCTGCTGCTGTGCGATCCAAGCTTCCATTCGAGTTTGGAGCACAGTTAAGGGAAGCGCACCCTGTTCCAATATCGCGTCGTGGAACGTGCGCACATCGAACGCTTCGCCCAGGGTGGTCTCGGCCAGCCCGCGCAACTCGGTGATTTTGAGTTGACCCATTTTGTACGCCAGAGCTTGCCCAGGCATGACCAGATAACGATCCACTTCCGTGGTGATGCGCTCCGGGCCATGGCCGGTTTGTTGCTGGAAGTAGTCGATCGCTTGTTGCCGACTCCACCCCATCGCGTGCAGCCCGGTATCAACCACCAGACGTACCGCGCGCCACATTTCGAATGTCAGCGCTCCGAAGCGGTCCTGCGGCGTTTTGTAGAACCCGACGGCCTCACCCAAACTTTCCGCGTACAAACCCCAACCTTCAACGTAAGCAGTGAGGTAGGAGTTGCGGCGAAAATCCGGTAAACCCTTCTGCTCTTGAGTCAGCGCGATCTGGAAGTGGTGCCCAGGCACGGCCTCATGCAGCAGCAAGGCCTGCATTTCGTAGCGGGGCATTTGGCTTAGAGAATGCGTATTGACGTAGAACGTCCCGGGCCGACCACCCTCGCTGGATCCCGGCAAGTAGTAAGCCATGGGCGTGCCCTCGGCTCGAAATGCCGGCACTGGCTCGACCGCATAGGGCAGCGATGGGTAATGTGAGAACAGTTTGGGCAGAGCGGCATCGGCCTGTTTGGCCAGCGCTCGGTAGTCGCGCAGCAACGCATCCGCGTTGGTATAGAAGTAGCGCTTGTCGCTGCTCAAATGCTGTGCGTAGTCCGCAACGTTGTTACCTTTGAACCCCGCATCCTTCATGGCTTGCTGCATCTCAGCACGAATGCGCGCAACCTCATCCAGACCAATCTTGTGAATCTGCTCAGCGGTCAGATCCAAGGTGGTCATCTGGCTCACGCTCCAGTCGTACCACGGTTTTCCGTTGGGCAGCGCACTGAGCCCGGTGGCGGTCACCGTGTTCGGCAGATACTCATCTTCGAAATAACGCGCGAACGCGAGAATCGCGGGACGCACCTGCTCGCTGTAAATGACCTGCGCTTGATCGGATTGAGCGGCTTTACCGGCGTCGTTGCCGATGGCCTCCAGTAACGGACGCAACAGCGGACTTTCAGCGGCATCCACCGGCATCAAGGCGTGAATTTGCGCAGCCACGTTTTTCAGCGTTATGCGTGGCGGCGTAACGCCTCGCTTCACGCCCTCGCGCATCAGGGCGGTGGTCTGCTCAAGCAGCAGAGGAATGTCGCGCAAGCGCTGCAAATAGTCCTCGACCTGCGCGGAGGTATTCAACGGCATGGCCCCAAGAGCCTGCGACAATCCGGCCTGCACACCATTCATTGCATCAACCGGCATCAATTCCGCCGGAAAGGCGTGCCCACGCACATTGCCACGCAGTTGGAACAGCAACAGCATCAAATTGAGCTGACCGTCGGCATCCAGGCCTTCGGGGTTGATTTGCTCTGCAACACTCAGCGTTCGTTGTTCCAGCGCTTGAAGCGCTTCAAGAGCATCCGGTGCCAGATCCGACCATCGATTGTTCTGGCCTGGATAACCCACATAAGTCGCCCATTCCGGGTTGGTTTGCATCAGCCAATCCCAGTAACCGTTGAGCAAGACGTCCAGCTTCGCCTCGTCAGACAGGCCTTTCACATTGGGCCCGGGCCAGCCGATCAGTCGGTTAACCCGTGGCGACATGATCAGGTCTTGCTGTGCCACCTGGTTCAGCACGCTGACATACCGGGCATTGGCCTCAGCGTTGGTTGTAGCGGGCGGCTGCGCCTGACTCACGGCTTGAACCAGCACCAGGACGAAACCCAGCAGCAAATGTTTGCGCATTACGCGTCTCCTAAATCTTTGCCGTCACCAGACCCAAAGAGGTCAGGCCGGTAATCACAAACTGCACCGCCAAAGCGGACAAAATCACCCCCAGCACTCGCGAGATCACATTCGAGCCAATCTCACCCAGCAAACGCGTGAGGGTGCTCGCTGCCAGCAACGCGGTCAGAGCCATGCCAATCACCAGCAGCACAATTCCTATTCCTACGCCGATGCGCGCCCAATCCCCATCCGCGCCACTCACCATGAGCAAAACCGTGGTGATCGCGCCGGGCCCGGCAAGCAATGGAATCCCGATCGGAAACACGGAAATATCCGGGCGAAAGTGGGCCTCCTCGGTTTCACTCTCCGTTGTGGAGCGCAAACCGGACTGGCGTGCGAACAACATGTCGATCGCGACCAGAAACAGCAAAATCCCACCGGCGATGCGTAACGCCGGCAGACCGATCCCCATGGCATCAAGCAGAAACCGGCCAACCGCAGCGAATCCGATCAAAATGCCTGCGCCGATCAAGGTGCCGCGCAGCGCCATCTTGCGACGAAACTGCGGGGTTGCCCCTGCTGTCAGGCCGACAAAGATCGGTGCCAGACCGATGGGATCGATCACCACGAAAAACGTGATGAAGGTGTCGAGTGCAAAATCCAGCATCAATGGACAAACGCCACCGCAAAGGTGGCGTTGGACCTACGATTCGTTGGCGGCGGCACGCTCTCCCATCGCGTGCTGCAACCAAGCGGAAGCCTGCGGCTTGGTGTCCTCGTATTTCATGGCCACCGAAAACGCCTTGATCGCAGCTTCATGATCACCCAGCTCCGTCGCAGCAATCCCCTGCAACAAAGCCGTATCACCGGGTTGGTCGACACCTAACTTGCGTGCCTTTTCCAACGTCGGGATAACTTTGCTCCACGCTTCTTTTTCGACATACAGGTAAGCCAGACGCAGCACGACCTCGCCATCATCGGTGGTCTTGGAGGCTTGCTCCAAGGCACTGATGGCACGATCTGATTCCTTGGCACTCAACCAGGCGTTGGCCAACAACTCGTAGTTGTCCGCTGTGCCCGGCACCTGACCGGCCTTCATCGCTTTTTCCAGATTCCGGCCCGCTTTGTATGGAATATCCAGGAACAGGAACAAATTGGTCAGATTGACCAGCTCTTTGCTCTCATCAAGCATGCCCTGACGTTCGGCCAAAGCCAGAATGGCCAGTGCGTCCTGGTCCTTGTTCAACTCCAGGAACATACCGGACAGCTGCTTCCAGTACTCCTTTTTCACCGGGAAGCGGGCGACCATTTCCAGCAGCGTTTTGGCACTGTTGGAATAATCTTTGAGCTCGTAATGCATCGCCAGCTTGAGCTGGAACCACGGCTCCTTGGGATTGTTCGAGGCGCTGATGGCTTTGGTCAGCGGCGGCAACGCATTGCGATACTGCCCCAGTTGAGCATACGCCGTGGCCAGCAACACGTAAGCTTCCGGCGGTACCGGCGTTTTGGCACTCTTGATGTAAGCGTTCAAAACCTGGATGCCTTCGCGGTATTCCTCCACCGCGACATGGAACTGCCCCAGGCTGTACTTCATCTGCTCAACCTGGACATCCGGCAACGCGCCCAGGTCAATCGCCTGCTGGAAATAACTTGCGGCTTTGCCGTAGTCACCACGCTGAGCCCAGATAAAGCCGTAGGTCTGCAACACCATGGCATGCTCATAGGCATTGCGACGAACCGACCCGACCAACTTGTCCAATCGCTCCAGGCCTTCGGCGTATTGCTCCTCGCCGATCAGCTCATGAATCTTGGAAAGCCGCTTGTAGGTCAGCTCGGACATGGTCTGTGCGGACGCCGCTGTGGCCACCGCCATGCCCACAGCGAGCACGGTATAACTTACGAGTTTGCGGAGCATCACTCACCCCCCATCTTGAACTCGATGGTCTGAACGCCCTGATGAGCAACCGGCTTGCCATCAACCACGCGCGGTTTGAATTTCCATCGCAAAATGGCACGCCGGGCGGCGCTGTCAAACACCCGTCGGGGTTGTGACTCGACCACTTCCGGGTCGCTCACCGTACCGTCCGGATTGATCGTGAAGCGCATTTTCACCCAGCCTTCAATGCCATCACGCGCCGCGTTGCGTGGATATTGCGGCGCGATGCGGACCAGCGGAATCAACTCACCGTCACCGGTAAAGTCCGAAGCCTTGGCATAACTGCCCAAAAACGGTCCGGACCCCGTGTTCACCGGCAGCTTCACATTGGGAATGTTCATCTGCTGCGGCTGCGGGTTGGGTTTGTTGACCTGCGCCGTTTTCATTTTCGGCGGCGGCGGCGGTTTCTTCGGCGGTGGCGGTTTCTTGGGCACCTCGCGAGAACGTGTTTCCAGGCTCTCGTCACGCTTGAGGCGCACGAACTCGATCCCGCCCAGGTCGTCGGTCTTTTTGACCTCCTTGGCGGAACCGGTGATCAGAGCGTGCATGAACCAGAACAGCGTCAGGCCAATCGCAACCGCACCAACCGTGGATATCAGAATTCGGCGCATCGCGAGATCAGGGGTTTTGGGCCGCGATGGAGACGTTGTACACGCCCGCCAGGCGAACCTGGTCCATCACCTCAACCAATGTGCCGGTCTGCGCTTCCTTGTCCGCGATGATCACCACCGTGCCTTCGGGATTTTCTGCATGCAAGCGCTCAACGTTGGCGCGCACCGCACGCAACTCGACTTTGCGTTTGGCAATCCAAACATCACCGTTGGGCTTGATCGCAATCAGGATATTGCCGCGCTCCTGACGCTCCGTGGTACTGGCCTGTGGCCGGCTGACATCAATACCGGTTTCTTTGACGAAACTGGTGGTGACGATGAAGAAGATCAACATGATGAACACGATGTCGAGCATCGGGGTCATGTCGATATCGGCTTCCTCAGCGGTGCCGTGATGTTTCCTTCTCATCTCTTAATTACTCTCATGCACACCCAGCTCATCGTTCAGGTAGTCGGTTTCTCGACGAACGACGTGCGGGAAATGGGTCCCGAAATAGATTCCGGACAACGCCACGACCATGCCGGCCATGGTCGGAATGGTGGCCTTGAAGATGCCTGATGCCATGGCCCGGGCGTTCCCGGTACCCAGCGCTGCCATGACGTCAAAGACCTGGATCATGCCCGTGACCGTGCCCAGCAAGCCGAGCAACGGACACAAGGCCACAATGGTCTTGATCGCGGCAATATTGCGATTGGCCTCGCGGCTGACCTGTGAGACTTTCGCGCGACGAATCTGCCGCGACTGCCAGGAATTGAACTCCGAGCGCGTACGCCATTGTTCAATCACCTGGCTGGTCATACGCGGAAAATCGCTGCGGAAATAGGTCAATCGCTCCAGGATCAACCCCCACATCAAGATCGCCGCGAACAGGATCACCCACAGGACACCGCCGCCCGCTTCAAGAAAATCGCGAATGGCCGTGAAGAAGTCCATCAGGCGGCTCCGGCGCTCTCAGAGCGTTCCGCCACCAAGCCCGCACTTTCTTCTTCCAGAATCTGGATCAGCGCTTTGCTGCGTGCAGCCAGCACACTGTGTAGGAAGACCATCGGGATCGCGACAACCAAGCCAAGCACGGTGGTCACCAAAGCCTGCGAAATCCCGCCAGCCATCAGTTTCGGATCACCCGTACCAAACAGGGTGATAGCCTGGAAGGTCACGATCATCCCGGTGACAGTACCCAGAAGGCCCAGCAACGGCGCAACCGCGGCAATGATCTTAAGCAGCGGCAACCAGCGCTCCAAGGCCGGCGTTTCCTTGATGATGGCTTCGTCCAATTTGGACTCGACGGTCTCCAGGTCAGCATTGCGAACCTGCTCACCGGCCAACATCACCCGACCCAGCGGATTGTCATCGCGTGCTTTGTCGCCACGTTGGCGATTCATCGCGCCGCCGATGCGCATCAATGCCAAGCCACGCCATACGGCGAGGAGCAGGCCGATCGCACCCACAGCGATAATGATGTAACCGATCCAGGAACCCTGGTTAATGCGCTCGCCGATGCCCGGCGCCTGCACGATGACCGACAGCAGCGCACCGCGTGTGGGGTCAAGCGCCATACGCACCGGACCTTCGCTGGACTCTTCCAGATCTGACGCCATGCCCAGGTAACGACCCTGCGGCTGACGCTTGAGCTCGGTCAATTTGTCGGTGTCCGGCGGATAGATCAGGAACTTGCCGTCGCTGACAGCGGCGAACGTACCGACGCGCACCACATCGCGCTCCGTTTCGGTGCCATCCGGGTTGATCACCGGCGCGGAGTAAGCCACAACACGGCCGCCTTCGGTCATCTCACGTTGCAGTTCAAACCACAAGCGCTCGAGCTTCTCAATGGACGGCAGCTCTTTGCTACGACCCAGCTCTTCGAGGAATTCTTCGCGACCTTCAGTGTTCGGCTGCGAAGACACATAGGAACCGCCAACGATACCGCGCAGGTCACCCGCGACCTGGCGCACCACGCCGAACATTTCACCCAACTGACCAATCTTCTGATTCAGCGCGGTTTCCAGTTCAGAAAGATCCTTCTCGTTCTTTTCGAAATCCGCAATCAGCTCTTCCGAACGCTTTTCAGTGGCGTCTTTTTCAGCTTTGGCCTGACGCAGCAGGCTCGCCTGCTGATCACGATTGGCGCGGAACTCCGCCTCACGGCGCTGGTTTTCTGCCTGCTCAGCCGCGCGCGCATTGCGCGTCTGTTGCAGCAGATCCATCAGCGGATCAGCTTGAGCCGTCGCCTGACTTGCGAATGCGCCCAGCAGGGCCGCGAATACAATTGATTTCTTCATCATTATCGCCACCCGCCTTACAGATCTTTGGGTGCCGCAACCGGCACGGTAAGAATGTTTGGCGCAGCTTGTTTGCGAGCGATACGCAGGCCATTGCGGACCGGCGCTTCATAGGCACCGCCCAAGGTGGCCCATTGGCCTGTTTCGGTGTTGTAGTAACCGGTTTCCTCGCCGTCCAGCGTTTGATACATCAGGGCAACACGACCGATGCGCAGGAAATCCACCGTGCGGGTCTGCCCCTCGGTGTCCAACTCCGCCTGATAGGCTTCAATGGTTCGTGCGTACTCCATTTCAATCTGGTACGCCTCGACGATACGACGGTATTTCTCCGAGGTGGAAACGTCGGCGCGGTCCATAATTTCATGCAGTGAGGCAACACGCATGCTGCGCTCCTCTTGCAGGAATGGAATGTCCAGTTCAATGAACTTATCCAGCGTATCGATCATACGCAGCATCATCGGGATCACTTCACGACTGACGTCGTTGATCTGCTCCAACTGAGTGCGAATGGATTCCATCTCAGTGAGCTGCGAAGTGATCTGACGCTCCATCTGCTGGTTGTAACGCTTCAGACTGGTCGTCTCCCGCGTCACGTAGCGGTACTCCGCAAGCAGTTTCTGTGCTTCATCATCGAGCGTATCGATGCGCTTCTGAGAATCCTTGGCTGCCGAATCCATGCGCTTTTGCTGCTGCATGGCGGAATCCAGGGTATCTGCCGTGGCCGCAGCCGACAGGGTCAAGGCGACCGCCGCAGCTCCGAGGCTAAGAACTTTGAACATTAAATGTACCCACTTGATGCTGGTGCGAGAATCAGCCCTGGCTATAGCAAAAGCCAGGCCAAAATTCGTTTGAGCCGAAAAATTATACACTTACGCATAATCCTGCAAGTGTGCGCCGCACAAATGCAAGAGCCACAACGCAAAAGGCCCGCCGAAGCGGGCCTTTGCACCAATTTGGCTCAATCCGTTACAGATTAAGCACGATGTCGTAGAGATCGTCAAACGTCATCGAATAGCCGATGTTCACGCGCGGGCGCTCATTCAGACCGGAGTTGCTGTTGTTTTCCAGGATGCTGGTCGCACCCAACCAGAAACCGCTGGCATGGTTGACTTTAAAGCCAACGTCGACCTGGTCATCCGAGTAGTTCGGGTTACCCTGATCAAAGGTTTTGCCATGGAAAATGGTGTAACCGAGGTGGAAGCCCAGGTCGATGGTGTCGCTCAGCGGCGCGGTGATGTTGCCATCGAGGTAGATGTAGTCATCATCGGAACGCCCGGCACTTGCAACGCCATAGTAGACGTAACCTGAGAACATCCCCTTGTTATAACCCGCGTACAGCTCGAGCAACTTGGTGGTGCGCACCACCGGTGACGCCGGGTACAGATACGCAATGGCACCAAAATCCAGATCGCCTACCGTGATACCACCGTAAAGATCGACTTCGTTACCTTGGTCAACGACTTCACCGCTGTCGGTCACGTACTCAGCGCTCGCTGTAGACAGCCAAGTCCCGGCGTACAGATTGTTGTAGCTCCAATCCAGACCGCCGGAAACGGCAGCAGCGTTGCCACTGCTCGGCAAGCCACGGAATACGTATTCGGACGCGAAATCAATGTTGCCCGAAACGGTGCCAAAGCTCTTACCCTCTCCAGCGTGCGCCATCGAGGACGCCAGCGCCATAGCGGCGACTCCCAAGCCACCTGCGAATGTGATTTTCATGCGAAGTAATCCCTTCAATTTATCGAGTGAATCGGTAGCCGCGCACGCCGCGCGACGTCATCATCAAGCAGTTTACACCGGAAAAGCAAGAAAAATCACGGCCCTGCCGCCACTTTTCACGCCTGTCCCCTAACCAAAGTCGAGCCGTTTTTACGGCTTATTTCAACATAGCCTCGACAGCGGCACGGACTTGTTCGTCCGTGAGTGACGCATCACCGCCGCGTGGCGGCATCGAGCCCATGCCATTAATTGCCGCGGTAACCAGTCCATCCAGGCCGCCGGCAGCTTTCTTGCGAGCAGCCCAGTCGGCTGCGTCCCCAATCTTCGGTGCATTCAGCAGCCCGCTGTTATGGCAAGCGCCGCACACACTTTGAACAATCTCTTCCGCGGTGCGTGATTCGCTCTCAGCCGAAGCCTTGGCGACGGGTGCAGCCGGCACCTGTGAAGCATCGGTATACACCGCGCCAACGGGCTCCAGGCGCTCAGCCGTTTTTTGCAGCACCACCGGATCCAGTCCGTCATCGGCATCGATCGTGTTCGCGATTACACCGATAACGACCGCGATCCCCACCAGCACCCCCAGCACGGCGAGAAAGGTGACCACGAAAATGCGGTCATGACCATGGTCTTCAACAACTGCAGCTTGATCTTTCGACATCTTAGGTTCCACTGAGCCGCGCCCCGACGCGGCGTGAATAGGACGAGAAGGCCCAGGATTGGTGAAAAACTGGTGCGCCCGGCAGGAATCGAACCTGCGACCTTCGGTTTCGGAAACCGACACTCTATCCAACTGAGCTACGAGCGCTTGGCCGCGGGATTTTAGCTTACATGCGCACATCTGTCGCGCATCACAAACGTCGGCAGCGAAAAGGGCCCGACCGAGTGAGCGACATACGTGTCGCTAGGAAAAGCTTGTGGCAAGTGCAACCACGCGCGCCGAACTCTGCGGCGCCAATGTCGCGGCACGGCTTGGTTGCCGCCGTGCCGGCCGGGCGACAGTAGGGCCATACGGGGGTGGCCAAAACCTAACTTAGGGTAGGCGCGGCGCCGCCCGTAACGATCAACACTGTCACAGTCAGAGTCTCTGTCAATTCGACATGTTGACATGTCTCCCCCAAAGCAGAGACTTATGAATGTACAACGAAGCAAAACTGGCACGCGCTTCCGGCGACGCCCAGAACATGTCCGGCGCTGTGATGCGCCGGTGAAAACACAGGAGACTCGACGATGGCTGTAGTCCACCCATTGCACCAAAACGATACCGCCGCCATGTTGCACGCCGCTTTTGATCGGCAGCGACAGGCCTACCGCTCGGCCCCAATGCCGACCATCGCCGAGCGCAAACACGATCTCAATCAGCTCAAAGCGCTCCTGAACGACAATCGTGATGCGATCGTGGATGCCATCTGCAAGGATTACGGCAGCCGTTCACGCAATGAAAGCCTGTTCGCCGATGTGATTTCGGTCACCGACTCGATCAACGACTGCATCAAGAAAGTGAAGAAGTGGTCACGGCCGCAGAAGCGCCATGTCGACCTATCCCTGTACCCGGGCGGACGCAACCGCGTCATTCCGCAGCCTCTGGGCTGCGTGGGCGTGATTGTGCCGTGGAATTTTCCTGTGTTCCTGAGCTTTGGCCCGCTGGCGGCTGCGTTTGCCGCGGGCAATCGCGCGATGGTCAAGATGTCGGAAAACTCCATCGCTTTAAGCCGACTGCTGATCGAGTTGGCTCCCAAGTACTTTAGCGACGACAAGCTGTGTTTCTTTGAAGAAACGGGCGATGTCGGTATTGAGTTCTCCAAGGTGCCGTTTGATCTTTTGTTCTTCACCGGCTCGGGTGCAACGGGACGTAAAGTGATGGCCGCCGCTGCAGCCAATCTGACACCGGTGGTTCTGGAATTGGGTGGCAAAGCGCCTGCGGTTATCGACCCCAACTTTCCGCTCGACACCGCGGTGCAGCGCATCCTGTTCGTCAAACAGTTCAACGCCGGTCAAATCTGCACCAACGTGGATTACGTGTTTGTGCACGAATCCCAGACCGAAGCCTTCGTCAGCGCGGCGCAGGCGTGGGCGGCCAAACACATTCCGGACATCAACAGCGCCGACTACACCTCAGTGATTGACGAGCGTTCTTACCAACGCCTGCTCAGCACCCTGGACGATGCACGCAGCAAAGGTGCGCGTATCGTGAACCTGTGCAACCAGGATCCGGACCCGCAAACGCGCAAGATCCCGCTGCATCTGGTGATGAACACCACACCGGACATGACCATTCGCCAGCGCGAGACGTTCGGGCCGCTGTTGATGGTGCTGAACTACAGCTCGCCGGATGAAGTGATCAATTATGTCCACGATCACGATCGCCCCTTGGCGTTCTACCCCTTCAGCAAAGACCGCGCACTGGTCGACCGTTACATCAACAACACGATGTCCGGTGGTGTGACGGTGAACGATGCGCTATTTCACGTGGCACAACACGACATGCCGTTCGGCGGCGTTGGTCCCAGCGGCATGGGCCACTACCACGGTTACGAAGGCTTTGTGACCTTCTCAAAAATGCGCCCGGTGTTCTACCAGGCGCCATTCAGCGCGATGAAGTTTCTGCAGCCGCCATACGGCCGTTTTGCCAACTTCGTGTTCAACTTCCTGGTCAAATTCAAGAAGTAAGAGCGAGCGGGTCTCGCTGCGTAGGGTGGCAAACAGGTCAATCCGTGACCACCCTCGGGACCCGCGCTTTCACCCGACACAGCAATTCGTAGCTGATCGTGCCCGCGTGCGCGGCCACCTCATCGACTGGCATGTTCTCGCCCCACAGGGTGACCACATCGCCCACCTTGACCTGTGTCGCTTCGGTCACGTCCAGGGCCAGCATATCCATGGACACACGACCCGCCAGCGGTACGCGCTGACCGCTCACCCAGGCTTGGGCACCGGCAGCGATGTGCCTTGGGTAGCCATCTCCATAGCCGATGCCAACCGTTGCTATGCGTGAATTGCATGTCGCGACCCAATCACCGCCGTAGCCCACTGCCTGCCCCGCAGCCACATCCTGGAGCCCGAGAACGCGGGCTTTGAGCGTCATCACCGGGCGCAAATCCACATCCGCTCCGGCGATGGGCGACGAGCCGTAGAGCATGATGCCCGGCCGCACCCAATCGGCATGGCTGTCTGGATGGGCAATCACACCGGCCGAATTGGCTAGGCTTGCCGGCCAGTCCGGCAGACAAGCGGCGTGAACCGCACGAAAAGCCGCGACCTGAGCGCGTGTCGCGGGCTTGAGCGGCTCATCCGCGCTGGCGAAGTGGGTCATCATCACGCCGCGCACGCCATGGGCCGTCAAACGTTGCGCAACCTTGGCGAACGCGCCATCGGAAAAGCCCAAGCGATTCATCCCGCTGTTCAGCTTTAGCCAAACTGGCGGGGGCGTGTCCATGCTCAACACCGATACGAGCTGGCCCTCGTCATGCAAGGTAATCGCCACCTCATGTGCCGCGCACCAGGCTAAAGCGTCCGCATCCAAAGCCGCAGCGGTCACCAGCAACGGCATGTTCGGCAACACCGCGCGCAACTTTTCCGCTTCATCCAGGCGCGCCACGGCCAGACCATCGGCCTGATCGGCCAACGCTCGCGCACAATTCAGCAAACCGTGACCGTAGGCGTCCGCCTTGAGCATCGCCATGACCCGGGCACGCGGCGTACAAGCACGTACTTGGGCCAGATTGTGGCGCAAGGCAGACAAATCAATCTCGGCCCACACGGTGTGCAGCATGGCAACAGATTCGCAGAAAGGTTTGGCCCTCTATTGTGGCATCGACCCGCGGTGTAATCTGCCGACGTGAGCAAAAACACCCCGCCGCTGCCACCTCCATTGACCTGGACCGATGGCCTACCGATACACCCGGGCTATCAGGACAGCTACTACTCGCGCGAGGATGGCGCAGCCGAGTCTTCGCATGTGTTCCTTGGCGGCAACGATCTCGCTGCGCGCTTCGCCCAGGCACAGGGCGCGTTCACGATCGGCGAGCTCGGTTTCGGCACCGCGCTGAACTTTTTGCTGACCTGGCAGTTGTGGGACGAGACACGCCGGCCCGACGCCCGGCTCAGCTATGTCGCGGTCGAGGCGCAACCTTTGAGCGCCGAGCAGATGCGTCAGGCTTTGACTCCCTGGCCCGGACTGCACGATCGCGCCGAACATTTGCGAGAGCGCTTGCCTGAGGCTCGCGCGGGCTTTCAGCACATTCGGATCAACGACAACGTCGATTTGCTGCTGTTGGTCGGCGATGTTCAGGACATGCTTGATCAAGCTCAAATGACCGCACACGCTTGGTTTTTGGATGGTTTTGCCCCATCGCGCAACGCCGCGATGTGGGCACCGCGGGTGCTCAAGCGCGTCGCAGAGCTGTCGCAAATCGGCGCAAGCTTTGCCACTTACAGCGCTGCGGGACACGTACGACGCACTTTGCTCGAAGCCGGCTTTCAGGTCGAAAAGACCCCTGGATTCGGGCGCAAGCGCGAGATGCTCAAAGGTCAACTGCAAGAACGCCCGAGCCGGTCACAAACGATTTTCTGGGCCACGTACCCTGAACCGACCCGCGCGCATACCCGCATCGCACTCGTCGGCCGCGGGATTGTTGGGGCATGTCAGGCTCGCGTGCTGGCCGAACGGGGTTACCACGTCGATGTCTACGGCGACGACGATGCGACCAGTCCGCGCATTCCAGCGCTGCTGGTCCGACCTTGGCCGGAGAAGGCGACGGAACATGGCATCAGCATCAGCGAACGGTTTTATCAGCACGCTTTCGAGCAGGCGCGGGCGTTGTATGCGCGATGCTGTCCAGCGGCATGGGAGGACTATGGTGACTGTGGGACTCTGCGCCCACAGAACGCTTTAACCGAGCTGCTCAATCACCCGAATATTCAACGGATCGACGCAAGGCTCGAGCGTCTTGAGCACGAGCGCGGTTGGCGACTGAATGCTGATCAAACCTACACTCAACTGGTGCTTTGCAGCGCCGAAGTGCCCGCCTGCCTGACCCAGGCTATTCCTCTGCCAATCAATCCGGTTGCCGGCCAGTGTGTGCGTGTGGGCAAGCCGATTGCACGACCGCGTTGGCGGGAGACACACGCGCTTCCGTTGGATGATGACACCTTGATTGGCGGCACCTACCGACCCAACAGCCGCGAACTGCATGAGCGTGACGAGGAATCCCGCTGGCTGCTGCAGACGGCTGCGGCCTGGGCCGAGTGCGCCCTGGAGCATGCGCCCGCGCTGTCTGCCCATACCGGGATACGATTTGCCAGCCCGGATCACTTGCCTGTTGTCGGCCCCTGCCCCGATTTCGCCTGGTGGCAGACGCGCTACGCCGGTTTGCAGCATGGCGAGCGCCACCAAGCCTTCCCAACGCCAAAACACCATCACGGCCTTTGGCTGAATCTGGCCCATGGCTCGCGCGGCGCAACCGCTGCCGTGTTGTCGGCCATTCATCTGAACGCCGCCATGGAGGGCGCCGCACACCCGCTGGAGAGCGACATCGTTGCCGCTCTCCACCCGGGACGCTTTGCCATTCGCCGCTTACGCCGCGGCAAGCCGATTGCGCTTACAGATGAGAGCCGCGCAGCAGGTAAGCCAACGCCATCCCTTCGCGGCTGAGCTTTTCTTCCGGCTTGCCGCCACCCTTGGCCGCCATCGACGACGGGAACAGCTGGAAAGCACGCGAAAGCAAAGTGTCATTGAGCCGCGGCCACAGCGCGTAGCTCAACTCGGCGGCTTGCCCCAACACCGTCTTCACACGCTTCTTACGGTCGACCGCTGCGTTGAGCACCAGATCCGCCGCATCATCCACCGACCACGCCGGCGCGTAGTCGTAGAGTTTGGTTGGGGCAATCATCGGCGTCCGCACCAATGGCATATAGATGGTGCTGATGTCGATGTTGTGCTGCTTGACCTCGGCCGACAAACAGCGCGAGTAGGCGTCCAGTGCCGACTTCGATGCCACATAGGCGGAGAAACGGGCCGCGTTCGACAAGCAACCAATACTCGAAATGTTGATGACCTGACCACCGTTGTGCTCGACCATGGACGGCAGCAAATTCATGATCAAGCGGATGCAGCCGAAATAGTTGAGCTGCATGGTGCGCTCGAAGTCATGGAACCGATCCAACGACTCCAGCACAGCGCGACGAATCGAACGTCCAGCGTTGTTAACCAGAATGTCCACGCGGCCCAAATCCTTGAGCACTTTGATCGACAGCTCATCGATAGCGTCAAGGTTGTTCAGATCGCACGTGTAGTAACGTGCGTCCCCGCCTTTGGCGCGGATGGTTTCGGCCACAGCTTCAAGCTTGTCCAGGCTGCGCGCCACCATAACCACGGTGGCACCGTTGGCCGCAAAACGTTTGGCCGCTTCGAGGCCAATGCCACTGGACGCGCCGGTGATCAGGACCACTTTGCCGCCCAGACGAGCAACAGTGCGGCGATCGGCACGCGGATAATCCATGTGCGTTTCCCAGTATGTCCACAGCTTTTCGGCGTAATCCTTGAGCTGCGGGCAACGGATATCGGTGCCCTTGAGTGCTTCACGGGTCTGCGAATCGTCAAATACCGCCTTGTTGCGCACATAGCCCAAAGCCGACAGCGGGATTCCCACCGCACGCGACATTTGCTTGGCAGCCATTTCCAGCGGCAGCACCTTGCTGGTTTCTTTAAGAGCACCCGGCACCACCCGCGGCAACTCCGGCAACGGGTATTTGCGGGCAAAGCCCGGACCATGCGCGGCGTCGAACATGATCTCGAGCATCCGGCCCATGGAATCCTGCGGCTTTTGGATCAGGCAGAAGGCTTTGCCATCCTGACCATCCTGGTGGGCGATCTCGACCATCGCATCAGCCACGTAATCAACCGGAGCCAGTGGCATCTTGCCGCCTTCCAAGCCCAGCAACGGCAGCCATTTCGGCACTTTGTTGCGGATCTGCTTAATCAACGGGAACATGTAATAAGGGCCGTCGATCTTGTCCATCTCGCCGGTTTCTGAACTGCCGACGACCATGCCCGGACGGTAAACCCGCCATGGCACTTGGGATTCTTCCCGCACAATCGCTTCGGACTGAAACTTGGTCCGGAAGTAAGGATGTGAGGTGTCCTGACCTTCATCGAACATTTTTTCGGTGAAGTTGCCGACCCACTGTCCACCAGCGACAGCGATCGAACTGACATGCTGCAGGCAGACATTGCCACCCAAAGCATTGGCGAACTCGACAACGTTGCGGGTGCCTTCGTTGTTGATGCGATCGCCCGTTTCGTCATCCATGTTCATGTCATAGACGGCGGCGAGATGGAACACGTGGTCGATTTTGCCTTTGAGCTTTTTGGCCGTGGCGGCATCGGTCAGTCCAGCCTGGGTGATGTCACCCCATACTGCAACCAGCTGTTTGTCGCTGGCACCCAAGCGCTTCTTCAGATGTTCGAATTTGTCCCGCGAACTCTCGCGGATCAGCACGTAAACCGTCGCGCCATCGCGGCGCAGCAGGCGTTCAACAACAAAGCGACCGATAAAACCGGTCGCGCCGGTAACAAAGTAATTCATGTCGTCCCCCATGCAGAGCAATACTGTGGATGGGGGTAATCCTACGCCGCTTTATTCGTGGGCGTCTTGTCCCTGGCGCTTGTACAAAACGCCTGACCGATAGGTTAAGAACCTTCGCATGGCACCAACAGCACGCGCTCGCTGTTCAAGGCACGCGATGGCGACAAACCAAACATCTGGTTGGCGGCGCGGTTGGCATGCGGAAGATCATGGAAGCCTGCTGCGTGCGCGGCATCGGTCAGTGTCATGCCGGGCTGCCAATGCAAAACCGTTTGCCAGGCGGCGGACCAACGTGAGACCTGAACCAGATTGCTGCCCAGCTCGCGACGAACCAAGCTGCGCAAGCGCGACTCCGATAAGCCCACGCCCGCAGCCAGATCGCCGAGGGCAATTTCGTCGAGGCAACGTTCGCGCAGGATCTCCAGCACCTGCGCCACTCGTGGGTCCAAATCCCGCGGTTTACGTTCGATCAGCAACTCCTCAATCACCTGAGCGTGCAGAGCCTGAGCTTGCGCGCCGGTCAGGACCGGCGCATCCGCCAACGCCGCAAAATGAGCCCGTAAGCGCTCAACCGTGGTGTTGGACAGGCGTGCTTCCGGGCGTCGCTGCAGCACATCCAATAAACCGCGATGCTCCGCCGTCCCAGGGGCGACATCAAGAATCCACCCGGCGTTGGCCATGCTGTCACTGGCGATATGTAAACCCTGTCGACGGGACGCCGGCCCAAGCAACACACCGCCACATTGAATCTCGCCCAAACCCTGGGTGGTCACACCAAACTCACCCGCCGCAACGACAATCAGCGTGACGGAGGCACGCTGGTAGTGACGCACCTGCTGAAAACGGAAACTGCGAAGAACGAAGCTACGCGGCCAGTAATAGATTTGCGTGGTGGCAGAACTCGGCACCGCGTCTCAATCGCTTTGCGAGCGCCACTGCGGCACACCCAGGATAATCAGGCGCAACTGCTTTTCCGCGATTTTGATCAGTTCCTCGTCGTCCTGACCACGGCGACGCGAGGCGAGCACTTGCTCCACGATCCCAATCATGGCGTTGATCATCAGACCCGACACCATATTGAGGTCTTCGGTCGACCACTGCTTGAGCACCGGAAAGCGCCCCAGATCAGTCGCGAGCTCACTCTGCAACAGCCGAACTTCGGTGCGAATTTCTTCGCGGATCGCGGCGACTCCGCCAAACCGTTCGCGCGCCAGGAACTGAAAATGGCGGCGATGTGCCCGAACGTAGGTCACAAAGGTTTCGACCGAACGGCGAATGATGTGCTCGCCAGGCACCGCGCTCTGGCGGGCGACCTTCAACAATTCACGAAGCGTGCGGAACGACTCGGCCACCAACTCCAGGCCCAAGGATTCCATGTCGCTAAAGTGTCGGTAGAACGTGGTCGGCACCACACCGACCTCGCGGGTGATTTCACGCAAACTCAGACCATCGAAACTGTTGTCGCGATCGATCAACTCCAGCGCAGCTTCACGCAACGCTTGGCGGGTATTGAGCGAACGATCTTTGCTCGAACGGTGAGTTTTTTGCGGCCGACCCATCTACGAATTAGTGCACATACGTTGCGTCAATATGCCCGAAGACGGTTTGGTGTCAATACCTCAAACAGCCCAGTTCTGCGCGATTTGTTTGTGTACACTTGTTGACATAGAGTGGCGATACTTGCACCATGCTAGCGTCACAGGAGAATGTTGATGTCAGACACCAGCCTGCCCAATCGTGGCTTCTCAGGCTTCAGCCCTAGCGATGTTGAGCGCGCGCGCACCCTTGCCGGTCGTGGACTCAGCCTGGTTCATCTGGGCTGCCACCTCGCCGGCGACGTGGTCGACGTTGTGGGGCGCATGCACGGCACAATCAGCCGTGTCCCCGGTCCCTTCTCCCGTCTTCGCAATGACGCAGCATTTGGCATAGCCGGGCTGATTTACCGCTTGATCCGCGGCAGTTTCGATAACCTCAGCAATGGCTTTGCTGAAGCCGGGCGCATCCTGGATCAATCGGCTGCGCCCAGCGACACGCATTGGCTGCATTTCCAAGCCGCTTTGAATGGGGTGTTTGGAGATCGGCTCGCCGCCGATAACAGCCCTCTGGCCATCCGCATGGCACTGCATCGCACCTTTGATGGAGCCAGCCCGCACACGCTGGACCACACAACACCTCACCAAGTGATCTTCCTGCACGGCCTGTGCATGAGTGAGTTGGGCTGGCATAACCCGGCGCATCTGGCGCTGTGCGAAGAGCTGCGTGCGAAACCAGGCACCGACATCGCATATCTGCGCTACAACACCGGGCGGCGCATCTCCGAAAACGGGGAAGAGCTGTCCGCCTTACTCGAATCCAACGTCACGGCGGGTCAGACACTCACGCTGATTGGTCACAGCATGGGTGGATTGCTCATTCGCAGTGCGCTGCACGCGGCCGAAGTTGCCGGTCATACGTGGCCGACGCAGCTCAGACAGGCCGCCATGCTGGGGAGCCCGCATCATGGCGCACCGCTGGAACGCATCGGCAATTGGGCCAATCGGTTATTGAAGATTTCGCCCTACCTGAATCCGCTTTCGCATCTCGGTGACATGCGCTCCGCCGGCATTCGTGATTTGCGTTTCGGCAGCCTGACCCGCGGGGACTGGAGCGCCATGCCGCAAGATGACCATGCCAGCGACGTCCGCCTGCCGTTGCCGCTGCCTCCGGGGCCGCGCTACCTGCTCCTTGCTGCCAGCTTGTCGGAAACCCTGCCGGAACCGGTATCGCTCGCACGTCATGATTATCTGGTGCCGGTCGCCTCGGCGCTGGGCCTGTCCGCGGACCTGCACTGGCAGCTCAGCGCACCCGAATTGCAGCGGGTAACCTTGCCCGCCAGCCATCACATGCAATTGCTCGACGATGACAATGTGTACGCCGTCCTAAGAACCTGGCTGACAGATCAACGCACGCATTAATGGATGTGGTCCAGCGCCGTGCTGCGCTTGTCGGCTAGGGTGGGCTGGCCCTGGAAGCTCTGCGCCGAGGCGATGAACTCCTCTTTGGTCACCGGTCGACCGAAATAGAACCCTTGAGCCACATCGCACTGGCGTTGACTCAAGAACTCGTATTGCTCCAGCGTTTCAACGCCTTCAGCCACGACCGCCAGCTTCAGAGAATGCGCCATGGCGATGATCGCACTGGCCACCGCCGCATCACTCGCATCCAGGGTGATGTCGCGGACGAAACTTTGGTCGATTTTGAGCTTGTCGATCGGGAAGCGGGTGAGATACGACAAGCTGGAATACCCGGTTCCGAAGTCGTCCACCGCCAAAGACACACCCAAGGAACGGATCTTGTGCAGCAATTGCACGGTTTCCTTGGAATTCTCGAGCAGCACGCCTTCAGTGATCTCCACTTCGAGCTGGGAGGCCGGAAAACCGGACATGGCCAGAGCACGGTTGATGCTGCTGATAATGTCATTGCGGAAGAACTGCTGCGGCGAAATATTAACCGCCATGTGCAAGGGCTGGCCCAGCTCCTGCTGCATCTGTGCCGCTTGCTGGCAGGCGTGGGTCATCACCCAATCACCTATCGAGCCGATAAGGCCCATTTCCTCGGCCATCGGTATGAACAATGCCGGCGACACGTCACCCAGCTGAGGATGATGCCAACGCACCAAAGCTTCGCAGCCAATCAGCTGTCCGCTGTGGATGTTGATTTGCGGCTGGAAACGCAGCGAAAACTCGCCGCGGTCCAAGGCCCGACGCAGGGCTGTCTCGGTTTCCAGGCGGCGTTGGTTGGTGCGCATCATGTGCGTTTCAAAGAATTGGTAGTTGCCACGCCCCGCCGCTTTGGCCTGATACATGGCGGTGTCGGCATGTTTGAGCAAAGCACGTTCATCCTGACCATCATCCGGACACAGGCACACACCGATACTCGGCGTAATAATCATTTCATGACCGACCACCGAAATCGGTTGAGAAAGAATGCGCATGAGCTTTTCGACCACCGGCACCACGTCGTCACGCCCATTGACCGAGGGCAGTACGATCACGAACTCGTCACCACCCATGCGCACAACGGTGTCCACATCACGCACCGAGGCCTCAAGCCGAAGCGCGATACTGATGAGCAAATCATCACCGACGTGATGACCCAAGGTGTCGTTGATGCGCTTGAAATGATCCAGATCGAGCATCAGCACTGCGACCTTGTTACCGGAACGTCGCGCGTGGCGAATCGCCTGGTCGAGGCGATCTTTAAGAACGGCGCGATTGGGCAGGGTGGTCAGAGCGTCATGGTGCGCGGTGTACTGCAACTCCGCCTGAATGCGTTTTCGCTCGGTCAGATCGCTGACCATGCCGACGTATTCCAACTCGCCACGGCTTGGAATCTTGTTGACCGCCAACCACACCGGAAACTCTTCGCCATCTCGGCGTAATCCCACCACCTCGCGGCGCATGCCCAGATTGCGGTGAGACGCACTGGTTTCCATGCGTGAGACAAAGCCATCATGCTCAGCCCGGTAACGTTCCGGCATCAACTGCGACACATTGCGTCCGATCACCTCATCCGCGCCGTAGCCGAAAATCGCTTCTGCCGCCTTATTGAAACTGCGCACGATGCCACGCTCATCAATCGTCAATATGCCGTCTGCGGTGTGTTCAAGGATAGCCCGAAAGCGACGCTCGCTGGCGCGCAGGGCATCGGTCATTTCCCAGGCCAAACGACCCGCCCGCTCTTCCGCACCGCGCATACTGATGACCACGCCGGCCAAAGCCAACGTCATAAGCAAACCACCGAGCAAAATAATGGTGGGCTGCGACAAACCACTGCCCCCCGCCCCCGGCGTCACCGAAATCGCCATGGTCCAAGGCTGACCCGCAACGTAAACCTTCTGAACCGTGCTCATGACATCAGCAACCATCGGGACATCGGGAGCGCTGTCAAAAAGCAGATTGGCTTCAGTTGGTGCAGCACCATCGAAAAGACGCAGACGCACGCCATGCAGGTCATGCCCCAGGATGCCTCGCATCAAATCGATCATGCGGAAAGGGCTGTAGACCCATCCGGTGAGAGCGGCCCGGCGCTGTTCCGTTGTCCCTACGGGCAGGCCTCGTTTATACACCGGCACATACAGCAAGGTTCCTGGCTGATTGTCCTCTCCCGTTTCCTGAAGCAGGATGACGCGCCCCGACAATGCAGGTTGGCCGCTATCGCGAGCGCGCGCCATGGCTTCACGCCGGGTTTGATTAGAGTACATGTCGTAGCCGAAGGCCCGCTGATTGCGATAATCGAACGGCTCCAAATACATAATCGCCGAACTGGGCTGCTGCTCGCCGGCAGCACGAGGATGGACTTGGTACTGCGGAAACCCGTCAGCCCGCACAGTCTCTTCATGTGCTTGCAATTGCCCTGGGGCCAGGTTTACCGCGTATCCAATGCCCTGGATCCCTGGGAAAAGGCCGGCAACGTGAAGATTCTCAACGTAACTGCGCCACTCGTCGCGGGTGACCTCTTGTGACGAATAGAAGAGCGCCACGCCGCCACGCAACACTTGTTCGTAGGTGGAGAAACGGTCGAACACGGCATCTGTGACCAACTCCACATGCTGTTCAAACTCGTGTGCGGCACGCTGATTTTCCACCCGTAACGTGAACTGCCACGCGAACAACGTCCCAATCACGCCCACGGCGAGCGTGAGCGCAAGCGGCAAGTGTTTGCGAAGGACGGGTGTCGACGGCATCGGGCAGAAGCTCTATGAGAATCTGCCGTTATATCGACCGCCTAGCGCATGACTTTAGTCAATCCTGCGAATTTTCCAGCGTTTCAATGCGGGCTTCCAAATCCGCCAAGCGCTGACGCAGCCGCAGCAACAATTCTTTCTGCACCTCGAATTGCTCGCGACTGACCAGATCCAGGTCACTCAGCTGCGCCTGCAACACAGCACGAAAGTTATCACGCAGTTCGTCCCGTACCGAGGCCAGGCCGGGGGGAAGCACCTGGCTCAGACGTTCAGCAAGTTCCTGCACGGGGTTGGGTCTCATGGAAAGTGCACTCTTTTGATGCGTGCACCTTACTGGTGCGCTATTTCGTGGGCCAGCACGCCTCTGGGGCGAAACCAAGCGTGAATTATCCCTTTTCGCACAGTGATCCGCAAAAGTTGGCACGTCGCGTGCTTCGATTGGCAACGCTTATGGATCGCGGGCATGGCGCCCTCGGAATTCACACATCAGGAGCAACAACGATGAAGTTAATCACTGCTGTCATCAAGCCCTTCAAGCTGGATGAGGTGCGTGAAGCCTTGTCCGACGTGGGGGTCAAGGGCATCACTGTGACGGAGGTCAAGGGGTTCGGCCGTCAAAAGGGGCACACCGAGTTGTACCGCGGTGCGGAATATGTAGTCGACTTCCTACCCAAGGTCAAAATCGAGGTTGGCGTCGATGATGCCCAACTGGATGGCGCAATCGAGGCCATCAATGGCGCCGCCAAGACCGGCAAGATCGGCGACGGCAAAATTTTTGTTACCGCCCTGGAACAGGCCATCCGCATTCGTACCGGTGAAACCGGCAGCGAAGCGCTCTAAGCCGCGGAGTCCTCAACAGGAGTTTTGAATCATGGAAAATAATATTTTTGAACTGCAGTACGCCATAGACACGTTCTACTTCTTGGTCTGTGGCGCACTTGTCATGTGGATGGCCGCTGGCTTCTCCATGCTGGAAGCCGGTCTTGTCCGGGCCAAGAACACCACCGAAATTCTGACCAAGAACGTCGCGCTGTTCTCGATTTCCTGCATCATGTACATGGTCTGTGGCTACATGATCATGTACGGCGGCGATCTGTTCCTGTCGGGCATCGCTGATGTCGACGCTGAAGCGGTTCTGGTTGACTTCGCCGGCCGTGAAGACGGCTTCCACGGCGGTTCGATCTACTCGGGCGCTTCGGACTTCTTCTTCCAGGTCGTGTTCGTTGCGACGGCCATGTCGATCGTATCTGGTGCTGTTGCTGAACGCATGAAACTGTGGGCCTTCCTGGCCTTCTCCGTTGTCATGACCGGCTTCATCTACCCGATGGAAGGCAACTGGACCTGGGGCGGTGGCTCCGTGTTCGGCCTCTACACTCTGGGTGATCTGGGCTTCTCCGACTTTGCCGGCTCCGGCATCGTGCACATGGCTGGCGCCGCTGCGGCTCTCGCCGGTGTGCTGTTGCTTGGCCCACGTAAAGGTAAATACGGTGCTGATGGCAAAGTGAGCCCGATTCCGGGTTCCAACCTGCCGCTGGCCACCTTGGGTACCTTCATCCTGTGGATGGGTTGGTTCGGCTTCAACGGCGGCTCGGTGCTTAAGCTGGGTGACATCTCCAACGCCAACGCTGTGGCCATGGTGTTCCTGAACACCAACACCGCTGCTGCCGGCGGCTTGGTTGCTGCGCTGCTGACCGCTCGCATCCTGTTCGGCAAAGCCGACCTGACCATGGCTCTGAACGGCGCTCTGGCTGGCCTGGTTGCGATCACCGCTGAGCCGAGCACCCCGACCGCTCTGACCGCGACCATCTTTGGTGCGGCTGGTGGCGTGCTGGTGGTGTTCTCGATCCTGCTGCTGGACAAGCTGAAGATCGACGATCCGGTCGGTGCGATCTCGGTCCACGGCACCTGTGGTCTGCTCGGTCTGCTGCTGGTTCCGCTGACCAACGACGGCTCCACTTTCAGCGGTCAGCTGATCGGTGCCGCCACCATCTTTGGATGGGTCTTCGTGACCAGCCTAATTGTCTGGGGCGTGCTCAAAGTGGTTATGGGCATCCGCGTCAGCGAGGAAGAAGAGATGGAAGGTGTCGATATCGCCGAGTGCGGTCTCGAAGCCTACCCGGACTTCACCAAGTCCTAAGTATCAGTCCCGTGCTGTAACCGGGGCACATTCCCGGTAACACTTGAGGCGGAGGTTTAACACCTCCGCCTTTTTTTATGCCCGAATGTCGTCACAAAAGCGGCCTATTGGCTAGCGCCGGATACCCCGATTGGACTACTATTTGCGGTTGGGAGTCGGTTGGCACACACCATGCTTTCTCCCTTGCCGCCACTCGCGGCTCCCGTTCCACACGCCAACACGTCGAATCCGCGCCCATGCACATTCGCATCAAGAAAGGGCTGACGCTGCCAATCAACGGCACGCCCCGCCAGAGTATCGAGGACGGCCCGGACATTACCCGGGTTGCGCTGATCGGCCAGGACTACGTCGGAATGAAGCCGACCATGTTTGTGGCCGAAGGCGACCGGGTAAAACTCGGTCAACCTCTGTTCGAAGACAAAAAGAGCCCCGGTGTCATTTACACCTCGCCCGGATGTGGCGTGGTGGAAGCGATCAATCGCGGCGCCAAACGCGTTCTTCAATCCGTCGTCATTCAGCTCGACGGTGACGAAGCCGAAAGCTTCGACAAGTTCGACGATGCAGAACTGGACAGCATTGATGGCAACATCGTGCGCCAGAACCTGATCAAATCGGGCTTGTGGACCACGCTGCGGACGCGCCCCTACAGTAAGGTGCCGCAGGTCGACAGCAGCCCTGTGGCGATTTTTGTCACGGCAACGGATTCCAACCCGCTGGCGGCCGATCCGGCGGTGGTGATTGCTGACGACCCGACCAGCTTTCAACGCGGTCTGCGCATCCTCAGCACACTGAGCGACAAGCTCTACCTGTGTAAAGCCGCTGGCGCTTCACTTGATGCGCCGAGCTTGCCGGGTCTGGAGGTTGCCGAATTCTCCGGGCCACACCCCGCTGGCTTGGTCGGCACCCACATTCACTACCTGCACCCCGTTGGGGCCAACCGCACGGTCTGGCACATCAACTACCAGGATGTGATGGCGATTGGCCGGCTGTTCGCAACCGGGCGCTATCCGACCGAACGGGTCATCGCATTGGCTGGCCCCAAAGTCAGCAATCCGCGTTTGCTACGAACCCGTGTTGGCGCCAACACCGACACCTTGATCGCGGGCCAGCTCAACGATGGTGAAGATTGCCGCGTGATCTCCGGCTCGGTCTGGTCAGGCCGCCGCGCCGGCGGTTGGGCCAGCTACCTGGGCCGCTACCACCTGCAGTTGTCCGTGCTGCCCGAAGGTGGCGACCGGGAGTTCCTCGGTTGGGTTCGCCCCGGACCGAACAAATTCTCGGCGGTCAACGTGTTTGTCTCGGCACTGCAACGTGCCCGCCGGACTTTCGATTTCTCGACCAGCCAGAACGGTAGCGCGCGCGCCATGGTGCCCATCGGCAACTATGAGCAAGTCATGCCTCTGGATGTCCTGCCGACCCAGTTGCTGCGTGCGCTGATCGTCAAGGACACCGATTCTGCTCAGGAGCTGGGTTGCCTGGAGCTGGATGAGGAAGATCTGGCGCTGTGCTCCTTTGTCTGCGTCGGCAAGTACAACTTTGGTCCGTATCTGCGGGCCAATCTGGAACAGATTGAGCGGGAAGGCTAATGTCATCACCACTTCGCGATTATCTCGATCGGCTGCACCCTCTGTTCGCCAAGGGCGGCAAGTTCGAAAAGTATTACGCCGTTTATGAAGCGATCGACACGTTTTTCTATTCACCGCCGGATGTGACATCTGCCGCGCCGCACGTGCGCGACGGCATCGACCTGAAACGCGTGATGATTTACGTGTGGTTGGCGGTCATGCCCTGTGTGCTGGTGGCCTGTGTCAACACGGGCTATCAGGCCAATATGGCGATGCAGGCCATGGGGATTGATCAGGCCGTCGGCTGGCGTGGCCATTTGCTGGATCTGTTCGGCATCGGACACGACCCAGCCAACGTGTGGTCCAACTTCTGGCTAGGGTTTTGGTACTTCGTCCCGGTTTACTTCGTCACCTTCGTGGTCGGTGGTTTCTGGGAAGTGTTGTTCGCTGCCGTTCGCAACCACGAAGTCAACGAAGGCTTCTTCGTCAGCTCGATCCTGTTCGCCCTGATCTGCCCGCCAACCATTCCGTTGTGGATGGTTGCTCTGGGCATCAGCTTCGGCATCGTCATCGGCAAGGAAGTGTTCGGCGGCACCGGCAAAAACTTCCTCAACCCAGCGCTGACCGGTCGCGCGTTCCTGTTCTTTGCCTATCCGGCTGCCATGTCGGGTGATGCAGTTTGGACCGCCGTGGATGGATTCACCGGCGCCACCCCCCTGGGCATCGCCGCGCTGGGTGGCATTGCTGCGGTTGAAGAGGCCGGTATCTCCTGGATGCAGACCTTCCTCGGCAGCATTCAGGGCTCGCTGGGCGAAACGTCAACCCTGGCCTGCTTGTTCGGTGCAGGCTTCCTGCTGCTGACCAAGGTGGCCTCGTGGCGCATCATGGCCGGCGTGATGCTCGGCATGGTGGCGACCTCGCTGCTGTTCAATGCCATCGGCAGCGACAGCAACCCGATGTTCAGCATGCCTTGGTACTGGCATCTCACGCTGGGCGGCTTTGCCTTCGGCATGATCTTCATGGCTACCGACCCGGTCTCCGCATCGATGACCAATACCGGTCGCCTGATTTTTGGCTTCCTGGTCGGTTTCATGGTGGTGCTGATCCGCGTGGTCAACCCGGCCTTCCCCGAAGGCATGATGCTGGCAATTCTGTTCGCCAATATCTTCGCCCCGCTGATCGATTACGGCGTGGTCAGAGCCAATGTCAATCGACGCAAGCAGCGCACGGGTGTGCTGGCTGCGGCGCAGGAGGCGTAACATGGCGTTCAAGGACTTACCTAACGACAGCATCGCCAAGACCATCATCGTTGCGGTGGTGCTGTGCCTGGTCTGCTCAATTTTCGTCTCGGCCTCCGCGGTTTTCCTCAAGCCTCAGCAAGAGAAAAACAAGCTGCTGGATAAGCAAAAGAATATTGTTCAGGTGGCTGGCATCGATTTGGCCGGTCGCACCGTGCCTGAGGCGTTCAAACAGATCGAAGCCCGCGTAGTCGACCTGCAAACCGGCGAGTTCGCCGATCAGGTTGACGCCCAGACCTACGATCATCGCAAAGCCACCAAAGACCCCGAGCAAAGCAGCGAACTGGACCCGAAAGAGGACATCGCCAGCATCAAGCGTCGCGAGCGCTATGCGACGATCTACCTGACCCGTGACAGCAACGGCAACATCGAAAAACTGATTCTGCCGGTTCGTGGCTACGGTCTGTGGTCCACCTTGTGGGGCTTCATGGCTCTGGAAGGTGACGGCAACACCGTGATTGGCTTGTCATTTTTCGAACACGCCGAGACACCAGGTCTGGGTGGCGAAGTCGACAACCCGGCGTGGAAAGCACAATGGGCCGGCAAGAAGGTCTATGGCGATGACGGTGACGTTGAGCTGACCTTGGTCAAAGGCGGCGTCGACGGTTCGACACCCAATGCCGAGCACAAAGTGGATGCGCTTTCCGGCGCCACTCTGACCAGCAACGGTGTCTCTCACCTCGTGAAATTCTGGATGGGCGAACAGGGCTTCGGTCCGTTCCTGCGCAATCTGCACAAAGGATAAAGCTGATGGATAACGCCAAGAAAATCGTTGTCGAACCGGTTTTTGACAACAACCCGATCGCCTTGCAGGTCCTGGGGATCTGTTCGGCATTGGCCGTCACCTCCAACATGAACACGGCCGTGATCATGTGTCTGGCGCTGACCGTCGTAACCGCGCTGTCGAACTTCTTCATCAGCCTGATCCGCAACCATATCCCGAGCAACATCCGCATCATTGCTCAAATGACGATCATCGCCTCCTTGGTGATCGTGGTCGATCAGGTTCTCAAAGCGTACGCCTACGATGTGTCCAAACAGCTGTCGGTGTTCGTCGGTTTGATCATCACCAACTGCATTGTCATGGGCCGTGCAGAAGCATTCGCGATGAAAAATCCGCCGGTCCCGAGCCTGCTGGATGGTATCGGTAACGGTTTGGGTTACAGCGTGATCCTGCTGTTTGTAGGCTTCTTCCGTGAGCTGTTTGGCGCGGGCACCCTGTTTGGTGTCGAAATTTTACCGCTGGCCAAAGATGGCGGCTGGTATGTAGCCAACGGCATGATGCTGCTACCGCCCTCAGCTTTCTTCATTATTGGCCTGTTCATCTGGGCTGTCCGGGTCTGGAAGCCGGCTCAGGTTGAGAAGCCTGACTACCAAATCCATGCCGTTCACCGGACGGAGGTCGTCTGATGGAAGCGCTGATCAATCTGTTCCTCAAGGCCGTCTTCGTTGAGAACATGGCCCTGGCCTTCTTCCTCGGCATGTGCACCTTTCTGGCGGTGTCGAAGAAAATTTCCACCGCTTTGGGTCTGGGTATCGCCGTGGTCGTGGTGCAAACCATCACGGTGCCGGCCAACAACCTGGTCTACACCTACTTGCTCAAGGACGGAGCGCTGGCCTGGGCTGGCCTGCCGGATGTGGATCTATCATTCCTCGGCCTGATCTCCTACATCGGCATCATCGCCGCTATGGTGCAGATCCTGGAAATGACGCTGGATAAGTACTTTCCGGCGTTGTATAACGCTTTGGGTATTTTTCTGCCGTTGATCACCGTGAACTGCGCCATTCTCGGCGGGTCACTGTTCATGGTGGAACGCGACTACAACCTGGCCGAATCCATCACCTACGGTATCGGTTCTGGTGTGGGTTGGGCCCTGGCCATCACCGCGCTGGCCGGTGTGCGCGAAAAGCTCAAGTACTCCGACGTGCCCGATGGTCTGCAAGGCCTGGGTATCACCTTCATTTCCGCCGGCTTGATGGCGCTGGGCTTCATGGCCTTTTCTGGCGTGCAGCTGTAAGCCGAAGGACGCAACATCATGCAAGAGATCATTCTAGGCGTCAGCCTGTTTACCGGGATCGTTCTGGCCCTTGTGGCCATCATTCTGCTCGCACGCTCGCGCCTGGTCGCCAGCGGCAACGTGCAGATCGAAATCAACGGTGAAAAGACCATCGAAGCCCCGGTTGGCGGCAAACTGCTCGGCACTTTGGCCGACGCGGGTTTGTTCGTACCCTCCGCATGCGGCGGTGGCGGAACCTGTGCACAGTGCCGCGTGAAGATTTTCGACGGCGGCGGGTCCATTCTGCCGACCGAAGAATCGCACATCACCAAACGTGAAGCCCGTGATGGTGATCGCCTGTCCTGCCAGGTCGCGGTCAAACAGAACATGAAGATCGAGGTTCCGGAGGAGGTCTTCGGAGTCAAGAAGTGGGAGTGCACCGTGCGCTCCAACCACAACGTGGCGACCTTCATCAAAGAGCTCGTACTGGAGCTTCCGGAAGGCGAGAACGTCGACTTCCGCGCCGGTGGTTACATCCAGATCGAATGCCCGGCTGACGAGATCGACTACAAGAACTTTGAAGTCGAAGAGCGCTTCCGCGGCGATTGGGACACCTTCAAATTGTGGGATCTCAAGTCCAAGCCGAAAGAAGGTGCATTGCGCGCCTACTCCATGGCGAACTACCCGGAGGAAAAGGGCATCATCATGCTCAACGTGCGTATCGCAACGCCGCCTCCGCGTCAGATGGACTTGCCGCCCGGCATCATGTCGTCCTACATCTTCAACCTGAAGCCAGGTGACAAGGTCACCATTTCCGGTCCGTTTGGTGAGTTCTTCGCCAAAAAGACCGAGGCCGAAATGGTCTTCGTCGGCGGCGGCGCGGGCATGGCTCCAATGCGTTCGCACATCTTCGATCAGCTGCGTCGCATTCACACCGATCGCAAGATGAGCTTCTGGTACGGTGCGCGTTCCCGGCGCGAAATGTTCTACGTGGAAGATTTCGACATGCTGGCCGCTGAAAACGACAATTTCGAGTGGCACGTCGCGCTCTCCGACCCTCAGCCCGAAGACAATTGGGAAGGCCACACCGGGTTCATCCATGAGGTGTTGTTCGAGAACTACCTCAAGGACCATCCAGCACCCGAAGACTGCGAGTTCTACATGTGCGGTCCGCCCATGATGAACGCGGCCGTGATCAAGATGCTCAAAGATTTGGGTGTCGAAGATGAAAACATCATGCTGGATGACTTCGGCGGCTAAGCGCCCGAGTGCAACCGGCTATTCAACAGCGGATTAGGAGTACACTGACACCATGCTTCCGATGATTCTCGTAACCTTTGTCGTTATGTTGCTCGCGGTCGCCGGCATGGCGATCGGTGTGCTGGTCCAGAACAAACCCATCAAGGGCAGTTGTGGCGGCGTCGCCAATCGTGACGGATTCGATTGTGCCTGTGCCGCTGCCGGTAAACCTCGCCTGTGCGAGGAATCCGGCAAACAAGACTGAAAAGGGGAGGACACCGATGCTTCACAAAGCCAGTGTCAGGGATTACATGGCGGCCAATCTGGTCACCTTCAAACCGCAGATGGATTTGCTCAAAGCCATTCATCTGCTGATTGAGAACGGCATTTCTGGCGCGCCGGTCACTGACAGTCTGGGCAATGTCATCGGTCTGCTGTCGGAAAAGGACTGCATCAACGCCACCTTGAAAGCGGCCTATGAGCAGCACAATCAAGGCAAAGTTGAAGATTTCATGAGCCGTGAAGTGCAGACCGTGGAAGCCGACGACAGCATCTTGAGCGTAGCGAAGCTGTTTATCGATTCACCGTACAAGCGCTACCCGGTGATCGACGACAACCGCTTGGTCGGACAAATCAGTCGACGCGATGTCTTGCGTGCCATTCTGGTGATTAGCCAGAACTGATCTGCGGCCCCGATCGGGGCCACCAGGCAGGAATCTCTATGCCACGTCCTGCCGACCCTCATCCCACCGACGACAACCCCGACACCCGCGCCGAATGGCGTGTGATCGGGCGATTGTGGCCCTATCTCGGCCATTTCCCACGGCGTATCGCACTGGCGATGGCGCTTTTGGTAGGTGCAAAGCTTGCAAACGTCGCGCTGCCCTACCTATTGAAGCTGATTGTCGACAGCCTCGATCTGGCCAAAGCGCCACCCGGCACCGCCATAGCCGTACCTATCGCCCTGCTGATGGGTTACGGTGCGCTGCGCTTTGCCAGCGTGGCATTCGGTGAGCTGCGCGATCTGGTGTTTGGGCGTGTCACGGAAAATGCGATGCGCCAAATTGCCCTGTCGGTGTTCAACCATCTGCACCGCTTGGATCTGGACTTTCATCTGACACGTCGAACCGGCGGCTTGTCACGCGACATCGAACGTGGTGTCTCGGGTGTGCGTTTTCTGCTCCGCTTCATGCTCTTCAATATCATCCCCACCCTGTTGGAGATCGCATTGGTTGCGGGCATTCTGCTCAGCAACTTTGGCTGGCAGTACGGCATGATCATCGTTGCCGCCGTTGCGGTCTATATCTTGTGGTCGGTCTTTGTCACGGAGTGGCGCACAGGCCATGTGCGCACCATGAACCGCCTGGATTCACGCGCCAACACTCGGGCGATTGACTCCCTGCTCAACTACGAGACGGTCAAGTACTTCGGCAACGAAGGTTTTGAAGCCCGCGAGTACGACAACAACCTGCGTCAATGGGAAGCTGCCATGGTGCAGGGTCGTATGTCGTTGGCCGCGCTCAATGGTGGGCAAGCCCTGATCATCGCCAGTGCGGTGACAGCCATGATGGTGCTGGCTGCCCACGGGGTCGCCAACGAAGCCATGACGCTGGGCGACCTGGTGATGATCAATGCCTACATGATTCAGTTGTTCGTGCCGCTGAATTTTCTTGGCTTCGTCTATCGTGAAATCAAGCAAGCCTTGGCCAATATGGCGCGCATGTTCAGGTTGCTGGATGTTCCCGCACAGGTGGTTGACCCCGAAGATGCCCAGAATTTGCCATCCGGGCCGGCCGACGTGCGCTTTGAGAACGTGCATTTTGCTTATCACGCTGACCGCCCCATTCTGCATGGCGTCAACCTGCACATTCCGGCTGGACACACGGTGGCGGTCGTTGGCAGCAGCGGCGCCGGCAAATCGACATTGGCGAGACTGCTATTTCGCTTTTACGATCCCACCCAGGGTTGCGTGCGCGTTGCCGGGCAGCCTCTGACCCGTTATAGCCAGGACAGCTTGCGCGCCAATATTGGCGTCGTCCCTCAGGATACGGTGCTGTTTAACGACAGTATTGGCTACAACATTGCCTACGGCTGCCCCAATGCCAGCCGTGCGGAGATACTCAGAGCGGCGGACATGGCTCATCTGGGCGCGTTTATCCAGCAACTCCCCGATGGACTGGACACGCAGGTCGGTGAACGCGGGCTCAAACTGTCCGGCGGCGAAAAACAGCGTATCGCCATTGCCCGCACCATACTCAAGAATCCCGGCATGCTGATCTTTGACGAAGCGACATCGTCACTCGACTCTGTCTCCGAACGCGCCATCCTCAGTGCCTTGAAAGATGTCGCACAAAGCCGCACCACGTTGGTCATCGCCCACCGCCTGTCCACCGTGATCGACGCCGATCAAATCGTGGTTCTGGAACACGGTCGCGTGGTGGAAAGCGGCCGTCATGAGGAGCTGCTGCAGAAAAACGGTCGCTACGCAGAATTGTGGGCTCTGCAAAAGCCCGGCAATACGGCTCAGTAGTAGCTGCCACCGTCGTCTTGGCCGAAGACATAGGTCACGGCAAAACCCGCGTCGAACATATCAACGTCGTCTTCGTCGTAATGCTGGTTGTATTCGAAGGCCAAGCGCACAGCGGGGGTCAGTTGTAGCTGTAGAGCCGCACCCCAGGCAAAGCCGCTATCGCTAAAACTGGTTCGGGTGCCGTTGCTGCCATCGACCGAAGCGTTGGATGCACGCTCAATGTCGTAATCGAAATCGTTGTAGCCCAAGCTAGCGACCAGCGCGAAGGCGTCGCTGATCACCAGACGTGGTTTCGCGTAAATGCCATACAGCGAGTTCAACTTCAATTTTTGACTGTTGTCGGCGTTTTCGATGTCGTCAGAATCCAGGGCAAAACCGTACTGAGCTTCCAACGCCAAGAATGGGAACAACTGCCAGCCACCGCGAACTTGAGCCAGGGTGTTGTAGCCGGGTTCATCGATCCGGAAACCACCGGGATCGTTCGGGCCACCGAGCCGACGGTCCAACAGACCATCGACCTTGACCACGTGCAGGCCACCACCGGCGTAAAAGCCCGTCGGCCCCGACGACAAATCAAACCACTCGGCATGAACCTGCGACGCCGCGGCACACCCCAAGACCAGCGCAAGCGCGTGAATCGTTCCCTTCATCGTCAATCCTGTGATCAGATTGCCCGGCTTCTACCTGCCCGGCGTTATTGTGTCCCCATCGCTTTGCACAGTAGGTAACGGCGGAAAAATTGTCAACGGAAACACGTACAAAGCGCGTTTTTGCTGTCATCAAACTGTCGCGAGACTGTCATCTGACGCCAACACGGCCGGCCCACAATGCTGGGGCATGAAATCACGCAAAACACGTCTGGCCTACGGGGTCATGGGATACGGTCGCGGACACGCCATGCGCAGCACCGCCATCTTGCGCGAGCTGCAGCACCGCTTTGACATCAAGGTGTATGCGGGGCCTGACGCCTACGCCGTGATGAAAGACGAGTTCGACTGCGAACTCATACCGTGCATACATTATCGCTATGGCAAACATGGCCGTATCGACTCAGTCAAAACCATGCGCGAGAACATTGGTTCGACGGCGGATTTGTTGTTCGGTGGTCGCGGCACTCAACAAATTGCCGACAGCTGGCAGGCGTTTCGCCCGGACATCGTCATTTCCGATTCGGAGTCCTGGACTCATCGCATGGCCCGAGCTCGCAGGATTCCGCGTATCAGCCTGGATCACGTCGGCGTCATGGCCTACTGCAAACCCAGCTTTCCCAGCGGCGACAGGCTCAACGGCCAACGCGATCGACTGGGGTATCTGGCCATGATGGGCGTGCCCGACTTCGCCATTGTGTCCAGCTTTTATCCCGCACCGACGCGTTACGACAACGTCCGTGTGGTCGGCCCGATCCTTCGCGATGTGGTGAAGCAAGCAAACGTCACTGATGAAGGCCATTTAATGGCCTATTTCAATAAAGGTGAATATCAGTTTCACGACGGCGTCGAACAAGCCCTGCGAGCCTGCGGACAGCCTGTTGTGGTGTACGGCACGCCACGCGTCGGCCAGGATGGCAATTTGCTGTTCAAAGCGCCCAGCCAGGCTGGCTTTGTCGCCGATATCGCCAGCAGCAGCGCAGTCATTGCAACGGCGGGCCATCAACTGGCCAGCGAATGTCTGTGGCTACAAAAACCCATGCTGCTGCTTCCCGAAGATGCGGTTGAGCAACGCCTGAATGCCCACATGGTGAGCGTCATGGGCATAGGTGATAAAGCCTCGCTCAGCGACCTCACCGGTTACGATATCGAACGTTTTCTCCGCGAGATCGAAACATATCGCGGCAATATTCCGCGTTTTCGGCGCGACGGGGGCAGCGAAGCCTTGACCGCTCTGGAACACGCCATCGAACGCGCTGTTGGCCGCAAACGCACACGACCGCGAGCGCTAGCGATCCGCAACGCACTAACCCGCTGACGACAACTCGCAAGCTTCGCGGGTCTCCCCGCTGATTTTGCCGGCTGGATCGAAGCGCCGCTCAACGAATTCGATGCGACGTTGACCTAAGCGCAAACAGCTTGTGTTACGGGTGCCGTAGGCGGGGGTGCAGATGAACGGCGGCGACAAAAATCGCTCGAACACCAAGCCCACACCCGTGTCTGGCAATTGTGCATCCGGGTAATGTTCACGCCGCTGCATCAGTGACAACATGTTGCTGGCGTCCAGTTCAGCGTTACTGAGCATTGCATCCAAACCCTCGCGCACAGCCACCAGCTTGGGCCAGGGCGTGTCCAGCAGTGCATTGCTCAGCCCATGGGTGCCCGGCGATACGGCCTGGGGTGACCGGCTGTCGCGATTGCTGAGGTAGACCAAACGGGCGCGATCTCCGAGCAGCAGGTTGAAGCCCGCGTAGTCCTCTGTCGGCAAACCCGCGGCGTAGTCCAGCAAATCGCCGGAAGGCGGATTTTTCAGGTAGTTGGCAACAAGTTCGCCGCGCGATCGAAGACCTTTCTTGGCGCCACGCTCGCGATAATTGGTCAACGCGGCAAATTGGCCATGTCGATTCACCCCCATCCAGGTGCCGCCGGCTTCCAGGTCACGGCCTGCAAGTACGTCAGGCGCATCGTTCCACCAGCCTAGTGGCTGAGTCGGTCGGGCATGTTGTTCATCGCGGTTGGCCACGAGTAGCAACGGCCACGAACTCTCAGGGTTCCAGTGCAGCGCAATCAAACACATGCGACAAAACTACTCCATTCGGGTGAGGGGCTTCTGCTATCATGCTGCGATGCACAAGCACAAAATCGTTATTGTCGGCGGCGGCTTCGGCGGCCTTTTCGCGGCACGCGGGCTTTGCGGCTCCGATTATGACGTGACCTTGCTCGACAAGCGCAACTTCCACCTTTTTCAGCCGCTGTTGTATCAAGTGGCCACCGGCATTCTGACGGTCGGGGACATTTCGGCGCAGCAGCGTGTCGTCCTGCGCAAATGCAAGAATGTGCGAACACTGATGTCGACAGCCTACGACATCGACCCCGAACGCAAAATCATTCATCACGAACGCGGCGAGCTGCCCTACGACACTCTGATCGTTGCGACCGGGGTGAAACATCAATATTTCGGCCACGATGAATGGCGACATAACGCACCGGGCCTGAAGACCATTGAGCATGCGCTGGAAATGCGCCATCGCATTTTTCGCGCGTTCGAGTTGGCGGAAGGTGAGAGCGATCCGGATCGACGTCGGCGGCTGCTCAATTTTGTCGTGGTCGGCGCCGGCCCCACCGGGGTTGAGCTCGCTGGCGCCTTGGGCGAGCTGGCCCAGCGCATCATGGTGGGCGACTACCGCGCCATTGATTCACGCGATGCACGCATCACCTTGATTGAAGGGGCCGATCGGGTGTTGCCGGCTTTCAAACCTCGCCTGAGCGAGAAAGCCCAACGCTATCTTGAGCAGTTGGGCGTTGAGGTCCGCACCCAATGCATGGTGCAGGACATTGCTGCCGGACGTGTGCAGCTGCAACAGGGCGACGTCACAGAAACCCTGGAGGCGGAAACCATACTCTGGGCCGCCGGCGTTCAGGTTTCCGCCTTCGGGCGCATCCTGGCCAAGCGCACCGGCGAAGAAATTGACCGGGGCGGGCGCTTTTTTGTCCAACCCGATCTCAGCCTCCCCAAGCATCCCGACATTCATGTGGTTGGGGACCTGGCTCATTTCAGTCTGGGCGAAGGTCGCAGTTTGCCCGGCTTGGCCCCAGTGGCGATTCAACAAGGTGAGTATCTGGCCAAAACCTTCAAGCGCCGACTTAAAAACAAACCAACCAAGCCGTTTCGCTACTTCGACAAAGGCTCAATGGCGATCATCGGGCGCTACCGTGTTGTTGGGCAAATCGGCGGCATGCAAGTGACCGGCTTCCCGGCCTGGTTTTTATGGGCGGTTGTCCACGTCTGGTCGCTGATCGAGCCCGGCCAGCGCTTGTCGGTGACGTTGCACTGGTTGTGGCGTTTTATGGGGCGCACAGCGGACCGGCTCATCACCGGCAACCCGCCGAAAACCTCGAACATCCTCAAAGCGCGCGGCATCGATCCCAAAACCTTTGAGCGCGCGCCCTGAGGTTGTCGGTTTAAGCGGTCATTCCTAACTCTTTGAGCTTGCGGGTCAAGGTGTTGCGCCCCCAGCCCAACAATTTGGCCGCATCTTGCTTGTGGCCACCGCTATGTTTGAGCGCGACCTGAATCAGCAGTTTTTCGATTTGCGGCATGGCCTGATCCAACACCCCCGTTTCGCCTCTTTCGAGTTGTGCTTCGGCCCAGTGCGCCAGACTCATTCGCCAGTCGCCGCCCGCAGCACTAGTGCCGTGAATCACCTCATCATAGTTGGGCGCTGGTTCACCAACAGACGCCGCAGCACGATCTGCCGTATCAACACTGCCCGCGCGCGGTGGCGGCAAGTCGCCGGGCAAATCATCCAGATGAACCTCAGCCCCCGGCGCCATCACAGTCAGCCAGCGGCAGATGTTTTCCAACTGACGGACATTGCCCGGCCAGGTCAGTGACGCAAGATGTTGAATCACCTCGGGTCGCAGCTGTTTACTTTCGGCCCCGAGCTCTCTGGCACAGGTGATCATGAAATGCTTGAGCAACAGCGGAATATCTTCGGCACGCTCGCGCAGCGGCGGCAAACGCACCCGAATCACATTGAGACGGTGAAACAAGTCCTCACGGAATCGCCCTTCGCGCACCGCGGTTTCCAGATCCTGGTTGGTCGCGGCGACCACGCGCACATCGACCTTCACCGGAACATGGCCACCAACGCGGTAAAACTCACCATCGGCTAACACGCGGAGCAAGCGGGTCTGCAGATCCGCCGGCATTTCCCCGATTTCGTCCAGGAACAAAGTGCCGCCGTCGGCTTGTTCAAAGCGCCCCTTGCGCTGACCGGTCGCACCCGTAAACGCCCCACGCTCGTGGCCGAAAAATTCGGATTCCATCAAGTCTTTGGGGATGGCCGCAGTGTTGATCGCGATGAAGCTGTTGCGCGAGCGCGGACTGTGCGCATGCAGCGCACGCGCCACCAATTCCTTACCCGTGCCGGACTCACCGGTAATCAGAACGTTGATGTCGGAATGGGACAAGCGGCCAATCGCGCGAAAAACCTCCTGCATGGCTGGCGCCTCGCCGACCAAGACCGTGTCAGTCAGCTCTTCAGAGGTTTGCGGCTTGTCCTCCGCGGCGAGTCGCGCGGCGCGCCGCACGAGATCAACGGCGTCATCAACATCAAACGGTTTCGGCAGGTACTCGAAGGCCCCGCCCTGGTAGGCCGACACCGCACTGTCCAAATCGGAGTGGGCGGTCATGATGATGGCGGGCAGATTCGGCTGAGCCTTTTTCAGACGTTGCAGCAGTTCAATGCCGTCAATGCCACGCATCCGGATGTCGGTCACGACCACGTCAGGACATGCGGTTTCCAGCGCATCGAGCATCTCCACGCCGCCGGGGAAACTGGATACGTCCATACCGGCAGCACCCAAGGCTTTTTCCAGCACCCAGCGGATGCTGTCATCGTCGTCAACAACCCAGACTTCAAGTGACATCGCTTCGTTCCACGGGCAGGTAAATGGAAAATGTGGTGGCACCAGGTCGGCTATCGCATTCGATGAGGCCGCCGTGGGTGTGCACTAGGTTCTGTGCAATGGCCAAACCCAACCCCGAGCCTTCTGCCCGGGTGGTGACCATGGGATAGAAAATCTGCTCCAGCATCGCAGGAGGAATGCCCGGCCCGTCGTCGGTAACATCCACGCGCAAGACGAATCGGTGGCGCCGGCCACCGATCGTGAACTGACGCTGAGAGCGGGTGCGGAAACGGATGCGACCCTCGTCGCCTACCGCTTCCAGCGCATTGACGCCGATATTCAACAGCGCCTGTATCAGTTGTTCTGGATCGGCAAGCAATTCCGGCAAACTGGGGTCGTAGTCACGCTCCACAACAACGTGGGGCGGCGCCTGGGCACAGACCAGCTTGCACACGTGCTCAACCACTTCATGGACGTTGATCTGGCGTTTCTTAGGCGGCCGGTTCGGGCCCAGCAGACGGTCGACCAAGGTCTGCAAACGATCCGCCTCATTGATGATAACGTCGGTAAACTCGGTCAAGGATGGATCATTGACCTGGCGCGCCAGCAATTGCGCGGCACCGCGCAAGCCGCCAAGCGGATTCTTGATCTCGTGAGCCAAACCGCGAATCATCTCGCGCGAAATCTGCTGCTGTTTCCACAAGCTGTTGTCGCGGCTGATACGCAGCTGGCGATCGCGCGGCATCAATTCCAGCAGCAAAGCTCGATCGGCACCGCTGCGCACAGGTGTGGCCGAGACATCGACCGTGATCGTCCGGCCACCCGGCCCGCGTAAACGCAATTCGCGCTCAGTAAAGCCTTCACCGTCGGTCAATGCCTGAGCCACTCTGCCCACGATCGGTGCAAGCAAGGGTAAAGCCGCGTGCAAAGACTCACCGCAAGCGTATCCGGCACTGACACCGAACAGCACTTCGGCCGATGAATTCATGCGATCCACCCGTAGCTCCTGATCCAGGGCAATAACAGCCAGGGTCAGTCCATCGAGCGCTTCGACGGCGGTCAACTGTGGACGCGGGGGAGTCATGGACATCTTAAAAGCAATTTGTTTGCCAAAGATACAGACCTGTATACGCACTATAATGGTGCATTATAAGGGCAAAAAAAACGCCCCCGTGTGGGGGCGCTCCGTCAGCAACGATCCAGAGGGGTGCGTGCACCCCGCTGGCGCACAGCCCTTTACAGGCTGTAGTACATATCGAATTCGACCGGGTGCGTGGTCATCTTCAAACGCGTGGTCTCTTCGGTCTTCAGTTCGATGTAGGCATCGATCAGATCATCGGTGAATACGCCACCACGGGTCAGGAACTCGCGATCTTTGTCCAGCTCGGTCAACGCCTGGTCCAGGCTGAAGCAGACCTGCGGGATGTTCTTCTCTTCTTCCGGCGGCAGATCGTACAGATCCTTGTCCATGGCGTCGCCCGGGTGGATCTTGTTCTGGATACCGTCCAGGCCGGCCATCAACAGCGCAGCGAAGGCCAGGTACGGATTGGCGGTGGAATCCGGGAAGCGCACTTCGATGCGACGCGCCTTGGGATTAGTGATGTACGGAATGCGGATCGACGCCGAGCGGTTGCGCGCGGAGTAGGCCAGCATGGTCGGGGCTTCGAAGCCTTTGACCAAACGCTTGTAGGAGTTGGTCGATGCGTTGCAGAACGCGTTCAGCGCTTTAGCGTGCTTGATCACACCACCGATGTAGTACAGCGCGGTTTCCGACAGACCCCCGACACCGTCACCGGTGAACAGATTGGTGCCGTCTTTGCCCAGCGACATGTGCACGTGCATACCGTTGCCGTTGTCGCCAACCAGCGGCTTGGGCATGAAGGTGGCGGTCTTGCCGTAACCGGCAGCGACGTTCTGAATCGCGTATTTCAGGATCAAAACTTCGTCAGCTTTCTTCACCAGAGTGTTGAACTTGACGCCAATTTCGCACTGACCGGCAGTCGCCACCTCATGGTGATGCACTTCGGTTTCAACGCCCATTTCTTCGATCGCCAGGCACATGGCCGAACGCAAGTCATGTAGCGAGTCGACCGGCGGCACGGGGAAGTAGCCACCCTTGACGCCCGGGCGGTGACCCAGGTTGCCATCGGTGTAGACCTTTTCGGTGTTCCAGGAGGCTTCCTCGGAATCGATCTTGTATGAGGCACCGGAGATGTCGGCGCTCCACTTGACGTCGTCGAACACGAAGAATTCGTTTTCCGGACCAAAGAAGGCGGTGTCGGCGATGCCGGTCGACTTCATATAGGCCTCAGCGCGCTTGGCCAGGGAGCGCGGGTCACGCTCGTAGCCCTGCATGGTAGCCGGCTCAATCACGTCACAACGCAAGTTCAGCGTGGTTTCTTCGGCAAACGGGTCGATGACCGCAGTTTCGGTATCCGGCATCAGGATCATGTCGGACTCATTGATGCCCTTCCAGCCGGCAATCGACGAACCATCGAACATTTTGCCTTCTTCAAAGACATCTTCATCGATGGTGTGAGCCGGAACAGTGACGTGCTGCTCCTTACCCTTGGTGTCTGCAAAGCGGAAGTCGACAAACTTCACGCCCTTCTCTTCGATCATTTTCATTACGTCGTTAGCCGACATGCTTTTCTCCCGTTTGGTGAGATTAAAATTCGTGCCGCGCGCCGGGCTCCCGGCAACCTCGCAGTGTACACCGTAAAAGTCGCCGCACGCCGTTACGCTGGCCAAAGGCTTATAAGCGAACCCGTTTGGTGCATAAAGCACATTACATGCCAACATTGGGGCGTCGTAAGCGATTGAGTTCACGCGATGAGCACCGCCAAATTCGCGATTTAGCGCACCATATTGGGGCGCGCCGGGCGAGAACTCGCGAGAGCGCACCAATATCGTGCGTAATGCCCGTAGCCATCGTGCGGACCCGGAAGCCACCACCCTTGTTAGAATGGGCGTTTTTCTCAAACAGATACGCCCATGAGCGCTCCGAGCTTCGCCGAGCTCATTGCCACCCTGCAGGATTTTTGGGCCAAACAGGGTTGCGTGATTCTTCAGCCGTTGGATATGGAAGTCGGTGCCGGCACCTTCCACCCTGCGACCTTCCTGCGCTCGATCGGTCCGGAGCCTTGGAAAACGGCCTATGTTCAGCCGTCGCGGCGACCGACGGACGGCCGGTATGGCGAAAACCCCAATCGCCTCCAGCACTATTATCAATTTCAGGTGCTGCTCAAGCCGTCGCCGGACAATATCCAAGAGCTCTATCTGGATTCGCTCAAAGCGCTGGGATTCGATTTGCTGACCCATGACGTGCGCTTTGTTGAGGACAATTGGGAATCGCCTACACTGGGTGCCTGGGGTCTGGGCTGGGAAGTCTGGCTCAACGGCATGGAAGTGACCCAATTCACCTATTTTCAGCAGGTTGGCGGCCTGGAATGCCGCCCGGTCTCAGGCGAGATCACCTACGGTCTGGAACGCTTGGCCATGTACATCCAGGGCGTGGATTCGGTCTACGATCTGGTTTGGGCACGCGATGGCGACCGCGTGACCACTTATGGCGACGTGTTTCACCAGAATGAGGTCGAACAATCCACCTACAACTTCCAGCACGCTGACACTGCGGTACTTTTTCAGGCCTTCGACGATGCCGAGCGCATGAGCAATGTCCTCATCGAAAAGGCATTGCCGCTGCCAGCTTATGAGCAAGTGCTGCGCGCGTCGCACACCTTCAACCTGCTGGATGCGCGCTCGGCCATCTCAGTGACGGAACGCCAAGCCTACATTCTGCGCGTCCGCGCACTGGCCAAGGCCTGCGCCGAAGCCTACTACACCGCCCGCGAGGCCCTGGGCTTTCCCATGGGAGACAGCACGGAGCCCAGGACATGAGCCAGCACGACCTGCTAATCGAAATCGCTTGCGAGGAACTGCCGGCGCGTTTCATGGTGCCACTCGCCGATGCTCTGCTTTCCGGCCTGACTCGCGGATTGAGCGACGCGGGCGTCAGCTTTGGCGACGCTCAACGTCTGGCCTCGCCGCGCCGTATCGCGGCCCTGATCCACGACGTTGCCAGTCTGCAACCTGACCAATCGGTAGAGCGCCGCGGCCCCGCGGTTGCCGCCGCGTACCGCGATGGGCAGCCAACCAAAGCTGCCGAAGGCTTCGCCCGCGGTTGCGGCGTCAGCGTAGACCAACTCAGCACCATTGAAACCGACAAAGGCGAATACCTCTACTACGCCAGTACCCAAGCGGGACAGCCACTCAGCGAGCTGCTGCAAGGCATCTTCGAAGAAGCGCTCAAGCGCATGGATGAATTGGTCCCCAAACGCATGCGTTGGGGCGCTGGCGAGGCCAGTTTCGTGCGCCCGGTGCACGCTCTGGTGGCGTTGCATGGCGACACCGTTGTCCCGCTCAACGCCTTCGGCCTGACGGCGGATCGAACAACCAGCGGCCATCGCTTTCATGCATCGCAGACCATTTCCTTAGGCCACGCGGCGGAGTACCCACAAGCCATGGAGCAGGCTTTTGTGCTGGCCGATGTGGCCACGCGAAAAGCCAAGATTCGCAAGCAGGTGGAAACCGTCTCACAGGGCCGAGCGCTGATTGATGAAGGCCTGCTCGACGAAGTGACCGCTCTGGTGGAATGGCCGGAACCCATACTGGGCCGCTTCGACGATGAATTCCTGGAATTACCGGAAGAGGTCATTGTCACCACGATCCAGGAACATCAACGCTATTTCCCGGTATATGACGACAAGGGGAATATCAGCCCCGAGTTTGTCACCGTAGCCAATCTGCGCAGCCGCGATGTTGCTCAGGTCACCGCCGGCAACGAAAAAGTGGTGCGTCCGCGCCTCACCGACGCCCTGTTCTTCTGGCAGCAGGATCTCAAGACCGATGTCAGCGAGTGGTTGGATAAACTGACCAAAGTGACCTACATCAAAGGCCTCGGCAGCCTGGCCGACAAAAGCCAGCGCATGCAGGCCCTGGCAACACGCCTGGCACCGGCCTTCGCGGTGGACGCGACGCTGGCCGCCAAGGCCTGCCACCTGGCCAAGGCGGATCTGGCCAGCATGGCGGTGTATGAGATGCCCGAACTGCAGGGCATCATGGGCGGCCACTATGCCCGCCGTCGCGGGGAACCCGAAGCTGTCGCCCAAGCCATTGCCGAGCACTACCAGCCGGAAGGACCGAATGACGCGGTTCCCGTTCAGCCGCTGTCGGCCGTCACGGCCATGGCCGACAAGTTGGATACGTTGATCTGTCTGTTCTCGAAAGATGAGCTGCGGCCAACAAGCTCCAAGGACCCCTACGGTGCGCGCCGCGCCGCGCTGGGCTTGATCCGCATTCTCGCGGACTCCAATGCCCATGTCGCGCTGGACGAGCTGATTGATCAAGCCGCTGGCGACAGCGCTTTGCATACACTCAGTGCAGAAGCCCGCGGCGAACTCCTCAAGTTCCTGCGTGATCGCCTGCGCGTGTGGCTAAATTCGCAAGGCTACGAAATTCGATTGATCGAAGGCGTGCTACTGGCTGAACAATCGCTTGATGTGCTTGATGTGCTGAAACGCTGTAAAGCGCTTGAGAATATGCAGAAGGACGACAACGCAGCGTTCGAACAACTGGCCTCCGCCAACAAACGCATCCGCAATATTCTGAGTGACACTCAAGCCCTACAAGCCAACCCCGCGGCATTGGTCGAAGCGGCTGAAATCGCCTTGCACCAAGCCTTGGTCGACAGCCAGTCGGCCTTTGACGCGGCGCTGGCGGCGCGTGAGTACGTGGGCGCCATGAAGGCCTTGGCTCAACTGTCTGGCCCGATCACACAATTCTTCGAGGATGTGCTGGTCAATGCGGAAGACGACACCGTGCGCATGGCCCGCTACGCGCTACTCGATGTGTTCACCCAACGTTGCAGCGCGTTGGCAGACTTTGCAGCCCTAAGCAGCGGCTAAAGAGGTCGGACCGCGCCCTTGCCTGCGCGGTTTTCTCCAGCCTCTCGGGGGCGCCCGGCCCCTTTGCAGATCACCGCGTTAGACGTGGCAAGCTTTCGTGACCGATCTCACACCTCGTGAATAAACCGCTCGCGCTCGAAGCGGAACTGGCGGTGGTAAAGGCCATCTTCGGCACGCCGCCCCGCTGCGACGACCATCACGATGAAAGCATCACGCGGCAGCGGCACGATCTTGCGCACGCGGGCATCGTCATAACCTTCCATCGGGCAGGTGTCGTAGCCATGCGCACGAAAGGCAAGCATCAGGTTTTCCGCCGCCAACGCCGCTGTCTTACACGCCCACAGCTGCATGTCTGTACTGCTGTTGGGCCAACGCGGCGCTGGTGAGCGAATGCCGGTTACGTCACGAATGAGCTTTTTCAAACGCCCGAACGGGTCCAGCGGCAACGTGCCGTAGTGCACCCGGGTGCCCACGGTGTAGTACTTCTCGACAATCCGCGGCACGGTCTCTTCGGGCCAGTACTCGAGCATTTCCGCACTGTGTTGCTTCCAGGTCCGCGTCCGCCCGCACACCACGATCAACTCAGCCGCCGTTTTGGCCGCATTCTGGTTCAAACAGGCCGGGCCCAGGGCCTTTTTCTTATCGGGCGACACCACGCGATAGAAATCCCAGGGCTGCAGATTGGACGAATTGGGCGCCAGCAAAGCCATGTCCAGACAATCGTTGACGATCTCATCCGGAATCGCCTCGTCGGTGAAGCGACGCACGGAACGCCGTGTGGTCACAACCTTGCGAAACTCTTCGACATCAATATCCGGCAGCGGCGGTGCGACGTAGCGGGTCATTTGGCCAGAAACCCCGCAAGGCGCTCGGCACTGTCATCTATCGGATACACACGACCGAATTCGTAGGCGAGACCCACATCCAGCGAAGCGCCTTGGGTCCGCCGGTACAAATCCTTGTAGGCGGCGACAGCCTGCGCGCTGTTGCCCGCGATACGCTGCGCCAAAGCGGCCACATGATCGTCCAGCGCATCACGCGGAACCGCGTCGCAAGCCAGCCCAATGGCCATGGCCTCAGGCCCTTTGACCGTGCGGGCCGTAAAGGAAAGCTCGCGGGCGCGCTGCGCGCCGACACGCTGGGGCAACCGTTGGCTCATACCCCAGCTGGGACGTAAACCCCATTTGGCATGCGTGTCGCCAAAACCGGCCTCTTCCGCACAAACCAGCAGATCGCAAGCCAACGCCAGCTCCAGCGCGCCGGTGTAGCAATGGCCATTGACCTTGGCGATCACCGGTTGCGGCGCATTTTCGATCGCATCAATCAAGCGCCGCGCGGGCGCATCGAGAATCTCTCCCACCGATCCGTTGATCAGTTCCACCTTGCCCAGCGCTTTGAGGTCCACACCGGCCGAGAAGGCCTTGCCGGCCCCTGTGAGGATGATAACTTTGACCTCTTGGTCAGCCGCCAGAGCGCGAACATGATCGCCCGCCAGCATCAGCATCTCTGGCGTCAGTGCGTTCATGGCATCCGGACGGTTGAAAGTGATGGTCGCAACAGCGTCGTTACGCTCAAGCAGGACGGTCGTCACTGGCACATTCCTAAGCAGGTGGGCCGTCGATTGTAACCGTGTGGTGACTTAATCCTGAACCTGGATTCTGTGGCGGTTCTTTTCGAACGTTTTTACGCCGATGTACGGCACGTTCTGGATCTCATCCGGAGATCGAAACGGACCATGCGCCTCGCGATAGCGCACGATACGATCGGCCAGCACGCTGCCAATACCACTCAACTCCTCATCCAAACGCTCGCGACTGGCCGTATTGATGTTGACCGGCCCAGCCCACACCACACACTGAACCAGCAAACTCAGAGCGACGAACAACGTACGCCACATGGCGATAACCTCAGATAGAAACCTCTGTTGAAACGTTACGTATGCGCGGCAAAAATCCGGACATTGAACCGGTGGATGACGGTTTGTCGATTCTGTGATTCAATGCGGAAAGTGATCTTTCCTGTTTTTGCAATTCGCCGGAACACCTGGAGAACGCGTTCATGGCAAAGCGGCAACGAGATGTACAAGGCTTTGGTCTGGCGGCACTGAATCGCCTGGCCGGCTCAAAAACCCTGGACAAGCTGGGGCTCAAGAAACCGACCGAAAAAGCGCTGTATCAAGCCAGTCGGACGGGCTTCAAAGTGGCCGGCTCCGCAGGGAAACAGTTCAAGGCGGTCAAAGACCTGCTGAGCCCGGCGCGCATGGACAAGCACAAGCCCACCGACCTGTTCGATCTGACGCCCACCGAAGAACAGACCATGATGGTCGAGTCGGTGCGTCGCTTCGCTGAGGAGGCCCTGCGCCCAGCGGCCGAGGATGCGGAGACCCACAGCGAAATTTCCGAAGATGTGTGGAAAGGCGCTTTCGAACTGGGCTTGAGCCTGATGGCCGTACCCGAAGCCCTGGGCGGCGCCGGCAGCGAACGCTCTCCGATCAGCTCCGCCTTGGTCGCCGAAGCCCTGGCCTGGGGCGATATGGGTCAGGCGCTGGCCCTGATGGCCCCGGTTGGTGTTGCCAATGCCTTGGCGGCCTGGGGTAACAGCGATCAGCAGATGCGTTATCTGGCCACTTTCGCCGAGGATGATCCGCCCGATGCCGCGTTGGCCTTTCTCGAACCAACCGCGTTGTCCAATCCGCGCCATCCAAGTTGCCGCGGCAGCCTGGACGGCGAGGTCGGACGCTGGCGCATCAATGGTGAAAAGGCCCTGGTGCCGCTCGGTCCATTCGCCGACCTGCTCATCGTCAGTGTGGATCTTGAAGGACTCGGTCCACGTCTGGTGTTGATCGAGGGCGACTGCAACGGCCTGAGTGCCAAAGCGGAACCGGGCATGGGCCTGCGCGCTGCCAGCTTGGGCCGCCTGATGTTCAAAGATGTGAAAGTGACCGAAGCCGACGTACTGGGCGACGAACAGGCGTTTGAACAGGCCATCGCTCTGGCCCGCCTGGGTTGGTGTGCGCTGGCGGTCGGTACCTGCCAGGCCGTGGTCGATTACGTGATTCCTTACGTCAACGAACGCAAAGCCTTTGGCGAGCCAGTCAGCCACCGTCAGGGCGTGGCCTTCACCGTGGCCAATATGGGTCTAGAACTGGATGCCATGCGCCTGATGATGTGGCGCGCCACGGCGCGAGCCGAACAGGGCCAGAGTTTCCAGCGGGACGCCGCGCTGGCGCACCGTTTCTGCGCCGACAAAGCCATGCAGATCGGCAGTGACGGCGTGCAGATGCTCGGCGGTCACGGCTACGTCAAGGAACATCCGGTGGAGCGCTGGTACCGCGACCTGCGAGCCATCGCCAATCTGGAAGGGGGGCTGTTGCTGTGATCCGACTCGAAGAACCACGCAAATTCCGCATGCTGGTGCATCAAGCCAACCAGGTTGCAACCGAGATTTTCCGACCCAACTCGCGCAAGTACGACCGCGCCGAGCACGCCTACCCCAAGGAACTCGACATGCTGTCCGCACTGATGGACGGCATGAATGACGGTGGCGACCGCGGCGCCGGCACCGCTGGGCTGGCCCGCGCGGCGGCCGACAACGACGCCATCGTCAACGGCGCCAATATGAGCACCGTGCTGGGGCTGATCGAACTGTGCTGGGGCGATGTCGGCCTGGCTCTGTCATTGCCTCGCCAGGGTCTGGGCAATGCGGCCATCGCGGCCGTGGCCAATGACGAACAGAAAAAAGCCCTGCGCGGTTGCTGGGCTGGTATGGCCATCACCGAACCCGGCTGTGGCTCGGATTCTGCCGCCATCCGCACCACCGCCGTACGCGATGGCGAGGACTTCGTGATCAACGGTGAGAAGATCTACGTCACCGCGGGCCAACGCTGCGACCATGTGGTGGTGTGGGCGTCGCTCGATCCCAAGAAAGGGCGCGCCGCGATCAAATCCTTCGTGGTGTCCAAGGACAACCCGGGCATGAAGGTCCTGCGCCTGGAGCACAAACTGGGCATACGCTCGTCGGATACCGCGACCATCGTGTTCGAAAACTGCCGGGTGCCACGCAGCGCCTTGCTGGGCACGGAGGAGATCGACACCAAGCAAGGTTTTGGCGGGGTCATGCAGACCTTCGACAACACCCGGCCTGTGGTCGCGGCCATGGCCATTGGCGTGGCCCGCGCCGCACTCGAACGGACCCGCGAATTGCTGACGCAGGCCGGGCTTTCGCCCGACGACTACGCGGCTGACCGCTGGCGCATGCCCGCGGCGGTGGCCACCTTTCATGAACTGGAAGCCGAATGGGAAGCCGCCCGCTTGCTGACACTGCGCGCCGCGTGGATGGCGGACAACGGCCAACCCAATTCGCTACAGGCCTCGATGAGCAAAGCCAAGGCCGGGCGCATGGCCACCCAGGTCACCCTCAAATGTGCGGAACTGGGCGGCGCCTTGGGTTATTCGGAAGACGAGTTGCTGGAAAAATGGGCGCGCGATTCGAAAATTCTGGACATCTTCGAAGGCACGCAGCAAATCCAACTGCTGATTGTGGCCAGGCGTTTGCTGGGCAAGTCATCGGCTGAGTTGAAATGATTGATGCTGCGGTCCGTGTTTGACGCACCGCAGCATCACTTTTAAAATCCGACATGTCTTGTTGTCTGATTGGCAGCGCGGGATACTCGCCTGCCAGTCTGCATCGCAGTGATGACACGTTTTCCACTGCGATCTGAACCTATCCCAATCCGCCCACATCCCTACGGGGGAGCATCATGAGCGACTTTCTTCTGCGTCTGGCCGAACAGCCGGCGACCCGTTCCCTGATCAAATCCATTGGTTTGCCGACGCCGCAAAAGCTGGCGCGCGCCAATGGCCCTTACGCCGACGAGCCGCTAGCCGGTCGTCGTGTACTGTTTGGTGCCAGCCAGGGTGCCTTTGCCGCCAACGCGGTGGAGAACGCACTCAAGGACGCCGGTGCCGATCTGGACAAATCTGCACCCGCTACCCTGGGCGATGAGCACAAATTCAACGCCTTGGTGTTTGATGCAACCGGTTTCGCGGCAGCGTCCGACCTGCGTCAGCTGTATGACTTCTTCCACCCGGTGATCCGCAAGATCAAAGCCAATGCGCGCATCGTCGTGCTGGCCCAAAACCCGGCCACCGCACCCGACGTGCACAGCAGCACTGCGGCACGCGCTGTTGAAGGCTTTGTCCGCTCCATGGGCAAAGAGATCGGCAAAAAGGGCGCCACCGCCAACCTGATCAACGTGCAGAAAGGCGCGGAAAAACACATTGTTGGCCCGTTGCGCTTCTTCCTGTCGGACCATTCGACTTATGTCGATGCCCAGGCCGTCACCGTGAACAAGCCGAAGAAAGCACCGACAAAAATTCCCTACAGCCAAGCCTTGGCCGGCAAAACCGCGCTGGTCACCGGCGGTGCGCGCGGCATTGGCGCAGCAACCGCCGCACGCCTGGCAGCTGAAGGCGCGACTGTCGTGGTGCTGGATATCCCGGCCGACGCTGAAACGCTGCAAGCCACCGCGGATCGCATCGGCGGCGAAGCCCTGGCGCTGGACATCACCGGCGCGGAAACTCCGCAGGCCATCGTGGATTATTTCAGCAACAAGGGCGGTCTCGACATCGTCATCCACAATGCTGGTGTGACCCGCGACAAAACGCTGGCCAACATGAAAGAGAAGTTCTGGGACATGGTCCAGGCGATCAACCTGGAATCCATCCTGCGTGTTGATGACGCGCTGCTTGAAGCCGGCACCCTCAACGACAACGCCCGCGTAGTTTGCTTGTCCTCGATCGGCGGCATCGCCGGCAACATGGGCCAGACCAACTATGGGGCCACCAAAGCCGGCTTGATTGGTTATGTCGCGGCGCGCTCGGAAGAGCTGGCGGCCAAAGGCATCAACTTCAATGCCGCCGCGCCAGGCTTCATCGAAACCCGCATGACAGCCGAAATGCCGATGATGATCCGCGAAGCCGGTCGTCGCATGAACTCCATGTCGCAGGGCGGTCAGCCGGAAGATGTGGCCGAGCTGATCTGCTTCCTGTCGTCACCCGGTGCTGCCGGTATCTCAGGCAATGTGGTGCGCGTCTGTGGCCAAAGCCTGATCGGGGCCTAAGCCGGTCTGAGGCCAACCTCGGTCATTATCAAAACGGCGGGCCTGGTGCCCGCCGTTTTTGTTTGCGCTAACTTTGCTCGCGCTGCCGCTGCGTTTCCAGCGTGTGTTGCAAATGGCCAAGCGCTGTCTGAATCTGCTCAAGCTGGGTCTGCAGCTCGGCAATTTGCTGTTCTGCGTTGTCCGGTTCATCCTGATCGGCAAAACGCGCACGCACCTCATGAATGCGCTGCATCGCATCCACAATCACGGCGATGAACAGGTTCAGCACGGTAAAGCTCGAGACCAGAATGAACGGCACGAAGAACGCCCAAGCCCAGCTGTGCACCTCAATCACCGGACGGGCAATGCCCATGGACCAGCTTTCCAGGGTCATCACCTGGAACAGGGTGTATAGCGATGCGCCCAGAGAACCAAACCATTCCGGGAACGTGCTACCAAACAGGCTGGTCGCGATGATCGCGAACACGTAGAACACCAGGACCAACAAGCCGAAAATCGACACGATGCCGGGGACCGCGTGTAGTAGCGACTCGACGATGTTGCGCAGGGTCGGCACCATGCGAACCAGGCGCAACAAACGCAGCACGCGCAGTACCGAAAACGGCCCTGACGACGGGACCAAAGCCACGGCCACAACGGAAAAGTCGAACACGTTCCAGGGATCACGCCAGAAGCGCCAGCCGTGCGCATAGAGCTTGGCGCCGACTTCCAGGGCAAAGACCGCCAGGATGGCGATATCCAGTGTTCGCACCCAAACTCCAGCCACATCCATGACGGCGCTGGATGTTTCCAGCCCCAAAGTAACCGCATTGATCAGAATCAGGGCAACAATGGTGGCCTGAACGCGGCCATCGTCCAGAAGCGTGCGCAGGCGCGCGCGAGAAAAGACGGTTTCAGGCACAAAACACCCACGGTGACGGGTCGGAATACCCTGATGTAGGGCCACCGCACAACAATTCAAGCCCCACACGGGGGCTTGAACTGCAGCCATGGGCAGAGGCTAGGGCGCGAAGCGCGCCCGAACTACGCCGCGGCGCGTGCCTCCGCGCTATCCGGCACGCTGCTGCGGATCAAATGATCGAAGGCACTCAACGAGGCTTTTGCGCCGTCCCCCATGGCAATCACGATTTGTTTGTAGGGCACGGTGGTCACGTCACCCGCAGCAAACACACCGGGTACCGAGGTTTGCCCGCGAGCATCCACCACGACTTCACCGCGATCACTCAACTCCAACGAGCCTTTCAGCCAATCCGAGTTGGGCAGCAAACCGATCTGCACAAAGATGCCATCCAAGGTGACATCGTGGGATTCGCCACTGCTGCGATCCTGATAGCGCAGGCCAGTCACCTTACGTCCATCGCCGAGCACTTCGGTGGTCATGGCCGAGGTCAGAATGGTCACATTGGGCAAGCTGCGCAGCTTGTTCTGCAGCACCGCGTCAGCGCGCAACTTGTCGTCGAACTCCAGCAAAGTGACATGACTGACGATACCCGCCAGATCAATCGCCGCTTCGACACCCGAGTTGCCACCGCCGATCACCGCAACCGGCTTGCCCTTGAACAGCGGGCCATCACAGTGCGGGCAGTAAGCCACGCCCTTGTTGCGATACTCGTCCTCGCCGGGCACATTCATCTGGCGCCAGCGCGCGCCGGTGGCAATGATCACGCTACGTGCTGACAATCGCGCGCCACTGGCCAATTCCACGGTGTGCGAACCCGCTTCACCAGGAATCAACTTGCTCGCCTGTTGCAGCGGCATGATGTCCACGTCGTAGTCACGCACGTGCTGCTCCAACTGCGCAACCAGCTTCGGCCCTTCGGTGTGCGGGACCGAAATGAAGTTTTCAATACCCATGGTATCGAGGACCTGCCCGCCGAATCGCTCCGCCGCGATGCCAGTGCGAATGCCCTTGCGCGCGGCGTAAATCGATGCCGCCGCGCCAGCTGGACCGCCACCCACCACGAGCACGTCAAACGGCTCTTTCTGGTTGATTTTGTCGGCTTCGCGCGCGGCGGCACCGCTATCCAGCTTGGCCAGGAACTCGTCCACACCCATGCGCCCGGAGGCGAACGATTCCCCATTCAGGAACACCGCCGGCACGGACATGATCTCGCGGCCATCGACTTCGTCCTGGAACAAAGCGCCGTCAATGGCGGTGTGCCGGATACGCGGATTGATCACGGCCATCAGGTTCAGGGCCTGAACCACATCCGGGCAGTTCTGGCAGGACAACGAGAAGTAGGTTTCAAATTCGAAGTCGCCGTCCAGGGCAGCAATTTGCTCGCGCTGCTCATCCGTGATCTTGATCGGATGGCCACCGACCTGCAGCAGCGCCAAGACCAGCGAGGTGAACTCATGACCCAGCGGAATCCCGGCGAATCGCAGATGGATATCGTGACCCGGCGAGGCCAGCGCGAAGGAGGGCGCTCTTAGCGCTGCGTCCATCGCTTCGATAACTTCGATCTTCTGCGAAAGCGCTTCGATCTGACGCAAAAGTTTCATCATCTCGGCGGATTTCTCACCACCGTCCGTGTTGGCAAGAAGTTGCACCGGACGCGTGAGCTTTTCCAGATAGGCTTGCAGTTGGGTTTCCAGATTTTTGTCCAACACGGAAATTCTCCATTCAAAAAAAAGCCGGGGCCGGTTGCGGCCCCGGCGGGGGTTGCCGCCGTGTGCAGGGGGAGGGGTACGGCGACTGCGGGGATCGTTAGATCTTGCCGACGAGGTCCAGCGACGGGGTCAGCGTTTCAGCGCCTTCCTTCCACTTGGCCGGGCACACTTCGCCGGGATGCTCGGCAACGTACTTGGCCGCTTTGACTTTGCGCAGCAGTTCGGTGGCGTCACGACCAATGCCGTTGTCGTGAATTTCACACAGCTTGATCTGACCTTCCGGGTTGATCACGAAGGTGCCGCGCAGCGCGATGCCTTCTTCTTCGATCATCACGTCGAAATTGCGCGTCAGGGCTCCCGTGGGATCACCCACCAGCGGGTATTTGACCTTACCGATCGCGGCCGACGTGTCGTGCCACGCTTTGTGAGCAAAGTGGGTGTCGGTGGACACGCCGTAGATTTCAACGCCCAACGCTTTGAAAGCGTCGTAGTTGTCAGCCAGATCTTCCAGTTCGGTCGGGCAGACAAAGGTGAAGTCGGCCGGATAGAAGACCACCACGGACCATTGGCCACGCAGGGTTTGATCGGTCACTTCCACGAAATCGCCGTTCTGAAAGGCGGTGGCTTTGAACGGTTTGACTTCGGTATTGATGAGGGACATCGAAATGCTCCTTTGATTAGCGAAATTTAATGAACGAGAAACAGTATACGAACCCGCTTTACATAGGTGAAATTTTATTTTTTGATCGGCTGATTAGTTTTAAACAATCGATCGGCGGGAACTTTAATAGCATGCACTATCCAAAGCTTGGCTACCCACGCCACCTGCGGAGATCACACGAATGAGACGCTTCACCCTGGCTTTGGTTGCAGTTGGCATCGTCGGTTGCGCAACCCGCGGCGAACCTCCTCGCGATACTCAACGCGCTGAAGGCCCGGATCCAAGGCAAGGTGAACAGGTTGATCGCGTGTGCTTCGCGCGCACCATCGATGGTTTCAGCCATGCCACAGCCAACAGCGTGATCATCAGCAAAAGCCCAAACCAGCAATATCGGGTCGAAACTTTCGGGCAGTGCTTCGACCTCGATCGTGCACACACCTTGCGGTTAGACAGCTTTGGCAGCTGCTTGAGCCCCGGCGACAAGATCCTCGCCTACCCCTTTGCGCCGACCCGCGCCGACAGCCAAGTCATTCCCTGCCCCATCAAAGCCATCTACCAATGGACCGCGCATCCCGACAAGGATATGGCTGCCGAAAACACAGATTGACGTAAAATAGCGGCGTAATCGCCGACGTTCGCAAAATTTACAGCGGTTGCGGCAATGCCGAGTAGGGCTGATACAAGGGATGAACCGGCTCACCGACCTGCGACAACTTGAAGGCGTGCAGCGCAATCCCCGCGCTTTTCAGCAAATCCATCACGTGTTGGCCTCGATCACCAAGTCGTCCGTGGTTGCCCCAAGCAGCGACCGCCAGATCAGCGCTGCGTGCGGCCTCTAAAATGGCCGCATCGTTGTCCTCCCCAACTGGGTCGTCGCACAGATACAAGCCTTTCGGATCTGTACTGCGCAAGGCAAAGATATTCACCACATCCAGCCGGTCATACCCCCACATGCGAGCGCGTCGACAACAGCGCTCCACCGTCGGGTCATTTTTGAATTCATCTGCAGTCGATGGATTGAGCATGATCATGCACAAGCGACGCGCGGGCTCGCCCTCGCCCCAAATGCGCCACAGCCGATATCGGTAGGCACCACAGGCAGAAAAGCGCGCCTCGCTGTGGCGCCAGGGTTCCAGTAATGACATTGCGTGTCAGGGATGTAAATTCGGGGCAAAGTGTACCTGCGGAGCAGGGATGACCGCTTTGAGCGGCGCTGGTATTCTGCCGGTTACTCTGACATTGACTGACTGGAGACACCATGTCCGATCTGAAAGCCGAATTCGAAGCCGCTGTGGCCAAGGTGCAGTCCGCACCAGCCGACGGTCCGTTCAAACCGTCCAACGACATGAAATTGAAGATGTATGGGCTGTTCAATCAAGCCACCAAAGGCGATGTCAGCGGCAAGCGCCCGGGCATGCTCGACATGGTCGGTCGCATGAAATATGACGCCTGGGCCAAATTCAAAGGCACCAGTCAGGAGTCCGCGATGCAGCAGTACGTCGACGAAATTCAAGCTGTCGCTTCGCAGTTCGAATGAGCCAGGTCCTGGCGTTTCCCGACCGCATTCGCACCGCATCCGATGCGGATGTGCGCTATTGCGATTACGAGGGATATCGGCTGGCCTACGAGGAACACGGTGCACCGGCCGCGCCGCCGGTGTTTCTGATTCACGGCATCCTGCTGGATTCCGCCTGCAACCGTGATCTGGCACTGACCCTGGCCAAACGTGGCTATCGCGTGATCTTGCTGGATTTGCTCGGTCACGGTCGCAGTGACAAACCCGGCCACGCCAAAGAACTGCGCGTCGATTTTTTCGCCGAGCAGCTGCGCACCCTGATGGACCACCTGGGTGTGGAAAAAGCCATCATCGGCGGCGTCTCACTGGGCGCGATTACCAGCCTGACCTTCGCAACGCACTACCCCAAGCGCGTCAAAGCGTTGTTTTTGGAAATGCCAGTGATGGAGCGCGCCACGCCCGCCGCCGCGCTGATGCTGGTTCCGGTCCTGGCCATGGTGCGCTATGCCGCGCCGATTCCGCGACTGCTGGCCCGCAGCGTGAGAAAGCTGCCGCGTCCACGCAGCAATCTGGTCCAGATTCTGTATAACGGCGTGACACAGGAACCGGAAGACATCGCCAGCATCATCCACGGGGTCCTGGTCGGGCCGGTGGTGCCGCCACGCCGCGAGCGGCGCAAACTCGACATGCCCGCCATGATCATTGCTCACGGCGGCGACTGGCTTCACAACATCGAAGATGCCCAGGTCCTACAACACGAACTGCCCAATGCGCAGTTGCATATTGCCCGCTCGGTGCTGGAGTTGCGCACCAAACCCCAACGCCTGATGCCCAAAATTCTGGCATTTCTGGAACAAACCGAGCCACCAGCTGTGGCTGGGCGCGGCAACTAAAGGGAAGCCTGCACCTGCTGCCCCCATGCCCTGAGCGCCTCGATAATCGGCAGCTGCTCAGGCGTCGCTTGGATCTGGTCGAGCAGGCTGAAGTAGCTGCTCAGATCCAATCCCCCGTCAGCCGCGAATTCCAACCGACGGCTTAGAAAACGCGACCATTCGTCGCGCTCAGGCTCGTTCAGCGAATCCGGGTAATGCCGGGCCCGATAGCGGAACAACAGTTCATGCAGGCGACGATCTTCGAACGGCAGATCCAGACCGACAAAGTCTTCAGCGTCGGTCGTCAGTACCTGCTCGCACAAGCGCCGATCCGCAGCACTGACAAAACCGCCATACAAGTTCTGCTCCGGATCGTTGATCGCATCGAACTCATTGTCGGCGAAGACTTCGGCCAACACCGGCGCCAAATCCGCCAAGCGCTGATGCAGTAACTTCCAATGCTGGCGACACTGGTCGAGATCCAGACTCAGCCGTTCCGCCTGAGCTGCGCTCAGTGTTTTGACCGGCGCCAGCACCGGGCAGCGATTCACGTGCACGGCCTTGATCGCCGCGCGCTCCACATCGTCCGGCAGATCGGCACGCGGGGTGAAGATACGCTCAGCCAGATCCTGGGCCGAAAGATCCAGCCAGGACGATGGATCAGCACGCAAATCGCACACCAGTACCGCATTTTTGTTGCGCGGATGGGCAATCAGCGGCATCACCAACGACAGACAACCCAGTTCGGCCGGAAAACGCGACGACACATGCACCACAGGTTCATGCGTGTTGAGATTGAGCATCGCGCGCGCGCTGTTTTTGTCGCGGTTGTCCACCACGAAATCGTAAAGGCGAGGCTGCTTCTCCCGGATCAAGCGGGCCAGCGCGATGGTGGCATGCACATCGGACAGCGCATCGTGCGCCCGTGCCTGCTCCAGATGATTTGCGGCAGCCAGATCTTCCAGACGGAAACTGGGCGCACCATCGGGGCGGCGCGGCCACTCGATACCCTCCGGACGCAGCGCGTAGGTCAGGCGCACCATGTCGATGATGTCCCAGCGCGAGCAGCCGTTCTGCCACTCGCGGGCATAGGGATCGTAGAAATTCCGCCATGCCGTGTGCCGGGTCAGTTCGTCATCAAAACGCAGGCTGTTGTAACCAACCCCGCAGGTGCCCGGCCGCCCCAACTGCTCAAGCACGCGGCGAATAAACTCAGGCTCCGGACAACCGCGCGCTTCGGCCTCTTGCGGCGTGATACCTGTGATCAGGCAGGCTTGAGGGTGCGGGAGACAGTCCAGCGTCGGCTGGCAGTACTCCATGACCTCCTGTTCGACGACGTTCAAATCCAGATCGGTGCGAATGCCCGCAAATTGCGAGGGGCGATCAAACCGGGGATCGGCCCCGAAGGTTTCGTAGTCGTGCCAGAAATAGGTTGCAGCAGTCATCGGTCGGCATCAGCAAATCCAGCGCTCAGCTTACACGCAGGCCTGCTATGGTTGGATTGTGAGCGATCAGACCATAGCCCTGACGATTCCACCTGCGCGACGCGCCAAACTTGGAAAGGCCGAATACAAGCAGCGGGTTGCCGCCGTGCGAGCGAAACTGCTGCGCTTGCAGTTCCAGCTTCGCGACGCGGACTTTCCGGTTCTGCTGGTATTCGGAGGGGTCGACGGCGGGGGCAAGCACGAAACCATCAATTTGCTCAACGAGTGGCTGGATCCGCGCTACCTCAAGACCATGGCGTACAACGCGCCCAGCACCGAAGAACAGCTGCGCCCGCGAATGTGGCGCTACTGGCGTGATCTGCCGGTGCGCGGTCAGATCGGCCTGGTGCTATCGGGTTGGTACACCCAACCGCTGCTCGACTTTGTTCATCACCGCAGCGATGCGCAGCGCTTCCACCAGCAGCTTGAGCAGGTTCAGCAGTTCGAACAGACGCTGGCCGACGATGGCGCCGTCATCCTCAAATTCTGGATGCACCTGTCCGCCGAACAGCAACAGCGGCGACTGCACAAGCTGGCCGAAAATCCATTGACGATCTGGCAAATCAAACCGCAGGATTGGAAACATCTGCATTTGTATCAACGCTTTATCGACGCCTCGCGGCAGCTTCTGGAGGCCACTCACGGTGCGCATGCCCCCTGGCAGGTGATTGATGGCAGCCAGGCCCGCGAGTGCCACCTTGAGGTCGCCGAATGTCTGGCCCAGCGCCTGCAGCAGGCCCTTGAGCAGCAGCGTCCCGCGCCAAAGCGGCGCTGTTTTCGCCCAACCCGCAAACGCCAGCTCAGCCACACCGACCTGAGCTTAGCGATGAGCAAAACCGAGTATCAGGACCGGCTCAAGAAAGCCCAGAGTCAGCTGCTGCGACTGCAGCAGATGGCCCTGTACACGCAACAGTCCACAATCATTGTGTTCGAAGGCTGGGATGCCGCGGGCAAAGGCGGCGCCATACGCCGTCTGGTGCAGCCATTGGATGCCCGCCAGTACCGCCTGATTCCGGTTGCCGCACCAAACGATGAAGAGCGGGCACGGCATTATCTGTGGCGATTCTGGCAACATCTGCCGCGTGCCGGGCATCTCTGTGTGTTCGACCGAAGCTGGTACGGTCGAGTCCTGGTTGAACGCGTTGAAGGGTTTGCCGCGCCCCACGAATGGCAACGCGCCTACCAGGAGATCAATCAGTTTGAGCATGCGGTGGTTGAATCCGGCGTGCGTCTGATCAAGTTTTGGCTGCACATCAGCGACAACGAACAGCTGGCCCGCTTCAAAGCCCGCCAGGCCGATCCGCTCAAAAGCTGGAAACTCACCGACGAAGACTGGCGCAACCGCGATCAGCGCGCCGCTTACAGCCAGGCGGTGGAGGACATGCTGGCGCGCACCAGCAGCGCCCAGGCTCCGTGGGTCGTGGTCGCCGCCAATGACAAAATGCACGCGCGGGTGCACGTGATCGAAAGCGTGTGCCAACACATGCTGCGTTACTGACGCCGACGCGCGAGGTAAGATGCGGCCATGCATTATCAACTGCGCAATGCCGACGGCAGTCATTCGATCTGGACCCCCGGAAAAGTTGTCTGTGTCGCGAAAAACTACGCCGACCATGCCGCCGAAATGGCATCGACGGTGCCCACGCAGCCGACATTTTTCGTCAAGCCGAACACCGCCCTGTGCGATTTTGCCGGCCCGCTGGTGTTTCCCACCGACCGCGGCGCTGTGCATCATGAAATCGAACTCGGTCTGGTCATCGGACAACGATTGAGCCGCGCCGACAGAATTCCTCAGAACGCTATCGCCGCCTATGTCCTGGCGCTTGATCTGACCCTGCGCGACCTGCAAACCACCCTGCGCAAGCAGGGTTATCCATGGGATGCGAGCAAAGGTTTTGCCAACGCCTGTCCGGTGACGCCGCTGCTTACCGACGACGTGATTGCGGATCCACAATCGACCGATATCGGCTTCACGGTGAATGGCGAGTTACGCCAAACCGGCAACACGCGCGACATGGTCTACCCGATCTCGCGCCTACTCGCCGACGCCGCATCGATCTTCGTGCTGGAACCTGGTGACATCCTGCTCACCGGCACGCCCGTTGGTGTCGGCCCCTTGCGCGCCGGTGACCAATTCGAGGGTCGGGTCAACACACAACGCTTCGCCGGCCAGGTGGCTGCGTGACATCACCAGACTGTCATGGCTGCGTGTTGGAATATGACGCCGAGCGCGGCTATGGACGCATCCGCGACAACAATGACGTGGAGTACTTTGTGCATTATCGCGACGTAATCGAAGGCGTTACCCTCAAGATCAACGACAAAGTGCGCTTCCAAGGGATCTTGCATCGCAAAGGCAACATCGCTCGCCAGGTGAGCCGGGCATGAGCACATTACGACTGGCTGTGCTCACCGTGTCGGACAGCCGCGACATGGACAGCGACAAATCCGGAGCCTGGCTGGCCCAAGCGCTTCAGGATCAAGGGCACCTGCTTGCCGCGCGCCAGATCGTGCCGGACGACAAATACATGATTCGCGCCCAGCTTTCGGCTTGGATTGCCGACCCCGAGGTCGACGGGGTACTGGTTACCGGTGGAACCGGCATTACTGGGCGCGACGTCACACCCGAGGCGGTTGAACCTCTGCTGGATAAAACCCTGGACGGCTTCGGCGAGTTGTTTCGTCAGCTCTCCTTCGCGGACATCGGGGCATCGACCCTTCAATCGCGCGCGCTGGGCGGCGTCGCCAACGGCACCCTGGTGTTCTGTCTGCCTGGGTCCAGCGGTGCGGTTCGCCTCGGCTGGGAACAGATTCTGCAGCCGCAACTCGACATTCGAACCACACCGTGCAATTTCGCCATGCTTATCCCCCGACTGAAAGAACGCGCATGATGCGTCAGACCAAAATTGTGGCCACCCTGGGCCCCGCCACGGACTCACCCAAAGCGCTGCGCGCCTTGGTTCATGCCGGCGTTGACGTGGTGCGGTTAAATTTCTCTCATGGCAGCGCCGCCGACCACGCAGCTCGAGTTGCCGCCGTGCGCGAGGCCGCTGCCGCGGAAAAGCGAGACGTGGGCATTCTCGCCGACCTGCAGGGCCCCAAGATTCGCATCGAATGTTTCGCTGACGGGCCCATCCAGCTTGAAAACGGCGAGACCTTCACTCTCGACACCGCGCACCCGGCCGATGCCGGCAATGCTCAAATCGTTGGGGTGAGTTACCAGAGCCTGCCCAAAGACGTCCGCCCCGGCGATGTGCTGTTGCTCAATGACGGCCTGCTGCGCCTGGAAGTCCGTCGCATCAAGGGCACCGCGGTCGAGTGCGAAGTCGAGCAGGGCGGCGAGCTATCCAACCGCAAAGGCCTCAACAAGCTCGGCGGCGGTTTGTCTGCCGCCGCATTAACGGAAAAGGACCGGGCCGACATCAAAACGGCTGTGGAGTTGGGCGTGGACTTTTTAGCCGTGTCCTTCCCGCGCTCCGGCGATGACATGAAAAAGGCGCGCTGGCTAGCCGAGGCGGCCGGCGGACAACCGCAGCTCGTGGCTAAGATCGAGCGCGCCGAAGCGGTCGATAATCTGGCTGAAATCATGCGCGAGTCCGATGTAGTGATGGTGGCGCGCGGGGATTTGGGCGTAGAGATCGGTGAACCGGCGCTGCCCGGCGTGCAGAAGACCATCATTACCGAAGCCCGCGAAAGCAACCGCTTGGTGATTACCGCGACCCAGATGATGGAGTCGATGATCGTCAATCCCATCCCGACCCGGGCCGAAGTGCTGGATGTAGCCAATGCCGTGATGGATGGCACCGATGCGGTGATGCTGTCGGCGGAAACGGCGGCTGGTAAGCATCCGGTGGCGGCAGTCGAAGCCATGGCGCGCATTTGCGTGGGCGCCGAGCGTTTCGATCCGCCCAACCGATCACTCAAGGCGCTGGATAAACACTTTCAGCGTATCGATGAAGCCATCGCCATGAGCGCGGTCTACGCCGCACGCCATACCCGTGCTCAAGCATTGATCGCACTCACAGAGTCCGGCATGACAGCGGTTTGGATGTCACGCATGGACACCCGCATTCCGATCTTCGCGCTGACTCAGCACGAATCGACCCGACGACGCATGGCGTTGGCGCGCGGTGTCTATCCCATCGAGTTCGTGCCCTCCAACCTGGACGGCGTCACAGCCAGCCGGGAAGCCACCCAGTGCTTGCTCAAGCTTGGTCTGATCGGACGTGGCGACCGCGTGTTGGTGACCAAGGGCGATTTTTCTGGGCCGGGCGGCACCAACTCCATGAAGGTTCTGCACGCCGGCGACTGAACCGCATAGTGCATTGCAACATACGCCAGCGTATGTGATACACTTTTGCCGTTTTATCCGCCCTATAGTGTCAATCCATATCGATTGGCCGCGGCAGATCAGGGCCGTATCGATATAATGCGGCGACCCGTCAACATCATTCGAAATTGAGCCGACTGCTTTGCCAGTCGTGCTGGGAGCACACGATGACTGTCGAACGCGATGTCATGGAATTTGATGTGCTGATCGTAGGTGCCGGCCCGGCGGGCCTGGCCACCGCGATCCGCCTCAAGCAACTGGACCCGGAACGCAACGTTTGCTTGCTGGAAAAAGGCCCGATCGTGGGTGCCCACAGTTTGGCCGGCGCCGTGATTGAGCCAGACGCACTGGACCGCCTGCTGCCCAACTGGAAAGACACGCCGCCTGAAGTGTGCGTGCCAGTGGCCAAGGACGAAGTTCACATGATGACGGAGACCGGGAGCATCAAATTCCCGATCGTGCCGCCGCAGATGAACAACCACGGCAACTACATCATCTCGCTGGGCGCCCTCACCGCGATGCTGGCCGAACAGGCCGAAGCCCTGGGCGTGGAAATCTACCCCGGCTTCCCGGCGCGCGAGCCGCTGTACAACGAAGCTGGCGAAGTCATGGGTGTGCGCACCGGTGATATGGGCGTGGATCTGGAAGGCAATCCCAAAGATTCCTACACCCCGGGCATGGACCTGCACGCTAAAATCACGGTCTTCGCCGAAGGCTGCCGCGGCTCCTGCTCCAAAGAACTGATCAAAAAGTTCGAGTTGGACAAGGATGCCGACCCACAGACTTACGGCATCGGTATCAAGGAACTGTGGTCGGTACCCGAAGGGCAGTGCCAGGAAGGTCTGGTCATGCACACCATGGGCTGGCCGCTGGATTCCAAAACCTATGGCGGCAGCTTCGTTTACCACCTCAACGACAACAAGATCGCGATCGGTTTTGTGGTTGGCCTGGATTACGAAGATCCCGACCTCGAGCCATTCGAGAAATTCCAGGAATTCAAGAATCACCCCAAGATCAAGCCGATGCTGCAGGGTGGTGAGATCGTCTCCTATGGCGCCCGCGCCATCGTCGAGGGCGGCTGGCAGTCCCTGCCCAAGATGGAAATGCCCGGCGCCATGCTGATTGGCGACGCTGCCGGCACCCTCAACGTGCCCAAGATCAAGGGCGTGCACCAGGCTCTGAAGTCCGGCATGGAAGCGGCCGAACACATCTTTGCTGAGAACAAGGCGCAAGGTTACGACGCCCGCATCCGTCAGGGTGAAGTGGGCAAAGAACTGAAGAAGGTGCGCAACCTGCGCCCGGCCTTCCACTTCGGCCTGTGGCTGGGCGTGTTGATCTCCGCCATCGAAACCGTGACCCTGGGCCTGTTGCCGTGGACGCTGAAAAATCACGCCGACCATTCGGCGCTGAAAAAGCGCGACCCCAACAAACCCAAGCCGGTCAAAAAAGAACGCGAGCTACCGCCGCGCGACAGACTCTCCGCGGTGTACTTCGCAGCAACCGAACATGATGAGGACCAACCGGTGCACCTCAAAGTGGCCGACACAAACATCTGTGTCACCCAATGCGCCGAGGAATACGCCAACCCTTGCACCCGCTTCTGTCCGGCCGGGGTTTACGAGATGGTCGAGGAAGCCGAAGGCAAACGGCTGCAGATCAATGCTGCCAACTGTGTCCACTGCAAGACCTGCGATATCAAGGACCCATATCAGATCATCAACTGGGTCACCCCAGAGGGTGGCTCAGGTCCGAATTATCAATTGATGTAGGCGTATTCCACCAACCCCCGTATCATTCCGGACCCGGATGAGTTCATGGGCCGGCGTCATGCCGGCAAATTGGAGTTACGAAAAATGAAAGCACTTGTACCCATCAAGCGCGTTGTGGACTATAACGTCCGCATCCGCGTTAAGGGTGACGGCACCGGCGTCGACCTCAACGGCGTCAAAATGAGTGTCAACCCGTTTGATGAAATCGCCAACGAAGCCGCCCTGAAGCTCAAGGAAGCCGGCGTCATCAGCGAAGTTGTGGTCGTGACCATCGGCACCGCCAAGGCCGAAGATCAGTTGCGTTCGGAACTGGCGCGTGGTGCTGACCGCGGGATTCACGTGGTTACCGACGAAGCGATCCAGCCGCTGCAGGCTGCGCGCATCCTGGCCGAACTGGTCAAGCGTGAAAACGCCGATGTGGTCATCGCCGGCAAACAGGCCATCGATGACGACAACAATCAGACGCCGCAGATGCTGGCGACGCTGCTCGACTGGCCGCAGGCGACCTTCGCCTCCGACATCAAGATCGACGGCGGAAAAGCCACGGTCCAGCGTGAAATCGACGCCGGTGCCGAAACCCTGGAAGTGGATCTTCCGGCTGTGATCTCGGCTGACCTGCGCCTGAATGAGCCGCGCTTCATCAAGCTGCCGGACATCATGAAAGCCAAGCGCAAGCCGCTGGACAAAGTCGAACTGTCGGAATTCGACATCGACGTACCGACACTGGAAGTGGTTTCCACCTCGAACCCGCCGGCGCGTGAGCCGGGCCGCATGGTCAAGAGCGTGGAAGAACTGGTTGCCGCACTCAAAGACAAGGGGCTCGTGTAATGGCCAAGATTCTGATTGTTGCCGAAACCCTCGGCGGAGAACTGCACCCGACCACCGGCAAAGCCGTGGCGTGCGCTGCCCAAATCGGCGGCGAGATCGACATCGCGGTGTTCACCGAAACCAAAGGCTCGGCCGCTGATGCTGCCGCCAAGCTGGAAGGTGTGAGCAAAGTGCTGCAGGTCAGCAACGCGGAAAACGGTGCGATCCGTGCCGCTACCCTGGCCCCGCAGGTTGTCGCCATGGCTGAGGGTTACACCCACATCCTGGCCGCCAACACCACCACCGGCAAAGACATCATGCCGCGCGTTGCGGCCCTGCTCGGTGTGCCGCAGGTCACCGACATCATGGCTGTGCATGGCGAGCGAGAATTCGATCGTCCGATCTACGCTGGCAACGCGGTCAACCGCGTCAAAGCACCGGGTGACTTCGTGCTGGTCGGCACCGTGCGTACCGCGTCCTTTGGCAATGTGGCCGAGGGCGGCAGTGCCGCTGTTGAAGAGGCCAGTGTCTCCGCCGAACTTCCGTCGCACACCCGTCTGGTCGGTCAAGAAACCGGCGGCGGCGATCGCCCCGACCTGCAGACCGCATCGAAAGTGGTTTCCGGTGGTCGCGGTGTCGGCTCAGCCGAGAATTTCTCGGTGATCTTCTCGCTGGCTGACAAGATCGGCGCCGGCTGCGGTGCTTCGCGCGCTGCGGTGGACTCCGGCTTTGTGCCGAACGACATGCAGGTTGGTCAGACCGGCAAGATCATCGCTCCGGATCTGTATGTTGCCGTGGGCATCTCAGGTGCAATTCAGCATCTGGCCGGGATCAAAGACGCGGGTACCATCGTCGCCATCAACACGGACGAGAACGCGCCGATCTTTGAAGTCGCCGACCTCGGTCTGGTTGGCGATCTGTTCAAAGTCTGCCCGGAACTCGAAGCCGCGCTGTAAGTCAGAGCAGCAGGTTAAACTGTGTGGCCCGCGGTGCTGAACAGCGCCGCGGGCTTTTTCATATCGGCTGAACGAACAACCACCAGGCCATGAAAGGAAAACTCATCGCTGGCGCCCTCGGCTTTTTGATGGGCGGCCCGATCGGCCTGTTGCTCGGCATCATTATTGGGCATTGGTTCGACAGTACCGTGCGCGTGCTGCGCCCGCCCAACGCCGGCAAACAGCAGGAGATCGTCGAGAAGTGCTTTGAGCTGATGGGCGCGGTGTGCAAAGCCGATGGCCACGTCTCCAAGCAGGAAATTGATGCGGCCGAGAAAGTCATGCAGCGGCTGCGCATCACCGGCAACCCGCGATTGGCCGCCGTCCGCGCATTCAACCGCGGCAAGAGCGAAGGCTTTAACGTCGATACTGCCAGCGCCGAACTGCGCAAACTGTGCGGTGGACGCATCTTGTGGTTGCGCCTGTGTCTGGAAATTCTGCTGTCGGGTGCCGTGGCCGATGGCAAGCTTGATCAAGCCGAACGCGACATGTTGGTGCGCATCGGCGCGGGTTTGGGCATACCAGCCGCCGAATTTGAGCAGATGCTGGCTTTGATCACGGGTGGCTTTGGTAATTGGTCAGGACAGGCCGGAAGCGCCAGCGCACGCCCCAGTCGCGACAATCTCGCCGAGGCTTACAAAGTGTTGGGCATAAGCTCCGATGCCAGCGATGCGGAGGCCAAAAAGGCCTATCGGCGCTTGATGAGCCGGCATCACCCGGACAAATTGGCGGCCCGGGAAATGCCCGAGGCCATGCGTCAGCAAGCAGAAGAGCAGGTGCGTCGCATCCGCGCTGCTTGGGACACCGTCGCCGCAGCGCGCGGTTTGTAAGTTGCAAGCCGTGCGTTGCAAGGGCGCTCAACGCGCCATCTCAATCAAAAAGCCGCGTTCAAACTGTTATGCTTTTCTGCGGTCTTAATCCATTCCCCAGACTCGGAATATTTGCTGTGAAACGAATCCTGAGCCTCAGTCTACTGGTTTTCACCTCGCTGGCTTTCGCCGACAGCCTGGAAGACGCTCAAAAAGCGATCAATGTCGGAAACTACGAGCAGGCGCTGACTGACCTGAACAAGTATCTGGATCGCAACCCGGGCAATGCCGAGGCCCGCTTCAGCAAGGGATTGACCCTGACTATGCTGACGCGCGATGAAGATGCCATCACAGTGTTTTCTGACTTGGTGCGCGACTTCCCAGAACTGCCGGAACCGTACAACAACCTGGCCGTGCTTTACGCCCGTGCCGGACGCTACGAAGAGGCCCGCGACGCGCTTGAGGCTGCGCTGGTCACGCATCCCAGTTATGCCACCGCGCACGAGAATCTCGGCGACATTTACGCCGCGCTGGCCAACGCGGCCTACAACCGCGCGATCGTGCTGGACAAAAACAACAGCGATATTGAAGCAAAACAAGAGTTGGTCGCGCGCATCACGGGCATGCAAAAAACCACCGCGCCAGTGCAAGTTGCCACCAACTCACGGCCGGCTCCGGTTGCTCCCCGCGGCACACCTGCACCAGCCCGGCCACAGCCCACGACAGCACCTGCTGTAGCCAGTCGTCCTGCGGCACCGGTGACCGCCACACCCACGCAGCCGCGTGTCGCCGATGCCAACGATGTCCCGGAAACCTTCAGCACAACACCGATTTTGCCGGGTGGCGCCGCCGTCGCAAGTTCGTCAGGCAAGCTCAGCGCAGCCGACGAAAAGGCGGTACTGGCGCGATTGGAATCCTGGCGCAAGACCTGGTCAGCACAGGATGTCGAGGGGTACCTGGCCAATTACAGCCCCAATTTCGATCCTGCCACGGGCGTATCGCGCAGTGTTTGGGAGTCGCAACGTCGCACCCGAGTGGTGCGTCCGCGCTCGATTGCCATTCAGGCGCTAAGCCCACGTGTCGGCCAGACCGGTGGCAACCGGGCTTGGGTCGAGTTTACCCAGATCTACGAGTCGAACAGCTACTCCGATCAGGTGCGCAAGCGTCTGGAAATGGAGAAGGTGGGCGGCCAATGGCTGATCGTCAAAGAAAGTGTTGTCGGTTAAGCGCGGTCTAGAACTCCTTTTCGGCTTTGCCTGTGTGCTCGGTGCGGCGACACCGCTCGCGGCGCACGGGCCTGTCGCCGATCCCGCACAGCTGGTCAAAACCCCTCCTGATTTTCGCTTCGATCAGGTTCTGCGCACGCGTAACCCGGGAGATCGCCAAGCCTGGTTTGCTGAACAGTCCGGATTGCATTGGAGTTCGGCGCCTAGCAGTCTGATCCACGACGGCCTCAAGCCAAACGCCATACTGGAGCTCAACGACGAGGTTCGACACGTGATCCTGGCTGATCTGGAAAACCGCCGGGTTTACCTGCTTGAAAACGACGGTGAGCTGCGTATTTTGCGCCACATGTACGCCACCATAGGCAAAGCCGGCACGCGCAAACAAGTCGAGGATGACAACCGCACCCCGGTTGGGGTGTACACGGTGACGCGCTACATTGATGACGCTGCCCTGCCGGAGTTATACGGCGCTGGCGCCTTTCCCATCGACTATCCCAACAACTGGGATCGCGCCCATCAGCGCACCGGTTATGGGATCTGGGTGCACGGCGTTCCGCGTTCACACTATTCGCGCCCGCCGTTATCCAGTGAAGGTTGTGTGGCGGTGGGCAACGAAGATTTCGACAGCCTCAAGCCGTTCGTCACGCCGGGCAACACACGGGTGATATTCAGCGATCAGCTGAGTTGGCTCACGCCGGCGGAGCTGCATGCCGAGCGCCAGGAATTCAAAGCCCAGGTCGAGGCCTGGCGGCAAGCTTGGAGTGAGCGCGATACGGAGCGCTACCTTGCGTTTTACGCCAAGGATTTTGTGACCCCGGACATGAACCGCTCAGACTTTGCCGAGCATAAACGGCGCGTCAATGCGGCGAAAAGCTTTATTCAGGTCGAACTCAACGACCTGAATATCTTCAACTATCCGGACGGCAAAAATCTGCGCTTGGTGGAGTTTGTTCAGGATTACCGTAGCGACAACTACGCGTCCACTGATCATAAGCATCAGTTCTGGCGCTTGGACGACGACGGTCAGTGGCGGATTATTCGCGAAGCGTCATTGTAAAACTCGTACCGATTCGCTTTCCGGTGCGATAACGAGACGCGCTCCAGTCCTCCGTGTATCGCTTGCCATCGGTCATCCGGGCCTCTGACAGTCCCGTCATGGCACCGCAGAGCGAGCGCAGCTAGACGGTTTATTTCTTTTTCGGAATATACAGGTCGGTGAGCGTACCCGCGGCAGCCTCTGCCGCCATACCCACGGATTCTGACAGCGTCGGGTGTGCGTGTATGGTCAGCCCGATATCGTGAGCGTCCGCGCCGAACTCAATCGCCAAACCCATTTCAGCCATCAACTCACCGGCATTGGGCCCAACCGCACCACCACCGAGCAAACGACCTGACTCTTTGTCGAAGAGCAGCTTGGTCACGCCATCCTGATAACCCATGCCCAAGGCACGCCCGTTGGCCGCCCAGGGAAATTGACCCTTTTCATAAGCGATTCCGTCCGCTTTGGCCTGTTGCTCGGTCAAACCAACCCAAGCCACTTCCGGATTGGTATACACCACGGACGGAATACAGCGAGCATCGAATGCGGTTTTTTGACCGGCGATAACCTCGGCCGCCACTTTGCCTTCGTGGGTCGCTTTGTGCGCCAGCATGGGCTGCCCGGCGATATCACCGATCGCGAAGATATGCGGCACATTGCTGCGCATCTGGCGGTCCACCGTGATGAACCCGCGTTCATCCACCTCAAGCCCCGCCGCCTGAGCGTTGATGCGGTCACCATTGGGCCGTCGCCCGACAGCAACGAGGACGCGATCATAGACTTGTGGCTCGGGAGCCTGATCACCGTCGAAACGCACTTTCAAACCGTCACTCGTGCTATCCACGCCCGTCACTTTGGTTTTCAGCCAAATGTTCTTCAGCAAGGATTTCATTTTCTTGGTCAAAGGCTTGACCAAATCCGCATCCGCCCCCGGCACGAGCATGTCGCTGAGCTCAACCACGTCCACCGCGCTGCCCAGCACGGCGTAAACATTGGCCATTTCCAGACCGATGATCCCGCCACCAATGACCAACAGGCGGTTCGGAATGTCTTTGAGTTCCAGCGCGCCAGTCGAATCCATCAGCCGAGAGTCATCCTCCGGCATGCCCGGCAACGCCACCGTGCGCGAGCCCGCGGCAACAATGGCATGACGGAACCGGATCTCGCGACCGCCATCCGCACCGTCAACTCGCAAGCTGTTTGCAGAACTGAATTGGCCCTCGCCATGGATGACCTCAACTTTGCGTTGCTTGGCCAAACCAACGAGGCCCCCCGTCAGCTTGTCGACCACCGATTGCTTGAACCCACGCAGCTTGTCGATATCGATCTGCGGCTCACCGAAAACCACGCCGTGCTGCGCCATCTCCGCCGCTTCATCCATCACGTGCGCCGTGTGCAACAGCGCTTTGGAAGGAATACAGCCGACGTTCAAACACACGCCGCCAAGGGTGGCATGACGTTCTACCAATAAGGTTTTCAAACCAAGGTCGGCGGCTCGAAATGCGGCGCTGTAACCGCCGGGCCCCGAACCCAGAACCACCACGTCGCAATCCATTTCCCCAGAGCTTGCTGATGGCTGCGCTTGCGGTTGCGTCGCGGATTTCGATGTCTGAGGTGCGCTGTCGGCCTTGTTCTGGTCTTCCGCGACGTCGATACGCGCGATGACATCGCCCTGGCTCACTTTGTCGCCCACTTTGACCAACACGTCCACCAAGGTGCCGTCCAGCGGGGACGGCACCTCCATGGTTGCCTTATCCGATTCCAGCACGATCAGAGGCGTTTCCGCGGCCACTTGGTCGCCGGCAGCGACCAGCACATCAATGATTTCAACGGCGTCGAAATCCCCGATATCGGGAACGCGAATATCCTGACTCATGAAGGACGGACTACCTTATTTAGCGCGTGGCGCGGCGGGCCACCTTGTTGGGTTCAAAATGCTTCTCTTCAAACGAGACGGTGAAGTCGTTTGGCTTGTCTTCGTTGATCATGGCGGTGGCGAAGTACACCCGCGACTGCAAGTCGTAGATGATTTCCGGCACGGTGCTGCAGCTCAGAATCGTCGGTAGACAGACCAGATGGCCTTCCTGGAACTTGTAGAACTGGTCGCGATGATCGTAGTTGTCGATCATGGTCGCAGTCCAGGTATCTTCGTCGAAGTAAATCGTGCGCTTTTTGAAGGTGTGACGAACTTCCGGGCGGTTGTTCGCTTCCACCACCCACATGCGGTGGATCTCATAGCGCGCCACATCCTGATTGATGTGTAAGCCTTGGAGGATGTCCTCGTATTTCAGGTCTTTGGAATTGATGCCCGCACTGTTGTACGGCGTGATCATCGGTTTGCGACCGAGGAGCTTCCAGGTGAAGCGATCCAGCTTGCCGTTGACCATGTCGACCTGGTCGTAGAACTGCTGACCGTCAGTGCCCTCGTACGGATTGTCATAACCCACGGACGGTGCGCGACGAATCCGGCGCAGCCCCGGGTTGTAGAGCCACGCGCTACGGTAATCGGCGTGTTCCCAGGCCAGCAGCAACTGACCAGCCATGCGCGGTGGTGCTTTGGTTTCCGACAGGTACCACAGGAAGATGTCGTCTGGGCCGTTCATGCTGCCCGGTTCATTGAGGTTGGAGTATTTGAACTTCACCTCTTCAACGATTTTGGTCAGCTGGAAGCTACCATCACCCTGCACAATCGCCTGATTGTTGAAACGCACGGCATCGTTACCACGCCACTTGAGGCGATGATTCCACCATGGGTGAGCGCCGGTGGTCGGAATCGGGAAGGGGAAACCCAAGGTGGTGTCGCGGATTTTGTCCGGATCGCCGCCTTCGAGATGTGCGGTCGTCGCGTTTTTGATCGTGGCGTCGTAGATGGCTTTGGGCCACGCGGCGTCACGATGTGACGGATACACTTTGATCTTGTAGCTGTCGTAACGCTGCAGCAGCTGCTTGTGGCCTTCCGACAACAAGTCCGCGTACTCACCCATATTGGCTTTGGTCACCACGAACAAGGGTTGCTCGTCCTTGAAACGGTTCTCAACCCAGGTCGCTTCACGGATGAGTTTGTCACCGTAAGGGGTGTAGGGCGTCCACTCCGGCACATGTTTGCCATCACCGGCCCGAATTGCACCGACGGGCGTCAATTCGGTTCCACTCACTCCGAGTTTGGCGGCCTCCTCCGGCGAGACCTTGGCCTGAGCAGCGACGCTGGCCAACAAAAGGCCGGCTGCCATTCCTGCAATTATCCGCATCACGATCTCCTTATTTGCACACGCAATTAGCTTTTGTTTTAAAAATGGGAATTACGATGCCTCAAAAGACACCCCAAGTCCACGTGTAATTCGGCTTACAGACACAATCTGCGCACATCGCTCAGCAGCTCTGACAGCTTGACCGCAAAGCGCGCGGCGGCGGCGCCATCGATGACCCGATGATCGTAGGACAGCGACAAGGGCAACATCATTCGAGGCTGAAATGCCTGACCATCCCACACGGCTTCGAACTTGGAGCGCGAAACGCCCAGGATAGCCACTTCAGGCGCATTCACGATGGGGGTGAAATGAGAGCCGCCGATCCCGCCCAGGCTGGAAATGGAGAAGCAACCGCCTTGCATCTGCGCCGGAGTCAGTTTGCCGTCACGCGCGGCTTTCGCCAGTTGGGCCGCTTCCACCGCCAGTTCGCTGACACTTTTGCGGTCTGCATCGCGTATCACCGGCACAACCAGACCATTGGGCGTGTCGGCCGCAAAACCGATGTGGCAATACTTTTTGAGAATCAAGGATTCGCCATCCGCTGACAACGAACTGTTGAACTGAGGATAGGCTTTGAGCGCCAAACATGCCGCTTTGATCACAAACGGCAGCAAGGTGAGTTTGACCTCACCTCGCTCCGATTCATGCTTACGAAAACGCTCCAACTCCGTGATGTCGGCGCTCTCAAATTGAGTAACATGCGGCACCACCACCCAGTTGCGGTGCAGATTGGCCGCCGACAATTTGCGAATCCGCGACAGCTCTTTGACTTCTGTGTCACCGAATTTGCTGAAATCAACAGCCGGCATGCTGGGCAAACCCGTGCCCGGCGCGGATGCCCCGCCCGCCAAACGCGTTTTGACGAATTGTTGAACGTCCTCACGCAAGATACGGTCTTTCGGGCCGCTACCGCTGACCTGGGTCAGATCCACGCCCAATTCACGCGCAAACAAACGCACGGAGGGGCTGGCATGAGGAAGATCCTGACCGCTCGGAGCATCGACGCTCGGTGGCTGAGCCGTTTTGGCCGGTGCCTGTGCCGATGCCTCGGATTTCGATGACCGATCCGATTTCGCTTCGTTCTCGTCTTCTTCTTCGCGTTCTTGCGCTGGCGGTTCGTCCTGTTCTTGCGAGACATCATCGCTGTCTGACTCAGCAGACGCTTCAGCGGCATCCAAAAGCGCGATAACGTCGCCCTGCGACACTTTGTCACCGACTTTGACTTTGACTTCCGTCAGCGTGCCGGCAGCCGGGCTCGGTACCTCCATGGTGGCTTTGTCGGATTCAAGAACCAGCAAAGCCTGCTCGGCGTCGACCGTGTCACCCGCGGACACCAAGACCTCAATGATCTCAACCGCATCGAAATCACCGATATCCGGAACTGTGATGTTCTGACTCATGCTTGGTTCCTTACACCGTCGTCGGATTGGGTTTGTCGCTGGGGATGGCGTATTTGTCCAAGGCCTGGCGCACCAGGGTGGTTTCGACGACGCCCTGATCCGCCAGAGCTTTTATGGCGGTCACGGTGATCCAGCGACGATCGACCTCAAAGAAGTCGCGTAAATTCTCGCGCGTGTCTGAACGCCCAAAGCCGTCGGTACCCAAGGTGTAATAAGGCGCAGGCACCCAGGGTCGAATGAATTCCGCGTAGGTTCGCTGATAGTCGGTTGCCGCGATCACCGGGCCGCTGCCGGAGTCCAGGCACGCCTCCACGTAGCTTTGCTGCGCGGGTTCTTCCGGATTCAGTCGATTTCGCCGTTCCACTGCCTGACCATCGCGCATCAGTTGCGTCAAACTCGGTGCGGCCCAAATGTCGACGCTGATATCCCAATCACTTTTTAGCAGTTCGGCAGCCTCTAGAATCTCACGGAAGATCGCACCGCAACCCAACAGCCTGACGTGGCGTTGGCCCGGATTGTCAGCCATTTGGAAGGGATAAAGCCCCTTCATGATGCCGTCTTCCACGCCCTCGGGCATGGCGGGATGGACGTAATTCTCGTTTTCCAGGGTCAGGTAGTAGTAGTGATCCTGATTCTCCGCGTACATCAGATTCATACCGCGGTGGACGATCACCGCGATTTCATACGCAAAGGTGGTGTCATAGGCGCGGCAGTTGGGAATGGTCGAAGCCAGAACATGGCTGTGGCCATCCTCGTGCTGCAAACCTTCACCGTTGAGTGTTGTCCGGCCTGCCGTGCCACCCAGCAAAAAGCCTCGGGCACGCATATCGCCAGCCGCCCAGGCAAGATCGCCAATGCGCTGGAAGCCGAACATCGAGTAAAAGATATAGAACGGGATCAGCGGGGTATTGTGGCTGGAGTACGCCGTGGCTGCGGCGACCCAGGACGACATCGCGCCCGCTTCAGTGATGCCTTCCTCAAGAACCTGGCCTTTGACATCCTCGCGGTAGAAGGCGAGCTGGTCAGAATCTTCCGGTTTGTACTTCTGGCCCACCACCGAGTAAATCCCGAGCTGGCGGAACATGCCTTCCATACCAAAGGTCCGCGCCTCATCCGGCACGATCGGAACCACGCGCTGACCAATGGATTTGTCCCGAATCAGGGTTTGCAAAAACTGAACAAACGCCATGGTGGTCGAAATGCTGCGCTCGCCCGTGCCTTCAAGCTGGCGTTTGAAGGTGTCCAGCGGCGGAATCTCCAGCGGCTCGCAGTGACGACGGCGCGCTGGCAAGTCACCACCGAGGTCACGCCGGCGTTGCTTGAGGTAGGCGATTTCTTCGGAGTCTTCTGAGGGCTTGTAGAACGGTGCTTCCGCGATCTGTTCGTCAGAAATCGGGATCTGGAAACGGTCGCGGAACTCTTTGAGCGCCGCCTCACCCATTTTCTTCTGCTGATGGGTGATGTTCTGACCCTCGCCGGCTTCGCCCATGCCGTAGCCTTTGACCGTCTTGGCAAGAATGACGGTGGGCCGTCCATCGGCCTCATTCACGGCGCGATGATAGGCGGCGTAAACCTTGTGTGGATCATGGCCACCGCGATTCAGGCGTGCGATGTCCTCATCCGACATGGAGGCCACAAGCTTGGCGGTTTCCGGATATTTGCCAAAGAATTCATCCCGCGTATAGCGACCACCTTTGGCTTTGTAGGCTTGGTATTCGCCATCGACGGTTTCGTCCATCAAGCGGCGCAACATGCCGTCGCCATCACGTGCCAGCAGAGCGTCCCAGGCCGCACCCCAAATGACTTTGATGACGTTCCAACCGGCGCCGCGGAACGAGCCTTCCAATTCCTGAATGATCTTGCCGTCGCCACGAACCGGGCCATCCAGCCGTTGCAGATTGCAGTTGACCACGAACACCAGGTTGTCGAGCTTTTCACGCGCGGCTATGTCGATGGCGCCCAACGACTCAGGCTCGTCCATTTCGCCATCGCCGCAGAAACACCAGACTTTGCGATCACCAATATCGGCCAAGCCGCGACTGTGCAGATACTTCATCAATCGCGCCTGATAAATTGCCTGAATCGGTCCCAGGCCCATGCTGACAGTCGGAAATTGCCAGAAATCGGGCATCAACCAAGGGTGTGGGTACGACGACAGTCCATTGCCGCCAACCTCAGAGCGGAAATTGCGCAGTTGTTCCTCATCCAGGCGACCTTCCAGATAGGCTCGCGCGTAAATCCCAGGCGCGGAGTGGCCCTGGATGTAGATCAAATCGCCACCCCCGGGATGGTCTTTGCCACGCCAGAAGTGATTGAAACCGACGTCGTATAAGGTCGCCGCCGAGGCAAAGCTGGCGATATGTCCGCCGATGCCGTCATGAGCCCGGTTGGCCTGGATCACCATGGCCATGGCATTCCATCGCGTCAGTGAACGAATTTTCCATTCCAGAGCATGATCGCCTGGCGCGGGCGCTTCCGCATGTGGAGGGATAGTGTTGACGTAAGCGGTATGCGGCCGAAACGGGATGTAAGTCCCCGATCGTCGTGATTTGTCGATCAAAGCTTCCAGCAGGAAGTGGGCCCTCTCTGGCCCTTCGCGAGCAATTACCGCCTCGAGAGCATCCAACCATTCCTGGGTTTCGGTCGGGTCACCGTCCTGTGTGTACCGAGTATCGTCCGTCATCGCCTCACTCTGCATGCGTGAACCACCAACACAGCATCGGTGGTTTGCCTGAACCAATCAAGCACACCTGCATGTTAGTAACGGATATACGCGCTAACCCCGTCCGTTATGACGACATTGCGAGCTTACTTCCCGATACAGAAGCTGGAGAAAATACGTCCGAGCAGTTCGTCGCTGTGAACTTGTCCTGTGATCTCGCCCAGTTCACGCTGACCCAAACGCAGTTCTTCCGCTGCGATATCGCCAGCCCCGGCATGCAGGCAACGACCCGCCTCTTCCAAATGCTGCCCCAAGCGAATCAGAGCATTGACGTGGCGCTCACGGGCACTGAAGTCGCTTTCCCCTTGATGGCCGAGCAACGCATCAACCAGGGTCTCGACGCCCGCGCCTGTGCGGGCCGAAAGGCTGATTTCACTGTGCTCCTCATCGCGCCAACCTGTTGGCTCTGAGGTCAAATCGACTTTATTGTTCACCGTGATCACCCGGGCCGATGTTTTCGGTATCGGCGTGTCATCGACGTCCGGTGCGCGTATACGCAAAAGAAAATCGGCTTGTGCGATGGCTTTTTGGGCGCGACGAACACCTTCTTGTTCGACCGGATCCGAACTGTCCCGCAAACCCGCTGTATCGATCAAAGTGACAGGAACACCGCGAAGTTGAACAGCGCTGCGCAGCACGTCGCGGGTGGTGCCAGGAATATCGCTGACTATGGCTGCGTCATCTTTGCTTAAGTAATTGAGAAGACTAGATTTTCCGGCATTTGGAGCCCCCGCCAAAACGATCGTCAAACCTTGGCTGAGTTGAACGCCGTGACGTGCGCTCTGGAGCAAATCGCGATGTTCCACGTGGAGCGACTGCCAACGATCCAGCAGCTCGGGATCAGACAGAAAATCGATCTCTTCCTCAGGAAAATCGATAGCCGCCTCGAGACGCATACGCAGATCCAGCATGGCTTTATGCAGTGCATGACAGCGCTTGGAAAAGGCACCGCTCAGGCTGCGTTGTGCCGCACGCGCCGCTTGCATGGACCCCGCGGCGATCATATCGGCGATCGCTTCGGCCTGAACCAGATCCAGCTTGCCGTTATGAAATGCGCGTTCGGAGAATTCGCCAGGACGCGCTGGTCGGATCGCGTGCTCGCTGCACAGGCAATCCATCAGGCGGGTCAACAACCAGGGGCCGCCATGAATTTGAAACTCAACCACATCCTCGCCGGTAAAACTGTGCGGACCGGCGAAAGCGAGCAACACACCTTCGTCGATGATGTCGCCATCTTGATTGCGGAATCGGCAAAACGAGGCACGACCAACGGCCGGCGCGCGACCGCCCAAAGCTCGGGCGACCGCAAAGGCTTGCGGCCCGGAGACACGCACAATGCCAACACCGCCCTGACCGGCCGGCGTCGCAATCGCCGCAATGGTCTCGGACGGGATCACGGCAGGTCAGCGTTTCGTGGGCTTACCGTGTTCTTCGTGTTCCAGGCGCTTGGTGATCACCCATTGCTGAATGATGCCGACCAGATTGCTCACGAACCAGTACAACACCAAACCAGCCGGGAAGAAAGCGAAGAAAATCGCCAAACCAATCGGCATGATGGTCATGATGCGCTGCTGCATCGGCTCCATGGTCATCGCCTGACCGGAGAGCTTCTGTTGCAGATACATCGAAATGCCGAAAAGAACCGGCAGAACGTAGAACGGATCTGGGCTGGACAGATCATTGATCCACAATGCGAAGTCGGCTTGGCGCAGCTCCACCGACTCCAACAACACCCAGTACAAGGCGATAAATACAGGGAACTGCACCAGCATCGGCCAACAACCCGCCAACGGGTTAAAGCCTTCCTTCTTGTACAGATCCATCATCGCCTGATGCAGGCGCTCGCGATCGTCGGCGTAGCGTTCTTTGATCGACTGAATACGTGGCGCGAACTTCTTCATCCTCGCCATGGAACGGTATTGCGCCTCTGAGAGCTTGTAGAAGGCCAGCTTGATCAACAGCGTGAGCAAAATGATCGACCAACCCCAGTTGCCTGTCAGCCCGTGCAGCTTGTCCAGCACCCAGAACAGCGGCTGAGAAATGGGCGTGAGCAGACCGTAGTCGACGGTCAGCTCCAGACCTTTGGCTACAGTTTCAAGCTCTTGCTGCAGCTTGGGCCCCATGTACAGACGCAGATTGATCTCGCGGCCGGCTTGCGGTGCAACGTCAACACGCTCACCGACATACTCGCCAATAAATCCGAAACGCTTGCCTGGGCGAAGGTAGAAGCGGTTCAGCTCGGAGGGTTCGGGAAGTACGGCAGCAACGAAGTAGTGCTGCAACATGCCCATCCAGCCACCTTGCTGCTCCAACGTGACAGATTCCTTTTCCAGGTCGCCGGCATCGTATTTTTTGTATTTGTACTGGCCGTCGGAATCGCGGGTATAAACCGCAGCACCGATGAAGCTTTTGATGAACGGCGGCTCTTCGCCGGCTTTGTTCGGGGTCCGCCACATACGCAGGTAGGGGCTGAGTTGGCGCTCTTGCTCATCGTCGTTGCTGACCCGATAGAGCAGATTGACCTCGTAACTGCCACGGGTAAAGCGATAAACCTTCTCAACGCTGAGGCCATCTGGCCCGGTCCAGCGCAGTGGCACCACCAGATCCTGATCCTGCGGCCCCATCTGATAGACGTCGCGCTCAGCCTGGAACACCGTGGTGTGGTCGGGCGCCGATCCCACATTGCTGACCAAACCACTCTGCAATACGAAGAAATGCGGCAACTCGTCATTCAGCAACGGCAACGGTTGATCGGGATGTGATTTGGCAATCGGGTAATCAAGCAGCTCAAGCCGACGAATATCACCGCCCGCCAGATCAATGCTGACACGATAGACATCCGTTTGAATGTCAATGGTTTGACCTGGTTGAGCGGAAACAGCACCGGTGGAAGCGTCCGTATTGGCAGGGACATCACCCACACTGTCAGCGCTCGCTCCAAGAGATGGCACGCCTTCATCGTCGGACTGCGCTTGACGCTGGATCTCACCAGGCACGCTGTCAGCCGGTGCCGACAACGGCGATGGCGTTGCCGCCTGAGCCTGTTGTTGCGGATAGTCCTTCTGCCACGCTTGGTACATCAGGAACAACACGCCCGCCAAAGTGGCGAACAGGACCATGCGGAGATTTTCCATTTTCGTCGGAGCCGATTTATTCCGGGACCGGGTCGTGCCCACCTGGGCAACCCGGATGACAGCGAATGATGCGCTTAGAGCTCAGCACCACACCACGAACCAACCCGTGCCGCTGTAACGCTTCTATAGCGTACTGCGAACATGTGGGATGGAAGCGGCAACGTGGCGGCAGCAAGGGGCTGATCACCACCCGGTAAAGCTTGATGAGCGCAATGAGTGGGTATTTTAATGCGTTGCCAAGCGTAACCATAGGGCCTCGAGCCGATTGCTCATATCCTCCGGTACGCCGCGGACTTTTCCACCACGCAATGTAACAACGACATCAAGCGGCGGTAGCTGCGCCGCTTGATGTCGAAAAGATTCGCGAATCACGCGTTTCACGCGATTGCGATCCACCGCACGCGGCAGAATACGTTTGGCAATGGCCAGTCCGAGGCGGGCGTGCCCCGCGTCAGACGGCGCACAAACGATCTGCAAAGACCCCGCGGAAATTCGACGCCCTTGGCGAAAGACTCGCGTAAACTCATCGGGCCGGGTCAACCGGCAAGTGCGGGGGAAAGCGAAAACGGTGTAACTCTGTCAGCGTGGGCCGATTAGACGGTCAGGTTATGACGGCCCTTGGCACGCCGAGCGTTAATGACGCGACGACCGCCTTTGGTTGCCATGCGGGCACGGAAACCATGGGTACGCTTACGCTTAATAACGCTGGGTTGGAAGGTGCGTTTCATGATTGAATACTCTTTTTTAAGGTACTGAACCGGTGAATTTTAGCGGTCAGACAATGCTTAACGCAAGTCATTCTTAGCGTTAACCTGCACTGTCAAAACACTTTTTTCCTCAGCAACCCAAGACCTTTGCAACGTTGTGACTGAATCGATCTGGAACAAAACCATCCGATGGCTGGAATCTGACCTCTCGGAAACCGACATCAACACCTGGCTGAGACCACTGAAAGGCGTCAATCACGGCCAGTGGTTTGAATTGATTGCGCCCAATCAAGTTGTGCTGGAACAGGTCAAAGGACGCTATCAGGATCGCATCTTTGAAACCTTGCGTGACATCACCGGCGGCCGTATCCAGGAGGTTCGCATCAAAGTCGGCGACGATGCGGAGGAACCGGCAAAAAAGACCTCCAGTGCACGCAATCCGTTTCAGGGCAGCCGCCTCAACGCCAAATACGTGTTCGACAACTTCGTTCGCGGGCAATCCAACCAAATTGCCAAAGCCGCCGCCGAACAAGTCGCCGCCAACCCAGGCCAAGCCTACAACCCCCTGTTGATCTGCGGCAGCACCGGTCTTGGGAAAACGCATCTCATGCATGCAATCGGCAACGCCTTGCGCGAAACCAACCCGAATTTTCGCGTGGTTTTTCTTGCCGTTGAGCGCTTTGTCCACGATATGGTCAACGCACTACGCCACGACCGAATCAACGAATTCAAAGACTTCTATCGCACGGTCAACACACTCCTGATTGACGATATCCATCTTTTCGCCAACAAAGAGCGAACACAGGAGGAGTTTTTCCATACGTTCAACGCGTTGTTGGAAGATGGCCATCAGATTGTCATGACCAGTGACAAGTACCCACGCGAGCTCGACGGCATCGATGAACGCCTCAAGAGCCGCTTTGCAGGCGGCATGACGGTCTTTGTAGAACCACCTGAGCTGGAAACGCGAGCCGCTATTCTTCTGAAAAAGGCCGAGCTCGAGAACATTCAGCTCAATGAAGATGTCGCGTTCTTTGTAGCTGAGCGCATCCGCTCACATGTCCGCGAACTGGAAGCCGCGCTGAAGACCCTAAAAGCCAATCACATCGTGACGGGCGACCCGATCACCGTGGACTTTGCACGCATGGCTTTGCGTCACATGCTGAGCTCTCACGACAAAGTCATCACCATCGAGAACATCCAAAAGAAAGTCTCGGACTTCTACGGTATCCGGCGTGACGATTTGATCTCCAAAAGTCGCCGGCAAACCGTTGCACGACCGCGTCAGATCGCCATGGCGCTGTGTAAAGAGCTAACCCGGCACAGCCTACCTGAGATTGGTGACGCCTTTGGTGGTCGTGACCACACGACCGTGCTCCACGCCTGCCGCAAGGTGACCGAACTGCGTCAGAACCAGCATCAAATTGAAGAGGATTTCAAAACCCTGCTACGAAGCTTGAATCAGTAGGGGTTAACTTATAAACAAAGCTGTGGATAAGCGATGGACAACACAAAAGCGGCAAAACTGTACAATTCACAACACAGCTTATCCACAGATGACAAGGGTCTTTTTCCGGTCATGTAAGCACATCTTGGCCAGATAAGAAAATCATTTAAAATCAAAACCTTATACTAGTTGTCCACAAGGCAAGCCGGCGCCTATAACAATAATAACAACAAGATAAGGAAGATATATTTATATTAATTAAGATGAAGTTCAGCGCAAACCGAGACGACGTACTCTCAACTCTTCAAGCCATCATTGGTGTAGTCGAGCGGCGCCAGACTATGCCCGTGTTATCCAACGTTCTGCTTGAGCTTGATGACAATCAGCTCCGGATGACCGGTACCGATTTGGAACTGGAACTTCGTGCCGACACCCTGGTTCATGGTGAAGCCTCCGGACGCACAACGGTCCCGGCACGAAAACTCCACGATATTTGCCGAGGGTTGCCTGAAGGATCTGATCTTCAATTCCAAATGGATGGAAATCGGCTTCGGGTACGCAGCGGTCGAAGCAAATTTCTACTGGCGACCTTGCCCGCAGAAGAATTCCCAGCGCAAGATGATCTGGACGCCAGCCGCCAACTCACATTGACGCGCCAACAGCTGTCAGAACTGATTCAACGAACACAGTTCGCGATGGCCCAGCAAGACGTCCGTTTCTATCTCAACGGGCTTTATTTTGAATTCGCGGATTCCGTGATTCGGAGTGTTGCAACCGATGGCCACCGTCTGGCAATGGCTGAAGTCGAGGTTGCTGCAGGCGAGATTGAGAAAACCAGCATCATCGTTCCTCGCAAAGGTGTCACCGAGTTGCAGCGCTTGTTGGGAGCAGGAAGCAGTGATTTGCAATTCAACTTCACAGACAATGCGCTACAAATCCACCTTGGCAATATTCGACTCACCAGCAAATTGATCGAAGGGCGCTTCCCGGATTACGAACGCGTCATTCCTACGCAAAGCGACAAGTGGGTAACCGGTGATCGTGATGAGCTGCGTTCTGCGTTGCAGCGTGCCGCAATTCTGTCGAACGAGAAATTTCGCGGTGTTCGGCTATTGCTGGAAGACCGGTCGCTGAAATTGCAAACGCACAATCCTGAGCACGAAGAAGCAGAAGAAGAATTGGAAGTCGAATACGTGGGTGAGAAACTCAGTATTGGCTTCAACGTAAACTACCTTCTCGATGCGCTTTCCGCCTTGACCACTGACCAGTACAGCTTGGGTTTGTCATCAGCAGATCACAGCGGGCTGTTGTTGGAACCGGGCAATGATCAGTGCAAATACGTCATCATGCCGATGAGGTTGTAGAAACCGCGTCACGTCGGCGAATTGCCAGGTGCATCTGGATTCACTCAGCATTCAAGGTCTCAGATGCCTGGAGCGTGTTGATCTCGCACTCGATGCTAAACGGAATGTCATCGTTGGAGATAACGGCGCAGGCAAAACCAGTGTCTTGGAAGCGGTCTACTTGCTGGGTCGAGGGCACAGTTTTCGGACCGCGAATTCACGACGCTTGATTCGCGACGGCGACACGCAATGCGTCGTGCGAGCAAATTTTGTAGACGGCCAAAAGCGCTTACCTGCAGGGATACTGAAAACAGCCGACACGACGCGTGTGAAGTTGGGGAACGATGCCGGAGTCAAGCTAAGTGATCTGGCCCGAGCATGCCCCGTTCTGGTTCTGGAACCTGGACAACACCGGCTGATAGAAGATGGCCCTGTGCTTCGGCGGCGATTTCTCGATTGGTCAGTGTTTCACGTGGAACAGGGGTATCACGCCGAGTGGAAACGGTTCTCGCGCGCACTCAAACAGCGAAACGCTTTATTGCGGACCGGCCAACGGCAGCTTCTACCCAGCTGGACGCGTGAGCTCGTAGACTCAGCGCAAAGGGTTAACAACCACAGGCAACAGATTTTCGATGAGCTTCTCCCCATAATCAGTCATTTGATTGACCAATTTCTGGGCGAGCAACACTCGCTGAGTATTCAGTATCGATCGGGTTGGAATGCAGAGAGCAGCTTGGAAGAGCAGCTGGCTAAGCAGCTGACACAAGACTTGGAACGTGGGTTTACGCAAAGCGGGCCTCATAGGGCTGAAATACGCGTGGTGTCGGCACGGCATGCTGCGAAAGACAGCCTGTCACGCGGTCAGCAGAAGCTTCTCATTACCGCGATGCTTCTCGGCCAGGCACAGCACTTTGCTGCACGTAAGGCGATCTCCCCCGTCTTACTGATCGATGACCTCGGCTCTGAACTGGGGCAGAAAGCGCGCGAAACCTTGTACGGATTTATCAGTGAATACCCCGGTCAGGTTCTGGTGACGGGCTTGGATGTCGAACACATTCCATCGTCGTGGACCGATCAGGCCAAAATGTTTCACGTGAAACATGGCGTCGTGAAACCAATGGTATAATTTGTTTTTGCAAGGGTTTTTGGTCGAATGACTGCCTCCGACGCGAACGCCAGCTACGACTCCTCCAACATTCAAATCCTCGAAGGCCTGGAAGCCGTCCGTAAACGGCCAGGTATGTACATCGGGGATACGCAAGACGGCACCGGCCTCCACCACATGGTGTTTGAGGTCGTCGATAACTCAATCGATGAAGCGTTGGCAGGACATTGCTCAACCATTGAAATCATCATTCACTCGGATCAAAGCATCACAGTGAAAGACGATGGTCGTGGGATTCCGGTTGATATTCATGAAAAGGCTGGCGTGTCCGCCGCCGAAGTCATCATGACCACGCTGCATGCCGGTGGGAAATTCGACGACAACTCGTACAAAGTGTCTGGCGGTTTGCATGGCGTTGGTGTTTCTGTCGTGAACGCCTTGTCCAATTCTTTGCGCTTGGACATCCACCGTGATGGAAAGCATCACCGACAGGAATACCGGGATGGAATTCCCTTAGGGCCTGTTGAAATCGTCGGTGATTCCACGCGTCGCGGTACGGAAATCACGTTCCGACCCTGCGAAAAAATGTTTGGAACGGTCCTGTTCCATTACGACATTCTCGCCAAACGTTTGCGTGAACTGTCATTCCTCAACTCCGGTGTGCGTATTTGCCTGCGCGAAGAAGCCGGTGAACGGGAAGACGTTTTTGAGTATGAGGGTGGGATTCGCGCCTTCGTTGAGCACCTGAATCAGGGCAAAACCGCGCTGCATCCCACAGTGTTTCACTTCACGGAAGAGCGTGAAGGCTCGACAGTGGAAGTGGCCATGCAGTGGAACGACACATATCAAGAAAATGTGTTCTGTTTCACCAACAACATTCCGCAACGTGATGGTGGTACGCATCTGGCGGGCTTTCGCGGTGCGCTGACGCGCAGTCTGAACAGCTATGTTGAGGCAGAAGGCCTGGCGCGCAAGGAAAAAGTGACCCTCAGCGGTGATGACTCGCGGGAAGGGCTCACTGCCATTGTCTCGGTGAAAGTGCCGGATCCGCAGTTCTCCTCGCAAACCAAAGACAAGCTGGTCTCGCAGCATGTGAAATCTTTGGTGGAGTCGGTGTTGTTTGGGAAGCTGCAAGAATTCCTCGACGAAAATCCGAAAGAAGCTCAGGCAGTAGCGGGCAAGATTATTGATGCCGCGCGCGCGCGCGAAGCAGCGCGCAAAGCACGCGAAATGACCCGGCGCAAAGGCGCCCTGGATATTGCTGGGCTGCCCGGAAAGCTTGCGGATTGCCGTGAGCGCGACCCTGCCAAGTCCGAACTGTTTTTGGTCGAGGGCGATTCCGCAGGTGGTTCAGCCAAACAAGGCCGAGACCGACATTTTCAGGCGATTTTGCCGCTCAAAGGCAAAATCCTGAATGTGGAGAAAGCGCGTTTCGACAAAATGCTGAAGTCGGACGAAGTGGGAACGCTGATCACAGCACTGGGCTGTGGCATCGGGCGAGATGAGTTCGATCCAGAGAAGCTGCGCTACCACCGCATCATTATCATGACCGACGCAGACGTTGATGGTGCGCACATTCGAACCTTGCTGCTGACATTCTTCTATCGACAAATGTATGCACTGGTCGAACGCGGCCATGTGTATATCGCTCAGCCACCTCTTTATCGATTAAAGTCAGGTAAATCAGAGCGTTACGTCAAGGACGATGCTGAGCTTGAGCGTTATCTGCGTGATTCCGCGATCAACAATGCCGCATTGATCCCCAGCGCCGGAGCGACACCGATCGAGGGCGAAGATCTCAACACTTTGCTGCGTGAGATCAATAGTGTTGATGACATCATTGCGCGCATGGCTCGTCGCTACGACGAATACGTGCTCAAGGTGATGCGTGACTTGCCCAAGCTGGACGAAAAAACCCAGCATGACCCTGCTGGCCTCGAAGCCTGGGCGCAGCAGCTGCAAGATCAGTTGCGCATTCATGCCCCTGAAACGCATGCCTACACGGTGAATGCGGTGGCAGCGACGGCTGACTCGCGTTTCTCATTCCAGACGATCTGCACCAGTCATGGCAGTGATCAGTATGTGAACTGGCCTACGGAATTCTTCAGCGGCTCGGAATATCAACGTATCACCGCTCTGGGCGAACGGATCAAAGAGATCTGGGGCGCCGGTGCCGTGGTGCGCCGTGGTGAGCGCGAAAACGCCGTGACTCATCTGCGCGAAGCGGTCGAGTGGCTGGCCAAGGAGGCTCGCCGTGGCCTGAATATCCAGCGCTATAAAGGTCTGGGGGAAATGAACCCCGACCAGCTGTGGGAAACGACCCTGGATCCGTCGACGCGGCGTCTGCTGCAGGTTCGTGTGGAAGACGTGATCTCTGCGGATCAGATCTTCACGACATTGATGGGTGACCACGTAGACCCACGCCGCGAATTCATTGAAAAGAACGCGTTGCTGGCAGAAAACATCGATATTTAGGTGTAAAAAAGCCTCAGCGATTGGGGAGATCGCTGAGGCGTCTGACTCCGGTTAGGGGGAACCGGATGGCATGTCCGCCCAGGGAGTGGAGGCGGATTTGAACGCCGTTGCAGCGTTCGGTATATATGACCGGGCGTGTGTGAGAAAGTTCCGATGCTTTCAGCGCCGAATTTCGACCGTTTATCGGCTCGGGAATAACCTCATTCGTTAGCCGTGCGCTTCGTCCCAATTGGTACCGATGCCGCCTTCGACTTTGAGGGGTACGTTGAGTTCAACGATGTTTTCCATACGTTGCTGTAACTTTGGCAACCATTGGTCAACAACATCCTCGTTGATCTCAAACACCAGTTCATCGTGAACCTGCATGATCATGCGGACATCATCGCGCTCTGCGATTTGAGCGTGTATATCGATCATGGCCAGCTTGATGATATCGGCCGCCGTACCTTGCAAAGGCGCATTGATGGCTACCCGCTCTGCGGCTTGACGTCGGCTGCCATTGCGATCGTTGATTTCGGGCAGATACAAACGCCGACCGTAAAGGGTTTCCACGTAGCCAGTGTCATGAGCCTGTTGTTTGCAGCGCTCCATATACTCCGCAACACCGGGGTAGCGGCTGAAGAAGCGGTCCATATGGCTCTGGGCTTCGTTTCGCCCAATGCTCAGATTGCGGGCTAAACCGAAGGCTGAGATGCCATAAATGAGGCCGAAGTTGATCGCTTTGGCCGCACGTCGGTGTGAACTTTCGACTTGATCCAGTGGAATATCAAAGACTTCGCTGGCGGTGCGGGTGTGAATATCCTGATTGGTGACAAACGCGTCTTTCATGCTCGCGTCGTCGGACATATGCGCCATCAAGCGCAGCTCAATCTGTGAATAATCCAAGGCCACGATACGCGTGCCGGATGGCGCAACAAAAGCCTGACGAATACGACGGCCATCGTCATTGCGTATCGGGATATTTTGCAAATTCGGATCCGATGACGACAGCCGTCCTGTCGCCGCGACCGCCTGATGGTACGAGGTGTGGACCCGTCCGGTTTCCGGATTGATATTTCCGGGCAATTTCTCGGTGTAGGTTGAGCGCAGCTTGGCCAAGCCTCGCCAGTCCAGAATCAGCTGCGGCAGTTCATGCTGATCCGCCAATTCCTGCAGCACATCCTCCGCTGTGGATGGTGCGCCTTTGGGGGTTTTACGCAGCACCGGTAACTCAAGCTGATCGAACAAGATGTCTTTGAGTTGCGCGGGAGAGTTCAGATTGAACGAGCCGCCGGCGATGTCGTGAGCTTTTCGCTCCATTTCGTCCATGCGCGCGGCAAACTCCGAACTGGCTTGTGCCAGCAAATTGCGGTCAACCAGTACACCGTTGGCTTCGATCGCGGCCAAAACCTCGATCAACGGTTGTTCGATGTTGGTGTAGACCTTTAACAGACCGTCGTCAGCTTTCAACTCCCCACCAATGCGCTGGTGCAAAGCAAAGGTGATCGCAGCATCCTCACCGGCGTATTCGGCGGCTTTGTCCAAATCGATCTGGTTGAAGGTCAGCTGATTGCGACCGCTACCGGCGATGTCTTTGAAACTGATGGTTTCGCGCTCAAGATAAAACCGCGCCAATGAATCCATGTCGTGTCGGCTGGCCGTGGCGTTCAGCACATAGGACTCCAGCATGGTGTCCCAGGCGATGCCATGCAGCGGCATACCGTGACGCCGCAAAATGTGCATATCGTACTTGCCGTGCTGGGTAATCTTTGGCCGCGCTGTATCGGCAAGCAACTCCGCCAGTGCTCCTTGAACCGCGTCTAGCGCGAGCTGTTGCGGCGCACCGAGGTAATCGTGCGCCACCGGCAGATACCAGGCTTTGTCTTGCGACACCGCAAACGAGAGCCCGACCAAACGCGCTTGCTGTGGGTCCAGACTGTCGGTTTCGGTATCCACAGCGAAGTTCTCGGCATCCCTGAGGGCCGAACACAGTCTGTTTAGCCCGTCGTCGTCGAGTACCGTTTCAACCTGGATTTCAATTTGCTCGGCATGGCTTTGAGCGTTGTTGGGAACCTTGTCCGCGACTTGCTCCAACCAACGATTGAATCCATAGCGGCGCGCGAAGCTCGCGAAACCTTGTGTATCGAGATCCGTACGATTCAGAGTCTCAATACCCGTGGGCAGGTCGAGCGAGTCTTTGACCGTAACCAACTCACGCGAAAGATCGAGTTGATCCAGATGAGCACGCAGCTTCTCACCAATCTTCCCCTTGATCTCATCGGCGTGCTCCACGATGGCGTCCAGCGTGCCGTAGTTCCCGAGCCATTTGGCCGCCGTTTTTGCGCCCACGCCGGGTACGCCGGGCACGTTGTCCGAGGTGTCGCCCATCAACGCCAGCCAGTCCACGATCTGGTCCGGCCGTACATCGTATTTTTCCTTGATACCGTCTGGGTCGTAGAGCGTGCCCTTCATGGTGTCGAGAAGTTGGACCTTATCGCTGACCATCTGCGCCAGATCCTTATCGCCACTGACCACCAGCACCTCACGGCCTTGGCCGACTGCCTGGGCCGCCAGCGTGGCAATTACGTCATCGGCCTCGACGCCCGCGATCTGAAGGCGCGGTAAACCCAGCACATCGATCAATTCACACAAAGGCTCAAACTGAGCGGACAACTCCGGCGGAACCGGCGGACGATTGGCTTTGTACTCCTGGTATAGCTCGTGACGAAAGGTTTTCCCCCGCGGATCAAAAATCACCGCAATGTGTTCCGGCGCGTAGTCCTTGAGCAGCTTTTGCAGCATGTTGCCCATGCCGAAAATGGCGCCGGTGGGTTGTCCATCCGGTGCGGTCAGCCGAGGCAACGCATGAAAGGCGCGATACAGCCAGGATGATCCGTCAACCAGGATGATGGGTTTCATTGGGGTAAAACCTGTTCCAATTCAAAGAGTTGAGAAACATTTTCCGGCTTGCGAATAACATGTGCGCGATCACCATCGACCATCACCTCGGCCGGCCTGGGGCGCGAGTTGTAGTTCGAGCTCATGGTGAAGCCGTAGGCACCTGCGGAACGCACGGCCAGCACATCACCCTGACTGATCGCGAGTTCGCGGTCCTTGCCCAACCAATCGCCGGATTCGCAGACCGGACCGACGATGTCCCAGGTTTTGAGCGGAGCCTGGGTGTTGCTGCGAATCGGAACTATGTTCTGCCATGCCTTGTACAAGGTCGGGCGAATCAGCTCGGCCATGGAGGCATCGACAATGGCGAAATTTCGATGTGGCGTTGGTTTGAGGTACTCCACCCGGGTCAGCAGGATGCCGGCATTGCCGGCAATGGCTCGGCCGGGTTCCATCAACACCTGCAAATTGCGACCTTCGAGCAGCGGAATGACCGCGCGCGCGTAATCTGATGGATGGGGAGGCTGTTCGGTGTTGTAGCGAATTCCCAAGCCACCCCCCAGGTTCAAGTGATGAATTTGGACACCCGACGCAGTCAAGCGATCCACCAGCTCCAGCATGCGCCCCATGGCGTCGAGTAATGGCTTAAGTTCAGTCAGTTGCGACCCGATATGACAGTCCATGCCACTGACTTTCAAGCCTGGCAAATCATTGGCCTTGTGAAACAGACGCTCGGCGTCGCTCATGTCGATGCCGAATTTGTTTTCTTTGAGACCGGTTGAGATATACGGGTGCGTTTTGGCGTCGACATCCGGATTCACTCGCAGGGCGACTGTTGCGCAAACGCCGGCGCTGGCGGCAACCTCACTAAGGCGTTCCAACTCGGCTTCCGATTCGACGTTGAACGAACGGATGCCGGCTTCCAGGCCCATTTCCATTTCGTCGACGCGTTTGCCCACGCCGGAAAATACGATCTTGCGCGGATCACCGCCGGCGGCTAACACGCGCTGCAGTTCGCCGCCCGAGACGATGTCGAAACCGGCGCCCAAGCGAGCCAGCACATTGAGGACGGCGATGTTGCTGTTGGCCTTGACCGCGTAACAGATCAGATGATCGACGCCTGCAAGCGCATCGTCGAATGCTTTGAAATGACGCTCCAGCGTGGCGCGGGAATAAACAAACAAAGGCGTGCCGAAACGTTCAGCAAGATCGCTGACCGCGACATCTTCGGCGTAGAGATCGCCATCGCGGTATTCAAAATGGTCCATCAGTGGTCCTGTGGGGCTGGCGTTGCGGTGCTCGTAGAGGCATCGGGCAAATACAGATCACCGCTTTGACCACAAGCGCTGATCAGGCACACGATCATGACGATGGGAATAAGTATCAGGCGCACCGGCAACAGATAGAGAGGAAATAGCCCTCTATTGTACGGACAGCCAGAGATTGCGGCATCCGCGCCGGCTAACGCTCGATGGTGTAAAACAGATCGCCACCCGACTCCACGCCGGATTCGGTCTGCAGGCTCCATTTGCTGGACAGCTGATAGCGCAGGCGGAAGGTGTAAACCGGCTCGAACAAGCCGATGCCATAACTCACATAGATGTCCGGACTGAGGTATTTGCCGAGCACCAGACTGGCCTGATTGGCTTGCTCGCCCGGTTGAGTACCGATCGACACTTCATCCAAACCCAGGGTGCCTTTAAAGCGTTTGGCGAGAAAGTCCCCGCCTTTGAGACCCAGAGCCAGGGCGGCGTTGTTGAGCATGGCCTGATCGTCTTCGCTGCGGGATTCAGCTGCCCGGCCCAGGACCAGATAACTCAGCTGATCCGTCTCGCGCATGCCGGGTTCGGAATACAGACTCACCTGTGGTTTGTCGAGCGGACCACGAACAATCACACCGGCGCGGATTTCCGTGGTGGCCTGGCGATAGGCTTTGATGTCTAGGCCGGGTTCGGTTAACGGTCCGCCGCTGAAAATCAGCCGCCCGCGCTCAATCTGTAGGTTCTGCCCATAGGCTTTGTAACGCCCATCACGCAAACGCAAATCCCCTTCGCCGGTGGCCGCACGTCCCGGACGCATGCGCGTCTTCAAGCGACCATCCAGATCTGTGGTCAATCCCAGACCTTCAAAGTGCACATTGCGTCCCAGCACCAACTCGACTTGGCTGTGTACCTGCAGACCAGCATGCGCGGGGGCGTCTTGCCCCACGATGATTTGATCAGCGTCCGGTGCAATCGCACCGCGACTGCTGATTTCGCGGGGTCGGATGTCCGCACGCGGTACGGTAATACGACCGCTGAGATCCAGGCGTGGTGGCTGGATCTCCAGTTTCAGGTCAGGGCTGACCCAGACTCGGGCTTCTGGGATGTCGACGGCGAGAAAGTTTTCACCGCTGACGGTGGCACTGACATGCGGTTTTACGCCCGACCAATCCACTTGGCCACTGATCTGCATCTCGCCGTCGCCAGAGCGAGTGCTGGACTGAAGAATCAGCGTGTTGTCCCCGTTGCCGCTCAAGCTGATGCGGGTTTGCTGTAGGTGAATGTCGGGCGTATCAAGATGGAAAACACCATCTATGAGGCTGATGTCACCCCCTAACGCGGGCTTATCGAGCTGACCGGAGACCCGCAATTCACCGTTAATCATGCCTTGCGCGCTGAGCACCTCAGGCACAAAGGCGCTGATCACCGAAAGATCATCCAGATTGATGCGCAGGCGACCGTCCAGCGTCTGTTGCTCGTCCAGATCGAACGAGCCACTCAGCCCGCCTGGACGCCCGTCGTCAAGTTGCAGTGGGAAGTCCCAATTCGCGGTGACATTCAGGCCGTGTGCATCCGCGCTCAGTTGACCCGGTAATAATGTGAGCAACGGCACATCGTCCTGCTCCTGCCGGGTTGCGATCTGTATCGCCGTGGTGCGCAGTTCCAGGGTGGCCTTGGGCTGCGACAATGGGGACGGCTGCAACACCACATCCACATCGACATCACCGTCCAGACGACTGCCCGGAGGCAACAAGCGCCGCAAGCGATTGAGGTTGTAGCCACGCAGCTGCAATGTGGCACTGGCATCGCGGGTATCCCAGCGTCCTTGCAGGCATGACGACGCCTCGCGACTGCGCCAGCAGTGTTCCGTCAATGTGACACCAGCGCTCTTGGACCAGGTGAAGCGTGCGCCGGGATCTGCTGTCCATGCCATGAACGGCGGGCGAGGTGCTGGGCCGAGCCGCCATTCGCCGTCAACCAGATCCACGGTCAAGCGCTGCTTGTCAGCATCCCAGCGGCTGTTCAGAGTGAGCGTGCTGTCGGCGCGGGATTCCTTCAAGCGGATCTGGGTTTGCGCATTTTCCAGACGCCCGGTGCTGTGAAGCGCAAGATCTTCCACGTAAAGGCCGGAACCGCTGAGATCTTGCGCAGATAGATTCAGATCCACGCTGGATGCGGACAAATGGCCTTTGGAGGTCACTTGGGCCAGGTCGAATCCGGCGGCCTGGAGTTTTTGCCCATCCAGCGTCCAGTTGATGATTGGCAAAGAGCCATCACCACTGGCCGCCACCTTGGCTGTGACACGCCCTTGCAACTGTGAATCCAGCTTGCCCAGATCCGGCGCACTGAGTTCCAGTTGGCCTTGCCAGCGCTGTGAGCGGCGGACATGCCCTTTGAGATGCGCGTCTGCCCAACGTAGGTTGAGCTGTTGCGCGTACCAGTCGTGCGAACCCGCGTACGCGCCACGGGTTGAGAGTTGTATTGGCTGCTGACGTAAGCTGCCATTGAGTTTGACCGTCGGAAACACGGCTGAGAATCCGTGGCTCAAATCCGCATCCGCGACAACCTGACCATTCAGCGATGACGGCCATTCTTTCACCCATGCCCCGGCGTCGATGCGGGCCAGGTCCAAAGTCGCTTTGAGTTTCTGGGTGGCGGCGTTGTAGAGCACGTCCAAGGTCACTTGCGCCGGCTCCGGCGTGTGTTGTTGGGTGCGATCTGGGATTTGCTCCCACTGCCCTTGCAGCGACCATTCACCTTGCGTGTCCGGGCTGCGCACGGTGACAAAAAGACTTGATGGTGGAATCTGTTCGCCGGCCAGCTCTGCATCGATCAGCATATGGGCTTTGTTGTCGATCAGGGCCAACTTGGCCTCACCACTGGGGCTCACCCAGATGTCGCTGTCGAGTGGCCAGCGCAGCGATGTCCAACGCAGGTTGGCGTCACAATCCAAGGTTGGCCATGGGCAAGCCCCATCAACGGCCAGGTACAGTGGTGGCTCATCCAGGCCCTGCACGGTGAGTGTATTGACGGTGATCTGACGTTCCGCGATCTGCGCCGACAGCTGCGCCTGCCAGCGTCCGTAGTCGGCCAGGTCCACGGCACTGAGATCGAGTTCCAACGCTTGTTGGGTGAGGTCGGCCCGAGCGTCCGCGTGTTTGAGATATAACGCGGTGTGTCCGTTGGTCTGGTAAGCCACATCACGCAGTTTCAATGTCCCGATGGTGACATTGGGCAGATTGGGCAACGTCTCGGGCAACTCGCCCGTTGGTTCGGTTTGCTCTGCCCCTAGCGTGTTGATTTGCGCGCCGAGCAAAACCACTTCATTCAGTTGTATGCGCCCACCGATCAAAGCGCTTGGTGACCAGTCGACCCAAGCCTGTTGAGCTTTGACGTCTAGCGTGTCGCTAGCGAAGTGCAGACCGTCAATCTGGATGCGACCAATCAGCCGACCGCTCACCTGGTCTATGCTCAAAGACTCCGGCAGACGCGGCTGAGCTTGTTTCCACAGCCACTGCAAACCGGTTTCTGAGGTGAGCAATACGACCACGGCCAACAAGGCCGTGAGCAGCACGTAAAACGGAATAAATCGATACAAAAGCCAGCGAATCACAGCTCGGCTCCAATGCCGATGTGCAGGCGAAACCCGCGCTCACCGCCATCCAGCGGATGTGCGAAATCCGCTCGCACCATGCCGATGGCGGTGCGCCAGCGCAGACCAAAACCAACGCCGCGGAACAGCGATTTGCCCGGTTGATCGCTGGCGCCGCCATAGTCGAAAAACAGCGCGGCACCGTAGTTTCGGAACAGCAATCGATCAACTTCGATGCTGGCCACACTCAAATACTGACCGCCAATGACCTCACCGCGCTCGTTGGTTGGACCCAATGATTGGTAGCTGTAGCCACGAACGGATTGATCGCCGCCGGCGAAAAAACGTTGCGACAGCGGCAATTCAGAGATTTCGCCAACGATGCTATAACCCGCCTGGCCGCGCAGCAGCAGACGACTTTTGCTGCCCAGAGGCAGAACCAAACGGCTTTGCACCAGCATCTGCAGAAAGCTGTCGCTGGAAACCACATCGGTCAGCGCGCCATGAATGTCGGCAAACACTTTGTAGCCGCGTCGCGGATTCAAGTCGCTGTCGGTGCGACGCAAACTCAGGCTTGTGCCCGGCATCAGCAGCTCGGTCTGCGTGCGAGGGTCTTCACCCACTCGGAATGACTCGATTTCGTAACCGAGGTAGTACTGCCACAAGCGCGGGCCGCTGACCTCGGTTAAGGCCAACTGCCACTGCCAAGCCTCCGATTTCGCATCGCCAAACTCCTCGGCCGAAAAGCCCGCTTTCAACGACCAGTTGGTGCCAACCTCGGTGCCCGTGGGAATCAGGTAACGGGCACTCCAGTCCTGTTGTTTTTCCGCTACGCGCAGGTCGCTGCGCAGTCGATGCCCTTGTTTGTTGAGATGGCGGAACTCGGTCGCCAATGATGCCCGTGGTCCGGTGTCGGTGCCGTAACCCAAACCCAGTTGGTAACGCTGCGGTTTTTTCGGCGTGGTCGCGATATCGATGTCGATGATCGCCTGTTCTTCGTCCGGACGCTGGGTCGAGACATCCAGTGTCTGGAAATAGTCCAAATCGGATAGGCGAAGTTGCAGATCAAGCAGACGATCGGCATCAAACACATCGCCACTTTGGATCTGCACGTAGCGGCGCAAAAAAGCATCGGCCAGAATGTCCTGCTCGATGTCGATTCGACCAAAACGAAACTGAGGGCCAGTGCTGATTTCCAACTCGATGTCGGCACGCGCCTGCTCTGGATTGACCAGAAGTTTGGCTTGGCTGATCTCGGCGTCAATGTAACCGCGATTGACCGCGAGGTTGAGCAATCGATCTTTGAGCGCACGGTATTTGTCGTGGTGCAGCGGCAGATCGGTCAACCCATCCTGACCAAACTGGCTTTGCAAGGTGTCGGCACCAGGACCGACGAAACGAATGTTGGTGCTCCGAACGATCGTGCGCGGTCCCGCCTGGATGTCGAATTGGGCCTGCCATGACCCATTCTCGAAATCGAGCTTGCGGCTGATCACCGGGGAGTAATGGCCAAGGGCCTGCAGCGCGTTATGGATTTCTTTGTCGGCTTGGCGGAAGCGGCGAAACACCACGCTGCGAGACGCGTCGTCGGGGAGCCGGCTCAGTGTCAGCCAGGCCAAGACATTGTCGCGCTGAGGTTTGTCCAAGCCGTTGACCTGCACCGCAGCGTCCACCGTCCCGCTGATAGCCAGACTCAGCAACAAGGCGCCGCCGCAGCGCCAGTGTCGTGGCGCGCGCAACCACATCAGGGCGTGTCTTTGGAGGCGCGCTGAACCGGTCTGTCGATTTTCTCGTCAAGCCAGGCCAGCAGGTCGTGCCAGATTTTGTCTTGCTGTCTTGAGGTGGGCATGCTTCCCGCGGAGGGCAGTTCCACAGTGACGACTGGAATCCCACGGACCACACCGGCGTAGTTGCCCAACGAACCGGGGTAGGTTCCCAGCAGATTCAGGTGCAAATGCCCCAGCTTCTTCGGTGGCACCGACGGACCGTCGAAATCCACAATCCCGTAGGGCGCATGGACGGCCACGATCACGTTGGGCTCGAATCTCTCAATCTCGGAAAACAGCCAGCGTGATTCAGGCTCGGATAACGGCTCCGGACCGGGATAACGCCGCGGATTCCGGTAGGTGCGATCAACCCAGTATTCGCGCGACTCCTCTTCCCAATTGGGAGTGGGAAAGTTGCGGTTGAGATCGACGCCGTTGGCGTTGGTGCGCTGTGCATCAGAGCGCAGCAAACCGTCGGGATTCATGCTCGGCGTAATGCGCCAATGAAATGTTTGCGGGTTGAGCCCTTTGAGCTCGCGTATCCATGCAAACACGATGCTGATGGAGCTCAGTTCATCGCCATGGATGCCACCAACAACGAGGACCCGTGGGGCGTTTGTGTCCGGAGCGGGAAACTCGCGCAGCAAAATCGGTTCGCCAGAAACCGACGAGTGACCGCTGAAATAAAACAGGCCGTCGTCGCAATCGCTGGAATACACACTGCCCAGACGATTCACGTACTTGCGACAATGCGATTCCGCTGAGGTTTGCGTGTCTGCTGGGGCATCATTCGCGGCCTGCGAAAACACAGGGCAAACGCAGAGCAGACCGAGGATGCAGGCGCGTAGCCATCCGCCAAAGCGAATGGCCAGAACGGCTCGCATACGCTGCCTTTACTTGTTGTTACTGCGGGACTGTTCGGTCAGAAAATCGACCACATCCAGCATGCCCTGGAATCCACCGGCTTCGCGGCCGCCGGTCCAGTATTTCAGGTCGACACTCATCGCCGGCACGGAATTCAGACCCAGCTTGCGGATGGTGGCTTCAGCCTGCTGCACTTTGCTTTCGACGGCAAAGCTATTGAAGGTTTCGCTGAACACTTCGGGCATAACTCCGCCCTCATCCACGAAAACTTTCTGGATTGCCGCTTCCGAGGCCAGCGGATTACGCTTTTCGTGGATTGCCGCGAACAGAATCGGATGCATCTTGTCGAGGATACCCAGCGTTTCCGCCGTGTAGAACGCGCGGCTATGAAGCAAACCTTGCGGACGACCCAGCGAGAAAGGCAAGCGCTGGAAATTCACATCGTCGGCTTTGCTGGCTTTCCACTTCTCGACCAAGGGATCGAAGTGATAGCAGTGAGGGCAGCCGTACCAAAACACTTCGAACACATCGGGCTGGCTGGGATTGGGGTCGGTGATCGCCGAGCGAGAGGGCTGATAGTGCTCTTTGTAGCGATACTTGGCTTCTTCCGCGGCGCTGCATGCGATGGGCAGTGCCGCGCAGGCGACTATCAGTAACTGGCGAAACATGTGATGAAATCCCATAAAAGATGGTGTGGTCGACGATGGTCGGATCAGTGCAGGCCTGACAGGTACGAAGCCAGCGCCTCAATGTCCGCATCGGTCAGCTTGGTTGCAACCTGAGACATCATCTTGGCCAGATCGGTTCCCGCACGCTCACCACTGCGGTAAGCCTTCAACTGCGCCGCCGTGTATTGCGCGTGTTGGCCATGCACTGACGGATAGCCTGCGGCCGCATTGCCCTTGCCGTCCGGACCGTGACACGCCGAGCATGCCGGAATGCCATCTTCGGCACGACCTCCGCGGTACAGACCTTCGGCTTTTTTGGCCAGATCCGGGTTGGCTACGCCGGGTTTCAGCGTTTGTGCGGAGTAATACGCAGCCAGGTCTTTCATGTCCTGCTCAGACAGCGCAGCAACCTGTCCTGCCATAATCGGGTTTTTGCGCTCGCCGGACTTGTACGCGTGGAGCTGATTCTCCAGATATGTTGCATGTTGGCCAGCCAATTTCGGCCATTCGCCGTTGCTGCTGTTGCCATCGGCACCGTGGCATGCGGAGCATACGGCCGCTTTGGATTTGCCTGCGGCCGCGTCACCACCTTGGGCAGCGTGCGAAGATTCGGCGGCCATAGCCGTTGTGCATCCCAGACCCAGGATCAGGGCCGTCACCAGCGAAATGCGCGTCATCGTGCAGAAACTCCTAATAGCAACGCGGCAACCACGGTCACCGGTTTTTCAATTATTGTGATGAAGATGCGAGATTTTAACCCATGAGTGAAGCTGCGAGAAACGCGGAACTTTTGCGCCTGTGGCGAAGCGCTGCTTTTGTGCTTTCAGCGGCGCGTTTGCCGGATCTTCCGCGCGGTGGTCGCGAGATCGCGTTTGCGGGCCGCTCCAATGCCGGAAAGTCCAGCGCAATGAACGCGTTAACCGGGCAGAACGCTTTGGCCCGCACGAGCAAAACGCCGGGTCGCACGCAGCTGATCAATCTGTTTACCTTGGGTGATCTGGGGCATCTCACAGACCTGCCTGGCTATGGTTTTGCCGCTGCGCCCAAGGCCGTCAAGGTGCAGTGGGTTGAGCTGATTGAGCGCTATTTCAACAACCGGGACGAGTTGGCTGCCGTGGTGCTCATTGTGGATATCCGTCGCGGATTGACCGATCTCGATCAACAACTGCTGAACTGGGTGGGTCCGCGTTTTCTGTCTGTACATGTCTTGCTGACCAAAGCGGACAAGCTCAGTCGAAATGCGGCCAAGCAGGCTTTGTTCAAAATCGAACGAGAACTCAAGCAGCAAAACCCTTTGTACACCGCGCAATTATTCTCAGCCACGGCGCGGCAGGGTGTGGACGAAGCGCGCGAGCGCATCACGGCGCTTTTGCGGGGTGAGGTCGCGCCTTCGTGACGGCACGGCTGGCGGTGGAGCCGAAGCGTCGTCGAGAGATATTGGCCTTGGCGCTGCCCATCATCGGCGGCATGACATCGCAGAATATTCTCAACTTGGTCGACACCGCCATGGTTGGGCAGCTCGGCGCCGAAGCCCTGGCTGGTGTGGGCATGGTCAGCTTTCTGGCGTTTCTGTCGGTTGCCGCCGTGACGGGCATGTCGTCGGCCGTTCAGGCGCTGGCGGCACGCCGGGTTGGTGCCGGCGATTCGCGCAATAGCGCGGTTTCACTCAATGGCGGTTTGCTGGTTGCGTTGGTCTACGGCATTCCGATGACGCTGCTGCTGTGGTTTGCAGCTGCTCCCATTGTTGGTGCACTGCTCAATGACGCCAGCGCGGCGGCCGAAGGTGCGCAGTATTTTGAGATGCGCGTGCTGGCGATTGTGTTTGTCGGCATGAACTTCGCGTTTCGCGGATTCTGGAGTGCTGTTGGCCAGACCCGCTTGTACATGCGCACCTTGGTGATCATGCACATCATCAACGTGTTTCTGAACTACGCATTGATTTTTGGGCACTTTGGATTTCCGGCCTTAGGCACCCAGGGTGCGGGTTTGGGCACTGCCATCAGCATGATGATTGGCACAGGCATCTATTTTTTCCTCGCCTTGCGTCATGCCCGTAGCAGCGGATTTCTCGAACGCATGCCGTCCGGGGAGCAGATGGCAGGATTACTGCGTTTGGGATTGCCCGCTTCGGTGCAGCAGGTGCTGTTCGCTGGTGGCTTCGCGGTGCTGTTCTGGATCATCGGTCAGGTTGGCACGCGCGAGCTGGCGGTCGCCAATGTGCTGATCAACATCACCCTGGTGGCGATTCTGCCGGGGATGGGCTTTGGGATGGCCGCGGCGACGCTGTCCGGGCAGGCGCTGGGGCGCGAGGACGCTCAGGATGCTCATCGATGGGCTTGGGACGTGAGCCGCGTGGGCTGTGTCGTTTTCGCCCTGCTCGGCATCCTGATGTTGATACCCACGCGACAGGTTCTCGGCCTGTTCCTGAACGATGCGTCCTTGATCGAGTTGGGTGTGTGGCCCCTGCGCCTCGTCGGATTGGGCATTCTCATCGACGGTATCGGCTTGATTTTGATGCAAGCCTTGCTTGGCGTCGGCGCCAGCGGTGTGGTTATGGTGGTGGGTGTGGGCATGCAGTGGCTGGTGTTCCTGCCGGTGGCGTACCTGCTCGGACCGGTTATGGGCCATGGTCTGCTTGATATTTGGGTGGCTATGAATCTCTATCGTGCAGCCCAAGCGGCAATTTTTGTGTGGGTGTGGCAGCGCCGCCGTTGGCAACACATTCGGCTTTGACGGACGAGTTGGGCGCAACGTTGAAGCACTGATAGCATTCAAGACCTGTTTACCGGGCGAACTTTGCAGCGATGGAACCCCTGCTCAATCAGCTGGCCGATCAGGTTGCTCATTCCTACGATCTTGAAAGCCTGGCCCGTCCCATGCTGGCGCTGTTGGAGACCGTCACTGGGTTGGAGTCGACCTATCTGACCACGATCGATGAACTTCGCGGTGTTCAGCACATCCTCTTTGCTCGCAACAGTCAGGCCCTGCAAATACCGGAAGGTTTGTCGGTACCTTGGGGCGATACGCTGTGCAAGCGCGCACTGGATCAGGGGCAGCCTCTGGCCGTGGATGTAGCCAGCCGTTGGGGCGATTCGGATGCGGCTCGTGAGTTGGGTATCCAGACCTACATGAGTCAGCCGATCCACACCGCTGACGGCACGCTCTACGGCACTTTGTGCGCGGCCAGTGGTGAAACGGTTGATGTGGCTCCAGCGACCCTGAATGTTTTGGGCTTGTTTGCACGCCTGATCGCCCACCAAATCGAGCGCGAAGTATTGCTCGAGCGCCTGCGCCAGAGCAATCAGGAACTCAGCTCAAGAGCGACAACAGACACCTTGACAGGCATCGCCAATCGACGTGGCTTACAGGAGGCATTGAGTCGGATGTTGGCTCAGTCGCGTCGCGATGGTCGGCCGCTACAGCTGGCTTTTGTGGATCTGGATGGTTTCAAGCCCATCAATGACCAGTACGGCCATGATGTGGGCGACCGCTTTCTCGTGCATATCGCAAGCCGCTTGCTAGCCACTGTGCGGGTCAGCGATGTGGTCGGCCGCTATGGTGGCGATGAATTCGTGGTCATTGCCATGGGCGACCAGCCAGACGAGCTGGCCGAACGATTAAGACAGGCTGTTCAGGGCCGGTTCATGGATGGCGAAGTGGTGTTGGACTATCCCGGAGCAAGCATCGGTGTGGTTACATCACAGCCGGGTGAGACTGATCCCGAGGCCTTGATCCGGCGTGCCGATCAAACCATGTACGCGATCAAAAAGCAGCGCAAAGTCGCTGCCATTCGATAATTCCGCTTAGGCTGGTTGTGGTCCTGCGCGCATCAGGTTGCGATTGAGCGCATCCGCCAGCTGAATGCGGGCACGCGCGATGATGTCGTCCATGGCCGGTGAGCGTGCAAACATGGCTTCCGCCTTGCGCCGCATCTCGTCTAGGCTGGGCAGTTCCGGCAAATGCAGCTGGTCCAGCGATTCACGCCCGTCTTCCATGGCCTGGTCGATGGCCAGCGACAGACGCTGACGGAATTCATCCCAGGCCACGCGGCCGCGTGCGCTTTCGGCTTCCCAGCGCAGACGCACATCACTGATCATGCTGTCGATGCAGAACGTCTGGGCCAGACGTCCGGCAATACGTTCCTGAACTTCCGGTGAAATCTTGCGTTGACCATCGCGCACATGCGCTGGCGGTTCTTTCAGATCATGTACCAGCCCGACACCTTGCAAACCCTTGAGCAGGTAGTAGGTGATGTCGACTTCCCACCAGTAAAAGCCCTGACGCACGGACGCCATGTAGTAGTGATGGTTGTTGTGCCAACCTTCACCAAAGGTCAGCAGCGCCAGCCACCAGTTGTTGCGTGAATCGTCGCCAGTCAGGTAACGCTGTTTGCCATAGACATGGGCCAGCGAGTTGATCGCGAAGGTGGCGTGCCACAGCAAAACCGTGGACAGGCAGAAACCCACGACCAGGCCGGACCAACCGGCGACCATCCAGATGGCGATACCGAACAGCACGCCCGGCACCCAGTGGTATTTGTCCAGCCACACCAACTCGGGGAAACGGGTCAGGTCGGGGACATTGGAGTAATCCGTGTGCTGCGCTTTGTCGTTGAAGATCCAGCCCAGGTGCGAGAACCAGAAGCCGTATTCGCGCGGGGAATGCACATCTTTGGGCGTGTCGACAAACTTGTGGTGATCGCGGTGTTTGGAAGCCCACCAGATCAGCCCACTCTGCAACGAACTCTGCGCGATGAAGCCCAGTATGAACTGGAAAACCCGCCCGGTTTTGTAAGCGCGATGGGCGAAATAGCGGTGGTATCCTGCGGTGATGCCGAACATGCGCAGCCAGAAGAAACCCAGGCAGATTGCGATGTCGATGGTATTCACGCCGGTCAAAAACACCGCCAGACAGGCCAGGTGCATGGCAATGAACAGCGAGAACATGGGCAAGCTGGAGGGATCAACGGAGCGTTTGAGGCGTTCGGTCATGAGATTCTGCTGTGGTGATGAGTGTTTCGACGCGCAGCCGACGCGTTCATTATACGGTTGTATATTTGAAGCTTCTGTGAAGGCAAGCGTAATGCACCACAATCCTTGAGATCATGGCCAACGAAAACGACATAAAAGCCTTCTTGGCGCGGGATTTTCCCCAATTCAACGGCGAGGTGTTGAAGGCTTCTGACACGCTGGCGCGCGTGCGGTTCGCCGTGAACGATGCCCATTTGCGTCCTGGTGGTACGGTTTCTGGCCCGACCCTGATGGCCGTCGCGGATGCCGCGCTGTACGTGGCCGTTCTGGGTGCGGTGGGCATCATCCCATTGGCGGTGACCACCAATCTGAACATCAATTTTCTGCGCAAACCCGCTGCTGATCGTGCGGTGCTTGCCGAAGCGCGACCGCTGAAAGTGGGCAAGAGTCTGTTCTACGGAGAGGTTTTGCTGTACTCCGAGGGCTCAGATCAGCCGGTTGCGCATGCCACTGGCACGTACTCGATACCACCCGCCCGCTGATCTAAACGTGCTGAAGCTTTAGCCGTGCTCGCGTGTGGCTTCGAAACGCACGTCCGGGTTGCGATCAATGGCCATCTCCAGATTCACCCGACTGCTGGACAGATACACCAGCGCGCCGGAATGGTCTTCGGCCAGCTTGTCCTGTTGCTTGTCTTTGAATTGTCGCAAGGTTTTGTCGTCTTTGGCGTAGCACCAACGCGCCGTGTGAATCTGTGCCGCTTCGAACACGCAATCCACGCGGTACTCATCCTTGAGGCGATTCTGCACCACATCAAACTGCAGCACACCGACGGCTCCAAGGATCACGTCATTGCCCATCAGAGGCCGAAACACTTGGGTCGCCCCTTCTTCACACAGCTGATCCAGGCCCTTGTTCAACGCTTTGGCCTTGAGTGGATCTTTCAGGACCACGCGCCGGAACAACTCCGGAGCGAAGTTGGGTACGCCGGAAAAACGCAGATTCTCGCCTTCGGAGAAACTGTCGCCAATGGCGATGGTGCCGTGATTGTGCAGACCAATGATGTCGCCCGGATAGGCTGTTTCCGCCGCATCACGTTCTGAGGCGAGGAAGGTCACCGCGTCTGAGATACGCACGGACTTGCCCTGGCGCACGCTGTAGAGCTGCATACCCTTTTTGTACTGCCCGGAACACACGCGCATAAAGGCGATGCGGTCACGGTGGTTGGGATCCATATTGGCTTGGATCTTGAAAACGAAGCCGGTCAGCTTGGGGTCATCGCAAGGCACTGGCCGGATGTCGGCTTCGCGTGGTTGCGGCCCGGGCGCCCACTCGACAAAGCCGTTGAGCAATTCGCGCACACCGAAATTGCTGATCGCGGAACCGAAGAACACCGGGGTCAGGCGACCGGCGCGGTATTCCTCCAGATCAAACGGGGTGCCGGCTTCCTTGATCAGTTCCACTTCGTCCATGAAGGTGGCGTAGGGCTCGCCCAGCTTGGCTTCGATGCCTTCGGCGTGCAGCCCTTCTACGGTTTCGATCTCGGAAATTTTGTCGCCTTTGCCGCTGTACAGGTAATAGCGATCTTCGAGCAGGTGATACACGCCCTTGAAAGCGCGCCCGATGCCGATCGGCCAGGTGATGGGGGCACAGCGGATGTTGAGCACCTCCTCGATTTCGTCGAGCAGGGCCATCGGCTCCTGACCTTCACGGTCAAGCTTGTTGACGAAGCTGACGATCGGGGTGGTGCGCAGGCGACAAACTTCCATCAGTTTGATGGTGCGGGTCTCCACGCCTTTGGCCGCGTCGATCACCATCAGCGCGGAGTCCACCGCGGTCAGGGTGCGGTAGGTGTCTTCGGAGAAGTCCTCGTGACCCGGGGTGTCGAGCAGATTGACGATGCGTTCCTTGTACGGGAATTGCATCACCGAGGTGGTCACCGAAATCCCGCGCTCCTGCTCCATCTTCATCCAGTCCGAGGTCGCATGGCGGGCGGCTTTGCGCCCCTTCACCGTGCCGGCGAGCTGAATCGCACCGCCAAACAGCAACAACTTTTCGGTCAGGGTGGTTTTCCCCGCATCGGGGTGGGAGATGATGGCGAAGGTGCGGCGTTTGGCCGCTTCTTGCGCGATGTTGGCCGGCATGAGTCTTGGCAACGAGGAAAACCGCGCATTCTACGTCAGTTGGCTTTCGGTCGAGACGCGAAGCTCTCCATTGCTTCGGTCACGGACTGCCAGAGACCGGGATGGCCGATGACAAGCGATACTGCGCTGCCGTCAGCGCAACATCCAAGCTTGCACCAGCAACATTGCGCCAATGCCGAGCATGACCACGCCGCCGCCGCGATTCAGATTGCGGCGAAATGTTGGGTTTTCGATCATCCCGGCGGCCCGCCCGGCGAGCCAGGCGTAACTGAGCTTGACGCTGCAAATCGCCGCTGTCGCTGCCAGCAAGATCACCACGCCATCGCGCAATCTGAGCTGTCCCAGATCGGCAAATGCGGGCAGCAAAGCCATGTAAAACAACACCGCTTTGGGATCTGCCAGGGTCATCAGAAAGCCACTGGCAAAGCTGGAGGCGCGACCGGCACGCGGCGGGGTTGCGATGCCGTCGGCCGGTTGCGGCGTACGGAACATGTTCAGCCCCAGACCGATCAGGAATGCGCCACCGAGCCATTGCAGTGCGCTTGTCAGGCCTTGGACCCACTCGGCCAGAACAGCCAAAGACGTGACCGCGATCAGGATCAGCAAGCCATCGGCGACGACGATACCCGCGACCATCACGGCCGCTTGGCTGAAACCCGCCGACACAGCGCGGGCAATAACGGCGACATCACTGGGGCCAGGGACAACGGCGAGCACCAACAAAGCGCTGAACAAGGCGACTGTGGTACTGGCGTCCACGCCGGCTCAGTCAGACGATGAACAACGACACAGCACATCACCGGTCGTGCCGTCGTCGTTCAGCGCATACAGCGTGGCATCAGCGTCTTTGGACCACCAGACCAAAGCCTCTCCGGCATAGCGCGCACCGCTAGCGCTTATGGTTTGATCCAAGCGGAGCTGGTCGCCATGCCATTGCAGCAAGGCAACATCCGGCTGCGGATGGCGCACGCTGATTTCGCTGCCATCATCGCAGTGGTAGTGGAAAATCGGGTTTGAACAGGCGCTGAGAATGGCGCCGGCCAAGCACGCAGAAAGGCGCGTAAGGGTCACAATTTCAGCACCATGTGGAGGTCGTCCACACGCTGTTCCCCAAAACGGAATTGATCCGGCGTGGTGCCGATGGTTTCGAAGCCCATGCGCTGATACAGCGCAATAGCCGCCGCGTTGTGGCCAAAGACCCACAATTCGATCCAGGCCAATGGCGGATGAGCGCGCGCGAAATCAATCGCGCATTGAATCAGCTGGCGTCCGATGCCAGCGCTGCGGTAGGCAGTTTCGATGCCGATGCCCAACGCGCAGCGATGATTCGCGGTGCGCAAGCGATCCCCACGCAAGTCCAAATGGCCGACGATACGTCCGTCGCCCGCTTCGACGACAAACCAGCGCTGCCAGCCGGGTTCGCCAATTGCAATGTCTGTGGCCTCCAGGTCGGCGCTGCTCGGTCCGTCACCCGAGTTTGGCAAATAGGGCATAAAGTGAATGCCATCAATGCCCGATTCCGCTTTGTGTCGGCGCAAATGCTCGCCCAACGCATCCGCGTCATCGCGGCGCATGGCGCGCACGTGATGAGCGGGTGTCATGCGTTCGCGTTCAGCCACATGACCGGCTGCTCGCGCGCGTCCTGAGTCGGTTGTTGACTGAGCCCGGCAAAATCAAACAGTTGGGTATCGGCCAGTTGCGAAGGCGCGACATTCTGCAGGGCTTTGAATATCTGCTGGGTGCGCCCGGGGTGGCTGCGTTCCCATTCGTCCATCATGCGGCGCACTTGCACGCGTTGCAGATTGTCCTGCGAACCACACAGATTGCAGGGAATGATGGGATATTCCTGGACTGCCGCGTAGTGCGCGATATCGCTTTCGCGGGTATAGGCCAGCGGCCGGATCACCACATTGCGTGCATCGTTGGAGCGCAGTTTGGGTGGCATCGCGGCCAGCCGTGCGCCGAAAAACAGATTCAGAAACAGGGTCTCGACGATGTCATCCATGTGATGACCCAAGGCAATCTTGGTGAAACCCTCGGCTTCGGCGTAGCTGTACAGTGCACCGCGGCGCAGGCGTGAGCACAAACCGCACTGGGTTTTGCCTTCCGGCACAACGCGCTCAACCACGCTGTAGGTGTCCTGCTCCAGGATGTGGAACGGGATACCGCGGCCACCCAGGTACTCCGGCAGCACATGTTCCGGAAAGCCGGGCTGCTTTTGATCCAGGTTCACCGCGACCAGCTCGAAGCTGATCGGCGCACTGGCCTGTAGATTGAGCAGGATATCGAGCATGGTGTAGCTGTCTTTGCCGCCGGACAGGCACACCATGATCTTGTCGCCGTCTTCAATCATGTTGTAGTCGGCAATCGCCTGGCCAACCTGACGACGCAGGCGTTTGGCCAGCTTGTTCTCTTCCAGCTTGATCCGGCGTGGATCGGTGGCGGTTTGGGACATCGCGAGGAAGCGCTCGAAAAACCTCTATTTTACGGGCTTTGTGGTGAAGTTGTTGGCGCCAACTGATCAGCCCGCTTAACGCCACACGTCCATTTCTAGGTACGCCGTTCTCAGAGTTCGCTCTGTGCAAAAACGCTACTCGTTGGCACCGAACAACCAGTCAGCGTTCTGAGGTTTTCGCAAGGACAGGCTGATGTGGGACACGCCAGCTTGCGCCTTGGCCTGCTTGAGGGCTTCGTTGTCCAGGCCATCGCGTGGTGTCGACCACACATAGGGACTTTCACAAGGATCGGCAACGCGCCAGCGCCCAATATTCAGGGCGTTGTCCACAACCACGGCCTGTTGTGGGTCCGCGCAGGCTTTGAGCATCGGCGCTTGGTCCGCGGGCACCGCGGCAAAATGACCATCGGCGTTATGAAGTGCACGCTGCGCCGCGTCCGATGATACGGGTTCGCCGACATCCCAGCTCCAGATCAAGGCCTGGAGACGGCCATCAAAGGGGACCAGGTGATCCAGCGATGGCATGTTGATATTGCAACGCGCCATCTGTTCCACGTCCTGTACTGTGGCCTGGCGATCAACGCCGGTCAGCGCGCCCACAAGGGTGCCGTCCTCGTAATAACGCACCCATTTGTTGTCCAGATCATCCAGGCTGAAGCCACAGGCATCCGGTGCTTGGATGCCGATATACGAGCCGCCACCTTGCTGGATGTGTGTGCTATCGGTACTGAACACCAGATTTGCGCCGTCGCTGCCGTAGTTGCAGTCGCCGTAGATGATCAACTGTTTCCCTGCCGCACGGACATCCTCGATGCTGGAATCCAGAGGTTGGCCTTCGGCACAGGTGTGTGGGGTGTCGATGTCGGGGCGGAACAGTCGGTCGCCTACCGTGGCTTCGATGTCTGCGGACGCCGCGGCGTATTTGCCGTCACCCAAATACTCATCAAACGGTTCGCTGAAGCGGGTTTCCAGGCCGAGGACGATGACTTCCTGGGGATGAGCATCCAGCCAGCTGCGCAGCTCGCTCAATTCGTCACGGAAGCTGCGTTCGTAGGTGCAACCCAGATGCTGCACGTTGCCGTGGCACACCGTAGGCCGAAAACCGCCATCAATCAGTGAGGGCATCCAGTGCACGTCAATTTCGAGCCCGCGCACATCCATACGCAATTGATCGACAATCACGTAGCGTTGGTTGGCGTCGGAGCCGGACAACGTGGGCGGTGTGTTCGCATCGGTGGCGTTGAAGCTGTTGTGAGTGGACACGTAGAGGGTGTGGCGCATCGGCAGCGAGGCGGCCAATTCACGTTGCAAGCGATGCGCGGTGTGCAGCACCGAATCTTGGTACTCATCCAGCACTTTGTCGCCGATCAAGCCTTCCGACATCAGGCTGCACAGCTCGGGCGGGGTACCGGGCAACTGGCGGCAATATGCCGCAGCGCCAGAGACCAAGGTGTCAGCGACTTTGCAGATCGTGCGGGTCTGATCGCCAAACAAGGCCGCGCCGTCGCGATAACAACCGTGGACTAAGGCATACAGATTGCCGTTGAGCGTGTCGCAGGCAGGGGAACCGCTGGCATCCGCACATTGCGCGGCCAGCTCTTTGGTGGCCGTATCCACGACCTCGCAAAGCAGGCTCAGCTCATTCGGCAGGGTGGCACCGCACACATCACTCAAGCTGACCAAGGGCATCTCCAAAGGCGCCGCCGGTTGCGGGCTGGGCGATGGCTGCGGCGATGCACCGGGTGTGGGTGATGCGGAAGCTTGCGGTGTGGGGCTCGGTGATGCGCTGGCCGTGGGTGTTGGTGTCGCGCTGGGTTGCGCCGTCGGTGTCGCTGTGGGTGTCACGACGGGCCCCGGGGATGGTGTGGCCTGGCTGGTTGCGTTGGTGATGCTGTCGCTGGAATCGCCGCAGGCGCTCAGCGCTGTTGCGATGAACAGCACGCTGGCGATGTGCGCGATTTTTAAGCGGCTCAGGGGCAGCCGGTCCCCCACCGGGCTGTTCGAATACGGCATGTGTCGTCCTCAGTTTCATGTTGTTGTCTTATTGTCACCGGGTTGTCTTCGCCAGCTTTAGAGCTGGGACATCCAGGTGGTAGATGCGCGGCCAGTTTTTGCCGGTTACCCACAGTTCTTGCCGCCCAGCATGCCATGCGACGCCATTGAGTACATCTGCGCTGGGAGGTCTTATGGCGCGCGGCCACAGCGATGTCAGGTCCAGCCAACCGGTCACGCAGCCGCTGTTTGGGTCGATGCGTGCAATCCGGTCACTGAACCAGATGTTGGCCAGCACCTGATCGTTGACCCACTCCAACTCGTTCAACCGGTTGATCGCTTGCTCACCGTCCCGAACCTGAACTTGGCCGATCGGTGCGAAATTCTCATCGTTGTGAAACCGTAACCAAGCAGTGCCGTCACTGCGAATAAAGCGCGTGCCATCGTGGGTCAGCCCCCAACCTTCTCCGCGGTAGCTCAGGGTCTTTTCCAACGCCAGCGGCGTCATGGTGTAGATGCGCAACTGCCCGGATTTCCAGCTGAGCTGCCACAAGCGCTGATTGTGAACGGCCAAGCCTTCACCGAACACGCGACGTGGCAAATCGATGGTTTCGTCGCGTGAGGGGTGATGCACGATCAGCTGAGAGCGGCCGTACAAGCCGGTGCTCTCAACCAGCAGGCCATCGGCAAATGTCAGGCCCTGGGTAAACCGCAACGCATCACGGGCGTCATGGCGAATCACCTCGTAGCTCAGCGTCTGGGCGCTTGGACAGTTTTGAGCGCTGGCCTGACCACACAGCGCCAGGCTGAGCCACACCAGCAGGCACCGCCAGCGCATCGGATCAGGCCTGTTGCGTCAGGTAGTCGCGAATCTTCTCTGCGCTGTGATCAAAACCGTCGCCGACTTTGTCGATCAGCATTTTCTCGATGCGCTTGCCGACCAACGGGATGCGCGCTTCCACTTCACCTCGGCCTTGCAGGGTGGATGTGCCGTCCCCGTTGTCGACCAATTTCAGTCGGGTGAGGATGTGACCCGGCAGGCCATGGAGTTCCAAATGCAACTCGCCTGAGTAGGGTTCGCGGGAGCGGTCCCAGAACTGACTTTGTACGATGATGACGCGATCACCGGTGAACTTGCGGGCAAAGCTTGGAATTCGGTCTGTGCCGGCGTGCCGAACCACGCGACTTTCAAAGCGCGTTGGCGAGTTCTCGCGAATCTCGATTTCGTAATGCTCCACGCCCGCTTCATCGTAGCGGTAGTGCAAATAGTCTTCGCTGGAAATGGCGGAGATCACTGCATCCGCAGGCGCGGGCAGTAGGCTGCTGCGTTCAAAACGCTGCATGACGTTCCTCGGCTTCGATGCGGCGCAGACGTGCGTAGAGAAACAGCGGCAACGCACAGGACAGACCGACCAAGCAGTTGATCACAATCCACAGCCAGGGTTTGCGCATGCCCAGCCGGGCCGATTCGGCAAAAGCAAACAGCCAGAACACCAGCGAGGCCCAAGCCAAATCGGTAAATGATGCTGCGGTCCCGACATTCACATACAGGGTCTGCAGCCAGTATTGCGGTGCTGGCAGCGGTTCGCCGCCAAAAATACCGGCCAGTGCCAACATCGGCAGCGCGGCGCCCGCGATAGCCAGCAACAAGTAGACGTTTTTCATTGTTCTCCCCCGATTGTCGGCGGATTATCCCGCGTGCATCCGGGGGATGCTACTGCATTACGACGCGCGTTTGACCCCGCGGCGGCGCAGGTGAATCAGCAGCAAAGAAATCGCCGCCGGGGTCAAACCTTCCAGACGCGAGGCTTGACCGATGCTCAGCGGTTTGGCGCGGGCAAGCTTCTGCGCGACTTCATTCGACAGCCCTTGTACGGAGGTGTAGTCCATATCGGCGGGAATGGCGGTGTCTTCCAGCGCTTTGTGGCGCTCGATTTCGGCATCCTGCCGCTCAATGTAGCCGGAGTACGTCGCTTCAATGTCCACCTGCTCAGCGACCTGGTCGTCGCTGTGCGCGTCACCAAGCCGACTGATGCGATGCAGATCGCGGTAAGTCACGCCAGGGCGGCGCAGCAAATCAAAGGCCATGTATTCATGGCGCAAAGGCTCGCCAAACAGCTCATCGGCAAGGTCAGCGTCGACATCGGCAGGCTGTATACAGGTCTTGCGCATGCGCTCGAGTTCGTCGTGCACGCCTTGCTGCTTGGCTTCAAAGGCCTGCCAGCGTGCGTCATCCACCAGGCCCATGCTGCGGGCGATCGGGGTCAGACGCTGATCGGCATTGTCCTCGCGCAGGCGCAAGCGGTACTCGGCGCGGCTGGTGAACATGCGATACGGCTCGGCCACGCCGCGCGTGATCAAGTCATCGATGAGCACACCCAGATAGGCTTCATCGCGGCGCGGATGCCAGGCTGATTCGCCGCGCACCGCACGGGCCGCATTCAGGCCAGCCAGCAAACCCTGTGCGGCGGCTTCTTCGTAGCCGGTCGTGCCGTTGATCTGGCCGGCGAAGTACAGACCCGGCATGTGCCGCGTTTCCAGCGAATAGGTCAGATCGCGCGGGTCAAAGTAGTCGTACTCGATGGCGTAACCGGGCCGCGTAATGTGAGCGTTTTCAAAACCGCCGACGGAACGCACGAACGCCACCTGCACATCAAACGGCAGCGAGGTGGAAATCCCGTTGGGGTAGACCTCGTGGGTGCTCAGGCCTTCCGGCTCAATGAAAATCTGATGGCGGTCCTTGTCGGCAAAGCGCACGACCTTGTCCTCCACCGAAGGACAGTAGCGCGGACCTACACCTTCGATCTTGCCCGAGTACATCGGCGAGCGATCGAGTCCGCCCCGAATGATGTCGTGGGTTTTCTCGCTGGTGTAAGTGATGTGGCACGACACCTGCGAAGGGTGATCGGCGCGCGAACCCATGAACGAGAACACCGGCCGCGGTTCGTCACCCGGCTGTTCCTGAAGTTGGGAAAAATCGATGCTGCGGGCATCGATGCGCGGTGGCGTACCGGTTTTCAGGCGACCGACGCGAAAGGGCAGCGCGCGCAACCGTTCCGACAACAAATTGGACGGTGGATCGCCGGCCCGGCCACCCTGAGCGTTGGACAGACCAATATGGATGCGCCCACCCAGGAAGGTGCCCACGGTCAGCACTACGGCATGCGAGCGTAGCGGCAAGCCCATCTCTGTGACCACGCCAACCGCGCGGTCATTCTCGACGATGAGATCGGCGCAGCTCTGCTGAAACAACGTCAGATTCGGCTGATTCTCCAGCGCACTGCGGACAAACGCACGGTACAGCGCGCGGTCAGCCTGGGCGCGGGTCGCGCGCACAGCGGGGCCTTTGCGTGCGTTGAGGCGGCGAAACTGAATGCCAGCGGCATCGGCGGCGCGGGCCATGAGGCCACCCATCGCATCGATTTCTTTGACCAGATGGCTTTTGCCAATGCCGCCAATTGCTGGGTTGCAGCTCATCTGGCCCAGGGTTTCGATGCTCTGGCTCAGCAGCAAGGTGCGGGCGCCACTGCGCGCAGCGGCAAGTGCGGCTTCGGTACCGGCGTGGCCGCCACCGACAACGATGACATCAAAAGTTTGCTGCAAATTCATGGGGGTGACCCCGGGGCAAGGCGAACCCTTAATTATAGGTGATCAATTCTTGACCACCCAAATGTCTGCTCAGTAACTGCGGTAGCCCAGAATGCCAGCGACTTCTCGCAGGTCTTTGTCGTATGGCTCAGTCATATTCACAATGATGACCTGATCTTTATCCATCTCACGCGCCTCTCGCACAGCCCAGCCCACCGCATAGGCGGTGCGGATAGGCAGGATCAACCCTTCGTAGCGGGCAAAGCCCTTGAGGGCAGCTTGCGCGTCGTGGCTGGACCCACTGGTGTACTCAACCCGGCCACTGTCCTTGTAGTTTGCATGCTCGCGGCGGACCGCCGGATATTCTGAGCCTTCGAGTATGGTTTCTGCTTGCTGCAGCTGCGACGCACTCAATTGCACATTGCGCTTGAAAGGATCTTGGTCGCCGCTACTGGACTCCGGGGCCAAGGTATCGCGTGACTCCACGGCGACAAGACGGGTGTGGGGCTGGTCGAGGTAAGGGTCGAAGAAACCGAAGGCGTCGGCTGTGTTGCTGCCTCGGCTGACCAGCACATCGGGTGCGCGCTTGAACATAGCCTGGCATTGACCGCGAATTTCGCGCCCCAGAGCGCTGATAAGCTGTTGATTAAGCTCTGGGAATGGTGCTGGTGCTGCATCGACACCCATAACCAGGAAATGGCCTTGGCTGCGGATGCAATCGTCCATGGCTTCATCGCGCGCATTCAAACGTGAATCCACCGTTTCGATACGCGCGCCGACACAGCGCATGTGCAGGACCGCAGACGAATTCTGGCTCGCCAGCCGTTCGTTAATGTAGACCACTGAACCCAGGCCCAAGCGCGCAGCCATTGAGGTCATGAGCACACCGGTGCGCAAATTCTGACTGCCGGTAACCACGACTTTGTAACCCAGCAAACGGGCCATAACCACCTGGCCAGTGACCGCCATGACTTGTTTGGTGCCGCTGCCCAGCAGATCTTCACGCTTGATGGCGACCTGGGCGCCGCCGTTGTTTTCCGAAAAATGCTGCGCGTGCATGAGTGATGACGGGCGGTTGAAGTTGCGTAGCAACACCCGATCCAGTGCCTGCACCAAGCTGGCCTTGCCGCTGAGCTCACGGTAGCGCTCCTCGAGGTGGAGGAAATAGTCGCGCGAGGCTTGATCTTCCCCGAGACGGCGCTGGTGGCTGGCATCGCTGCGCTTGCTGATGAGCTCCGGATCTACGCCGAGTTTGCTCGCGAGATCAGCAATCTGGATCATGGCGGGATGTTTTTTCTCACCTTTGACCAGACGATATATGGCTCGTGCTTCGCCGAGGAACGCATCCTTGCGCTGGAGTTGCGTGTGAACCCGGGCGAGACGTAAGCGCAGTTTCAAGTCGTCGGGGTTGAGCAACAGCTGCTCATTGAGCATGCGCTCCAATTCTTCGACCAGCGCATCCTGTCCGCCGTTGTGTTCGTGTTGCATTGCCGTGCTCCTTCGGCTGGGATTATCTGAACCCGCTGGAAATACTAAACAATTTTGTTTGGCCTAATGAGGCCCATCCTGCACCGGTTGCAAGAGCCATTCCAGATCTTCCTCTCCGAGCGCCGTATCTTCGACCTGGAAGATTTGCTCAGACAAAGCACGTTTGCGCTCCTGCATGTGTTGTATCCGCTCTTCGACCGTGTTTTCACAAATCAGCTTATACACAAACACCGGTTTGTCCTGGCCAATGCGATGGGCCCGGTCGCTGGCCTGATTTTCCACCGCGGGGTTCCACCACGGGTCGTAGTGAATCACCGTGTCTGCTGCGGTCAGGTTGAGCCCGGTGCCGCCGGCTTTGAGCGAAATCAGAAACAACGGCGTTGTACCTTGTTGGAAGGCATCGACGAGCTCTTGACGATTGCGCGTTGCCCCGGTCAATTTCAGGTACGGCAGTTTGTGTTCCTTGAGTTGCTCTTCAATGAGCGCGAGCATTTCGGTGAACTGCGAGAACACCAGCACACGGCGGCCTTGCGGAATCAAATCGCCGAGCATATCCATCAAAGCCTGCAATTTGGCCGACTCGCAGGCTGGGACGGTGTGATCCAGCTTGACCAGGCGCGGATCGCAGCAGATTTGTCGCAGTTTCAGCAGCGCATCCAGGATAACGATGTGGCTGCGTTCCAAGCCTTGTCGATGGACCGCGTCTCGAATGCGTTGCTCCATCGACAAACGGATGGTTTCGTAGAGTTCAGCTTGCTCGTCACCCAGCGTCACAGTGCGCAGAATGTCCGATTTGGGCGGAAGCTCAGTGGCGACCTCCTCTTTGCGCCGACGCAGCAAAAAGGCTTGTACGCGGCGGCTGAGCTGTGCTGAACGGTTCTCGTCGGCATGTTTTTCAATGGGTGTGCGATACAGCTGTTTGAAGCTGCGGGCATCGCCGAGAAAGCCGGGGGCGAGGAAATCAAACAGACTCCACAACTCGCCCAGATGGTTTTCCATTGGCGTGCCGCTGAGACACAGACGTTGCTGTGCTTTGATGCGTTTCACACAACCGGCGATCTTGGCGCGCGGGTTTTTGATCGCTTGGGCTTCGTCGAGCACGATCAAACGCCATCGCACATTGGCCAGGGTTTTTTCGTCGCGCAGCAAGGTTCCGTAACTGGTGATGACCAGATCGGCAGCACTGAGCTCGTCACCGTGACGTTCCTTGCCATGCCACAGCAGCACCTTGAGGCCCGGGGTGAAGCGACGCGCTTCGGCGCGCCAGTTGCCGAGTACGCTGGTTGGGGCCACGATCAAACAGGTGCTGCGCGGTTGTTTGGCTTGCAGCCCGGCGATGTGGGCCAGTGTCTGCACCGTCTTGCCCAGACCCATGTCGTCAGCGAGCAAGCCGCTGAAGCCGTGCCGATCCAGATTCTGCATCCAGGCCAGTCCGGCTTTTTGGTAGCCGCGTAGATCGCCTTTGAAGTTGGCCGGGATGTCGGCTTGCGGTGCCGGTTCCCTGAGACTGCGCGCGAAAGCACGCAGGTCATCTGGCGGCGTCCAGCTCCAGTCCTCACTCCAATGTTCCAGGCGCGCCAAATCCAGCTTGTGCAGCTTGAGGCTACCCGTGCGGTTGAGTGGGTGCTCGCGGAACAGCTCGACCAGCGTGTTGAGAACGCGGGCGATGCGCTCGTGCGGCAGGCGCAGCATGCGGCCGCCACCGAGATCGACAATCAGGGGCTTGCCGTCCGGCGGTAGGACATCGGCTGGGTCGTCAGCCTCATTGAGAAGCTTGACCAGCAGATCGAGCAGATTGTGCTTCTCGCCAGCAACCTTGAAACCGGCGGAGAGCTCGAACCAGTCGTTGTCGCGACTACGTGTTTCCAGCTGCCATTGTTCGGGTTCCAGCAATGACAAATCAAACGAGTCGCGTTGCTCGATTTGCCAGCCCTGTTGCTCCAGCATCGCCATGCGATGGTCAAGAAAATCCGCCCACGCGCTGGGGCCGTCGTAAGGCGTGATTATGCGCTGCTGATTGCTGTGTCCGTTGGGCAGCGCCACGTCGTGGAACTCGGTGAGCTCACTGAGCAAAGCCCGCTCAGCTTTGAGGTTGCGCCGGATACGCAGCAACTGGTTGCCTTCCTTGCGCAGGACGACGTCCGCGCCCTCGCCAGGATTGAAGCCAAACCCCTGATAACAGGCTTGCAGGCGCGCCACGTAGATATCCGGAACAAAGCCATCGCCGCGCTCGACCAGATCGTCAATGTGCATAAGTTCCAGGCGCGCGTGCGGTGTACTGGCTTTCACATCGCGGGCTTGCGGCAGTGCTGGGCGAGGTACGCCAGTCAGGCCGCGCTGATCCAGCAACTCGACGAACTCAGCAACCTGATGCGGTGCGATACGCGGGGCGCGGTTCAAAAGAGGCAGGATCGCCGGGCTGAGATCGGTGGTTATCGGCCCTACCAGATGCTTGCGGGTATCCAGATAGCAGGGGGGTTCCAGCGGCAGCACGTTGACCCCCGGTGCGATGCTCAAGCTCAAGCTCTGGCTGCCGTCCTCGTGCAGTTGCCACTGGGCTTTGGCTTCGCGTGCTTCGCCCATGCGCAACGCGCGGCGGCTGTTTTCCCAGTGACAATGACCGCTTTTGACGAGGTCTTCCAACAAGGCGCCGGAACCGGCATCGTGCAGGCGGGCTGTGTATGGGCTTTCGTCGGCAAAACCGCGTAAGCGATTGAATAGACCTCGGATTTCGGCGTTCTGGATGTGGCCTCGCTGCCAGCGCGCGTTGAGCGACATGGGTTTGCCGCCGTGGCCGACGCGTTGCACGCTGACCGCCAGATGCGGTTCGGGGTGCGACGGCAGGCTGCAATGAAAACTGAAACCGCTGCTCTCGCGACCCGGACTGGGTTTGCTGGGCTTGTCGTCCTGATGCAGTTCGAAAAGGTCGTCGACCCAGGCACTGATGTCTGCTCCCAATGCCGCTTTGGGCGGACGCTCCAGCGCGGACAGCAGGAGTGCGACGGCGTGTTTGCACTGGCCGCGGACGGAGCAGGTGCAGCGCGTCGAAAAGCGCCGTGCATCGTCGCGCAGCTGGACTTGCGTGGAATACGGCTGGCGCACATCACCGCGCACGGCGCCACTCAGGATCTGGCCCTGATCAGCACTTTCCAGACGAACAACCCGACCTTCTTCAAAGTAGCCTAGACCACGCCGAAAGGTGGCTGGATCGAACGCTTTGCGAATGTCTGCGACGGTGTACTGCACGATGCCCTTTTGGCTGGACAATCCTCCAGATTACCAGTGCTCGCGAGCGTCGTCACGGTGCTTTTCCTGGGTCTTTCAGACCGCGCCAGAACGCCTCAAGGCTGCTGTACCCCGTGTTCGGGATCAAAAATCATCATCAATCGGTCACGGCCATCGGCTTGCTCTTGCACCCAGCCTTGTTGTTTGAGGGCGTCATAGCTGCGCGGCAGGCCGGTGACGTAGTTCACGAACACCGAGGCCCATCTCCACCATGCGGCCAGCCTCTGTGGTGGGGCGGTGATATCCACCTGCCCTTGTAGTGCGCGGCGCCATTCCATGGGATGCATTGGCGGGCGGCGGGTGTGCTCGGTCACGACCAGTTGAATGTCCAGGTCTGCCAAACCCCGTGGCAGGGGTAAATCACCGACCTTGAGGCGCATGGCCGGGTGTTCGGCGAAAAATCCTGGTCCATGCACGCTGTACAGGCTCAACAAGCCCATCATGCGGGCGGCGCCACTGACTTGATTGGACAGCAGGCGCGGCAATTCGCTGAAAAAGGCCCGTGTGGCGGTCACGTTGAGACGTTCCACGTGGAGCGCGGCGTCCATCGGCCCGTGCGTGGCCTGAGCTCCCAGCGTGCCGCTGGGCACTTTGAGCAGCATGTCGAAGTTCAGGTTACGGCTGATCCCATACTGGGTGTAGTTCAGGTTGAGGTCTTGGCCAGACCAATCCCACGGCGGGATCACGGCGCCGTGTACGCGGGCTTCGACCATCAACCGGTCCGCCGCCGCCGCTTGCAGCGTGAGCTGGTCCAGCTTGAGCCAGCTTACTTCGTCGCGGGACAGCGCAATGTGTGGGCTGGTCAACTCCAGGTGGCCGGGACGAACAAGGCCATCAAGGCTGTCATGCTCGAGCTTCCAAATGTGGGCGCCACTGTCGTAGGTGTGTGCCGACGCGTCCAGGGCCAACTCTGCACGCAGGGCCGGAGTGAATCCGTCGCTGAAGCGCTGCTGGGCGCGCAGGCGCAGAGGTGGCAGCGCGGGTTCGATCGGCAGTTGAGGCCACATCAGTTGATATTCGGCACTGGCCAGCGCCAACTCGCCGCTCAGTATCGCGCCCAGGCCATGGTGAATACGGCCCTGATAATCAATAACTTCACAGCCTTTGCAGAAGCTGTCCGCAAGCCGTAACCGCCCCTGGCTTTGCGCGCTCAACCAGCCTGCTTCGAACCGGGATGACTCTTCGTGCGCCAGCCCTGAGGCTGCGACTTGCGCCATCAGTACGTCATGAAGCTGGGTGCTTTGCTGCGAAATCCAGGTGGTGGCTCCCAACAGGGCAACCACAACAAGCCCCAGCAGGGTCAGGACGACCTTCTTCAAAATGGGATCTTGCCGGTCCACATGTCCTTGTACATGACCCAATCGCCCATGAAGCTTTTCCACGGGTACTTGAAGGTCGCGGGCTTGTTGTGCTCAAAAAAGAAATGGCCAACCCATGCGCAGGCGTAACCGAATACGAGGCCGGCCAGGATCCACAGCGGGTTGAGCTGCACCAGGGCCAGCACCAGGCAAACCAGCCCACCGGTGGAGCCGACGAAATGCAGGCGCCGGCATGTGCGGTTGCTGTGTTCTTCGAGGTAATAGGGGTAGAACTCGCTGAACGTGTTGTATTCCTGACTCATCAGATGCGTTAACGTGCGAATGTCTGTGCAGTATAAGGAATCCCAGTGGAGCCGAAAGATTCGCTCACACAAAGTCTGACCGCGGTGGGCTGGCGCGAATGGGTTGGCTTGCCCGGCTTGGGTATCGGCCGGATCAAGGCCAAGGTCGATACCGGCGCTCGCACCTCGGCGTTGCATGCTTTCTACACCGAGCGTTTCAGCCGCGATGGCCGCGATCTGGTGCGTTTCGGTGTCCACCCCGTGCAGGACGACATCGCGACGGTCATCACCTGTGAAGCGCCGTTGCTGGACACCCGCCAGGTGACCGATTCCGGTGGGCACAAAGAACAGCGCTTCGTCATCGCCACCCCGCTACGCCTGGGAAATGACGAATGGGAGATCGAAATGACCCTGACCGACCGTGATACGATGAAATTTCGCATGCTGCTCGGGCGCACGGCGATGGAGGGAAGACTCTTTGTCGTCCCCGGCTGCTCTTATTTAACCGCCTAGGCTTCGGCATGAAAATCGCTGTACTTTCGCGTAACAAAAACTTGTATTCCACCCGGCGTTTGGTTGAGGCCGGTCGGGAGCGCGGGCATGAGGTGCACGTCATCGATGCGTTGCGCTGCTACATGAAAATCGTCTCCCACAAACCGGAGATCCATTACCGTGGCGAAAACCTGGACGGTTTCGATGCGGTGATTCCGCGTATTGGGGCCTCGATCACGTTCTACGGCACCGCCGTGCTGCGGCAATTCGAAATGATGGGCGTTTATCCGCTCAACGAATCTGTTGCGATCACACGGTCACGCGACAAGCTGCGCGCCCATCAATTGCTCGCGCGCAAAGGGATTGGAATGCCGGTCACCGGCTTTGCCCATTCCCCGGATGACACCAAAGATCTGATGCAGTTGGTCGGTGGCGCTCCGATGGTGATCAAGCTGCTTGAAGGCACTCAGGGCGTGGGTGTGGTGTTGGCCGAGACCCAGCAAGCGGGTGAATCGGTCATCGAAGCCTTTCGGGGTTTGAATGCCTACATCTTGCTGCAGGAATTCATCAAAGAAGCGGGTGGCGCGGATATTCGTTGCTTTGTGATCGGTGAGAAGGTGGTTGCAGCGATGCGTCGTCAGGGCAAAGACGGTGAATTCCGCAGCAATCTTCATCGCGGCGGAACCGCCGAAAAAGTTCGCATCACACCGGAAGAACGTTCCACGGCGGTGCGCGCGGCCAAGATCATGGGCCTGAATGTGGCCGGTGTGGACATCCTGCGCTCCAATCATGGTCCGGTCGTTATGGAGGTGAACTCCTCGCCGGGATTGGAAGGCATTGAAACCATCACCGGTAAAGATGTGGCCGCGCTGATTTGTCAGTTTATCGAGCGCAACGGAAAATTTGGTCGCACGGGCACGCGAGGACGTGGGTGAGCAATCTGGTTGTTGGTGGCTGCGAGATTGAGCGCGGCCAGCGCTATTCCATCGACCTGCCGATCGCGCAGCTGTATACGCATGCGCCTCTGACCATGCCCGTGCAGGTGCTGGCGGGTAAAAAGTCCGGCCCGGTGATGTTCGTCATCGCTGCGCTGCACGGTGACGAAATCAACGGCGTGGAAATTATCCGCCGTTTGTTGCGTATGCCGCTGATGAACCGTCTGCGCGGCACCCTCATCGCGGTGCCGATTGTGAACGTACCCGGTTTCATCCAGCGTTCGCGTTACCTGCCGGATCGGCGCGATCTCAATCGCAGTTTCCCCGGCAGTCCGACCGGTTCGCTGGCCGGGCGCATCGCCCACGGCTTGATCGAAGAGATCGTGGCCAAGTCCGACTACGGCATCGATCTGCACACCGGCGCGGTGCACCGGGCCAATTTGCCGCAGATCAGGGCCAATCTGGATTCGGAAGCCAATGCGCAACTGGCGCATGCCTTCGGTGCGCCGCTGATTCTGGATTCCAAACCGGCCGGCGGTACGCTGCGGGAGTACACCAGCGCCAACAAGATCCCGCTGCTGCTGTACGAGGCGGGTGAGGCGCTGCGCTTTGACGAGCCCTCGATTCGGGTTGGTCAGCGCGGCATCGTGAATGTGATGCGGCGCATCGGCATGTTGCCCAAAGCATCGCGTTCCCACCGGCAGCGCCAGCCGGTGTTTGCCAGTTCCAGTCAGTGGGTTCGTGCTGAAGCCAGTGGTGTATTGCGCACGGTCGTGGCGCTGGGCGAAAAAGTCTCGCGTGGGCAGCTGCTCGGCTATTTGTCCGATACCTTGGGCGAATCCGAAACCACCCTGGAATCGCCGGTGAGCGGTCTTGTCATCGGCAAGCTGAATTTGCCGTTAGTGTTCGCCGGAGAGGCCGTTTTCCACATCGCCCGGACCCGTCAGGCCGGGGTTGCGGCGGCGACTTGGGAAAAGCTGCAAGAAGTCGAGGACCTCCCCGAGCCATCTATCGTTTGAGGCCCGTGTTGACGTTATGCTGTCCGCGGGGGCTGACAGACGCAAAAAGATAAGGAGAGCGTGATGAGCACATACTGGATTCGCTTAATCGTCGCATCATTGGTCGCCATGCTGGCGCAAACCAGCATGGTCCATGCCGGACCTCCGGCGCATGCTGCCAAGCATGGCCAGCTGCCTCCGGGACTGCAAAAACGCGCGGCTGAGGGCAAGGGGTTGCCGCCCGGCTGGCGCAAGAAACTACATCCCGGCGCGATCCTGGATCCGCAGATTTACGCCCATCGACAGGTACTTACCGGGCCGGACTACGATGGTTTGATGACCATCCGCGTGGACAATGAGATCATCCGCCTGGTTGCCGCGACGCATGAAATCGTCGACATCCTGACGCGCTGAATTAGCAGGCTTTGAGCCCCTCGGCCAAATTCGGATAGCGGGGTTCAAAACCCAGTTCGCGCTTGGCTTTGCGGATATCAAGTTGTCGTGATTCGCGATAGAAGCTCAGCAATGCTGGCGTGAAGATTTTCTGCGCTTCGTCCCAACCTACCAGTGGCGGGCTGGGCAAGCCAAGATGTTCGGCCACCTGTAAAAAATACTGGCTCATACTGTCGGGCGTGCCGTCGCTGATGTTGTACACCCCATCGCCATGTTCTGCGGCCAGCCACAGCGCCGTAGCCAGATCCTCGGCATGAATGCGATTGCTGACGGGCGCTTGTGTTGGGTTGAGCACCGGGCGCGCCTCACGAATGCGTTGCTCGGGCAAGCGCCCAGGGCCGTAAATTCCGGGCACGCGCAGTATCGCCAACCGCGCGCCGCTGCGTGCGGCCCATCCCTGCAATTGCAGTTCGGCATCCAGGCGACGCTTGGCGCGGTCGGTTATCGGTTCAGGCGGTTGTTGTTCGTCAATGCGCTCGCCCGCGCAGTCGCCGTAAACACCACTGGTGCTGATGTAGACCAGGACTTCAACCTCGGTCAATGCGGCAGTCAGGTTGCTGATGCGGGGATCATGCACGCCTTCTCGTGGAGGCGGCGCGGTGACGATCACCCGCCCGGACAACTGCGGCAGACTGTCCGCGTCATCAAGATCACCTACCACCGGGGTCAAATGCGTCAATGCTTCGACTTGCTCCGGCTCGAAGTGGCGCGATAGCGCTTCAACGGGCAAGCCCTGGGCATCCAGTTGTGCGGCCAGCCGCGCGGCGACATCGCCGTAACCCACCAACCAGATCAGGATGGTGATGACTCCTTGGGCAGCAATTCCGCGCTGGGCGTTGAGATGGCCTTGGGCGACAAACTGCTTTCCAGCCCCTCGCGGAACAACTGCAGGGCGGCGGTTTCGTCTTCGCCCTGCTGAATCAGCAATTTGCCCAATTCCAGACGAATTTCTGGTGACGGATAGCTGCGCAGACAGGCTTCGAAATAGCTCCGCGCGCGACCCCACAGACGATTGCGTAGGCACAATCGACCGGCAATGATGAGCAACTCGGCCTTTTCGCCGTGCTGCTTGATCCATTCTTCGACTTTGGCCAACTGGCGCACCACATCACCACCATCGAGTTCGCCATAGACCAGCGCGAGTTCGGCATGCCAGTGATGGCGCAATTCGGCCACGATCAGGCGCAAACCATCGACGTCGATGTTGAGGTCATGACACAACTGGGCGTAATGGGCGATGAGCTTGGGATCATGCTGAAGATTCTTGTCGACCTCCTGCCATGCACTGCGCAGGGCATCCACGCGACCGCTGGCCCGGGCTTGACTGAGCAAGGCGGTATGCGCCTGAAGCGCGCTGTCTTGAATCAATTCGGCATCGACCACACCGCGTGCCGCTGGCAGGCTGGCCTTGAGATCTTCCCAACGATTGAGTTGCTGCAGCAGGCTGAGTTTGAGCGCCATCGCACCGCGGTGTCGCGGTTGCTCGCTGAGCAGCGATTCAACCGCATCCAGCGCTTCGCCACTGCGGCCGTCATCGGCCCACATCTGCGCGCGGCGCAGCAGCACGGCGGCGTGATTGGAAGGATCGGATTCATCCGCCAGGGCCAGATACTCATCACGCCGCTGGGTGTTGTTCTGACGATGCGCGGCCTCAGCAGCGTACAGATAGTTCGCGCCCGGATCTTCGCTTTGCGAAATGCGTTTGAGCAGTTCGGCTTCGGCCTTGTCGAACTGGCCGGCCGCGAGTTGTTTCAGGCCCAGATGCAGCTGTTTGCGGGCTTGCTCCAGACGACGGTCGCGAACCATCTCGCTGACCTGCCCTGGCAGACGCACGCTCTTGGTGATCAAGCGCCCTGCGAGTGAAATCAGCGCAATCGCCACCACGCTGATCAGGATCAGCCCGGTCAGGCTGCTTTCAACCGTGTAGCCGGCGATCTGGATAAGGACATAGCCCGGGTCATCACGCAGATTGGCGGCCACCAGCCCGCCGATGGCCAGGGCCAAAGCCGGCAGTATGAGCCAGCGAATCATGCCCCACGCCCCACAGCGCGCAGTGCGGTCAGGCTGCCGGAAATGTCCGGCAACGCCGGTTTGATGGTTTGCTTCTGCAAATCGGCAATCGCCGCACGTGCCGCTTTGGTTGAGGCTTGCTGCGGGTTGAAGTACTGCTGCAACCACTCATCGGCCTGGCGCAAGGCCACTTTGAAGTTGGCACTGTCCTGTTTGAGCAGGGCCAAGCGGGCGCTTTCCAGCTGCAGGCGCAGGTTCTGCTTGAGGTAGAAGCCCTGGTCAGGTGGCAGCAGCGGCTCGCGGCGCTCGACGTCACGGCGCACCGAGATCAAGCTGCCGACCGCTTCATTCAGCGACACCCACAAACGCTGATGCCAGGGCGCATCCTCGGGGCCTGTGGTGAGCTTGAGTTCATTGCTGAACGCGCCGCGCGCTGTTTCCTGAATTTCCAGAGCACCGACTTGGTCGACCAAGCTGCTCAGCTTAAGGGCCAGTGCTTGTTCATCCGGGCGTTCCACGCTGTCCAGTCGAGTGAGCTCGCGCGTGATCTGCTCACGCACTTTGAAATAGGCCGGGTTGGCCAGGCTGACCAAGCGTTCGTCGGCCAGTTTTAAGGCGATTTGCGCGCCATCGACGTCCTGCTGCAGTTGCAGACGGGTGTTGGCAACCAGTAGCAGATGCTCAATCTCCGCACGCTGCCAAGCGTGTTGCCCGCCCTGAACCTGCTCAGCCAAGGTCTGCAACGCCCCATCCACGCGTTGCTGGTGAGCGCGGTTGTCATTTTGAGCGCGCTGCAGCTCTTGCTGGCTACGCTCCAGTTCGCGGGTGCGCTCAGCCATGGTGTCAAACCACTGGCCGCGACCTTTGCTGTCAACGCCCAATTCGGACACCGTGGTGTTCAGAGCATCCACGCGGCTTTCCAGGGCAAAGCGCTGGTGTTCAAAATTCTGCACCACCAAATAGCCTGCAGCGCCCAAGCCGGCGATGGCGATCAAGGCGATCAGCACCAGCAACAGTGCCGCGATCCCGCTGCGCGAGGCCGGGCGGTCATTGGCTATGACCTTGGGTGCGGCGGGCGGCGGTGTTGGCGCGGCCGCTTGCGGAGGGTTGTCTTGCTCCGCGCGTGGTGCGTCGGCGCCCGCGTCGGTGTTGTCAGCACCCGCATCATCAGAGATGTCTCGGATGTCCTCGTTCTTGGCGTCCTGGTTGCCTTCCGCTGCAGTTTTTTTATCGTCGGTCATGAGTCCACTCATTGAGGGCCGTCAGCAGGGCGTCGTCGCTCATCGTCGGCAGCGCAGTCAGCGCCGCGCTGAACCCCAGCTGACGGGCCAGTTTACACAGCCGGGGGCTGGCGACAAGCGTGTCCAGAGTCAGTCCCCGCGACAGCTCGTGGGTATGCATCAGATGTGCCCACTGACGCAATCCATGTCCGCTGCTGAATACCAGCTTGGGCCGCAAATTCAGCAACGGGTTCAGTTCCTCGGCGGCATAATCGACGCCTCGGCGGCGATACAGCCGCAGCTTGCGGACTTCACAACCACGAGCGCTGAGAGCCTGTTTGATCTGACGCCGCCCGCCGCTGCCAGCCATAAGCGCGATGCGCCCCGCCAGCGCGGGTGCATTCGGCGCGCCCAACAACGACTCGCTGGAGCCGCCCGGCGGTGTCCAATGTACCGGCCAGCCGTGTTGGCGTAACCGCATCGCGGTCGCTTTGCCGATGGCAATGATTGAGGCGCGGGGCGGTTGGGGCCAGATCGCCAGGGCCGCATCGACGGCGTTGCGACTGGTGAAAATCCACCAGTCCGCCTGCCTTGCCCAGTCACGATCTTGCTGTCTTGGCGCGCGCGCCGGCGGCGTGATGCAGGTTAATGGGAGCGCATGAGTGATGTAGCCAGCGGCACGTAAATGCGCCGCGGTGGTTTCAATCTGTGCTTGCGGGCGCGTTAGCAGAACGTGCAGAGCAGACACAGTCTCACGCCGACTGCAGGCGCTGAAGTATGCTGCGGCCGCCTTGGGCGAGCAGGTTTTCGCCCAACTGGGTGCCGAGCGCTACCGCTTGATCCAGTGGTGCACGACCTTCATCACGCAGCATCTCGCCGTTGTTGGGGTCACCCATCAGGGCGCGCAACCACAGGCTGTCGCCTTCGATTTCGGCATAAGCTGCTACTGGCGTCTGACAACTGCTGCCCATGCAGTGGCCGACGGCACGCTCAGCCTGAACGCGCAGTGTAGTTACAGGATCAGCCAGCGGTGCGATCAGCGCTCGCACGCGCTCATCGGTGAGGCGACATTCCACGCCCAAAGCGCCCTGACCGATTGCCGGTAGCATCTCTTCGGGTTCCAGTATGTGATCGATGCGCGTGTCATAACCCATGCGCTTCAGCCCAGAGGCGGCCAGCAGAATGGCATCGTAGTCGCCGGCATCGAGCTTGCCCATGCGCGTCTGGATATTGCCGCGCAGCAGCTTGATATCCAGATCGGGACGTCGCGCGATGACCTGCAGTTGCCGCCGTTGGCTGGCTGTGCCCACGCAGGCACCGTGAGGCAGGTCATCCAGATTTTTTACGCCGAGCAAGGCGTCACGCGGATCGTGTCGTTCGAGAATCGCGACCAGGCCCAGGCCGTCGGGGAAATGCGCCGGGACATCCTTCATGGAATGCACCGCGATGTCGGCCTCATTGTCGAGGAGCGCTTGCTCCAATTCTTTGACGAACAAGCCCTTGCCACCCAGCTGCGACAATGACGAGCGCAACCACTGGTCGCCTTTGGTTTCCATCGGACAGATTTCGATCGTCAGCTGCGGGTGCAGCTGGCGCAAAGCATCGGCGACAAAGTCGGCCTGCCACCGCGCCAGAGGACTGCGGCGGGTGGCGATACGGAGGGTGGACATCAGATTGGTGTGCTCTTGAACAGCAGTCGTCGGATTTCGGCCAGGCGGCGGCGGCTGACCGGGAGCTTGTCCCGGCTATGGCGCACGGTGAGAGTTGCACCGTGCAGGCCATGGTCGTCGCTGCGCTCCAGGCCCACGATATATTCGGTGTTGACCAGCACCTTGCGGTGCACGCGGATGAATTGCGGCGTCAGATCATCTTCCAGATGACGCAGCGATTCCTCAATCAGCACTTCACCCTGCAGATGATAAACCGTGGTGTACTTCTGATCAGCCAGAAAATAAATGATGTCTTCAACCGCGATGCGCACCTGACCGTCTCGCGTGGTCGCGACGATGTGGCTTCGGTCGCTATGGGTATGCGCTGGGCGTTTCTGACTCAGCGCATCAACCTGCGCTTTGCTCGGGCGGCGAGCGGTACGCAGCGCTTCGCCCAGTTTGTCTTTCTTGATCGGCTTGAGAAGGTAACCCGAGGCAATCGTGTCAAAGGCCGACAGGGCATGCTCGGAAAATGCGGTGGTGAAGATGATCGCTGGCGGCAGCGTTTTCTTGCTCAGCGTGCGGGCGACTTGCAAGCCGTCCATCCCCGGCATGCGGATATCCAGCAACAGGATGTCCGGCTCGGTGTCTTCGATAGCCTTGAGAGCGCTTTTGCCATCCGCGGCTTCACCAGCCAGTTCAAACCCGGGGAAATGTTCGAGCAGACCTTTGAGGCGCTCGCGCGCCAGTGGCTCGTCATCGACGATCAGGACCTTCATAGCGGTACACGCAATTCCGCGCGATATCCCTCCTGCGTCTGCCTCGTATCGAGGCTTCCTCGCTCATCGTATAACAAACGCAGACGCTGGCGAATATTGTCCTGGGCGATGCCGCTGCCAATGTGATCATCGTTGTGGGTGGGTATCGGGTTGCTGACAACGATGACCAGTTCGTTGCGTTGGCGACGAATCACCACGTTCAGGGTGCCACCGCCGGGTATGTTTTCGATGCCGTGATAGATCGCGTTCTCCAGCAACGGCTGTAAGCTCAGCAGTGGCAGGGTCAGATCATCCAGGCCCTCCTCCACGTCCCAGTGCTGGGTCAGGCGGTCACCCAGGCGAATTTGTTCCACCCGTAAGTATGTTTTGCCCAGATCGATCTCATCGGCCAAGCGGTTGAACGGTTTACGGTTTTTTAAAATGGCGCGAAACAGGTCGGACAGATCCTCAAGCAGAGACTCGGCGTCGTCTGGTCGCCCTGGGATCAATGCGGCCACGCTGTTCAGGCTGTTGAAAAAAAAGTGCGGTCGGATGCGCGCTTGCAGCGCGGCAAAGCGCGCCTCGGCAGAGGCTTGAACCTGACGCCGCCAAGCGTGGATGACATAAAAGTAGCGCAGTACGGCTGCCGCCACGATCGAGCAAATCAGCGCATTGCGCGCCAGAAACAATATATGAGAGTTGGGCAGGAGAAAGCTTTCCCAGCCCATCATTCGGCCGACGTGATACGCCACCTCGCTGACCAGCAAGGTGATGCCAACCAGCACGATGAAAGCCACGCCGGCCAAGGTGGTGGCCGAGAGACGGTCAAAGTAACGGCGCAACCAGCATAGGGCGGCCGCTGAAAGCAGACTGATCCAGTGCAGATAGAGCGAGACAACGATCATCTTCGGGCCGAGAATCAGCTGATCGGTAGGCGATGCCAGCACCAGCAGGCAAGATACGATCTGGCTGATCAGCAACAAACCCAGCACTGCCGGTGTGTGACAGAAGTTGGGCAAAAAGCTCTGCGGCGTAAGCGGCTCGCTGTTCATCCAGCAAGCATACTCAAACTTGCGGTGCGTTTGCCCAGGCGGAACCTGATTATTGCGCTGGGCCGGTTTGTTATCATCCGCAGCCATTTTCCGGGGCCTTGCGGCCTCTCAACGGGTTGTGATCATGAGTGCTGAGAAGGGCAAGCTCTGGGGTGGGCGTTTCGCCGAAGGGACCGATGCAATGGTTGAGGCGTTTTCTGCATCTGAGCACTACGACCGACGTTTGTACGCCCATGACATCCGTGGCTCCAAAGCCCATTCGGCCATGCTCGCCGAGGTTGGCGTGCTGAGTGCTGAGGAAGTCGAAGCCATCCACCTGGGCTTGGATGATATCCAGCGCGACATTGAATCCGGGGTGTTCCCATGGGACCCGGCACGTGAAGACGTGCACATGAATATTGAAGCCAGACTGACCGAAAAGGTTGGTGATGCCGGCAAGAAATTGCACACCGGGCGCTCGCGCAACGACCAAGTCGCGACCGACATCCGCTTGTATCTGCGTGATCAGGTTGATGCGCTGCTGATCAGTCTGAAGACCCTGCGTGGCTCCTTGATTGATCTGGCTGAGCGCGAAGCGGACACGATTTTCCCGGGCTATACCCACTTGCAACCGGCCCAGCCGGTCACCGCCGGGCATCATTTGCTGGCCTGGGAAGCCATGCTCAGCCGTGATACCGGACGCTTGGCTGATCTGCGCAAACGCCTGAATGTGAGCCCCTTGGGCGCGGCGGCGCTATCCGGCACCAGCTACCCCATTGATCGCGATATGACCGCGGCTTCGCTGGGTTTTGATGGGGTGATCGACAACTCGCTGGATGCGGTGTCGGATCGTGATTTCGCGATCGAATTCTGTGCTTTTGCGAGCATCTTGATGATGCATTTCTCGCGTGTCTGCGAAGAGCTGGTCATGTGGGCCTCGCCGCAGTTCGGCCTGATCGCCCTGCCCGACCGCTACTGCACCGGCTCGTCGATCATGCCGCAAAAGAAAAATCCTGACGTGGCCGAATTGACCCGCGGCAAGACCGGCCGCGTCTACGGTTCTTTGACCGCCCTGCTGACCCTGATGAAAGGCCAGCCGCTGGCCTACAACCGCGACAATCAGGAAGACAAGGAGCCCTTGTTCGATGCACTCGACACCGTGTCAGCGGTGCTGGGCGTGATGAACGGTATGCTGCCGGCCATCGTGTTTCGCGCGGACGCCTGCCGTGCAGCGGCCGGCAAGGGTTATCCGACCGCGACCGAACTGGCCGACTACCTGGTGCGCAAGGGCGTGCCGTTTCGTGATGCGCATGAAATGGTCGGTAAGACCGTTGCTTTGGCGGTGGACAAGGATGTGGATCTGGCCGAGCTGTCGCTGGATGAGATCCAGTCCAATGCGCCACTGGCCGAAGCCGATGTGTTTGATGTGCTGACCCTGGAAGGTGCGGTGGCTGCGCGCGACCATATTGGTGGTACGGCGCCCAAGCAGGTTCGCACCGCATGTGAAAGGGCTCGGGCTCGGCTGGGAGCCTGACGTAAGCGTCGCGCGGTGTGCAGCGCGCTGTGTCCTCCGCGCCGTGCCGCTGTGCGACACGGTACCCTCCAGGCCGCGGCACTTGGTGTGGCCGGTTTGACGCGACGTCCTGTCGCGGCAAACCTGAATCGGCCATCCTTGGCCAATTCGCCACAGTCGTGCAGCGACCTTGCGGCGCTCCTCCTTGACCAGCGCGTTACACACCGCGCGACACTTATACAACCGCCAAGCTGCGGGTTATTGGAGATTGAACAGTGAGCACGATCGGAACCCCTTTATCTGAAACCGCCACCCGCGTGTTGATGCTGGGTTGTGGTGAGCTGGGCAAGGAAGTGGTGATTGAGTTGCAGCGCTTCGGTGTTGAGGTGATTGCGGTGGATCGCTACGCCAATGCGCCGGCCATGCAGGTGGCGCATCGCGCCCACGTCATCGACATGCTCGACGCCACGGCCCTGCGGGCGACCATCGAAGCGGAAAAACCCGATCTGATCGTGCCCGAGATCGAAGCCATCCATACGCCTACCCTGCTGGAGCTGGAAGCCGAGGGTTTCACGGTGATTCCGACGGCGCGTGCGGCGCGCCTGACCATGGACCGCGAAGGCATCCGCCGGCTCGCCGCCGAAGAGCTCGGTCTGCCCACCTCGGCGTATGAATTCGTCGACAGCCTGGAGGATTTTCAGGCCGCGGTCGCGCGGATTGGCACGCCCTGCGTGGTCAAACCGGTGATGTCGTCCTCCGGCAAAGGTCAGTCGCTGATTCGCAGCGAGGCCGATGTGCTCAAGGCCTGGGATTATGCCCAGACCGGTGGGCGCGCCGGGCAGGGGCGCGTGATCATCGAGGGCTTTGTCGATTTCGACTACGAGATCACCTTGCTGACCCTTCGCCACCGCGATGGCACGGCGTTTTGTGCACCTATCGGCCACACCCAGGAAGACGGTGACTACCGCGAATCCTGGCAGCCGCAGCCCATGAGTCCTGCGGCGCAGGCCGCTGCCGAAGATATCGCCGGGCGCATCACTGAGGCTTTGGGTGGGGTCGGTATCTTCGGTGTCGAGCTGTTCGTCAGTGGCGATCAGGTGTGGTTCTCCGAAGTGTCGCCGCGCCCCCACGACACCGGTCTGGTCACTCTGGTTTCGCAGGAGTTGTCTGAGTTCGCCCTGCACGCCCGGGCCATTCTTGGCTTGCCGGTTCCGTTGATCCGCCAGCACGGGCCTTCGGCGTCCTGCGCCTTATTGGTCGAAGGGGATCAGCAGGCGCCGCGCTTTGGTGGCTTGGCTCAGGCGCTGGCCGAGCCAGACACCCAGTTCCGATTGTTCGGCAAGCCTGAAGTCAAAGGACGTCGACGCATGGGTGTGGCGTTGGCGCGTGGTGACAGTATTGAGGAGGCGCGGGCCAAGGCGCGTGCAGCCTGTGCGGCGGTGAAGACGCTCTAGCGCTTGCGTCAGGCCGTGTGGCGTGCGCGCAGCCCGTCCATAAGCAATACCAGACTGCGTTCAATGTGTTGCGCAGCGAGCAGTTTTTGCACAGAACCGAATTCGCGGTTGAGCTGATTCAGGCGCGCGGCATCGCTCGGGTCGACCAGCGCGTCCAGGCGAATTTGCTGCAATCCTAGACTGAGACAGGATGCGCCCACGCTGATATGCACCACGGCGAAAAAGGCCGCGGCGGCATCCTCAGCGGAAAAGCCGGCCTGTCGTAAATGATTCAGGCTGTCGAGCAGCACGCCCAGGCCGCCGCTGCGAATCTGCACGCTGCCGAGCAGGCCGATCCAGGCCGGTTCCTCGACTTGGGCTCGCCACATGCGCAGACCCAGCTGGGTCAGCCATTCATCCCACGGCAGATCGCTCGCCGGTAGGACCTCAGCTTCGCGAATAAAGCGATCCAGCAGCGCACTGAGCAGCGCATCCTTGCTCTCGATATGCCGGTAGATCGCCATCGGGGTCACGCCCAGCTTGCTCGCCAGTTTGCGAATGCTGATCGCGTCGACGCCATCTTCGTGCAGGGTTTTCGCCGCGGTGGCGAGAATCCGTTCTGCGGACAGTGGGCGTTTTCCAGGGGGCGGCGCGGGCATGCGAAAGGCGACTGGGGTGAATGGCCAGTCTAGCAAGGCTTGACCCCAAGTGTACGCTGTATACACTCAATGTATACGGTGTATACAGGATGGCGATGTGCAGACCCTGATCAACGCGCGGCGCGTGGTGCTGTCGTGGATGCTGGAAGGCATGCTGTGGAGCATGGCCGGCGTGCTGTGGCCGCTGTCGTGGCGTCGCACCCGCCCGCTGCCGGACAATCCACAACGCCCAGAGGATCTTGACCCCACTCAGGCCGCAAGCATCGAAAACCCCTATCACTATTACCGCTTGCTGCGCGATCAACGTCCGTTGTATCGCCCGCCTGGGCAGGATTTCTACTGCGTTAGCCGTTACCACGACATCCAAGCGGTGGCGCGCGATACCCGCAGCTACTCCTCCAACATCGTCAATGTGCTGATGAGCAAATCCCTGGGGCGGCAGAGCGCGCCTGCGCCGGGCACCGGCAGTCAGCGCAACTGGGGCGTGTTGCCTGTAGATGTATTGGCCATCCAGGACCCGCCGGCGCACAAGTACCAGAAACTGCTGACTCATCAGATTATGTCGCGCGACTTTGTGGCCGCTCTGGAGCCGGACGTGCGCAGCCTGGCCGGACCGCTGATCGATCAGGCCCTGCAGCGGGGTGAGATCGAGTTCATGGATGACATCGCCTGGTATCTGCCGATGTGCATGGCGCTGCGTCTGGTCGGCTTTCCCGAGGCCGATTACCCGCAGGTCAAACGCGGTTGTGCGGCTGCCATCCGATTGCTGTCGGGGACGTTGTCCGCCAGTCAGTACATGGCGGCGTCAGCCCGCTCGCTGGCCTTGTACCGCTATTGCTGGTCCGAATACCGCCGCCTCAAGCAGGCTGGGGGCGAGCACCTTGGCGCCCTGCTGGCGCGCGCTGCGGATGATCCTGATCACCCGCTCAGTGATGACGAAGCGGTCAGCATCATTCTGCAAATGCTGATTGCCGGGAGTGATTCTTCGGCCAGCACCATGGGCAATGCGGTACGGGTCCTGGCTCAGGACCCGGTCTTGCAGGAGCGTCTGCGCGAGCAGCCGGCGCGCATTGGTGATTTTATTGAGGAGGTTTTGCGCCTGGAATCGGCCTTTCAGGGCCATTTTCGCGTGGTGACTCGCGCGGTCGAAATGCATGGCGAGCGCCTGCCGCCAGGCACGCGGGTGTTTCTGCTGTGGGCCTCAGGCAATCGCGACGAACGTGTCTGGGAACAGCCCGAGGTGCTGGATATTGATCGCGACAAGCGCACCCGCCATCTGACCTTTGGCTACGGACTGCATGCGTGCCTGGGCCGCGAGTTGGCACGCATGGAGATTCGCATCGTGCTTGAGGAGCTTTTGCAACGCAGTGCCGCGCTGCATGTCAGCGGGCCGACACCGCATGTGGCCAGCTTGTTCACGCGCACCCTGCAGCGTTTGCCGCTGAGCCTCAGTCCCCGGTCTGGAAGTGCCAGATCATGGGCTGAGCCAGACGCGCCTTGGGCGCATTCGGACCGCGCCGGTCGTACAGCTGCGAGGTGATGGTGACGGTGTAGCGGTGCTGCGGTTTGAGCACCTTGTCGAGCAGTTCGATGCGCATGCCGTGGGCGCTCATCGGGCTGGCCCAAGGCGGCAGGGGTGTGAGCCGGGTGGCCAGCTTGTTGCCCTGCTCATCGAACACCGCCACCGCATCCTCCAGCTCGGAGAAATCGCTGCCCGGGCTGGCTGAGAGTGCGAAGTAGATGTAACGGTCGGCGATGGGCCGCCGCGTGGTGTCCTCGCAAACCGCAAAGGGTTCGGCCAGACACGGTGCGGTGGGAAGATTGCGCTCACCTGGGCGTGGATGCACACCAACAACAAACGGCGGGGCCGCATTGGCCGGGCCGTTAACCACGCGGTCCCACAGGTGCTCGTAGTAACCGGCGATGTACTGCGCCACATCATGAATCCCGCCGGAGCCGGTTTCGTAGTTGCTCACCGCATAGGGCATGACATCGCGCACCCGCACATAGTCGACGCCAGCGGCGACCCGCTCCGCACTGACCAGCAAGCGCGTGCCAACCGCAGCCCGTTGTATGGCCAGGCCATCGTAGTCCAGCCCGAGCCGGGCAAAGGCCGCACTCAAGGGCGCCGACGGCGGGAACACCAGGGCGGGAATCTCATCCCAGGCGAACTTGTCCCGGATGGCGATCACATCCATGGCGTACTCGACCCCGTTGATGAACTCGAAACCGGCCGCCAATGCATCAAAGGCGCCATCGCCCAGGGCGCCGCGCAGCAAGGTTCCGACACTGGGGTCGGCGCCGGGCGGCAGGCTGTCGAGCAGATAGCCCGGCGAGCTGTGGTGCATTTCGCCACGCTGATACACCGACGGCTCGAACAGGGCATCCCACACTTCATCGCCCATGCCATGCGCTGCGATGCCCATCAAAAAGGCGACCAAGGTGCCGCAGTCATCGGCACTGCGCAGCGACACGATCGGTAACTCGCGGGCCAGCTCGTCGGCGGCCCAGTCGAAGGTGCCTCCAAGGATCGGTAGGCTGTCCCACGGATCGGCGGCACCAGACACCTCGGCGCAACCCGCCTCGTGCGCGACCGCGGCCAGCGCGTCGGTGTAGCTGTCCCAATGTGCGGTTTCAGCCAGATCACGGTCGCCTTCGAAGGCAGCACCAGTGAAATAGCCGCCATCCGGAAACATGGCTCCGGCGATCAGCGCGGCGCGGTGATGTTGCAGCAGCGCGATCAGCGGGTGGTCGGGTGGCAGCTTGTGGCGCGCCACATCGGCCATCATCGCGTGGGTGGTCATGCCCGCGGCGATGCTGTTGCCCGCCGCCAGCAGCAAGGCGCAGCTCACCCATATGCGCAAGATCGTGATCATGACGCGTCGTCCGCAAACTGGTTGAAATGTTGGAACAGTTGCTCGGCTTCGCTGGGCGCAGATTCGTCGCCGACAGGCGGCATTGCGCCAGCGGATGGCTCCTCACGTCCGCCGTTGCAGGCGCTGAGTAGCAGGACTGCACTGAGCAGAATAAATTTCATCAACGCAGTGTAGCCGCGGTGCGTGACATCGCGGTGACGTCAGTGGCCCTGTTGCAGGCTGTCCTGGCGGTTCTGCTCATATTCGTCATAAGGCATGCGGGCCTGTTCCAGGCACGCCTCACGCGCGTGGTCATCAAGCTTTTCACAGTATTGCTCGCGCATATCCTCGCTGGATTCATACACGCGCTGATTGGAGCAGGCTCCCAGGCATAACAGGCTGATGAGGACAACGATACGCATGGTGTACTCCTAGAAACTTGAACCGGGCTGTTTTAGGAATGCGCGCTCTTGGTCGGTCGATGTGCGGCCGAGAATGGCATTGCGGTGCGGATAGCGGCCAAAGCGGTCGATGATGCGTTTGTGCTTGTGTTCAAAGTCCAGGTTGAACTCCAGCCCCGGCTGACTGTACAGCTCTACCGCTTGTTCATGGATATAAGCGGACTCGCTGTGCATATACGGCATGTACAGAAAGGCCTTTTGCGAAGCGTTGAGTTCACGGTCTACGCCCGCGCGGACGGCCTCCTGGGCCAGCGCCAGGGCCAGGGGGTCCTGCGCGAAAGACGCGACCTGGTCTCGGTGGATGTTGCGCGAGAACTGATCGAGCACGATCACCTCGGCCAGGCGTCCCACAGCGTTGTCGCGCCAGGCCGACAATTCGCAGGCTGCCGCCCGCGTGAGCAGGTCGCTGAAACGCTGCTCAATTTGGCGGTCAAGGTCGGGGTCTTTCTTCCACCACTGGTCGGGTGTGAGCTCCTCGAACCAGAACGCCACTACGTCGTGGGGCTGCATGGCGCGCTCCTGCGTACAAATCTTCGCGCAGTTTACCGCGAGAACGGAGGTCTCCTGCAGCGCTATTGATCCGACAGGCCGGCGAGTTTGCTCAGCCAGGAAAATTTTCGTGCATCCGTGTCGCTGCCGGTTATAACGGCTTCAAGTTGTGCCCAATCCGGCGCCGGCAGACGCAACAACTCATCGCGCGTGATCTCCGCGAGCTTGCTCAATAGCAGTTGCTCGCTCGCATCCAGAGTGCGTGGCTGGGTGTCGATCAGGCACAAGGCGCCCAATCGAATGTTGTCGGCCACGATCAACGGCGCACCGGCATAGAACCGGATGAAGGGTGAGCCTGAGACCAATGGGTTGTCGTGAAAACGCTCATCCGCCAGCGCATCCTCAATAACCAGGGGCTGATTGTCGTGAATGGTATGGCCACAAAATGAGACCGACCTCGCCACGCAAGGCTTTTCAAATCCGCGTGCGGCTTTGAACCATTGTGTATCGGAATCGATGATGGAGAGCAGCACCACGGGAACATCGAATATCACTTTCGTGATGTCGATGATGCGGTCAAAGCGCTCTTCGCGATCTTTGTGCAGATAGTCCAGTGCATCCAAAACGTCTTGGCGCAGCTTTTCGTTGAGTGGAGTTGGGGCGGGTTTCATCGTTGGGGGAACAAGTTGGAACCTGCTGATCGGCTAAGCGCCGGAACAGTTGAGTGCTATACGGCGCTGCATAGCGTTCGGATGCTGGTGCGGCCAGAAAGCCACGCTCATCGCAAAACAGTGGTTGACAATCCGGCACTCCTGTAGACTTCGCCGCCTTTTGCCTTTTCACCGGATTCCTTCCGATGCTTGAGAACCTCCGTAACATCGCCATCATCGCGCACGTCGACCACGGCAAGACCACGCTTGTCGACTGCCTGCTCAAGCAATCCGGAACGCTGGATATGCGCAAGGACCATGGCGAGCGCGTCATGGATTCCAATGCGCTGGAAAAAGAGCGCGGTATCACCATCACCGCTAAGAACACCGCGATCCGTTGGAATGATTACCGCATCAACATCGTGGATACACCGGGACACGCCGATTTCGGCGGTGAGGTGGAGCGTGTTTTGTCCATGGTGGATTCCGTGCTGTTGGTGGTCGACGCGGTCGATGGCCCCATGCCGCAGACCCGTTTCGTGACCCAAAAAGCCTTCGCCCTCGGCCTCAAGCCGATTGTGGTGGTGAACAAGATCGATCGTCCCGGCGCGCGCCCGGACTGGGTTATCGACCAGGTGTTTGATCTGTTCGACAAGCTCGGCGGCACCGATGAACAGCTCGATTTCCCGGTCGTTTACGCCTCGGCGTTGAACGGTTACGCCGGTGAAAGCGACAGCGTGCGCGACGGCGACATGACCCCGTTGTTCCAGACCATTGTGGACAAGGTGTCGGCGCCCAATCTGGATGGTGACGGTCCGTTCCAGATGCAGGTCACCTCGTTGGATTATTCCTCTTATGTTGGTGTCATCGGCACCGGGCGCGTCAGCCGCGGCACGATCAAGCCGGGCTCGCAGGTCATGGTGGTGGCGCGCGACGGTGCCATGCGCCGCGCCAAGGTGCTGCAGGTGCTGGGTTTCATCGGCTTGGACAAGGTCGAAGCGGAATCGGCCTCGGCGGGTGACATTATCGCGCTTACCGGCATCGAAGATTTGGGCATTTCCGAGACGGTTTGCGATGTGGCTCATCCCGAAGCGCTGCCGTCGCTGGACGTGGATGAACCGACCATGTCCATGACCTTCGAGGTCAACAAATCGCCGTTCGCGGGCAAGGAAGGCAAGTTCATCACCTCGCGCCAGATTGGTGATCGTCTGCAGCGTGAGCTCAAGACCAACGTGGCGCTGCGTGTGTCGCCGACTCAGGACCCGGATAAGTTCCGTGTGTCCGGTCGCGGTTTGCTTCACCTGTCGATCCTGATCGAGAACATGCGTCGCGAAGGCTACGAGCTGGCGGTGTCGCGCCCGGAAGTGATTCGCAAGGACGTCGACGGCGAAATCCACGAGCCCTTCGAAACCCTGACCGCGGATGTGGAGGAAGAGAATCAGGGCACGGTGATTCAGAAGCTCAACGAACGCGGTGGCCGCATGACCAACATGCAGCCCGATGGCAAAGGTCGTATCCGCCTGGAATACGAAATTCCGTCACGTGGCCTGATTGGTTTCCAGACCGAATTCCTGTCGATGACCTCGGGCACCGGCCTGCTTGCGCACAACTTTGACCATTTCGGTCCAGCTACCGAAGTCTCGGTGGGTCTGCGTCACAACGGCGTATTGATCTCCAATGACCAGGGCAAAGTCTTGGCCTTCGCGCTGTTCAATCTGCAAGAGCGCGGGCGCATGATGGTGGAGCCGGGTGCAGAGGTCTATGAAGGGCAGATCGTTGGCATTCACAGCCGCGACAATGACCTTGTTGTGAACGCGTTGCGGGCCAAGAAGCTGACCAACATGCGCGCCTCTGGTTCGGATGAAAACGTGATCTTGACCCCGCCGGTGCGCCTGTCGCTGGAGCAATCGTTGGAATTCATCAACGACGACGAGCTGGTTGAAGTGACTCCGGAGTCGATTCGAGTGCGTAAGCGCTTCCTCAAAGAGCACGAGCGCAAGCGGTCGAGCAAGGCCTGAGTCTGCGAGCACCGTGCGCCGAATCGATATTTCCGGGCACACGGTGTAAGTTTCTCCCCAGAATAATTGGGGGAGACATCCATGAGCGCAAAGCGCCGACTCGGCATGGCCGCACTGCTGGCCACGTCACAGGTTTACGCCATTCCCGAGGGGCCGGAACCCGGCACCGCGCAATGGCTGGCCCGCGAAGCGGCCAACTACGCCAAAGTGCTGGAGGCCGATCTGGAGCAGCAGCTCTCCCCGGCCTTCCAGCTGCGTTGGAACACCCAGAGTCTGGCCAATGAAGCGGCCTGGCTGCAGCGTTCGCTGAACGATCCCAGTTGGTTGTCGCCGCAGGCCGGCAATACCCAGCTCACACCGCTGTGTACCAGTTGGGCATTGCCGTGCAGCGGTGATCCCTTCCGTTACCCGGGTTACGACAGCTTCTATGAGGCGGAAGGTGAAGTCAGCCCGTTTGTGATTTACGACGCTCAGTGCGCACGTATTTCCGGTCGGGTGTGGGCCCCCATCGACAGCAGCGCGGGCGACATGCTGCCCACCGTGGTGATCGAGAACGGTTCGGTGCAGGCGCCGGAGACCCTGTACTGGTGGGCCGCGCAAGCGCTGGTGCGAGCCGGCTATGTGGTTCTGACCTTCGATCCCCGCGGTCAGGGGCGTTCTGACATGCAGACCCCCACTGGTGAACAAGGCGGCAACTTCAATTCCACCGTGTTCTGGGATGGGCTGGTCAATCTGATCGATTTCTTCCGATCCTCGCCAAGCGCACCCTACCCGCACAACGCGAGCTGTGCCGACACCTATCCCACCGAAGTCACGCCGTTCAACCCTTACTGGGATCGCATGGATGCGCAGCGTCTCGGCCTGGCCGGTCACTCGCTGGGCGCAGCCGGGGTGAGCCGAGTGCAGGCCTACGGTGCGCCCGGCGCCGAACCGTGGCCGGGTCTGCTGGATAGCGACAACCCGGTTGACGTGATCGTGGCCTGGGACAAATTGGGCGACATCAGCGGTGAAGCTGGGCCAATCCAGCCGCGCGTGCCGGCCATGGGTCACACCTCGGAGTATGGTTTGGCGCCAGTGCCGCATCTGAGCGCGCCCGACCCGGAGGCGCACAAGGCCGCGTATCGCGGCTGGCAGGAGGCCGAGGTGCCGGTATTCCAATTGACCATACAGGGCAGCGCCCACTACGAGTGGTCACTGATTCCGGGTTTCCCGGCAACCTCGTGGTGCCCGGATCCGGCGAGTGGACGTTGCGAGGGTGGCTGGGCCCAACCCATGGCCGAGCATTACACCGTGGCCTGGTTTGACCGCTGGCTCAAACAGCCGGGAGAACCCGGTTATGCCGACGCGGATGCGCGCTTGCTCGATGATGCGCAGTGGCACGAGCGCTACAGCTTTTACTACCGATCCGCGCGCGATTTTCCAGATCGCATGGGCCAACGCCAACATTGCGAAGACATCCGCGCAGGTTGTCCCGCGGCGGATGAGGACATGCCCCGCGCAGACGCGGCATCCCATCGTGGCGGCGCGCCGGGGTGGCCGCTGCTGGTGTTGCTCGCTGCGGGCGCGTGGTGGCGTCGGCGTCAGGCCAGATAGGTATAACCGCTCAGGCCGGCTTTGAGCGCGTTCAGCGCTGCCTCGCGAGTCGGACCAGCGATATCGGCAGCCGCCAGTTTGTCCTGGTAGTGGGTGAGCAATTGATCGGCAGACAGATGCACGTAGTCGAGCAGTTCATCCACCCGGTCGCCGCGTTCGATCTCACCAAGTGACCATGTGCCATCGGCGTCGATGTGCACATTGACCGCATCGGTGTCACCGAACAGGTTGTGCATGTCGCCGAGGATTTCCTGGTACGCACCGACCATGAAAAAGCCCAGCAAATAGTTCTGTCCTTCGCGCGGGCTGTGCACCGGCAGCGACGAATCGACACCGTCGCGATCGACGTAATAATCAATGCGGCCGTCAGAATCACAGGTCAGATCACGAATCACTGCGCGGCGATCGGGGCGCTCGTTGAGGCGGCTGATCGGCATGATCGGGAAAACCTGTTCGATCGCCCAGACGTCGGGAACCGACTGAAACACTGAGAAGTTGCAGAACAGTTTGTCGGCAAAGCGCTGATGGAGCTCGTCCAGGGTCTCGCGGTGAGCGCGCACGCCTGAGTCCAGTCTCTGCAAACAGATTGCCGAGATGGCACGATGCAGATTCTCGGCTGAGGCGCGTTGGGCCAAGCTCAGCTCACCCAAGGCAAAGGCCGAGAGCAGCTGCTCCAGCAAGGTGTCGGCATCGGCCAGGGTTTCCAGCGGTGGGATGTCTTCGTTGTGCTGATGCAGCTGCCACAATTCATTCAGCGCGGCGGGCGCGTCATCATCCGGGGCTTCGATGGTGGGCACATGGGCTCGTTCGGCATCAATCACATTGGTGATGAGCACCGCGTGATGGGCGGTGAGCGCGCGCCCGGATTCGCTGATGATGTGTGGACACGGCTCGCCCGCTTGGCGCGCCGCATCGGCAAAGGCGTCGACCACCGCGCGGGCATAGTCGGCCATGGTGTAGTTCATCGAGCAATAGCTGCGCGAGCGGGTTCCTTCATAGTCCACCCCCAGGCCGCCGCCGACGTCGATACAGTCGATGGGCGCTCCGGCGCGACGCAGTTCAACAAAATAGCGTGCTGCTTCGCGCAGGCCGCGGCGAATGTCACGCAGATTGGCAACCTGCGAACCCAGATGAAAGTGCAGCAGATGCAAACGCTCGAGCATGCCGTGGTCGCGCAGTTGATCCACGGCATCGCTGACTTGCTGGGCCGACAGGCCGAACTTGGATTTCTCGCCGCCGGTGTTCTGCCAATGCCCAGCACTGATACTGGCCAGGCGCACACGCAGACCTAGATCGGGCTTGAGGCCGCTGGCCTCGGATTCGCTCACGATGTGCTCAATCTCGGACAGCTTCTCCAGCACCATGGTGACGCGGTGACCGAGCTGCTGGCCAATCAACGCCAGACGGATGTACTCGCGATCCTTGTAGCCGTTGCAGACCACAGGCCGACCGGCCGGCAACAGTCCGAGCACGGCGAGCAGTTCCGGCTTGCTGCCGGCTTCCAGACCAATCTCGCCACCGCGTAGAATTTCCCGCACCACATCGGCCTGTTGGTTGACCTTGATCGGGTAGACCGGCGTGTAGCGAGCGGGATAATCAGCGTCTGCTATGGCTTGATCAAAGGCACCCTGCAAGCGCGCAACCCGGTCGCGCAGAATGTGCGAGAAGCGCAGCAATGTGGGCACGCGCAAAGGTGCGCCGTCGCCGCGCTCCAGGATTTCGCGCAGGGCAACCTTGTTGGCGCCGGCATTGACGCATAGATCGCCATCGGGGCCGACCGAAAAATAGCCAGCACTCCAATGGGTTACGTTGTAGAGCCTTGCGGCATCAGCGGCGGAAAAACCAGTCCCTCGCATGGGCTTTATACTTCCGGTTTTGAATCAGTCACAGAGTAGCGGGATGGTAAACGAGAACGAGTGGTTTCTGGAGCCGATGGAATCCAAAGGCACGCTGTTCGGTCTGAAATTGGACGGTGAGCGTGTGCATGCGGAGCAGTCCACGTTTCAGCATATCGAGATCTACCAGACCGAGACCTTCGGCAAATTGATGGTCATCGATGGCTGCGTGATGCTGACGGATCGCGACAATTTTCTCTATCACGAGATGATTGCCCACCCGGCGTTGTGTTTACACCCCAATCCGCGCCGCGTGCTGATCATCGGCGGGGGGGATTGCGGCACGCTGCGTGAAGTGTTGCGCCATCCGCAGGTCGAGTCTGCGGTGCAGGTCGATATTGATGAGCGGGTCACTCGGCTGGCTGAGGAGTACTTCCCTCAACTGTGCGACAGCAACGACGACACACGCGCACAGCTGATGTTTGATGATGGCATTGCCTATGTGCGCAATGCGCCTGATGCGGCCTTCGATCTGATCATTGTCGATTCCACCGATCCGGTGGGTCCGGCCGAAGGTTTGTTCAACCGGGCGTTTTATGCGCAGTGTCAGCGCGCGCTCGCAGACGATGGCATTCTGGTGCAACAGAGTGAATCCCCGCTGATTCATCTGGAACTGATTCAGGATGTGCACGCGTCGATGAAAGGCGAGGGTTTTGCCGCCACGCGTCTGGTCAGCTTCCCCCAGCCGGTCTATCCATCGGGTTGGTGGTCAGCCACCTTGGCCTTCAAGAGTCAGGCGGGTGCTCAGCGCACCGCGGATGCCGCGCGGGTTGAGGCGATTGCTCAGCACACCCAGTATTTCAATGCGGGAACCTTGCAAGGGGCTTTGGCGATGCCCAACTTCGTGGCTAAAGCGCTGGCCTGAGGTTGTGCTCAGGAGCCTTCGGCTGAAGCTTGGGCGCAAGCCTGATCGGCGCGTTTCTGGGTTTGATTGATCAGGTTCTGGCGTTCCTCGGAGGACAGCATCCGCGGTTCGCCATCATCGCCGCGCACCGCCATATGGGCATTCGCCTTGTACTGATTCAAGCGTGACTTGTATTCCTGACAGGCATCCGCAGCGCTCATTGGGCCGGATCTGGATTCTGGCTTAGGCGTGGGGTCGGATGGCGTTTCGCTGGCAAAGCTTTGCCCGGGTTCGGCGGGTGGCGGTGGTGCTTTGATGCGTTGCGCGCCAGGCGGTGGCTGGTCGCCATAGTGCACATTCCCTTGCTCATCGACCCAGCGATACGTCCCGGCGCTGGCCGCGAAGCTGGTGATCACCGCGCTCAAAATGAGCCATTTACGCATGCTAACGTTCCGACCTGAATGCCGAGTAAATGTGACATCTGCGATGCTTGGCGTCCAGACCTCAATGGTGCTTTTATGACGTCCGGTGCGCGTCCACAAATTTTGTCTCTGTCGCAAGGAACACACGCATTGCGTCAGAGCCCGTCGGGCGTTTGGCAATGCTGTTCGGCCCAGGATGCGCTGTGTGAAGTGCAGTTGGAGCGTGCTCAGATCGTGTGGCTATGTCGCTGCACGCGCTCAACGACGTGGCCTTACTGCGATGGTCAAACACATGCTATGAGCGCCGGCCAGAGGCGCTGAATTTGCTGATTGCCGCGAGGATCAGCAACCAACATTGCGCGACGACTATCAAGGGCAGCCAAACCGGCTCTGCGAGTTGGGCAGCGTCCAACAAGTCGCCACTGTAATACGCCAGCGGCGCTGAGATCAGGGCCATGGGTGTCGTCAGCCATAGCCTCCCCCGCACAAAGCCCAGGCTGTGATTGAGCAGCAAGGAGAAGTTCGCCCACTGGGCGTAGATCCAGAGCGGAGGTAGATTGGCTGAGAGCGATAATCCCGCGTAGCGGATCAGATCAAGCTGGATGAGGAGGACATCGCAGCATGGCCCCAGCAGCAAAGTGATGGCAACGACGCGCAGTTCATGACCACGGTTGGCGCTGAAGCCAAGGTGCAGCAGCAGCCAGACAACGAGCAATATCACCGCGAGCCAATCGAGACCGTAGCGTGGCGAACTGACCAGTGCCAACCAAATCAGCTGGAAGCCCAGTATGTTGGCCCATCGGGGCACCTGGTTCTGCAGCGTGTCTAGTCAGCCGCTTTGAACAGGTAGTGGCCCACACCCCACTCCCGGCCTTTGTCGATCCCGAAGAACTCGGCCACAGCGAGGAAAAACATACGCCAGCGCTGCAAACGTATTTGTCCGTCTTGACCACCACCAAGGATTTCGATCAGTTCCTGGCGGTAGGCATCGGTTTGTTGCAGCCAGGCGTTTGAGGTTTTTTCGTAGTGATGCCCATCCACCCACCAGCGATCGACCACATTCAGATGCTCGTTGTAGCGCGTGAACAAGTCATAGGACGGCATCATGCCGCCGGTGAAAAAGTGTCGACTCATCCAGTCATCACCACCGCGGTCTTCGTAGGCGTAGGTGAGGGTGTGGTGACAGAACACATGGGCGAAAAACTGACCACCCGGCTTAAGCCAAGTGGCGATGCGCTCGAACAGGCGCGCGTGATTGCGCACGTGCTCCAGCATCTCCACCGAGACGATGCGGTCGAAGGTCTGATCTGGCGTGAAGTCGTTGATGTCGGCGGTGATCACACGCACATTGTCTAAACCCCGCTGTTTGGCGGTGGATTCGATGAACTCGCGCTGTGGGCGTGAGTTCGACATGGCGGTGAAGCGTGAACCCGGGTAAGCCTGCGCTGCCCACAGAGTGAATGAGCCCCAGCCGCAGCCCAGGTCGAGCACGTCTTGTCCATTGTCCAGACCCGCCCGCTGAGCGCTGAGTTTGAGCATATTCAGCTCGGCGTCGTCCAGCGTTGGGGTGTCATCGGTCCAGTAGCAGCAACTGTATTTCAGGTGTCGGCCCAGCGCGCGCAGAAAGAACTCCGGCGGGACCTCATAGTGCTGATCATTGGCGGCTTCGGTGGCCACCGCGATGGGACCGTTACGCCATTCCTCGATGCGCGCATCCAGCGTGGCCTGCAACTGCTGAGGGTCGAGCTTGCCGTCCTCGGCTAAGCGTCGGCGTGACAGCTGACGCGCACCGAATCGGATGAGAGGATCGGGGATATACCCCTTTTCGCACAGGGTGATGATATTCATGAGATTAGTAGGGCCTGTTTACACGAATCAGAGCGCAGCGCCGGAGACTGTTTTCTCGCAAGCTCAGGCGCTGCGAGCGCTGTGTAGTTTTGCTCCACGAGCGAGCAGCAACGCAAGATTGCGAGAAAACAGTCCCGGCCCTTCGGGTTGCGTCCCAAAAAGCGGCATACGGCGTTGCTCGTTGTTCATTTGAAGTAACCAAACTTCTCTCCTCGCGCCTTGTCTGCCGCTTTTTGGGGCGGCAACGTTGCGCTCTGATTCGTGTAAACAGGCCCTAGCCGAAGTTATGGCGCTCACGCGCGCAGGCGGGCTTAGTGAAGTGGGCATGGACGACGCTGGTCGTGGCTTCACTGAAACCGGCTTCGCACGACGCCAAGTAGAAGTCCCACAGGCGACAGAATTCCTCGGAGTAACCCAGATTGCGAACCTGCGGCAGGGCATCCAGGAAAGCGCTACGCCAGTGTTGCAAGGTGCGCGCGTAATCCTGGCCGAAATCTTCCAGATGAAAAAGACGCAACTGCGTATGTTCGGCGGTGACCCGCAGCATCTCGCGCACACAGGGCAGATGCCCGCCGGGGAACACATGCTCGCGGATGAAATCGGTGCCGCGGCGCATTTGATCGTAATACTGGTCCTGAATGGTGATGGCCTGAATCACGGCCTCGCCATGCGGCACCAGCAAGCGTTCGAGCTGGCGGAAATAGGTCGGCAGAAACTCATGACCCACGGCTTCAATCATTTCGATGGAAATGATCTTGTCGAACTCGCCTTCCAGCGTGCGGTAATCCTGCTTGAGCACGGTAATCCGATCGTCCAGACCGGCGTCTCGAACCCGCTGAGAGGCCAGAGCAAACTGCTCCTCGGAAATCGTGGTGGTGGTAATGCGGGCGCCGAAATGGGTTGCCGCATGTAAGGCGAGGCCACCCCAGCCAGTGCCGATTTCCAGCACATGATCGCTGGGTTTGAGGTCGAGCTTGCGGCAGATCAGGTCGTATTTGGCATGCTGCGACTCGGCCAGCGTTGTTGCTTCATTGGCAAACACGCCGGCTGAGTAGGTCATGCTGTCGTCGAGGAACAACTTGAAGAAATCGTTGCCGAGGTCGTAATGCGCCTGAATGTTGCGACGGCTGCCTTCCACTGTGTTGCGACGGCGCCATTCCATGGCTTTGTACAAGGGCGAAGTGACCCAGGTCAGGAGGCCGCTGTCGAGGGCCGCCAGCGCGTCACGCTCGCGCAACAACAGGCGGGTCACGGCGACCACATCGGGCGCATCCCACAAGCCCAATATCCACGCCTGACCGGCACCCGTGGAGCCGCCGAAAGCGAGATAGGCGTAGACATTGCGGTCATGCACCCGCACGTCGTGGCAGGGTGTTCCGGGAGCGCCGACAACCTCAATCTGACCATCGGGTTCGATGATGCGGAGCTGGCCGGTGGTCAGCGCATTGAGTGTCCGCAGCAGGGTTTTGCGTACGGCGCGCAGCAGCACATCAGGCAAGCGCGGTGTCGACAGCGGTTCGGCAAGCGACAGGGATGTGGTCATTGAGACACTCCAGAGGGTTTTGCAGTGTGCCGACCTGGGTAGGGTACGTAGGGCACACCTTTGAGCTTGATGCGAAGAGCCTGGAAGTAGATGCCCGCCGCGATCTTCGTGGTCATCAGCGGTGTGCGCAGCAGCAGGCCGGTCAGGCTGCGCGTGGTTAAAGGTTTGAGGTCGAGCTTCATGCTGGCTGCGAAAACGCGTTCACCGTCGCGGTGGTTTTCCAGGCCGAGCGCAATGGTCTTGCCCGGTGGTTGGCGCAGTCGCAGGCGGTAGGTCATGTCCATGGGCATGAAAGGCGACACGTGCATGAGCTTTTCGAAGTCCACACAGCCGGAATCCGGCCAACGCAGAATGTACGGATGCTGCTCGTCCCAGGGCGTGTTGTGCACTTCCAACAGCAACCATTCCAGCCGGCTGCGGTCAGCTGACCACACAAAGTAGATGCTGATGGGATTGATGCAGTAGCCGAAATAGCGTGGCTGAGTCAGCAGACAAACTGGGCCGAGCGGGCGCTCTCCAGCGAAGGCTTCGATCTGATCGCGGACTGCAGTGGCCAGATCCGCATGGCCACCACGCAGGTGATCCTGACGCAGCACGCAAGCCAGGTTCCAGCGTTGATACGACCACAGGGGATGCTTGCCAAAGGCTTGTTCGGCTTCGTCGAGGTCCAGATAGAGCATCGACAAGCGATAGCGAAAATCGTGCGCCTTCGGCGTAAACCGCCGATGTTGAACCCAGCCGTGTGCCGCAGCGCTGTGCATTACCAGCCGCCCCCCAGGGCTTGCGCGACGTCCAAGGCACTGCGTGCACCGTCTTCGTGGAAGCCGTTGTACCAGTAAGCGCCACAATACCAGGTGCGGTTGTGACCGTTGATCTCGTCGCGTCGCTCGCGGGCGCGATTGGAGCTGGGTGTGTACAGCGGATGCGCGTAGGTGTAGCTGTCGATCACGCAGCTCGGATCGATCAGTTCGGATTGGTTCAGCGTGACGCAAAACTCCACCGGCGCATCCAGGTTCTGCAGCCGATTCATATGATAGGTGATCGCGGCGGGTCGATGAGTTTCCGGTGTCACACGGAAATTCCACGAGGCCCAAGCGCGACGGTTGCGCGGCAAAATCGACGCATCGGTATGCAGCACAACATCGTTGTCCACATAAGGCAGGTCACCGAGGATGGCGTCCTCCTGAGGCGTGGAGTCGTCGAGCAGATTGAGCGCCTGATCGCTATGACAGGCGAAAACCACCTGATCGAAGGATTCCGAGCCTTGCGCGGTGCGAATTTCGACGTGATCGGCATGGCGAACGACGCCATGCACCGGCGTGTTCAAGCGGATATCAGCGCGCAAGCGTTCTTGCAGGCGCTGCACATAGCTCCGCGAGCCGCCGGGAACGACACGCCACTGTGGCCGCTCTCGCACCTGAAGCAGACCATGGTTGTTAAAAAAGCGCGCGAAATGGTCAGCCGGGAAGTGCTGGGCATCCAGGAGAGAAGCAGACCAAATCGCGGCGCAAAGGGGTAACAGGTAGTTGTCGCGAAAAGTGTCGGAATAGCCTTCGTCGGCAAGATATTCACCCAAGGTGCGGGGATCGTTGCTACCGATCAGGCTGCGCGCACGCTGATTGAAGCGAAAAATTTCACCGATCATGCTCAGGTGCGACGGCGACAGCAGACGGCGGCGTTGAGCAAACAAGCCGTCGAGGCTGTGACTGGCGTATTCCAGGCCGTTGTTGGCCACCGAGAAGCTCATATCCGTCGCCTGCCCTTCCAGCCCGAGCTGGCCCAGCAAGCGTATGAAGTGCGGATAAGTGGCGTCATTGAATACGATGAAGCCGGTGTCCACGGCGTAATCACGTGAGCCGCCGGACGGCAATGTGACAGACACATCGATGGTATGTGTGTGTCCACCCAGCCAATCAGCGGCCTCGAAAAGCACCACCTCATGTTGGTTGTCCAGCCCGTAGGCTGTGGCTAGGCCGGCAATGCCGCCGCCCACGACTGCGATACGCAAATTCTGCTCCGAACGCGAGAAACAACCCTGATTACGTTGGCGTGCTTCGATCGGATGCGAAGCGGAGTTAAAAAATTTGCGGGCGACCTTGCTTGCCTGCCCCGCACTTGGCATGCTCGCGGGATGAGCGCCCCATTTCCCGAGCAGGCCCAGTCATTGCTGGCACAAGTCGCCTTAGGCAACCGAGAGGCGTTCCGTGAGCTGTATCAATCGACGGTCGCGCATCTGTTTCCGGTGGCGCTGCGTATTTTGAGGCATCGGGACAAAGCCGAAGAGGCATTGCAGGATGCGTACATACAGATTTGGAACAAAGCCAGTGAGTTCCGCGCCGAGCGCGGGTCGGCAGCCGCGTGGATGAGCACCATCGTGCGATACCGCGCGCTTGACGCCGTGCGTCGTGCACCGCGCGAGCAAACCTTTGATGAACTGCCAGAGACTGCAGACGGCAGTGACGACATTGGACGCTTGCTCACCGGTACTGATCTACAAGTATGTCTGGACGATCTCAGTGATGAGCAGCGTCGTGCCATTGGCTTGGCCTACATCGAGGGCTTGAGTCACACCGAATTGAGCGAAAAGCTGGCGTCGCCTTTGGGCACGGTCAAAAGCTGGATTCGTCGCGGCTTGCAGGCTTTGCGGGAGTGTTTGACCCGATGAACCTGAACCGCAGCCCACTGCGTGAACAATTGGCCGGCGCCTATGTGCTGGGCACGTTGCGTGGTCCGGCGCGCGCGCGTTTCGAGCGGTCGCTAAAAGACAGCGCCGAATTGCGTGACGCGGTGAATTTCTGGGAGCAAGCGTTTGCGCCCCTCAGTGAATTGGCACCGCAGAATCCATCACGTGATTTGCTGCCAGCCATTGAGGCTCGGCTCGGCTGGGCACGGGGTGAGGATGCGATCCGTCGGTTGCCATGGCTGCCGGCCTTGGGTTTCGCTATGGTCGCGGCTTTCAGCGTCATGCTGTGGGCGCCGTGGTCGCCCAAACTGGTCCCCGATTTCGCCCTGACCGTGGCAACCGAGGAGGGTCACGGACGCTGGCAGTTCGCGGTCGACAAGACCCACAACTGGATCGATGTGCGGGTCGAGTCCTCGCCGGATGTCAGCGCCGAACAGGATCTGGAACTGTGGTTGTTGGTCGATGGCGGTGCGCCGGTTTCGCTCGGTTTGTTGAGCGAAGTGGATGGCCAGCGTCAGCGCATTGAGGCGGGTCTGCCGCTGGGCGGTGGGCAAGGTTTGGCGGTGAGTATCGAGCCCGTTGGTGGTTCGCCGACCGGAGCCCCGACCGGGCCGGTTATCGCAGCTGAGATGTTCCCCAGCGCCTGATGCCCGATGCCCTGCAGGAATGTGCCAGCGACTGCCCGTGGTGCGGTGAGCCGATCACCTTATTGATCGATGGCAGCGTGGAGAACCAGCATTACGTGGAGGACTGCTTCGTCTGCTGTCGGCCAATCGAGGTGACCGTGTCGTTTGGACCTGGCGGTGAGGCCGAGGTCTTTCTCAGCGCGGATTAGCACCCAGCTCTCGAGAGCCCACGATCAAGGCTTCGAACATGCCTGAGACCTCGCGAGAGATGCCGCTGGCATCCAGCCCGGTATCGCCGGTCAACCACTCGGCGATCAGTTCATGCGTGGCCCCAACCAGGGCGACAGCGGGCAAATGGTAGTCGCGGTCCGGTAGCAAGCCCGCGGCGACCAGATCATTCGCCGCGATGGTGATGAGTTGCGCGAACTGGCGCACAGACTTGCGTCGCAAGGCTTCCAGGCGAGGACTGACACCGACCGATTCGACACTGCCGATGCGGGCCCGCCGCGGGTCGCCGAGGTAGTAATCGACAAACGCTTGCACCGTGAGCATCGCCCGTTGCATCGGGTCGCTGCGTTTCTCCATCGCATTGAGCACCACCGCGGTGACTTCTTCACGCAGGCGCGCCAACAGCGCTTCGAGCAGCGCTTCCCGGTTGCGGAAATGCTGGTAGAAATGCCGCGTGGTGACCTTGGCATCGCTGCAGATGCGTTCCACCGTGGTGTTTTGGTAGCCATCGCTGGTGAACAGCTCAAACGCCGTGTTCATCAGCTTTTTACGCCGCTCACGCTGGCGCTCTTCGGAACTTTGGCCGGCGTAGCGACGGGCCGATTTGCGAAGTGGATTGGGCAGGGATGTGTTCAAGGCCATAGGCCAAAGATAATCGATCCGGGTGCTGCTCATCACCTGCGGGCGCGCGATAGAATCCGCCCATGAACGTTTTTCGCCCGATCGATAATGCTTTGCCCGGTATTGCCGCGCATCTGCCTTGCGCCGGATTTGCCGCCTTGCCGACGCCGGTTCAAACGGCGCGGGTGGATGACCGGCAAATCTGGGTCAAGCGTGATGATCTGAGCCATCCGGAATATGGTGGTAACAAGGTGCGCAAGCTGGAATTCATCCTGGCCGCAGCTCAGCGCGCAGGCCAGCAGCGGGTGGTGACCTTTGGCGCAACCGGCACACATCACGGTTTGGCCACGGCCTTGTTTTGTCGCCAGTTGGGCTTGGAGTGCGAGGTCTTGTTGTTCGATCAGCCGGATTCGCCGCATGTCCGCGAGAACCGTGCTCGCCTGCAGGACAGCGGCGCCATCTGCACGCCGTGTGGTTCGTTGGCCCGCACCGTACTGCGCTTCTATCTCCACCCGCGACGTTTGCGCCGCGACACGCTGTTTTTGTTCGCGGGTGGCTCGGGTGAGATCGGTACGCTGGCGTTCGTCAACGCGGCGTTGGAACTGGCCGACCAGGTTGCCGAAGGTGAGGCCGTGCAACCGTCACGGATTTATTGCGCGACCAGCTCTGGTTCAACCCTGGCGGGCTTGACGTTGGGTGTGGCGCTGCTGGGCTGGGATACGCGCGTGATCGGCGTGCAGGTTGCCGACGCCAAACTCGGGCCATTTGATGCGTGCACTACAGGCAGTGTTGATGCGTTGATGCGCCGCACGCTGCGCTGGCTGGAACAGCGCGGCGTGGTGTGGCCGGCAGCATGCCCTGAGGTCATTCTGGATGACAGTTGGCTGGGTGCTGGCTATGGCCATCCAACCCGCGCCGCCGAGCAGGCTGCGCGGGTCTTCGAGGAATCCCTGGGTGTGCCCTTGGATCTCACCTACACCGCCAAAGCTTTTGCCGCCTTACGCGCGGATACGGCTCCGGGTGAGGTGCTGTACTGGCATACCCTGAGCAGCGTTTAGGCTTTTACCGGCCCGACCCAGACTTGCTGCGCGTTGACGAACGCATGGATGCCGTGAGGGCCGAGTTCGCGGCCGTAGCCCGAGCGTTTGATGCCACCACTGGGCAGCCGCGGATCGGTTTTGACGATGCCATTGACCGCCACCTGGCCGGCCCGAATCTTGGCCGCCATGGCTTCGCCGCGGCTGGCACTGCTCCACACGCTGGAGGCCAGACCATAGGGTGTGTCATTGGCCATGGCCAGAGCATGCTCCTCGTCATCGGCGCGGATCACCACGGCGACGGGGCCGAAGGTCTCTTCCTGGAAGGCTGCCATGTCTGGGGTGACGTCGGCCAGCAGTGTGACCGGATAAAAGTACCCCGGGCCGTCAGGCACCTGACCACCGAGTAGGCAGCGCGCGCCGGCGTCGATGCTGAGTTGGACCTGACGGGCCAGGTTGTCACGCAAATCCTCACGTGCGATCGGGCCGACATCGGTGCTCTCCTCGCGCGGATCGCCCATAACCAGTTTGCTCAAGCGCTCGGCCAAACGTTCGACCATGGCGTCGTAAACGGCCGCTTCAACAATGATGCGCTTGGCGGCGATGCAGGATTGGCCAGCATTGATGATGCGTGACAGCGTAATGATGTCAGCGGCTTTGTCGAGATCGGCGTCGGCCAGCACGATGCAGGGATCGGAGCCACCCAACTCGAGCACCGACGGCTTGATTTCCGAAGCCGCCATGGCCGCGACCTGTGCGCCAGCTCGGTCGGAGCCGGTAAAGGACACCGCGTGAATGCGCGGATCACGGATCGCCGCTTCCACATCGGGGTTGGCCAGTGCCAGGTTCAGATAAATATCGTCGGGGGCTCCGGCTTTGCGAAAGCTCTCGGCCAACGCTTCGGCGCAGCCTGGAACGTGCGGATCGTGTTTGACCACGCAGGTGTTGCCGGCCATCAGGGCCGGCGCGCAAAAACGAAACGCCAGCCACATCGGCGCATTCCACGGCAGGATGCCGAGGACCGGACCTAAGGGAAGATGTTGCACATAGCTGTGGGTGGCATCCGAGCCCAGGGTTTGTGGCTTGAGGTAGTCCTCGGCATGCTCGGCGTAGTGCTCTGCGCACCACGCCGCTTTGTCGACTTCGGCGCGGGCCTCCTTGATCGGTTTGCCCATCTCCTCGGTCATCAGCAGGGCCATGTGTTCGCGGTCGCTGCGCAATTGCGCTGCTACAGCGCGCAACACCTCCGCGCGCTGGGCGAAGGAACGATCCGCCCAGGCCACCCAGGCGGCGTCGCTGCGTGCCAGCAGTTGTTCACGCTGGGCACCACTGAGGGTTTCAACTTGGCGAATGACATGCCCGTTACTGGGGTCGGTCGCGATCAACATGCCTGAACCTCCTTGGCGTTATCGTCGCTGGCGGGTTTGCTGTTGCCGCCGTTCTTGCGTTTGGTCGGCGGTGTGGCGTGTTCGGGCTTGCACACAAAGTCTTCATCCAGGCTGAAGAACGAAGCGCAGCCGGTGTCGGTGACGTAGATCGTGTCGGAAATACCGCAGGTCTTGTTGCCGTCCACCGCCCACATCCAGGGGATGATGTGGAAGGTCATGCCGGGCCGCATCACACGCGAGTCGCCTTGTTTGAGGCTGACGATATAGCCCTCGTCCCAGCTTGGTGGAAAGGCAATGCCGATGGAATAACCGGATCGGGTAATCAAATCCGCGCCGATGTCGTTCTCGGTGATGATGTCGCGGACCAGATTGTCGGCATCGCTGACCGTCAATCCTGGGCGCACTGCCGCTTTGATTTCGCGCAGCGCCAGCTTCATGCGTTCCTGGGCTTTCTCCATGGACTTGGACAAACCATCCAAGACAACGGTGCGCATCATGGCGGTGTGATAACGACGATAGCAGCCGCCGACTTCAAGAAAGACATGTTCCCCAGGCTGCACCGTGCGGCCTTCCCAGGTGGCGTGGCCAATCATGGAGCGTGGGCCTGAGGTGACGTAGGGCATCACCGCTGGTGGCTCGCCGCCAGCACGGAACATCCCAGAGCTGATCGCGGCACCGATCTCATTTTCGGTCACGCCGGCGGCGCAGGCCTCAAAGCCTGCTTGCATGCCCGCTTCGGTTGCCACGGCAGCCTTGCGCATGATGTCCAGCTCGAATTCGGATTTGCAGATGCGCCCTTCTTCGACAATGCCGAAGCAGTCGAGCAGCTTGCCGTTTTTGAACGCGGTGCGAATGTAGTCCTGGTGATAGGCGGGGAAGAAATAGCTGTTGCGTTCGTAGCCAACGTATTTGTCATCCAGGCCGAATTCGCGCAGCGATTCCAGCAACATCTGGATGGCGTCCCCGGTGTCCGGGTAGGGCCGCACGATCTCCACCCAGGTGCGTGCATGCACGTTGGTCGCTTCCAGCTTGCGCGTGATCATGAACGGCTCTTTGTCCAGCGGCACAACCAGAGCCTGGAAAAAGGAATACCCGGTGGTCTGATAATCGGTCAGATACATCAGGTTTTCCGGGTCGGTGATCACCACCGCATCAAGCAGACGCTGCTGCATGCGCTGGCGCAGTTCGCCAATGCGCCGTTCGTATTCCTCGAACGGAAAAGTCATGTCGTCACGAGCGTGCATGTCAGGCCACCTCGCGCACGATGGTTTCCAGGGTTTGCAGCCCGGCTTCGAGATCGTCATCGGGGATGGTCAGTGGCGGAATCAGCTTGATCACCTTGCCGCCTGTACCACACGGACCGACCAGCAACCCGGACTCGAAGCAGCGTTTGGCGATCTCTTTGCCGCGGGTGCCATCAGCCACATCCAGCGCCTGAATCATGCCGCGCCCACGGGCGGCAAAACCTTTGTCGGTGTGGTCCTTGGCCAGAGTCTCCACGCACTGCGCCATGCGTTCGCCTTTGCGTTTGACGTCGCTCATCAGCGCATCGTCTTCAAAGTAACGCAGGGCTTCTCGCCCAGCCACAAAGGAGATGTCTTGACCGCGGAAAGTCCCGGTGTGCTCGCCGGGGTTCCAGTGTTTGTCGTGTTCCGGCTTGATCAGATTCATGGCCATCGGTGTGCCGAAACCGCCTATGCCTTTGGCCAGTGTGATGATGTCCGGGTCCAGATCCATGCCGTCGAAACTGAAATACGATCCGGTGCGTCCGCAGCCGACCTGGATGTCGTCGAGGATCAGCAGCGCGCCGGTTTCACGAGCCAGATCCTGGATCTCATGTAGCCATTCGCGCGTCGCGATGTTGACGCCGCCCTCGGCCTGAATGACTTCAACCAGAAACGCTGCGGGGGCTTTGAGCCCGCTGGAGGCGTCGCTGAGCAGGGCGCGGTAAGCCGCCAAGCTGTCTGCACCGTCCATTTCAGCACTTTGGAAGGGCAGGCGATGCACGTGCTCCAGAGGCACCCCGGCGGCGCCCCGGAAGTAGTCGTTGGCGGTGCAGGCCAGCGAACCCAGAGTCATGCCGTGAAAGCCGTGGCTGAAGGCCACCACGTTGGTCCGATTGGTCACGCGTCGCGCCAGTTTGAGCGCCGCTTCGACCGCGTTGGTGCCGGTCGGGCCGATAAACTGCAGTTTGTGGTTCATGCCACGCGGCTTGAGCACTGTGTCGACAAAAGCGCTGACAAACTCGCGTTTGGCGCTGGTGTACATGTCCAGACTGTGAGTGACGCCATCTGCTTGGATGTAATCGACGATGGCCTGCTTCATCTGAGGATTGTTGTGGCCGAAATTGAGCACCCCGGCACCGGCAAAAAAGTCGATGTAGGTGTTGCCGTCTTCATCGGTTTGCCGCGCATTGCTTGCGGTTTTGAAGACCGTGGGCCAGGACCGGCAATAGCCGCGAATGTTGGATTCCCATTGTTCGAATACATCCATCGAGTTTCCTTCACCGCCCGGCGGGCAGCATGGTTGGTTTGTGGTTCAGGCGAGGCCGGCGAGGCGGCTGTAAATCCTGATCATGGGTGCGATCAGCGCATCATTGAAGTCGTAGTGGGGACTGTGACAGGGCCACGCAGTTTGCGTGCCAGTCGCGCTGCCCACGAGAGCGAACGCCCCAGGGATGTGCTGCAGGTAATAGCTGAAATCTTCCGACGCCATGATCGGTAGGTCGGTGGCCTGATGTTCCCAGGCGGTGCCGAATTCGGCGGCCAGCGCCGTGCGGTATTGGCCTGCGCAGTCGGCATGATTGATGGTCGCGTCATAGCGCCGGATGTGCTCAACCTCGGCGCGGACACCGTAGGCGGATGCGGTGTGCTCGACGATTTCGCTGATGGCTTGTTCCAGGGGTTCACGCAGTGTGGAATCCGATAGACGGATGCTGCCGCCCAATAGCGCGCGATTTGGAATCACCGTATCTCCGCTGACTGCATCAATGCTGGTCAGGCTGACCACCGCGGCTTTTTGTGGAGCGATGCGGCGGCTCACGATCTGTTGCAGCGCCAGTGTGATGGCCGCTGCGGCCAGCACCGGGTCACGGCACAGTTCCGGTTGGCTGGCATGACCACCCTGTCCGATCACGGTGATGCGGAAGGTCCCATTGGCTGACATCACTGGGCCGTCTGGGCAAACCGCGTGGCCCAGTGGTATCGCCGGCCAGTTGTGCCAGCCAAAAATCGCATCGACGCCATCCAAAGCGCCGTCTTCGATCATCTTCTTGGCCCCGTGGCCGCCCTCTTCCGCAGGTTGGAAAAGCAGAGTGACCGGTCCGGGTAAAGCGTCTTCGTGCTGCTTGAGCCAGCGTGCGGTGCCCATCAATGTGGCGGCGTGGCCGTCATGGCCGCAGGCGTGCATGCAACCGCTGTGACGGGAACTCCAACGGGCGCCGGAATCTTCATCGATGGGCAAGGCATCAATGTCTGCGCGTAAGGCGACATGGCGCCCGCGAGCCTGGGGATTGAGTGTGGCTACGGTGCCGGTGTCGGCACATACCCGCCATGGGATATTCAGTGCATCAAGCTGCTGTCGCAAACGCTGAGCAGTTTGGTGTTCGGCCCACGGCAGTTCCGGGTACTGGTGAAGCTCCCGACGCAGGGTGGTGGCGGCTTCAACCAGATTGTCCCAAGGCTGCGACATGGGTCTCCCAGTTGGGGGCGAAGTCTGGGGCGAGCTTCGCGCTGAAGGGTCGGGGCGCTGACCATGCCCTGATCGCTAAGACCATGCAACGCCCTCCCACTTAAGTCAACGTTCGTGCCGGGAAATTCCCTTGCCCACAAAAAAGCCCTGCCGGAGCGGGGCTTTTGCCAACATGCGTGTGCGCTTATTCGAAGACGAAGCCGTCGTTGTCCAATGCCATGACGGTGCGCGGACCGTTGGTCAACGCTTCAGCGTGGTACATCTGACGCGGAAGGATACGGTCGAGATAGAACTCAGCCGTCCGCAGCTTGGCTTTGTAGAACTCCGGCGTTTCGTTGCCGCCTTTCTCCAGCTTCTCGTAAGCCACGGCGACCATCTGAGCCCAGAAGTAAGCCATGGTCACGTAACCCGAGAACATCAGGAAGTCGTACGACGCGGCGCCAACGGCGTCACGATCAGTGCGTGCCGCCATCAGGATACGGCCGGTGATGTAGTTCCATTTGACCGCCAACTGAGACAGCTCGGTCACGTAGCGACGCAGCACGCGGCGCTTGCGCGACCCGGTGATCGGATTGTGATGCCCGCAGAAACGCAGGATCTCACCGGTGTACTCCGGAACGGCTTTGCCGCGAGACAGGATGATGACCTTACGACCCAGCAGGTCCAGCGCCTGAATACCGGTGGTGCCTTCGTACAACGTGGAGATGCGCGCATCGCGCACGATCTGCTCCATGCCCCATTCGCGGATGTAGCCGTGACCGCCGAAGACCTGCACACCGTGGTTGGCCGATTCAAAGCCCAGCTCGGTCAAAAAGCCTTTGAGAATCGGGGTCAAAAAGCCCAGCTTATCGTCAAACAGCTTATAGTCTTCCGGATTGCCGGTGGCCATGAGATCGGCGAATTTGGCCGCGTGATAGAGCATCGCGCGCCCGCCCTCGGTGATCGCCTTCTGCGTCATCAACATGCGACGTACGTCAGCATGGTAGATCAGCGCATCTGCGGGCTTGTCCGGTTCTTTCTTGCCGGACAGCGAGCGCATTGAGCGGCGCTCCTTGGCGTAGCGCAGCGCGCCTTGGAAGCTCAATTCGGAATGGGCCACACCTTGGATTGCGGTACCGATACGGGCGGTGTTCATGAACGTGAACATGCACTCCATGCCCTTGTTCTCCGGCCCGAGCATCACCGCTTCGGAACCGTCGAAGTTGATCACGCAGGTGGCCGAGGCCTTGATGCCCATTTTCTTTTCGAGCGAGCCACAGGTCACATTGTTGGATTCACCCACGCTGCCGTCAGCGTTGATTTTCATTTTCGGCACGATGAACAACGAAATGCCGCGCGTGCCTTCCGGAGCACCCGGCAGACGCGCCAACACCACATGAATGATGTTGTCGGTCATGTCGTGATCGCCGGAGGAGATGAAAATCTTGGTGCCGGTGATTTTGAAGGTGCCATCGCCATTCGGCTCGGCTTTGGTTTTGACCTGGCCGAGGTCGGTGCCGCACTGCGGTTCGGTCAGGCACATGGTGCCCATCCATTCACCCGACACCAGGGGGTTCAGGTACTTCTGCTTCTGTTCCTCGGTGCCGTGGATGAAGATGGTGTTCATGGCGCCGATCGACAGGCCCGGGTACATCGACCACGACCAGTTCGCGGTGGCGATGATTTCGTGCTTGATCAGGCCCAGCGACATCGGCAGGCCCTGGCCGCCGTACTCGGTCGGGTGGCTCAGTGACGGCCAGCCGGAATCGCGGTAGGTGTCATAGGCTTCTTTGAAGCCTTTGGGCGTGGTGACTTTGCCGTCTTCGAGTTTGCAACCCTCTTCGTCGCCGGACTGGTTCAGCGGGCCAATTTCGCTTTCCGCGAAACGCGCGGATTCTTCGAGGATCGCGTCGACCACGTCGGGAGTGGCTTCTTCGCCGTTGGGCAAAGTGGCGTAGTGGCTGTCGAAGTCGAAGACTTCGTGCAGCAGGAATTTCATGTCGCGCAAGGGCGTTTTGAATTCAGGCATTCCAATTCTCCTGGTCAGGGCGCTGGGGGTTCGCGCCTGGAATCTTTTTGAGCGATGCGCTCAGGTTCAAACGATAGGGCTGAATACACTAGCACCATTCAATACTCCACCGTATGGTCAGTCGGATGCAGAGCCTTGTCAGCGCGTGTACAACTGTTTCTTAATGGCTTGTTTTTTCAGTGGTTTCGGGCAGTTGCAGAACACTTGTATATTGCTTTTCAATCTGACCAGAAGGCGAGTCAGATGATGGTGCAGTGCGCAAAAACGGCCCTGAAGTGATGATCAGAGACCACCAACCCGCTCAGGTTTGGGTGCGCAGCAACCAGGCAAACAGGCCGACCACGACCAGTGCCGCGAGCGCCAACCACAACCACGGAAAACGGCTGGGTGGTGGCTTGCCTCGATCCTGCTCGTCCATCCAATCCATAAGAATTTGCCGATTCCGCTGATTGGCCTGCCACATCACATCGAAGGCATCACCAATGATCGGCACGATGCCGATGACGCCTTCGATGAGCAGGTTCATCAGCATCTTGAGCTGCATGCGTACCGGGGCGCGGACGCCGCGCGCTTGCCAGATCATCCACAGTCCCATCACCACGCCAAACACATCGCCGAAACCGGGGATCAAGCCGATCAGCGCGTCCACGCCGAAACGGATGCGCGTGCCGGGTACGCGAAAGGCTGTGTCGAGCAGATTGGCCAATGTACCGATGCGTTGACGCAGGGCATCGCGCCGCAGGCGCTCATCGGGCGAAGTTGAAGAGTCCATTCCGTTAAACTACACCGATTGCACCCCGGTGGGTGCTCCGGACAAGTGCACGCCCTAAGCAGGCTGCCGCCGGTCTTTCGAGGACAGCTTCGGGAAGGGCTATGTTGGGCAAAATCATCTGGTTTCTCACCTGGTGGCTGCGCAAGCCGCTGCTGGCCATGGTCCGGGCAACGATCTCACCGACCCGACTGCATGAGACGCTGGCACTGAATCCGGAAGTGCCGGTGTGCTACGTGCTGGCCTACCGCAGTTACGTTGATCGCTGGGTTCTGGAGTACTTTGTAGCGCGCGAAGGTTTGGTACCGGTGCGCAAAAATCGCAACAAGCTGCCGGAAAAAGACAAAGCGGCGTGCCTGTATCTGCCGGCCTTGTTGGACAAAAAAGGTCAGTTGCGCGAGTTGTATCGGCAGGCCTGCGAGGAGCAGGATTTCGACCTGCAGTTGGTCCCGGTGTCCTTGTTCTGGGGGCGTGATCCGGGCAAGGAAACCTCGCTGTTTCGCATTTTGTTCTCCGATGCAGAAAACCCCGGGTACCTGCGCAAGTTTCTGATTATTCTGGCCAACGGCCGCAATATCGTGATGAATTTCGGCAAACCCGTGCGCTTTCGCGAGTTTGTCGGCGAGGCGCAGGACTACGACCGCATCGCTCAGAAGCTGGTCCGCGTATTTCGCTTCCACTTCCGTCGCCAACGCAACGCCACTTTGGGTCCGGCCCTGTACACGCGCAACCAGGTCACCCAGGCGGTCCTGGCCAATTCGGGGGTGCGGGCGGCGATCAGCGAAGAAGCCGGACGCACCGGTGAAAAGCCCGCGGTGCTGCGAGACAAGGCGCGGCGTTACGTCGATGAGATTGCGGCGGTGTACTCCACCACGACATTGAGGGTGTTGTACGTGCTGCTGACCTGGGTATGGAACCGGGTTTACAACGGCGTTGAAATCCATCGCATCGAGCGGGCTCGGGATGCCGCTGCGCAAGGCGGCGTGATTTACATGCCGTCGCATCGCAGCCACATGGATTACCTGTTGTTGTCTTACGTGCTCTACGTCGAAGGTTTGGTGCCGCCGCACATCGCAGCGGGCATCAATCTGAACTTCTGGCCGGTGGGTTCGATTTTGCGCCGAGGCGGTGCGTTCTTTTTGCGTCGCAGCTTTGGCGGCAACAAGCTTTACACCGCCGCTTTCCGTGCCTACCTGGATTTTTTGATCTCGCGCAGCTTCCCCATGAGCTTCTATCCGGAAGGTGGGCGCAGCCGCACCGGGCGTTTGCTCAAGCCCAAGACCGGCATGATGGCGATGGTCACGGAAAGCTATTTGCGCGGCAGCGACAAGCCGGTGACGGTGATTCCGGTGTATATCGGGTACGACAAGGTTGCTGAGGTCAACAGCTACTTCAAGGAGTTGCGCGGCAGCAAGGTCAAAAAGGAATCGGTGTGGGAGTTCCTCAAAGTCCGCAAAGTGCTCAGTCGCAACTACGGCAAGGCCTATTTGTCATTCGGGCAGCCGCTGGAGCTGGGCAACTACATTCGCGAGCATCAGCCGCAATGGCTGGATGACGCGCCATACACGGCCGGGCAACAACCCGAGGGCCTCGCGCCGTTCGTGGAGCAACTGAGCCTGCGCGTGATGACGCGCATCAATGGTGCGGTGGTCCTGAGTTCGTCCGGTTTGACCGCCATGACCTTGCTGGCGACGCCGCAGCGGGCCATTGCCGCTGACGAGATGGTCGAGCAAATCGACAGTTGGTTGGCGTTACAGCGGGCGGCACCCTACGGGCCTAATATCGTGTTGCCAACACAATCCGCCGAAGAGCTGGTCGCTGAAGCGGAGCCGGTGGTGCCGTTGACCCGGGTGGCGCATCCCTGGGGGGATCTGCTGTTGGCCGAGGCGCGCGATGGGGTCTTGATGACCTACACGCGCAACAGCGTGCAGCACGCCTTTGCCCTGCCCTCGCTGCTGGCCAGTTTTTTCCGTTTTCGTCCGGGGGTGGAACGCGAGGACCTGATCGCTGCGGCAACGGATTTGTACCCGTTCCTGCGCACCGAACTGCATTTGCGTTGGCCGTTGGAGAACGTGGAAGTGCAAATTGGCGCACTCATCGATGCCATGCTGGAACTCGGCTTGCTGCATGAAGATGCGCGCTACGGCCTGATAGCACCACCGGTCACGACGCGGGAATTCGCCACCCTGGCACGACTTGGCAACATCCTGCGTGAGACGCTGGAGCGTTACGCGCTGAACGCGCTGCTATTGCAAGCGCGCATGAGCGAGGGCCATCTCAATCGTCTGGCGTTCGAACAGGAATCCCAGCTTATGGCGGAGCGTCTGGCCATCGTGAGTGGGCGTGATGCACCGGAATTTTTTGACAAAGCGCTGTTTCGCGGTTTTGTCGATACGCTCAAGCAGAAAGGCTGGCTGGTGCCGGTTGCTGCAGAGGATCTGGAAAAGGGCGACGAGCGATTGGCCATTGACGAGCGCGTCGGCCAGTTGGCGGATCGTTCTCTGGGCATGCTCGGAACGGACATAGGACAGGCGATTTTGCAGTTGGTTCATCGTCCGCGCAGCGTTGGTTCACGCGCGGAAAACTAAGCTTGGCGCAGTCTTGCGTTTGCGCGTGGCGAGGGATAAGGTGCTGCGCCTTGTACTTGTTAATAAGAGAGATGTACCCATGAATTTCAAGCCTTTGGCTGGAACCTTGGTGCTGGGTAGCGTGCTGCTGATCAGCGCATGTCAAAACAGCGCTGCACCGGGCGCTCCGGCGGCCGATGCTGCCCTCGACACCGATGCGCAGAAATTCAGCTACTCCGCTGGTTACGAGATTGGCTCACGTCTGGGTCAGATGGGTGAAGTGGACGTGGACCTGGGCGCGTTGACCGCCGGTCTGTCCGATGCCTACAACGAGAAGGACGCGCGTTTGACCGACCAGGAAATGGCTGAGGTCAAGCAGAAAATTTACAAGGAAGCCGCTGAAAAGCGTAACGCTGAGCGTGCTGAGCAGGCTGGCGCCAACCTGAGCGAAGGCCAAGCGTTCCTGGAACAGAACGGGGCGAAAGAAGGTGTTGTGACCACGGAGTCCGGTCTGCAGTACCTGATCATCGAAGAAGGCGAAGGTGAAGCTCCGGCGGCAACCGATACCGTGGTTGTTCACTACACCGGCACGCTGCTTGATGGGGCTGAGTTCGACAGCTCACACAAGCGTGGTCAACCGGCGACATTCAAGCTTAACGGCGTGATCAAAGGCTGGACCGAAGGCCTGCAGAAGATCAAACCGGGCGGCAAAGCCAAGCTCTTCATCCCGCCAGAATTGGCCTATGGTGAGCGTGGTGCAGGCGCCATGATTGGCCCGAACCAGACCCTGATCTTCGACGTCGAACTGATCGAAGTGAAGAAAGCCGAGGAGTGATCCTCGGTCGCAAGGGGTAACCCAAGAATGAAAAAAGCCGGTTTCGACCGGCTTTTTTCTGTCTGACTCCCCGGGGATCAGGCGATTTTCACCAGATAGCGTCCGTGAACTTGCGCGTCCATCAGCTTGCGGCAGGCAGCGGGGACTTCGTCCAGGTTAATGGTCTGGTGAACAAAGCGCTCTGGGTCAGCCAGGCGCCAATCTCCAAAAACCTTCGCCCAGGTGCTTTGGCGCAGCGGCGTGGGAATGTCTACCGAGTGGATACCCAGCAGATTGACGCCACGCAGCAGGAAAGGTGCGACCGTGGTGTTGAGCTTCATCGATTGCGCCAGACCAATGCTGGCGATGTTGCCGTGTGGTTTGGTAGTCGCGATCAGCCAGGCCAGCATGTCGCCGCCCAGATTATCCACCGCGCCGCCCCAACGGGGTTTCATCAGTGCACCTTCGGGTTTGCCGCACGCGTTGGCGTCCACGACTTCAGCGGCGCCCAAACTTTTCAGGTAATCGGTCTGATCCAATTTGCGGGTGAGCGCCGCCGGGGCGAATCCCGCATTGGAGAGCAGTGCGATGGCTATGGACCCCACGCCACCGGTTGCGCCGGTCACCGCGATCGGCCCCTGATCCGGGCTTTGCCCGTTCAGCAGTAACTTGACCATTGCCAGCGCAGCGGTGAAACCAGCGGTGCCGTAGATCATCGCCTCGCGGGTGGAAAAATCGTCCGGCAAGGCGACCAGGGATTCGCCATCAACCTGGGCCATTTCGGCCAGGCCGCCGTTGTAGAGTTCACCCAGATTGGCCCCACAGGCAAGGACTTTGTCGCCGGGCGCGTAGCGTTCGTCGCGTGACTCCGTCACCTCCCCGGCCAAATCAATGCCCGCGGTGCACGGCAGCGTCCGCATAATCGGGCTGCTGGCCGTTACGCCCAAGGCGTCTTTGAAGTTGAGACACGAGTATTCGACCTTGATGCTGACCTGCCCAGCTTCCAAGGGGTTGAGTTCAACTGTCTCGAAGCTGGCTTCCGCGCCTTTTTGCATGACGCGCAGTGCGGTATAGCTCATATGTTGTCTCCGAAGTTGTACGTGGGGTGGGCGCTGACTGTACTCCGCAAGCTTGGCCCCGACCACATCGCTGTCAGACAATGAGGTTGCAATTTAGACGAACTTGCTCAAGCTATTCCGTGGACAGGGCAATTTGCCCACGGGCTGTGTTGTTATTCGTCAGCCAAAAAAAGCACGCATGGCGAGCCCCATGGGGATGGTGGTTCAAACATGCATTTCAGCCGTGTGGGGCCGGAAGTAACAATGAAAATAGAACAAGAAGTTCTGAGCAAGGGCACAGTGATTGCGCCTGAGGGTGAATTGGACGCGTCGACCGTGCCGGCGGTGCGGCGCGTGTTCGAGAAGGTGCTGGACGCGCGGCCTGCGAGGGTGGTGATGGATCTTAGCGGGATCACCTTCCTGGATTCGACCGGGGTGGGTCTGCTCGCATTCTGCCATCGCAAACTCAAGCAACATAATGCGACGTTGGTCTTAGCGGCAGCTCACGATCAGCCGTTGGAGACCTTGACCATGCTGCATTTCGATAAGGTCGTAAGTATTTGCGACACGCGCGACAAGGCTCTGAACGCGGTCTGAGTGCATGATGGCAGCGCGTTACACTTGCGCAATTCACCTCGAGCGGCAGAACACGCGTGGCCACTGACAAATACCTCAATGAGCACATTCAGTACCTGAGCAGTCTCAAGCGATCACCTGCAACAGCACCATTGCTGCGGGCCATCGCCATGGTGCTGAGTGACAATGTTGATCACGGGCAGTTGCGCACGCTGGCACATGTGGCGGGTGGGCAGATCGGTGTTGCCATGCCGCTGAGTAGCTGCAGCACCATCGAAGACTTCGAGGCCGCGATGAATGCGCAGTTGTTGGTCATGGATTGGGGCTGGGTGCGATTGGAAGTGGCCAAGGATCATGTGTCGATCTTGGTCGGTGATACACCACTGACAGCCTTGCTGGGCGCCGACTCGGCGGATTGGGCGCCGGCGATTCTCGAAGGCTTGTTCGCGGAATGGCTACGTGACATGGGAGCGACGCAGGAGCTGGATGTTCGTCAGGTGCTGGCGAACGATTTGCCCGACAATGTGATGAAATTTCGCCTTGCTCACGTGAATTCGTTCGCAGAACAACTATAATCATGCAGTGCTGTATCTAATCCCATCTTGGTGTTAACCGTTTCATGAGCGACCGCGAGTCCAAAGACGATATCGATTCGATGCTCCGTGCCCTGGGCTTGGAGAATTTCGATTATCGAGACACGGGCGGCCGTGCGCAGTACAAGCGTTTGCGTCTGGTCAAAACCGAGCGTGCGGCGGCTATTGAGCCCCGTGATGCAGCGGACCAGTCGCCGCCGCCTGCAGCCGAGTCGAAACAGCCTGAAACGCCAGCAATGACAAGACCGGACGCACAGGGTGGCAAGAATGCTGAGACTGCGAAGCCGTCGGATGAGTCTTCTCGGGCGTACACCGAATCGTTGGCATCGGTGTTCTCGCGCTTGCAGGCCACCGCCCCCAACCGTCCTACGCGTAAGGTACGGATAGACCTTCATATGGCACCGCGCCAAGCTGACCGTCAACACACCCAGGACGAGCGGGTGAAGCATGACCTGAGTCAGATTCTGAGCCACCTCAGTGGTCGCTCCGAGGGTATCAACCGCGGGCAGAAGTAGTCTTGCCTCTTACGCAAGGCCAATGCCGCGATGGTGGCTGAACGCACATCCCTGATGCCACGCCTCAGCCTGCTGCTCGTGCTGATGGGTCTCGTCAGCGTATCGTTGATGGTCATCATGACCCCGCTCAGCCTCGCCGGCCAGTTGGCATTTGGGGCCGGCAGCATCGCTCTGGGCTCGTTTCTCAACCGGCGCATCAAAAGCGGTTGGGTGTCCTACGCCCTGATCCTACTCTCGGTTTTGACCACGGTGCGCTATCTGTTCTGGCGTATCACGGAAACCCTGCCGCTGGGGGCCGGGTTTAGCTGGGTGGATCGCGTGATGGCTGCAGGCCTGCTCGGTGCTGAACTGTATGCGCTGGCGATTCTTGTTCTTGGCTACTTTCAAATCATCGCGCCGCGGCGACGTAAACCTTGCAAGCTGCCCGAAGACTCCAGCGCTTGGCCGAGCGTGGATGTGTTCATCCCGACCTACAATGAGCCTTTGAGTGTGGTGCGGCCGACTGTGTTGGCCGCGTTGAAGATTGACTGGCCGGCCGACAAGATCAAAGTCTATGTACTGGATGACGGTCGCCGAGAGGCCTTCGCCGAATTTTGCGCCGAGGTGGGCGCGGTGCATGTCACACGCAGTGACAACAAGCACGCCAAAGCAGGCAACATCAACGCCGCTTTGAAAAACACCAGCGGTGAGTTGATCGCGATTTTTGATTGCGACCACATCCCCACCCGTTCCTTTCTGCAGTTGACGGTGGGAACCATGGTTGATGATCCAAAAGTTTCCCTGGTTCAGACGCCCCACCATTTTTTCTCGCCCGATCCGTTCGAACGCAATCTTGATCTGTTTCGCAAGGCGCCCAACGAAGGTGAGCTGTTCTACGGCCTGCTGCAGGACGGCAACGACTACTGGGACGCGACGTTCTTCTGTGGCTCTTGCGCGCTGCTTCGCCGCACCGCGTTGGAAGAGGTAGGTGGCATCGCGGTCGAAACCGTGACCGAGGATGCACACACCTCGCTGAAGATGCACTCGCGCGGCTGGAAAAGCGCCTATATCAACATCCCACAAGCCGCAGGGTTGGCGACCGAATCCTTGTCGGCACATATTGGGCAGCGTATCCGCTGGGCCCGCGGGATGGCGCAGATCTTCCGGCGCGACAACCCCATGATCATGCGCGGCCTCAAGCTGGGCCAACGGCTGTGCTACACCAATGCCATGCTGCATTTTTTCTACGGCATTCCGCGGCTGATCTTTTTGACCTCGCCGCTGGCGTATTTGCTGATGGATGCCAAGGTGATTGCCGGCAATGGTTTGATGATCGCCGCATTCGCCCTGCCTCACTTGGTCATGGCCACGATGACCAATTCCCGCATCCAGGGACCGTACCGGCACTCATTCTGGGCCGAAGTGTATGAAACCGTGCTGGCGGTGTTCATCATCATTCCGACCACGCTCGCGGTGATCAATCCCAAGCTGGGTAGCTTTAACGTGACGGCCAAAGGCGGGGTTATCGACCGTGACTACTTCGATGCCGATATCGCCAAGCCGTACTTGATACTGTTCGGATTGAGCATTCTCGGCATGGTCGTTGGGGTGTGGCGCATGCTGTTGCCCGGTGCGGAAGTCGAAACCTTGATGCTCAATATGGGTTGGACGATTTACAACCTGATCATTCTCGGCGCGGCCTTGCGGGTGGCTTCGGAAAGCCAGCAGCGTCGCGAGCAGGTGCGTATTGAGACTCAAGTGCCGGCGTTGCTGCGCATGCGCGATGCCGGTGACGATGCCATGGTGGAAGTGGGCGAAACCTCGGATTTGTCCTTGGGTGGCGCGGCATTCACCAATTTGGGTTTGCTTGATCTGAAAATGGACGACGAGGTCGAAATCGCCTTGTTGCCTGAACGCCGCATGCTGTGGCTACCTGCGACTGTTCGCCGTCTTGATGACGATGGCATCGCGCTGCAGTTTCACGATCTCGGGATCGAGGAGCAAAGTTTTCTGGTGTACGTCATTTTCGGTCGGGCCGATGCCTGGCTGAACTGGCGCAACCGGGAAAATCGCGACCGGCCACTGAAAGCCCTGGCCGAGGTGGCCAGTTTTGGGCTAGAAGGTGGGCGCATATTCATCCGTACCTTGATTCAGGGTGTCGTTTCGTTTGTTCGGTTCAAAGCAACATGAAATTAGCTAGCAGGATTCTGATCGCGACCACTTTGGTCCTGTCCGGGCCCGCCTTGGCGGACCGTTCTGATGGCCAGGCTGACGTGGCCGGCGCCCAGGACGGTACGCGCTTGTTTACACTCGAGGACATGGGCGCGCAGGCTCCATTACGCTTGCGGACAGCCCATGCGCAGTACTCGCTGCCTTTCGCGGTGCGTAACGATCAACTGGTCAATGCCGCGGAACTGCAGGTGCGCTATTCCGCATCGCCGATGCTTTCGGCATCGCGCAGTCAGGTCAATGTGTATCTCAATGATGAGTTGGTGCAGAGCTGGCGCTTGGGCGCAGAGGCCGCATCCGGGCAAACGCGCCGTTTTCGCGTCGATCCGTCATTGTTTGTGGTGTTCAATCAGCTGCGTTTTGAATTCATTGGTCAGTTTGCTTCGCAGCAGGACGGCGAATGCGAAGATCCGCTGAGCCCCGCTTTGTGGTTAGAAGTCAGCCAACACAGCCAAATGCAGTTAGAACTGACGCGTTTGCCGTTGCCCCTGGATCTCCGCCATCTGCCGGCGCCGTTTTTCGACAGTGCGGATGCGCGTCGTGTGCGCTTGCCGATGAGTTTGCCGGCGGCGCCGCAAGATGACGTCGTCAACGCGGCTTTGGTCGTGGCATCGTGGTTTGGCGCGCAAGCGGATTACCGCGGGGCGGAATTTCCGGTGTTGCTGGGGCGTTTGCCGGACAGTGGTTCAGCGATCGTGCTGCGCAGTGCGGCGCAACAGTTCCCTGAGCTCGATCTTCCAGCCGTGGGACCGCGTCCTCGTGTTGATCTGATAGCTCATCCGCAAGATTCCCGTGCAACCTTGTTGGTGATCAGCGCGTTGAATCCCTCTCAAGTTGCCGACGCAGCGCGGGCGCTGGTCTACGGTTACGCCGGATTGTCTGGCGCTAGCGCAGAACTGGCGACGCTGAACTTGCCGCCACACCGGGCGCTCAACGATTCGCCGCGCTGGTTGCAACCCGTCGCCGGCGAGTTGGACCTGGCTCCATTGATGCAGGGCAATTTGACCGCACGTGGACTGTCCGCCGGCCCCGTCAGCGTTGAGTTTCGCTTGCCCCCGGACCTGTTTTTCTTGCGCAAAGCCTCACCCACGCTGAAATTCGACTACCGCGCATCGATGGTGGCGGTGGACACGGCGTCCACGCTGAGCGCCATCCTGAATGGGCAATTTGCTGATCAGGTTCTGCTTGAGCGTCCATTTGGCGGATCTGCCGTCAGCACCCGCATGGGCTTACCGCCCAGTCAGTTCACCCATCGCAATCGGCTGGACTGGCAGTTCAACTTTGTGAAAGGCACGGATCGCTCGTGTCAGGCCTACAACCAGGCTCAGTGGGAAGCGTCCGTCGATCATCAGGCGGTGATCGATCTTCCGCGCACCGCGTACTACGCGCGCATGCCGAATTTGCATCTGTTGCGAGATGGCGGATTTCCTTTCACCCGTTATGCCGATGGCAGTCAGACGGCTTTCGTTTTCCCGGCGAATCCGAGTGAAAGCGACTTGACGGCGGTCCTAACCATGGCGGGTTACCTTGGCCGCGAAGCCGGCATGCCATTGATACGTGCGGTCAGCTTCCGTGACAGCGCGGATCTGGCCAGTGTCGACCGGGATCTGATGGTGATTGGTAAAGCACAAGCCTTGCCGTCACTCAAGGTTTGGGCTGAGCGTGCCCCGGTGAGTTTCAATGCCGGTGAATTGTTATTGCGTCGTGATTCGTGGGCGGAACGCTTTCAAGCCTGGATGGATGAACGTGATCTGGATGGGGCGCGCCAGCACGCCGGCGAAGTGGCGCTGCGTGCGGGTCAGGAGCTGGCTGCGCTGATGGCCTTCGAGTCGCCGCATTTCCCTGAGCGCAGCATCGTGGTGCTGTCTGGCGGCGCGGATGCCGATCTTCCGGCGGCGGCTGCCGCGCTGATCGAGCCGGGTCGTTCGCAATACATTCGTGGTGACTTGTCTTTGTTCAACGGTGATCAGGTCAGCGGCTACGATTTGGGGCCGCGCTATGCTGTGGGTCACTTGCCGTGGGATTACCGAGTGTTGATGTGGCTGCGTGCTCACCCCTACATCATCGTGCCGCTGTTACTGCTGGCCATGCTGCTGTTCGTGGTTGTGGTGCGCGGTGGACTGCGCGCGCGCGCTGCACGCTAGGCCAGCGGCTTCTCATGACGCACATCAAAGCGAGCTTGATGGCACTGTGCCTGCTGCTGTGCAGCATGAGCGCGCATGCCGATTGGCCGCTGTGGTCGGCCTTCAACGCGGGCTTTGTGCAAGATGACGGTCGCGTTGTTGACTGGACCAGCGACGGGCGCACCGTGTCTGAGGGCCAGGGCTATGCCTTGTTTTTTGCCTTGGTGGCCGGTGACCGGGAACAGTTCGCGCGCATCCTCAACTGGTTGGAAAACAATCTCGCTCAGGGTGATCTGGCAGCCAATCTGCCGGCCTGGGTTTGGGGCCGCGACAATGAAACCGACACGTGGCGGGTGCTGGATGCAAACTCTGCCAGCGATGCGGACATGTTCATCGCCTACAGCCTGCTTGAGGCTGGGCGCTTGTGGAATAAGCCCTCCTACACCGACCTGGGCCGCAAGGTGCTGGATCAACTGGCCACACAGTGTATTCGCACGCTGGATAAACAGACGGTGCTTCTCCCGGCGCCTAAGGGCTTCTTCACCAGCACGGGAGTGCGCTTGAATCCCAGCTACTTGCCGCCCTTTCAGATGCGCCGTTTCGCCGAACTCGACCCGCGTTGGAACGACATTGCGCAGCACGCGTTAGCCATGGTCAGGGCGGGTTCGCCGCGGGCCTTGCCGCCGGATTGGGTTGAGGCCACAGCCAAAGGTTTCCGTCCTGACAACCAGACCGGCACCTTGGGGAGCTACGATGCGATCCGGGTGTATCTGTGGGCCGCATTGACGGTGCCGGATGATGCCGTCTCAAAGCGTCTTCTGAACGTCATGTCGCCCGTGGTTGGTTATCTCAAACCGTTGGGTTACATGCCCGAACGTTGGGACGTCGCCACCGGCTGGAAAGACGGTATCGGCCCGCCGGGTTTCGACGCGGTTATGGCTTTGTTTGCCGATGCGGTGGGCGCGCGCAGTCTGACTCAGCGCTTTGACCAACGTGTTGCCAGTGTGCGCCAGGGTGAAATGCTGGGCCAGCCGGCGCGCTACTATGATCAGGTGCTGGCGTTGTTCGCCGAGGGTTATCGGCAGCAACGTTATCGTTTCAATCGACGGGGCGAACTGGTATTGCCATGAAGTGGCCGTTAGTCATTTTGCTCGGTGCCATGGTGTGGCAGACCGCCATGCCCGCCTTCGCGCAGAACGCCGATCCCGCCGTCGAGGCTTTGGCCGAGCGTGCCCGCCAGTGGCAGGAACGCGGCCGCGAAGGTCTGGCCATCGAAACCTGGCAGCGTGTGCTGGCGCTGGATGCGAACAATGAAGAAGCCCTGGCGCGTTTGACATTGCTCTATGCGCAGACGGGTCAGCAGGCAGAATCCGACCGCCTGCGGGCGCGCCTGGAAACGCTCTATCCCGCGTCGCGCTATCTGGATGCCGCGGCCAGCGAACGGGCGCGCAAGCGGGCCCGTGCAGATGCCCTGTCGCGAGCGCGTGATGCCGCCCGAGCCGGGCGTTATGAGGCTGCTGCTGCCGCCTACCTCGAAGCCTTCCCTGAGCCCCCCAGCGAAGACGCGCTCAAGATTGAGTACTACCAGGGCTTGGCCGGTGATCCGCAACATCGCGGGCGAGCGATCAAGGCGCTGCGAGAAATGGCCAAGCAGCAGCCGGACAATCTGTCCCTGCGGATGAGTTTGGCGCGCTTAGAAACCTACGAACCGCGCTGGCGTCGGGAGGGTATCCGCGAGCTGCTGGATCTCGCCGATACGTCGCTCAAGGGTGAGGCATTGCAGTCAAACACCCGCCAGGGCTTGATGTGGCTGGAGCTTGAACCCTCGGATGCGGCTTTGTTGCAACGCTATCTGAGCATTTGGCCGGCCGATACCGCTGTGCGCGACAAACTGAACTCCCTCGACACACTCAAGCAGCGGCAACGTGTGGCTGAGATTGATCGCGCCACCCGCGAGGGATATGCGTTATTGGAGGCCGGCAAGTCACAGCAGGCCCGTGATTACTTCGAAACCTTGGCCCAGCGCTATCCTGACAGCGGCATCCCTCTCGCCGGTTTGGGCATGGCTGAGCTGGGCCTGCAACAACATGAGTTGGCTGCGCAACATTTGCAAACCGCGGTGGAACGGGCGCCATCACGTGCCGCACAGTGGCGGCCGGCATTGCGCGAGGCGCAGTTCTACAGCCGCTACAGTGCGGCGGAGCAGGCCCGCTCAAAACAGGATCAGACCACCGCGCTGCGTTTGTACAGTGAGGCGTTTGCCGCGCCGCCGGCAGAGTTTGATGCCGCGCTGCGCGTGCCCTACGCGGCTGCGTTGCGCGCCGATGGTCAGCTACAGGCTGCGAGTATCCAATTACGCCAAGTGCTGGCCGTCAATCCCGGACAGGCGGACGCCAGTCGCATGTTGGCGCAGATTCTTGTGGAACAAGGTCGCCTGTCAGAAGCAGAAAGCCTGGTCGCCAGCGGTGATGAAGATCTTCAGGCCGTATTGCGTCCGGCTCAGGCTGCGGAACTGCGCCGCCGCGCCGCGAACGCCGTCGATGCGGGGGCGTTGGCCACGGCCAAGGCCGATTTGCAGCGCGCCATCACGCTCGCACCGGCTGACCCCTGGTTGCGGCTGGACCTGTTCCGGGTCAACCGTCGCATGGGGCAGGATGAGCAGGCGCTGGAATTGTTGACCACGCTCAAACGTGATGCACAACGCAACCCACAATCCGCATTGGCGGTGGCGTTCATGCATGCGGAAATGCAGAACTGGCTGGCGGTATTGAAGAGCTTGAACGGTTTCCCAGCCAGCGCCATCACCCCCGACGCGCGCACGTTGCAGCGCCGCGCCTGGATCGAGTACCACATCGCCAAAGCGCGTGCCGCCTACGCGGCAGGGCTTCAGGATGTGGCGGACGCAGCTATGTCAGCGGCGGCACGTGAAGCTGGGCAGGAGCGCACCTATGCCGCGTCGCTGGCTGCCGGATGGGCCGATTTGGGAGACCCCGCGCGGGCCATGGCCTATATGCGCCGTGCTCTGGATCGCCGCTCACCGAGCGTAGATGAACAACTGCAATATGCCGGGTTGCTGTTGAGTTTGGATCAGGGCGCCGAGTTTGAAGCGCTCGCCAACACGCTGCTCAGCGCGCCGCTGTCGCCGGGCCAAGCCGAGCAACTGGAAACCTTGGTCGCGGGTTACCGCGTTTCGCTGGCGGATCGCGCGCGCATGCGCGGCGATCTGGCTGGGGCCTATGATCTGCTGCGCGATGTGATCGAACGGCGACCCGATGATGCGGCGGTGATGCAGGCGCTGGCGCGGGTGTTTGTCGACGCGGGTGACGCTGCTGCGGCCCAGGCCTTGTTCGACAAGGCGCTGCTGGCCGCGCCGGACAACAGCGACGCTTTGGCCGGCAGCATCCAGGCCGCGCTGCTGCGCGGAGACGAGTCGACTGCTCAGCGTCAGTTGCGTCAGCTACAGCGCCAGAATGCCAATGATCCGCGCTACTTCGCATTGCAAGGACAGCTGGCAGAGCGACGCGGAGAAACCGGCCGTGCCTTGCATTTCGCCGAGCTGGAGCGCGCCGCACGCCAACCTCAGGGCGCCTCGCCGGCGCAGCAAGCCCCACGTTTGCAGATGGTCGAGTCAGCCGCGGAGCCCATTGCCGATGCCTCGGCCTGGCTCCCGCCGTTGCGCCCCCGACCGTCGGCATTCTCCGCACCAAAAGCGGCCCCCGGCAGCCCGTTCGCAAACCTTGCCGCGACGAGCATATTGCGACTGGACAGTGGCGCCGCGCGGGGCGGCGAGGACACCGGCATATCGCGTGATGTGCCGGGCACCGCGTTGCGCCTGGCGCCCAGTTTAAGTCCAAGCTTCGTTGTGGACACCAGCCAGGTTTCCGCTTCCGATGACGATCCCCTGCAGCAACGCATTGATCGTCTGCGCATCCAGACCACCAATCAGGTGCAAGCCCGACTGCGCGCCCGGGTGCGGGAAGGTGAGGCTGGCTTGTCCCGTTTGGCGGAGACCGGCGTTGATTTTCGTTATGTCGGGCGGGCCCGTCGTGCGGGTCAGGCCTTCGTGTCGCTGTCGCCCGTGTTCCTGAGCGCCGGCGATATCAGCGGTGAGCAGCGTGAGCGTTTGGGCACGCTGGCGCTGATTGGCGGCGGGGATGCCGACACCATCGGCGTGTCTGAATCCGGTTTGGGTATTGCGCTGGGTTATCGGCTGGGCGAGTTGTCGGCCAGTATTGGCACGACTCCCCTGGGTTTTCCGGAAGAGCGCTTGATTGGGCGCGTCGATTGGCGACCGCAAGGTGACATCTGGCAAGGCCACATCGGTATGGGGCGTGAGCCGTTGACCGATAGTCTGTTGTCTTATGCCGGCCTGCGTGATGAGCTGCTGGGCCTGAATTGGGGCGGCATGAGTCGTTCCGCGTTGGAGTTGGGGTTGACGCGCGACACCCGTGAGGGCGGTTTGTACGCAGAGTTGCGCATGGGCCAGATCGACGGACGCAATGTGGACGAGAACACCACGGCGGATTTCAGCGGTGGCGTGTATTTGCACAATCAGCTTTCGCCCCATGCCAAAGTCACCTACGGCTTTAACGTCACGGCGCTGCATTTTGACAAGAATCAGCGACATTTCAGTTTTGGCCATGGGGGCTATTTCAGCCCGCAGTTCTTCCTTGCCGCGGTGTTGCCGGTGGAATTGTCCGGCGCATGGCGCGACGTGAATTACCGTATCAACACAGCCGTGGGCTTTCAGACCTTTCGTGAAGATGGCGCGGCGTGGTTCCCGAGCAGCGCGGTATTGCAGGATGAACTGGATGGTTTGATTGTGGCTGAGCCGGCTCTGGATCTGGCTTCGGGCTACAGTGGCGGTGATACCTCAGGTATCAGCTATCTGGTCAGCGCGGAGATCGGTCGTCCGATCAGCGACAACCTGGCTTTGGTCGGGCGCTTTTCGCTCGACAATGCTCGCGATTTCCGCGAATACAATCTGACCGCAGGTCTGCGTTATCTGTTCTCTGGTGGCTTGAGTCGCAGAGCGGCCCATACGGGTGGATTCCAGCAAGGAGCAGCTTGGGCATGGTGACAATGTTCCCGCGATCACTACGGATGAGCCTTGCGGCGCTGATGATGGGCTGGAGCGCCGGTGCGGCCGCTCAGGACGCTCTGGTTGAGGAGCTGGTGGTTGGCCGCCCGCTGGATCAGGCGATCCGCGCCCTGGAGTCACAGCTGTCGCGCAATCCGTTTGATCCGGCAACGCTCAACAATCTGGCGGTGCGTCAGGCGGATGCCGGAAATTACACGGAGGCGCTGGCATTGTTGCAGCGGGCGCATCGCTTGGCCCCGACGCATTTGATCATCGAAAGCAATTTGGTGACCTTGCGTGATTGGAACGCAACGCGCATCCCCGATGTGGAGCCAACCCGGCGCAGCGCTCGTGATTTCGATCAACGCTGGCCCAGTGTTCCGCCGATCTGGCCGGCCCAGCCTTAACGCTGGAAACTCTCCGGTTCGCTTTCAGCCGCCAATTGGAAGCCCAGTGTGTCGCTGCCATCGCGCCGCGGAATGACCATCACCAGCGTTGAAACACGGCCCGGCGCGGTGTCGGATGATGCGGGGCGGACGCTGGCCAATCCGGTGGCATCCAGCGTGTCGTCGCACAGGCTGGCGAGCATCACTTCGTAGAGATTGAAGCGTGAGTTGATCGCGCTAAGCTGGCCGCTCAAGGTGCAATCTTCAATCGTGCGTCCACCAAAGCCGCCCTCAGCATTGATCGTGATGCTGATGTTTTCGCGTCCGAAGGCATCCAGGTCCCGCCATTCACCGGCGAGAATCGCGGTGCCGGCCGGGCGCTCATACCAGCCGGTCTGGTAATCGCCATCGACCGTCGCATCAATGCCATCACCGGACAGCGTACCGAGCAAATGCTCCTCTTCCTGGATCACCACCTCCAGCACGGCGGGGCGAACGCGGCGCTCGAACTCGGGCTCCTCCGGCAGTTCGTCTTCCGGGGTGTCCTCGTCCGGCACGACTTCGACGGTGTCGACCCAAAGCACGTTGGCCCGGCGTACGCCGCTATCGAGGCTGGCCACGAAACGTCCGGTGATGAACTGATCGGTGGGATCGTCCAAGCGGTAGGCGACGATGCGGTTGTCAGCCCCGGCGTCTTCTTCCTCACCGAACATGAAGATCCATTGTGAGTCGCCATCCCCGGCCCGCACGCTGGTGCGGAATACCCCGCCGTTGGCGGCTTGGTTGCCATCGATGTCAGGCCGTTCGATCGCATCGGATTGTGAGCCGCAGCCCCATTGGCTCAGTCCCGCACCGCATATCAGGGCGGCAAACAACTGGGCGGTGCGCTTCATTGGCTGCGTTCCTGAATGATCTTCCAGCCGTTCGGCGTGTTGCGCAGGGTCAGTTGTTTGCGCACGGTGTCGCTGTAGCGTGCCGATACATAGCGTTGCGTCAGGCTGATGCGGACAACATCGTCGCTTAGCACCTGCGTGCTGAACCCGCTCAGATCAATACGACGACTCGAGTCTGGACCGACGCGCTCGCGGCGTTGCTGCGCCCATTGAGCGCGGCTTAGCCCCTGCGAGGGAGAGAAATCCTCTGCGTAATGCTGCAGGTACGCCTCGGTGCGGCCGGCTTCCCAGTCGGCGCGCCAGACTTCGATCGTGTTCATGGCTGCTGCAGGAGCGGAACTGGGCCGTTGAGGTTGGGGCGACAGGGCAGCAGAATCCTCCGTCAAGCCAGCGTGCAAACGCGCCAGGTTGTCGTGTGCGGGGGCGTAACCGGGGTGGCGCTGAACCAGATCGCGCAAAACCCGCAGTGCTTCGTCCTGGCGTTGCATCTGGGTGAGTACCACGGCCAGGTTGTTGGCCGGCTCAGGCGAGCCAGGATAGCGGGCCGACAACGCCTCAAAGATGCTGGCTGCCGCGTCAGGTCGCTGCAGTTTGGCCAGGGTTACCCCTTTGAGAAACAGCACCGATGCGTTGTACGGATCATCGGCCAATTGTTGCTCGCACATCAGCAAGGCGTTGTTGAAGTCGCCCTGAGCAATGCGCTGTTCTATCGCGCTGGCGGAGGCGTTGGCGTTGAAGACGCAGACGCTCAGCATTACCAGAGCGGCCCATGCGGTGAACCTATTCATAGCCGCATTATACGGTTCGACGTCGGTGCTGGGGCGTGCCTACAGCATGTCGATGGCGATGCGCGCGGTCACCGTAAACAAGACCACGGCCCAGGCGGGTGCACTCCACACCAGCAGGAGCGCAAATGCGCTTGCGACGATGGCGAAATCACTGCTGCTCAGCACAGCAGACGTCCAAACCGGTTGATACAGAGTCGCTGCGAGTAAACCGACGACCGCGGCGTTGGCGCCAGCCATCATCGGATAGGCGTGGCGATGTTGACGCCAGCGCTGCCAGAACGGCAGAACGCCGGTGAGCAGCAGCAGTCCGGGTAAGAAAATGGCGCACAGCGCTAGGATGGCGCCGGTCACACCGCCGAGTTGGCTATCGGCAGCGCCGAGAAAAGCGGCAAAGGTGAACAGCGGGCCGGGAATCGCCTGGGCAGCGCCGTACCCGGCAAGGAAGGTGTCGGCGCTGACCCAGCCGGTTTCCACCACACGCGATTCCAGCAGCGGCAGAACCACATGACCGCCGCCGAAAACCATAGCCCCGGCGCGATAAAACCCATCAAATAGTTGCACGCTGTGCGTGGGTAACAGCCAGCTCAGCAGAGGGAGTCCACCCAGCAGTGCAGCGAACAGCAACAGGCAGGTGCGACCGGCTCGGGGCGAGATGAAAGATGCGGTGCCTGACCCGGTGTCTGGCGTTGAGGTCTGGCACAGGCGTAAGCCCAATAGGGCCCCAAGCGCGATAACGCCGAGTTGCGCGATGCCACCGGGATAAAGCGCGAGAATGCTCAGTGCCAGCAAGGCAATCGCCGCCCGCGCACGATCCGGGCACAGCTTTTGTGCCATCCCCCACAGCGCATGAGCAACAACAGCGACGGCAACCAGCTTGAGGCCATGGATTGCACTCTGCGCGAGCGGAGTCTGCATGCTGCTGGCGATGCCGGCGAAGAGCACCAGCATCGCAGCCGAGGGTAGGGTGAACGCAGCCCAGGCGGCCAGACCGCCGCGTAAGCCGGCGCGCTGCAAACCGATCGCGAAACCCACCTGACTGCTCGCCGGTCCTGGTAGGAACTGGCACAAGGCCAGAAGCTCGGCGTAGCGGTGCTCGCTGAGCCAGCGGCGCTGTTCAACAAACTCCCGACGAAAATAGGCCAGATGGGCGATGGGGCCACCGAACGAGGTTAAGCCGAGCTTCAGAAATACGCGAAAAACGGCGAAAGCGGATGACTTCGGATCGGGTTGCACGGTGTTCTGTGTTTCCTGCGCTTAGGCGATCTCTGCGGTGAGGCTGAGCAGTGTCGCGGCCCACTCTCGGCGAGGTTTGTTGGCCATGGCATAAAGTGTGTCCACGCGATGCTCGATCTCCTGGATGGTTCGGCGAAATGCATCTGCCACGCTGCGCTCATCGCCTTCGAGCTTGGACGGATCGGCCAATCCCCAGTGCACTTTCAAGGCGTCTCCAAACCAGACCGGACATGCTTCGCCTTGGGCAGCATCGCACAGCGTGATGACAATATCGGGTCGGAAGTCGGCGAACTCATCCCAGGACTGGCTTTTCAAACCTTCGGTGGCAACCCCCGCCTCTTGCAGATAGCGCAAACTCAAAGGGTGCACTTCCCCTGAAGGGGCGCTGCCCGCGCTGCGCGCGGTCAATCGGTCGGACGCCCGATGATTGGTGATGGCTTCGGAGAGGATGCTGCGGCAGCGGTTATGCGTGCAAATGTAGAGAATTTTCATCACGGGTTGAGACGTTTCTTTTCGTACCAGGGCTTGGTCACGTTGACGATATGCACGACCGAGAGCATGACCGGCACTTCGATCAATACACCAACAACCGTGGCCAGTGCCGCGCCTGACTCGAAGCCGAACAGAGCGATGGCGGCGGCAACAGCCAGCTCGAAAAAGTTACTCGCGCCGATCAAAGCGGACGGTGCCGCCACACAATGGGCTTCGCCTGCCCAACGGTTGAGCAAGTAAGCCAGCCCGGAATTGAAGTACACCTGAATCAGAATGGGCACAGCGAGCAGTGCGATGATCAGGGGTTGTCGAACGATCTGCTCACCCTGGAAACCAAACAACAGCAACAACGTGGCCAGTAGCGCCACGATCGACAGCGGTTGCAGGTGAGCCAGCCAGCGCTGGAGTCGCGACTCGCCCCCGTTGGCGAGCAGATGCTTGCGTAACATTTGGGCCAGGATGACCGGGACGACGATGTACAAGCCGACCGAAAGCAGCAGGGTGTCCCATGGCACGGTGATTGAAGCCAGCCCCAGCAAAAGACCGACGATCGGCGCGAACGCGAACACCATGATCACGTCATTCAGGGCGACCTGGCTGAGGGTGAAATGCGGCTCACCATCGGACAGATTGCTCCACACGAAAACCATGGCCGTGCAGGGCGCAGCGGCAAGCAGGATCAGGCCCGCAATGTAGGAATCGATCTGATCCGCCGGAAGATAGTCACGAAACAAGGTGGCGATGAAAATCCAACCCAGCAGGGCCATGGAAAACGGTTTCACCGCCCAATTGACGAACAGTGTTACGCCGATGCCGCGCCAATGCTCTTTAACCTGGCCGAGCGCGGCGAAATCGATCTTCACCAGCATCGGAATGATCATCAGCCAGACCAGCGCGGCCACTGGCAGATTGACGTTGGCGACTTCGAGTGCGCCGATGGTGTGGAAAACCCCAGGCAGAAAATGACCCAGCGTTATACCGACCACGATGCAGGCGGCGACCCATAGGGTCAGGAAGCGTTCGAACACCGACATCGGCTTAGCCGCAGCAGCTCGAGGTCTTGGGTGGCGCTGTGGGGCAACAGACACCACTCGCCGCGGACGGCGCGGCGTCTGCCTCGCCCTGCCCGAACACCGGGATTTCGCCCAGCGTGTGGAAGGTTTCCCAGGGAATGCCGTTGGGGTCGGCGATCCAGTGTTTGTCTGAGTTGGCGTAGCAGCATGCAGCGCCCGTTTCGTCGATGGCGTTGAGGTCGGCTGCTTGGGCGTGTGCCCGCAGAGCGCTCAATTCCGCGTCGCTGTCGACCTGAAATCCCAGGTGATTGACGCCAGCGCTGGCCCCACGCGACGAGATGGCAAAGTTGATGCGTGGATCATCCAGCATCCATTTGGCGTAATCGGCATGTTTTACGGTGGGCTCCGCGGCAAACATTCTGCTGTAAAAGTCGATGCTCTGATCAAGGTCCAGAACGGCGACATGGACGTGGAAGCGTTTCATGATGGGGTTTCCTGGCAGGTCATGGGGATGTTGCAGTTCTGGGCATTTCCGCCGCAGCAGTTCTCGGTCAAAAAGCCGAGCAGTTCGTTCATCGCGTCAAAGTCGGTCGAATAGAAGATATAGCGACTTTCCTGTCGCGCTTTGATCAAGCCGGCGTTCTTCAACTCTTTGAGATGAAAAGACAATGTGGCGTGCGCGGTGCCCAAAGCCTCGCCGAGTGAGCCGGGGTTCAGACCTTCGGGGCCGGCTTGCACTAAGGCCCGAAAAATACCCAGGCGGGTTTCTTGCGCGAGCGCCGCGAGGCGGAGGGTGGCAGTAGCATTATCCATATTTCCAATATTATGGAAATATAGTTGGAAAAATCAAGCTCAGCTGCGTTCTACGTTGTAAGAGGTTGGCTTTTTCGGTCTTTGCCATACGCTGGCGTATGTGGCATGATGCGATGCACCAATACGAAAGCGTATGGACAGTGAAAAACTCGCTTAATGCCGAAGACTGGGCGCAAGCAGCCCTAGACGCAATCGCCGCCGGTGGCATCGAAGCCGTCGCGGTTGAGCCGCTTGCGCGTAAGTTGGGCGTGACCAAAGGGAGTTTTTACTGGCACTTTCAGAATCGTGATGCCTTGCTTCAGGCCGCGCTGCACGCCTGGGAGAAACAGGAAACCGCAGACGTCGTGAAACAGGTTGGCCATATCGGCGATCCGCGCCAACGCCTGCAGCAAGTTTTTCGCGTCGCCAACTCGGGCATTCGCAACGGGCGTCTAACCGGTGTGTTTGCGGCATCGTCCTCGGACCCGCGCATTGGGCCGGTGGTTGAACGGGTGGCAAAGAAACGGCTGGAATTTTTGCATGAGTGCTACGAAGCGCTCGGCTTTGCGCCGGAGGAGGCGCGGCGTTGGGCGATGTTCGCCTACGCCACATTCATGGGCACCCTGCAGTTGCGCAGTGACGATCCCACAGCGCTGCCGCGAGGGCGTGCCCTCAACGAGTACGTTCGTTTGTGCATGGATAGTTTGATCCCTGCCAATGTCGAAACGGTGCGGCGTAGCGCATAACGCCCTGCCGCAACCCCGCAAAGGAGATTCCCATGATGACCCTTGTTGCAGTTGTGACCGCCCTTGCCCTGTTCTGGGTATTGGCTTTTCGAGGTGCCCGCCTGTGGCTGTGGACACTCGCCGCCTTTGTTTACGTGGGTGGTTTGTTCCAATCTGGCTTGATCAGCCCTGGCGCTGCTGTTTGGGTTTTGGCGCTGCTGACGCCTCTGGCGATGCTGTTCAACATTCGCCCGCTGCGTCGCGCTATCGCGACCAAACCCTTGTTCAAAGCGTTCAAAGCGGTCCTCCCGGAGATGAATGACACCGAGCGCGAAGCGCTGGAAGCCGGTGATGTGTGGTGGGAGGGCGAGATGTTCCGCGGCAAGCCCGACTGGGCCAAGCTGATGAACTTTAAGCGCACCACCCTGAGCGAGGAGGAACAAAGCTTCCTCGACAATGAAACCGAAACCCTGTGCGCCATGCTTGACGACTGGCAGGTCGGCCGCGACAAGGATCTGCCGCCGGAAGTCTGGTCCTACATGCGCGAGCACAAGTTCTTCGCCATGCTGATTTCCAAGGACTGGGGTGGTCTGGGATTCTCGGCCTACGCCCAGTCCTGTGTGGTGACCAAGATAGCTACGCGCTCGCTGGTGGCCTCGGTCACCGTCATGGTGCCCAACTCGCTCGGTCCGGGTGAGTTGCTGATGCACTACGGCACACAACAGCAAAAGAAGGACATGCTGCCCAAGCTGGCCTCGGGTGAATGGCTGCCTTGCTTCGGTCTGACCGGGCCAGAAGCCGGCTCCGACGCCGGCGCGATTCCAGACACCGGGGTGGTGTGCATGGGTGACTATCAGGGCGAGCAAGTTCTTGGCATGCGCCTGAACTTCTCCAAGCGCTACATTACATTGGCGCCCGTCTCGGATGTGGTCGGTCTGGCCATCAAGCTGTTTGACCCGGACGGGCTGTTGGGCGACACATCCAAGGTCGAATACGGCATCACCTGCGTGTTGTTGCCGTCTGACTATCCCGGCGTGGAAATCGGCCGTCGTCACAATCCGTGCAATACCCCGTTCATGAACGGCCCGATCAACGGGCAAGACATCTTCGTGCCGATCGATTTCATCATCGGCGGCCAGACCAACGCCGGGAAAGGTTGGCGCATGCTGGTCGAGTGCCTGTCGGCTGGGCGTGGCATTTCCTTGCCAGCGCTGGCCGCGGCGGCATCCAAGGCCGCTTACCGGGCCACCGGAGCCTATGCCAACATCCGGCGTCAGTTCAAAACGCCGATCGGCAAGTTCGAAGGCGTACAGGAGGCTTCGGCCCGTATCGCGGGCTTGACTTACAAGCTGGAGGCGACGCGCAGCGTCACCGCATCGGCGGTGGACCATTGTTCGCCCTCGGTCGTCACAGCCATAGCCAAGTATCACATGACCAACATGATGCGGGTGCTGTTGACTGATGCCATGGATATCCATGGTGGTCGCGGCGTCATGTCCGGCCCGAAGAATTATCTGCAGGCGGCCTATCAGGCGGTGCCCATCGCGATTACGGTGGAAGGTGCCAACATCCTGACTCGCAACCTGATGATCTTTGGTCAAGGCGCGATCCGTTGCCATCCCTATGTGTTTCCGGAGATGGAGGCAGCGCGCGAGGATGACCTCAAAGAGTTCGACCATTTGCTGTGGAGCCATATCGGTTTCTCCATCAATCGCAGCGTTCGCGCGTTAACGCTGGGTCTGACCGGTGCGCGTTTGGCGAAAAGCCCGGTGGAGGGTCCGAGTCGTCGCTACTTCCAGCAATTGGAGCGTATGTCCGCTGCATTGGCCTTCACCTCGGACGTGACCATGGCCGTGCTGGGTGGCGAACTCAAGCGCAAGGAGCGTTTGTCAGCGCGCTTGGGTGACGTGTTGTCGCAGTTGTACATGGCCTCCGCCACCTTGAAGTACTTTCATGATGAAGGTGCCAACGAGGAAGACGTGCCGTACATGCAGTGGGTGCTGGACGATGCCTTGGCGGACATCAACAATGCCTTCGATGAATTCTTCAGCAACTTCCCGAATCGTCCGGTTGCGGCCTTGCTGCGGTTTGTTGCGTTCCCCTTGGGGCGGAGTTTCAAACCCGTATCGGATGCCGTTTCCGGACAGATTGCTGAGCACATGCTTAACCCCAGCGACTTGCGTGATCGTTTGACTGCGGAGTTGTACTTGAACCGCAGCGAAGAGGACCCGATCGGCAGTCTGGAACTGACCATGGACAAGCTACTGGCCATCGAGCCGCTGTACAACCGCTTCACCAAGGCGGTGGCCAAAGACATTGGGCCGCTCAACTTTACCCTGGAGCAGCAATTGCAGGCCTGTCAGGACAAGGGTGTGATCAACGCCGAGGAAGCCGCGCTGATTGCCGACTATGACCGCCTCCGGGTCGAAGCCATTCTGGTGGACGCCTTTGATCACCAGCTGGAAGAGGTCAGTCGCTGGCAACCGCTGGTTGACGAGCAGCGCAGTAAGGCTGCTTGATCCGAGCAACAACGCCGCCCCCTGATGGGCGGCGTTTTATATGGGGATGTAGGCGCGCGTGATCACCAGCACCAAGGTGGGCTGAACGATCAAGGCCATCGCATCGTAGAGGCTTAATGGATCGCGTTGATAAGCGCTGCCGGCGGTTTCAGCGATATAACGCAAAACATAATGGCTGGCGAAAACGATCACCGTCATCCACAACAAAATGCCGGGATTGCTCAGTCGCAGTGCGACCTGGGCGCTCGCTTCAAAGTGATCAATGAATATCCATCCTCCGATCAGCGTCTGAAGCGGCAGAATCAAGGCGCCAACACGTTCGGCTTTGGGCAGCAGCGGCAGCAGCGCGCCGGCGATGAAAAGTATGTTGAGCAGCGAGTGCCAGTCAGGCCCTTTGAATACTGCGCGGTTTGCCGCGTGCAGGGCCGCATCATTGAGCATCGGCTGCGGGTACACGCAATAAAGAAATCCGATGACCAGCAAAGTGCGCGCCGCAGGCAGATAAACATGCTCGGCGAGGGAGTCGGTGAGACCCTTGAGATTGCGGTGCACCCAGGATTCCAGCGGAATCAGGGCCATCGCGCCGAGGGTCAGAAGGATTAATCCGAGCAACATGAGGGCGAGTGTATCCCGACTGTCATCCGCTTTGATTAGAATGACCGACTGATCCAAAACCGGGATGCCTGTGAAAGTCACCGTATTTGGTACCGGCTATGTTGGCCTGGTATCGGGAACCTGTTTGGCCGAGATGGGCCACGAAGTGATCTGCGTCGATGTCGATCAAGCCAAAATCGACGGCCTGAATGCGGGAAAGATCCCAATTTACGAGCCCGGCTTGGAGCCCATGGTCGTGCGCAATCACAAACTGGGCACGCTTCAATTCACCACCGATGCGGTGTCGGCGGTGCAGACCGGTGACGTCATTTTCATCGCTGTCGGAACGCCGCCCGATGAAGATGGGTCAGCGGATTTGCAGTACGTTCTGGCCGTGGCGCGGACTGTGGGCCAGAACATGCAGTCGCACAAAACCGTGGTGGACAAATCCACAGTACCGGTGGGAACGGCGGACAAAGTTCGTGTCGCCATCGCCCAAGAGTTGGCGCAGCGTGACACGGACATCGGTTTCGATGTGGTCTCCAATCCCGAGTTTCTCAAAGAGGGCGCGGCGATTGAGGACTTTATGAAGCCCGATCGTATCGTTGTGGGCGTGGATTCGGACGCGGCCGGCAAGGTCATGCGCAATCTCTACGCCCCGTTTGCGCGGACCAAGGAAAAGCTGATCGTGATGGATATCCGTTCAGCCGAGTTGACCAAGTACGCGGCCAACGCGTTGCTGGCGACCAAGATCAGCTTCATTAATGAGATCGCAAATCTGGCCGAGCGTGTGGGTGCCGACGTTGAAGCCGTGCGTCGTGGGATTGGTTCCGATCCGCGCATCGGTTATCAATTCATCTTCCCGGGTTGCGGCTATGGCGGTTCGTGCTTCCCCAAAGATGTTCAGGCGCTTGAGCGCACAGCGCGCGCGAACGACTACGAGGCTCGTATTCTCGCTGCGGTTGAAGCCACCAATGCGGATCAGAAGAAGGTTCTTTTCAGCAAGCTGAATCGTCATTTCGACGGTGATCTTGCCGGCAAGACCATCGCCGTGTGGGGTTTGTCCTTTAAGCCCAACACCGACGACATGCGTGAGGCGCCCAGTCGCACTTTGATGGAAGCGTTGTGGCAGGCTGGCGCGAAAGTGCAGGCATTCGACCCGGAGGCGATGGAAGAAACCCAGCGCATCTACGGCGAGCGTGACGATCTGGTGTTGTGCAACAGCGCCAACGCTGCCCTGGCCGATGCCGACGCTTTGGTCATCTGCACCGAGTGGTCGCAGTTCCGCACCGCCAACTTCAAGCAGCTAAAGAGCCACCTCAAAGGCCGTGTGGTGGTGGATGGGCGCAATCTTTGGGTGCCCGAGGAACTCGCTCGCGAAGGGTTTTACTATTACGCCATCGGGCGGCCGGTCATCAAGCCGGTTGCCAACCCGTAGCGGGTCACGCAGCCTCTTACCATCAGTGTCCTCCGCGTCGCACGGCATGCGGTGCGATACCCTTCGCTACGCTCCGCTTTGTGGGGTCGGCGTGACGCGACATCCTGTCACGGCACGCCTCAATTCGCCGTCCTGGCGAATTATCCCCAGTCGCTCTGGCTTCGCTGCGGCGCTCCCCCTTGATCTGATGGCAAGAGGCTGCGTGACCCAACCTTACGCCCCTGAACAAAGGGCCGCGAGTGAGTTGGCGGGCTCATAAAGGCGCCGCACCGGATGACCGGCAAGTGACTGCGAGCGATTCGCCAGGACGGCGAATCGAGGATCGTCAAGACAGGAGGTCTTGTCGATCCGGTCGCACCAAACTTGCTGGTCAGGAGGGTACCGCGCAGCGGTGCTGCGACAGAGCCTGCCAACTCACTCGCGGGCCCGTGGCACGGCATAAGCGGTTGTCGCTTTAAGAAGTCAGCTACTTAAACGTCGCCAGCGTGATCGCAATCATGCGTTTGACAAAGTTGTTGTACGGCGGCGCCAGCCAATGGCTGACCGAGAATTTGTTCTCGATCACGGTGCGCTCGTGTGAGAACGCCTTGAAGCCCCAAACGCCGTGAGAGTTGCCGATCCCGGAATTGTTCACCCCACCGAATGGGGCGTTGATGTGCAGATACTGCACCACGCAACTGTTGATGCAGGAGCCACCGGCCGAAGTTTGGGTCAACACGCGTTCGGCTTGCTGCGTGTTTTTGGTGTAGATGTACAGCGCCAGCGGTTTGGGTGCGGCATTGATGCGCTGGACCACCTGATTGATATCGGTGAAGCTCAGAATCGGTAGCACCGGCCCGAAGATTTCCTCTTCCATGATGCGGCTGTTATCCGGAATGTCTCCGATCAGCGTGGGCGCAATGAAGTTGTCCGTGCTGTCCGTATCGCCGCCGGCGAGGAGCTTGCCGCCATTGTCGAGCGCTTCATCAACCAGCGATTTGATACGTCCGAAATGCCGGTTGTTGACGATGCGAGCGAAGTCCGGGCTGCTCTTGGGGTCGGCACCGTAGGCTTCTTTGAGTTGCTCGCGGCATGCCTTGATGAAGGCATCCTTGACGCTTTCATGCACGTACAAATAATCCGGCGCGATGCAGGTTTGCCCGCAATTGCTGAACTTGCCCCACATCACGCTCTGGGCGGCTTTCTTGATGTCGGCGGATTCGTCGACGATGACCGGCGACTTGCCGCCCAACTCCAAGGTGACTGAAGTCAGGTGTTTGGCAGCGGCGGCCATCACCACCTTGCCGACGGCCGGGCTGCCGGTGAAGAAGATATGGTCGAACGGCAGTTCCAGCAGTGCGGTCGAGACGTCGACCTCACCTTCAAACATGGCCACTTCATCTTCGTGGAACACGTCGCTGATGATGTCGCGCAGGACGGCCGAGCAATGTGGGGTCATCTCTGAGGGCTTGATCATGGCCGTGCAACCCGCCGCGATGGCCGACACCAGCGGCATCAGGGTCAGATTGATCGGGTAATTCCACGGCGCAATGATCAGCGAGACGCCCTTGGGTTCGTAGCGAATGCGGGTTTTGGTGCCGAACATCAGCATGGTTGGCCACACACGCTCGCCGCGCATCCACTTGCCGATGTGGCTGATGGAGTGTTTGATTTCAGCCAGAATCGGCGTGATTTCAGCCAGATCGACCTCGACGCCGGGTTTCTTGAAGTCCGCGTAGCAGGCTTTGTGGATGGCATCCTGACGCGACAAAATGGCCGTGCGCAGTTTCTTCAGTTTGGCCACGCGCTCCGTTTTGTTGGAGCTGCGCAAGGCCAAGGCGCGTTGTTGCTGCAAGGCGAAGACACGTTGAATATCGGCTTGCATCGCGCTTTCAAACTTGGGATGAACATCCTGGGCCACTGCACTCATAAGAATCTGCCTGCATAGATAAGGGGCTTTACGGCGCTTAACCGATCGGTCAATAGCCGGTTGCGTAGTGCACCACCACGGTGCCAGCCTGTCAATACGATCTGACGGATGGCCTGCGTATAATGCGCGCAGACTTTCCGGGCCTGCCAACGCAGCATGCCCTCAATGGATACAGCATGAAAATTCTGGTCACGGGCGGAGCCGGTTTCATCGGTTCGGCCCTGATTCGTCATGTTCTGGCCGAGACCGGGCATGACATCGTCAATTTGGACAAACTCACCTACGCGGCCAGTCTGGAGTCGCTGCCGGGTGCGGAAGCCTCGGGGCGCTATGTGCTGGAGCAGTGCGATATCTGCGACGGTGACGCTGTGCGCAACGTGCTTCAGCGTCATCAACCGGATGCAATCATGCATCTGGCTGCCGAATCCCATGTGGACCGCTCTATTGACGGGCCTGCGGCGTTTGTTCAGACCAATGTCGTTGGCACCTTCGAGCTGTTACAGGCCGCGCTGGATTACTACCGTGCCCTGCCCGATGCTCGTCAGGCTGATTTTCGCTTCCATCACATTTCCACCGATGAGGTCTACGGCAGCCTTGGCCGTGACGGTTTGTTCACCGAGCAGACCGCCTACGCACCCAACTCACCCTACTCGGCCAGCAAGGCGGCGTCGGATCATCTGGTGCGGGCCTGGTATCACACCTACGGCTTGCCGGTGGTCACAACCAATTGCTCCAACAATTATGGGCCTTACCAATTCCCGGAAAAGTTGATCCCGCTGGTGATTCTCAACGCGCTGGATGGCAAGCCCCTGCCGGTTTACGGTGGTGGCCAGAATGTGCGTGACTGGCTATTTGTGGATGACCACGCGAGGGCGCTGCTCACCGTGCTGCAGCACGGTGAGCTGGGTCAGGAGTACAACATCGGTGGCCACAATGAATGGAAAAACATCGATGTGGTGCGCGAGATCTGCCGGTTGCTGGATGAACTCGCTCCGGCCAGCCAGCCGCATGCGGACAAAATCACCTTTGTGCAGGATCGGCCCGGCCACGACATGCGTTATGCCATCGACGCCAGCAAGATCCAGCGTGAGCTGGGTTGGGCGCCGCAGGAAACCTTCGAAACCGGCTTGCGCAAGACCGTGCAGTGGTATCTCGACAACCGCGACTGGTGTGATCTGATCAGTGCCCGCGGCTTCGGCCGCGAGCGTCTGGGTCTCAAGCGGGGTGCGGCATGAAAGGTATTATCCTGGCCGGTGGCAGCGGCACACGTTTGTATCCCTCGACATTGGCCGTGTCCAAGCAGCTGATGCCGGTTTACGACAAGCCGATGATCTACTACCCGTTGACCACCCTGATGTTGGCGGGCGTGACGGAATACCTGCTGATTTCCACCCCGCACGATTTGCCCCGTTTTGAGCATCTGCTCGGCGATGGCAGTCAGTGGGGCGTAAAGATCCAGTATTGCGAGCAACCCAGCCCGGACGGTTTGGCTCAGGCGTTCATTCTCGGTGAGGAATTCGTCGCAGGCGAGCGTTGCGCCCTGATTCTGGGCGACAACATCTATTTCGGCCATGAGCTTGCCGGTTCCTTGCAGCGTGCGGCAGCGCGAGAGCATGGCGCGACGGTGTTCGCCTATGCCGTCAATGACCCGGAACGCTACGGCGTGGTCGAGTTCGACCAGGATTCCCGGGCGATCTCAATAGAAGAGAAGCCGCTACAACCCAAGTCGCGTTACGCCCTGACCGGATTGTATTTTTACGATCAGCAGGTCACCGAACTGGCCAAAACGGTGAAACCCTCGGCGCGCGGCGAATTGGAAATCACCGACCTGAATCGACTTTACCTTGAAGCCGGTCAGCTCCAGGTCGAGCGCATGGGGCGCGGCACCGCTTGGCTCGACACCGGCACGCACGACTCATTGATGGAAGCCGGCATGTTCATCCACACCTTGGAAAAACGCCAAGGCCTGAAGATCGCCAGCCCCGAAGAGGTGGCCTATCGCTGCGGGTATATCGACAACGCCCAACTGCGCCGGCTTGCCGAGCCATTGAAGAAAAGCGGATATGGCGATTATCTGTTGCGCATCGCGGCGGAAGTGAAGCAGGGCCAGCTGCGCTAAGCCATCCGCACACCTTATTAGAGAGAGCAATGAACTGCCACACCACCGCCATTGCAGACGTCGTCGTGCTCGAGCCCCAGGTGTTCGGCGACGATCGCGGCTATTTTTTTGAGGCGTTTAACCATGCACGTTTCAGCGCCGCCACCGGTTGCGACAAAGCCTTTATTCAGGACAACCAGTCGCGTTCCGCGCGCGGTGTGCTGCGCGGCCTGCACTATCAAGTCGGTGAAAACGCCCAGGACAAGCTGGTGCGGGTTCTCAGCGGTGAGATCTTTGATGTGGCCGTGGACATTCGTCGTAGCTCGCCAACCTTTGGTCAATGGGTTGGTGAATACCTGTCGGCGGAAAACAAGCGCCAGCTCTGGGTGCCAGTCGGGTTCGCTCACGGTTTCATCGTGACCTCGGAGTCCGCCGAAGTGCTGTACAAAATCACCGGACGTTACGACCCGCAGGCCGAGCGCTCTATTCTCTGGAACGATCCCCAACTCGCCATCGATTGGCCGCGCGACGGTGAGCCGGTGCTCTCCTCGAAGGACGCCGTGGCCCCGACTTTCGCGGATGCCGAGGTGTTTGATTGATGCGTATTCTGGTCACAGGCGCGGCCGGCCAGCTGGGTCAGGCGTTGGTGGCGAAGGCTGCCGAGCGTGGACTGAGCTGTATCGGGCTGGATTCACGCGGCTTGGACATCACCCGTGAGGATGCGGTGCACGCTGCCTTCGAGGCGCATCAGCCGGATGTGGTCATCAACGCGGCGGCCTACACCGCGGTCGACAAGGCCGAGAGCGATGCGGAGCGGGCGCATGCGGTGAACGCAGACGGTCCACGTTATCTGGCCCAGGCCTGCGCCGCCCATGACGCTCGCCTGATCCACGTCTCCACCGACTTCGTGTTCGATGGTCGCGCCTCGACGCCGTACGCGCCGGACGCACCCTGCAATCCGCTCGGTGTATACGGCCAAACCAAGCGCGACGGAGAAATCGCCGCCCTCGCCGCCTTGCCGGATCGCACCACCATCGTGCGCACCGCGTGGGTCTACGGACCCGGCGGCAAAAACTTCGTTACCACCATGCTGCGGCTTATGGCCGTACGCGACGAGCTCGGCGTCGTGATGGACCAGATCGGTTCGCCGACCTGCACATTGGGTTTGGCAGAGGTTCTGCTGCAACTCGCAGAATCCGGGCAGGGCGCTGGTCAAATCTTCCACTGGACAGATGCCGGTGTCGCGTCATGGTATGACTTTGCCTGTGCCATCCGGGAGTGTGCGATGGATCGCTGGCCCACTCAGCAATGGGCTGAGGTGCATCCAATCTATACGGAAAACTATCCCACACCGGCACAGCGGCCAGCCTACAGCGTGCTCGACTGCCGTGCAGCGCAGGCAACGGTCGGGCTGCCGTCGCAATGGCGCGAGGCCTTGCGCGGGGCGTTCCAGAGGTTTGCCCGCGATTAAAGGCTGGGGTTTTGGTTATCCTGGTTTGCGAGCAATCAACACCGTGTCTTTCCAAATGGGATTCATATCGGGGTGCAACTCCTTATCCCACTGGCTGAAAGCCTCGATCACATCAAGTCCGGCGAATTTCGCGAGCGCGCGCATGCCATCGGGATAAATTCGCCAGCAATCGACAGGATAGCGGTGCTCTGGGCCGCCCGATGGGGCGATCAGGCAGCACAGGCCGCCGGGCTTCAGTATGCGGCTGATTTCCTCAACGGTCAGCCACACGAACTCGACATGCTCGAGCGCTTGCCCGGACACCACGACATCAAAAGATGCGTCATCCAAAGGCCACGAATATGGCGAATCTAGCGCAATATCGACATTCGGCCCCGTTTCTAAGTCAAGACCCGTGTAGCTCCAGTTAGGCTGCTCAAACAGGGGGCGATAACACCCATTAACGTCCATCGAGCCGACATCCGCAATGCGCAATGCTTGCGGCTCCAATCCGCGTAGATGCTTCTGGACAAAGCGTTCCATGTTGGCGAATGAACTGGTGTGCACGCTTGTGAAGCCCCTATAAACAAGTGATGGATGACTGCCGGCTGATTGTGCCGAATTGTGCACCATGTCACAGCACGCCCCCATAAATAGGGTGTCTTTGTTGAATTGCCTTGAACGAGTGGCGTATAAAGGCCGCGCTGGATGACGTGTTGGGATGTCGAGATGCCGGGAGGATTGTAGACAACCTCGTCATCATCCGCTTTGGATATACTTGGCAACGCAAGAATGTCGGTGATACGATGTTTGAGCGTTAAGCGTATTGCCGCAAGGGAGCATGTGGTGCGAGAATGTGTTTGCGTTACATGCGTTTACGTTTTAAAGTTTATCCGCATCCTTCATTTTGTCAGGGGTTTCACTACATGAAAGCTTTTAGCAGGACTACCGTAGCCGCGGCAGTTGCTCTGGCGGGTGCATTGGTCTCGACCAACGCTCCGGCAGTCAGCTTGTCTGCGGATGGCGTCGGCCAAGTCGCTATCGCACCGTTGTACACGGTTCGTAACGGTTGGCAGACGGCAATCAATCTCACCAACGTTACCGACGCTCCGCTGTTGGTTAAAGTGCGTTTCCACGAAGGCCATAACAGCCGTGACGTGCTTGACTTTAACGTTGCTCTGTCTGCGTTTGACGTATTCACCGGCGTTGTGCGTACCAACGCAAACGGCGCTCCGGTGTTCGTGAACACCGACGCACCGAACACCGACGGTCTGTACACGTGCACGATTCCGAACACGCGTACTGCTGGCGGTACCGGTGACGCAATTGAAGTGCCCCTGAATCACCTCGGTTTCTCCGGTACCAGTGTTGGTAACGAAGGCACCACGTCTGGCGTCAGCAACGACGACGGCGGTTTGGGTGGTGATTCCGGCAATCAGCCGAACGCAGGCGCTTTGGAGCGTCTGAAGGAAGGTTACATCGAGTTCATCGTCATGGGTCACACCGACCCGACGCTGTCTGATGTAGACGATCCTGTCGTCTTCACCGCACTGAACGAGCCGGTTGCTGCTGGTGGCGCTCTGGTTGGCGCAACCAACATCTCCCGTGCCATCGAACAGCACGACTGCGCAAGCCTGCAGCCTGCTCTGGGCTTCAACAACAACTACACCGTGCAGAAAGCGCAGTGGGCTTCACGTCAGTTCGGTCAGCCGATCAACGCACTGAAGTTCACCTTCGCACTGATCAACCCGCAGGCTGGTCTGGCTGCTGGTTCGCCGGCAACCACCTGGTCGGGCTTCTACGAGCCGGTTAACGGTTCCGGTGCTGGTGACTTTGTTGAGCCGGCTGGTTTTGTCCTGCCGTCCGACAACTTCCAGTGCGTCATTGCTCGCGGTATGGAGCACACCAATGTGCCGCTGGCTCAACGTCTGAACTGGTGCCCGGATGGCTCGGCTGGTGACGATTGCGCCACGGTTGCTGCGCCGGCTGGTGCCGCAGTACTGGCCAACGGCGAAAGCTGCCGTAACTTGGTGACCCTGCAGGGTACCACCGAGTTCTTGGAGCCGACTCTGAACGACGCATTCCCGCATCAGGCTTTGATTCCGAACACCAACACCGGTGCCGGTTTCGGCAACAGCCAGTTTGCTGACAACATCGACGTTGCTACTCCTCTGTACGAGAACAGCTTCCTCGATGCAGCTGGTAACGTGGTTGAAGAAACGCGTGGTATCGATGCTCTGAGCCTGACCATTCAGCGTCAGCGCATGTACAACCAGTGGTCGAACAATCCGACCCTCGGTTCGCGTGTTGAGTGGGTTGTGACCCAGCCGACCAAAGCGTTCTACGTTGACCAAGGTGATGGCATCCAGTTCCAGGTTCCGGTTCCGACCAACGGTGGTGAAATTGCCGGCGCTCTGCCGCGTAACGAAGCTTTCGTGGACGAGTACAACGGTGCCAATGCGTTTGCTAATGCTGGCGCAGTGCCGTACCTGCCGTACCAGAACCGTTTCGCTCAGGAAGTGCTGAACGATCGCACCACGGCTCGTGCTTGCAACACCGTTGGCTTCAGCCTGTTCGATCGTGCTGAGCAGCCGCTGGGCGCAGCGCCGGCTGGTGATCCGCCCTTCTCGCCGGCTCCGCCGCCTGTCTCCGATCCGGATGACCTGTGCTACGAAACCACCATCATCACTTTTGGCCCGAGCACCCTGGGTACCGCCCAGAACCGTTTGGACATCAGTGCTGACATCGCCGCTCTGACTGTTCAGACCGGTAACGATGCAGGCTGGGCTTCCATGGTCATGGGCCCGGATGTGGACGCAGCTGGTCTGCTGGTCAGCAACACCGCTTACGATGGTGCTTACCTGCTGGGTAACTCCAACGCCTTCGGTGGTCCGATTGGCTACAGTGGTCTGCCGGTTATCGGTTTCACCCTGGCTACGCTGAACTTCCCGAGCCGTCCGGACCTGAGCTTCGGCAGCGCGGTGGAGCACAGCTACACCCGTGCTGGCATCGACGGTGCTGATGCTGTTGTTACGGTAGCTCCGTAAGCCATAGAAACTTGCAGCCTCTCCTGAAGGGGCTGTGATTTAGAATGAGTGCCGGTAGCGCGAGCTACCGGCACTTTTGTATGTAATCAACCAAAATCCTTCGCATGAATCGAATAGTCCTTTTGCTGACAAGTGTTGTAGTGATCTTTTCGTCGGCGTTACACGCCCAGCAAGCGAACGAATCCATCAGTCGAACGGATAATATTGCATTGGGCGAGGCGGACTATCGCTCCGGGCTCATAGCACTTTCAGAGGAAGAGCGCGCCCAGTTGCGGGATAACCCCACGCTGCTTCTCAAATTTGCCTTACGCCTCCACTCCAATCGCGCATTAGCGCTGCAGGCGGAAGAACAGGGCTTGGACAAAGATCCGAGAACTCAGGCGCTGATTGAACGTGCGCGTGACAATATCCTCATGACTGCCTACATGCAGAAGATCATCGAGGACATCGAGCGTCCAGATCTGTCCAAATTGGCCAAGGAAAGATACTTGGCTACTCGAGAATCCTTCCGCACGGATGAGCGCCGACGGGTGGCTCACATACTCCTTACGGATATATCCGTTTGTCCTTGCGAAGTGACACCTCCCGAGGAGGCTATTAAAGAAATTAAGGATGAACTGGACAGCGGAGCGGACTTCGAAACGCTTGCACAAGAAAATAGTCATGATCTACGCACCCGTTTGAAAGGTGGTGAGATCGCAGGCTGGGTCAGCCAAAATGGTGAAATGCCATTCGAGTTGGAAACGGCTATTTTTTCATTGAAAAAAGTCGGAGACATTAGCTCACCCGTTAAAACCAAATTTGGATGGCATGTCATTAAGTTGTTAGAAATCGACCCGTCGATTATCCCGCCTTTTTCAGCTGTTCAAGCGCGCCTTGAACGTCAGCTGTGGGCAGAAATTCAGACAAAAGCGCAGGAGCATGCGAGGGGAGTCAATTATCCCATTCCCGATGACATCAACATCGAGGCCATCAACGAGCTGCTCTCCGATCTGAACAACGACAACTAAGACAAGAATAATGAAGAATAAACTAATCGTTCTAGCGGTCTTGGCATTTGCAGGATTATGCTTGTTGGCATTGAATATGCTCAAGCCAGATGTCGTTTCGTCCCCGGGTATAAGCTCCGAAAGTGCAGAAGTCGTTCTTCGAGAGCGTGCTTTGGCCCGATGGGCAGCAATCATGGAAGGGGATTACGAAACGGCGTATACATTCGAAACGCCAACATATCGTGCAATTAACGATTTGGTGACCTATAAGGCGCGCTTTGCTGGTCAAGTGGCCCGAAACAATGTCGATGTTGTAAAGATTAATTTTCCTGAAGATCAGCCCGAAATTGCCAAGGTGACAATCAAGCTCGATTTCGCCACTCTTGTTTTTGGTCAAGTGTTGGAAAGCGAGAGTTACGACGAAGAAACGTGGTCAAAACTCGACGGCCAATGGTGGTATTTGCCGCCGAATTAATCGGAATTCAATCGTGAATCGGCATATCAACAAATACTACGATCCCGAACTTACTGACCAGGCTCTAAAGCGCGGCCAACATCGAACCTGGGTTGGTGGTATGTGGGATGAGATAGGGCGATTACAGTTCGATTTTCTCAAGACGCAAGGTCTAGTACCAACGCACAAAGTGCTTGACCTAGGGTGCGGCTGTTTTCGCGCCGGTGTCCATCTCATCGAATACCTGGAAACAAGCAACTACTTTGGCATTGATATTTCCGCGGAGCTTCTGGAAACAGGATATCGCGAGGAACTTGTACCTAAGGGCTTGGACGCGCGACTACCGAAATCAAACCTACTGAGCAGCGGCGACTTTGAAGCCGACCGGTTTGGAATCCAATTCGACACGGTGATTGCGCAGTCAGTATTCACGCATCTGTCACTCAATCACGTTCGACAATGCCTAGCGCGCATCTCATCCAGCGTGAAGATTGGTGGAAAGTTCTATCTTACGGCCTTTCTATGCCCCGACGATCAGTCAATCACTGAACCATTGACGCATACCCCGGGTGGCATCGTAACTTCACCTGTTCAGGATCCATTTCATTATCGCCCCGCGGACTTTGATTACGCGGCGCAAGGCTTGCCCTGGCAGGTGGAACACTACGGCAGCTGGAACCATCCTAGAAACCAATCGATGGTCATATTCCACCGCATTGATTAATGACAGCAGCTCACTAGGAACCCGGACTATGCAACAGGTAGCGGCGCCGATTGCGATTCTCGGCATGCATCGCAGCGGAACCAGCTGCCTAGCAGGCAGCCTTGAGGAGGCGGGCTTGTATCTCGGTGACGTCAATACCAAGGCGCCAGCTAACGCTCGCGGGAATCGCGAGAATCGTGACATCATGGATTTGCATGATGCCGTTTTGGCCGAGTGCGGTTATCGCTGGGATGAACCGCCCTCCGAACAGGTGGGGTGGAGTGCAAAACACTTCGAACGGTTGGGTACCCTTGTTTCAGAGTATCCGACGACTCGCCCATGGGGATTTAAAGACCCACGCACGCTACTTCTGCTCGATTCATGGTTGGAAGCACTCCCAAATCTTCGGTTAGTTGCAAGCGTCCGCCATCCAGCGAGCGTTGCTGCGTCGCTCCGACGCCGCAATAAATTCAGCTGGGAGCAAGGCTACTCGTTGTGGCTTGACTACAACCGACATCTTCTGCGCTGGCTCGAACACATAGATTTCCCAGTGATCAGTTTTGACCTGACGCCCGCGCAATACAAAAGTGCGCTTGTAAATCTGCTTCCCCAACTCGGCCTTACGCTTCCTTCGGGAGGCATCCGCTTTTTCAGCGATAACCTACGCAACGATCTGCCAGCCGACTATCCAGATCTGCCCATCTCCGTTGCCGAGCTATACGAGCAGATTCTGAGCTACTCAATATGAATACAACGGCCAGTCAACCGACACGCAAGCTCAGTATTGTCGCGATCTTCTACAACATGTCGCGCGAAGCACCACGCACGCTACACAGCTTGTCATCAACGTATCAGCTCGATGTAAGTCCAGACGACTACGAGGTCGTTGTTGTAGACAATGGATCCGAGGATCCACTTCAAGCGGACTTTGTTGAGTCGTTCGGTGAAAATTTTCGTTTGTTGAAGATCGACAATGCACCGCCCTCGCCAGCGCATGCCATCAATTGCGGAGTCGCCACATCCAAGGCGGAATATATCGGGGTGCTGATCGATGGCGCACGAATCGCCTCACCAGGTTTATTGCACCAAGCCTTGGATGCGCTGGCGGCATTTTCGAACCCGTTCGTAACAACCGTTGGTTTCCATTTGGGCCCGGATATGCAAACGCGCTCTCCAGCGCAAGGTTACAACCAATCGGTGGAGGATCAGCTTCTCGCGGACATCGATTGGAAGGCCAATGGCTACCGTATGTTCGAACACAGCGCCCTGGCCGGTTCGAGCCGAAACGGTTGGCTTGGCTCATTGGCCGAGAGCAATTTGTTCTTCCTGCCGCGCCAAAAATTTCATGAACTGGGTGGTTACGACGAGCGCTTCGATCTACCCGGCGGTGGTTTCGTCAATCTGGATTTCTACAAGCTTGCCTGTGAACAGCCAGACAGTCAGCTCATTACCTTGCTAGGTGAAGCCACGTTCCACCAAATTCATGGTGGCGTGATGACCAATCGGCCGGAAGCCAAACTGGCCGACGAACTTCAGCGCTATCGCGAACAGTATCGCGCGATACGAGGTTGTGAATTCGCACCTTCGTCGCGCCAGCCGCTCCTTTTGGGGCGAGTTCGCCCGGAAGCCCGTCGCTGGCTCACGAGTAGCACGGAGGCCAAGGACGCGACCACCGACCGCCGGCAGAAGTATTCCCTGGAAGAAGTGGCGCAGGCTCGAAGCAAAGCGCGTGGCAAAGGTGTGATCCAGCGGGCCGCCAATGCGCCGCATACTCAGGACCATCGGTCCTTTGTTGGTCCCGATGACTATTACGATAAAGTCGCCGCCTTGCAGTTCGGTCTCCTGACCATGGCGGGTATGCGAGAAACTAGCAACCTGCTGGATATTGGATGTGGTTCCTTGCGTGGCGGGCGGCTTTACATGCCCTACCTGGCAAAAGGGCACTACCATGGCATCGAGCCGAATCGGTGGTTATTGCAGAATGCGATAGAGAAGGAAGTCGGTGCAGATCTCATCACGATAAAAGCGCCGGTATTTCAACACAACGATGACTTCGATCTTTCGGTGTTCGGGCGCAAATTCGACTTCATGATGGCGCATTCGATCTTCAGCCACACGGGCATGACACAGCTGGACACCTGCCTGGCCAGCGTTTCTCATACGCTCGCAGATGACGGCGTTTTGATGGCGACATTTGTTGAGGCGCATAAAGATCGCTACAAGGATGAGTGGGAATACCCCGGCTTCAACCATTTTTGTTGGCCGACGCTGCAAGCGATTTTTTCCAAATATGGGCTGCATGGTGCAAAACTGGATTGGCCACATCCGCTGCAAACCTGGTTTGCGGTGACCCGAAATGCCGAACGCCTGGAGCGCATCGCGCAGGATGGTATCGATCTGCTGCCCGACGAGCTCGTGCTGACCGGCCCTCGATTCGTTGAGCGAGGGGCGGGGCGATTTCTAAGCTTCTATCGCCACTGGAAAAATCGCAAAGGCGCGTAATGAGTACGCTGTATTTGCATGTGGGACATGGAAAGACGGGTTCCAGCTATATCCAGTCAAGCTTGGCGTTAAGTGACGATGCGTTGTGGCAACAGGGCATTGTTTATCCACGACACCATTCCCATGACCGAGCCCGCGGTGGTGCAATCAGTTCGGGTAACGGTGGATTGCTTTTCGACCAGCAATGGCGGCCAGATACAGAACATCTCGGGCGCGACTGGTTGTTCAGCGACGAAAATTTATTTCAAAGGCTGATTACTCCGAACTTCGTTGATCAACTTGAGGGCCGCATGACGGCTCTCAAAATTGAGACGTTGTCCATCCTGCTGTTCATCAGGGACCCCGTGGATCATGCCCAATCGGCCTATCAGCAGTCGATCAAGCGAGGAGGAAAAACGTGGTCCGTAGAGGCGTTTTTCGATCAATACAACTTGCCACGCCGAGTCAAACGCTTCCTCGACCGATATTCAGAAGGTGCGGAACTGACAGTAAGGAATTATTCGCGTTGTCGCCAAGCTTTGCTGCCGCAGGTTGAAAGTTGGTTGGGCGTCGAAAAGCCGCTGATAGTGCCACCGACCCCCGTCGTAAACCGTTCTCTGACCCGAGCAGAACTGCAGTTTCAGCGCGCGTTGAATGCGCAGCTAGAGAGCGGGAGTCACTTCGTCGCCGATGCGCTGTGTGAAGAACTTCCTGGCATAAAGGCAGAAAGCGTCTTGCCCGCTAAAGATGTTCAAGAAGCCATGCTGTCGCGCTTGGCGGATGCCATTGAATCTGTCAATCAGCGCCTGCAACCCCAGCACCAATATGCGACTGATTGTTTCGATATGACGGCTCATAGTGGCCATAACCGCTATGAACTGACTCGCGAACAAATTCATGTGATCGCGACACAGTTGGGGCAAAAGATTCATGCCCTGAAATCAAAGCCGGGCAGAGCGAAGCTTCTTCGCTGATAGGCTCACATAATTGCCTGGGCTGATGAAGTCGTAGCAGGTGGTTTTTTGCTTTTCGGTCAACGCCAGACCGCAAAAAGCTGAGAGATCGGCGACGAGTTCCTCTTTTTGCGCAACGGCTTTCTCGTAAGAAATCGACAACAACGGATAATCACACCGGGACACAAAGCCAACAACCTTGGCATAGCGGTGTTGGGCTTCCACGATGGCTTCGCGCATCGGAATGTCGTGCTTGCGATGGAACCCTTGGGCGACGCCGACCAAATCGCGGAAGATCACGAGAAAATGTGGGTTGCGCAATTGACCGATGACTTCGTCCAAATACTCAACAGAGTGCGGATACTTCCAGCCCCATGTGTCGTGATCTTGGTTCCGCGTTGCGATGAGTTGACTCAATTTCGCGACGTCGTGTGTGTGGAATTCAGCGTCTTCGTGGCTGTCGTGGGCAACTTTGTGGCCCATGAACACGCCGGAAAGACGCAAGAGTCCGGCAATCAGCGACGTACCGCCACGAGAGACGCCCAGCACCACCAACGTTTTGGCGCTGTCCGGCTGAGGGGCATTCAAAACTACAGTGGGACGTCGGGTGGGGTCATTAGCGCCGTTCGTTGCGCTGAAGCGGTGCTCAGGTTTTTGCGTCGCTTTGAGCAAAGTCCGTGAGGGCAATCGAAATTCAGCAGATTCTTTTGCAATACGTTCTTTGATGAAGCCGCACAACTCCCGGTCAAACTGAACAAACGGGCCGAGCACGTCTTCGGCAAAGTCGTTTGCAAAGGGTTGATCGCTTTGTAAGCCGCTGGTCGCAGCCGTTATCGAGGTGAGTTCTTGTACGTCTCGATAAAACTGCGGCAACTGATCTTCGTGACCAACAAGATCAAACCAGCCCAGCTGATCCTGAGCCTTGTGGACATCAGCTTCCGTGACGGTCGATGTTGCTGCCGGGAGCAAAAACCGCGTTTGACGATTATCGAACTGGCGCCGCACGGCCTGATCATCCCAATTGAGCAGCTGCTGAAGTTCCGCGCTGCTCGTAAGGTCAACGTGAGCCGCACGTCGTGCAAAGGCAATCAATCGCTGCGTGCCACTGACAGCTGCGCCATCAAGACTCGCTCGTCCGAGTTGCTGTAGCCAGTGAAGATGCCTCAGAAGATATTGTTCTGGGTTATAGAACATGGCGACCCGCGCAAAGCTCGCCAGCCCGAGACGTTTAATGGTGGGAACTTCAAGGCGCCCGCTTATGAAATCGTAGTGTTGGCCGAGCTTGCCTGACACGGCACGATATTTGGACTCCAGCTGGGTGAGACAGCGTTCGCTATCGTAGGCGGGCAAGAGTTTGGGAGTGATGTGGTCTTGCTGGACTCGACTGGTTTCAAGCACGAAAAGCTTGCTGACGGCGCTCACCTGCGAGTTTGGCCAAATCATAGTCTTCGGGCTGCCATGGAGCTCAACACGTTGGTCTTTTCGGGGAAGCGCGAATACGCGGACCTCGCAGCGCGCGGTTCTATGGCTCAACGGTATGGTTTCCGCACTGAATTCGAAACCGCAAAAGCCGGTGGCATGATGGCCGTTTTTCGCAACCGCAGGCCTGGCTAGATCGGCAGCGACTTCGGCAATATCGTCGCCGTTTACGTTCAGTACCACGCGCAGTGAACGTTGATCCTTTGGACCGCGAGAGACCCATCCCGTTATTCGGTCGGTTGAAGCCTTATCCAGAAAACCTTTCAATGTGTCCTCACACAGCTATTCGTAAAACGTGAACCACTGCTTGCGAGGGCATCCGCGGCCATGCATTGATGCTCTGCCTGAGTCTGCTGATCATGCAGATATCACGCAGCTGTTCATGAAATGAGTCATGATTTCGTCCACAAAGGATTCCTGAATATGCACGGTATCCTCTTTGTAGACCTTCTTGGGATTTGACAGTACAGCCATTTCGTAAGACGGAAAGTACTGTATGTCCGGATGTCGCCCAACCCAAGTTTCAGCGCAGGAACGTAGGACAGATTTGGAGAACATGTTCGCTATGGCAACGTCTCGACCGGAGAATGTGGCCTGCATAGGAACCGGCGAGACGGTCACGAATATTTTGGCTTTGGGGTTGTGTTCTTTGATCAGGCTGTAGATCTTTTCCAGATTGTTCATGTTCTCGGCGTGAGACATGACGCGGAATTCGAATCGGTCCCCATCCAGAAGTTTGCGGCCCTCGCCATCATTGCGGCCGTACACCGGATTCAGATTGAGCATCATGCTGGTTTCCAGATCGAACCAGCCCTCAACCAAACCCAAGGTGACTGTGAAGACATTGGCCTCGAACGCCTGTGCGAAGTAGCGTGTCAGGCCGGCCCTAAGGCGTTCCGCCTCAGCTTTGTCGACCGAACCGATAACCGGGTGTGAGTGCGGGTCAAGAAAGCGCCCAGGCTGGAGCTCTAGGAAAGCCTCGTCGGGATACGGTGTTCCTGCCGCCCACTCGAGTTCGTGGAGGATGGATGCGGTGTTGTATCGATTGGCATAGCCCGCCATGATGTCTTTGCCAACGAAAGGTTGTGTCAATCGCGACAATGCTTTCATGCCGGCTCTGTGGGCTGCGCGTTCGAGTCCACGCGCAAAGCAGGAGCCCATGGTAAAGAGCGTGGCTGTTGGAAGAAACTTGGTGTGAATGTCGACGTGCGGCAGGAAAATGTCCTGCAGCCTATCTGGCATGAGTGACTTGCCAACCTGTTTATCTGATGTGGTGACCCAACGAGAATAAGGGCTGGATGAAAAATTTTCGCTGGCGGTTTTGTATGAATATTGAAACACGCTCATGGGTGTCATCCTTTGATCTTTTTTGTCGGCGAGCGCCCTTTCCTATAACGCTCGTTCGATTAGTGCCGCACGCATGGCCTTGATGGGGTAGTTGTATTCGGTACGCCAGTTAATTTTCTGAACGGCACAATCTGTCGTTTTAAGAAACTGGATCAGTTTTTCGACAGGCTTGGGCTGTCCTTCGTTGGATGCTTTCCCGAAAGAATGCACAAACGAGGCTTTTCGATGTTCTATGAGCACCGGGCTGCTTGCGAACAGCTTTGCCGCGTGATCGTCCGTTTCGAGCATTTTTGTGAAATGGTAGTGCCAAAGAAAATAAGGCGCGATACGGAAGGTATGCGAATAGGTTTTCGAAATAAAAAGTCGCCAGTTTTTTTCGATTTCGCGAATCGAATCAGGATGCTGAGGTAAAAGATGCTTGGGTGTAAGCCAGTATTTGCACAATGTCGCGTACTGTTGGCTCATTAAGTAACTGTCGCGGCGAGCGATCATGAACCAGTTGCTGATCGTGCGTCCGATTCTCGGAGAGTGAGGGGCTGAAAAGTCAAAAGAAACTTCGCTGGGCAACCAGCAGCGCAGCGGTATGACAGGTAGGCACGATGCATCCGCCCAAATCCCACCTTCGGTTGCCAGCAGTTTTGTCCGAAGCAGGTCGGATTTGAATTGGACCTTCATGCCCGAAAACACTTTTTCGGTGATGTCGCTTCCAATAATCCGTTGAATGTCGGCATCATCGTACACGCGGATGTCGGCGTCGGGGTTCAGTTCACGCCACATCTGGATACAGAATCTGACGATTTCAGGGGCCTGATTTTCGCCCTGCGCCCAGCATAAATGCACGATATGCGGAATCATGGGACAAAACTCATAGATGACCAGGCGCGAATATTACGGCCCAGCCAATGTTCGAGACGCATTGTGTCCGCGCGAAGCACGCTTAGTATGTGCTCAAGACCGTGGCGGTCATTGCCAACGTCAGGGTTCTCTCGATTGCCCGCGTTGTGGGTGACGAATTTCGGCGCTTCAGGTGGTTCAGGTAAATCAAGAAACCGCCAGACTTCCGTCATGGAATGATGCGGCTGCTCCAAAAACTCTTCAAAGACCACGAGGTGAAACTGCTCGGGTCGGAAAACCTCCAGATATGCTTCGAGTTGGTACCAATACCTGCTTGTCAGGACAGCACTGGGGCCCTCTTCGCTGTTTAGAAAGTCCTGCAATGAACCCTTGCAGCGACCTTTTGTGCGACTGTGATGATAGTTGGAGAGTATGCGCTCAACCGGGTTGCGCAAAATGTAAATGAATCGCATATCAGGGTTTTCAGCATGCATGCGATCTGGGATGTGAAATAATCTGCTGCGTCGACCGATCGTGTAGTAGGTTGATGCATCCCCAAACCAAAACTCGCCCTGATAGCCCTCAAGCATACGTTCATGCAGTAGCTGATAGCGTGATTCAATGGGGTCGCCATTGCGCTCCCAGAAAATCTTAGCGCGTTCCTCGCCAAGGAAAAATCCCGGTTCTTTTACGGGATTCGACATGAAAATATCGGGGTGCACCTTCAGGTACTCATGCAGGCTGGTGGTCCCAGATTTCTGTGCACCCATGATGATGAGATTGGGGCAGGGGTTCAGATCGTCGTTCATTTATTACGCGGTTTCGGCACGAAAAATCAGCAGGCGACGGGTGTCATAGCACACCGTTTCGCTGGCATAGAGGGCTTGATCGGTTGGCGTCAGGCCGTGTGTGCTGAGTTGTTGCGACCAGCGATCCAGGGCATCACCATGCTGGCCAACACTCAGCACCAGTTCGCCTTGCTGGTTCAGGACGCGGGCCAGCTCGGCGCAGGCTGTCGGGTGGTTGAGGACAGCGCAATCCTGGATCACGACGAGCGCCAGTGCGTCCGTTGCGGTGTCCAGCTGGCCTTTTTGCTCAAGTTCGCAGGTGATTTCATCGCTGCTCAGGCGACGGCCCTGAAATGACTTGCTCCAGAACGCCTCCAGACAGGGGTGTGGGTTGATCCACAGCGCGGGCAGGCGACGGTAGGTCAGCAGACCCTCGGCCAGATAGCGGTACAAGCTGCGATGAGCCGGTTGCGCGCCGCAATTCGGGCAGCTGTGGTAGTCGGGGCTGAGATGGCGCGGAGCGGACCATTCGCAGATGTTGCAGAAATGGATCTCGCGCTGGCTGATGGCGTGCAGGCGCGGCAGGTCCTCCAGGCGCGGGGGGTGGATGACCTTGATGTGTTCATCCACGCGCGACCAGATGTTGGGCACGGTCTTGTTGAACAGTGCCAGTACGCTATCGACTTGGCCCAGTTTCCAGCCACAGCTTTCGACGTAGTAGCTGTATTCCACATCGGTGTAGCTGTGCGGCACCTGCTCGCTGAAACCGCCAATTGCGTCGTACATGGCCCGGCGCATGATGAATAGGCCGCCCTGAACATGCTTGAACAGGCGCTCGGGGTTCTGCCGTGCGAAATCCTGATTGCGGAAGTCGGCAAATTTGGCAATGCCGTCAGGCAATTGCGCACCGGTCAGGTAGGTTGGGCTGTAACCGGTTGAGCCGGCCAGGCCCACCTCCGGGTGGGCGTCCATGTAGTCCGCCATGTCGCTTTCCCAGCCGTCGGCCAGGGCAAAGCCCTCCTTGCCGCACACGTAGATCACGTAGGGCGCGCGGCCCTGATCGGCGGCGGTGTTGGTGCCGGGGCCGACGAAGGTGTTGTCGCCGCGATGGATCACTGTGACGTTGTTGCGCTTGCGTTGCAGGTCGAACAGGAACGCCACCACATCGGGTTCACTGGCGTTGTCGCAGATGCTTAGGTGGAAGTTGCTGCGGGTGTGTGCGAACAGGTGAGCCACAATGGCTTCGAGTTCGGCGACGTTGTTCCAGCTGACGATGACGATGTCGATGACTTCGTCGCGCCATTGACGTAGCAGGTTGCGGGTCAGTCGGCGGTTGTCATGTCGGCGTAGGACCGCATTGCGGCCGTTGACGCTGAGTCCAAGGATCTGTTCGCTGTCGAGCCCGGCGAAGCGGCGTATGCCGTCGGCCAGCGAGTGTGGATCATTGGCGTTGACCATCAGCCCGGTGACGCCGTCCTGGACCAGATCAGGAATGCTCGCGATCTGGGTGGTCAGCACCGGTGTGCCGGTGGCCATGGATTCCAGCAGCACTGTGGGTATGCCATCCATGTCGCCGCTGGCGGTGCGCACCGATGGGCAGGCAAACAGATCATGCCGGTCCAGCACGTCGACGATTTCGCCGTAGCCATTCAGGGCCCCGTGCAGGCGACAGTGGGTCAGGCCCAGCTCGGCAATCATCGCCTGCAGGCGCGGCTCTTCGTCGCCATAGCCGTAGATGTTGATTTCAATTGCTTCATCGCGCAGCAGGTCGGCGGCGCGGATCAGATCGTGTAGACCTTTCTTCTCGGTCAGGCGGTGTATGGCGCAGACTTGCAACGGCTCGCCTTGCAGGCGCTGGCGAGGTGGGCGGTAGCGGAAGCGGGTGGTGTCGATGCTGTTGGGGTTGATGTGCAGCTTTTCAGCTGGCACGCCGCGCGCTAGCAGGAAGTCCCGATGGAAACGCCCCAGGGTGAACACCGCCTTGCACAGCGGGGCTTGGGTGATCTCACCAATCCGGTTGAGGCGATCGTTATCGTATTTGAAGATGTCCTGGGCGTGGGCAATGAAGGTGAATGGAATATCGGCCTGTTCGCAGGCAGGCCAGACCATGTCGGTGACGGTCGGATAGGTGAAATGGGCGTGCACCAGGGTGCGTTGATGTGCGCGCAACTGCTCGGCCAGTTCTGCCGGACTGCTCACACGTTGCCAGCCGATCTCGAAATCCGGCTTGAAGTCGGCATGCGGGGATTGGCGACAGAACACCATGACGTCGACGTCGGCAGCGACCAGCTCGCGCAACTCGTTGAGCACAAAGGTTTCTGATGGCACCGGGAAATGCCAGCAGAAATAAGCCAGGCGCAAGGGGGCAGGCGCTTGCGGTGGGTTGAAACGCGGCGCCGGCAGAACACGAGGCCAGGCCGGTGGTTCATGGGTCTGGTGCAGATGCTGGTAGGCCGCTTGCAGGGCCTGCACGCCGACCTCGCGTCCATAGCGCGCCTGCATGGCTTGACGCCCGGCCTCTCCCATACGTTCCAACAGGCCCGCTGTCGTGCACAGCTGCTCCAGCGGCTCAATCGCATCGCGCCAGTGACCGTGGCGGATGACCCAACCACTCTCATCGGCGTCGACCAGGTCCTTGGCCGCGCCCAGGTCGTAAACGATGACCGGACGGCGCGCAGCCAGCCCTTCGGCCACCGTGCGACCAAAGGATTCGGCGAAATGGGATAGGTTCATCACCACATTGACCTGTGCCAGGGCGTCCTGCGGTGAGTCCTGATAACCGACAAATTCCAGGTTGTCGCTGAGCTCACCCGCCTGCTGACGCGCCCGCAGCGCGGCGACTTCCTCGTTGTCCGGGCCGATCAGTTTGAAGCGCAGTTGCGGCAGTTGTTCGGCGCAGGCGGTCGCGAGCTGGGCGAAGTCCTCCAGGCCTTTTTTCGCGATGTTGCTGCTGATCAAACCCACGCTAAGCGTGCCGTCCGCGGCGCGCTGGTTGGGCAGGTCCAGGGCCTGCATATCGAAGGTGTTGGGCACCACGAAGGTGGCGCCGGGCTTGTCGAACTCGGCCGCGCTGTGACGCGAGTTGGCGATGATGCAATCCGTTTCCGCAGTGACCTTGGCCACGATCTCATCCGGGGGCAGGCCCACCATACGGCTCAGCCAACTGTCGTCGTGCACGCTTTCGCGCACGTGCGTGGCACAGGGGATGCCCAGTTCGCGCGCGGCGATCAGCGGTTCACGCACGACGATAGTGTTGACATGAACCAGCGCGATCTTGTGCCGGATCATATAGGCCTTGAGGCCATCGATAGCGGCGGCCTGTGGCGCTTCGCCACGGCGCCAGTAGCGATACGGAATATGCGCCGTCTGACAGCTCAGCGGTGTGAGTTGGGCCAGATAATCCGGGTTGGACTTGGGCACGACCACGTGCACGTTGTAAGGCAGCTCGGCCAGCAGGGCGAGGATGTCGATGAAGCTGCGCTCGCCACCAAACAGTTGCCCATGTGCGGCATGCGCACAGATCAATACGTGCGGCCAGTCCGGGTTGATGGGGCGTGAGCTCGGCTGGCTGGTGACTGTGATGGGACAACGCGCTGCCGCGATCTTCTCTGCGGCGGCGCGTGGCGCACGGCCCTCTTTTTGGCCGTATTCGAGGTAGTGACGGAACGCGCATACAGCGTTTTCGGCCACGTCAGGGTATTCGCTGAGATACCAGCTGGAATCGAAGGTTGGCCCGGGATCGCGTCCTTCATCCAGACCGTGATACAGAAAATGCATCAACGGGTTGGCGCCGGCCTCGCGCACGTCAGGGTTACGGGCCAGATACCAGTCGGTGTCGAACCAGGGTGATGGATCCAGGCCCGCTTGCCAGCCGCTGTGCAGGTAATGGACGAGAGGGTCGGGTGCATCAGACTTTCCACGGGCCAGCTGGCGCCAGTAGTGATCGGCTGAACACAGCGGATTTGGGTCTCGGCCTTCGCGCTGGCCGTGCTCGACAAAATGACGCAGCGGGTTGATCCGAGCCTCGCGGACATCTGGGTTTTGTGCCAAATACCAGCCATTCCACAACAGCGGTGAGGGATCGCGACCTTCTTGCCAGCCCAGGCTCAGATAGTGATCCAGCGCGCCCAAGTCGGCTTCAGCCACATCCGGGTTTTGCCGCATGTACCAGGCGTCGTCAAAGTATCGATTGGGGCTTAGGCCCTGGAACTGTCCCTCGCGCAGATAATGCTCCAGTGCTGATTGACCGGGCTTGAGCGCTGGGCCCTGCGCGGCATACCAGGCGGGCTTGAACAGCGCGCTGGGCGCGCGGCCTTCCTGGTGCCCCGTCAAGAGGTAATGCAGCAGCGGATTGGTGTCGCTCGCGGCAACATCGGGGTTTTGTTGCAGGTACCAGTGCGGATCAAACAGCCAATGCGGCGAACGGCCTTCGCGCCAGCCGACCAGCAGCCAATGCCAAACAGGGTGGGCCGCAGCCTCGATCAGGTCGGGCTGGGTATGCAGATACCAGGGCAGATCAAACAACCCGCTGGCCAGCAGCTGGCGGGTTTGGGTGCGTAATGCGCGGCGTTGGCGCAGGCTCAGCTTGATCCCGCAATAGCGCCGCGGAGGCAGCGTATCCTGCTCGAAGTTGACGTTGCGGTACATGCTGCCGCGGTGTTGCAGCAGCGTGGTGATGGCTTCGCGGCGCTGGCTTTCGCGTTGGTTGGCTTGCAGCGCTTTATGTTGCTCGCGTAACTGCTTCAGAGTCGCTTGTTGCTGGCGGCTGGTCTGTTCTGCTTGCTGCAATGCTGCGCCTTGCTGGGCGTGCGCACCCTGCAGGCTGTGCAACTGACTTTGCAGATGCTTCTCCCGGCGCCGTTGTTGTGCAAGCGCCTCTCGACGTTCCAGGGCGACCTGCTCAAGGCGGTCGATCTTGCTCGCCCGTTCTTGCAACTGTTGACGCAATGAGTCGGTATCTTGTTTGCTTCTTTTTAGCGCATCGCGTAATTCTTCAACTTTTGCGATGCGGTTTTCCAACGAAGCTCGTGTGGTTTGCAACGCCTCAAGCCGCTGTTTGGCCAGCTGTTCCAGCGATTGGACCTTGTCAACACGGTCTTCGAGTTTGGCTTGGACTTCGGCAAGTTCCTCGCGTCGCTGGGTGGCGAGCGCATCCAGCGATTGCACCTTGCTGGCTCGTTCGGCCAGCTGCTCGCGCAGCGCGCGGGCTTCATCGGCATGTTGCTGTTTGAGTTGCATGCGCTGACGCAGCTCGTCGCCAAAGGCGTGGCCGTAGCGCGCATCGGCGGCATTGAGAGCGGCGCGGATTTCGTCCAGCGTGCTCAGCGCCAGGTCATCATTGGGGCTCTCAATCAGGCGTTTGAGTGCCTCCCAAGTGCGCTTGATGTCAGGGTCCAGGCCGGGTTCCGTATCCAGGTCCTGCTCGTCGGCTTTTTGATGCTGATGGGCGGGATTGAGAAAACGGTTGATCTGTTCGCGCGTCGCATCATCCGCTGGTGCAAGGTCCAGCTTCAGCGTTGTGTTGAGCTGCTCCAGCGCTTGCTCCCAGTCGCGCAGCAGATCGGCATAATCCAGCCACACACGGGGCAAGCCGCGGCTGTGATATTCCGCATCCAGTACATGACGCAACCACAGCAGGCAGGCTTTGTCGCGATGAAAACCGTCGCGCCGGGTCAGCGAGCGGGCCACTTCCAGTGGGTGGCGCAGCGGCAACACGCATTGGAGGTTGGTGTCGAACTGCTCGAAAACCGGTTGCCACTGGGGCAACAGGCGACACATGCGTGGGTCCTTGAGTACGAACAGTGAGGATTGCTCGAAATCCTCGCGCAGCTGAGCGCAGGCCTGTTTGCGCCATGCTTCGAGCGCATCTGCCGGAGGTGGGTGCTGGTCCAGGTTGCGCCAGTCATCCCAACACGAGCCGGCCGCCTGCAACAGGTCGTCGTTGAGCAGACAGACATCGCGGGATTCCCAGAAGCCTTCGGCGTTGTTGTCGGCCAGGGCGTCCATCAGGTTTGCTGGCAGGGTTGCGCCGAGCAAGTTCAGCCAGCGCGTGGTGGCGGAGGTGCCACTGCGGTGCATGCCCAGCACCAACAGGCTTGTCCGGCGGGTCTTGGCTGACAAGGATACAGCGCTGTTCATCACGCGCATTCTACCCAATTGGCTGGTCGCACAGGTCTGCTCATGAGCTGAGCAGGGTGTGCAGCAAGGCATCCACTGCATCGTCCCAGCTCAGGGTGGACCGAACCCACTGCTGAATGCGCCTTGACTCGGTTTCGAGCGCATCGCGCTGATTCTGCCAGCGTTGGATCAAGCGGCTCATCTCGCCTACGCTGCCGCATACCAGCGCGCCAAATTCAGGGTGGGCGCCGGTGTCGAACGCGAGGCTGGCCGTACCCTGTGCCTGGGCTTCCAGCAGTGGCAGGTTGCAGCCTTCCCACAGCGAGGGCGAGACAAACACGTCGATCTGACGCAGATAGGCTTCGCGCGCAGCGTCGCTGGCATTGCGAAAGACCTGAATCCCGGCTTGGGCGTAGCGGGTTTCATCTTCGGCCTCGCCGCGGCCCATCAGGCTGAAGTGGGCCTGCGGGCAGGTGCTGGCCAAGGCGCGATAAAGCTCGCCACCCTTGTAACGTTCTTCGCCACGGCCCAGTCGCATCAGGCAGCCGACTTTGAGCTGTCCGGCTTGGGCTGACAGCGGCACGTCTTGCGCCGCATCGGTGGTGCGCTTGAGCACATGTTCCCAGCCGTTGCGAATGACCTGGGCAGCCGGCCAGCCGATCTGCTCACGGATGAAATCGGAAATGGCGATGACACCGTCAAGATTGGGATAAACCGCGGTTTTTTTGCGTTGAATCTGGGCCTGACGTTCGCTGCGCGAACGGCTGAAAAAGCCCGGGTCCGGATCGCCATGCTCCCACGCCCATGTGCTGACATCACGCAGGGTTGGCAGGGCTTCGAAATACGGCGAGGCATGGGCGATGACGTGGGTCGCGCCCAATTCCTCGACCAATGCGCTCAGTCGCGCACTGTCAGCAGCCACCCGACGAACCGGCAGCGTGCCGAAATCCCCGCTCATTTCCTGGCATCCCACGCTGACGCTGATGCCGCGCGCGATCAAGCGCCGGCTGATTTCCTCAATGACCACGGCGACGCCAAAGCCGGGTTGCATGCGTACGGTCAGAAAAAGGATGTGCGGGATCATAGCCAGTGGGCCTCGATCCAGTTGTGCCAGCGGCGCATCAGGCGGCGCCGGTCGGCCCAGTTTTCTTCGCCGATCTCGCGCGTGCCATTCTCATAATGAATGATCTGCCCGACATGCTGGACCGCGCTGGCAAAACCGCCTCGCGCTGCGGCCAGACACAGATCCACGTCCTGACACTCGGCGGCGTAGCTTTCGTCAAAGCCGCCGGTCACCTGCAGTGCTTCGCTACGCGCCATCAGCAGCGCGCCAGTCACGGCCAGGCAGGTGCGCTGTTCGCCCGGTTTGAGTGTGGTTGGGGCATGAGCGCCGGGGTGATGAACAAAGCCGCGCAACGGCCCCTGCTCGAAGGCGGCGATGCCCTGGTGTTGGACTGTGCCGTCGGGGAACTGCAGCAGGGCGCCGACAATGCCGATGGCCGGCTCAGCATGCACGGCGGTGCGCAGTTGAAGCAGCGCATCCGCGGCATCGTCAAAAGCGATGTCGTTGTTCAGAAACAGCACGGTGTCGAGATCCTGCGCATGCGCAAGCAACTGGTTGTTGCAGCGGGAGAACTGGTAGTCCAGCCCTGTGATCAGGCGGCAGCACGCCGGCAGACTGCGATACAGCGCCAGCACCTCCGGATCTTCGCTGCCGGTGTCGCCGATGATGATGCGCAGTTCCAGGCCCAGCGCGGCAAAGGCCGGCTCCGCGGCTATCAGTGCGTGGGTCAGGGGCACGATGTATTCCGGCCGGTCTTTGGTCAGGATCAGTGCGGCCAGCCCAGGCTGCGTGCCGGGGGTACCCAGGGTCACCGCCCGTTGGGCTTCGCGAACATCTAACACGCGCTGCTGGTTGCCATCCACATACCAGCGCAACGGGGGGTGCAGACCAGCTGGGCTGGGAGCGTTGCGGGTGTCGAGACCCAGCAGCGGCCACAGTGCGGCGCGCCCGTTGCCCAGATAAGGCGTGAGCGGACGAAACTTGCTCAGGCTCAGGTTGAGGTTGTGAAACGGGTCGCGGGCTATCGGTTCGGCCCAGCGCACCTGCATCCAGGCCACCTCACGGGCGAACTCATCACCGCGCCCGCGTGAATGATCCTTGAGTGACACCGATTCGTGGTGGATCAGCTGCACGCGTGGTTCGAGGCGGCAATACAGGCCGTGTTCGCGTAGGCGTAGGCAGTAGTCCACATCGTTGAAGGCGACGGTCAGATTGTGCTCGTCGAGGCCGCCCAGCTTCAGGTAGATGTCCTTGCGGGTGAGCAGGCAGGCGCCGGCCACGGCGCTGACTTCATGCACATGATCCAGCACCCCCGCAGGTACGCGCTGCGGCGCCACGGTGGCAAAGCGATTGGCGGCAACACCGCCGGGGCCCATCAGCACGCCAGCGCTCTGAATGCGCCCGTCGGGATACAGCAGCATGGCGCCGACCGCGCCGCAATCAGGTTCGCAGGCTTCATCGACCAGCCGATCCAGCCAGTCCGGCTGGCTGATTTCGATGTCGTTGTTGAGCATGCACAGCAGCTCGCCCTGGGCCAGACGTGCGCCGACGTTGCACAGCTCGGAGTAGTTGAACGGGCGGTCCCAGCGTTTGACCGTGATGCGTGGGTCTTTGCCCAGCTCAGCCAGATAGCTCAGGGCTTGTGGGTCTGCGCTGCCGTTGTCGATCAGGACGATGTCCCAGGCCGGGTAGCGCGTCTGGCTGTGAATGCCTTCGATACAGGTGCGCAGGTAATCGACCTGATCGCGGGTCGGGATGATGATGCTGACCTGCGGCTGGTGTGTGCGCGGTGTGCGCGGGGCAGCTTTACGGGGCTTGGGCTTGCGTTGCAGTCCGATGAACGGGATGTGGGCTGGCTCAGCCTGTTCGAGGACGCCGCGCAGCGTGCTTGGCTGCTGCTGAATCAATTGTTTGGCCAGCGGATGATGCGGTCGCATCATCAAAGCCGCGATGTGCAGGGCGCCGCTGCGTGCCCGTGCCGGACTCCAGTCGGGTTTGAAATCCAGCGTTTCGGATTGGTCGCCTTCGGCACGGATACGTTCATCAAAATACAGCGCGGTGTCTGGGTCGCGCTGAAGCCTACACAGGCCCAGAGCGAGGGCGTCTTCGTAAACGCAATCGGCCTGCTCCAGCCATATCAATGCATCGATGTCCGACAAAGTCTCGGCGGCGGCATAGCTGCACAGTTGCAGTTCCAGCGCTGTGTCGCCGCTGACCGAGCGGATCACCTGCGGGCTTTGCTCAGGAGCATGCACCAGCGCAATACGTGCGTGGCCGGGTGAGCCAAAGGCCGCGCGCAATCGACGATATTCCTGTGCAGTCAGGCGCCCGAACAACTGCCACCATTGTTTCGCGGACAGTGATAGGGCTGTACCGCTACGCTGCCGGGCGCGCCCCGAATCGAGAAAATCGATCAGCGGGTTGAGGCCTCGGTCGGCCACTTCAGGGTGGTTCTCGCAATATTCGTGCAGCGAGAACTCGGCGCAGGGATCGAGTCCGGCCTCGGCGCCCAAGGCAACGAAGTGTTGCAACAGGCTGGGGCCGTCGAAGTCGCTCAGCTGTTTGCGGTAATAGGCGGGATCAAACCAAGCGTTGGGTTTGAGGTTGTTGCGTTCGCCGTCCACCAGATAGTGCGCTAGCACCGTGTCGTGCGGGGCCAGATCCTTATGCTGGTCGCGGTACCACGTGGTTTTGAGCAATGGGTGTGGATCGCGCCCTTCCGCATCGCCGAAGCGGGCATAGTGTTGCAGGGCCGAGGCCTCAAATGCGGCGATGTCCGGATTGCGGTCGCGGTACCAGTGATCGCTGAACAGTGGGTTGGGTTGGCGTCCCTCCCGGTGACCGCTGGTCAGGTAATGAAACAGTGGGTTGACCCCGATGGCGGCAACATCCGGGTTGTTGTCCAGGTACCATTGGCTATCGAACAGTGGGTGCGCATGCAGCACTTGCGTCGCGCCGAAGCGGACGAACGTGCGCAGCGCGTCGCCACTGGTGGCCAGCTCCGGATGGTGATGGGTAAACCAATTCTCGTCCCACAATCCGGAGTCGCGAATCAGGTTCATCTGATGGCGGGTCATTGGGGCCAGACGTTGGCGCAGGCGCAACAACCATCGCTGCACCGCGGGGCGGTGCCGCGATGGCAACAGTTGCAGGGTGGCCAGGACTACGGCACGCAGGCGGGAACGACGTAACATGCCGCTAATTCTACGTTTATCCTAGCGAGATGAGCAGGCCCGACCGCGTTATAGCGCACCACCGGAATGACCTTTGGCAGCCTTGATTGAGCGCGTCGTGGTGCTGGTGCGCGTGCATTGTCCGCGTTTGTTCAGCCTGCTGCGCAAGATCTGGTGGTTGCTGCGCCGGCAGCGTTTGCCGCCGCAAATTGGCCGCGGACTGGGGCAGGATCATGCGCTTTACCGCAAGGCCATGGACGCATCGATTGCGCGGGCGCTCAGCAGCGACACCAAAAGTACGCAGCGGCTTGTTGTCTGGGTGCTGAGTGATGTGCAAACCACCCCTGAGATGCGCGCCGTGACGTTGCGCTCACTGCAGCTGCAGTCTTTACCGCCGGACCAGATTGTGCAGTCTGGTCCAGCAATCGACCCTAGCTTCAGCGCCGGCTCGGACGGTGATGTCTTTGTGGCTGTGATGGCAGGCGCTGAGTTGAAATCATATGCCCTCGCCACGCTGATTCGCGTGCTTGAACAGAATCCTCAAATTCTGTGCATCGTGCCGGATCATGAGCACGGCGAGGGCGACCAGTGCCGCGTTGTGCCTTGGCTGTCGGCGGGCGTCTATACCCCGAAACTGTGGGCGTGGAGATCGTCAGCAGCATGGCTGGATCTGACACAACCGGCGACAGTCCAGGGGTTGGCGCATCTACCCGCTGTGTTGGTGCGGGAGCCCGCACGTTTGAGCGTGCCGGACGTTCCGGCCGTCGACCGTCAGCGTCAAGCTGAAGCAAGCATCAGCGTGATTGTGCCGACACGCGATGGTGGTGCGGTGCTGGGGGAATGTCTGCGCGGTGTGATCGCGGAACTCGATGCGCTGGATGCGCCGGCGGAACTGCTGGTAGTGGATAACGGTAGCCGCGACCCTCAAACGTTGACGTTGCTTCAGACCATGACCGTGGCACATCCGCAGCGGGTCCGCGTTCTGCGTTACGACCATCCGTTCAACTACTCCGCCATCAACAATTTTGCTGCGCGTCTGGCGATCGGCGAACAGATACTGCTGCTCAATGACGACATACAAACCCGCGAGTCCGGCTGGTTGGCGGCGATGCGCGAAGAACTCGCGCACCCCGGTGTCGCGGCGGTCGGGGCGCGCTTGCTGTATCCAAATGGCTGTCTGCAGCATGCCGGTGTCGCGTTGGGCTTGGGCGGCGTGGCAGGGCATCCGGGGCGCACGCTCGCCGCTGACGATCCGCGCTGGTGTGTGTGGCCGCATGATCAGCGGCGTCAGGTCAGCGCAGTGACCGGAGCCTGCCTTCTGACCCGCACGGCGTTATACTGGGACGTGAACGGGCTCAACGAGGACGCGCTGAGTATTGCGTTCAACGATGTGGATTTCTGCCTCAAGCTGGGTCAAGCCGGCGGTGCGGTTATCTACACTCCGCGTGCAACATTGGTTCATCACGAGTCAATGAGTCGTGGGGCTGAGGACACCGTGGCGAAACAACAACGCTTTGCTGACGAGATCCGTTACATGCAGCAGAGCTGGCCTGAGATGATTGCCGATGATCCCTTCTACAGTGCTCATTTGAGCCGGGATCTGGATGACTTGTCTTTTCGCGAGCCCTGCGTTTCCACTTTACTGAGACCCCGCACACTACCGCCGGTGCTGACATTCTCATCATGAGTTCCCACCACGACACTGACACACTGATTCCGCCGTTGCCTGAGCGCCCGCTCGGTCGCAGCAGTTGGCAGGTGTTCGTCGGCTCAATGTGGGCGTTCTTGCTGCGCGAGATGATGAATCAGTTCGGGCGCTCGCGGCTGGGTTACTTCTGGGCGCTGGCCGAACCCGCGGCGACCGTTGCGATTTTGACCGGATTGCATGCGTTTATTCGAGGCGGGCATCACGATCTTTACGGTGAAAGCCCAGTCGTTTTTTTCGTCTTCGGCTGCGTGCCATATTTTCTCTACGCCAATTCAGTCTCCGCAGCACAAGGCGTCTGCAACAGCCAGAAAGGACTCTTTAACTATCGGCAGATCAAGCCCATCGACGTTATTCTCGCGCGTGCCGTGATGGATGCTTTGATGATGATCGGCGTATTGATAGTGTTCCTCGCTGGCTGGTGGTGGTTTGGTCAGGAATCACCGCTGCACGATCCGCTGCATTTGCTGGGGGCGCTCTTCTCTCTGTTTGTTCTGGGCGCCAGCATTGGGTTGGTGTTTGAAGTGTTCGGCACGATCTACCCGGACGTTCGTAAGCTCATCGCAGTGATCACGCGGCCCATGTTTTTTATATCTGGGCTGTTCTTTACTATCGAGATGATACCGGCAGGCCTGCGCGATATTTTGATTTGGAACCCCGTATTGCACGGTGTGGACCTCGCCCGTGATTCGGTGCTCCCGGAATACGATTCACCTGCCAGTTGGCAGTACCTCTGGGGTTGTATTCTCGTGGTGCAGTTTATTGGCTTGGCGGCTTACCGCCGTTACCTGTACCGCTTAATCTGATTCGTATGATTCGGGTCGAGAATCTCACCAAATCATACCCTTTGCAGGGTTTCGCTCGGTATACAGTCTTCCGAGGCGTGAGCTTCGAGCTGCCGTCGCGGACTCATGTTGGGATCGTGGGTCGCAATGGCGCAGGCAAGTCCACCCTGATGCGTTTGCTGGGGGGGATGGAGTTGCCGGATACCGGACGGGTGACATCGGATGGTTTGATTTCGCCGCCTCTTGGCTTGTCCAGCGGGTTTGCCCAGAAAATTCCTGGGCGTGCCAATGCACGATTCATCTGTCGCATCAATGGTGACGACAACGCCGCAGCGCGTGAGCGGGTCGAGTTCATTCGCGAATTTTCTGAGCTGGGCGAGTTTTTTGAGCGTCCGGTGGAGACCTATTCATCAGGGATGAAGGCACGACTCGCGTTCTCCATCAGCATGTCGTTTCAGTACGACTACTACCTTATCGATGAATTGACCGCCGTGGGTGATGAGAAATTTCGCGCAAAGGCTAAAGCGACGTTCGCCGAGAAAAAGGGTCAGGCCAGTATCATTATGGCCAGCCACAATTTGCAGGCGCTTGGGCGCGACTGCCAGGTCGGACTCTATATGAGCCCGCAAGGCCCTCGGTATTTCGAGGATATCGGGGAGGCCATTGAGGCCTACAAAAAGGATCAAAAAGCTCGATGATTGAACAATTTTTCAGCCCAGCCATGCGCTTGCAACGTTATCTTGCGCTGGTCATTGGGCCGACCGTGTTGACCTGCCTCTATCTGGGGCTATTTGCGTCCGACGGTTACGTGAGCCGCGCTTCGTTTCTCATAGAGCAGGACTCACCATCCGCTTCAGGCGGGGATCTTGCGCTCAGTTTGCTCAATCTGGGTGGTGGCCCGAGCCGGCAAGACAGTCTGGTTGTGGATGTGTTTCTGCGCTCTCGAACGCTGCTCGACCGCATTCAGCCGACATTGGACTTGCGTGGTCATTTTTCCAGTGATGAGCGAGATCTGTTCAGCCGCATGGACGCCGAGGCCTCGCAGGAAGACTTCCTCGAGTTCTACCGCAAGCATTTACATACCCTGGTCGATGAGGAATCTCAGATCATGACCGTTGAATTCACGGCCCATGATCCTGAATATGCGCACAAGGTGGTTGAGGAACTGGTGCGCCAAGGTGAGGATTTCGTCAATGAAATCAACCAGAGTTTGGCTGAGGAGCAACTGACCTTTATTACCTCCGAAGTTGATAAGGCGGCGGCCCGGCTGCGCCAAGCCACGGTCGAGCTGCTGGCATTGCAGCGCAAAAATGATGTACTCAACCCGCAGCAAGAGACAGAAGCGGTTGCCCAGATCTTGGCAAGCCTGGAAGCGGAGTTGACGCGTCAGAGAACTGAGCTGAAGGCGCTGAGCGGTTATCTCAATCCGACCGCGCCCGATATTGTCGCGACCAAGCAGCGTATCGACGCACTGCAGGCCCAGGTGGCTGAAGAGCGTAATCGCATGGTGGGCGCGGAGCGCGAGAACTTCAGCGATCTGATGCTGGACTATCAGAATGCCGAGGTGAATCTGCGGATTGCAGGCGAACTCTACAAATCAGCCCTGACCAGCTTGGAAACCACGCGACTGGATGCGGTGCGCAAGGCGAAATATGTGATTCCCGTGGACCGCGCCAGCGTGCCCGATTCGGCGGAGCTGCCGCGAGTGGGTTACTGGACTGTCACGGTCTTCGTGCTTCTCAACCTCATGTACTTTGTCAGCGGATTGATTGTCGCGACCATTCAGGATCACCGGGAATGAACATGTTCAAACGCATTTTGACGACGGCTTTGTTGGCCGGCGTGTTGATGCCGGCCGCGGCGCAGCAAAGCATCTCGAGTATTGGCCAAGCGCAGCCCGAACCGAGCCCTACGCCTGGCCCGTTGATGGGCAATACGCCGATTCCAGTGACCGGCGCAACCATCCCGCCGAACACGGCAACCACCGGTGCGGCGCCACCCATACCTTCGGCGCAGGTTCGTCAGGTTGAGCGCGAAGTCGACGAAAGTGTTTTCGGCTCGAACCTGTTTCTCGGGCGGTTTGCCGAGGAGTCGTTTCGCGCCTTCAACCCGGACTATGTCGTTAGCCCTGGAGATTTGATCGACCTCAAACTTTGGGGGGCTTATGACTTGGTGATGCGTTTGGAGGTGGATTCGCAGGGCAACATTTTCGTCCCCAAAGTTGGGCCGGTGAAGGTTGGAAATGCACGCAATGCGAATTTGAACGACGTGCTTCGTCAGCGCATCACAGAGGTATTCCGCGAAAACGTGGGTGTCTACGCTGCCTTGGTGAGCGCCGAGCCGGTCAAGGTTTTCGTCAGCGGCGCGGTCCGTGAGCCGGGCCTGTATGGTGCGTATGCCTCAGACTCGTTGCTTCACTTTATTGATCGCGCTGGCGGTATCGATACGGACACCGGCAGTTTCCTGGATATCCGCGTCAAACGTGGTCGACGGACTTTGGCACGCGTCAATCTGTATGACTTCTTGCGCAATGGCGATTTGCCGCTGCTGCAATTCCGCGATGGTGACACCATCGTCGTCGGGCCGCGCAAATCCACAGCGGAAGTGTCTGGGCTGGTCAAGCACGAAGCGCAGTTCGAGTTCGATGAGCGCATCCGATTGTCGGCACTATTGGACTTGGCGGGCATTGATGAGCGGGCCACCCATGTGCAGGTGGTGCGCAACCAGACGCCGGTGCGTGAGTCGGACTATCTGCCGCTGAGCGCCGATCTGGAATCGATCTGGATTGTTTCGGGCGATGAGGTCAGCGTGTTCGCGGACCGTCAGATCGGCACCATCATCGCTCAGGTCGAGGGTGAATATCAGGGTTTGAGCCAATATGTGCTGCCGTATGAGGCCAATCTGGCTGATCTGATCAACAAGGTGCAACCGACACCGCGATCCAATATGGATGGCGTTCAGCTCTACCGGGTCAGCATCGCCGAGCGCCAACGCCAAGTCTTGGATGAGATGTTGCGCAAGCTGGAGCAATCGGTTCTGACCGCGCGTTCTGGCACTCGAGAAGAGGCGGAGTTGCGCACACGTGAAGCGGAATTGGTTCTGCAATTTATTGAGCGTGCCCGTGACATTGAGCCCAAAGGTCAGCTGGTGTTGCATCAGGGCTTCGATCCGACGCGGATCGACCTTCAGGACCAGGATGTGTTGCGGATTCCTCGTGATACCAACACTGTCGCCGTGCAGGGGGAGGTGTTTTTTCCCAGCTCTTTCGTTTGGCAGGATGGAAAGAACGTTGAGTATTACCTGCAACAGGCCGGAGGTTTGACCCAGCAGGGTGATCGCAATCGTGTCTTCGTGATTCGTCCCAGTGGTGAAATGGTTGAAGTCAAGTCCGGCTGGTTTTCACCGGTCACCGTGCTGGCTGGTGACGAAATCATGGTTTTACCTCAGGTTGATCGCAAAACCTTCCAGTTTTCCAAAGACCTGATTCAGATCATTTACCAGTTGGCGTTGGCAACGGGCGTTGTATTACGTCTGTAAGGTTTTCTGACGGCGGCGGAATTCGCGATACACCGGCGACCGCCACAATCTGATCAGGCTGCGCAGATGCCACAGCAGATGATGGTGACTGCGCAGTGTCGCCCGTCGTGCCGGATGAACCACGCGGATACTGTCGAGTAAGGTGCAGTCGCCGTAATTCAATTGTGCTCGCAGACACAGATCGATGTCTTCTGCGTACATGAAATAACCGGTGTCAAAGCCCCCCAGCGCATGGAAATCATTCGACCGCATCGCCAGGCACAGGCCGGCCAACCAGTCGACGTGCGGGCTAGTGGCGATGCGACGTGTGTCACGCTGGCGCCCCAGGAGATAGCGCCGCAATAGACGCAAGGGCGTGAGGACAGGGCGCCCATTGTCTTCGAGTGCACCTTCGGGCGTCACAGCGCGGGGGCTGACCACGGCGTTCTGCGCATCGGCGAGGGCGGCGTCGAGTGTCGCGAAGATCGCGTCAGGCAGGCGCAGGTCTGGGTCCACCATCAGGAGGTGATCGCTCCGAGCACCACTCAATGCGGCATTGTGGTTGGCTCCAAATCCCAGTGGCGTGGTATTGACGCGTAACTGTGTGCGCTCGGCCTGCTGCTTGGTCAGCGCTTGCATCAAATCCCAAGCCTCAGGCAGGTTGCGCGTCACCACAATGCGGTAGTCCCGCCCGGACAGCTGCTTATGCAGGTCGCTGAGTACGCCCAATACGGCCTGACCGTGACCGTGACTGATGACCGAAATGGTCCAACTCGGGGCTTTTGTCACACGCTGTTCCTCAACGCAGAAGCCCGGCAACGTTGCAGCCCATGGAATGTGCCGCGCACCATCTGCCCCAATTTGCGCAGCCGCCCAGGCTCAAAGCACAAGGCTTTGACCGCCAGCTTGACCGCACCCAACCACTCATACGCCAGCCAATTGGGATAGCGCCAGCCATAGCGATAGCTCAGCACTATGCGATTGCGATTGATGGTGTAGTGACGCGCGGCGCTGTGGTGCGTGGGGTAGGTTTTGATCCCCAGCAAACGGCGCTGCTGCACTTCGCCTAAGCTGTGCTGTAACTCGGCCTGCGGCACGGCGACAACGGCGTAGCCGAGCCGGCGCAAATACAGGCAGTACTCGGTATCGACCAAATCGATGAACAGCGTTTCATCGAAGCCGCCGTGGCGATGCCAAATGCTCAGGTCGAGCAGCATGCCGGAACCGATGGCCAAATCAACGGGCTGCGCTGTGCTCATGTTGTCAGCATAAGCGAAGCGAAAGCGCCAGCGTCCGTACGCCTGAGGCCAGCGGCAGCGAATCTGCGGATGGCCGTAGCGAATTCGTGGCACGCGAATGGCGACATTGGCTACGCTCTTCCCGCTATTGAGTAGTGCTTCAACCATGCCCGCCGCCGGAGTGCTGTCATGGTCCAGCAAAAGAGCGTGAGTCGCGCCTTGTGCATGTGCTTGCGCGATCCCCGCATTGAGGGCCGCGGCGATCCCGCGATTTTCCCCCATGTCGAGCAGGTGAATGTTCGATGCGTGACTTTGCGGGAGTTCGGGAGTGTGTGCAGAGCCGTTGTCGCACACGATAACGCGGCCGACTTGTTGCAGAACGGTTTCGAGGCGGGCAGCGAATCCGGCAGGGGGATTGTGCGTGACCACCACGGCGGTGACGTGCTTGGCGCTCGCAGAGAGCCCGTTCATCGGGCGCCTCGCGTTAGGATGGCTCTGGCGTGTGAGCGTTTTCTGGCAGCTCCAGCAAATGAGTGTAGAGCACCAGATACAGGGCGATGAATGCCAGGCTGCCGGAGACGAGCAACGCCGTGTTGCCGAAACAGAAGGTCGCAAGCGTTGCCGGCGCTGCGGCCATGATGATCAGCCGAGGGGCTGATGAGTGACGCAGCAAACCCTGTTGGCGACGATCACGGGCAAAGAACAGGTGATGCAGGTGTTCCACATCAGGGTGGAACAGGGATTCATTACGGCGACGACGGCGAATCATCGAGAACACCGTTTCCCAGGCCGGGTAGATCAGCAGGGTCAGTGCGTACCACGGCGACACGTCCGGGCTGCCGGCGACCACCAAAGCGGCCATGGCGCCCAATGATGCGCCGTTGAAATAGGCCCCACAGTCGCCCAGGAAGATGCGGCCGAAGGGGTAATTCAGAAACAGGAAACCGATATTGGCACCGGCCAGTGTCAGCGCCAGCATTCCCAGAGGGGCTTGGTTCGTCTGAATGGCGACGTAGGCCAATGAGGCATGGCTGAGCGCGGCGACGCCGCTGCTGAGGCCGTTCTGACCGTCAATCAGGTTGAAGGCGTGGGTCATGCCGGTTACGGCGAATACGAAGAACAACACGCCAACCAGGGTATGTCCCAGCATCCAGTCCACAGGCGCGATACCGATCTCGAAAATGCCAACACCGCCATTCGCCACACTGAAGAACAAGGCTGCGAACGCGGTGCCAAAGTAACGTGCGAGCGGCGGCAGATTGCGACGGAAATCTTCGTACATGCCCACCGCTGCAACCATGGACAAACAAGCCCACAAGGACCACAGCAGCTTGGCCGATGCATCGTCAATGAAATTGGACTGCAGGGTCAGACAGATCAGGCCGGCGATGAACAGGGCGCTGCCACCCAGGCGAGGCACCTCGCCGTTGTGCAGTTCATGACATGCGCCATCCTCGCGTTTACCGCTGATGTGCACATGCCAATGTTGTGTCGCGACCAGCAAAACGCACACCACGAAGGCGATTGCTGTGGCCAGGCAAAAGATCAACGCAGTCATGAATCCGAGGGCGCCAGCGGGCGTCCCTGCTCCCACAAATTTTTTTCGACTCGGGAGTATACGCGAAGCTATTAAAATTAAGAAGATACGGCGTTTTTATCGGGTGGTTTGTTCGATAATGAAGCGCGGGCGTGCTTTTATCTCTGCATACATTTTGCCCAGATACTCGCCAATAACCCCCAAACACAGGATTTGTACACCGCCGAGGAAATAGGTCGGCAATACGGTGGATGCCCAGCCGGGCACGGCGCTGTCGCCGAGCAGTGCAACCGCAAGAACCCAGGCACTCATCGCTGATGTGATGCAAAAGATGGTCATCCCCATGATGCCGATCAGCCGCAACGGCACCATGGAAAATGAGGTGATTCCGTCGAGTGCGAAGCTCAGCATGCGCTTCAGAGGATACTTGGAAACGCCAGCGTGGCGTTCGTGGCGCTCGTAGTAAACCTTGTCGGATGGGAAACCCAGCAGCGGGATAATGCCGCGCAAAAACAAATTGGTTTCGCCGAATTGCTTTAAATGCTCGATCGCGCGGCGGCTGAGCAAGCGGTAATCCGCATGGTTGTCGACCACTTCTGCCCCCATCAGCTTCATGAAGCGGTAGAAGGCCAGTGCCGTGTTGCGTTTGAATGCGGTGTCGCTATCGCGGCCCTTTCGTACACCGTAGACCACGTCTTTGCCATTGGCGAAGGCGTCCAGCATCTCTGGGATGACCGCGAGGTCGTCCTGCAGGTCGGCGTCGACGGTGATCACTGCGTCGCCTTCCGCATGCAGCACACCAGCCAACAACGCGCGCTGATGGCCACAGTTGCGTGACAGCTTGATGCCCACCGTATGTGCATCGTTGTCGGCAAGCTCGCGGATCAGTGACCACGTGGCGTCCGCGCTGCCGTCGTCGACGAAGTACATATGGCTGTCACTACTGATGCGACCTTGCTCAATTAGATTTTTGATGATCTTAAGCAGGCGCGAGTGTGTTTCACGCAGCACTTCGGCTTCGTTGTAGCACGGTACAACCAGAGCGAGCTGTTTCATGGTGATTCAGACCTTGTGGGCCGCGTAGGTCCAGCGACGGTTGGCGACAAAATTCCAGATCAGCACCACGCCAGTGGCGACGACCTGCGCCAGCAGATAGTGAGCCGGCAAAATATCGGTCAATAAGTACATGATCAGCGTGTTCAGTGCCAAACCGGCTGTGGCTATGAGCATGAATCTTGGCAATGCTTTTTGATGGGGTACGGCGCTGTCGAAGGTAAAGCGGTAGTTGGCGATGTAGTTGAAGATCGCGCTGAGTGTGTAGGCAAGCACCGAAGCCGTGACAGGTGGCACCGCCAACCACTCGACCAGCACGATCAGCATCAGGTACATCAGTATGGTGGCGATGCCGCCGACCCCGGCAAAGCGAATGAATTGCCTCAACATGATGGGTCTACAACATCCACCAGCCGGGCAGCCAGCGCAAGGTCTTGAAGTACCAGGATGGCCAATGCAGCCCGGAGATTGCCGGGAAGAACACCAAGAACAAAATGCCCGCCAAAGCCACGGCGCTCCACGGCACGATGCGCCCCCAGCGCGCGCTTGGTGGATAGCGCGAAAGCGTCACACCGAGTAGCAGAATCAGAAAAGGAACAATGGGGTAGTAGTGGTAGATGAAGCTGGCGCGCGAAATGCCAGCCCACGGCAGGTAAAGCGCCGTGATGCTGCCGAGCAGCCAAAGTCGGTCACGTTGCGGCCATTGAAGATGACGACCGAACAAGGCGGCGACCGCGAGCAAACCGCCCCACCAGATCAGCGGATTGCCCATCAGCGTGATCGAGCTGCGCAGCGGTGTTTGGGCATCGCTGACGTAAAGCCACAGCGGCTTGAGGATCAGCGGCCAGGTGTAGAAGGCGGATTGAAACGCATGGGTGCTTTTGAGCTTGGCGTGGTAGTCATACATGTCGACCTGTGACTTCCACACTTGGCGTGCGCCTTCCAGTGACAGCCAGTCTGGCGCGTGTGGCAAGCAACGCAGGAACGGGATGTAACTGGTGTAGTACACGATCAATGGAATCAGCCCCAAGGCCAAAGCCGCCACCGCAATCATTCTTGCGCTGCGCTGGACGGGCTGAGGCTGTCTCAAGACTGTCACCAGGCTAAACGTGAACAGCACAAAAACACCGAACCCGAAGTACAAGGCGCTCCACTTGGTGGCGATGGCTGCGCCCAGGAAAACGCCGGCGAGCAACAGAGACGGACGCAGTGACCAACCGTCCAACCAATGTCGTTGCGGTTGGCAGAACGCACGCCACAAAAACAACGCGGCGAGCAGTAGAAACAGAATCAGGAAGCCATCGATGGTGGCATAGCGCCCCAGCGAAAAACGTGAGAACTCGAACAGCCCCAGCAGGCCGGTGATCCACATCGCGCGGCTTGATCCGGTTAGAAGCCAAGCCCCCCAGATCAATGCCAGCACGCTCAGTGAGGTGGCGATCACGCCGGCCATGCGCATGCCCCAAGGGGTCATGCCGAAGTGATCAATGCCCAAGGAAATTAGCCACTTGCCGAGTGGCGGGTGGGTAGTTTCGTAGATATCCAGACGATGCAAATACTCGTAGGCAGTGCGCGCATGGTAGATCTCATCGAACTCCGTACTGGTCAGATAGCCTTGGTCGGGTATCCACGTCGCCGGTTCGTCAATCAACGCAGCCCGACGCTCGGGATTTATCGCTTGCGGGATGAGCGGTTGGTTGTCGGCGTCCAGCAAAGCCAGCTCGTTGATGCGCAAGGGGCGCGTGATGTGGGTCAGGTTGAAGCGGAAGAGCGTCGCGGGCGGCGCGTTTTTTAGGCGCTGTTCGTAGAGGTCGTAAAACGTTTTGAGCTCTTGCTCCTTGCCGATCTTGATCCAGTTTTCGCCGAACTTCTGTTCCAGCGTGGCTTTGCCTTCACCCTCCCCAATGAACACCATCAGGCGCTTCGGGCTAACCGGCTCATCAAAGCGCAGAACGATCTGCTCTGGCTGATCGAACTTGCTGCCGGAGACGGGGTAATTCTTGCTGCCCAAGGCGTAACTGCCGATCAGCAAGGCGGCTGAGCCGAGCAGCACATAGGGCAACAGGTGTTTGAATGATGGAGCTTCGCGCGTCAGGCTCTGCTGAGGCAGCGGTGGCGTGGCACGATAGGTTTCCCGAACCCAGTTGCCCAGGCGCGTGAGTTGCTGCGGGGTGCGCCAGGCCATCAAGGAGAACACGGTAATGACCAGGTTGTAGGCGGAGATGAACCGCAGCAGCCCAGCGTCCTTGGGTGCGATGCTGTCCAGGGTGATGTAGTGGTGGTAGACAAAGCCCATGTTGGCGAGCACACCAATGCTCCACAGCAACACCATCCACTGCGCTTCGCGGCGAGACACCACCAGCGCCATCATCGGGATGATGTTGAGGATGTAGCGCTCGTGCATGCGCGGCGCGAACATGAAGAACGCGATTGCGGTCATGGCCCAAGCCCAGCCGTACAGTTCGCCGCGCTGGCTGGTTGTGAGATCTTGGCGTGCGCTGAGCCCGGTGCGAACACCGATGCCGGTCATCAGCGCGCCGGCAATCAGCATGGCCCATGTCTGTGTGGCAAGGCCGAGGAAGCTGCCGGCATCGCGGGTCCAGTTCCAACCCAGCAAGGCCCACAGGTTATAGGCGTTGACGGTGAGGTAGTCGTACGTCTCGGCGGTGCTGAAATACAGTTTCAGGATCCAGTCTGGGTCCTGGCCGATGGCAAACGGCGCGACCACAACAGCAAAGCTCGCCAACCCCAAAACCGCTTGTGTGAGCGTGGTTCGGATCGGTTGAGACGTCAACACAGCGACACCGAACACGTAAGCAAAAAATAAGGCCTGCGGCTTGAAGGCGACAGCCAAGCCGATCAACAGACTGGCGGCCCAGAGACGCTGTACCCGCCAGTGCATCCAGCTGGCCACAAGCAGCAGCGCGAGGATGGACTCGGTTTGTCCCCAAAGTGCGGAATCGAAAATGATTGCAGGATTGAGCCAGTACAGGCTGGCCAAAAACAACGGCGCGACGCGGGCGCGATCCTCGCCGGGCATCGCGCGGGTGGCGCGCAATAACAATAAAGCGACCGCCGTGTCGGCGAGCAGCCCCGGCGTTTTGATCAGTGCAACAAAGTGTCCACTGCTCTCCAGGCCGAGGCTGCGGACCAGCGTGCCGATGGCCGCAAGCACGTACATGTACAGCGGCGGGTAGTCGGCAAAATAGCCGTCTTGGTAGATTTTCAGCGGCGCCGCAGGATCGCTGAGTTTCAGCGCCCAAGCTTTGTAGGTGCCGATGTCATAGTGAAAGCCGCCATCCCACAGCAGCGGCAGGCGAATCAGCAGGCCCAGGCTCAGCCAGGCCAGGATCAGGGTATTGTCGCGCGTCAGCCAGCTTGGGCGGCTGAGGCTGTGTAGGCGATCCCGGGCGAAAAACAGGGCCAGGAAGGGAAGGCCGTACAGCAGAATAAAGGCCTGCGGGCTCATGGCGAGGTCAGCGTGTTACGAAGTCGGCATGATAAACGGAAGTGTCGGCCGGGGCGTGTGCCTCCGTTTGGAAAACGCGCTCAAGTACGTCCCTGTATCGCTTGTCATCGGCCGCCCAGGCCTCTGACAGTTTTCCAAACGGCTTTGTCTGTTGAACTTATCCCAACGCCTGCAGAATCCGGACGGTGGGCTCTGCCTTGTTCAGGCTGTAAAAATGCAGTTCATCGACGCCGCCATCCCGGAGTTGTTGGCACAGCCGGGTGGTGACTTTGTGGCCCAGCTCGATCAATGCGGTGTTGTCGTCGCCATCCAGCGCGGCCAGTTGCTGACGCAGCCAGCGCGGGATTTCTGCCCCGCAGGCGTCGGAAAAGCGGGCCAGCTGGGTGTAGTTGGTGATCGGCATGATCCCGGGCACGATCGGAATGCTGACGCCCGCCGCGCGTGCTCGCTCGACAAAATCGAAGTAGCCATCGGCATTGAAGAAGTACTGCGTGATGGCAACGTCAGCGCCAGCCTCCACTTTGCGCACGAAATTGCTCAGGTCATCCTGAGCCGAGCGCGCTTGTGGATGCACTTCCGGGTACCCGGCAACGGAAATGTGGAAATGATCGCCGTGCTCCGCGCGAATAAAAGCGACCAATTCATTGGCATAACGGAATTCCCCTGGCGAATGCATGCCTGATGGGATATCTCCGCGCAGCACGACCAGCCGGTTGACGCCGATATCCCGATAGCGTTGCAGCAAGCCTTGGACGCCGTCACGCGTTGCGGAAATGCAACTGATGTGTGGCGTTGCGTTGTAGCCGTCTTCACCGATCGCCTTGACCGTGTCGAAGGTGCCTTCCAGGGTGGAGCCGCCCGCGCCAAACGTGACTGAGAAATACTCCGGATCGAAGGCCGCCAGCTCGCGCCAGGTTTGACGCAGGTTGTCGCGTCCTTTGTCCGTGCGCGGCGGGAAGAATTCGAAACTGTATTTCATGGGGTGGTTGTCGAGGGTCAGGGGAAGTGGAACGTACAAAAGAACCGCGCCCTCACGATGTCAGGGCGCGGTTGTTTGCTAAAGCGTTTGATCAGTAACGGTAGTGATCCGGCTTGTACGGTCCAGCGGCCGGCACGCCAATGTACTTGGCCTGCTTATCGCTCAGCTTGGTCAACTTGGCGCCCAGCTTGTGCAGGTGCAGTTCAGCGACCTTCTCATCCAGGTGCTTGGGCAGCACATAGACGTCTTTACCGTATTGATCACCTTTGGTGAACAACTCGATCTGAGCCAACACTTGGTTGGTGAAGGAGTTCGACATCACAAAGCTGGGGTGGCCGGTGGCGCAGCCCAGGTTCACCAGACGGCCTTCGGCCAGCAGGATGATGCGCTTGCCATCCGGGAAGATCACATGATCAACCTGCGGTTTGATGTTGTCCCACTCGTACTGATTCAGGCTGGCGCAATCGATCTCGTTGTCGAAGTGACCGATGTTGCAGACGATGGCCTGATCTTTCATCGCTTTCATGTGGTCATGCGTGATCACATGGAAGTTGCCCGTTGCCGTGACGAAGATATCGGCCTGGCTGGCCGCATCATCCATGGTCACCACACGGAAGCCTTCCATTGCGGCCTGCAGGGCGCAGATCGGATCAATTTCGGTGACCCATACGGTGGCGCCGAGGCCACGCAGTGACTGCGCACAGCCTTTGCCCACGTCGCCATAGCCCGCGACCACGGCGATCTTGCCCGCGATCATCACGTCGGTGGCGCGCTTGATGCCGTCAACCAGGGATTCACGACAGCCGTACAGGTTGTCGAATTTGGATTTGGTCACCGAATCGTTGACGTTGATTGCCGGGAAGGGCAGTTCGCCGTCATTGCGCATCTGATACAGACGCGCCACACCGGTGGTGGTCTCTTCGGTCACGCCTTGAATTGCAGCTAAGGTTTTGCTGTAGAAACCGGGCTGGGTTTGCAAGCGCTGCTTGATCGAAGCGAACAGCGCTTCTTCTTCCTCGCTTTCCGGATTGTTCAGCACGCTGGCATCTTTCTCTGCCTTGGCGCCGAGAATCAGCAGCAGAGTCGCGTCGCCGCCATCATCGAGAATCATATTCGGCGTGCCGCCATCGCTCCACTGCATGATGCGATGGGTGTATTCCCAGTAGTCTTCCAAGGACTCGCCTTTGTAGGCGAACACCGGCGTGCCGGTGGCGGCGATGGCCGCTGCGGCATGGTCCTGGGTCGAGAAAATGTTGCACGAGGCCCAGCGCACGTCGGCACCGAGGGCTTGGAGGCTCTCGATCAACACGGCGGTCTGAATGGTCATATGCAAGGAGCCGGCGATGCGTGCACCTTTGAGCGGTTGGCTGTCGGCAAATTCTTTGCGCACGGCCATCAAGCCGGGCATCTCGGTTTCAGCGATGGCGATTTCTTTGCGTCCGAAATCAGCTTGGCTGATGTCGGCCACAACGTAGTCGCTCTTAAGTTTTTCAGCGGGGGTACTCATAATCTTCGTCCTGTCGTTTGCTAAGGGTTGCCGTTACAGGCCGGCGTCGGCGCGCAGGGCGTCCGCCTTGTCGGTGCGTTCCCAGGGGAAGGCGGTAAAGGTGTCGTTGCCGTAGGTCATTTCCACCGGCTCGCGGCCAAAGTGACCGTAAGCGGCTGTCGCCTGGTACATCGGGTGCAGCAGGTCGAGCATGCGGCTGATGGCATACGGGCGCAGGTCGAAATGTTGGCGAACCAGGGTTTCGATGCGCTCATCGGAGATCTTGCCGGTGCCGAAGGTGGTGACCGAGATGGAGGTCGGTTCGGCCACCCCGATCGCGTAGCTCACCTGAATTTCGCACTTGTCCGCGAGGCCGGCAGCGACGATGTTCTTGGCCACGTAACGACCTGCGTAGGCCGCGCTGCGGTCCACTTTTGACGGGTCTTTGCCGGAGAATGCGCCGCCACCGTGACGGGCCATGCCGCCGTAGGTGTCGACGATAATTTTACGTCCGGTCAGGCCGCAGTCACCCACCGGGCCACCGATGATGAACTGGCCGGTCGGGTTGATGTGATATTTGGTTTCACCCGTTAGCAGATCGGCAGGAAGAACCTGCTTGATGATCAGCTCCATCACGGCTTCGCGCAGGTCGCTTTGTGAGACTTCCGGGTTGTGCTGGGTGGACAGCACCACGGCGTCGATGCTCACGGGTTTGCCGTCACGGTAGCGCAAGCTGACTTGCGACTTGGCGTCCGGGCGCAGCCAGGCCAGTTGGCCGGATTTGCGCACTTCGCTTTGGCGTTCGACCAAACGATGCGCAAACTGCACCGGAGCCGGCATCAGCGCGTCGGTTTCGTTGCAGGCGTAGCCGAACATCAGGCCTTGGTCACCGGCGCCCTGATCTTCCGGACGCGAGCGATCAACGCCCTGTGCGATGTCCACACTTTGCTTGCCGATCAGATTCATGACCGCGCAGGTCGCGCCGTCGAAGCCGACATCGGATGAGGTGTAACCGATATCGGTGATGACCTTGCGGACCAAATCTTCGAGATCGACCCAGGCCGATGTGGTGATTTCACCAGCGACGATGGCCACGCCGGTTTTGACCAATGTCTCGCAGGCCACACGGGCGTGTTTGTCCTGATCAAGGATCGCGTCCAGTACCGCGTCGGAAATCTGGTCGGCAACCTTGTCGGGATGACCCTCGGACACCGATTCGGAGGTGAAAAGATAATCTTGGGACATGCGCTTATATCTGTTTATCCGGATAGAGAGATAATCATGTCCCGACCGGGCCATGAATGCAAGCGATTTTTGACCTGTGGCAGGTGTCGCGCGAGACTGTGTGCCCGTATTGCATGAATGTTTCTGCCATGGTCTTAACGCCTTCCAGCATGATGCCTCTGGGCACGACGGCCCCGGATTTCACGCTTCCAGATACGTTATCCGGTGAGGATGTCAGCCTGGAGTCGGTGCGCGGAGAGGTGGCCACCTTGGTCATGTTCATCTGCAATCACTGTCCGTACGTGAAACATGTGGCGGCCGAGTTGGCGCGTTTGGGTCAGGATTACGCCGGTCCTGGTGTCGGTGTGGTCGCGATCAGTGCCAATGATGCGGAGTCCTATCCGGACGATGGACCCGAGAAAATGGCGGAAACCGCGCGTGAGGCGGGCTATGAGTTTCCGTACCTGTACGACCAGGCTCAGCAAGTGGCCAAAGCCTACGGCGCGGAATGCACACCGGACTTTTTCATCTTTGATGGCGAATTGAAGTGCGTCTACCGCGGTCAGCTTGATGATTCGCGGCCGGGCAATGGCGAGCCGGTGACGGGGCGCGATATACGCGATGCATTGGATGCCTTGATCGCCGGGGAATCGGTCGATGCTGATCAGAAGCCCAGCGTGGGTTGCAACATCAAGTGGAAGTGAACCCGTGGCTTTGATGCCAGCGCCAGGCGCTGCGTAATATCGTATCCAGGTCGCTGTGTTCGCACGACCAACCAAGTTGCCGGTTGGCCAGCGACGGATCTGCGATCAGCATGGGCGGGTCGCCGGCGCGAGCGGGACGAATCTCGCGTGGAATCTCGCGTCCGACCACCTGTTCCGCCGCGTTGAGGACTTCCAACACACTGTAGCCGTGGCCAACCCCGAGGTTGAACACTTCGCTGGTGCCGGCTTGCAGGGTGGCCAAACGTTCCGCCGCGTTTTGGTGAGCAGCGACCAGATCCATCACGTGGATGTAATCGCGCACGCAGGTGCCATCCGGTGTGGGATGCTCGGTGCCGAACAGCTGCAGCGTAAAGTCACCTTGCGCCAGGGAGCGCAAGATATTGGGGATCAGATGCGTTTCCGGTTCATGCGCTTCGCCAATTTCGCCCGAGGGGTGGGCGCCGGCGGCGTTGAAGTAGCGCAAGCTAATCGTGCGCAGGCCGTACGCGGCAGCGAAGTCCGCGATCATTTGCTCCATGAACAGCTTCGTCCGACCGTACGGAGAAATGGGGCGAGTTGCTGCGCTTTCGGCGATGGGAACAACATCCGGCGTGCCGTACACCGCAGCGGTTGAGGAGAAAATCAAACGCTCGCAGCGGTGACGGCGCATGGCTTCGAGCAGCTGGAGCGTGCCGCTCAAATTGGTCTGATAGTAAAGCTGAGGGTCGCTGACCGATTCCGGGATGATGGACTTGGCGGCGAAATGCACGACCACCTCGGGTTGAGCTTCGGCAAACGCACGGTCGAGCGCCGCTGCGTTCAGCAAGCTGCCCTCAATCAGCAGCTCCGCTGCGACCGCCGCGCGATGCCCCGTCGACAAATCATCCAGCACGCGCACGTCGTGACCTTGGTCCACAAGAAAGCGCACCATGTGCGAGCCAATGTATCCGGCGCCCCCGACGACCAGCGTTTTCATCCCAAGCCTTGGAATTTGTGATTTGGCGTGCATTATGGCGACTGCATGCCAACCGGTACAAAACGATGCTCTGTGAACTTCCTCCTAAAGATGCGCTGGCCACAGCGGATGGATTTCCCGATCCGACACTTGATCAGGCTCCCGACGGTGAGCAGGAGATCGTGTTGGCGGGGGGCTGCTTCTGGTGTGTTGAGGCGGTGTACGTTCAGCTGAAGGGGGTGATTTCGGTGCAATCAGGCTACGCCGGCGGTGATCCCGATCGTGCCGATTACCGCAGCGTGTGCACGGGTTTGACCGGGCATGCCGAGGTTGTACGCATTCGATATGACTCCGCGCAGACCTCCTTGGGGCAGATTCTCAAGGTATTTTTCGCTGTCGCTCACGACCCCACCCAACTCAATCGTCAAGGCAATGATCGCGGAACTCAGTACCGGTCTGCGGTCTTTTTTGCCGATGATGAGCAACGACAGGTGGCGCGGGCCTACATTGACCAGCTCAATGGCGCCGGTCAGTTTTCCAACCCCATCGTGACCACATTGGAGCCGCTCAAACAATTTCATCCGGCCGAGGACTATCACCAGAACTACGCCGAGATAAATCCTGGGCAACCTTATATTCAGGCCGTTGCCTTGCCCAAAGTGGACAAGCTCAAGCGGGTGTTTGCCGATAAATTGAAAGCGTCGGACTAAATGAAGCGAGTGATGAGTCCCTCAAAGTTGATCACGGGCTCGATCAGGAGGCAGCGCGCGGAGGGTGCCGCGCAGCGGCGCACCGATGAGCCCGTGATCAACATTGAGGTGTGTGTCTGAGCGTGATTTGGCCTGTGCTTTGAGTGCGCGGCAGCAGCTAACCCATCGGTCAGCTTGCCGAAAAACCTTGATTTCAGCGACAATACGCCCCCATTCTGTCGCGCGCCTGCGGCATAATTTCAGAGAAATCAATGACTTCCAGAACCACTCTGGCCAATGCAATTCGCGCATTGGCGATGGATGCGGTGCAGAAAGCCAACTCCGGTCACCCCGGTATGCCGATGGGTATGGCCGATATGGCGGAGGTGCTGTGGAACGACGTCCTCAAGCACAATCCGAATGATCCAGGTTGGGCTGACCGTGACCGTTTCGTGGTTTCCAATGGTCACGGCTCGATGCTGCTCTATGCACTGCTGCATCTGAGTGGCTATGACCTGCCGATAGAAGAGCTGAAGAACTTCCGGCAGATGAATTCGAAAACCCCGGGGCATCCGGAGTTTGGTATCACCCCGGGCGTGGAGACCACCACTGGTCCGCTGGGGCAGGGCTTGGCCAACGCCGTCGGTATGGCGCTGGGCGAACGCCTGATGGCAGCGCAGTTCAATCGTGATGATTTGAATATCGTGGATCATCACACCTACGTGTTCACCGGCGATGGCTGCCTGATGGAAGGCATTAGCCACGAAGTGTGCTCGCTGGCTGGCACCTTGGGGTTGGGCAAGCTCATCGTGCTTTACGATGACAACAACATTTCCATCGACGGCGAAGTGCCCGGCTGGTTCGCCGATGACACTGGCGGTCGCTTCGAAGCCTACGGTTGGCAGGTGATCCGCAATGTCGATGGACACAATCCGGAAGAGGTCAAGCTGGCGCTGCAAAGCGCGCGCGAAGATGACCAGCGCCCGACGCTGATCCAATGCAAGACCCTGATCGGCTTCGGCAGCCCCAACAAACAGGGCACCGAATCGACCCACGGCGCGCCGCTGGGTGACGAGGAAATCGCCGCCACCCGTCAGCACATTGGTTGGCCGCACCCGCCGTTCGAAATTCCGGCAGATGTGAAGTCGGGCTGGGATGCTCGCGAACGCGGGGCACAAGCTCAATCCGAATGGCAGGGTCTGTTCGATCGTTACGCCAAGGCGTATCCGGAGCTGGCTGCCGAATTCACCCGCCGCATGGCCGGTGAGTTGCCGGCAGATTTCGACAGCAACTGCCAGGCCGAGCTGCAGCGTATTCAGGATGCGGCCGAAACCGTAGCAACCCGCAAAGCCTCATTGCAGGCGTTGAATGTGCTGGGGCCGAAGCTGCCCGAGCTGCTGGGTGGTTCCGCCGATTTGACCGGCTCCAACCTGACCCTGTTCAAAGGCGCCAAAGGGGTTGTGCCGGGGGACGTGTCCGGGCAGTACATCTACTACGGTGTGCGCGAATTCGGCATGTCCGCCATCATGAACGGGCTCGCCCTGCATGGCGGTTTCATCCCTTACGGTGGCACCTTCCTGACCTTCTCGGACTATGCGCGCAACGCGGTGCGCATGGCCGCGTTGATGAATCAGCGCAGCATTTTCGTGTACACCCATGACTCGATTGGTCTGGGTGAAGACGGCCCGACCCACCAGCCGGTGGAGCATGTCGCCAGCTTGCGTCTGATCCCCAATCTGGAAACCTGGCGCCCCTGCGATGCCGTGGAAACTTTTGCCGCATGGCAGCAGTCGGTTGTTCGCGATAACGGGCCCACCGCCTTGGCTTTGACGCGACAGAACGTACCCGCCAACGCACGAGATGCCGATCAACTGGCAGCCATTGAGCGCGGCGGTTACGTGTTGATCGAAGGTGGCGAAACGCCGCAGGCGGTGATCATGGCGTCCGGTTCGGAAGTGGAGCTGGCGGTCAAAGCCGCCGCCCAGCTGGGTGAGAAAGGCATGCCGGTGCGCGTGGTTTCGGTGCCTTGCCTGGATCGCTTTATGGCTCAGGATCAAGCCTGGCGTGACAGCGTGATTCCGCCGTCAGTCAAAGCCCGTTTGGCGGTTGAAGCGGGTGTGCCCGACAGCTGGTGGCGTCTGGTTGGTGATCACGGTGATGTGGTGGGCATGACCACTTATGGCGAATCCGCACCGGCGGGTGAACTGTTCAAGCATTTCGGTTTCACGGTGGACAATGTCGTGAGCCGCATGGAATCCCTGCTCGGCTGAAGTCGGGCGACAAGCGATACGAAGGACGTAAGAGATGACAGTAAAAGTCGGTATCAACGGTTTCGGCCGCATCGGCCGTAATGTGTTCCGTTCCGCGGTGCAGAATTTTGACGACATCGAGATTGTCGGCATCAACGATCTGCTGGAGCCGGATTACCTGGCTTACATGCTGAAGTACGACTCCGTGCATGGTCGCTTCAAGGGCGACGTGTCGGTCGAGGGCGGCAATCTGGTTGTCAACGGCAAGACCATCCGTCTGTCCGCCGAGCGTGATCCGGCGGCGCTGAAGTGGGATGAAATCGGCGCCGAAGTGGTGATCGAATCCACCGGCCTGTTCCTTGACGCTGACTCTGCGGGCAAGCATCTGCAGGCGGGCGCCAAGAAAGTCATCATGTCGGCGCCGTCCAAAGATGGCACGCCGATGTTCGTCTACGGCGTGAACCACGCAAGCTACGACGGTCAGGCGATCATCTCCAATGCCTCCTGCACCACCAACTGTCTGGCTCCCGTCGCCAAAGTGTTGAATGACAAATGGGGTATCAAGCGTGGCTTGATGACCACCGTGCACGCGGCGACGGCAACCCAGAAAACCGTGGATGGCCCGAGTCAGAAAGATTGGCGCGGTGGTCGCGGTATTTTGGAAAACATCATTCCGTCATCCACCGGCGCAGCCAAAGCTGTCGGCGTGGTGATTCCGGAGCTGAACAAGAAGCTCACCGGTATGGCTTTCCGCATCCCCACCTCCGACGTCTCTGTTGTTGACCTGACGGTCGAGCTGGAGCGCAATGCGTCCTACGAAGAAATCTGCGCGGAAATGAAAGCGCAGAGCCAAGGTGCCCTGGCTGGTGTGCTTGGTTACACCGAGGACAAAGTTGTGGCCACCGATTTCCGCGGCGAAGTGTGCACCTCGGTGTTCGATGCCGAAGCCGGCATTCAGCTGGACGAAACCTTCGTCAAAGTCGTGAGCTGGTACGACAACGAATGGGGCTATTCCAACAAGTGTTTGGAAATGGCTCGCGTCGTCGCCGGCTAAGCCTGCAAGACCATGGCGGACAAGCGTCGTCACCACGATTTCGCCGCCTGGAAAGAGGCGATGGAGTTGGTGACGGCGGTGTATCGCCTGACCGACCAGTTCCCGCCGACTGAGCGCAATGGCTTGGCGGCGGATCTGCGTCGTGCCGTCACTTCGGTGCCCTCGCTGTTGGCAGAGGGCTCGGCGCGCATGACCCGTGGCGGGCTTGTGACTTACGTTGATGCCGCCCGCGGCGCCTTGGCGCAAGTCGAAACCCAGTTGGCGATTGCTTATCGGCTGGAGTTTGCGCCGCCCAATGCTGACATCGATCAGCGCATACCTCAGCTGTTCGAAAAACTCGCCAGCATGATCAAAGTCCTGCAAGCCGAGCAGGCCCACTGAAAAGCGTGAAAACCATGCCCATACTGCGCATGAATGACCAGGACCTCGCGGGCAAGCGGGTATTGATTCGTCAGGATCTCAACGTGCCGATTGCCAATGGCAAGGTCAGTTCGGACGCGCGCATTCGCGCATCGTTGCCGACGCTGAAAAGTGCTTTGGATGCCGGCGCCGCAGTAATGGTGGCGTCACACCTCGGTCGTCCCAAAGAAGGCGTGGTCAGCGAAGAGCACTCGCTGGCGCCCGTGGCGGCTCATCTGGCGACGTTGCTGGGGCAGGATGTGCCATTGGTCAAGAACTGGCGGCAGGGTGTGGATGTGGCGCCAGGCCAGTTGGTTATGCTGGAAAATGTGCGTTTTGAAAAAGGTGAAAAGGCCAACGACGAGCAGTTGTCGCGTGATCTGGCCAAGCTCTGTGATGTCTACGTCATGGACGCTTTTGGCACGGCACATCGCGCGCAGGCCTCTACGCACGGCGTGGCGCGTTTTGCGCCGGTGGCATGTGCAGGTCCTTTGCTTGACGCCGAACTGAAGGCTTTGGGTGCCGCTTTGAAAGCCCCCAAACGACCGCTGGCGGTTATCGTTGGTGGCTCCAAGGTTTCGACCAAGCTGGAATTGCTGGAAAACCTCGCCCAGGTTGCCGATCGGCTGATTCTTGGTGGTGGAATCGCCAACACCTTTCTCGCCGCGGCGGGTTATAAAGTGGGCAAGTCACTCTACGAACCGGATCTGATCAGCGCAGCGAAGCACGTTATGAGCGTGATGAACAGTCGCGGCGCCCAGATCCCGTTGCCCGTTGACGTGGTGGCAGCGACTGAATTTTCTCCCGAAGCTCACCCGGAAATCCGCCCGGTGGATGAGGTCGAGGATGATGAAATGATCCTCGATGTGGGGCCCAAAACCCGCGAAATCCTCGCCGCCACGCTGGACGGCGCCGGGACTATTGTGTGGAACGGTCCGGTCGGCGTGTTCGAGATTGAACAGTTCGCCGGCGGCACCGAATCCCTGTCGAAAGCGATCGCGCAAAGCTCGGCGTTTTCCATTGCCGGCGGTGGCGACACCCTGGCGGCAATCGACAAATACGGCATCAAGGATCAGGTGTCCTACATCTCCACCGGTGGTGGGGCATTCCTGGAATTTATGGAAGGCAAAACACTGCCGGCTGTGGCTATTCTGGAAGAACGTGCCGAGCGCTAGATAGCGGTTTGCTTAAAGCGGCGACTGCATTGGCGGAACGTTGACACGTCTAACTATTCATGTCGGTCTGGCCAAGACGGGAACATCAGCGATTCAGTCGCATTTGTTTGCCGCTCGTGATCGCATGCTCGAGTACGGTGTGCTTTATCCGCAAGCAGGGCTCTACAGGAAAGAGCGTGCCCATCATGAGGTGGCATGGGCTGTTGGAGGGCACTGCGGTGTGGCGGGGCATTCGTCGCCCGATTCAGCGGACCTTGTTCGGGAGCTTCGTAAAGAGGTTGAGGCCTTTGGTGCTGATCATGTGGTGCTGAGTAGCGAAGCGTTCTCGCGAGCCTTGCTGGATAATCCTGACAAGGTTGGCCGGTTTCTGCGCGATGTCGCGGGCGATGGATATCAATTGGCGATGCTGGTTCGTTGTGCATCGTCGTACCATGAATCCTTGTATTTTCAGCGAATTCGAGCTTGGGCAAGCGGTCGTGTAGGCGCGGATGTGCCCCCGCTTCATTTGGCGCGGCGGGGAACCATAAAAGCGCCATCTGGACATCTCACGGTCCTGCAGCGGGCGCTGCAATTGGATCCACGCTGTCGAGTGTGGGCATATGGACATTCTCTTTGCATGCCACAGTTGTGTGCTGAATTGAGTGGTTTGCCCGAGGAGGTCTTCGCTGAACCGGTGAAGTTTGGCGCCAATCCTCAATGGGATTCGCGCGCGTTGTCATTGGCCTACCTGTTGGCAACCCATCCAAACCGCCATGTGTTTCAGCCTCGCTTTTTGGCGAACAGATCGCAGATCCTTGAGCTTTTTTCTGATGGTGGCCGAGCGAGCATTTTCGACGCCAAGCAACGCGCAAGTATTGATGAGGCTGCCAATCTGCGGTTGCGGACCTTGATGCGAGGACGCAGATTGCCTCAGCTACCCGGACATGAAACCAATCCTCCGCCAGCGTTTGAGACCCGGTGGTACTTTTCGTCCGAGCAGGAATATACGGCGAAACAGCTGTTTGGTGTTTCGATTGGCGAATTGGCATACAAGGCTCGACTGAAATTGCGTTTTCGACGCGTGATCAGCGTCGGACTTTAGCGAGAAAAAGACCGCGTGTTAGCGGGGCCGTATACGGTCAACTTTTGTGATCCGTATTGAAACGGTCACAAAATCAAGCCATTATGCTGGTCGTGTTCTACTGCTGCGGCGTGACACGTCCCATGACCGGTGCGATTCCCAAACTTCTCAAGCTCAGCGCGGGCGGCCTTCCCGTTGCCTGGATCGACTGGCAGCGCGCAGTGTGTCTTTATATGGAAGACAAGGTGCTGTGGGAGGCGGGTGATCAGGAAATCGTCATCCGTGGCGGTATCAATCGGGCTACTGGGCAGCAGACGTTGTTCAATATGTCGCCGATTATCGCGGTCAACGACCGTTCTCGTATCTGGGAAAGTGGTGGCACCTTCGCGCTGACGCGGCGGCGTTTGTACGCGCGCGATCGTGGCTTGTGCCTGTATTGCGGCGGCCATCTGTCCGAATCCAGTATGACCATGGATCACGTCAAACCGCGTGCACAGCGTGGGCATCATTGCTGGGAGAATGTGGTGTCGTCGTGCCGTTCATGCAACCAGAAAAAAGGTTGTCGTACTCCTGAGGCCGCCGGCATGCCGCTGCTGGCCGTGCCATATGCGCCCAATGTGGCCGAGATGCTGGTTTTGTCGGGGCGTCATGTGCTGACCGATCAGATGGATTACCTGGAGAAGTTTCTCGATCTGGGCAAGACCGCCTGAGTGAGGCGGCCGGCGAATGCCGACCGCCGAGCATCATCAGGGTTCGACCCAGTAATTCAGGACTTCGAAGCTCTGCTCCGAACTGTGTCCGTCGTAGATGTAGGCGAACAATCCCCAGTTGTAGTCCTCACCGGCATCAAAAGCCGCCTGCGAGATATTGCCAACCGCGCCTTGGTAGATGGTCTCGTTTCCATGCGTGGTTTCCAGTGCATTGCCGCTCCCTCCGCCGACTGAGAACCCGCCAATGATATAAGCGCCAGCGCCGCCGGTTGCACGGACATCCAGTGACCACGCCGTCTGGTAATCCACACCGGTTGAGGTGGAGTTGAACTCCTCGATGGTGGCGGTGGTTTGTCCGCCACCCTGGCCGACCGACGCTTCGGCGGATTGAAGACCCGTATAGCGATTGAGCAGGGTGTTCTTCTCGGCGCGACTGGGATAGCTGGCCGGGTTGCCGGGGTTGTGGTTGAAGATGTCGCTGCCGATACGCAAATTGTCTTCATCCACGATCTGATTGTAGTAGTCCAGTGTGACCAGCGCGGTGATGGGTTCACGTGGCAAGTTGACGTGGACCGCCTCGCCGACCAGGGTCGGGTCCGGGTGGTTAAGCACCGTGTAGGTGTATACGTCAATGGGCATGACCGCAAGAATCACGGAATCTTCAATCGCGCCAGTCTCGTAAACCAGTGAGGTGCGTAGCGAGTAGGCGGTGCTGGTCCAGCGGTTGATGGTCTTGGAGATGCTGGCGGTTATTTCCAAGGCGTTGTTGGTGACCGGCGCGCCGGCGCCGAAGCCCGCGAACAACCGACCGGTGACGGTAGTGCTTTGCGTGCTGGTGGTACCCGAGCTGACTGCCCGCCCGAAAGCGGTACGACAAGATTCGCCCAGGTCCTGGCCCAGATCATTGGCGCAAGGTGCGCCAGCCAACGCGGCAATCAGCAAGGGTTGGGTGAAAACCAGTTGGTGGCTGCCATCGCTGTATTTGATCGCGACTGTGCCATCATCCAGCTCGCTGTCCGGCAGCAGCACCTGCGGGTGATAGTTGGGTGATCCACCGGTGCTGAAGCGCTTGTCAGTCTTGATCTCCTTGATCAAGCTCCAGCCATCGACCTGGTCGTGGCCCCACACCATCAAGGCCTGATACTCGTTGATCGTGCCGGCTTCGCGTTGGCTGTACATCACAATGTTGTCGCGTCCATCCAGGGTGACATCACCGGCGGCCACGGCCACTGCACGCCAGTTGAAGTTGAAGCTGTCTTCGCGATCGTAGCCATACCAGTACAGGGACGGGATGGTTGAGGGGCCGTTGTCGGACTCGCCGTCGTCATCGTACAAAGCCAGGCTGTTCGGCGAGCTGCGTAGCGACTGAAACAAGCGTTGGTTAACCAGAAATTCGGCCGCACCGTCACCATCCACATCGGCCGTGACCACGGCCACATAGTTGATCGCCTGACTGGTGCCCGAGCCTTCATTGTAGTTTTCGCCCGACGGCGGCAATTCCGCATCGCCGAGCAGTGCCGGCGCTGATCCTTGCCCGAGCAGGGTGAAGCTCTGCTTGGCGTCATCCAGCACCTGTATGGCATGGCGGAAACTGCTCACCGCCGCTGTACTGCTCACGCCGCCGATCTGGTTGAGGCCAGCCAGGACCACTTCATCCAGACTGTCGCCATCGACATCACCCAGTGAGAGATTGCCGAAGACGGCGCGCTGCATGCCATTGCCATTGTCATACTCAATCTGCCCGGATGTGAGCGTCGTGAACTGCGTGCTGGCGTCGTCGAGGATGTGGTAACGGTGCTCGGCATTGGACAGCGAGTTGTTGGTCGATGTGAGGTTGCCGGCGTTGATCACAACGGCCAGTTCCTGAGCCCGGTCATAGTCCAGGTTGCCGGCTTCCAGCACCATATGACGGATGCTGTAGGTGGTCTTGGGGAAAGACAGCGACACGCCGTTGAAGCTAAAGGCGCCCGCGATGTTCTCGAGCATTTTGACCACGGCGTCACCGTTGCCGTTGATCAGCCCCATGGCAAGGTCCGCATCGCCGTCACCGTCATAGTCTCCGGCGGCCATGAAGACGGCGTCGTAGGTTCCGTTGTCGACGGCAACCGGCGTACTCAGGGCGTAGTTTTGCGCCGCGTCTTGCTGGATCACCAGTTCAACATCGCCCTCGTCCTGGTACACCACGATGGTTTCATCCAGGCCGTCATCGTCGATGTCCGCGCTCACCGCATGACGGCGCGCCTCCAGGCCCATCCACGGCGTGCTGGCAAATGCTGCGTCGTTGAGTACCTCCCAGCTGAAACTGTTATTGCTGCCCGGCACCAGATTGCTCAGCGTCATCTGATTCTGCGATGCGCTGCTGTCGATGACACCGGCATCTGCCAGCGGGACACCAAACAGCATCACTTCGCGGAATTTGTTGATGGCCATGGCGCTACCCATCGGCGCATAGCCGTCGGGCAGGGCATCGCCGTCGTTGTCCACCCGGTCGCTCTGGGTGGTGTCGATACCCAGATCATCCAGAACCTCTTGCACCGAGGTATTGGCTGAACTTCCAGGGGTGGCTGTTGGTGTTGGGCTGGCGCTGGGTGCTGGTGTTGCGCCGCCGCCATCATTGCCGCCTCCTCCGCCACCACCACCACAGGCGATCAGTGTGGCGCCAAACAGCGCAATCGCTAAGAACTGACTCGGAATTTTCATGTGCTTCCCTCCCACAGATGTGTTGTCGCAACGCAGAGTTGCGTCCCTGATGAGAGAAGCAAGAGGTTCCGGTTTTTTTGCCCACACGGCGCCGGTGCTGTGAACCAGGCGACCTGGAAGTGTGGCTGTATCAGAAAAGTTGACACTGTTAAGTTAACGGTGTGAACATTAGTTCAGATCAGCCGCAGTACGTTTTGCTCAGGAAGACAACATGGCTAGAAAACCCTACTCAGAAGATGCGCGCACGCGGCGCCGTGAGGCGATTCTTGACAGCGCGATGGCCGTGTTTGAACGCGAGGGTGGGTTGGAGGCGTTGAGCTTTCGCAAGCTGGCGTCGGAGATGGGCCTGAGCTATTCGGCCCCGTACCGCTATTTCCGCAACAAGGATGAATTGGTGAACGCACTGCGGGCGCGTGCCTATCGTTGGATTGAGGCCGAAATGCACGAGGCGACCAAGGACATTGCGAGTCCGGCCGAACGGCTTATCGGCTTGGCCCGAACCTACATCAAGTCAGGCTTGCAGCGACCGCAGCGGTACGCATTGCTGTTCTTCAACCTGGACGACACCGACGTGGCACGTCATTCAATTGAATTCCGTCGCGCCAAGCATGATGCCCTGGATATTTGCACGCGGGTTATCGCGCAAGGCCAGAAAACCGGTGAGCTTCCGGCGCACATCGATCCTTTGACCGCGAGCCATATGTTCTGGATCGGGGCACACGGTCTTGTGTCCCTGGAGTTGGCCGGCCAGTTTGCGATGGGTCGCGATGTGGAGACCTTGACCACCGTCGTCATTCACACCTTGCGAGCTGGCATGCAGCAGAAAATGGATAGGTCTGACAGCGATTTGTCCGCTACTTTTGTGGAGACAACCCAACATGCATAAGTCGTCGAATGATGCGGTGCCTATTCCTCAACCGCGAAAAATCCCCTTCGAGTTCCCGGATGATCTGAATCCGATCTGGAAGGCGCACGATCCGGAGTTTTGCGCCATGGTCAATGGCGCATCGATCACCATGCCGTATCTCGAACCGTTCTTGATCAAAACGGTTCGGGAGGCGACCGCGGATCTCCCGGAGGGTGATGTCAAAGACGCTGGTCGGGCGTTCAACACACAAGAGCAGTACCACTTCACGGCGCACCGTCGATTCAACGAATTGCTCAAGGCCAAAGCGTATCCGGAGTTGGCTGAGGTCGAGCAGGCTCTGAAGCAGCATTACGACAGGCTAAAGGGGCAGTCGCTGCGCAAGCGCATGGCTTACACCGCAGGATTCGAAGCGATGACCTTGGGCGTGACCAAATGGCTGGTCGATCAGCGGGTCGACCTGTTTGGCGGTGCGGACACGCGCGTGGCCTCGTTCATCCTGTGGCATTTCGTCGAGGAATCTGAGCACAAGTGCGTGGCCCATGACGTCTACCAGGCCAAATTTGCTGGCAGCGTCAGCGCTTACTTTGCGCGCATGTTTGGCGTGTTTCATGGCTCAGGCGCGGTGGCTTGGTATTCGATGCGTGGCTACAAGGTGATCCTGAAAAAAGATGGGCGCTGGCGGAGCCTGCGTTCACGGCTCCGGCTGGCCCGGCGCCTGTGGGGTTTTGCCCGTTACGTGGTGCCCTATGTGCTGCGCGCGGCTTTGCCGGGGCACAACCCGCGTCATGAGAAAGAGCTGCGCTGGGTGCAAGACTGGATTTCAGGCTATAGCCATTGTCCGGAGGGTGAGGTTCCGCTGTTGGACACGCGTCATCCGGATATCCCTGTGCCTTTTGTGTCAGCGCAGGGCGTGTCCAGCGCTGCTTAGCGGCAAGAACTCAACGATTTGCGGTCGCTGACCAAGGCGCCCGCGCAGAGCAGCGAGGAGAATAATGAATAACCAAAATTGGCTGGCCGCAGAAGGCGGCTTCGCGCACCACATCAGCGGCAAGCTGCTGGTCCATTGTTTCATCATGATGTTCCTGGGGTTTTTTGGTGGTTTCGCCTGGCTTATTGCGCTGGCTGACAATGTGTTTCACATCCTGCCCATGCCGCGTATGGAAATCCCGGTTCCGGATCAGAAAGAGTTGCTGCGCAATACCCACACCGGACCGATCATGAATGCGGTGTACGTGATGGTGGTGGTTTTGCTGAGCCCAGTCTTGAAATTCACCGCGCGTCAGGCCACGTGGGTGTACTACACGGCCATCGTGACGCTATGGGGCAATGCGCTTGGCTATTCGGCGGCGGTTTACGCTCCGGAGCGCGGCCTGCAGCCGATTGGTGACTGGCCCAATCTGGTGTCTTACGGCTCATTCTATGTGGCGGTGGTTGGTGTCACGACCTTCACGGCGATTTGTTTGGTCAGCGCCCTTCGGGTGGCCAAAGCCGCGCCGGCGGGGGACTCGTAACAAGGCTCATCGCGAGGGTGGGTGCCTAGCGCTGCAATGTCAGATATTCCTGAAGCCGTTCATCGTTGCCGCTGGCTTCATAGAAACGAATCAGACGTTTGAGCGCATTCGCTGTGGCCCGATCGCCGGGCCGGGCCTCGCGCAGGATCGGGTAAGCCTCGACCAGCAACGGTTCGGCGATGCCGGGCTGATCCTGCAAAAACAGGGTTTCACCCAGAACGCTGCGACCGCTGGCCGCCAGCCAATGTCCTGTGGGCAATGCTTTGGCGCAGATATCCAGTGCGCGTCGGGCGGCTTGCTCGGCTAGCGACGGGCGCCCCAGGTCAATCAGCGTTCCGGCGTACGTCAGACTGGCTGACGCGATATAGGGGTGGTCTTCAGGCAGCGCTCGCGCGTAGATGTCCAGCGCATGCGCGGCCAAATCGTAAGCTTCCTGCGGGCGTTCCAACTGGTGGAGCAGGTTGGCCAGATTGATCATGTCGTAGGCGGTATACGCATGATCGGGGCCGCGCACGCGGTGCACGTGAGCCACGGCCCGGCGCAAATAGTGTTCGGCTTCCTCAAAGCGCTCCATGTCTGAATACAGACGCCCGAGGTTGGTCATGGTCGCGTCTGCATCGATGTAGTCGTCGCCGAGCAAATCCGCTTCCAGCTTCAAAACCCGCAGGTACGTGCGCTCGGCATCGGTGTAGTGGCCGCGTTCATGTTGCAAAGTGGCCAGCGCGTGCATGTAAGCCAGGGTGTTGCTGTTGCGTTCACCGATGTGCGTCAGGGCATTGTCGAGGCTGCGGCGCAGCAGCGCTTCGGCCTCATCAAAGTGGCCTTGTATCTGCAAACTGACGCCCAGATCATGTAGCACCTTGCTCAGGTATTGAGGGTCGGCGTGCCTGGTGCTGTCGAATATGTTCAGTGCGTCCCGGTTGTACCTATCGGCCTGGACATAATCACCCTGGGCGAACAAGGCCTCGGCCAGATCGTTGCGATCGTAAGCACTTTGCACGCTGCGTGGTCCATACAGCGCCTGATGCAGTGCGAGGGCGCGTTCGTGGTTGGACTGGGACTCCTCAAGATGCCCCTGCTCGAATTGAACGCGGCCCAAGCCGGCAAAACCTTGGGCACGCAGGTGGTCATCGTCCAGCGATTCGCCCAGCGTGATGACAGCACGGAACTGTTGAACGGCCTGATCGTACTGACCGAGGTAGCTGTAGACGGTGCCGATGCTGTGGTGCAGCTCGCCGCGTATGCGCGGCTGGGCCTGCAGATCTTGCTGTAGACGTCGCGCGCCGGTGTCCAGAATTTCCCGCGCAGTGACCGTTGCGCCATCCGTTTCATCCGGATTGGATTGCTTGAAGATATCGACCAGGAAGGTGGTGACCGCTTTGGCTCGTTCGGCTTCAAAGCGGGCCTGATCGCGCTCGTTGGTGATGCTGCTGTTGTGATAGATCAGCGCTGCGCTGGCCAGCCCGGCGAGCACCAGGCCGCTTGTCGCAGCCACAGCGTGACGGCGCAGAAACTTGCCTGCAAGGTAGCGCCACTGCTGTCCCCGCGCCTGCACCGGCAAGCCCTGCAAATGGCGCTGAATATCCTCCGCTAGAGCCTGCACGCTGCCATAGCGTTGATCGGGCTCGCGGTGCATGGCTTTGAGAACCACCGCATCGAGATCGGGTGAAATGTTCAGCTGAGGGATCTGTCGCACGGCGCTGGGACGTGTCGGTGTGGTGTCGCACACCAGATGCTCCATCTCGGCTGGCCTTAGACCCTGGAGCTTGAACGGGCGCTGGCCGCTGAGCAGTTCATAGAGAAGCACACCCAGCGCGTAGACATCGCTGACTGTGGTGATGCCCTGACCGGTGATTTGTTCCGGGCTGGCATAGTCCGGTGTCATGCGCTGGGCGGTGATGGTGGCGTCGTCCGGCGCGTTTTCCACCAGTTTGGCGATGCCAAAATCGAGCAACTTGGGATTGCCATCTGCATCGACAAGGATGTTAGGTGGTTTGATATCCCGGTGGACGACCAGGTTGCGGTGGGCATAAGCCACCGCGTCGCAAACCTTTTGGAACAGCTGCAGGCGTTGCACGATATTCAGCGTGTTGTTTTCGCAGTAGGCGGTGATCGGAACGCCGATGACACGCTCCATTACCAAGTACGGCGTATGGTCGTTCAGAGTGCCGCCGTCAAGCATCCGCGCAATATAAGGATGCTGCATGCGCGCCAGGATCTGTCGCTCGGTCCGAAAACGGGCTAAGGCATCGGCATCGACTAAGTGCGTCGCTATCAGTTTGATCGCGACCTGTTGTTCGAATTCTGCATCCGTGCGCTGGGCTGCAAACACGGCGCCCATGCCGCCGGTGGCAATCCGCGAAATGATCCGAAAAGCGCCAAGCTGACGGCCGATCCAGGGATCATCCAGGTGATCGGTCATCGCGTGCAGAGACGCATCGATGGGTTTTTGCAGGCGGGCGTCATCATCACCGTCGGCATCCAGCAGACGGCGCACCTGGGCGGCCAATGCTGGGTTGCTGTCGGTGAGCGCCTCCAGCCAGTGTTGGCGTTCGGCCGCGGGCAGATTGATGGCATGGTCGAACGCCTGCTCGACCTGTTTCCAGAATTCCGGTGTCATAGTGGTGTTAGCCGAAAATCGGGGCCGATATGCCCATCAGGTCGCTTCGCTCAGCGCGTTTTTCAGCCAAGCCCGGGCGACGCGCAACTCGCGATCCAGTGTGCTGGTCGATAAGCCCGTGACTTCCGCCATTTCGGCAAAGCTGAGTCCGGCGAAATACTGCAGTTCAATCAGCTCGGCCTTGCGGGCATCGAAAGAGGCAAGCTGCGTAAGCGCCTGGTCAATTGACAGAACGTCGTCGAAGGCAGCCTGATCGCTCGGGATGGCGTCATCCAAGGTGATGGGCACGACGCCGCCACCGCGTTTGGCGGCGCGACGCGCCTCAGCATGATTGATCAGCAGCCGGCGCATCATACGTGCGGACAAAGCATAGAAATGTGCACGGTCCTGCCATTCCACCTGCGCATCGACAAGCTGGGCAAAGGCCTCGTGAACCAAAGCGGTGGGCTGCAGGGTGTGTCCCGGGTTTTCGCCAGACCACGCGCGGCGCGCCAGACGTTGCAGTTCGTCGTAGACCAACGGCATAAGCGTGTCGCGCGCGCTGTCATCGCCACCACCCCACTTGTTGAGCAGCACGGTGATGTTGTCGTTGTCGCTCATGCAACGAGTCCTCGCCGGCAGAGGGTATGCGGATATGTGGCCTGAGCCCGCGAATGTTTGTGAAACAACACTAGCACACCGCTCAGATACGGCTTTGACCACAATTGGCCATAATGCAGGCCGTTTCGACCCAGAGAGTGGATCATGGCTGGCGCCAGTTTGCTGACCCTTCTTGATGACATCGCCACCGTATTGGACGACGTGGCGTTGATGACCAAAACCGCTGCCAAGCAGACGGCCGGGGTGCTCGGGGATGATCTCGCCCTGAATGCTCAGCAGGTTACCGGCGTGCGGGCTGAGCGTGAGTTGCCTGTGGTTTTGGCGGTGGCGCGCGGTTCGTTTGTTAACAAACTCATATTGGTGCCATCGGCGCTGGCGATCAGTGTCTTTATGCCCTGGTTGATTACCCCGTTGTTGATGCTCGGTGGCGCATTCTTGTGCTTCGAGGGGTTCGAGAAGATCGCGCACAAATGGCTGCACACGGCGGAACAGGGCGCCAGCGAACATGCGGCTTTGAGTGCCGCTGTGGCGGACCCAAAGGTGGATATGCGGACGTTTGAGCGCAACAAGATTCGTGGCGCGATTCGCACGGATTTCATTTTGTCCGCAGAAATTGTCGTGATCACCTTGGGCACGGTCGCCGCCGCGGATTTTCCCATGCAGGTGGCCGTGCTCAGCTCGATCGCTGTGCTCATAACTCTCGGCGTGTATGGGTTGGTTGCTGCCATCGTCAAGATCGATGATCTGGGTTTGTATTGGATCGAGCAGCAGGGGCACAGCGTGCGTCAGGCGCTGGGTCGCGGCCTGCTGTGGTTGGCGCCGTGGCTGATGAAGACTTTGTCCGTTGTGGGAACGGCTGCGATGTTTCTGGTTGGGGGCGGCATTCTGGTGCACGGTGTGCAGATGCTGCATCACTGGGTCGAAGGCGCGGCGCATGCGGTGGAATGGGTGCCCGGCATCGGAGCGGTGCTCAAGGTGTTGTCGGCGATGCTGTTCAACGCCCTAATTGGCATCGCTGCTGGCGGGCTCCTCGTTGGGATTGCGAGCTTATGGTCACGACTGCGCGGACGCGACGACGTCAGCGCGAATCCTCACTGACCAGGCTGAGAATTTCGTAGCCATAGGCGTCGAGTTTTTTCGCACCAATCCCGGGGACATCCTGCAAGGTGGCGATGCTGTCCGGGCGCCCAGCGGCGATCGCTGCCAGGGTGGCGTCGTGGAAGATCACATACGGTGGCACGCCTTGTTCCTCAGCGGTGTCCTTGCGCCACAGGCGCAAGCGCTCGAACAGATCCTGATCGGCCTCTGAGACCAGGTTTTGCGTCGCGCTGGCTTTACCGCGTGAGCGGCGTCCGCCGCTGCTCGGTTCACGCAGCTGCAGTGTGCGTTGTCCGGTGAGTATCGCTTTGGCCTCGGGTCCCAGGCGCAATCCACCGAAACCGGACAGATCCACCTGCAAAAGGCCCATCGCCACCAGTTGGCGAAATATGCCGCTCCATTGCGCTTTGTTGAATTCCTTACCGCAGCCGAAGGTTTTCAGCAGGTGATGTTCAAAGCGCTGGATTTTGTCGTTGTCATCGCCGCGCAACACGTCGATCAGGTGGGCCACGCCAAAGCGCTGACCGGTGCGGTACACCGCAGAGAGTGCCTTCTGGGCTGCGACGGTGCCGTCGAACGTGCGCGGGGGATCCAGGCAGGTGTCACAGTTGCCGCAGGGTTCGGCCAAAGGCTCACCGAAATAACGCAGCAGGGTCTGGCGTCGGCAGGTGGTGACTTCACACAAGCCGAGCAAAGCATTGAGTTTGCGGCGCTCCAGCATCAGTCGTTCCGCGGGCGTATCACCACCTTCAAGCATCTGACGGCGGCGCACCATATCCTGCAGGCCGTACAGCATGAGGGTGTCTGCGGGGGCACCGTCGCGCCCGGCGCGGCCGGTTTCTTGATAATAGGCTTCGATCGACGAGGGCATGTCCAGATGGGCGACGAAGCGAATGTCCGGTTTGTCGATGCCCATGCCGAAAGCCACCGTGGCCACCATCACCAGTCCGTCTTCCTGCAGAAAACGTTGCTGGTTGAAGCTGCGTGATTCGCTCGACAACCCGGCGTGATAGGGCAGCGCGCGTACGCCCTGGGTGTTCAGCCACTCGGCTAGATTGTCCACCCCCTGACGCGACAGGCAGTAGACGATACCGGCCTGCCCGTCGTGCCCTTCGCGGATAAAGCGCAGGATTTGTTCGCGTCCGCTGCGCTTCTCGCTGATGCGGTAGCGCAAGTTCGGTCGGTCGAAGCCGCCGATGAAGCGCCGCGAATCGAGCAGGCCGAGGCGTTCGCAGATTTCCTCGCGGGTCGGCTCGTCGGCGGTTGCAGTCAGTGCCAGACGCGGCACATCTGGGAACACCTCGGTCAGTCGTGCGAGATCACGGTATTCGGGGCGGAAATCGTGCCCCCACTGCGACACGCAATGAGCTTCGTCGATGGCGAACAAATTGGGTTGGGCCCTGTGCAGCAAGCTCAAGGTACGCTCTTGCAGCAGGCGTTCCGGCGCGCAATACAGCAGATCAATGTCGCCCGCCAGGATGCCCTGCTCGATGTCCTGTTGCTCTTCGCGGCTCAGGCTGGAGTTGAGACAGGCGGCTTTGACCCCGTTGGCGCGCAAAGCGGCAACCTGGTCCTGCATCAAGGCAATCAAGGGGGAGACCACAATGGTGAGCCCCGGCAGGAGCAGGGCGGGCACCTGATAACACAACGATTTACCACCACCGGTGGGCATGATGACCAGTGCGCTGGCGCCGGATGTGACCGCGTCGATCACAGCGGCCTGCTCGCCGCGGAACTGGTCGTAGCCGAAAACCTGTTGCAGGACGGTTTGCGGATCGGAATATGCGGGGCGCGCGGACATGAAAGTTGGGTCGGCTGAAACGACGGCATATCTTGCCTGAGGCGGGGGATGGCGTCTGTTGAAGTTAGATACCAACCGGTATGTATCTTGAGTTAGACTGGCGTTTTTCCCCTCCCCACCGATCATGTTTTCTGCCCAAACTTGGGCCAGCTTGCTGGTCCGACTGCGTTATCCCCTGTTCCTGCTTGGTCTCGCCCTGGTTGTGGTCTGCGCATTGGGCGCGCAGAAGCTGGTGTTCGAAAACGACTACAAGGTTTTCTTCACCGACGATGATCCACGTCTGGTCGCGCATGAAGCGATGGAGGATGCGTACACCAAAAGCGACAGCATTTCGTTTCTGATCGGCGTGCATGACGGCGATTTGTTCACGCCTGCACGTTTGCAGGCGATTGCCGATCTGACCGAACAATTGTGGACGTTCCAGCGCGTGATCCGCGTGGATTCGGTGACCAACTTTCAGCACACCGAGGCTCAGGGCGATGACCTGACCGTGTACTCGCTGTTCGAAGAACCACAGGCGCTGTCGGCCGCGGAAATCGAGCGCCGCAAGGCCGTTGCCTTGAGTGAAGTCACCTTGGTGAATGCGGTGATTTCGGCGGATGGTCGCGCCACCGTTGTGAACGCGCGCCTGGAAATGCCTACAGGCAGCAGTTTGGAGCGCGGAGAAGCGACCTCCTCGATCATGGCTGACGCACGCGCCATGCGTGATGAATTTGTCGCCGACCATCCGGATTTCGAAGTTCACCTGATGGGCGTACCGGCGATCGACCAGGCCTTCCACGAATCCACCGTACGTGACATGGAAACGCTGGTGCCGGCCATGTTCGGGGTCATGATCCTGGTCTCGGCCTTGTTACTGCGTTCCTTGCTGGCCACGTTTGCTGTGGTGCTGGTCATCATCACCACCCTGCCGTCGACCATCGGTACGGTGGGTTGGCTCGGTTTCGCCTTGAACCAGATCAACGTCTCATCGCCGGTCATCATCATGACTCTGTGCGTGTGCGATGCGATCCACATCCTGGTTAGTCATCTGCAATTGCAGCGTCAGGGCATGGATGTGGAGCGGGCACGACTGCGCGCGTTGGAGATCAATATGCAGCCGGTGTTCTTGACCAGCCTGACCACCGCCATCGGCTTTTTATGTCTGAACTTCAGCGACTCCCCGCCGTTTCGGGAACTGGGAACCTTCGTCGCGGTGGGTGTGATGTTCGCCTGGTTGCTGTCGCTGTGCTTGCTGCCTCTGCTGATGGGCGGCATGAAGGTCAAAGCGGGTGAGAAGGGCAAGCCGTCATTGGCCAATCGCCTCGGTGACTGGGTTCTGGCCCACCGCGGTGTTTTGTTTTGGGGCGGATTGGCTGTGGCCTTGTTCGTCATGGCCTGGGCGCCGCGCAATCAGCTGAGTGACAGCACCTATCAGTACTTCGACCCCGGCGTGCCGATTCGCGACGCCGCAGAGTTTCTTGAGGATCGCCTGACCGGCTTCGACACCATCGCGTTCTCGCTCTCGACCGGTCAATCCAATGGCGTGACCAATCCTGCGTATCTGAGCAAGCTGGATGCGTTCGCGCAGTGGGCGCTGGACCAACCCAATGTGGCGCACGTGAATGTGTTCAGCGACGTGATGAAGCGTTTGAACCGTGACATGCACGGTGGGGATCCAGCCTGGTATCGGATTCCCGATGATCCCGAGTTGGCCGCGCAATATCTGCTGCTTTACGAGTTTTCTCTGCCGTTTGGTCTGGATTTGAGCAATCAGCTCAACTTCGACAAATCGGCGACCCGCGTTGCGGTGACCTTGCGTCACGTCAAAGCCGATCGCATCGTCGAGTTTGAGGAACAGGCGCAGGCGTGGTTTCAGGCCCATGCGCCCGCCATTGCGGCGCCGGGGTCGGGCGTCACGGTGATGTTTGCGCACATTGGTCAGAACAACATTCGCAGTATGCTCAGCGGCTCATTGGTTGCACTGATCAGTATCTCCCTGACCCTGATGATTGCCTTGCGATCATGGCGATTGGGGTTGGTCAGCTTGGTCCCCAATGCGTTTCCGTCGCTGATCGCCTTCGGCCTGTGGGGCCTGCTGGTTCAAGAGGTGAACCTGGCGGTGGCAGCCATTTTCAGTATCTCGCTTGGAATTGTGGTGGATGACACCGTGCATTTCCTGTCCAAGTATCTGAGGGCCCGTCAGGATCATGGTGATTCGGCCGAAGATGCGGTGCGTTATGCCTACGGCACCGTGGGCACAGCGCTGCTTGTGACCACCACAATCCTGGTGTTGGGCTTTTCGATCCTTGGGCTATCCGATTTCGTGGTCAATGAAATTACCGGCTTGCTCACCGCGCTGACCATTTCCATCGCGCTGGTCTACGATCTGCTGTTCCTGCCAACGTTGCTGTTGCGCCTGGATGGCTGGCTCAAATTGCGCCGCGCCTGAATCGTCAGGCGGGCATGTACAATCGTGGCATCCACTGATTCACAGAAAACCTCATGAAATTCGAAGGCACAGAACGTTACGTCGCGACTGACGATCTCAAACTGGCGGTCAATGCGGCGATGACCTTGGAGCGTCCGCTGCTCATCAAGGGCGAGCCGGGCACCGGCAAAACCATGCTGGCTGAGGAAGTCGCGCGGGCCATGGGCAAGCCGTTTTTCGAATGGCACATCAAGTCCACGACCAAAGCCCAGCAGGGCCTGTACGAGTATGACGCGGTGTCGCGTTTGCGCGACTCGCAGCTTGGCGACGGCCGTGTTGGCGACATCAGCAACTACATCGTCAAAGGCAAATTGTGGGAGTGCTTTGAGCAGGGCGAACAGCCAATTTTGCTGATCGATGAAATCGACAAGGCCGACATCGAATTTCCCAACGATTTGCTGCGTGAACTGGATCGCATGGAGTTCTACGTTTACGAGACGCAGAAAACCATCAAAGCCAAACATCGCCCGTTGATCATCATCACCTCGAACAATGAGAAGGAATTGCCCGACGCCTTCCTGCGCCGTTGTTTCTTCCACTACATCAGTTTCCCGGACAAGGACACGATGGAGCAGATCGTTGCGGTGCATTTCCCCGACATCAAAAAGACGTTGCTGAAAGAGGCGATGGACGTGTTCTTTGGTCTGCGCGAGATCCAGGGCCTGAAGAAGAAACCGTCGACTTCGGAGCTGCTCGACTGGCTCAAGCTGCTCCTGGCCGAAGACATTCCACCGGAAGCCTTGCGCGACAAGGACGACAAGAAGTCCCTGCCACCGCTGTATGGCGCTCTGATCAAGAACGAACAGGACGTGCACATGTTTGAGCGTCTGATTTTTCTGAATCGCCGTAATAGCTGATTGTCATGGTCGACGCCCTTCAGCCCTACAGCCTTGCAATCCTGGCCGCCGGTCTGATGGCGGTGCTGTTGTTCGCCCAGATCCTGGTTGCTGATATTGCCGCCATCTGGGCCAAGACGGCGCCTGGCAAACCCCTGGACTACAACCCGGCGAGTTTTCATTTCCGGGCCAGTCGCAGTTTTCACAACACCAATGAAAGCATTGCGGTGTTCATACTGCTGCTCGCCGTGTGCATCGCACTGGCAGCACAGCCGGCGCTGGTCAATCTCATGGCCTGGGTCTATGTGGCAGGGCGCATCGGCCACATGCTGACCTATTACCTGGGCTGGAACTTGGCGCGCACATTCAGTTTTGTTGTTGCGTTGCTGGGGCTGCTCGGACTGATTGCGGCCGGAGTGCGCGCATGCTGAACAATTTTTTCTATGCTCTGCGTGAGGCGGAACTCAAACCCAGCGTCACCGAATACCTGACCCTGTTGGAAGCGCTGCAGGCCCGTGTGGCTTTCTGCTCAATCGATGAGTTCTACTATCTGGCGCGCGCGACACTGGTCAAAGACGAAACCAAGTTCGACAAGTTCGACCGGGTGTTCGGGGCGTATTTTCAGGGCGTGGAAGATGTCATGGGCGATCTGCTCAATGCCGCGATTCCCGAGGAATGGCTGGAGCAGATGAAGCAGCTCAATTTGTCCGAGGAAGAGCTCAAGAAGATTCAGTCGCTGGGCGGTCTGGACAAGCTCATGGAGGAGTTTAAAAAACGCCTCGAAGAGCAACAGGAACGCCACGAAGGTGGCAACAAATGGATCGGCACCGGCGGCACCTCGCCATTTGGCAACGGGGGCTTCAACCCGGAAGGCATCCGCGTGGGTGGCAAGGGCGGCAACCGCAGTGCCGTGAAGGTGTGGGACAAGCGTGAATACGCCAATCTCGATGATTCCCTGGAACTGGGCACACGCAACATCAAAATCGCCCTGCGCCGTCTGCGCAAGTTTGCTCGCACCGGGGCTGAGGAAGTGCTCGATCTGGATGACACCATCCGCTCTACGGCGCGCAACGCCGGCTATCTCGACATCAAAATGGTGCCGGAGCGTCACAACGCGGTGAAGGTGTTGTTGTTCTTCGATGTGGGTGGCTCGATGGACCCGCATGTGAAGGTGTGTGAGGAACTGTTTTCGGCAGCCAGTTCCGAGTTCAAGCACATGGAATACTTCTACTTCCACAATTTCATTTACGAAAATGTGTGGAAGGACAATTTCCGCCGACACACCGAGAAAACCTCAACCTGGGATCTGATTCATCGGTTCGGTGAGGACTACAAAGTGGTGTTCGTTGGTGATGCGACCATGAGCCCCTACGAGATCACCTATCCCGGCGGCAGTGTCGAGCATTGGAACGAAGAAGCCGGCTCGACCTGGATGCAGCGCATTACCTCGCATTTCAACAAGGTGATCTGGCTCAATCCGGAGCCCGAACAACACTGGGACTACCACCCCTCGATTCAGGTCACACGCGAGCTGGTTGACGAGCGCATGTTCCCCATGACCCTGAATGGGCTGGAACGCGGCATGAAGAAGCTGCTGTAAGCGAGATGTTCACGCCAAGCGGGCTGCTGAGCCGAGTGGTGAATTCCTCGCGCGCAACGGGCAGTGTCTTTGGATAGTCGATGCGCTTTGCACAATCCGCTTTGTGATCCAAGCTGTGCGCGGACCTCTTTAAGTTCGCTCATCACATGCAGATAAAAACCAATACTCCACTGCGTCAGGTGCCGGCAGATTACTGTCCGCCAAACAGCGCGCATTGGTTTGAGTTAAGCCAGGGCTACGATGCCGGCAAGACCCTGTTTTATTACGACCACACCTGCGGTGATGGCGAGCCCGAGATCACGCTGCTGATGGTCCATGGCAACCCGGAATGCTCTTATACCTATCGGCATATCCGGGATGCACTCATAGCCAGTGGTCGTTGCGTCCGCATGGTGGTGCTGGACCACATCGGTTTCGGCTTGTCTGATCAGGCCGATTTCGAAATGGTGGACATGCACCATGCCGCCAACCTTTTACAGTTGGTTCGTCATCTCGACCTGCGCGATATCAGTTTGCTGGTGCATGACTGGGGTGGCCCGATCGGTATTGGCGCTTTGATTGAAGACGAGTGGCGGGTGCGTCACCTTGCGGTGCTCAACACCACGATCTTCCCGATGCCGTCCAGTGGCATCACCTACACCAACTTTCCGATGCGCTGGCTGCCCTGGGCGAGTACGGCCTATGTGATCCCGGATGCCCTGTGGGGTGGTGTGGCCGGCTATGTGGTTTCGCATGCCGAGCCCCAGAGCAGTGGACGCTTCCTGCTCAACACCGCCGCTTACCTGCTGCAGCATGCCACCCGCCGCATTGCGCCTGGCACTCCCGAGCATGTGTGGGCCGAAGGCTTGCGCTCCAAGGCCAACGCGCGCAGCTCCAAGCGCAACGTCAAGCAGACCCCGCGTTGGGGGCATGGCTACCGCTATAACGATGCGCGTCACGGCGTGCAGGACAACCATGCGTTTTACCAACGCATGCAGGCTGGCGTTGCCAAGGCCTGGGGCGAGCACGGGCGCAAGCTGCCGGCATGTGGCTTTTTCGGTCAGTGGGACGCCTGCGGCAAGGACGAGGTGATCGCGCAGTGGCAGCAGGCCTTGCCGAGCCTGCGCAGCGCGACCTGGCGCTACCCACAGGTCGGCCACTTTATCGAAGAGCATAAAGGCCCGGAGATTGCCAAGGCCCTGCTGGCGCTGGCCGATCAGGCTTAGCGCGGGCAAAAAAAACCGGCTCCGGGGGTTCCGGAGCCGGTGGGTTCTGCGCCCGGGGGGGGAGGGACCTGCGAGGATCAGGTCTTGGGAATGGGCGCAGAGGGGGCTCAGAACATCAGGTTCAGACCCAATGAAGCCATGTCGACATCCGCGCGGTCGATTTCATAGCGCTCGTATTCCACGCGCATGTCCAGGTTAGAGGCCAGACCGAAGCGGGTGCCCACGCCGTAGAAGGTGTCGTCGCCGTCGCGGCTGTTGCCCGTGAAGTCGCTAAGACGTGTCTCGCGATCCCAGAACAGCTGGCCGAGCTTGCCGTAGACCGAGAAATTCGGTGTGAACGGAATGCCTGCGGTCATCGCGATCTGCAAGCCGTCTGAGTCGAAGCGCGAGCCTTGGTGGTCGACTTCACCGAAGTCTACGTAGCCGGCCTCAAAGCCCAGCACATCATTCGGACGTACGCCGGCATACGCTTTCCAGCTGCCGCGATCATCTTCGAACTCGTCGCTCGAACCCGGAAAGTCTTCCTGCTCGAAGCGGTAGTACCCCAGGTTACCGCCCAAGTACGCTTCAGGCGTGGCAGCCATCGCGACGACTGGGACGGATCCGAGCATCGCGGCAGTGGTCAGGCAAGTCAGCGTCTTGTTCATGGTTGGCTCCTGTTGATGAGAGTTGCCTGACTTGGCGCAGGAAGCGGGCCAAGTTTCAAATAAATCTTTTGTATCAGTGTGTTATGAGCCTTGGTCTTTCCGGCGCGGCGCTGGAATGGGTTTTTCCGCGAAAAACTGTGGCCAATTAGCGACAGTGTGGCCGGCGCATGATGCAGATTGCTCGGCGTGGTGAGGCGTCGGCGTTGCGCTGAGGGTGTCCGCGATTGGCGACATGCCGGATTTACCGGCTGTTGCAAGCCGAATGCAGCGGAGCCCAGGCACGAATCAGATCGTTGAGTGACCAGGCCGCGTTGGCCGGGCTGGTTGACGGTAGCCGCGCGGTTTCGACGTCGCTAAGACCCTCGAAATGGCGTTGAAAGCAGGTCTGTGCGGTGGCGCCGTTGAAGCACACCAGGGTGATGCTGGGGTACTGACGCAGTAAGCCATCAATCGGGTTGGGTTCTTCGCTGTCGCTGCGAATGGCTGCGTCTGCGCTGCCAGGGCGCACACAGCGGGCTAGCACATCCCACAGTGCAATATTCTGCGCGAGCAGATGCTCCACGCGCTGTGCGTAGGGGGCTTGCGCATCGCCATTGAACAAGGCGGCGATCAACGGCCAGAAACGATTGCGGGGATGGCCATAGTATTGCTGCTGCTTGAGCGATTCGATGCTGGGCATGGAGCCAAGAATGAGAACCCGCGGGGTGGTGGGAAGCAGTGGCGGGAAGCTTTCGATCGGCGTTGGCGCTGGAGTGCTTATCACGGCTTTGCCACAATGTCAGGATTCATTCAGCGTTGCGGACCAATACGATGCATCAGTCCATGAGCAGACACGCTCGGGCCTTTTTTGTAGCCATGTGCGTGGAGTTCGGATTGTACGCGTTGTATCTGGTTTGGGGTCTGTATCAGGGACGCGGCTTGCTCGAACTGATGTTGCGGATTGTGCTGGTGTTTGCCGGCATCCGAGCGCTTGGCGTGGCGGCGAATTTTCTGCAAACGGGCTTGGCGCGCTCTCCAGCGGCGCCGGAGCATCGCCTGCGTTGGCTTTCGGCTCTGCGTCTGTTTTTCAACGAGACGTTCGCGGCGATGCGAACCTATCCCTTCTATTTCGCCTTGGAGCCCTGGCTGGTTCCCAGCGCCCCGCCGGTTGGAGTGGCGCACCGCGGTCCGCCCATCGTTCTGGTGCCCGGGTTTTTGTGCAATCGCGGCTACTTCGGGCGTTTTCGGCGCTATCTGCGTGAGCACGGCTACGGCAATGTCTGGGCCGTCACCCTGGAGCCGGTGTTCGGCAGCATTGATGACGCCGCACGCCAGTTGGATGACTACGTTGAGCGGATCTGCGCCCAGACCGGTGCTGAGCGAGTTGTCCTGATTGGTCACAGCATGGGCGGCGTGGTGATTCGCGCCTATCTGGATAAGTTTTCCGGTGAGAAACGCGTCGCTCGTGCGATCAGCTTGGGTTCTCCTTTCGGCGGCACCGTGTTGGCCAAGGGGCCTTCAGCGCTGGGAGAGAATTTGCGTCAGATGACAATCGGAAGTGAGTGGCTCAATGCTTTATCCGCATTCGAGCAACGCCCATGTCCCGTGCCTTTTACCGCCATCTGGTCGCCGCACGACAGTATCGTCGCGCCGCAACTGGGTAGCCGTGTGACAGAAACTTACGGACAAAGCATCGCCTTGCCTGGGGTGGGGCATATGGAAATGATTGTTTCCAAGCCAGTGATGCGTGAGGTGGTCGCGGTGCTGAATCAAGATCTATGCAGTTGATTCGTCGTTTGACGCTGGCCGCGCTGTTGTTCGTTGCCCTCGGCGGCGCTTTGATTGCGGCCACCAATGCGCTTGTGATCTCGCAGGCCGGTCCGTTGGCTTATCAGCCGAGTGCGCTGTCGTCGGTCGATGTGGCGCTGGTTTTGGGCACCAGTCAGTGGTCGGCCGAGGGTCACCCCAATCGACATTTCGCCGGACGAATGGACGCAACAGCGGCGCTATATCACGCTGGCAAAGTTCGCCATATCCTGGCCAGCGGGGCCAATCCAGAGATCTACTACAACGAACCTCAGCGTATGTTTGAGGCCCTGGTCGAGCGTGGAGTGCCTGAGGATGTCATCACGCTGGACTTCGCCGGCCGACGCACCCTGGATTCCATTGTGCGAGCCAAGCGTGTTTTCAAGTTGCAGCGCTTCATCGTGGTTTCTCAGCCCTATCACCTGTACCGCGCTTTGTACCTGGCCCAGGCCTACGGTCTGCAGGCTCAGGGTTATGCCGCAGCCCAACCGCCCCTGAGAGAGCGTTGGCGTGTTGAGTTGCGTGAGGTGATGGCTCGGTTGCTCGCGGTGCTCGATTTGCATGTGCTGCACACCGACGCGCAGGTGCTCGGTGAACCCGAGCCTATCCGGTTCTAACCGACGTCCAAGCAGCTCGATCCGGAGTCGATACCGCCTCGTTAAGTCGTTGAGTTGGTCGGTGGAATGACATTTTCTTCACATCGACTTCACGTTTTCGCCCATAGGCTTTTGCCATGTCGCGGGGTGTTCGTCCCGATGGCATGGCCTCCCACCCCCACCCCTGGGGATTACGCCCGCGGCATGCTGCGGGCGTTCTTTTATGGCGTTTGTGGAGCGTTCAGAAAGGCACTGATGTGCTGTGCTGTTTCGGCCGGTGCATCGAAGTGCAGCATGTGTCCGGCGTCCTCAATGCAGTGCTGTGTCTGGTGTTGAAAACAGGCCAGCCGCTGCTGACGAATATCGCTTTTTCCCATCGCGGCAAGCGTGGATTTGCCGGCATCGAGGAGCAGCGTCGGGGCTTGCACCTGGCGGAAGATGGCCTTGGCTTCCTCGTCGCGGTAAAGCAGAGGGCCGCGTTGACGGTGGCGTCCATCGCCCAGCAGGCGGATCTGGCCATCATCGGTAGGTGTGCTCCAGCACTGTGCGATGAATCGTGCGCCTTCGGCATCAAGGCCGGGTTGGCGCTTGGCGATGCGCGCGGCAAGGTCGTCGATATCCCGGTAGAGCTTGTCTTCCGGGGGCGCGCGCAGATCATCCAGCCAATTGCGTAGCTGCTGTGGCGCGCGTTCGGGTGGAGCTTGTGGCAGATAAAAGCCATCCAGCAGGACCAATCGCCGCACCCGTTGTGGCCGGACACCGGCGTACAGTGCGGCAACCTGTGAGCCCATGCTGTGCCCGATCAGATCAACTGGCTGGTCTGGCGACAGCTGATCCAGCAGCAGGTCGAGGTCGGCCACATAGTCGTAAAACCAGTAGGTGTCACCGACGTGTTCTGACAGGCCGAAACCGCGTTGATCGGGGGCGGCGATGGCCCAGTGCGCCGGAAGATGATCGACCAACCGTTGCCAGGTTGCCGACAAATCCAGCCAGCCGTGGAGGATCACACGGAGCGGTTGTGAGTCTGCATCCCAATGACGCACATGCAGCTGAAATCCACGAACGCGGTAATGCTGCGAGCGGACGGGGCGGGAATTTGCGCGAGGGGTGTTCATTGAGGCGGCTATCTTCGCTGGGCGTTCATCATCGCTGATCGTGCTTCGCATTGGAAATGACTGATTCTCCAGTGCTAATGCACAGAGCACGGCGCAAATTCAATATGTGTCCCGGCGTCCACATGCAAATCATGGACGCGTTCGATACACTTCGATCCATCCTATGAGTAGCTCCCCGATGTCGACGCCCGCGCCTCTCGAGTTCAAGGGGCGCATGATGGGTATTTCCGTCCTGCGCATCCTGCACAACGATTTAGAAGAACTGTCCGATTACCTGAAACATCAGGTCAACAGGGGCAACGGATTGCTGCGCGAGTTACCGGTGGTTCTGGATATCGATGTGCAGATCATTGATGTGGACGGTTTGCTCGACGTTCTGCGCAAGCAGCACATCACCGTGCTCGGTGCTTATCGCACTGCGGCCTCGATGGAAGCGGCCGTTCGTCGCACCGGTCTTCCGGTGATCCTGGAACAAAAGCGTGGCAAGGACGAAGAGGCTGCGCCGAGCGCTGCAGCCGAGCCCGTGGCAGCGGAACCGCCGCCGCCGCAATCGCCCGTGCCACCCGCCTCGGATTCGCCGCTGCAGATGGTCGAATCCCGCATGATCACCGCGCCCGTGCGTTCGGGGCAGCGCATTTATGCGCGTAACAGTGATCTCATTATTACTGCCCAGGTCAGTGCCGGGGCGGAAGTCATTGCCGATGGCTGCATCCATATTTATGGCAGCTTGCGCGGCCGCGCTATTGCTGGCGCGCAAGGCGATGAAAGTGCACGCATTTTCTGTCGCGACCTGCAGGCCGAGCTGCTCGCCATCGCAGGTCGTTACAAAGTGGCCGATGATATCGGTGACGCGGCACGTGGCCGACCCGCCCAGGTTCGTCTGGACGGTGAGAAATTGTGTGTTGACCCATTGAATTGAGGAGAAGGACTCCGTGGCCAAGATTATTGTGGTGACCTCCGGCAAAGGTGGCGTGGGCAAGACCACCACCAGTGCCTCTTTTGCCTGTGGTCTGGCCCAGCGCGGACACAAAACCGTTGTCATTGATTTTGATGTGGGTCTGCGAAACCTGGACCTGATCATGGGATGCGAGCGCCGCGTGGTGTACGACTTCGTCAACGTGATTCACGGCGAAGCCAATTTGCGCCAGGCGCTGATCAAGGACAAACGCTTCGATAACCTCTACATCCTTGCCGCTTCACAGACCCGCGACAAAGACGCTCTGACGCAGGACGGCGTCGGCAAGGTTCTGGAAGAGCTGTCCAAGGAATTCGAATTCATCATTTGCGATTCCCCGGCAGGCATCGAGAAGGGCGCCATGCTGGCCATGCACTTCGCTGATGAAGCCTTGGTGGTGACCAATCCGGAAGTCTCGTCCGTGCGTGATTCGGATCGCGTGCTGGGCATTTTGCAATCCAAGACCAAGTTGGCGATTGAGGGCAAGGGTGTGAAAGAGCACCTGGTGCTGACACGCTACTCACCGCAACGTGTGGCTCAGGGCGAAATGCTCTCGGTGGAGGATGTGCAGGAAATTCTCGCCGTGGAGCTGCTCGGCGTGGTCCCTGAGTCGCAATCTGTACTCAACAGTTCCAACGCCGGCCTGCCGGTGATTGCGGAGCCGTTGGCAGATGCGGGACAGGCCTATAGCGATGTGGTTGATCGTTTCCTCGGCGAAGACAAGCCGATGCGTTTCCTCAGTGCCGAGAAGAAAGGCCTTTTGGGCCGGTTCTTCGGGAGCTAATCATGGGTCTTCTGGATCTGTTTCGCGCCAACGAGAAGAAAAGCGCGAGTGTTGCGAAAGAACGTTTGCAATTGATTGTGGCTCATCGTCGGGCCGGCAACATGCAGGCGCCGGTGTTTCTGCCCAAGTTGCAGGAAGATTTGCTGGAAGTGATTCGCAAGTATGTCCAGGTGTCGGACGATGCGGTCAAAATTGATGTGGAGCGCGACGGCGACATGGACGTGCTCGAGCTGAATATCGTCGTTCCAGACAGTCGCGACTGAGGTCAGCCTCAGTCGCTGGTTTCCAGCCATTGATTCAAGCTCAGCTCGCCCAGCACTTCGGTGCGAGCCTGAGCCAATTGGCTTGCGAGTTCGCGCGCACGTTCGTGCACCGGACCACCTTGGCGATGAATGACGCTGCGTGCATCCACGCGGTTGAGCAATTCCGCCAAAGCCATGCGTCCCATATCCACGCGCGGTAGCAGGGCGCCGTCAGCGGTTTCCGCCAGTAAGCCGCATTCCAGAAGGTTATTGATCATAGGGTTGACCAAGTCTGGTGGCGCACCGCTGCGACGGGCCAACTCGGACGGCTTGAGCCCATTTTTGGCTTCGCTGAAACGAGCCTGAACCAAGCCGAGCAAAGTCAGAATGAGCATGTCACGGGTCGCTCCGGAGGCTTCGGCATGACGACGCACCCGTGTCAGGTATTCCGGATGTTGAAGGAAAAACGCGATCTGACAACCGGTGAGCAGGATGAGCCAGCCCAGATACAGCCAGATCAGGAGCAAGATCAGTATGGCAAAGCTGGAGTAAATGGCGTTGTAGCCGGATGAGCCCGCAACGAAATTGGCAAAGCCCCATGCTGCGGATTGCCACAACAGGCCGCTGACCAAGCCGCCGATGAACGCGGGCAGCAAGCGCACGCGCGTGTTCGGAATGAACATAAACACGAATGTGAAAATGCTCACGATCACCACGTAAGGCAGGAGCAGGCCGACCAGATACATGGACTGGCTAACCAGCTCGGTGGTGAGCAGATTTTCGACCAGACGGTTTGAACTCAAGCTCGCCGTTGTGCCGATAACCAAAGTAATGGCCAAGGGCCCGAGCAGCAGGACCACCAGATATTCTGAGATGCGCTGAGTCAGAGGGCGCTGCCGCGGGATTTTCCAGATGAAATTGAAGGCACTTTCGACCTTTTGAATCATCGCGAGCACGGTATAGAACAGCAGTGCGATACCGATCGAGCCGAGGACGCCAATTTTTATGTTGTCGACGAAGCCGATCACCGTTGTGGTGATCTCTTCGGCCGATGGGCCCAGTGGTTCCAGCAGAGCCTCGATCATCGGCTCAACCCGGTTGTGAACGCCCAGGCCTTTCATGATGGAAAAGGCCAGCGCCAGCAGTGGTACCAAAGACAGCAGTGTGGTGTACACCAAACTCATCGCGCGTAAGGTGAGCTCGCCCGCGGTCAATTCGCGAATGGTGCAGAACACCAAGCGGCCGGCATTCAGCGCGCGGCGGCTCCATCCTTGTGCAGGATGAGTCCACAGCAGGTTCAGACGCTGGTCCCAGTACTCTTTTATATTCATAAAGTTACACCTGATACGCCGTTTGTCGGCTGGCACGTCCATGTTGCACTGCAACACTTGACAGCAAACCGGCGCACCACTATGATGCGTTGCAACAAATGTTGCAGTACAGCATTTCGTGTTTTCCAAACATTACATATGCGCTTTCGGGAGAATAGTCCATGCAGGTTCAAGAAATTCTTGATGACGTAAAAGGTCGTGCTGAGAAAGTGAGCAAAGAAGCTCAGGCTCGTTACGAAAAAGTTAGTAAGCAAGCCCAAGACGTCATTAAGACATCGCGTGACACCGCTAAGAAAGCCGGTGATCTGGTTAAGAAGAATGCCAAAAAAGTGGCTGACAGCAACCAGGCCACGGCCAAAGGACTGCTCGGCAACGCTAAGGTCAGCCTGACCAAAGCCCGCGAAGCTGGCATCAAAGAAGTTGCTGCCAAGCCGGCTGCCTTCCTGCCGGAAGGCAAAGACGACGTTGTGAAGGCTTACAACGTGACCGTCACCA
>CAZVMN010000002.1:0-378174 GCA_964629015.1 uncultured Oceanococcus sp.
AGAGGTAACTCGTGGATAACAAGTACGTAATCTGGTTTCGTGAGCTGGGCATGGGAGATGTCGAGCGCGTGGGCGGCAAGAATGCTTCCCTGGGCGAGATGATCTCCAATTTGGCATCAGCCGGCGTGAGTGTGCCGGATGGTTTTGCCACGACCGCAGATGCGTACCGTGAGTTTCTCAATCATGATGGCTTGGCTGATCGTATCCAGAGCGAGTTGTCCAAGCTCGATCCGGACGATGTGGTCGCGCTCGCGCAAACCGGCAAAACCATACGCCAATGGGTGATGGACCAGCCCTTCCCTGCTCGGCTTGATGCGGACATCCGAGAAGCCTACGCCGAGCTCGCCGGTGATCAGGGCATTTCCGTGGCGGTGCGCTCGTCTGCGACGGCTGAAGATTTGCCTGAAGCGTCCTTCGCGGGTCAGCAAGAGACCTTCCTCAACGTCAATGGTCTGGACAACGTGCTGGCGGCAATCAAGGAAGTGTTCGCCTCGCTGTACAACGACCGCGCCATTTCTTACCGCGTGCATCATGGATTTGCGCATGAGCAGGTGGCGTTGTCGGCCGGTATTCAGCGCATGGTGCGTTCCGACAAGGGCGCATCCGGTGTGATGTTCACAATTGACACCGAATCCGGTTTCCAGGATGTGGTGTTCATCACCTCGGCATTTGGTCTGGGCGAAGGTGTGGTGCAAGGGGCTGTGAATCCTGACGAGTACTATGTCTACAAGCCCAATTTGCGCGCCAATCGTCCGGCGATTCTGCGCCGCAATGTTGGCGCCAAAGCCACGCAGATGGTCTACACCGCCGATCGCAGCCTGGGCAAAACGGTTGAGTTTGTCGATGTGCCAGCCGATCAGCGCGTGCTGCTGAGCTTGACTGACGAAGAAGCTGAAGCCTTGGCCCAACAGGCGCTGATTATCGAGCAGCACTACGGTCGTCCCATGGACATCGAGTGGGGCAAAGATGGCATCGACGGCAAGCTCTACATCCTGCAGGCACGCCCGGAGACGGTGAAGAGCCGCGCAGGTGCGGGTAGCTTGCAGCGCTACCGTCTGTCACGTCGCAGTGAGGTGCTGAGTGAGGGGCGCGCTATCGGTCAGAAAATCGGTGCCGGTGTCATTCGCAATGTCAGTGACATCTCTGAAATGGCGCGTGTCCAGCCTGGCGATGTGCTGGTGACCGACATGACCGATCCGGACTGGGAGCCGGTGATGAAGCGTTGTGCCGCGATTGTGACCAATCGTGGCGGTCGGACCTGCCACGCGGCGATTATCGCGCGCGAGCTGGGCATTCCGGCTGTTGTGGGTTGCGGTGACGCAACCACGGTGCTGAAAGATGGCGACGAAGTCACCGTGTCCTGTGCCGAAGGTGACACCGGTTTCGTCTACGAAGGCAATCTTGATTTCGCCGTGGACGAGGTCGATCTGGGCGATATGCCGCCTGTGCCGCTCAAAATCATGATGAATGTGGGCAATCCGGATCGCGCCTTCGACTTCGCCTCGATTCCGAATGCGGGCGTGGGCCTTGCCCGCCTGGAATTCATCATCAACCGCATGATTGGTGTGCATCCGCAGGCCTTGCTGGAATTCGACAAACAGAGCCCGGAACTGCAATCCACCATCCGCAAATTGTCGGCGCCGTATGCCGATCCGGTCGATTTTTACGTCAAACGTCTGGCCGAAGGGATGGCCTCCATCGCCGCCGCATTTGCACCGGAACCGGTGATAGTGCGCCTGTCCGACTTCAAGTCCAATGAATACGCCAATCTGATTGGTGGTCGCCAATACGAGCCGCACGAAGAGAATCCGATGATCGGCTTCCGCGGTGCATCGCGCTACATTGATCCCAGCTTCCAGGCCTGCTTTGAGTTGGAATGCCGGGCGGTGAAATATGTTCGTGAGGAAATGGGACTGACCAATATGCAGATCATGGTGCCCTTCGTGCGCACCGTGGCCGGCGCGCAGAAAGTCATCGACATTCTCAAATCGTTTGGCCTGGAGCGCGGCAAGGATGATCTGAAGATCATGATGATGTGCGAGTTACCCTCCAACGCGCTGCTCGCTGACCAGTTCCTCGAGCACTTCGACGGATTCTCCATCGGCTCCAACGACATGACCCAGCTGGCGTTGGGGTTGGACCGCGATTCTGGCCTGATCGCGCACATGTTTGATGAGCGCAATGATGCGGTCAAAGCGCTGCTTCATATGGCCATTCAAGCGTGCAAGAAGGCCGGAAAATACGTCGGCATTTGCGGCCAGGGTCCGTCGGACCACCCCGATTTGGCTCAGTGGTTGCTTGATGAAGGGATTGAATCCGTGTCTCTGAATCCGGATACCGTGTTGAGCACTTGGCTCTATCTGGCAGGTCAAAGGCCACAGTGACTTGACAGCACTTGGCGGTGAGCGCGATTGTGGAGGTCGTCTAACCCCCGACCCTTCAGGTGCCATCTGTGATCAACGTGCACGCGATGCGACGATCGACCGTTGCTTCATCGGCTTTGCCGAGGGGACGTCGCCACCCTGGTTCTCGGGGCTTTACCCTGATTGAGTTGCTGACCATTGTGTTCATCATCGGCATCTTGCTGGTCATCGCATTGCCGACGTATCTCAATTACTCCAACAGGGCGAAGCTCGCCGAGGCCTTGGGGCTATCGGCACCTGTGCGCCGTGCGGTCGATGAGTATTGGGCCACACATGGAGACCTCCCCGATTCAAGCTCGGTCGCGGCTGTTGGCCCGGCGGCTGATTACTCCGGTAGATACGTGGCTGGAATTACCGTGATTCAGGATGGCGTGATCCAGATCAGTCTGGATGATGCGAGTTTGAATTTTGGTCATTTGTTGCTGACGCCCACAACAGCAGGTTCGAGCAAGGTTTTGATATGGGTTTGCAGCTCATCGGATATTGCCCCCCAGCATTTGCCCCGAGACTGCCGTTAGGATGGGATGATCAGAGTCATGTCGATACTACAAACACATTCGAATAACGTTGCTCAGCCAGAGCACTATCTGGCGGTTTTGCGTGCTATTGCGGTGATCAATTGGCTAGGCTTGGCGGTGCTTGGGAGCGTCGCTTGGATGCTTGGCCTATTTACCCCAAGTTTCGCGCCCAGTTCATCTCATTTGTTGCTCATGCTGTTTCTCGAAGCTGCAGGCGCTAATGCCATTCTCTCACTGGCACTGATCTACCGCGGTTGGTATCTGCGTACCCCGCGTGAAGCCCTGAATAAACTTCGCTTACTGGCGACCGTGGTGTGCATCTGGGAGGTTCTACATCTCGTTGGTCTCTACGAATTCTTTGGCGGCATATTCAGTCCTTTCACGGTGGTTTTCCCGGTCGTCGTGCTGGCCTCTTTTTTCGTGCTACCACTACGTACCGCGCTGTTTGTTGCAACGCTGGTTTCGGTAGCTTGGCTTGTCGTGAGTCTGCTGCATTGGGGTAATGTTTTGTACCCGCTGGGCGCGGCTGGTGACCTCACTCTGCGCATGCCTGAGGCGACGGCAAGCCGGCTCCTGATCATGGGTACGGTGATGCTGGCGTGCTTGGCCGGCGGGGCATTGTGGCGTCGACAGATGGATGCGGCGTTGCAAGGGCACTATCCGTTGCAGCTGATCGACACGCGATTCGATTGCTTCACGCCCGAAGCGCTAGCCAAACGTATGGTTGAAGAAGCGACGCGCTCCAGCGCCAATGCTGCGGTATCCAGCGTTGTGCTGATGAGTCTTGAAGGTTTACCCGAGGTGCTTGCCAAACGTGGTTTGGATGCGGTTGAGGAGCGCTTGAGCCAGGTCGCTACGGCAGTTCGATCCATCACGCGGCACAATCTAGACACACTGGCTTATCTGGGCGATGCGACGTTCGGCTTGTTGCTGCCAACGGCCGACGCAGCCCAGGCCGAAGACGTGATGATGCGGATTCGCCAAGCGCTGACCACCGAACTTTCGGACAACCTGGATCACACGATTAGAGCATTGCCCTCGTCACTACCGAGCGCTGATCATGCCCAGGAATTGTTGGCGCGCACCAAAGCGGACTGACCGCAAAGGCGTCAAACGGTCGGGGTGAGCTTGACTGCCTTTACGATGAGCAGAAGCCATCCGGCTAGCAACATTACCCCACCGATGGGAGTGATTGCGCCCAGTGGCTTGATGCCCGTGAGCGCGAGCGCGTAGAGACTGCCGCTGAACAGTGCGATACCCAGCGTGAAGCACCATAGCGGCGCCCGCAGCTGAAAGCCGCCAGCGCTGGCCAGGGCTACGACAACCAGCATCGCGATGGCGTGAATCATTTGGTAGTGCGTCGCAGTCTGGATGATGTCCAGTGCGTAAGCATCCAGGCGCTTTTTCAGCGCATGCGCCGCGAACGCGCCCATAGCGACACCTGACATGCCATAGAACGCGGCAATCGCTACCATCAGCTTGTCCATGCTCAATCCTTGGGCGGGAATTCAGCGAAACGCATCCAAAAAGCTTGGATCGATTCGACCAGATCAATGAACTCGTCCAAGTCCACGGGCTTGCAGATATACGCGTTGGCCTGCAGTTCGTAGCAAGTCAGGACATCACGCGGTGCGTTCGACGTGGACAGGACCATCACCGGAATGCGCTTGAGGCGCGGGTCCTGTTTTATTTCAGAAAGAACCTCGCGGCCATCTTTGCGCGGCAGGTTGAGATCCAATAGAACGAAGTCCGGCATGATGAGGTCAGCGTAGTCGCCTTCTCTGCGCAGCATGGCCAAAGCCTGCTCGCCATCCCGAGCAACTTGCATATTGAAGGAGAGCCCACCTTCCTTGAAGATTTCTTCAGCCAGGCGCACATCGGCAGCGTTGTCTTCTACCAGTAAAATCTCAGCTTTGCGTTCGGTCATTGGCGCATCAAACAATCAGTTCAGGGCCGCTTGGCGGCAAAAAACGTCATCATGCCACAGCGCGCACCGTCCGATCTTTCGTCTTCACCATCTATTCGTCACGCCGGTATGTTTGGCTTGGCTGCTGCGTTTAGCTTTGCCTTGATGGGGGTGGCGATCAAGTTCGCCGCAACGGAACTGAACAACGCCATGGTGGTGTTCTTGCGCAACGCGTTTGGGTTGGTGGCTTTATCCCCAGTCCTGTTGCGTCATGGTTGGGCGCGTCTTCGCACAGAACGTTTCGGTATGCATGTGGCGCGCTGTGTGATTGGGCTGTCGGCCATGTACTGCTTTTTCTTCGCGATTGCGCATATGCCTTTGGCCGAGGCGATGTTGTTGAACTATTCCACTCCGCTGTATGTGCCATTTATCGCCTGGCTTTGGGTGCAAGAACGCCCCAGTACGCGGTTGATTCCGATCGTTGTGGTGGGTTTTGTTGGCGTGAGTCTGATTTTGCGCCCATCCAACCCTGCAACAGCGGGTTGGATTGGCCTGATTGGGCTGGCATCCGGTGTCATGGCGGCTGGGGCGTTTGTTGCGATTCGCCGATTGGCGCGCACCGAGCCTGCTGTGCGCATCGTGTTTTACTTCACCGCGCTGAGCCTGGGCATTTCGATCGTGCCCTTGCTATGGCTGTGGCAGCAGCCAAGCGCTCACGCGCTATTGCTGATGGCCGCTGCGGGTGCGTGCGCCACCCTCGCCCAAGTGTGTCTGACGCGCGCTTATGCGCTGGCACCAGCAGCCCAAGTCGCACCCTTCAACTATCTGGTGGTGGTATTTGCCGCATTCTGGGGCTGGATCATCTGGAACGAGCGCTCGGATGTCTGGAGCATGATTGGCGCGTTGCTGGTGGTGGGCAGCAGCTTGCTTGCGCTGCGTCAGCGTGATGAGAGTGTGCATCGCTGATCCGCGTCGTGTCACTCCGGTGACAATCGAATTTCGTAGGCTATGAATCCGTCGTTTGCGGCCCATATTCAAGCGTCGAAGGCGTAGAATAAGGCGACCAGATCGCATTCGCACACACAACGATTGGAGACCATAATGGGCGCCGACAAACCGACCATTACCTATACGATTACCGACGAAGCGCCGATGTTAGCCACAGCTTCGTTCCTGCCAATCGTGAGGAGGTTCTCAGCACCTGCTGGAATCGAAGTGGAGGCCACGGACATTTCCCTGGCGGCCCGCATACTTGCGTCGTTTCCTGAGTATCTCAGTGAAGCGCAGCGGGTCCCGGATACCCTGGCCGAGTTGGGTGAAATGACCCAGGACCCCAGCGCCAACATCATCAAGTTGCCAAACATCAGCGCATCTTTGCCGCAGCTCAAGAGCGCGATCAAAGAGCTGCAGGAACAGGGGTATCCGATTCCGGACTACCCCGTTGATATGCAGGACGAGAAAGACGAGGACATCAAAGCACGTTATTCCCGTGTTCTGGGCAGCGCAGTGAACCCGGTGTTGCGCGAAGGCAATTCGGATCGGCGCGCTCCCAAGGCAGTCAAGGATTACGCCAAGAAAAATCCGCACTCCATGGCCGAGTGGAGTATGGCCTCGCGTACGCATGTTGCGCATATGCGCCACGGCGATTTCTACGACAGCGAGAAATCCGTGACTGTGGAGCGCGCTTGCAGCGTGCGGATGGAACTGGTCACCGCGGACGGAGAGACTGAGGTACTGAAGCCCGAAATCGCTTTGCTTGATGGCGAGGTGATCGACAGCATGTTCATGAGCAAGAAAGCCCTGCTGGCTTTCTATGAAGAGCAGCTTGAAGACGCGCGCAAGACCGGGCTTATGTTCTCGTTGCACGTCAAAGCAACGATGATGAAAGTGTCCCACCCGATTGTGTTTGGACACGCTGTGCGCACCTTCTACAAAGATGCGTTCAAGAAACATAAGTTTTGGTTCGACGAGGTTGGCGTCAACGTCAATAACGGCTTGGTGGATTTGTACACCAAGATCGAAGCCCTGCCCGGTTCCCTGCGTGAAGAGATCATCGAATCGATGCACGCATGCCACGAGCATCGACCCGAACTGGCCATGGTCGATTCAGCCAAAGGCATTTCCAACCTCCACGCACCCAACGATGTCATCGTGGACGCATCCATGCCGGCGATGATTCGGGCTGGCGGCAAAATGTGGGGCGCGGATGGGCGGCCCAAAGACACCAAGGCGGTGATTCCGGAAAGCACTTTCGCGCGGATCTACCAGGAAGTCGTGAACTTCTGCAAAACCAATGGGGCGTTTGATCCGGCGACCATGGGAACCGTGCCCAACGTGGGCTTGATGGCGCAGAAGGCTGAGGAATACGGCTCGCACGACAAGACGTTTGAAGTTCCCAAGGCTGGTGAGGCCCGGGTGGTCGACAATGCCACCGGTGAGGTGTTGATGTCCCATCAGGTCGAAGAAGGCGACATCTGGCGCACTTGTCAGGTCAAGGATGAACCCATCCGTGATTGGGTCAAGCTTGCGGTCAACCGTGCACGTGCGTCGGGCATGCCGGTGGTGTTCTGGCTTGATCCTTACCGTCCGCATGAAAATGAGCTGATCAAAAAGGTCGAAACGTATCTGCAGGACCACGATACCGAAGGTTTGGATATCCAGATCATGTCGCAGGTCCGGGCCATGCGATACACCCTTGAGCGCTGCGTTCGCGGGATGGACACCATTGCGGCGACCGGCAACATTTTGCGCGACTACCTGACGGATTTGTTTCCGATCATGGAATTGGGCACCAGCGCCAAGATGTTGTCGATTGTGCCTCTGATGAAAGGCGGTGGTTTGTACGAAACCGGCGCCGGCGGTTCAGCGCCCAAGCATGTTCAGCAGCTGGTGGAAGAGAATCACCTGCGGTGGGACTCGCTGGGTGAATTTCTGGCCCTGGCAGCCAGTTTTGAAGGCTTGGCAGAGAAATACGATTCACCGCGTATCAATCTGTTGGCGAAAACTCTGGATATGGCGACCGGCAAGTTGCTCGATACCGGGAAGAATCCGTCGCGTCGCACCGGTGAGTTGGATAACCGTGGTAGCCAGTTTTACCTGGCCCTGTACTGGGCACAGGCGTTGGCAGAACAGGACGAAGATGCCGAGCTCAAAGCGCATTTCGGCTCCATGGCCAAAGCGCTGGCAGACAACGAAGAGCGCATCGTCAAAGAACTCAATGCGGTACAAGGTCAGTCCGTGGACATCGGTGGCTACTATTGGCCGGATACCGAGAAGCTGATCCAGGTGATGCGTCCCAGCGAAACGCTGAACAGCATCATCAACCTATAGCCAACAAGGCCCCCCCTCGCGGGGCCCTTTCTATTTGCCCAAGAGTCGGCGAATGCGTTGACGCGCGTGTTTGTCCGGACGGGTTTGTGGCGGCAATGGTGCACTCAGGCGCTGGGCGCGACGCTCCGCGGATTTTACTTCGCGCTGACGTTTGCTCTCCGCAGATTCCTGGTACAACGTTTGCGCGACGCTCGCTGGGCCGCGTTGGTCGGACAGTGCAATCACTTCCAACTCAAACTCCATGCCGCTTTTTTCCACGCGCAGTTGATCGCCCACGCGGAGCATGCGACTGGGCTTGGGACGATCACGGTTGCAATGCACCCGCCCCTGTTTGATCGCATCGACAGCCAGCCCCCGCGTTTTAAAAAAACGCGCTGCCCATAGCCACTTGTCGATACGTACGCTGTGTGTGGAGTCGTTCATAAAACAAAAAACCGCCCGACGAATCGGGCGGTTATGCAGGTTTGGCCTTAGTGCTGGCCGGCAGGGTCAGCCCCGGGTGGCGGTGCATCCGGCTTGCTTTCGCCATGTGCATCGCTGGCCGTCGTGCCGGCGCTTGGCGAACTGCCACTGTCATCGCTGTCGGTCCAGGTATCCGGCGGGCCGGGTGGACGGCCTTGCATGAGTTCCGCGAGCTGCTTGGCGTCGATGGTTTCGTACTTCATCAGCGCGTCTGCCATCAGATGCAGAATTTCTTCATGCTCCTTCAGAACACTCCGAGCACGCGTGTAACTGTCATCGATCAAACGGCTGATTTCCTCATCGATGACGTGTGCGGTTTCGTCTGACATCTGCTTATGCTGAGTCACACTGCGACCCAGGAACACCTCGCCGTCATCTTCGCTGTAACTTTGTGGCCCGAGGCGGTCGGACATGCCGAACTTGGTCACCATCTTGCGGGCAATGTCTGTCGCGCGTTCGATATCGTTGGAAGCGCCGGTCGTGACGGCATCCGGGCCAAATATCATTTCCTCGGCGATGCGACCGCCGAACAAAGAATCGAGTTGCGACATCAAACGTTGGCGAGTGTAGCTGTGGCGGTCCTCTTCCGGCAGGAACATGGTGACACCCAGCGCACGGCCGCGAGGGATGATGGTCACTTTGTAGACCGGGTCATGCTCTTTGGATTTCAGCCCAACGATCGCATGACCGGCTTCATGATAAGCCGTCAGGCGCTTCTCGTTTTCGGACATCACCATGGATTTGCGCTCTGCGCCCATCATGATTTTGTCCTTGGCACGCTCGAAGTCGTCCATGTCCACCAGGCGTTTATCAGCACGCGCTGCGAACAAGGCCGCTTCATTGACCAGATTGGCCAGATCTGCACCGGAGAAACCGGGTGTTGCGCGCGCCAGGATGTCCGGTTTCACGTTTCCGGCCAACGGCACGGCTTTCATGTGAACCTTCAGAATCTGTTCGCGACCACGCACATCGGGTAGCGGCACGACAACCTGGCGGTCGAAGCGCCCAGGGCGCAGCAAGGCGGGATCAAGCACATCGGGACGGTTGGTCGCAGCGATGACGATAATGCCCTCGTTGCCTTCGAACCCGTCCATTTCCACCAGTAGCTGGTTCAGCGTTTGTTCGCGCTCATCGTGACCGCCGCCCAGGCCGGCGCCGCGGTGACGGCCCACCGCATCGATTTCATCGATGAAAATGATGCAAGGCGCCTGCTTTTTGGCCTGCTCGAACATGTCGCGCACACGGGAGGCACCAACACCGACAAACATTTCCACGAAGTCCGAGCCGGAAATCGTAAAGAACGGCACGCCAGCTTCACCGGCGATGGCTTTGGCCAGCAACGTTTTACCGGTACCCGGGGAACCGACCATCAGCACGCCGCGGGGGATTTTCCCGCCCAGGCGTTGGAATTTGGCTGGATCTTTCAGGAAGTCGACCAGCTCGGAGACCTCCTGCTTGGCCTCCTCCACACCGGCCACGTCGTCAAACGTGATCTTGACCTGGTCTGCGTTGAGCATGCGTGCGCGGCTTTTGCCAAAGCTCAGCGCACCGCCGCGCCCCCCGCCGCCCTGCATCTGGCGCATGAAGTACACCCACACCGCGATCAGCAACAGAATCGGGAACGAGGAAATCAGGATCTGAAGCAACAGCGGCTGACCTTTTGGAGGCTCGCCGACGATCGAGACGTTGTGGTCCAGCAAGGTGCCAATCATGGCTTCATTGCTGGTTTCCGGGCTATAAGTCGAAAAACGCATGCCCCCGGAAGTTTCACCGCGTATGTTCTGCCCCTCCAGCGAGACTTGGCGGATGTTGCCGTTCTCAACCTGTTGGAGGAATTGCGAATAGCTGATCGACTCTGCGACTCCAGCATTGGGGGAAAAACTGCTGAACACCGCCATCAGCACGACGGCGATAACTATCCACAGCAACAGGTTTTTGGCCAGATCGTTCACTTGCGCTCCAGGGAATTCCGCATCGGAATATCAGTCTTGCTTTTACTCATTGTGATCATAAATGGGGTCGCGTGCCAGCAAATACAACTCACGACTTTCTGCCCGTGAGGCCCCGGGCTTTCGGATGGACACTTTGGTGAACGCGGTACGCAATTTGTTTCGATAGGTTTCGAAGTCCGAGCCCTGAAACACCTTGACCAAAAAGGCACCGTTTTTACCAAGGTGTTGGACCGCAAAATCCATGGCCAATTCCGCAAGTTCGTAAGATCGGGCCAAATCGGCATCACGTATACCGCTGAAATTGGGTGCCATGTCCGACAGCACAAGGTCCAGCGGCTGATTCTTTACCAGCTCGGAGAGTTGCTCCAGCGCGCTGTTTTCGAGGAAATCGCCCTGAATCAGCTGCACGTGATCCAGTGGATCAATCGGAAGCAGATCCAGGCCGATGACCGTGCCATGACCTTTGAGCTTGCGCGCCGCGTACTGGCACCAGCCGCCGGGCGCAGCACCCAAATCTACAATGCGTTGTCCAGGGCGGATGAGTTGATCGCGCTTGTCGATTTCTTCCAGCTTGAACACGGCGCGGGAGCGCCATCCGCCGTCCTGCGCCTGTTTGACGAATTGGTCTTTGCGCTGGCGATCCAACCAGCGGCCGCTGGAGCCGCGTCGCTTCATCGCGAGATACTACTTGTAGTGCACTTCCAGCACTTCCAGACGGCGCGTGCCGCCAGGCACCTGAACGGCCACCTCCTCACCCTCTTCCTTGCCCAGCAACGCACGGGCAATGGGAGTCGAAAACGCGATCAGGCCGGCTTTGACGTTCGCTTCATCCTCACCGACGATGCGATAGCTGAGTTCTTCTTCTGTATCGATATCGACGAGGTCCACCGTCACGCCAAAGACGATCTTGCCGTTCTGCGGCAATTTGGTCACATCTATCACTTGGCTATTGGACAGCTTGCCCTCAATGTCGGCGATGCGGCCTTCGATAAAGCCCTGTTCCTCGCGCGCCGCATGATATTCGGCGTTTTCCTTGAGGTCGCCGTGCTCACGCGCTTCTGCGATGGATGCGATAACACGCGGACGGTCTTCGGATTTGAGACGTTTGAGTTCGTCCTGCAACAGCTGTTCGCCGCGTACGGTCAGGGGCGTTTTGCTCATGCGTTCAGTTCTCCGTGCAAATCCTTCAAGGGATTCACTTCAAAATTGTCGAGGTAGGCCATGGCCAAGCAGGCCGCTTCCGCACCGGCAATCGTGGTGAAGTATGCAACTTTGTGGTGTAAAGCGGCTGAGCGTATTGAATGTGATTCGGCAATCGATTTCTTGCCTTCTGCAGTGTTCACAACGAGTGAGACCTGCCCGTTCTTGATCACATCGACACAGTGCGGACGACCTTCCTTGACCTTGTTGATCTTCTCAAACGGAAGACCGGCCTCGGCCAGCACCGCGCCAGTGCCGCGTGTGGCGTACACCGTGAAGCCTTGATCAACCAATTTGCGCCCAAGGCTCGCCAGCAGCGACTTGTCGCTATCGCGGACCGACAGCAAAACACCGCCTGAGGTGGGCAGATTCACATTGCTGGCGACCTGGGCCTTGGCGAAAGCTGCGCCAAAGCTGCGAGAAATTCCCATCACTTCGCCGGTGGATTTCATTTCTGGTCCCAAAATGGGGTCCGCGGCCGGGAATTTGTTGAATGGAAAGACCGATTCCTTGACCGAAAAGTACGGCGGACGCGCGGCTTCGGTAAAGCCCTGATCGACAAGGCTCTTGCCGGCCATGCAGCGGGCCGCAATCTTGGCCAAGGGCGCACCGATGGCCTTGGACACAAACGGCACGGTACGCGAGGCGCGTGGATTGACTTCGAGCAGGTAAACCTCGTCGTTCTGGACTGCGAACTGGGTGTTCATCAAGCCTTTGACCTTCAGCGCACGCGCCAATGCCGTAGCTTGCTTACACAACTCGGCCTCAATTTCGGGCTTGAGCGAATGCGGTGGCAAACAGCATGAAGAATCGCCGGAATGCACACCCGCTTGCTCAATGTGCTCCATCACTCCAGCGATCACCACGTTTTCGCCGTCACTGACAGCGTCCACATCGATTTCAATCGCACTTTCCAAAAAGCGATCCAACAGAACCGGGCTGGACTCGGAAACACGCACCGCTTCGTCCATATAGCGCCGCAGGTCGTCCAGATCGTAGACCACCTCCATCGCACGACCGCCCAGTACATAGGAAGGCCGCACAACCAGCGGGAATCCGACGTCCTGAGCCAGCACGTGGGCCTGATCCGAGGAACTCGCGATACGGTTTTTGGGTTGCTTAAGCTTGAGCTCTTCAACCAACTGCTGAAAGCGCTCGCGGTCTTCTGCGAGGTCGATCGAATCCGGCGAGGTTCCGATGATCGGGGCGCCGGCCGCTTCCAGGGCGCGCGCCAGTTTCAGCGGGGTTTGGCCGCCGAATTGCACGATCACGCCGACCGGTTTTTCCAGCTCAACGATGGCCATCACGTCTTCGAACACCAACGGTTCAAAGTACAAACGATCAGAGGTGTCGTAATCGGTGGAAACGGTTTCCGGGTTGCAGTTGACCATGATGGTTTCGTAACCATCCTCACGCAAGGCGAGCGCCGCGTGCACGCAGCAGTAGTCAAACTCAATGCCCTGACCGATGCGGTTGGGGCCGCCACCCAGCACCATGATTTTCTTGCGGTCGCTGGGTTGGGCTTCGCACTCTTCTTCAAAGGTCGAGTACATGTACGCGGTTGACGTCGGGAACTCCGCCGCGCAGGTATCAACACGTTTGAATACGCGGTTTACGCCAAGCTCTTTGCGACGCAGACGCATGGTCGGTTCGTCGCTACCGAGCAAGGTGCCGAGGCGACGGTCGGAGAAACCAAGCTGCTTGAGGCGGAACAGTTCATGCGCGCTGAGGTCCAGCAAGTTGCGCCCGGCAATGCCTTTCTCCGCCTCGATGATTTCCTGGATTTGCTCGAGAAACCAAGGGTCTATGAACGAATATTCATGAACTTCATCAACAGTGAATCCATGCCGGAACGCATCGCCAACAAACCATAGGCGCTGCGCTTGCGGCACCGACAGTTCTTCACGGATTCGTTCGTCGCGGTCGGCGTCATTCAAGCCAGCAACCTGGGTTTCGAATCCGTAGGAGCCGATTTCCAAGCTGCGCATTGCCTTTTGCAACGACTCCTGGAAGCTGCGCCCGATCGCCATGACCTCGCCCACCGATTTCATCTGAGTGGTCAGACGCGCATCGGCTTGCGGGAATTTTTCGAAGGTGAAGCGCGGCACCTTGGTGACCACGTAATCAATCGAAGGCTCGAAGGACGCGGGGGTGGCGCCGCCGGTGATTTCGTTCTGCAATTCGTCCAGGGTGTAGCCCACAGCCAACTTGGCTGCGACCTTGGCGATCGGGAAACCGGTGGCTTTGGAGGCCAGTGCGGACGAACGCGACACGCGTGGGTTCATCTCGATGATGACCAGACGCCCGTCTTTCGGGTTGACCGCGAACTGCACGTTGGAGCCGCCCGTGTCCACGCCAATCTTGCGCAGCACCGCCAAGGAGGCGTCGCGCATAATCTGGTATTCCTTGTCGGTCAGCGTTTGCGCCGGCGCGACGGTGATGGAATCCCCGGTGTGAACACCCATGGGATCGAGGTTTTCGATCGAGCAAATGATGATGCAGTTGTCGGCGCGATCGCGCACCACTTCCATCTCATACTCTTTCCAACCGAGCAGTGACTCTTCCAGCAGGACTTCATCGGTGGGCGACAGATCCAAGCCACGGGCAACGATCTCTTCGAATTCTTCCGGGTTGTAGGCGATACCGCCACCGGAGCCGCCCATGGTGAAGGATGGGCGGATAATCGTTGGGAAGCCGATTTCCTTTTGCGCTTCGCGCGCCTCCTCCATGGTGTGGGCAAGCAGGCTGCGCGCCGATTCCAGGCCGATTTCGTTCATCGCCTCACGGAATTTCTCGCGGTCCTCGGCCATGTCGATGGCGTCTTTCGAGGCGCCGATCATTTCCACGCCGTACTTATCCAGCACACCTTCGCGGGCCAGATCCAGGGCGCAGTTCAACGCGGTTTGACCACCCATGGTCGGCAACAGCGCGTCCGGGCGTTCTTTGTCGATGATCTTTTCCAGCACTTGCCAGGTGATGGGTTCGATGTAGGTCGCATCGGCAAGGTCCGGATCGGTCATGATCGTGGCCGGATTGGAGTTGACCAGGATGACCCGGTAACCCTCTTCGCGCAGCGCTTTGCAGGCCTGAGCGCCGGAATAGTCGAACTCGCAGGCCTGGCCAATCACGATCGGGCCAGCGCCGATGATCAGTACACTTTGGATGTCGGTTCTTTTAGGCATCGTTCTCGTCGCGCAAACGCCCGCTCAACCTGAGCAGGCGCGAAAGTCATGGGGATTTCAGGCGTTTTCCATCATCTGCACAAAGCGTGCAAACAGTGGGCTGACATCATGCGGGCCGGGGCTGGCTTCGGGATGGCCCTGGAAGCTGAAGGCCGGGCAATCGGTACGTGCGATGCCCTGCAGGCTGCCGTCAAAGAGAGAGCGGTGCGTGGCACGCAGGTTGTTCGGCAAGCTGCTTTCATCGACTGCAAAACCGTGGTTCTGCGAGCTGATCCAGACTTGGCCGCTGTCCAGATCCTGGACCGGATGGTTGGCGCCGTGGTGACCAAACTTCATCTTTAACGTCTTTGCACCACTGGCCAATGCCAGAATCTGATGGCCGAGGCAGATGCCGAAAACCGGCACCTTCTCCTCCATCAGGCGCTTGGCCGCAGCAATACCATTGCTGACCGGCTCCGGATCGCCCGGACCGTTGGAGAGCATCACTCCATCGGGTTTCATCGCCAGAACATCGTCGACGGGTGTGGATACCGGCACGACGGTCAATTCGCAGCCCAGATGGACGAGTTCTCGCAAGATGTTGCGTTTGACCCCAAAGTCGTAAACCACAACCTTGTGCTTGGCTGGAGCCGCTTGCTGGCGCCACAGACCTTCGGTCCAGGCGTGGCGGTCGGTGCAACTGACCTCGCTGGCCAAGTCCGCACCCTGCATGCCGGCAAAACCGCGTGCTTCGGCGATGGCCTGCTCTGCGGTGAGGCTGTCGCCCACAACCAGGCAGGCGTTCTGGGCGCCACCGTCGCGCAGGATGCGCGTGAGACGGCGGGTGTCAATATCGCAAATCCCCGGACGGCCATTTTCGGCCATGTAATCTTCCAGCGTTTGCGTGGTGCGCCAGTTGGACGGTTTGCGCGGTGGCAGTCGCGTGATCAGTCCGGCCAAATGCAGGCCATCTGATTCCGCATCTTCTGGATTGACCCCAACGTTTCCGATGTGCGGATAGGTCAAAACAACGAACTGCCCAGCGTAGGACGGATCTGTAAGGATCTCCTGATAACCCGTCATGGCGGTATTGAAGACAACTTCACCGACGCGATGACCGTCGGCACCAAACCCCTGACCTTCAAAAACGGTCCCGTCAGCCAGGGCGAGAATAGCGTTTTTAAGACTCAAATCCGGACAATCCCTCGCAGGTCCACGAACTGTGGGCAAAAAAAGGGGGGCGAAAGCCCCCGCGATCCGCCGAATTATAGCCCGAGTTGATTGCCACAGCATAGGTCTGCGGTGTCATTTTTCGGACGAAATCTCTGCAGTCGACGCTGTCATGTCGAGACAATTCCTTACAATGTGCTCATGCAGCTGGCCTCTTTCCAATTTGAAACCCCTGTCGCGTTGGCGCCGATGGCGGGGATCACGGATCGCCCGTTTCGGCAGATTTGCCGTGAATGGGGGGCGAGCTATGCAGTGGCGGAAATGCTGACCAGCGACGCCAGCTTGTGGCATTCGCGCAAATCGCGGCTGCGCATGGATTTTTGTGGTGAGCCTGGGCCGCGTATTGTTCAGATCGCAGGTGGTGATGCACAAATGTTGGCTGACGCGGCGCGGCGCAATGCGGATCGCGGTGCCGAGGTGATCGACATCAATATGGGGTGCCCGGCGAAAAAGGTTTGCCGCAAAGCTGCGGGCTCGGCGTTGTTGGCCGATGAGGTGCTCGTCGCCGAGATCCTCAGCGCGGTGGTGGCCGCGGTTGACGTGCCAGTCACGTTGAAATTTCGCACCGGTCCGACACGTGAACACAACAACGCTATACGGATTGCACGTCTGGCCGAAGACAGCGGTATTCGCGCCCTCGCCCTGCATGGCCGAAGCCGAGCGGACGCCTATCGTGGCGAAGCGGAGCACAACACCGTCCGTGCAGTGAAACAAGCGGTCTCGATCCCGGTTATGGCCAACGGAGATGTCACCAGCGCATCTGAAGCGCGTCGCGTGCTGGCCTACAGTGGTGCGGACGGCTTGCTGATTGGCCGCGGCGCCCAAGGTCGGCCGTGGTTGTTTGCGCAGATCCGCGCGCTGCTCGACGACAACACGTTACTACCCGATCCCCCCCGGCAGCGTCAGATCGAGACCATCAACCGCCATATTGCGGAATTGCATGCGTTTTATGGGGATGAGGGTGGCGTGCGTGTCGCGCGCAAACATATCAGTTGGTATCTCGAGCATTGGCCCGGTGGCTCGGTATTGCGCCGCCAGCTGATGACCTTGGATAACGCGGCGGAGCAACGTCGCATGTTGGCCATGGGTCTTGATCAACTCTTGCTCGCTCAGGCCGCCTGAGCGATTTTCCCATCATCCTCACGCCGTAAGCCATGTCCACCACACAGTTGCCTTTTGGTTTGAGCAAGAACGTTGCCGCCATCATCATTGCGGTGGTCACGCTGCTGCTGGTGGTCATGCTCGTCGCGACCAAACCCGATGCGCAGGTTAATCCGCCGAAAGAGCCCGTCTACACCGTTCGCGCGCTTCAGGTGACCCCCGCGCCGCGGCGTCCCAGCTTAATGCTGTACGGCACGGCGACCTCGCCTGCCCGCGCGCGCATGACCTCAGCCGTGGCGGCCAACGTCCTGGAGGTCTACGCCTTGGCTGGCGATCAACGACCGCGAGGCGAACTGTTGATCGAACTCGATCCGGCGGAAGCCGACATCGCGGTGAGCCAGGCGCGGGCTCAAATGGCTCAAGCGGAGGCGCAGTTGGCCTTGGATGTGAGTCAACGGCGCAACAATTTGGCATCGCTGGAGCATGAAAAGGCTCTGCTGAGTTTGTCGGAGCGCGCTGTGTCTCGCGCTGTGCGCTTGCGCCAACAAGGTGTGCTGTCGGAAGCCGAGCTGGATTCAACCAAGCAAAACCACCAGCGGCAGAAAATCGCCGTCGAGCAGCGCCAGCTTGCGGTGCAGCAGGCCGATGCGGTGACTCGTCAACTGAAGGCTCAGGTGGCCAGCGCCGAGGCGCAATTGCAACGCGCAGAGTTGGACCTGCAGCGCACCCAGGTGGTTGCACCCTTCGATGCTGCGGTGGTTCAGACCCATGTTGCTCCGGGTGATCGCGTGTCACCCGGACAAGCACTGATCGACATTTACGATCAATCCCAGGTGGAAATTCGCGCCCAGGTGCCCAATCGTTATGTGCCTGCGCTCAAGCAGGCCCTGGCCCAGGGTGAGCAAATCGAGGCGCAGGTGCTTTATGGCGGCGCGCGCTTGCCTGCACGTTTCCGGCGTTTAGCCGCTAGCGGTGGTGGTGGTGGTCAAAACGCTTATTTCAGCGTTGCAGGCTCTACGGTGGCGGTCGATGCCAATGTGAGCCTGGAGTTGGATTTGCCGTTGGAAGACAACGCGGTGGCTGTGCCTTTTACCGCTTTATACGACCTTTCACGGATCTTCCGGGTCAACGCTGATGGCCGGCTGGAAAGCCTCACGGTGGAGAATCTGGGGGACTATCACGCGGCTGACGATACGGCCTCAACGGCACCGCAATTGCTGGTACGCAGTGCACAGATTGAAACTGGTGACCGCATCATCATCACCCAGCTTCCCAACGCCATTACCGGCCTGAAAGTGCAGGTGATCGGCGATGAGTGAGAGCACAGATCCGGGGCGTCACCGCAATGATCTGATTGGGCGCTTTGCGCAGCATCCGGTGGCCTGCAATCTGCTCATGATCATGATGCTGATGGCCGGTTTCTGGGGTTTGAGCAAACTCAACACGCAGCTGTTCCCGACCTTTTCGATCGACTACATCAACATTGTGGTGCCCTGGAGTGGCGCCAGCGCGGAAGATGTGGAAGAAGCGATCGTCAACGTGATCGAAGACAAGGTCCGCAATATCGCCGGTGTGCGGGAGATGACGTCGGTGTCCAAGCGCGGTTGGGGTGGCGTGTGGTTACGTTTTGAGACGGGCACCAATCTCAATGCGGCAGCCGATGAAGTGGATCAGGCGATTACCGGCATTCGCAATTTGCCGCAGGATGCGGAGGATCCGGTGATCACCATTCTGGAGAACCGGGAGCTGATCAGTCGTTTGGTCGTGACCGGTTCCGACAGCCTGGCCGAGCTGCGCCCTATTGCACGGCGCATGGAACAGGAGCTGCTGGCCAAAGGCATCGCAGAAATTCGTCTGATTGGCCTGCCGGAAGAAGAAATCGCCATCCAGGTTGAGCGTGAGACCCTGCACGAGCTGGGTATGTCTTTGCCGGAGATTGCTTCACGCATTCGCAGCCAAAGTCAGGACGTGCCGGCTGGCGAACTGGGTCAGGCCGACATTTCGCGGGAGCTGCGCGCGGTCGAAAAACGCCGCTCCGAACTGGGCTTTGAGCGCTTGCCGTTGTTCAGCCAGTCCGATGGCAGCGTGCTGACACTGGGGGATGTGGCAACCGTGTCGCGCCGTGCGCGCGACGGTTCGCTGACCATGCGCATGAATGGGCAAACCGCGGTTGAACTCGCCTTGTACCGCTCGACCACCGACGACACGCTGGATATGGCGCGCACGGTGGACACGTGGCTTGCCGATTTTCGCCATCAAATACCGCCGGGTTTTGAGATCAGCGTTTACGACGAACAGTGGAAACCCCTGCAAGAACGCATCAGTTTGATGGTCAAAAATGGCGCCAGTGGTTTGGTACTGGTGGTCCTCATTCTGTTTGTCTTTTTGACCGGGCGGGTTGCCTTTTGGGTCACCGTGGGGATTCCGGTGTCGTTTATGGCGACCTTGATGGTGCTGTATCTGATTGGCGGGAGCATTGACATGATCTCGCTGTTCGCTCTGATCATGGCGCTCGGCATCATCGTGGACGATGCCATCGTGGTCGGTGAAGATGCCCTGACCCACTATCAACAAGGTGTAGCGCCCTTGCGCGCGGCGGAAGGCGGCGCGCGGCGCATGTTCTGGCCGGTCATGTCGTCCTCGCTGACCACCATCGCGGCGTTTCTGCCATTGATGCTGATTGGTGACTACATTGGCGCGATCCTGGGTGCGATCCCGTGGGTCATCGTGTGCGTGATTATCGCCTCTCTGATTGAGAGCTTTCTCATTCTGCCCGGCCATTTACGCCACGCCTTTGTGGGCCAGCATCATCGGCCAGAAAGTCGTTTGCGGCAGCGTCTCAACGGCGCTTTTGATCGCTTCCGTGATGACTATTTCCGGCCCGTGATTACCCATGCCCTCAATCATCGTCGGCTGGTGGTGGCTGGCGCGCTGAGTTCCCTGTTCTTGGTTTTCGGTCTGCTCGCCGGCGGACGCATTGGCTTTGTGTTTTTCCCCACGCCGGAAGTCAATATGTTGATTGCCAACGCGGGGTTTGCGGCCGGCACGCCACGCGAACGCATGTCCGACTACATGGCGGAAATCGAAGCGCAGATTAACGCGACGGATGAGGCCTTGGGCGGTGGCTTGGTCCGCACCGCAGTGACGCGCTTGGGGATGGCGATTCAGCCCGGCACCAACTTCACGCGCACCGGTGACCAATACGCTCATATTCAGATTGAGCTGCTGGAATCGGATCATCGTGATGTTCGCAACACGCAGTTCATACAAGAGTTGGAATCGCGGGTGGTACGGCGACCGGAAATGGATAGCTTCGGCGTCTTCGAGCCATCACTCGGGCCGCCCGGGCGTGATCTGGAAATCCGTATCAGTGGGCATGACGCGACGGCTTTGAAACAGGCCGCGCTGGAGCTCACCGATGTCCTCAACGGTACGCCCGGTGTGGCCGGCGTGGAAGACGACACGCCCTACGGGCGCGAACAGGTCATCTTTGAGTTGAACCCGGTGGGCAAAGCCTTGGGGCTGAGCACCTCAGACATTGGCCAGCAACTGCGCGCCAGCTTTGAGGGCGAGATCGTTCAAATCATCCAGATCGCGGGTGACGAGGTCGAAATCCGTGTGACCGGGGCCGACAGCGAGCGCGATCATCTGCGCGGTCTTGACAGCCTGCCCATTCGATTACCTTCGGGAGAGACTGCGCCTCTGGGCAATTTGGTCGACCTCCATGCGCGGCGTGGCTTTGAGCGCTTGCGCCATGCGGGGGGGCAGTTGGCCATTAAGGTGACCGGCGATGTCATTGAGAGCATCGCCAATGCCAATCTGATTCGTGCGGATCTCGAAGCCAAGGTTTTGCCAGAGTTGGCGACCCGTTATCCGGTGCAATTTGCCTTTACCGGTCAAGCCGAAGATCAAGCCGCCACCTTGGGTGATATGCAGCGTGGCCTGCTTTATGGTCTGGCGATGATTTATCTCGTGCTGGCCTGGGTTTTTGGCTCGTACGGCTGGCCTTTGGTGGTCATGAGCATCATTCCGTTCGGCTTGGTCGGAGCACTGGTCGGGCATTGGCTGATGGGGTTGGACCTGACCATCTTGTCGCTGTTTGGATTTTTTGGTTTGTCCGGAATCGTGGTGAACGACTCCATCATCCTGGTGGCTTTCTACAAGGAACTGCGTGAAAAGGGCCTGGCCGTGCAAGAAGCCTTGATCGAGGCCAGCTGTCAGCGTTTGCGTGCCGTGATGCTGACGTCTCTGACCACCATCGCTGGGCTTACACCCTTGATGTTTGAGACGAGCCTTCAAGCGCGCTTCATGATTCCGATGGCTACGTCCATCACCTTCGGTTTGGCATTCGCCACCGCATTGGTGTTGATTTTGGTGCCAACCCTGCTGAGTTTGTACGAGCAAACCGTGGGGCAAAGATCCGCCGATGCGAACGCGGCTGTTGCCCGACAGAGTTGAGCCAACAACTACCAGGGTCGTAATTTGCTGCGTTTTTTTGCCGCACCGAACAAAGAATCCAAACTTCCTCCAACGATTTCCGCACCTGTGCGGGCCATCTCCTTGGCCATATCACCTCGTGCGACACCGCGCATGGCATCACGAAAACCTTCGGTGACTTCGCGCCGAAACTCGGGCAGCAATTCTTCGCCTGCAGAGACCGCGCCACGACGGACGCGCTCTTCAATTTCATCGGCAAGCTCTTGTCGTATTTGAGCCATCTGACTGGCCAGGCGCGCTTTGTAGAACAGATAAGCCAGGCACCATGTCATTGCGCTGCTGAATACTGCGGTGATCAGGGCCAGAGCCAGTTCTTTCATGATTGCGTCTCGCGCTCGCTGGAAGAGACAAATGATAGTTCAAACAACGACGGGGTGCTCTTGAGTGGCAAGTGTTTTCGGTGCATCTCCATAGCAGCACCGTGGGGTATTCATCGGATTACAAATCGAGTGTTTCTTTCTCTTCAGTATTGCGATGCGAGACCACGGATTCGATTGGAACTTTATTCAGTTTTAGTCGTCGCATGAACCCTGTCGGATTGGCGAGATCGTGATCTATCGGAAACGATAGAAAGCACGTATCATGCAGGCCGCATCAAAATTTGAGGCTTGAAAATAAATGTCTAAACGGAAGGCAAACATGGATCTGAAAAAACTGGGTGTAAAAGAGCTTGCCGCATTGCAGGCCGATATTCAGTCGGAGATGGTGCGTAAGAAGCAGGAACAAAAGCGCGAAGTGGTTAACAAAGTGAAAGCTCTGTTGGCTGAACACGGTATGACTCTGGATGATTTGCCAGGCCGTACTGCGAGCAAAGGAAGCAAAGGCGGAAAAGGTTCTGTCGCACCGAAGTATCGTAATCCTAAGGACCCCACTCAGACCTGGACAGGCCGCGGGCGTAAGCCACGCTGGGTTGCGGAACACTTGGACAAAGGTGGCAAGATTGAATCGTTGGCGATTTAAAGCCAGCAATAAAAAAGGCCGGTTACCCCGGCCTTTTTTATTGGCGTGAATCAATCTGCACCCAGCTTGAAAAGATGCTCACGGTAATAGCGCAATTCGTCGATCGAATCACGAATATCATCCAGAGCCAGATGCCGGGATTCTTTGTTGAATCCATTCAAAACTTCAGGAGCCCATCGTCGTGCAAGCTCCTTTAAGGTGCTGACATCCAGGTTGCGATAGTGAAAGTACGCTTCCAACTCCGGCATGTAGCGATCCAAGAAACGGCGGTCCTGGCCTATGCTGTTGCCGCAAATGGGGGATGCGCCTTTGTCTACGAATTGCGAGACGAATGCGATGGTTTGTTGCTCGGCCTCGCGCTCATCCACCGTAGAACTTTGCACCCGCTGCACCAGACCTGATGCCGTGTGGGTGCGTGTGCACCATTCGTCCATCGCATCCAACTCCACATCGGGCTGATGGACGGCCAGAACCGGACCTTCGGCCAAGGTATTGAGATGCTTGTCGGTAACGATGGTGGCAATTTCGATGATGCGGTGACGTTGCGGATCGAGCCCGGTCATTTCCAAGTCAATCCAAATCAGGTTGTCGTTCGACTTCATCGGCCGCCTCTTACGTCTGTTGACCACTGGCAAAGACGCGCATTATGCAATAACCAGAGCCGCTAAATTGAGCTTGGCGGTGGTCACTGTTATGTTTGCGCGCCTGAAATTCATGTGGTGATGATCTGACCATGAGTGACCACGCTCTGCATCAACAACGTTGTGTCGCGTGTGAAGGCGGTATCGCGCCTTTGCAACGATCCGCGTTGGAACGGGGTATGCAGTCGCTGGCCAGTCATTGGGAGATTGGTGTTCTCGATGAGGCTGAAGCGCTTCGCGCAAGGTTCTCATTTCGCAACTATTATCAGGTCACCGCTTTTGTGAATGCCGTGGCCTGGATTGCGCACCAGGAAAATCATCACCCGGATATCCAGTTCGGCTATCGCGACTGCACCGTGTTTTGGACGACACACGCAGCACATGGCATCACCCAGAATGATTTGATCTGTGCGGCCAAGGTGGATGCCTTGCTGCACGCTGACGAGCCCGCCCCATGATTCTCATCCTGCACCCCAATACCGACCAAAACAGCGACGACTACCGCGCCCTGCTCCAGCAGCTGGACGGTTTGCACAACGTCGATTTTCGCGTTCATCAGGTCAAAGGCGCTCAGCAGGTCTTGACCGAGATTTATTTGCTCGGCGACACCGCAGGGCTGCCCGAGGATGAGATGTCCGCTCTGCCCTGTGTCGAACGCGTTGTGCGCATCTCCGAGGCATACCGAATTCTGGGCCGCCATGCTGATGACCAGCGCCCCAGCGAGTTCACCTATAACGGTGTGCGGTTCGCTCAGGACAATCTGAACGTTTTCGCCGGTCTGTGCGCCGTAGACATCCCTGAGCATGTTGATCAGATGATGCATGCACTGACCCAACTGCAGGGCGACGCTCATGTCTGCACCCGGATGGGCGCCTACAAACCGCGCACCAACCCCTACTCGTTCCAGGGGCATGGTGCGGATTGTCTGCCGTGGGTGTTTGAGCTAGCGGGCAAGCACGGCATGAAGGTGATCGCGATGGAGATCACCCACGAAAAGCACATTGATGAGATTTACACCGCGCTGGAAAAAACCGGCCACCCGACCGGTGTCATGTTGCAGATCGGCACGCGCAATACGCAAAACTTTGAATTGTTGAAAGCGGTGGGACGTCAGCAGGAGTTCCCTGTGCTGCTCAAACGTGGTTTCGGCATCACCCTGGAGGAATCCCTCAACGCGGCGGAATATCTCGCCAGCGAAGGCAACAGCAATGTGATTTTCTGTTTGCGCGGCATGAAAACCAATATGGGCGATCCGCATCGCAATTTTGTGGATTTTTCCCATGTGCCGGTGGTCAAGCGTCTCACGCGTATGCCGGTGTGTATTGATCCCTCGCACTCGGTGGGGACGCGTTCACGCGCGCCGGATGGGTTGCTGGATGTGTTTCACGCCACCGCTCAGGGCGTGATATCTGGCGCCAACATGATTCTGGTCGATTTTCATCCCAAGCCGGCCGTGGCCTTGGTCGATGGCCCTCAAGCGCTGCATATGAACGAGTTGCAGCATTTTATGGATGATGTGCAGATCGCGCGTCAGGCTTATGAATCACGTAAGGCGCTAGCCCAGCGGTATCAAATCGATTCGTGAGTACTGACACCTCGCCGCCCGAGTTCGGGCGGTATCCGATCGATCGACTGGCGCCTGGGTTATGCGCCCAGGCACGCGACAGCGAGCGACCACTCTTGGTGGTGGCCGCCGACGAGCAGGAGGCCTATCGCCTGGAAGAAGCATTACGCTTCTACGCCGAAGGTTTGGCCGTTGTGCATTTTCCCGACCCGGAAACCCTGCCCTACGACCTGTATTCACCGCATCAGGAGTTGATTTCCGAGCGTTTGGGATTGCTCTATCAGCTCGGTCAGATGAAGGGCGGGCTGATCGTGACGTCGCCGTCCTGCCTGATGCAGCGTTTGCCGCCTGCGGACTACCTGGGGCAGCGTGCCCTGTTCGTGAAGCAGGGGCAGCATCTCGATTTGGATCAGGAGCGTAGCCGATTGGCGGCCGCCGGTTACTCGGCCGTGGGTGAGGTTTACCACCATGGTGAGTATGCGGTGCGCGGCTCAATTCTCGACATTTACCCGATGGGCGAGCGCTCGGCTTTTCGCATTGATCTGTTCGATGATGAAATCGACAGCATTCGCTTGTTCGATCCCGAGACCCAGCGTTCCAGCGACAAAATCGACGCCATTCGCCTGCTACCCACTCGCGAGGTGCCGTTGGATAAAGAGGCCATCGAAGCCTTTCGCCAACGCTACCGCGACCGTTTTCCCGGTGATATTCACCGCAGCCGCATTTATGCCGACATCAGCAAGGGTGTGGCGCCGGGTGGCATAGAGTATTACCTGCCGCTGTTTTACGAGCGCACGTCAACGCTGTTTGATTATCTGCCGTCGCAGTGCATGGTCAGTCTGTGTTGTGACGAAGGCGCATTCGCTCAGCACTGGGATCAAATCGCGTCGCGCCACGACGAGCGAGGTCACGACATCGAACGGCCTTTGCTAAGGCCGGATGAAGTGTTTTTGTCGCCACCGCAAACTCAGCAAGCTATCGCGCAGCTGACAAGCTGTGACGTGACCGCCGCACCGCCGCCCGCACCGATAACAGCCACCGGCAAGCAAATCCCGGCTGACCATCAGAAGACGGTGCTGGAGTCGATCAATCAGGCCGAGCGTGTGCTCTTTGTAGCCGCCTCAGCGGGGCGGCGCGAGAAGCTGTCCGAGGTGCTGCGAGAGCATGGCATCACCGCCAAGCGTCAGGAGGGCTGGACGGAATTCGTCAGTGCGCGCAATCGCTACGGGCTGACTGCCGGCAATCTGGAGCGCGGCTGCAGCCTGCGCGATGGTGCGATTCGCGTTGTCACCGAGGGAGATCTATTCGGCCCGCGCCCACCCGTGCGTCGCAAGCGCAAAGCGGGCCGCGACGCTGAATCACTGCTCAAAGATCTGAATGATCTGTCCATCGGTATGCCGGTGGTCCACCGCGATCATGGCGTGGGTCTCTACCAAGGCTTGAGCAAGCTGGACGTTGGCAACGTCGAACAAGAGTTTCTGACGCTTGAATACAAGGGTGGAGATCGGATTTATGTGCCGGTCACCAGCCTCAATCTGGTGCATCGATACACCGGTGGCGACTCGGAACATCCGCCCCTGCACGGTCTGGGCTCCGATCGTTGGAAGAAAACGCGCGAAAAAGCAGCCAAGCGTATCCGTGATGTGGCTGCCGAGCTGCTGGAGATCCAGGCTCGTCGCGCCGCGCGACAAGGCCGTCAAACCGAGGTTGATACTTTCGAGTACGAGCGTTTCGCCAGCGGTTTTCCATTCACCGAAACCGAAGATCAGGCTCAGGCCATCGCCGATGTGCTCGGCGACATGGCGCGCACCCAGCCGATGGACCGCGTGGTCTGTGGTGATGTCGGCTTTGGCAAGACAGAAGTCGCTTTGCGTGCAGCTTTTGTTGCGGCTCAGGCGGGTAGTCAGGTCTGCGTGCTGGTACCCACCACCCTGCTCGCCCGCCAGCATCTGCAAAACTTTCTCGACCGGTTCGCCGATTGGCCGCTCCGGGTCGAAGGCTTGTCACGTCTGAAATCGTCCAAAGAACAGGATGGCTTGCTTGAGCAACTGGCCGAAGGCAAGGTCGACATCATCATCGGAACTCATCGCCTGCTGCAGAAGGATGTGCGTTTCAAGGATTTGGGGCTGGTCATCATTGATGAAGAGCAGCGCTTCGGTGTACGTCACAAAGAGCGTATGAAAGCGCTGCGCGCCGAGGTTGACATGCTGACGCTGACCGCCACCCCGATCCCACGCACCTTGAATATGAGCATGAGCGGGCTGCGCGATCTGTCGATCATCGCGACGCCACCGACCCGACGCCTGGCGATCAAAACTTTTGTCAGCGAATGGGAAAATGCGGTCATTCGCGAAGCCTGCCAACGCGAGCTCAAACGCGGCGGGCAGATTTATTTCTTGCACAACCGGGTTCAGGACATCCAGCGTATCGCGGATGAGCTGCGGGAGATCGTGCCGGAAGCGCGTGTGGCCGTGGCGCACGGGCAAATGCACGAACGCGAGATGGAGCAGGTGATGCTGGATTTCTATCACAACCGTTTCAATCTCCTGGTGGCGACCACGATCATCGAATCCGGTATCGATATTCCTAACGCCAACACGATCATCATCAACCGCGCGGATCATCTGGGCTTGGCCCAGATGCATCAATTGCGTGGCCGCGTCGGGCGTTCGCATCATCGCGCGTATGCCTATCTGCTGGTGCCGGACAAGCGCCAGCTGACCAAAGACGCAGAGCAACGTCTGGCCGCTATCGAAGCCATGGGCGAATTGGGCGCAGGTTTTCAGTTGGCCACGCATGATCTGGAAATCCGCGGTGCTGGTGAGCTTCTCGGCGAGGAGCAAAGCGGGCAAATTCAGGAGATCGGATTCACGCTCTACACCGACATGCTCAATCGGGCTGTGCGCGCGCTGAAACGCGGTGACATCCCGGATGTAGAGTTGGATGGCGGTGCGGGTGTTGAAGTTGATCTTGGGGTCGCAGCTCTGCTGCCGGATGACTATATCCCCGACGTGAACACCCGTTTGGTGTTGTACAAGCGGATCAATAACGCCATGAGTGGCGAAGAGCTGGATGAGCTGAAAGTCGAGTTGATCGACCGCTTCGGGCTATTGCCTGAAGCCAGCGAAAACCTATTCGCGGTGCATGGTGTGCGGGTTGCAGCCGAGCCGCTTCAGCTGTCGCGCATTGAAGCGATGGATGAAGGCGCCCGCCTGCATTTCGGTAATCCGGAAGCGATTGCGCCTGAGCGTGTCATCCGGTTGATTCAATCCAACCCAAGGCTTTATCGCCTGCATGGTGACAAGCGTTTGGATATCCAGCGCACGATGCTCAAGTTGGATGAGCGCTGTGACGCACTTCAAAGTGTGTTGCACGCGCTGGCCGGAGACAACAGCGCATGATGGCTTCCGACATCGCCGTAAGCCTTGATATGCTGAGTTTTTGAAGCATGCGGGATGCGCGGATGCATATCGGACTCGTGAGCGCGGTGGCGCTCGTTGGCGCTATGCTTTTTGCGTCGGTCACCCATGCAAAGACGTATCGCTGGCTTGATGAGCATGGCCATGTTCATTATGGCGACCACGTGCCGGCCAAATATGCTCAATCTGAAGTTCAGGTGCTTAATGAGTATGGCGTCGTCATTGGTTTGCGCAGTGAGCTGGAATCGGCTGAAGAACAAGCGTTGGAAGAGTCCGAACAGCAAGCGCAACAGAGCGCTGACGAGCAGTTCGAAGAGCAGCAGCGTTACGATCATTACCTACTCAGTAGCTATGACAGCGCGGATCAAATCATCGCTCGACGAAATGACCAGTTGGCGATTCTGGATGCGCGTATCGCTATCGCCGAACAATCGCTGGCTCGAACTCGTGCAACCTTGGAAGAATTGCGCCAGCGCGCTGACGAGGCACGCCGCACAGATCAGGCCGTGCCCGAGACACTGCAAAAGCAGCTCATGGAATTCGAGACAATGGTCCGCACCAGCCAAGTTGCGGTGAATGCAATGCACGCCGAGCGCGCCAAAGTGGAAGCTGAATTCGAACGCGACGTTGCGCGTTTCCTGGAGCTAAGTTCCTAAACTTCGGAGGCGGCAGCCTCCCGGCCGTAGGCATATGTGGCGTGGCGACGGCGCTGGCAGGAGAAAAAGCTGTCGATATCGGCATCCTGCGCATGTGTAGTGCTTATGGGACGTGCGTGAACTTGATAACGTTACGCTATGAGCGCTCTTGAAACTCCTCCCGGCATCGTGAAACTACCAAGACTACGCAGTCTGCGGTTCGGCGTTCTCGCTCGCAATCTCTGCGTTGCGCTAGTGCTTGGCGGCATCGCGCTCATGGTCAACTTGCATGTCTTGCACACCCCCTTGCAGCAAACTCAACGAGCTGTGACTCAGGGACAAGAACTTCAGACACAGGACAATTTGCGCGCAATCATCGAGGATGCGCAGAACTTCAGCGCGATGCTTAATGCGGCGGTTTATAGCGTATGGGGCGATCAGGACCGCACCATTGGTGTTGGTAAAACCTTGATGGACGGGCTTGCGGACCAGCCCAGCATTATCGCCGCAGCGGTTTGGATTGATCCGCGTTACTTCAACACATCCAAGGCGTGTGGAACGTCCGGAGACTGGTTAGAGGTTTGCGCGTCGGATACGGAATACACCCTGCCCACGCGCGTGAACTCGCTTTACTGGCAAAAGCAGGCCGGTGGGCAGCGCATTGAGGTGTCTACAGCGGAGCAAGCCAATTCGCTGTGGTTTGCGCCGATGCAGCAATTCCAGCAGCGTGGCTGTTTTTGGTCTGGCCAGTACCGCGAACCGTATCTGAACCGGCCCGTTATGGCCTGCCTCATTCCTCTGCGCAGGCAGCTGCGATTGGTTGGCGTGAGCGCAGTATTGATCGATCCTGAGTCCGTCATACTGCAGCGTGACAGGACTGACACCAATGATTACGTCGTGTTGGGACGCGACAACCGTGTGATGGCTTCGACGCTGGCAGGCATTGCTGCCGGTGCCGAGTTGACTTCGCTCGTGAGTGCGGACGACCGACTCGCGGCTGCCGTGGAGTCTATGGAAGAGGATGCGCAGCGCCAGTTGCGTCAGGCGCAAAGCATAGTGCCCGACTGGGATGCCCGTGTGGCCAGTATGGTGATCGCCAATACGGCTGCGACGCCGAGTATGATGGAGCGAATACAGACGCGCCTGACTTTGCTGGATGTGGCAGATCATCAGCCTCAAGGCGTGATTGCCGTCGAGACAGATGTGCGGCTTTATCCGCTGGATGATGCCGGCACCTTGATATCGCTGCGCTCGACATCGGTTGGTCTGGCCGGTTTGCCGTTTAGCTTTTGGACTGCGCTCGCAGCAACAGCGGGGCTCTTGTCGCTGGCGTTATTGATTTATCAGCTATTGACCACGCGTCTGTCTGTGACGCCGTTACGCCGCATCATCAAGCAACTCAATGGGGCCAAGGACAGCGATGTGATTGACGTTGGTGGCAGCGCGGAGATCGTTGAGCTGAGTCAGCTGTTGAATCTTCGCCAGCTACGTATTCAAGAGCTCATCCAGCGCAATTCGAGTATCGACCCCCATCAGCCGGCCCGCGTTACGGCGTCTCGTGACGGTGATGAAGGCTGGGCGATGGTCGATGCCCTGCCCGATGCGGTGGTCGTAACCACAGCGGATGGAGAGGTTCAGTATCTCAACCGTGCCGCGGAAACGCTTAGCGGGAAAAACCTCGCGCAAGCGCAAAATCGCAGCTTTGACGAGGTCTTTACGCTATTTGATCGCCGTGGCACACGTCGCTTGGGGCATCTCGCCCAGGCTGGTACGGAGTCGTCACGACGCGACGAGCCTCCTTTGTTTGCCGTCCTACGCAATGACCAGCAGCGCCAATTGCCCATCGCCATTAGCCGGCGGTTGCTGCGCGCCGGGCCAGAAAAAGCCAACGCGATGGTGATTGTGATTCGCACGACGTTGCCGACGCCGGGCAAAACCGCATCCAGCGCCTCTCAGGCTGAACGCGATGCTCTCACGGGTGCCTGGAACCGCATGGCTTTCGAAGCGGAATTGGAAGCGCGTTGCACTGCCGCCAAAAGCGAGAACAGCACGTTCGCCCTGCTCTACCTGGATGTGGATGGCATGACCGCGATCAATCAAAAACTTGGGAACACCTTGGGCGATGAGTTCTTGCGTCAGCTCAGCCGCTTGATTCAGAGTGATGTGGGTGAAGCCAATCCGGTTTACAGGCTGCACGATGACAAGTTCGCGGTGTTGCTGAGCAATGCCGATCCTGCTGAGGCCCAGGTAGTGGCTGAGCTATTACGAGCGGATATTGGCAGCTGGCAGTTTGACCAAGCCGGCCAGCAATACGATGCCAGCGTGAGTATCGGTTTAGTCCATGCGAGCGGCGAAAGTGGTCGCGCCGTTGATGTGCTTCGCCAGGCCAGCGAGCTGTCCCAACAAGCGCAACAACAAGGTGGTGCGCGGGTTGTTGCATCCCAGATACGGCTGCGTCGTCAGACGCTGCGAGATGAGCGCGGATGGCTCGCCGCGTTAACTCAGGGAATCGCTCAGGACCGTTTTCGTTTGTCGACTCAGAAAATCGTGGCGTTACAGCGTCAAACCGATTCTGCAGCGGCTTTTGATACCTTGCTGTCATTTGAAGATGATGAAGGGCTTGAGGTTCCGGCGTCCTCCTTCATGCCCATTGCTGCGCGTCATGATGTCGTTCAGCAGATCGATCGTTGGATGATGGCGAGTGTTTTCCAGCAACTTGCCCAGGACAAGGATCGGCTTGAAGAGCTGGATTTCTGCATTGTTCCGCTGTCGGTGCGGAGCATGCATTCCCCGCATTTTCTGGATTTTCTTTTCGAACACTTTAAGAGCAGTGGCATTCCACCCGGGAAGATCTGCGTGGATCTGAACGAAAACGATGTGCACGCACAAATCGGCAATGTGCGTTCGTTTTGCCACACCATGGCGCAGGCTGGTTGTCGTTTAAGTCTGTCAGGGGTTTCCACGCGACCCAGCAGTTACGAGTTGATCAAACAGCTGCCCGTGCAGTTGGTACGATTTGATCCCCTGCTTACGCGACAGATTGACACCGACGCAGTTGAGCGACTGGCTACCGAATCCCTGCACCGTATCGTTTACACGCTGGGTAAGCAGAGCATGGTGACTCAGGTCAATTCCGAGGCTTTGCTCAAACTGGTGCAAAAGATAGGCATCCATTACGCCCAGGGTGATGCGATCGAAGCCGTCAGTCGTCGCGGGTTTCGAAGTTCAAAAAATTGACGCAGCGTCTATGCCCGAAGTCATAAATTGACAATTTCCTCATGTCGCGATTGGTACCTTGTAATCACACATTGATTCCAGGTAAACGACATGATGTCTCGACTGGCTGCTAAGAAAGCTTGTGCCATACCGTCCAAAGCGCGGGGTTTCACGCTGATGGAATCGATCTTCGCTTTGGCGATTGCGGGTATCACCCTGACCATTGGTGTGCCCAGTTTTACTCAAACGTTGGAAACTAACCGCTTGTCGAGCCAGAGCAACGCTTTGGTCAGCGCGCTGCGTTTGGCGCGCAGTGAAGCGGTGCGGCGCGGCATTCCGGTTTCCGTTTGTCGCACAAATGAACTCGGTGACGCCTGCGCAAACGATGGCGGGGGCTGGGAAAACGGTTGGCTGGTTGTTGCTGATGATGGCAGCACGATCTCTGAGATGCCGGCTTTGCAGGGTAAGCGCACGCTTGTTGGGTCTTCGGGTTTGACCACATCTGTGGCCTTTAGTCCTCTCGGAGAGCCCAGTGCGTCAGGGCAATTCATGCTGTGTGAACTGCGCAATCAAGGTGATGCGCGCGAGATCGAGCTCAATGCGATCGGACGTATCAGCGTTGCGCAGCACAAAGCAGCGACGGAACACTGCGCGGCCGGGTAAGCGTCATGACAACGGCTATCTCGCAAATGAAGCGCACACAGCAGGGAATCACCCTGTTGGAGGTACTGATTACGTTGGTGATATTCAGCATCGGTTTGATGGGTTCGGCTTCGATGCAGATCACTGGATTGCGCCTCAACCAAAGTGCCCATCTACGCACCATGGCCGTGGTTCAAGCGTACGACTTGGCAGACCGTATCCGCGCGAACCGCGCCGGTGTTGAGGCCGGCGCCTATGATTCCATCGTGTCGAAACCCAGCGATCCAGGCTGTGCCTCAACCTACTGTTCACCCTCCGAAATCGCTCAATTCGATGCCTATGAGTGGAACTCGGCCAACGAAAATGTCTTACCGTTGGGGATGGGTAGCGTTCAACGTGACGTAGGCAGTGATGTTTTTCGAATTCGGGTGATGTGGCAGGACGAGCGCAACGATGGTCATGGCAGTGATTGTGTCGATGAAGAGATCGGCCCAATGTCGTGTTTCACGCTCGAATTTCAGCCATGACCCTGAACAAGACTCGGTCCAGCGCTGGCTTCAGCCTGGTCGAGATGATGATCAGCATGATCCTGGGCCTGATTCTGATTGGCGGCATTTTGACCATGTACCTGAGCAGCAAGCGCACCATGTACACCACCGAAGCCAGTTCACAAATTCAGGAAACGGCTCGCTTTGCGTTGGATCGCATCAGTTTCGATGTGCGGATGAGTGGGTTTTGGGGCTGTCTGAGTACACGTGACAGCCTGACCAGCGCTTTGAAGCCCTCTGCCAATTGGCTGGATTTGTCTCAAACCTCCATTGGAGGCACTGATAACGATGGCCTCAACAGCTCTGATAGCGTGTCTGTGGCGCTGGCCGCTGGCCCCGCTATTGATCTGTTAGCGCCGATGTCTTCGCCATCGGCTTCGCTGACGGTGAGCGCAACGAGTGGCTTGGAGCAAGGCGATGTGGTGGTCGTCAACGACTGCAGCAGCGCCGATCTTTTCCAGATTGATGGCAGTTCACCACACATCAGCGGCACTTTGTTTCATGACGCGGACGGACCAATGGTGCCTGGCAATATCCGCTCTACCCTGGCCAAAGCTTACGATCAAGGCGCTGAAATCTATCGTATCGATCAAGTCACCTGGTCCTTGGGCAACGATGAGCAAGGACAGCCCACGCTGATGCGCAACGGAGAACCATTGGTTCGCGGTGTGGAAAATCTGCAAGTGGCATACGGCGTGGACAGCAATGGAGATGCCAGCACGGATCATTACGTGGACGCTGATGCGGTGACAGACTGGGCCAGCGTGATGAATATCAAACTTGGCTTGCTGATACGCAGCGAACGCGAGGTGATCGATCACACTCCGGCCCCGATTGCATTCTGGGGGCAAACCATGACGCCCAACGACGGTTACTTGCGCCGAAGCTTCACCGCCGTGATCAGCATACGCAACCGGCTGTCATGACGCGCATCAACGTTTTGGAACTAAGAATGCCCTCCAAGCAGAAAGGTATCGCGCTGGTCGTTGGCCTGATGATGCTGATCATTCTTGCGATTATTGGCATCAGCGCGATGTCGATGACCACCCTGGATGAAGCCATGGCCGGCAATATGCGTGATCGTGAGCTGGCCTTTCAGGCTGCAGAAACCGCGCTGCGTCATGCGGAAGACCAATTGGCGGTGCTGCCGTTTGCTTGCGGTCACGGCGATGTCGCGCCCCCCGCAGCGGGTCACATCGATGTCACCGCTGCCGACAGCTCAACCCTGCGAATCTGGGATCGCGACTCAGCCGATATTCCTGACCCCTGGGATGATGGCAGTTGGGCAAACTCCACCGTGTACTCCGGCAATTTGGGCGGTGTTGCGGAGCAACCGCGCTACATTGTCGAACAGTTGTCGTATGACGCTTCGGATAACAGCGCGATCTACCGCGTGACCGCCCGGGGGGTGGGCAGTTCGCCGGTGTCTCGCAGCGTTGTGCAGAGCCACTTCCGGAAATTGTTTCGCCCGGTACTCAGCATAACAGGGACTCCAGGAGACGATGTCATTGCTTTGGGTGAGCGCATTCTTGAGCTAAGCGTGAATGCGGGCGCGGTGGATATCGACCTGTCTTTTCAGGGTTGGGACCCGGCCGCCTGCCCGGCCACGGGCGATGACATGACGGTCTACTTCAACGGCAATGGTGGCCAGGACACCTTCCTGATCGCCGACGTGGCCGATGTCAGTCGTACGGATATTACCGGCGAGGTGCTGCGTGATGTGACACATGATGTGCACGGCCTGCTGGAATCCTTGACCAACTTCAAGGTCAAGCGCGTGGCCTTGGACAATTCTGGCAGCACCGTTATCACCATTCTGAACACGGCATTGTTGTCGCAAACCAGTATCGATAACGAATACTGCATAAACACCAATAGCGCGCCAACTCCACAAAGCATACTCAATGGCCAAGTCGGTGCCTTGGTTGGCACCATCACCGGCCTTCCTACTCTGACTACGATCTTGAACTTGGTGACAGGCCTGACCGATCCGCTGATTGGACCCACGGGGCTGATCCCGATTCTGCCGGAAAATAGCGCATTGATCATCGACGGCGCGGGTAGCGATGCCTACGAAATCTATAGCGATACCTCAGCATCGACATTCATCATTGCAGATATCGCCGGTGACGATAGTTACACGTTTCGCGGGACCGGCAGCGGCTTGATCAATGCACCTGTCGTCGTCGACACCAGCGGTGGTGCAACTTTCGATGTTGAAGGCGGCCCTTACCTGCCCGTGGCCCTTAATCTGGGTATTCTTACGGATCTGAATGGCCTATTGGCGAATCCTCTGATCACGACCCTTTTGGACGTGCTGGTGACACCACTGAACTGCGGCGTGCTGGACTTGGTGTGTAAAACCACAAAGCTGGTGGTCAATACCTTGTTAGGCGACATTCTTGCCGCCGTCGGCAATTTATTCGGCGGTACGGCTGTCAACACCGGCGGGACGCCCGGCGCATTTGTCGAAGGGCGTTGCGCGCCAGATTGGGATCAGCGCTTGAGTTGGCGCGAACTGCGGCGCGGTTGATGCGCAAGCGACCAGCAATGCAAGCCCAGCAAGGTGTCAGCCTGCTGGGCTTATTGGTGGGTTTGATGGTTGTGGCGATCATCACCGCGGTAGCCGTGCCCAGTTATCAACAACATGTCGCAAAAGCACGGCGCAATACCGGGCAATCCGCGTTGCTGGTGTTGGCTCAGCACATGCAGCGTGTGTACAGCGACAACGGCACCTATGCCCCCGCAGGTAGCGCGCCTGATTTGCCTTTGGATATCGTGCCTGTGACGGATGCATTGGCGTACTACGAGATTTCATGGACAAGCATCGCCTCGCAAAGTTACGTCTTGCGGGCGACCCCCAAGGATGTGCAGGCGGGTGACGGATTTCTCGAAGTCACGCACACCGGACAACGTCGCTGGGATGCGGACAACAGCGGGGCCATCAGCGCGAGCGAGCGCGGCTGGTAACGTCACACGGGCGGATTTTCCGGACCTGTCTACTGAAGGCTGTACTCTGCGGGCCGATCCCCCAATAATGCGCGTATGACGTATCTTTCTCGCATTTTGTTCTTGGCATTGGCTCTGGCAACCGGGGTTGTCCAGGCCGCGGAATGGCAGCTCGACATCCTGGTTTTTGAGCGCGACATGCACGCTGCGTTCGACCCGGCAGAAACCGGAACCTACAGAGCACTGGATTGGCCTGAAATGCTCGCCATCGACAGTGATCCCGGAGTGCCGCTGAGCGATGTGCCCATTCAAATTGTGCAAGCAGCCCAGGCTCGCGGTGTGATCGTTCAAGGCCTGGAAAACTCCAGCTTGCAGTCCGCTGCGCGGCGGCTGAATGGAACGAGCCGTTATCGTGTGCTGACCGAACACAGTCTGCGCTTGCGTCAAAAATCCTCCACACCGCCGTTGCGTATCCATGATGGAGAACGTCTACGTTTGGTTGCTCGCGATACACGTTCTGTTGCGATGAGCAGCATGGACTACTGGCGCAGCCAGCCGGATCTGGCGCCGCCGGTGGAGACCGAAACACTGTTCGGTTGGGTCCAATTTGAGCACCAGATTCATCCGATGCTGTCGATGGACCTGAGTTACTTGCGTGTTGCCCCGGAAGCGTTTGCTGTCAATATGACGCCGGATGGTCAGCGCGAGTACTACCGTGATCAGGTGGGTCAATATCGTTTGAAAGCCGAGCGCCGTTTACGCGACGGCAAGCTCGCTTACTTCGATCATCCCCGCATCGGCGTGCTCGCCCGCCTGACAGCCATCGGCACGACAACCGAAGGGCAACCCTAGTTCTGTTGTCAGAAAGCGGCGTTACGCCTCTTTCGCCAAGCCTTGGATGACGCGCAGGGCTTTGTCCATGCCGATGTTGATGAATTTCTCGATTTCGGCATGAATACTGTCCCCACCACCGACGCCCGCGGCCCAGTTCACGACCACGGCTAAGCAGGCGTAAGGCAAGCCCAGTTCACGAGCAAGTGCGGCTTCCGGCATGCCGGTCATGCCGACGATGTCGCATCCGTCTTTGCCCAGGCGCCGAATTTCCGCGGCGGTTTCCAGGCGCGGTCCTTGTGTGACACCGTGCACGCCGCTTGGCATCATCTTGATGTTTTGGCGCTTTGCGCTCTCAAGCAATGCATTGCGCAGGGATGTGTCATACGGCGGGGCGAACTCGATATGCTGCAAGTCGTCCTGCGAACCCATGCTGTAGGTGTGCGGGCGCCCCCAGGTGTAATCGATCAAATCATCGGGCAAGACGAGCTCTCCCGGCGCCATGTGTGCGCCGATGCCGCCCACGGCCGCAACACCGATGATGCGGGTCGCGCCCACCAAATTCAGCGCGTAAATATTGGCGCGATAGTTGATGGCATGCGGTGGAATGCGATGGCCGTGGCCATGACGTGGCAGAAAAGCAACCGGCTGGCCATCCAAGGTTCCCAAGTGCACAGAACCGGACGGTGCGCCATAGTGGGTGGTGAGTTTGCGCTGCTCACGTATAACCAGACCCTGTAGGCGATTGAGGCCTGTGCCGCCGATCAATCCGAGCATCAAAGAGCCCTCAAAGCAGCAATGTACGGAAGCTGTCGGTAGTAGTTGCGGTAGTCCATGCCACATCCAATCAAATAGCGATCTGGCAAGCGCACGCCGACGTAGTTGGCGCGTTGCTTGGGATCACGGCGATCATGTTGTTTTTCGACCAGAACGGCAGTCGAGAGCGACGCTGGGCGCTGCTGTTTCAGGCACGCCAGGATATGCGTCAGCGTATGCCCCTCGTCCAAAATGTCATCCACCACCAGCACATGGCGGTCTTCCAGGCTGACGCTGGGGCTGACTTTCCAGACCAGTTCACCGCCGCTGGTTTCGCCGCGATAGCGGCTGGCTTGCAGGTAATCCAGTTCGAACGGAAATTTGAGGCGCTTGGTGATCTCTGAGGTGACGTACATGCCGCCAAGCATGACGCACAATATGACCGGGTCACGATCGTAAAGGTCGTCGTGAATGGCCTGCGCCATCGCGTCATAACAGGCCTTGACGCTTGCCTCATCGACGAGAACGTCGGCATGTTCCAGGGTGTTTTCCGCCTGGTGCAGGAAATCATTCATGGCTTGGCGTCTCGGCGTTTTCCGGAATCATGTGCAGCGTGCGGGTCGGGAACGCGAACTCTGCACCATGGGACGATACGATGTCGTGTACGCCCATGAGGATGGTATGTTTGACCTCATGAAATTCCACCCAATTGGTGGTTTTGGTCAAGCAGTAGATGAAGAAGTCCAGCGAACTGGCGCCGTAAGCGTTGAAGTTGGCAATGATGGTTTGGTTTTGATCAATGGCGTCATGCCCCTTCAGGTAGGCGCGCACATCTTCAACGATCTTGTTCATGCGGGTCGCATCGGCGTAACGAATGCCAATGGTTTCGTTGATGCGTCGGTTGGTCATACGTGAGGGATTTTCCACCACGATGCTGGTGAACAAGGAATTGGGCACGTAGATGGGGCGTTTGTCGAAACGCCGAATGCGCGTACTGCGCCAGCCGATGTTTTCCACCGTGCCTTCGATGTCGACGCTGGGTGAGCGAATCCAATCTCCGACGGAAAACGGTCGGTCCATGTACACCGTCAGTCCACCGAACAAATTGGAAAGCATGTCTTTGGCGGCAAAGCCGACAGCGATACCACCGATACCGCCGAACGCGAGTACGCCGGAAATGGAGAACCCCAGCGTCTGCAGCACAACCAGTACGCCGGTGATGATGACGCTCAAGCGAATCAACTTGGCCATAGCTTCGACGGTGGTTCGATCGACGCTCTCGCCGCGCATTTGTGCGCGAATCAGAACAGCAGACTCGACTTTCTTGATCAATCGCACCAGAAACCAGACGAAAGTGCCGATGACCGCGACGCGTCGTGCCGGATCGACATAGGCGAAGATCGTATCGTCGTTGAGTGGTTCGACCAGGTCAGCAGCAATACCGATACCGATGATCCAAATCAGGAAGCGCAATGGTGGATTGATGGCGTCGTAGACCGCGTCGTCCCAGATCGTTTCGCTGTCTCGAACTTTTTTGTGCAGATGGCTGAGAATCAGCCGAACCAGCAAATTGACCGTCACCACGATAAACACCACCGTAAACACACGGTAGATCCAGTGACTGGTCTGGTAGAACTCGATGATGTCTTGAATCAAAACTCAACCTTCACATTCAGTGTGTCCCGGAGGACCTTGATATTATGGCAATAATCAGGGCTTTCCCGCAGCGCGTCGAGGCTTGGGTAGAGGCGTTCAAGTCTCAGTGCGTTTAGCCGGCTTTGGCTTTCACCATTCGGCGTAAACTCACCCCGGCTCAACACATCAGCCACATCGTCGGGCCGGTTGCACAGCGGGATCATGTCGCAACCGGCGTCAATTGCTAAGCGTGTACGTTCCACCGCATCGCCGTAACCGGCCAGCCCGCCCATACTCAGATCATCGCTGAACACGGCGCCGTGGAAACCCAAGCGGCGGCGCAACACGTCACCGATCCACCAGGGACTGATGCTGGCGGGATGGGAATCGATTGCGGTGTACAGCACATGCGCAACCATGACGGATTCCAGCCCCTCAGCGATGGCCGCCTTGTAAGGCAGCAGATCGCAGCGTTGGAGTGTTTCCAGCGACCGTCCGTCTTCGGGAAGCTCAACGTGCGAATCCGGAACCACAAAACCGTGTCCCGGGAAGTGTTTGGCGGTGGCCGCCATTCCCGCGCTGCGCAAGCCCTGACGGAATGCCCCGGTCAATGCGATAACCACAGCCGGGTCATTGGCGAAAGCACGATTGCCGATGACCTGCGACACGCCGCCGCTCACGTCCAACACCGGAGCAAACGCCAGATCCACATCGACCGCGCGCAATTCTGCCGCCAACACAAAGCCGAAGGCATCGGCCGCGGCTAACGCGGCCTTGGGATCTTGCGCATACAGAGCGCCAAGATCGGCCGCGGGTGGCAACTCCACGAAACCTGCGCGGAAACGTTGCACGCGCCCACCTTCGGTGTCCGCTGCGATCAACAGTTCGGGGCGCTCGGCGCGAATGCTGGCGACCAGAGCCGCCAGTTGTGCCGGGTCCTGATAACTTCGCGTGAAAAGAATCACCCCGCCGACCGCGGGATCATGCAGCTGGCGCTGTTCATGCGCCAGCAAGACCGGGCCGGCCAGATCGATCATCAGCGGACCAAGCATGGGCTTACTCATGGATGTCCACCGGGCAACCGGCCGGCACGATATCGAACAAGGCGATCACATCCTTATTGGCCATACGGATGCAACCATGCGATACCGCCTGCCCCAGCAAATGTTCGTCTGGCGTGCCGTGGATATAGATGTAGCGTGCTTGGGTATCGACCGGTGCATAGCGGTTGATACCCGGCTCCAAACCGCCCAGCCAGAGTATGCGGCTGAGAATCCAGTCGCGTTGGGGGTAAGCGTCGGCCAATTGTTGATCATAGATCTCACCGGTCCAGCGGCGACCGACAAACACAGCCCCTGAAGGTGCTTCGGCACCGATGCGCGCGCGCACGCGATGGCGTCCACGTGGCGTACAACCGCTGCCATTTAACTCACCGGGGCCGTTCAAGGCACTGGATACCGAATACTGCGCGAGGCGCTCGCCGTTGTCGTGAAACACGCTCAGGCGCTGTCTGCTGAGATCGATATCCAGTCGCATCAGCCGCGCCGTTCGAACAGAGCAATGGACTCGACGTGTCCGGTGTGCGGGAACATGTCCATCACACCGGCCTTGCTGCAGCGATATCCGGCATTGACGATGATGCCGGCATCACGCGCCAAGCTTGCCGGGTGACAGGAGACATACACAATGCGTTGCGGTTTCTTGGCCAGCAGTGCGGGCAAGATCTCTTCCGCACCGGCACGCGGGGGATCGAGTAGAACTTTGTTGAAGCCCGATTGCAGCCACGGTGCACCCTGCTGCGGTTGAAACAGGTCTGCCACGTGATATTCGGCGTCCAGACCCTGACGCTGCGCATTCTCACGTCCACGCGCAACCAGGCCGTCATCGCCTTCCACGGCCACGACCTGTGCGCCACGTCGGGCCATCGGCAAAGTGAAATTGCCCAAGCCGGCGAACAGCTCCAGCACACGGTCATCAGGCTGAAGATCCAGCAATTGCAAGGCATGCGGGATCATGCGCTGATTGAGCTCAGCGTTGACCTGAACAAAATCAATCGGGGTGAATTCCAGATCCACCTCATATTCCGGCAGTTGATAGCGCAACATTGGGGCGTTGCCCTCAAGTGCGTGCACTGTGTCCAGACCACCCGGCTGCAAGTAAATCCATAAGCCGCTTTCGCGGCCGAAGTTACGCAGATGCTCGACGTCTTTGTCGCTCAGCGCTTCCAGGTGGCGAAACACCAGACAGACGTGCTCATCGCCCATGGCCACCTCGATCTGCGGGATGCTTTCCCGTGCATCCATCGCGGCGATCAGTGTGGCCAAGTCTTGCAGACGCTGACCAACGCGTGGGTCGAGCACCTCACACGATTGGATGTCGGCAACATAGGGCTTTCCGCGTTCACGAAACCCGACCAGCACACGCTCTTTCTTATGCACGTATTTGACCGCCAGCCGAGCGCGTCGTCGATACCCCCAGTGCGGGCCAGTCAATGGCTCCAGCCATTGTTTGGGCGTGACCTGGCCAATGCGGCTGAACACATCAGCCAGATGCTTTTGTTTGAACTCCAATTGTTGCGCCGGTGCCAAGTGCTGCAGCACGCAGCCACCACAGGTCCCGAAATGAGCACAACGCGGTTCGACCCGGTGGGGATGACGGCTGTGCAATTCCAGCAACTCGCCTTCATCAAAGTTGCGTTTGCGGCGCATCGCACGGTACGTGATGGATTCGCCTGGCAGCACATCGGGCACAAAAACTGTCTTGCCCTCGTGGCGCAACACGCCTCGACCGTCGTGGGTGAGATCCAGCACTTCGCCTTGCCGCGGATCGCGGTTGACTTTTTTTCGGCTCATTGTCGTGTCAGGCTCAGGCGGGGAAAACGCCAGTGGATATGTAGCGATCACCCCGGTCACAGACGATGCTGACGATCACGGCGTCCGGCGTTTCTGCGGCAATCTTCAATGCGCAATGCATGGCCCCGCCCGAGGACACGCCGGCAAAGATGCCTTCTTGGGCAGCCATCGCGCGCATGCAATGTTCGGCATCGTCCTGAGTCACTTCCATGACCCGATCAACTCGCGCTGGGTCGTAAATCTTCGGCAAGTACTCTTGTGGCCATCGGCGAATACCGGGAATCGACGATTCGCCTTCCGGTTGTACCCCAATGATCTGGATATCCGGATTCTGCTCTTTCAGATAGTGTGAGCAGCCCATGATGGTGCCGGTTGTGCCCATCGATGAGACAAAATGGGTAATGCGCCCCTGCGTTTCGCGCCAGATTTCCGGTCCCGTGCCTTGGTAATGCGCCAGTGGATTGTCCGGGTTGGCGAACTGATCCAGCACCCGCCCTTCCCCACGCTCCTGCATCTCCAGAGCCAAGTCGCGGGCACCTTCCATGCCCTGCTGTTTGCTGACCAGAATCAGCTCGGCGCCGAACGCTTTCATGCTGGCGCGACGTTCGGCTGACAGATGCTCCGGCATGATCAGGGTCATGCGGTAGCCCTTCATCGCTGCAACCATGGCCAGTGCGATGCCGGTGTTGCCGCTGGTGGCTTCAATCAGGCGGTCGCCGGGCTTGATGTCACCGCGCTCTTCCGCGCGTTGGATCATCGACAGCGCAGGTCGGTCTTTCACTGAACCGGCGGGGTTGTTGCCTTCCAGTTTGGCCAGCACAGTACTGCCATTGACTTCAGGCAACAGGCGCTGCAGCCGCACCAAGGGTGTGTTGCCGACGAATTGTTCAAGTGTCTTTTGCATGCCCGAATTCTACAGGCTCAGGCGTTGAAGCTCTCCCATTGCGATTGTCAGAGCGGCAAAGTCAGGTTGCCCCAGCGCGCTGAGCTCACTGAGCCGCGTGTTCGCGAATTCCAATTGTTGTGCGGCTTTTTGGGTCCAGCAATCGACACGCTCAGCTGCGCTGTCGCCGTTGCATTGCAGTGCGCGTGCGACAACTTGGCGATGCTGTACGTACGCATCCTCGCGCAGATTGTTACGAGCCAAGGCTTGCCAGCGGGTATCGACATCCAGTTGATTGATCGATGACAGCAGCCACGGCAGGTTGAGCAATGCGCCGATGCGGAAATACTCGCGCGCAACGTCGCCAGTTGAGAACTCGCATTGCTCGCTCAGCACGGCGATATCCAGCGCTGAGCCCAATATGCCGTGGTTGGCATATTGCAGCGCGAGTTCGGCGCTCACCCCTTGCTCGCGTAGCGCGCTTTGGGCATCGGTGCGCTGCTGGGTGTACTCGGCCGGCAAGACCTGATCCAGGGCATCCTCCAGAGAGTGAGCGGTGCTCTGGTAGCGCTGGACCATGTCGGCAATCCCGACATCGCCGATGCTGTTGCGGAGCAACCACTGACTGGCATGCTTGAGCAGGCCGGTGATGCGTTCCAGCAGGTCGTATTGAAGTTCGGTCTCCAGGCTGCCGTCAGCCTCCTCAACAGCCGAAAACCGTTGCTCCGAATCAAAGATGTCGCGCGCGGCCAGATAAACGCGGGCAGAACGATCCGCGCTTACGCCACGATCTTCTGCCAGTCGATGAGCGAACGTTGCGCCCATGCGATTGACAATCTGGTTGGTGACGACCGTTGCGATAATTTCCCGCCGCAAGCGATGCTCAAGCAGGGCTTGCGGCTGCTGCTCGCTCAAGGCGCGCGGGAAATACGCCAGCAGATCACGCTCAAGGCTCGGGTCATCGGGTAAACCACTGTCGAGAATTTGATCGTAAAGGCTGATTTTGCCGTAGGAGACCAAAACCGCTTGCTCTGGCAGCGTCAGTCCTTGATGTTCCGCTCGGCGTTGGGCCAAGGCCTCATCATCCGGCAGAAATTCTATGCTGCGATCCAGAAGCTGGTCGCGCTCAAGCAGGCGCATGAAATTGGCCTGCTCATCCATGCGCAACGCGGCGTTGCGCTGCATCAGGGCGAGCGCTTGGGTCTGTAAGTAGGAGTCGCGCAGCACGCCTTCGGCCACATCCTGAGTCATCGATTCCAGCAAGCTGTTGCGTGCATCCAATGCCAAGCTGTTTTCAGCCATCAATTTGTTGAGCGGGATCTTGATGTTGACCTCGCGGTCGGAGGAATTGACCCCGCCCGCGTTGTCATTGAAATCGGTGATCACCCGCCCGCCGTGCAGTGCAAACTCGATGCGACCGAGTTGGGTCATGCCCAGGTTGCCGCCCTCGCCGACGATCTTGCAGCGCAGTTCCTGACCGTTCACGCGCAATACGTCATTGGCCCGATCACCCACATCCTGATGGCTTTCCTGGCGCGCTTTCACGTAGGTGCCGATCCCACCGTTCCAAAGCAAATCCACCGGCGCCTGAAGGATTTCGTGTATCAATGCGGTCGGTGTTAAACGACTCTGCGAAATGCCAAGTGCCTCACGCGCCTGCGGTGAGATGTCGATCTGTTTGGCAGAGCGCTCGAAAATGCCACCGCCTTCCGAGATCAACGCGCTTTGATAGTCCGTCCAGCTCGAACGCGGCAAGGCGAACAAGCGTTGGCGTTCCTCGAAGCTGCTTGCCGCATCCGGATTGGGGTCAATGAAAATGTGTTGATGATTGAATGCGGCCACCAAACGCGTGTGCGGCGATAGCAACATGCCGTTGCCAAACACATCACCGGCCATGTCCCCGATCCCCACGCAGGTAAAATCTTCGCGCTGGCAGTCACGGGCCAGTTCACGGAAATGGCGTTTGACCGACTCCCAGGCGCCACGCGCGGTGATGCCCATTTTTTTGTGGTCGTAGCCGGCCGAGCCGCCGGAGGCAAAGGCATCGCCGAGCCAAAATTCATATTCGGCTGACACGCTGTTGGCGATGTCCGAGAAACTGGCCGTTCCTTTGTCGGCGGCCACCACCAGATACGGGTCGTCTTCGTCCTGGCGCACGACCTCAGGCGGCGCAACAACCTGCCCATCAACCAGGTTGTCGGTGATGTCGAGCAAGCCGCGAATAAACGTTTTGTAGCAGGCGATGCCCGCGTTCTGAACCGCATCACGATCCAGCCCGGCGAGCGACTGTTTCACCACAAAGCCACCTTTGGCCCCAACCGGCACGATCACCGCGTTCTTGACCATCTGTGCCTTGACCAAACCCAGCACTTCGGTGCGGAAGTCCTGGCGTCGGTCGGACCAGCGCAGACCACCGCGGGCAACTTTGCCGCCGCGCAGATGGATGCCTTCAACATCCGGCGAGTAGACGAAGGTCTCGAACATCGGGCGCGGCTGAGGAAGTTCGTCGACATGCCGCGCGTTGAGCTTGAAGCTGATGTACGGCTTGGGCTTGCCGTCCGGGCTGCGTTGGAAATAGTTGGTTCGCAAGCAAGCCGAAATCACGCTCAGATACGCGCGCAAAATGCGATCGACATCAAGGCTGCTGATGGAGTCCAAGGCGGCGTAAAGCTCTGCACTGAGCTTTTCCACCTCGCCATCACGCGTGTCATCGGCACGGTGAGGATCAAAGCTGGCTTCAAACAAGCGCACCAGCTTGGCGCTGATCTCGGCTTGTTCCACCAAAATGCTTTCGATATAGCTTTGGCTGTAGGGCCAGGCGGTTTGCAGCAGATATTTGCACACCGCGCGAATGAATGCGGCCTGACGACCGGTCAGCCCGGCACTGAGGATTAAGGCATTAAAACCATCATCCTCAAGCTCTCCCCTCAAGGTGCGCATGTAGGCATCTTCGAACATGGTGCGCATGCGCTCGGTGGGCAAAACGCAAACGCCCCTCTGGAGCAGATCAAACTCCTGAACCCAGAGGTTTGTCGCTCCGGCAACGTCAATTTCATACGGGCGTTGCGTGATCACAGTCAGCCCGAAGTTTTCCAAGGTGGGCAAGACGTCGGACAAGCTGGCCGGAGCACGGTAGGCGTAGAGCTTGAGTCGCAGATCACACTCACCCTGGTGTTTGTCCAGTAGGCGCACAACCTGGGGTTCTTCTTCGCTCAGTCGATTCAGATACTGCAGGTCGGTGGCCGCTTCCAACGCGGCGACGTTTTCGCGATAGCTGAGCGGAAAGGCGCCGCGAAACCGATCAGCCAAACGCCGCGCGTCCGTATCAGGAAGTATCGCAGCGAGATAGTTGCGCAGACTGTCATCCCACGAGCGTGTGGCTTCCTGCAGGCGCAATTCCATTTCTGGCTGTGTGAGCTGCGCGGCATCGCCGTCGCGGGTGCGGATGATGAACTGGATACGCGCCAGGGCATCACGCTGCAAGGTCACGTGGTACTCCAAGTCGTAGCCATCCAACCATTGCATCAACAATCGAGCCATACGCTCACGAACTTCCGCGCTGTACTGATCGCGTTGCAAATAGACCAGGCAGGAAAAGAATCGACGGTAGCGGTCACGCCGCACGAACAGTCTCAGGCGTTGTGTTTCACGCAATGAGCGGACGCCGAGCGCCAGCTCCAGCAACTCTTCTTCGCTGCTCTGAAAAAGTTCGTCGGTGGGCAGGCCGTTGAGCACTTCATGCAGCTGTTTGTGGGCATGACTGCCCGGGCGCGATTGCGCTTGCTGCATCACCCAATCGATTTTGCGCCGCAGAATCGGGATGTTCTTGGGCAGTGAGTTGTAAACCTCGTTGGAAAACAGACCGATAAAGCGGCAGGTCCCTATCACTTCACCTTGGGCGCCAAAACGTTTGACCGAGATCGCGTCGAGGTATTCGTCATGGTGGATGTGTGAGCGCGCATCGGCTTTTGTGATGATCACGGGGCGCCGCGAACTGGCGTATTTGTCGAGTTCCGACGCGGGCGCAATCCAATCCATGTCGTCTCCCCGATTGCGATACAGCCCCAAGCCGGCCTCGGCTATCGGTTCAAAATGCGCTGTGTCGTCCTGCCCCACCACACGTGCTTCGGTATAGCCCAAAAACGTGTAGTGATCGAGATCCAGCCAGCGCAGCAGCTCAGCAACCTCGGCGATATCTTGCGTGGCCATGCCGGGCGGAATGGTCGACAGTTCGTCGATACGCTCAGCCAGCTTTTCACGCATCGGCAGATAATCAGCGACAGCCGCGTGGAGGTCGCTGAGCACGTCTGAAATGCGTGATTCCAGGTCGCGAAATTCCTGCTCATCGACCAAACCATCGAAGTGGATATGGATCAGAGATTCCATGTCTGGGCCTTCATGCACGGCCGTACTCACGTTCTGCATGTGGCCGTTGGCATCGCGCTGTATGACCAGCACCGGATGGATTAGCCAGCGGATGACCCCGCCGGCGGCGCGCACGGCCATGGCGATGGTGTCGACCAGAAAGGGACAGTCCCGCACCGTGGTTTCCAGCACACAGGCGTCGACACCGTGATCGGGGTTGTCCCGACCCGCGCGAAATACGCGAACCAGATCCTGCTCAGCTTGGCGCGTGCGGCTGAATTGATAGTGCCCGATGGCCACCGCGTAGAGCACTGGCGGGTGCAAGCCGGCGAGAACTTCGTCAGGAACGGACTCGTAATAACTGCGAACAAAGGCAATGACTTGTTCGCGTTCTTCGCCGCTGTGACGCGCGGCTGCGATGGATTCGACCTGCGCCATACGCAGGTCATGGTCATTCTGGTTTTTGCGGGTCACGCGGTCCCTCCGTGCTGAGTTTCCGGGACTGCGCTTTCCGCGCTTTTTACAACCCGGAGCCTGCGCTCAGCCTATAGGACGGGACCGGTGCAAACAACCGTGAAATGAGAGCCGACTAGCGCCCTGCAACCGCACGGTCGAGGCGGTCTTGCTGGGCCTCTGGATCTGCCGACTGAAATGCCGATAACGACATGCAGGTGCGGTAGATGCGGCGCAGTGTTGGGTAGTCACTCAGATCCAGATTGTTTTGTCGCGCGTTGCTGATTTGCGGCACCAGGCACACATCGGCGAGCGTCGGCTTATCGCCATGGCAATACGCTCCGGGTTCCAAGTGCTTTTGCAGAAGCGATTCCAGCGCCTCAAAGCCTTTGTGCATCCAGTGTTCGTACCAGTCACGTCGGGCCTGCTTGTCGATGCCCATGACGTCGCGCTGGTAGTAGTAGGTGCGCAGGATGTTGAACGGTTGCATGTCAGCAACCATGACCTGGCAGAACGAGCGCACTCGGGCTCGATCGAAAGTGTCTTTGGGCAGCAGCGGACGATCGGGGTAATACTCGTCAAGGAATTCCAGGATCGCTGCGGATTGAGTGATGGTGAGCTGCTCGTTGACAACCAGCGCAGGCACCAGACCCTGCGGGTTGTGGCGCAAATATGTCTCGCTGTGCTGTTCGCCGATGTCTTCATCAATATAGACCGACTTGTACGGCACAGACTTGTAATTCAACGCGATCCGCACGCGGTGTGCGGAAACGCTGCGGTAATACGTGAACAGCTGCAGCATTGTCAGATTCCTAATCGGGCAGCGCCCAACGCGCCACTCGCATCGCCATGAATAGCGGGGACCAAAGATGTTTGCACTTGATCGGCGAAAACCCACCGAGACCAACGTGCAGGCACGTCATCATACAGTCTGTCGACGCGTGATAATCCGCCAGCCAGCACAATCAGCTGCGGATCCAGAAGATTGATGACAGCTGCCAAAGCACGAGCCAGCCTAGTGCAATAACGATCCAGAGAAGCCTGAGCCATGGCATTGCCCTGCTCAGCTTGCGCCACTATCGCCCGCGCATCGCCGACTTGGCCTCCTGCATTTGTGTGAAGCCTCGCCAGCGCAGGGCCTGACAGCCAGGTTTCCAGGCAACCCTGCTGGCCGCACCAGCAGGTGTCTCCGGGCAATTCTTCAGCTTCAATCCACGGCAAAGGATTGTGCCCCCATTCGCCGCCCAGTCCGTTGAAGCCAATTTGCAGTCGGCCGTTGCTCACCACAGCTCCGCCAACCCCTGTTCCGAGGATGACCAGAAACGCCGAATCGACGCCACGCGCCGCCCCATCATAGAGCTCGGACAAGGCCAGGCAGTTGGCATCATTGGCCATGCACACGGCGCGTCCAAGACGTGTCTCAACATCCTGTTTAAGCGGTCGACCGTTCAGGCATACGGAGTTGGCGTTGCGCAGCAGTCCGCTGTGCGGATCGATCGAGCCGGGATGACCGATACCCACGGGTAAATCCCGATTGCCAACACGGTCCTCCAACGTCTGGATAAGCGCCGCCAGGCTGCTGAGGATGCCGGCATAGTCGCCTTGCGGGGTCGCAACGCGCTGACGGGCCACCACAGCGTCGCCATCGAGCACAACGCCTTCGATCTTGGTCCCGCCAAGGTCAATACCAATGCGCATCGTTTAGCGGTGCTGTTGCGTGGCGAAGCGCTTGAGCGCGGAGGTCGTAAAGTGGCTTGGTGGTGCGTCGTAATCGTACGTCATTGGGTTACGTTCCTCGTTTTGCATGTTGAGCATCACGTAGCGACGCGCCTGCAAGTCAAAGTGCGCTTGCAAGGAATTGTCTGGCAGCGGGATCTGCGGGTACTGCAGGGCAAAGGCCATTGAAGTGCGCCAGAACTCGCCGCGTTGGTCATACATATCCGCCAACAGAATCAGCCAGCTATCCTCATCCAAATACATTATTCGCTTGCTGTAGATGTGCGAGACGCCGTCTTTGATGGTTGCTTCAAGCACCCAGGCACGATGCAGCTCGAAGCGCAAAAGCTCTGGGTTGACGTGACCCTGGTGCAGGATGTCTTTGTATTTCAGCTCTGGACTGTGCAACGCATAACTGTTGTAAGGCACGAGCACGGTCTTTTTGCCCAGCAATTTGAAGGTGTAACGGTCCAGCGGGCCGTTGAACATATCAACTTGATCGTGGGTGATGAGACCATCCTGCGCCGGATTGTCGTAGCCCACTTCCGCGATGCGACGCACCTTGCGGGTGCCGGGGTTGTACGACCAGATTTGTATGTCGTCGGCCTCGCGGTCCATCGGCACATGAAGCAGCACGGTGTCCCCCGCCTTATTGGCCGGCGCCACCACTTTTCGCAGAATCATCGCCAGCTTGTTGTCCCAGTCGGTCAGAGTCACAGCCGGGTTGCCGTACTGGATGATGGCTTCCAGGTAGGCGCGTTCGATCACATAAGAACCGCCGGATGTGGTGGCCGCACTGTTGGTGAATCCTCGGAAACCTGTGGTGCGATAGCGCGCCATATGGTTCCAGATCACTTCCTGACCCGATTGTGGAATCGGAAATGGAAAACCGTGTGCGGTGCCGGTGAAGCCGTTTCCTCCGGGTTTCAGCTCCACCGCCGTGGCGTTGGCTTTGGTGGCCACACGCACATGCTCTGGCATGGCGGCGCTGCGTTGTGACGGGAACACACGCATGCGAAACGTCGAGGGATAGTTTTTCAGCAGCGCCCGTTGCCCGGCGCTCAGAATGTCCGCGTACTTTGTGGCGTTGCCACTGTCGATGGTCAGTAACGGTTTGTCATTGGCATATGGATCATCCGGGACGCGCGCGACGTTCGATGTGTTGGGCTCGCTCCAGCCGCCACTGTATTGCGGGATCGACAACCCGTGGGGCGCGTTTGCGAGACCGGCTTGCTCCGCACCAATGGCGGTCAAATCCTGGCCCAGTCGCGCCGCCTGCTCTTCCGATACCTTGGCTTGAGCTTGAGCCATGAACAGGGTCAACAGCGCACAGACAAATCTCCTCACGTCTCTTCCTTGATGATAGTTCGGGGCTAGCGTTTGGATCAGCAGTATAGCCGCGGGTTCCCGCGCCCTGGCAGGCATCCGCGTATAATCGCCACATGAGTGAATTCAAGGGCATTCCGGTGGTGGTCAGCGGTGATAAGTACACTGCGCCACAGGGTTTCAACGCGATCAAGGACGGCATCAAGCACGACCGCAACGCCAGCGAAGTGCCGCGTGGTCAGAAGCCCAAATGGCTGCGCGCTCAACTGCCCTCCGATCCCCGCTATTTCGACACCCTCAAGAACGTCAAGGAGCACAAACTGGCGACGGTCTGCGAAGAGTCGAAATGCCCCAACATCGGCGAGTGCTGGTCGCACGGGACCGCCACGATCATGTTGATGGGCGCGGTATGCACGCGGGCTTGTCGATTCTGCTCTGTGGACACCGGCAATCCGGGGGGATGGTTGGACCCGGAGGAGCCTCAAAACGCAGCCAATTCCGTGCGTTTGATGAACCTCAAATACATCGTGCTGACCTCTGTCGATCGCGATGATCTGCCCGATGGTGGCGCACAGCACTATGCCGATTGCATTCGAGCGATCCGGGCCATGAATCCGCACACTGCGGTGGAAGCCTTAACCCCCGATTTTCAGGGGCGTCATGCCTGTGTGGAAACCGTGGTTGACTCCGGGCTGCAGGTGTTTGCTCAGAATCTGGAAACCGTACGTCGATTGACCCACCCGGTGCGTGATCCGCGTGCATCGTATGACCAGACGCTGGACGTGCTGCGCCACGCCAAACAGTACCGCCCGGATGTGCTGAGTAAAACCAGCCTGATGCTGGGCTTGGGCGAAACCGACGACGACATCCTCACCGCGCTGGATGACATGCGCGAAGTCGGCTTGGACATCGTCACTTTTGGCCAATATCTGCGCCCGACCCGCAACCATTTGCCGGTTGAGCGCTACGTCAGTCCGGAAGAGTTCGCCAAATATCGTGAATGGGGTCTGGAGCGTGGGTTTCTGGAAGTGGTGTCGGGCCCACTTGTGCGATCCAGCTACCGTGCCGACCAGGTGTTCTCGAAAAACAACTGCGGGCTGTAACCCGCAGCTGTTGACGTCGATCAATCAGGCCACACGCTCAAAGCTCAAGCCGGCTTTGCTGTTGAGTCGTTCGATGAGCATGTCGCCCATCGCCGTGCTGGGTGTCCAAAAGCCGCCAGCTTTATCACCAATATCGCGCGCTAGACATACCGCGGATTCGCCGAGCATTTTGGCGGTTGAGCCGTAACCGGGATCGCGATCACCGGTCACCTTGGTCTGCAGTTTGTCACCAGCGGGGGTGCTGCCGAAGAAGCGCAAATCGTAAAATCCGGCTTCCTGTGCTTCCGGACTGGGTCCTTCGCCCGGCTGTGGCAACACCGTTTTGTTGAGCAATGCACGGGTTGGTTTGATCGCGGCCAGGACCATGAATCCACCCAAACCGCCGGTCATCGCGACAGCACGCGCAGCGCCACCCGGACCACGTCCAACCATCATGGCCTCGTCGTACAGAAAGTCTTCGCCCCAGATGCGCCCCAGCAAGGCATGACTGCGATGCACGACGCGGGTGTTGATCGAGGCCATCACGAAAGGAGCGAGCCAGCTGTTGGCGTCTTTATCAAACGTTGGGCCCTGCACATTCGGCTGCCGAACGCCACTGCGCATACCTTGCGGCGCGACGGCATAGGGGTTTTGCAGGACTTTGCGCAGCGCTGGATCTTTCTTGACCTCATCCACCACATTGAGCAGGCTTGCGACGGTGCCGCCGCTGGCCCCGCCCTTAGCGGCTTTGACGCGCATCTTGATTTGCGAGCACGGCGCTGAGAAATCCTTCTGTGCTTCCCGCTGTGTGAACCACACGCCCAGGTCGGATGGAATGGAGTCGAAGCCGCAGTTGTGCACGATGCGTGCGCCAGTGCGCTCGGCCGTGTCTTGATGCGCATCAATCATGCGCTGCATCCACTGGGGTTCGCCGGTGAGGTCGCAGTAGTCTGTGCCCAGTTCGGCGCAGGCGGCGATCAGGTCCGAACCATACAAGGCGTAGGGTCCCACCGTGCTGACCACAACTTTGGTTTTGGCGGCAAGCTGTTTGAGCGCCGTCGCGTCGTGCGCATCCGCGATGAAGCGCGGCAGCGCTTGTGCGCTGAATTCCTCGGCCACGGCTTTGAGCTTGGCTTCGTTGCGTCCGGCCAATGCCCACTTCAAGTCGCCATCGACACCGTAGGTTTCGCACAGATATCGCGTCAGTAGCCGTCCGACGAAACTGGCTGCACCGTACACCACCACATCAAATTCTCGCTGAGTCTTGTCGCTCATGGGCCGCCTCAAACTGGAAAAGGCCGCATCTTAGCGTGCTTTGGCATTCCGTCGGGTTTGTTGAATTGTCCTTGAAGGGCTATGCCGCTGTGCTTACAATTCGCGCCCTTTCCACGTTGGGGCATATGTCCCGATCATGCGGCCTGTCGTGGGGGCCGCCACTGACAGCGAGAAACAACATGCCCAGCATTACCCTGCCCGACGGCTCCCGTCGCGAATTCGATCGTCCGGTGTCCATCGCCGAAGTTGCCGAGGATATTGGCCCGGGCCTGGCCAAGGCCGCCTTGGCCGGCCGCATCAATGGTCGGCTCGTCGATACCTCGCATGTGATTGAGGATGACGTCGAACTGGCTATCGTGACCAATCGCGACGAAGAAGGTCTGGATGTCATCCGTCACTCCACCGCGCATTTGCTCGCGCATGCGGTGAAGCAGCTTTACCCCGAGGCGCAAGTCACCATCGGACCGGTCATCGAGGACGGCTTCTACTACGATTTTGCCTATTCGCGTCCTTTTACGCCGGATGATCTGGAAAAGATCGAAGCACGCATGGCTGAATTGGCAGCATCGGATTTCAGCGTGGCCCGCGAGTTGATGGCGCGCGATGACGCTGTCGCCTATTTCCGCGACATGGGTGAGGAGTACAAGGCAGAGATCATCGCCTCCATTCCTACTCAGGAAGACATCAGCCTGTATCGACAGGACGACTTCGTCGATCTGTGCCGCGGCCCCCACGTACCCTCCACCGGCAAGCTCGGCCACTTCAAACTGATGAAAGTGGCTGGCGCGTATTGGCGCGGCGATTCGCGCAACGAAATGCTGCAGCGCATTTACGGCACGGCCTGGGCTGACAAGAAAGCGCTGAAGAAGTATCTGAACCGTCTGGAAGAGGCGGCCAAGCGCGATCACCGCACGCTGGGCAAACGCCTGGATCTGTTCCACTTCCAGGAAGAAGCCCCGGGAATGGTGTTTTGGCACGACCATGGCTGGCGTGTGTACGGCGTGATCGAGAACTATGTGCGCCAGCGCTTGCGCACGGCCGGTTACCAGGAAGTCAAAACCCCGCAAGTCATCGACAAGGTGCTGTGGGAAAAGTCCGGACACATGGACAAGTTCGCCAGCGGCATGTTTATGACCGCGTCGGAGGATCGCGAGTACGCGATCAAGCCGATGAACTGTCCCGCGCACATTCAGATCTATAACCAGGGTCTGAAGAGCTACCGCGACTTGCCGCTGCGGATGGCGGAATTTGGTTGCTGCCATCGCAATGAGCTGTCTGGCTCCTTGCACGGCCTGATGCGCGTGCGTGGGTTCACCCAGGATGACGCGCACATTTTCTGCACCGAGGGCCAGATTGAGTCAGAAGTGGCCGACCTCATCGACCTGACCTTCGATGTGTACAAGGATTTCGGTTTCGAAAACGTCACCCTGGCACTCTCGACCCGTCCGGAACAGCGCGTCGGTAGCGATGAGTTGTGGGATCGTTCTGAAGCGGCGCTGAAGAATTGCCTGGAATCCAAAGGCTTGGACTATCGCCTGCAGCCTGGCGAAGGCGCGTTCTACGGCCCCAAGATCGAGTTCACCCTGCGTGACTGTCTGGAGCGTGATTGGCAATGCGGAACCATCCAGTTGGATTTCTCCATGCCAGGACGCCTGGATGCGCAATATGTCAACGAACACAGTGAGCGTGCGGTCCCGGTGATGATCCACCGCGCCATTCTCGGATCGATGGAGCGCTTCATCGGCATATTGATCGAACACCACGCCGGAGCACTGCCGTTGTGGCTGGCACCGGAGCAAGTTGTGGTCGCCAACATCACTGATCGGCAGGCCGATTTTGCCAAAACGGTGGTCGAACGCCTGACGCAAGCAGGTTTTCGCGCCCGCGCGGACTTGAGAAACGAGAAAATCGGCTTTAAAATCCGCGAGCTTTCTATTCAACGTGTCCCGTACGTCGTCGTACTGGGAGACCGCGAAGTCGAAAATCATCAAGTGGCCGTGCGTGCGCGTGACGGAGCTGACCTTGGAACCATGTCGGTAGAAGCGTTCCTTGACAGGCTGTCCGACGAGGCATCACGGCCTTAGTTCGTTTTTTACGGAGTTAAAAGCATCAGCTCAGAAAAACACGACCGGCGGAACACTGAAATTACCGCGCGGGAGGTTCGGCTCGTCAGCGCCGACGGAGAGCAGTTGGGTGTCGTCTCGCTGGAAGAGGCGCTAGGAAAAGCAGCGGAAGCCGGTCTTGATCTGGTGGAAGTCGCACCACAGGCCCGTCCCCCCGTCTGCAAATTGATGGATTACGGCAAGTACTTGTTCCAGAAGAACAAGACCCAACAAGCCGCCCGGAAAAAACAGAAACAGATACAGGTCAAGGAGATCAAATTCCGTCCGAATACGGAGGAAGGTGATTACCAGACCAAACTGCGTCGCCTAGTGTCCTTTGTGGAGGATGGCGACAAGATCAAGGTGACAATGCGTTTCCGTGGGCGAGAAATGGCCCATCAGGAAATCGGATTGAAACTCCTTGAACGTGTGAAACAGGACCTGGATGAATTGGCGCAGGTTGAGCAGATGCCGAAGATGGAAGGTCGGCAGATGGTCATGGTAATGGCGCCCAGGAAATCCTGAAGTCCCGTATAAACCTTAGGAAGTCCAATGCCCAAAATGAAAACCAACCGTGGCGCAGCCAAGCGCTTTCGCCCAACGGCTAACGGTTTCAAGCGTGCACAAAGCCATAAGCGGCACATTCTGACCAAGAAGAACCGCAAGCGCGTGCGCAACTTGAACAAGAACGCGATGGTGTGCAAGTCCGACGTCGCCGCGGTCAAACAGATGTTGCCGAACCTGTAAGTCAAAGCCTGCTTTGATTTACCAACGGGCTATGCCCGTACGGACGCACCAAGGCCACAGGCATTGCCTTGACGTCCTCTAACAACAACCTCACCAAAGGAAATAGAAAATGCCCAGAGTGAAACGTGGAGTGACCGCCAAAGCGCGGCACAAGAAAGTTTTAAAAGCCGCAAAAGGCTATTACGGCGCGCGCAGCCGGACTTATAAAACCGCCCGCCAGGCGGTGTTCAAAGCCGGTCAATACGCTTATCGCGACCGTCGTCAGAAAAAACGTCAGTTCCGTGCCCTGTGGATTGTGCGCATCAATGCTGCCTCCAAGGCCAATGGTCTGTCGTACAGCAAATTCATCAATGGTCTGAACAAAGCCGGTATCGCACTGGATCGCAAAGTCTTAGCGGACTTGGCGTTGCACGATGCCGCCGCTTTTGCAGGCTTGGTCGAAAAAGCCAAAGCCGCACTCTGACCAATTCGCACTGCGCTCACGCGCTGATGCGATGCTGATCACAAGGGAAAGTCGGCGTGCCGTCTTTCCCTTTTTTATTGCCTGCGGGCCTGATAAACAAGCCGAACATCATGTCGAACACACAAAGTCTGCGTGAGACCGCCTTGGCCGCTCTGGAAGCGGCAGCGGATCTCAAAGCGCTGGATGATTTGCGCGTCCACTATCTGGGCAAGAAAGGCGAAGTGACCGCCCTGCTCCATGGCCTGAAAGATGCCACGCCGGAAGAGCGCAAAACATTGGGACAAGAGGTCAATCGCCTTAAGCAGGATCTGCAACAGGCGATCAACGCGCGTCGCGACACCTTGCAAGAAAAAGCTCTGGCTGAAGCGCTGGAATCCGAGCGTATCGACATCAGCTTGCCGGGCCGAGGTGAAGTCAGCGGCGGTGTACACCCGCTCACCCTGATCCGCGAGCGTATGGTCGATATTTTCCGGCATGCTGGCTTTTCTGTGGCCGAAGGTCCGGAAATCGAAGACGACTATCACAATTTCGAAGCGCTGAATTTTCCGCCGGATCACCCGGCCCGTGCCATGCACGACACTTTTTACGTGAACGGCGAGTCGCATCTCTTGCGGACACACACGTCGCCCGTTCAGGTCCGTACGCTCAAGAACAGCACGCCGCCGGTGCGCATCGTCGCGCCTGGGCGCGTCTACCGCTGCGATTCCGATCGCACGCACAGCCCCATGTTCACCCAGCTCGAAGGGCTGTATGTGGCACGCGATGTGAGTTTTGCCGATCTGCGCGCGGACCTGGAAGAGTTCCTCAACGCGTTTTTCGATCGCGATGTCCGCGTGCGCTTCCGACCGTCCTTCTTCCCCTTCACTGAGCCTTCGGCGGAAGTCGATATCGAATTCGTCCAGCGAGACGGCCAGAGCAGCTGGCTGGAGGTGGCCGGGTGTGGCTTAGTTCATCCCAATGTGCTGCGTGAGGCGGGGGTTGATCCGGACAACTACAGTGGTTATGCCTTCGGTTTCGGTATAGAGCGCATGGCTATGCTTTATTATGGAATCAATGACTTGCGACAGTTTTTTGAGAACGATTTGAGGTTCCTCAAACAATTCCGCACGCTCGCACAGGCATAAATCTCCATGAAAATTTCTTATCAGTGGCTCAGCGAATGGGCCAAAACCGAGTTGAGTGCCGCCCAGGCCGGTGAAGTCCTGACGATGGCTGGTTTGGAGCTGGACGGCCTGGAGCCTGCTGCGCCGCCGCTGGACGGCGTTGTGGTGGCGCAGATTGTCAGCGCGGAACAGCACCCGGACGCGGATCGCTTGCGTGTGTGCTCAGTCGAGGCCGGCCAGGACCAACCGCTACAGATCGTGTGTGGCGCAGCCAATGCGCGCGCGGGCCTCAAAGTGGCGTTGGCGACCATCGGTACACGCCTGCCCGGTGATTTCAAAATCAAGAAAAGCAAGATCCGAGGGCAGGAATCCTTTGGCATGCTGTGCTCCGGCGGCGAGCTGGGCATGGACGAGACCGATGGCATCGTTGAGTTGCCGCAGAGCCTTGAGATCGGCACGCCACTGACCCAAGCCTTGGCGCTGGACGACAGCATCCTGGATATCGCCCTGACACCCAACCGTGGTGATTGTTTCAGCGTGCGCGGTGTGGCACGTGAGCTGGCCTGTTTAACCGGCACGCCCTACTCGGTCGCGTTTGATGCCAGCGCGCCTGAGATCACGCTGAGCGATGCCCCCACCATCACGATTGAAGATGGGGCGGACTGCCGACGCTACGCGGGTCGCATTGTGCGTGGTCTGGATCGCACGGCGGCCACGCCGTTGTGGATGGCCGAACGCTTGCGACGCTCGGGGCTGCGCAGCATCAACCCGCTGGTTGATGTCACCAACTATGTCCTGCTTGAGCTCGGCCAACCGATGCACGCGTTCGACCTTGCAAAGCTGGATGGCGGGATTTGTGTCCGCCGCGGACGTCCGGGTGAAAGCCTGACGCTGCTCAATGAGCAGAGCATCGAGCTTGATGAACAGTCGTTGGTGATCGCGGATGCGAAGGCGCCAGTCGCACTGGCCGGTGCGATGGGCGGTTTGGCCAGCGCTGTGGATGATCAAACCACAGATGTCTTGCTGGAAAGTGCTTGCTTCACTCCGTCGGCGGTTGCGGGTACGGGGCGTCGCTACAAGCTCTCATCCGACTCATTGCAACGCTATGAGCGTGGTGTTGATCCGAAGCTGCAGGAACTCGCGCTGGATCGCGCGACCCAGCTGCTGATCAGCATTTGCGGTGGCCAGGCTGGTCCTGCACACCTCGAAGAGGAAGACGCCTGGTCTGCCCCCACCATTGAACTGTCGCCCGCGCGCGTTCAAACCCTGCTGGGTTCAGCCGTTGCGCCGCAGGCCATGGTCGACATCCTGCGTAAGCTGGAATGTGCGGTCAGCGAGAATGGCGACACCCTGACGGTCAACCCGCCCAGCCATCGCTACGATCTTGCCGACCCTATCGATCTGGTTGAAGAGATCGCCCGAGTGCATGGCTACGACAATTTGCCGGGACGCGAGCGTCGCGTCCAAGTGGCATTGAGCGCACCGCGAGCGGACGCAGCCACAAGGATACGTCGTGAATTGTCTGCTCGGGGTTACCACGAGGCGGTCAGCTTCAGTTTCGCCGATGCCAAAACCGACGACGCGTTAAACGGCGATGCCGCCTTGGAACCGGTGATTCTGGATAACCCCATGTCCGCGGCCATGGCCCAAATGCGGCGCAGTCTTTGGGCCAGCCTGATTCCGGTATGGAAACACAACGCAGCGCGCCAACAAGAGCGCATCCGCCTGTTTGAGCTTGGTCGCAAGTACGGAAAACGTGGGGCACGTATTGAGGAAACCGAGTGCGTGGCTGGGTTGATCAGCGGATTGGCGACCCCGGAGCAATGGGCGCTGAGCAAACGCAATGTGGACTTCTACGATCTGAAGGCGGATGTGAATGCACTTCTGGGCGACCAAGCGCAGGCGCTGGAGTGGTCTGATGCGGATTTACACCCGGCCTTGCACCCGGGCCGCAGCGCTAGCCTGATGCTGGATGGCGAGCGCGTCGGTGTGCTTGGAGAGATTCACCCGCGCCTGAAAAAGGTCTTGGATCTGCCGCAAAGTCCTTTGCTCTTCGAAATTCAGCGAAAAATTCTGGATGAACTGCGCTTGCCGCAACTGCAGCAGATCACCGCGACGCCGAGTTCGCGTCGCGACCTGGCTTTGGTTGTCAATCAATCACTTGCAGCGGAAAAGTTCACACATTTTGTCAAGAAAGAAGCTGGCGAAATACTGCGCGAAGTTCGCGTATTTGACGTATTTACCGGCGATGCCTTACCTAAAGGATGCAAGAGCGTCGCTTTGGGCTTGATATTTCAGGATTTTTCCCGCACGCTTACCGACGAGGACGTAGACGCAGCCATACAGAAGCTGACGTCCGGACTCGAACGGGAATTTGGGGCACAGATCAGGGACTAGCGTGGCGCTTACTAAATCCGAACTCGCTGATTCGCTGTTCTTCCAGCTTGGGCTGAACAAACGCGAAGCCAAGGAATTTGTCGACCGGGTCTTCGAGGAAGTGAAGACTTCGCTGGAAGCCGGTCAACCGGTCAAACTGTCCGGTTTTGGCAACTTTGAACTGCGTGATAAAAACCAGCGACCCGGGCGTAATCCGAAAACCGGCGAGGAAATTCCGATTTCCGCACGTCGTGTTGTCACTTTCCGTCCGGGACAAAAACTGCGAGCACAAGTGGAAGGCGGAGATGCACAGCGCTCAAGCGGCAATAACTGAAACCGATCTTCCGGAAATTCCGGAGAAGCGTTACTTCGCCATTGGTGAAGTCAGCGAGTTGTGCTTGGTCAAGCCGCACGTGCTGCGCTATTGGGAACAAGAATTCCCACAGCTCAAACCAGTTAAACGGCGCGGCAATCGCCGCTATTACCAGTACCAGGATGTGGAAATCGTTCGAGTGATCCGCAGTCTGTTGTACGAACAGGGTTTCACCATTGATGGCGCTCGCAAGCAGCTCAAACACAACGGCAAGTCCGGCGTGATTGCCGCGGGCGAACCCACTTCAGAATTGAGCTCAATTCGTTCTGAACTGGAAGCCATTTTGGCTTTAACCAAGGTATAATATGGACCCGCAATAAATGCGGTGGACATCAAATCTCGGGGTGTAGCGCAGTCTGGTAGCGTACCTGCATGGGGTGCAGGTGGTCGCAGGTTCAAATCCTGCCTCCCCGACCAAACGTCAACGAAAAGCGGCCTTAGGCCGCTTTTTTGTTGCCTGGGTATTTCCCGGGCTCATGACTGATATTGACATTTCACTCCATTGCGACAGCATGGTGATATGAAAGACATCACCATTGCCGTGCCTTTTGTGCGTAGCGCTACCGAAGGCGCTCGACGCGCTGGCTTTGATGTCAATCGCATACTCAAATCCTCGGGCATATCCCCTCACCTACTTGAGCGCCCACGCGCCCGGGTGGCTTTGGATGACTTCGTCAACCTGATCCAACAGTTGATGCGGGTGATGGATGATGAGTGCTTGGGCCTGATGTCGCGGCCGCAGCGCCTAGGCACATTTGAGTTGATCACCCGCTCCACTCTGCACGAGCCGGATTTGCTGTCAGCCATGCGCTGCTTCGCACGCTCTGCCAACTTGCTGGCCAGCGATTTGTTCCATTTCATCGAAAGCGATGATGTGCACGTGATTTTCGGCTTACGCCGTCAGCAGCGACCGCAGACCACGGCGCCGTATCTGATTGAAAGCTCGATCATGACCGCGCATCGTTATTTCTGCTGGTTAGGCCGGACACGAATCCCTTTGCAGCGCGTTGACCTGGATTATTCGGCGCCGGAATGGGCGGATGAATATCGCCATCTGTTTTTCGGTGCGCCGGTGCGCTTCGATAGCCGCGAGATCGCGTTGGTCATGCGCCGTGAAAGTCTTGATGTTCCGGTGCGACAGGATTTGAACAGCCTTAGTGCCTACATCCAACGCGCGCCACGTGACCTTTTCACGCCGATACATAACACCAGCATCAGTCATGCCGCACGGCGCGTCGTTTTGAAAAGTTTTGAACATGGTCGCGGCATGCCGCGCTCGCAGGATGTTGCAGACGCGCTTGAACTGAGTCCGCAAACGTTTTGGCGTCGGCTCAATCAGGAAGGCGCGGACTTCACCCAGGTCAAAACCCGCGCACGACGCGATGTGGCCATCAGCTTGCTCAGCGAGTCAGACTACAGCGTTGAGCAGATTGCAGAGACCGTCGGCTACTCCGAATCCAGCGCCTTCATCCGCGCGTTCAAGGACTGGACCGGTGTAACGCCTTTAAGTTATCGCAAGCTCTAGCGCGCGACGGGGACCAGCTCGACATCCGATTCCCCCGGTGTCGCGAGTTGGGTGGCGCCGAAGTTGTACCGGAACGCCAAGCTGACCACGCTAAAATCCACCAATCCAGGATTGGCGAGCCTCACGCTGCGCAACGCATAGTCGTCATCGCTGTCATAGGTTTCGATGGCGAAACTGGCACTCCAACGAGGCGCGATGTAATCCACGCTGCCGCGCCAGCTCAATGCGCCGTAGGGGCTGAGACGATAGTCGCTGCTGAGCAAGCCATCCTGTGGCGCGCTGTCGAAGAACGGGCCATAGAACTCAGCCTGACTTTGACGATACCAGCGCGCGGACAAGCCCAAACGCACACGCTCCGTCATGCGATGCCAAGCGCCCAACTCCAGCGTATCGGAACGGATATCCCAATCATCACGGAAATACCGCCAATCCGCTCTCAGTACCGTGCGCAGCCCGCGCAGATAATGGCGGATACGCGCGGTAAGTGCGCCCTGATGCCTTTGGGATGGTCGGTTGTCAGCGCGCGTCTGACCATTCACAAACACCAGCTTGTAGGGATCTGACAGAAAACCATCGTCATAGCTGTAAGCCAGGCTGAGCTGAGCAATGGTCTGTGGCGTCAGAATCTGACTGATGCCCGCAAATGCGGACCAGGTTTGCTTGTCCGCCCGGACAATGCGGTTTGGATAGGTGGCGCTACCGCCGTCGGTCGGTTCGATGGTGTCGTCGGAATAGGCAATACCGGCTGACCACGTGCGGCGGCGCTGATCGGTATCCAGCTCGATGCGCAAACCGCCGGACACCGACTGATAGTCGTCCTCGTCAGAGATGCCCAACTGACCGCCCCAGCGCAATTGACTCTGGTCGTCACGCTCAGCGCTGAGCGACAGCGCATACCGCTCCTCATTGATGCTCGCGCCAGACATGACCTGCACCGGCGCACCACCTTGCGCTCCGGGCATGACAAACCAAGGGCTGGCGCCGGACATGGTTTCGATCATCAGACCGACGTCCAACGTCCACTGGCCGCTCAGACGCTGAGCGTAGTCCAACTGGTGGGTGAGAATTTCATAGCGCTCGCTGGACACACCACCTGCCGCCTTGGCGGATGGCAGATTGCCTTCGCTGTAGTGACTGAAGCGATACCCAATGACCGGCTGTTCAGCGGGCGTTTGCGCGTAGGCCGGTAGCGCCGCCAGCGCGCCGGTCAACGCGGCCAGGGACGGTTTGCTGTATGGCTGACTCATCAGTTGCACCCGCACCCGCCGCCACCCAGTGTCGGCCCCATGGACGCTGCTTCTTTGCTGACATAGGTGTGGTCACGGATTTCTGCCTCTTTGACCAAACCGGCCTCCCACTGCATGTCTGACCGAGCCAAGTCGCCACGCTCCCACGCTTTGACCGGCTGCATGGAGCATCCGCTCACCAACATCAGCGCGGACAGCGCTGCACACACTGCCAAAGTCCTGTTCCCTGCCATCTTGCGATTCCCCCTATCCGTCCCTGTGCACGCTCGCGCTAGTCTTCCCAAATAGCGCGTTTTCGACTGCCTGCCCATTGCGCAATTTGCCCTTGGTATTTGTCTTCAATCACGTTGCGCTTGATTTTCATTGTGGGCGTCAAAAGGCCATTCTCGATCGTCCATGGTTCTTTGACGAAGACCAGGTATCCCATCTGCTCATGCGGGTCCAGCGTTTGGTTGACGCTATCCATGTGCGCGAGCAGATCCTCTTCGACTTGCTGACGGGTCAGCTCGCCGCTTGTCAGCTCATGGCGGGCATCTTCTGAGAGCAGCACCAGACCATGCGTTTGCGGTTGATTGGCGCCACAGACACAGATCACTTCAATGCGCGGATGAGCGCCCATTTTGTTCTCGATGGGAACCGGGGCGACGTATTTGCCTTTGGACGTTTTGAACAGATCCTTAACGCGGCCGGTGATGCGCAAGCGGCCCTCGTCATCCAGCTCGCCCATGTCGCCGGTTTTGAAATAGCCGTCCGGCGTGTAGCTGTCCGCCGTCGCTTCCGGGTTCTTGAAGTAACCCATCATCTGTCCCGGACTTTTCACCAGCACTTCATTGGTGTCCGGATCGATGCGGCAATCCACGCCCGGATTGGCATGGCCCACATAGCCGGTGCGCGCCTGCCCTGGGCGGGTGAAATGCGAGTACGCCATGTTCTCGCTCATACCATAAGCTTCGAGCAGTTCCAGCCCCAGGCCGCGGTACCAATCAATAATTGCCGGCGGCAACGGCGCTGCGCCAGTCACAGCCATCCGTACGGCGGACAAACCCAGGCCGTCCAACACTTTGCGCTTGAGCTTTTTGCCGAGTATGGGAATGTTGAACAGGATCTTCTGCTTTTTCAGCGGCAGCTTGTCGCACACGCCCAGATGAAATTTCGTCCACAGCCGTGGCACTGAGAAGAATATCGTCGGTTGTGCACGCTGCAGATCGGTCAAAAAGGTTTCCAGTGATTCTGCAAAGTAAACCTTCATGGCGAAATAATTGGAGTTATTGCCCACCACCAAGCGCTCAGCAACATGGGCCAGTGGCAGGTAGGACAACATCCGATCGTTCTGGCTGATGGCGCCGACACCGAAAACCTCAAACTGTTCCGCCATGCGGTCAGCACAGACCTGGAATGAGCGGAAGCTTTGCATCACGCCTTTGGGGCGCCCGGTGCTACCCGAGGTGTAAACAATGGTGGCCAACTCGTCCAAGTCGCGGTCCGGCTGACCTTGTAAAGGCGACGTTTCGGCGACGATGTCCTGCCAGCGCTTGCCTTGCGTTTCTGGTGATAACGGCAAGCGGATCACCGGCATGTCGGCGGGCACCCCGGCTTTCATGGCGTCCCAATCGTCCAGCTTGCCGATGAGCACAACTTGGGACTCGCTGTGTTCAAGAATGTAGCCCACCGTGTCGGCATTGAGCGTGGGATACAGCGGCACGGTGACATGCCCGGCCATCCAGATCGCCCAGTCCGAGATCAACCAGTGCGCCGAATTCTTGCCGAGCAGCGCAATCTGACTGCGCGGCGCAAGGTCCAAAGACAACAGATAGGCGGCCACACGGCGCGCCTCGTCCATGGCCTGTTGCCAAGTGTATTCCTCGACTTTGCCATTCCCCACCGGCTGGACAAAATGGACCTGCTGCGCAGCGTGTGTCTCCCAGTGGTAGAGCCTGGCCAACGGTGATTGTTCTTGTTGCAATTCAGTCATGCTGTGGCATCTGTTGAAGTTGTAGTGTGGCTTTGGATCATGGGTCCAGATAAGCCTCCAAAAATTCTTGCATCGCGCAGATTGCGGCGTCCTGATAGGCCGGCGTGATCTCGCCGAATTGAAATACCGAGCGGCGGAAACAGGCCACCGCAAGGTCGACTGACAGCGTGAAGATGTCGACATCGTCAGGGATGCCATGTCCGCCGTCATGATGCTCCCACACATCGCGGCCCATTTGTCCGAGTCGAGCGAGAAGCATTTCCTGTGCACGATAGCTCGCATCGGTGACGGCTCCGCCCAACATGAGCAGACGCGCGACCGGTCGGCTGTTGTGAAATGTGACCGCCTGCTGGACCACGCTGCGTACGCTGTCTTTGAGCGGGCTACCCATCAACGCATCATATTGGTCGCGGTACATGATTTCCATTTCGATCAGATAGCGGCTGACCAATTCGTTGAGAATCGCGTAGTGCGTTGGGAAATAGGCGTAGATGCTGCCTCGGGTGATGTCTAGCCGTTCCGCCAGCAGCGGAATAGAAAAGCGTGCCAAGCCGCTTTCTGCCAGCATGTGTTCGGACTCTTTGAGCACCGCTTCAAAGCGCTGCTTCGCCCGATCCTGGGTCGGAACTTTGGCGATCGCGGCAGGGTCGAGCGCAGGCGGTATAGCAAGGTTCATGCAAGCATCATAGCGTGCCGAATAATTATTGACTAATGTCACGTCATGGTTATGATCCGAGATCAACTTGCCTGTTTTTGAACCACAAAACCATGACTTTCTGCACGCTCAGGCTCCTTTAAATATGGGTGCTTCTCGTCGCCATGTCGCCCTCATCGTCCTTGGCCTTCTCGCTACGGCCTGCGGCGGTGGGCAATACTCGGGAACGGCGCCGAGCAATGGTGACGCAACACCAGCCCCGAGCGCGCCGCCCAATGACGGCGATCCTCAGAGCCGTTTCGATGGCGCGCGTGAGCATTTCGAGATTTGCCGTGTTTGCCACGTCCCCGGCGGGGTCGCTGATGTGGATGACGGGCGACGGCTGATGTTGTCGAGCTCGGGTGAGGACGATTACGAGCGCATCTATAACGGCTGGGATGTCATGGGGCGCGGGGTTGAGAGTAATTTGATCCTGGGCATGCCGTCAGGCACGGCTGATCGCGCGCACTCCGGTGGCGATAATTTATGGCCGGTGGACTCCAATGCTTATAACGCTGTGCGTGATCTGCTGACCTGCTGGGATGATCCGCAGAGTTGTGGAAATGACGGCGCACCTTCCACGGGTGAGGACGTGGACGACTTGGGTTTGCTTGGCAGCAAACGTGGCGGTCATCTGTGGGCGGAAGTTTGTGAGGGGGCGGCGGACAGCACCGCGTTACCGATTGACCCGCGCAGCTTGATCACATCAACCCATGATCTCAGCCGAGCGGTTGTCTTTAATACGCCGTGGCGAGAATGCAGCACCAACGATAGCCTCAGGCCCAAAACCTGCGGTGAGTATCGAGCGCTCTACGCTCAAGGCGAGCTGATTGGACGTGGCCAGGGGCAACCGGGTACCGCCCATATGTTCAGCGGCGATGCGCGACGTGGCATCGACCCGCTGAATCCTGCGTCTTACGATCCCGGTGCATCGATATGGACTTTGAGTGCCGAGCAATACAACAATCTGTGGCGAACATGGACGGGTTACAACGTCCCGCCCGCCGAACGACCGGAGAACTTCGATCGGCTGGTTTCGCAGCGCTATGGTTCGCCGTTGGGCACTCAGCCAAATCCCTACCCCCTGCCGGATGAGGATCCCAATGACCACGGCGGAGGCTCGGGGCAGCTGCCGGTCGGTCTGACACAACTGCGCGATGATGACGGCAACTGGACCGGGACGATCGGCGTCAAACTGTGTTCGTTCTGTCATGACGGGCAGCTCCAAGGCCTCGGCATGGACGACACGGTGGTCTATGGCGGCGCAGGCACGATCGGCGACTTCACCGTGGCTTTTCGCGATTTCGCCAGCGTCGGAAGTGCGTCATTTGGCTTGTTTTCTGGGGTGCCGCTCACCATCGCTGCGAATCGTGGCACTGGCGCTATCGATCAATTCCAAGTCGGATTTATCGCCTTCAATAGCGGCAACCCTCAGGAACTGACCAACACAAAAATCCTGCTGAGTCAGGCAATCGGCAATATCAAGAGCCCCCCATGGTGGAATATGGGCTCGCGGCCCCAGAAGTTTCATGGTGCGGTGTTGCCGATGGACGCCGCACGCATCGATATGGCGGCGTATTACCCATTGCTAGGTGGCCCTTCCGACCCTAAGGTCTGGGTCGACAGCGCCGCATATCCCTTCCAGATTTGGGCGGAATCTTTGAAATCGCCCGCCTACCCGGGCCCTGTTGACGAGGCGCTTGCGCGGCAGGGGGCCGTGCTGTTCCATGCCAAGGACCTGTGGGCCGACAACCTCAACAATCCGGTCACGCCGCCCGACAACCGCGGCAACGGTTCCTGCGCCAGCTGCCACGGTGCGTATTCCCCCCGCTTCGTCAATGATCCCAATTATCTGGCCGATCCCCGCCTCGAAGGGATCGCCGCAAATGTCACGCCTTTGTCGGTGATTGGCACCGATCCGGCCTACGCCGAAGCCATGCAATCGCTCCGCAATGCCGATGGCTCGACCAATATGGCGTACGACTACAACGTGTTTCTTGAGTGTGGCATCGGTGAGGCTGCGCACACACCGAACAACACGCCGATCATGCTCGCCCCGCCGCTTTATGGCGTGTGGGCATCGGCGCCCTACTTTCATAACGCATCGGTACCGAATATCTGGGGCGTGCTTGATCCCGCCAGTGAGCGCCCCGACATCTGGCTGAGGCAATCGGCGCCTCCGCCAGAAGGGCTGGAAGGTCGAGTGGTGAGCGGCTTTGATACCGACCTCGAACGAGCTTACGACCATGACAAGCTGGGCTGGAAATACACGACGCTGGATTGTTTGGCCGATGCGGCCCAAACCGCGCCGATTCTCAGCTGCAACCCGTTGCCGGTGGCGGTGACGTCCGACGAGGAGGAATCGCCACTGCAACCGTTGTTGGATTTCCTGTATTCGGAAATTGCCCTGACTTGGAATTTGTCGTTGGATGAGTTGAACGTGATCCCATTCACCGACCAGCAAATCGAAAATCGCAAGGTCTACAACACCAACCTGTATTCGCAAGGCAACAGCGGTCACGAATTCACCGCGGTGTTGACCGATATCGAACGGCGCGCTTTGATCGAATATCTCAAGACGTTGTAACGCGGCTGAATCCCCGGCGGCGCCAGACTGTGTATAACATGGGCGCCCGATTTCTGATTTAGGCGGTGTCTATGAGCCTGCGGCTTCATCTGTTTCGCACAATCGTCAATGTCACGATCAAACGTCGGCCAAAGCGGCTGGAAGATTCTGTAGCGCACTTTCGTCGCGTTGTACGCCCTGCGTTACCGCAACGACTCGCTGCCGGATACCGCGTTGGGAAAACCCAGCTTGCAGGTGTTGACTGCGCCACCTTGGAGGCGGACAACACCACACGCAGCCTGATCTATATCCACGGTGGTGGATTCGTCGCCGGCATGCCGGAAACCTATTACAACTTCTGCAGCCGGCTGGCCGCGCACATGAACGCGCGGGTGATTTTGCCGCGTTATCGATTGGCACCGGAGCATCCGTTCCCTGCTGCCCCCGACGATGTATTCGCGGTCTGTCGCGCACTGCTCGAGCAGGGTCAAGCCGCGGATTCCATCCTCATCGCCGGCGACTCCGCAGGTGGCTCGTTGTCACTCAGTGTGTTGGTTGCCGCCAAACAGGCGGGTGTGCCGCAACCTGCCGCCTGTTTGACTTTGTCACCTGCGACCGACATGACGATTGAAGGCGGCAGCCATGCTCGCCATGATCGCAAGGACCCCATGCTGAGCGAGGCTTTGATTGATCACTTTCGCATGGCGTATACACCAACAGAAGCCAGCCGCCTTGACCCTCGCGCTTCACCGGCTTTGGCGGATCTACGCGACTGCGCCCCTTTGATCATCACCGTGAGTCGTGACGAATGCCTGTATGACCACACCAGAAATCTGGTCGCTCAAGCTCAATCGTGCGGTGTACCGTTCCAATTGTTGGAACGCGATGGTTTGTTCCATATCTGGCCGACAGTGGTGCCGTTTCTTCCTGAAGCGCAGCGTGATTTCGACTGGATCATCAATCAGCTTCCGGCCACGTTGCGCAGCTAGCGTGTCGATTTGATGACGGCAGGCTGAGCGCCGTCATCTGCTTGAAACATCCTGGGCCCACCATGCGCGCCCATGAAAGCCATTGCTTTACGCAGCGTCCGCGCTCACACCGACTGGTTGGTGAGCGCGCTGCGGCCCAGTCAGAATCGGGCCGCACCGTTGACAGCTCGTCGTGCCGCCGCATTGATCATCGGTGTGCCGCCCTATCTCATGATGCAAGCCAGTCATTGGCTGGGTTTTGCACTGGATGAGCTGTTCTTTTCAGAGTATCGCCAAGTCGAGGTTCGGCGCCCGCTGTTCATTGTTGGCTTGCCACGCAGTGGAACGACATTTCTCCACCGCAGTCTGGCGCGTGATGACAAGTCCTGGAGCACGATCAATCTGTGGCAGGCGGTGCTGGCGCCTTCGATTACGCAACGCCGCCTCCTGAACGGACTGATGCAGGCTGATCAGCGCCTCGGCGGCCTTGTTCGAGCTTTCATCCAACATGTTTCGAAGACGCTCATGTCGAGCTTCGACGACATCCATGAGATAGCCCTGGACGCGGCTGAAGAGGACTATCTCACCTTGATGCCGGCGGCCGCCTGCTTTCTTGCGATCTTGGCATTTCCCAACAGCAAGTCATTGTGGCAACTGACGCTGCCAGACACGCTGCCTGCCAAACAGCGTGAACAACTGGCGGGGTTTTACCACGCCATGGTGCAGAAACATCTGTATTGCGATGAGCGAGTGCTGCTCTCCAAAAACGCCGCATTCGGCGGTTGGACGAAAATGCTCGCAGAGCGTTATCCCGATGCGCGCTTCATCGTTTGTATTCGCAACCCCGATCACGGATTGAGTTCACAACTCAGCGCCATCCGGTCAAGCCAAAAGCTGTTAGGAGTCAATCCGGATCATCCGGATATCCAACAGCGCTTTGCCCGCATGTATCGCGATCAATACAACGCATTGTCGGAACACATCAATGTGTACGGCGAGCGCAGCAGTGTTGTCGACATGGACGCACTGCGTAACAACGCAGCCGCTGAAATCGAACGATTGAGTGCCCATCTGGATTTTGAGTTGAATGATGCCCTGCGTGCCGAACTGATGGCGATGAGCACCGAGGGTCACCAAGCGGTCAGTGCTCATCATCACGCTGTGTCCTGTCACGCCGATGCGGCAACTCATCGCGCTTACCAGGCATTGAAAGCCACAACTTATCCCGAACAGAAAAAGGCCTGTTGATCATGGACTCCACCCTCGTCTTGCCCGCTCATTCACCCATTGGTCTGGTGCAACACAACACCGAGACGGATCGACCTTTACGCATCGCCTTTTTTTCCGATGCGCTGCCGGAACGCAACGGTGCCGGCAGCTACTATCATGACTTGTGCCATCACCTGCGGGAGCACGGCGTCAAAGCGGATTTGTATCAGCCGCAGCCTAAAAAACGCCTGCAGATGGCACTTCCGTTGCCCGGTGATTCGACCCAGAAACTTCTGACACCGAACGTTCCCAAACTGTGGTCGCGCTTCGCAGGACAGCGTCCTGATGTGGTGATTTCCATCACGCCCGGACCATTCGGCTTGCTCGGGTTGTCCTTGGCCAAACGTCATGGCTGTGCATTTCTCAGCGCATTTCACACCCAGTTTGAAGAGTTGTCGCGGCTGTACTGGAACCCGCTCTCCCGGCGGCTTGCCAATGGTTACCTGACCATCGCCAATGGTGTGCTGTGTCGGAACAGCAAGAGTGTGATGGTGCACAACAGCGCACTGGTGGAGACGGTACGCAAGCTCGGTGCCTCACGCACCGATGTGATGGGCACGCCGTTGGCAGCGTGCTTTCTGGATGTCCCGCGCTTAACGCATCGGGGCACGCTGCGTCATGTGTTGTTCGCCGGGCGCCTTGCGCCGGAGAAAAACGTTGCCGATGTCATCGAAGCCGCACGCCAGCTCCCGCACATCCAATTCTCAATCGCAGGCGATGGCCCTCTGCGGCGCAACCTTGAGCAGCAATCGCGTGATCTGGCCAACGTGCAGTTCTATGGCTGGCTAAGCCGCCCGGAGCTGCGCGCGACCATGGATGAATGCGATCTGCTGGTTCTGCCCTCCGCCCTGGAAACCTTTGGCACGATCGCGCTGGAAGCCATGGCGCGTGGCCGGCCCGCGCTCGTGGCGGAAGGTGCTGGGATTCACGATTGGCCCATGCTGCGCGGCGGTTTGCTGGTCCAGAAGCGAAATGAGAGTGTCGCCGAGGCACTGCGGCGCAATGCGCAGATGACAGCTGAAAACTGGCTGCTCAAAGCGGGCCAGGCGCGTCAGGCTGCTGAAGCGTTGAATCGCGACACCATTACCCAATGGATTGCATTGGCCCGCCGTCACGCATGCTGAGGACGCGCTCCGTGCTGGATGCCCGAATTTCTGTCCATGATGTGATGCCGCACACGTTGCCGTATGTGGCGGACCTTCTTCAGCTCCTGAGCCTGCACGGTTTCGACCGGGTACGTCTGCTCGTCGTTCCCGGTGTGGACTGGACGTCGTCACAGGTCAAGGTCCTGCGCAGCTGGAGCGAAGCCGGACATGCTCTTGCCGCCCATGGATGGCATCACAAAGCATCGCACATATCAGGCTGGCGGCATCGCTTGCATGCGGCTGTGGTATCCCGCGATGTGGCGGAGCACTTGGCGTTGGATGCGCAGCAAATCGTTGCCTTGATGAGACGTGCGGCAGAGTGGTTTGAGCGTCAGGGTTTGAAGCGCCCATCGGTGTATGTGCCGCCCGCCTGGGCCTTGGGTCAGATTTCGCCGTCTGAGTTGAAAGCCACAGGCTTTCAAAAGGTCGAAATCACTCAAGGTGAATGGCTTGTTGAAACAAACACGTTGGAGCGCCAGCCACTGTTGGGATTCGAAGCGGACACCCAATTTCGCGCTCGCGCCCTGCGTTTGTGGAATCAAGCCCAGTGGGCGATCGCTGCAGCAACCGCAAAACCATTGCGCATCGCTATCCATCCACAGGATTTGCAGTTGCGCCTCGGCAGCGATCTGCGCGCAGTGCTTATCAGGCTTTCGGACCAGCGCGCTGTGGCTTAGCCAACAAGATTCACACGACGTTACACTGCGCGGTTCAAGGACTACCTCCTTAAACCCAAAAAGCAGGGATCGCCATGACTCAACACACGCGCAGCGACGTCGAATTTTTCAGCAATGGCACCTGTTGCCGTGCTTGGTTGTACACACCCGAAAAACCAAACGCTGCAGCGATCGTCATGGCGCATGGTTTGGGTGGCACGCGCGATGCCGGTTTGGAGCCATTTGCCACGCAATTTGCTGACCATGGTTTCACCGTCGTGCTGTTTGACTACCGCCATTTCGGCGCGAGCGACGGCGAACCTCGGCAACTGCTGAGCATTCCTCGTCAGTTACAGGACTGGCGGGCAGCGGTGGAATTTGCACGCTCGCTACCAAACGTCGACACCAAGCGCATTGGACTTTGGGGCACATCGTTCTCCGGTGGTCATGTACTGACCACCGCTGCGAATGATTCTTCGATTGCCGCCGCGTCGGCACAGGGGCCGATGGTTGACGGTCTGGCGGCCTCGTTGGAGATGGTCAAATACGCCGGGCTGGGACGGCTCGCCAAGCTGGCCGCTTACGGCAGCGCGGATCAGGTGCGCGGTCTTTTAGGCATGAAACCGATCACCGTGCCCTTGGTCGCCGCTCCCGGCCAGTTCGCCGCCATGAGCAGCCATGATGCACTGAGCGGCTACAGCGCCATCACGCCAGACAACTGGCGCAATGAAATGTGTGCGCGCATGGCGTTGTACCTCGCCTCCTACCGTCCCATTTCCCAAGCTCACAAGTTGACCTGCCCCGTGCTGATTCAGGCTTGCACGAAGGACAGCGTTGCGCCGGCCGCAGCGGCGGTGAAGCTGGCCCGAAAAGCCGGCACGAATGTCGAACTCAAGCAGTACGATATCGGCCACTTTGACATCTACGTCGGTAAGGCTCGTGACGTGGCGGTGGCGGATCAGCTGGACTTCTTCAAACGCGCCCTGACCTGATCATCATTCGCAGTTCACAAGCGTGACAAAGCGCGGGTCAATAATGGTTGAGGGGTTGACGCCAAAGACCTGATTAAACGCGCGATCCGCGTGGGCCAGGTCATGAAAACCGGCCTCCTCCGCCACTTGGGTGATGGTGAGTCCACGTTTCCACAACAGGGCGGCTCGCCAAACCGCGCGCCAGCGCGCGTACTCGCCGATGGTAAACCCGGTGTGCTTGCGAAACAGATCACGCAGGCGCGACGCCGACAAATGAACCCGTTGGGCTACGCTTTCCAAGCGCACTTCACTCAGCGGCATCTGGTCGAGCACTTCGCGCGCCGCTCGAACGCGCGGATCTTCCGGGATCGAATCCATGGGGCGATCGGTAATCGCCTCGACCACATGCTGCACCAGCTGTTTGATTTCGCTGGGCTGGACCACCTCTGTCATGGCTCGACGGATATCGGGCAGCAGATGGGCGAAAGGTTCCAACGGTAGATCGACCAGGGTTCTGTCGCCCAGCCATGTTCGAACACCGCTGTACTCAGGAGTGTCCAGCGGCAGATAAAACAAGGCAATATCGCTGTTCTGAGCCAAAATCCGCCGCCGTTCGGCTTTGGGGGCAACGATAGACGCGCGCGTGACCAGCTTTTGCTCGCCGACCTCTATGGTGTAAGGCTCTTTGCAAGCAATCCGCACCGTCGCTGAGAGCGGGCCCGTCGGACGATCGAGTATCAATGAGGGCGCCAAAAGGACCAGGCTGCAGGGCCAGTAATAGATCGTGACGCCTCGCGGCGTGGGGTGTTCAGGCAAGTCAGTCATCTGGTACTAGAAATTCAGGCAGTTGGTACAAACCGGTAAAGGCCGATTTTCCTACATTAGCGCGTTTTGAAAAGCCCAAAATTGGTGCAGAAGCCGCAGAGCTTCCGCCAGTACCGAGGAGACACACTTGAAAAGCACCCTGCCCGTCGCGCTCATTCTGTGCGCTTTAAGCATATCCGCATGCAATCAAGGTGGCCGCAACGACGTATCGCGGGATGTGGTCGATCAGTCCTGTGCGCCGACTGATGATGCGCAGCACCGTGGCATGCCAGACACCGACCGCATCTACGGCTGGATCGAAGATTTGGTCGGCATTGGTTTCCGGCGCAGCGGGACCCCGGAAGGTTACGCCGCCGCCGCTTACGTCAAATGCCAATTTGAAAGCCTTGGTTTGCAAGATGTTGGTTACGAAACCGCTACGACCTGGATGTGGGAGGCGGATAAAGCGTCCGTCAATATCGCGGGCGAAGAGATTGATGCATTCCCGTCGGCATTTTCTTTTGTAACCCCTGACGAGCCATCCGAATTTTCCACTGGCCCCGATGGACTCCAGGCCGAGATCATCGATGTTGGCAGCACCCCGGCCCTGTCGATTCCGCTGAATGACGTGGAGGGCAAGATCGTGATGTTCGATCTGAACTTCATATTGCCGACAGCCGGTTTGTTGCCGCTGATCGAGTTCCTGTGGGATCCGGGTCTGACGATTGTTGAGCCCTCGCTATTCATTGCCAATCCGTATCTGACCAACTATTCAGAAGCGCTGAATGCGGCGATGGAAGGTGGTGCTGTTGGTTTCATCGGGGTGCTTTCCGACTACTTCGAATCGAACAAGTACTACAACGAGTTTTACCGCAGAACCAGTGTCACGATTCCCGGTTTCTGGGTCTCGCCCAAGGAAGGCGAGCGAGTGCGTGAGATGTTGGCCGAAACGGCCGGTTCGGCCCCGGCAACCATCGTAATGGAGGGGCGCCGTAAGGAAGTTGAAGCCCGCACCGTGGTTGGATTCCTGCATGGGCAAAGCAAAGACACCATCATGGTGCAGTCTCATCATGATTCCGTGTTCTACGGCGCCGTGGAAGACGGAAGTGGCACGGCGGCGGTTCTGGCTCAGGCCCAATACTTCGCCTCGCAGCCGGCGGAATCACGTGAAAAGACGTTGATGTTCACCACGTTTGATTCGCACTTCACCGGCTATCAGTCGCACATGGCCTTTGTCGACAAGTACATCGTGAACAAGGAAACGCCCTACAACATCGTGGCAAACGTTACCCTGGAGCACATCGGCAAGCAGGGCCTTACGGGCGATGACGGCGAGTTGATTGTGACGGATCAGTCGGAAATCCGCGGCATCATGAACAATGTCGGGCCGGTGATCACCGCCAGCATGGTCAACGCGATCGTTGAACATGATTTGCGGCGGACCGCGGTTTTGCAGGCGCATGCTTTGTGTCTGGTGGCTGGCGTGCCCACTGATGCATCGTTCGTGTGTTTGAACGGGGTGCCGACCATCAGCCTGATCTCAGGGCCGAATTACCTGTATGACCTTGCCGATACCCTCGACAAGGTCGACAAAGATCAGTTGGTGCCGGTGACGGAAGCGTTTGCTGACATCATCGAAGCGATTGATGCGACCCCACCTGCGCTGATTGGCTTGCCGTTGCCTCCAATTGGCTCGCAACTGGGCCTATGACGCGCTGGATATTGCTGCCCGTCGTCTGCGTGATCAGCGCCTGCGGCGGGGGGCGTGATTCCTCCGCCCTGATGGGGGATGCCGAGCATATCAGTGTAGCCCAAGAGCGTTTCGCGGCTCCGCAGTGGCCGATCCTGTTCTCCCATGCATGGTCACGAAACGCGCAAACGTCATTTCAAGGCGATACGCCGCAAGACCAAGGTGAGTTTGATCATTTTGGGGTCAAACGCGATCTGGAGCGCCTCGGTGTGACGGTCTATCAGCCCGACAAGCTGGCTTACGCGTCGCATGAAACCCGCGGGCAACTGCTTTACAAGAAGTGCGCCGGCACAAGCGTTGAAGAGATGTTGTGCCGAGGTGGCGCTGATACGGTTGTCGACGGCGTTTACGCGGCCACGCGGGATTACTGCGCAAAGGCTGAGAACCTCGCCAAACACGATTTTGCATCGGCACAGATGTGTCAGCGTGAGCTTCAGTTCAACATCATCTGTCACTCTCAGGGCTGTGCCGATTCACGTTACATGTTGTCGGCCGTGACCAATGAGTTCAGCGGGTTGCCCATGTACCGGCACGTCGCCAGTTGGACGTCGATGGCCGGCGCGAACAAAGGCACCGCGCAAGCTGATTGGGTACTTGAACTGTTGGCCGCCTGCGTACTGCCACAATGCCGCTCATTGGTGCTGGACGCCGCCTTCGCGGTGGATTCGTTCTCGCAGAACCAGGCTTTGGTGCTTCACGGCAGCGAATCGGTGGTGGCTTTGTCACGCAAGTACATGCTGATCACAACCGACATGGACTGTACCCCGGGCCAGGGCCAGCCGTGCGCGCCGAGTTTCAATCAGCTCTATCCCCTGCCTGAAGATCCCGAGCATCCGATTTACTACCAGACCTTCAGTTCGCAAATCGATGACATCACCCATCCCTGCTACCGTGGAAATCGCCTGTTCTGGGAAGTGGTCATGCGACGTGAGGGGCCCAACGACGGCAACATCTCGGTCGATTCACAGCAGTTCACCACCTATGGCCCGGGAAGCACTGGCGCGCAGTCCCCTGTTGTTGCACGACATATCACCGGATACACCAGTGACAGTGCACAGCCGCATCCTGGTTTGAACCATATGGCCTATAGCAGTTCAGCGGTGCCAGGAATGCCGGATATCGACTGTGCGGATAACACCGATGAGAGTTACCGCTTCAGCCGCTTGGCCTTGTACCGCAATATCGTCACGGAGCTGGCCGACTGGGGTTACTGATGCGGTGCGATGATCCCGCGCCGCGCGGCCTCGAGCGTGGCTTCGGCGCGACTGTTGACATCGAGTTTGCGATACACGCTTTTGATGTACCCGGTCGCGGTGTTGCTGGTGATGCCCAGATGCTCGGCGACTTCGCGGATGCGGTAGCCTTTGGCGATCAGCGTCAGGCAATCCGTTTCGCGCGGTGACAGGGCCGGCTCGTCAGGGTTTTGCTGAAAAACCCCAAGCAATCGACGTGCAATCGATGGTGAAAGTGGTGGTTGGCCATCCGCGATGCCTTTCAAAGCATTGGTCAGGCTCGCCGCCGAGTTTTCTTTGAGCAAATAACCTTGAGCGCCGGCGCGCAAGGCGGAAAACAGATGCTGATCATCGGCATACATGGTGGTCACAATCCGCACGCATTTGGGCGAGTGCGTGCGCAATGCGCGAATCAGCTGCTCACCCGAGCCGTCAGGCAAGCCCAAATCAATCAGCGCCAAGTCAAAGCGTTCGGATTCGATCAGCACCGTCGCCTCGGCAATGTTTGCCGCGCGGCGAATCACGATGCCCTCAAAAGTCCGGCGTAACGACTCTTCAAGTGTCAGGGCCGCGGCATCCACGTCTTCGATCAACAGTGCGCGACCAAACTTGGATGGGTTTGAGGATTGGGCAAGCATCACAGCAAGTCTTGATTGGCCGTGGCCGCAGAATCAAAACCATACTCTGCCGGGTTTGCGCGGGTTTGACTCCCCGTGTTTTGGGGGAGAGCCAGAGACCCGTGAAAGACGACTTCGGCAGCTTGATCATCGAACTGCCATCTGATGTCGCCACCGTGCGCGCGACAGCGCTTGGTGAGATTTCGCAGACCCAGGTTCTGATGCCAGGCATCCGGCGCTTGGATGTGGCGCTTCGCATCATGGTGAAATTCAAAGCGCAGTTTTTCGTTTTCGCACGACATCTGTACCGCGATACGACTCGGGCTGGCGTGTTTGATCGCGTTGTTGGTCAGCTCGCGCATGATGCGGGTCAAGTCGAGACTCCAGTCGGACGGCATGATGGCGTCGGGCAAATCCTCAACCAAAGGCCATGTCCACGCGATGCCCGCGGCTTCGCAGCGATCCGCGAGTTCGTTGCGACAATCGGCAAGGCATTGCATCAGATCAGGATTGTCGCCGGCCAGGCTGTGCACGATGGTTCGAATGTCGGCGAGGATCTCGGTAACGGCATCGCCGGTCGAGGCATCCGCGCGTTGGCGTACGGAGAGCAACCTCGCCCCAATATCGTCATGAAGATCTTGAGCGATACGCTGACGTTCGAGATGTGCTCCTTCGGCTACCGCCTCGCGATACCGCCGGATACGCCCAAATAGGCTATTCAGGCGATTGACCAGTTGCATGTCCGCTGCGCGTGCCAGTCGCCGCCCGCGGTACAACCAGCGCAGCTCGAGCGCGCGGTCAGGCCCCGGTGCGATCAATGAGGCGCCATCGTCGCCAATCGCAGCGGATGGAGGATTCCCCGCGATAACCTTGACCTCCAGCGGTTTAAAGACGTCCTCCAGCAGGCGTTGCCAGCTGGCTTGGGCATTGTCACCGCTGGCACGCAGCACCGCTTTGAGCAGAGCACCCTCGTCGCGTTCGCTGGGATGGCGCGTCAGGCGTTGCCAGACAAGTTGTCGCAAGGGGAAATACACCCAGCCGACCAGCGCCACGGACAGCGCCAGGCTCAAACCGGTGTCGAGTCTTAGGGATGAAAGCAGGACTACGTCAACGGCAATCACCAAACTGCCGCCCAACACCGCGCCCCAGGCTTGAATCCACCAAGTGCCCAAATCAAACAAGCGATAGCGAATGACGCCAAGGGCAATGCCAACGTTGGTCAAGAGCAGAAAGCCAAATGCAAAGACCTGGGTTTCCGATGGGCTGACATCTCCCAGCAACAGCGGAAGAATCTGCATCGCCACAAATGCCAGGCCACCAATGAACCAGGCGAAGAAATACCAAAGTAACGCCGCACGCTCTAAAGGCTTGTGACGACTGGCAAACCACTGTCTGGCGGCAAGATACAGGGCCCAGCAAACCGCCAACACAATGGGGGCCCGGAATGCGAGGTCGGTGGAGATAGCGGCCCACGGCTGGACTACGCCAAATATGACGGCCCAGAGCATGAATCCCCACAATATCCATCGACAATGACGCGCGCTACCCAGAACTTGCGGGTAGCGCAGCATGGTCACCACATAGCCACCCGAATAGAGTTGTGTGCCCAGTTGGTTCAGGCCACCGAGCAACCACAAAGCATGGCTGCCCAGTGCAAGTTCGCGGCTTGTGTACATGCCAGCCGACGCAGCCGCGATGGCCAGTCCCAGCCCCATTGCGAGGAAGCCACGCGCGGCCCAGTCCCCCTGGCGATACGCCCACACCCCAGCGCTGATCGCAATCCCCAACAACGCCACGATGCCATGGAACCAAAAATTCAGCGGAAGGCTCACGATATCGCGATGTTGAGCGGCTTCGATGGGGACAACGCGGCCGTCGTTGGTGACCCATTGGCTATCGGCGTGAGACACCAGCGCCAACAGCATGCCCTGTCGTTCGCGGTAAGCCTTGAGCTCCCCCAAAGTGGGCTCGGCAATGTCTGGCTCAGCAAAGACATCCGTGCTCGAAAGCATTGTGTCTTGCCCTCCATGCCGGATCGCAACCAAATTGTCGCCAACGTTCAAACGACCGAATGCAGGTCCACTGACGCTGACCTGCTCAACTTGGATCAGCTGGCCGGCAGGGCCGGTTTCAATGCCCAAATAAGGTTGTGAGCTGAGGTAAGCAGCAGCGGCAGCCAGGGCACATCCGGTTAACGTCAGCAGCAACAGAACGATGCGGACCGGAGCCAAGCGGTCAGTTGCGAATCGCCCTACCCGGGACGCATCAGATTGTGAGAGGTCCATCCGTGGAGTGATTGGCGTCAGAAGTCTAAGGTGTCGTCAGGCGCGATCACGCGGGTTCGGCGCAATCCCTCCTTGATGGCTTTGGCATTGCGGTCGCAGGCGCGATGCGTCGCGCTGGCCCGCTCGGCGAAGCGCCTATGCAGACGAACTTTTTCGTCAAACGCGTCCATCAACTGTGCGGGCGATTGCGTCTCATGACTCAGAACGCCAGACAAGGCGCGACTGGCGGAACGGATACTTGCCTTGCCCGCCTTGTCCCCACAGGCCAGAGCGCGACCAGCCAGCTTGGCATTCTCCCAAAACTGATACTCCGCTTGTGAGCCTGAATCCGCATTGGCCGTCGCCATCGAAGCAACAGCGGCGATCACTACGGCGGCCATGAATCTGTTCATGCGCAAACAATAAGCATTGCGTCACCAAACGCAAGCACCATGGGAACAAAAAAAAGCCCCGTCATTTGACGGGGCATAAACATCTCAGTGGTGAATCACACCGGCGCGCAGGCCAGTATGTGGTGCCGACTTACTGCTTGGTGCCTTGAGGAAAGGTATTGAGCAGTAGATTGGGCGTGCCGGCACCGGCTGGACTACGAGCAACCTTACCCACAGTGGCGTTGCTGATTAACGCAGCAGCTACGTCCGCTGAAGTCAGACTGGGGGTTTCGCCCAAGATCAGCGCTGCTGCACCAGCAACATGGGGTGAGGCCATTGATGTGCCACTGAGATTCGCCGTTCCGCTATTGTTCGCATAGTCGGCTGAAACGATGCTGGATCCTGGGGCATAAATATCCACACAGGTTCCGTGGTTGCTGAAGCTGGATTCCGAGTCGTCACTCGCCGTCGAGGCAACGGTTACAGCTTCTGGAGCGCGGGCCGGTGATGTGCCACAGGCGTCCGCATTGTCATTACCGGCAGCAACGACCGGCAATACGTTTGCATTGAACAGATTGGCAATGGCCTGATCTTCAGCATCCGAAGCACCACCGCCCAGACTCAGATTGACCACGGCCGGGTACTCGGCGTTCTCGGCGACCCATTCAATGCCCGCGATCACGGCTGAACCCGTACCTGAACCGGCGCAGTTCAGCACGCGAACCGCATGCACCGTCGCCAGTTTCGCGACACCATACTGAGTGCCTGCAGCCGTCCCGGCAACGTGAGTACCGTGGCCATTGCAATCTTCCCAGTTGTCGGGATCTACTTCACCGCCGAGCAAATCCAGGGGCAGCAAACCACCCAGCAGACCGCCGAGCAGGCCATCCAGCGGTCCTGAACTGACAAAGTTCTGCCCAGCGCCGACGCGGCCCGTAAATTCCTGATGGTTCGGGTTGATACCCGTATCGATGATGTACACATGAACTCCAGCGCCTGCACTGTCCGCATACGCGTATTCGCCGTCCATGGGTCGATCGGTTTCATCAATGCGGTCCAAACCCCAAACGGGGCTACTTTGAACGGCGCCAGCCTGAATAACGCGATCTTGTTCGACAGACTTGACCAGCGGCAGATTCTTCAGCAACCGCGCTTGGCTTGGCGTCAGGGCTGCAGCAAATCCTTGCAGCACCGTGTCATATTCAAAAATAGCCCCACCAACACCAACGAGTCCCAACACCGAGCCCGTCAGGGTGCTCACGGTCTCGCCCAATGGCAATTGGTCATTGAACTGAACGATGTAGACGTCTTTGCTGCTGCCTCCCAGCAAACCAGCACTCGCAGTCGCGGCAACGCCCAGCATCAGCGCCCCGGAAATAGCCTGTGTCAATGCTTTCAAGGTTGTTCCCCAGTTTTTATATGTTTCAACGCGAGTCACCTCGCACAAAAGAGCTTGGTCACCGTAACTGCATCCCCAGCAGGTCGAGTGCTCAAGCGCGATCGGGACCGATCCTAATGGCCGGTGCTCGCGTTGTATGTAGCGCTTTGGGTAGAACCATGTAGTGATTCCACTACATGGTTTTGGCGTATCGTATGGGCTGCAAAACGGAGCTGGAGAGCGCCTTGATTCGACTGATGAGCGTGGATGATCACAAGATCATCCACCGTGCCATTTCCCATATGGCGAGCCAAGCACAGGATATCGTGGTGGTCGGCGAAGCCAGCACGGGGGAAGAAGCGCTCGACTTCATCGAGGCGCTGCGCCCGACCATTGTTCTGATGGATTTGAACATGCCGGGCATCGGTGGCATTGAGGCAACAGAGCGAATCACCGCGGACTATCCTCATATCGCGGTCATCATCGTCTCTGCACACACTCATGAGCCCTACCCGTCTCGCGCCTTCGCAGCTGGCGCGTCAGGCTTTCTTTGCAAAGACTGTGAGGAGACCGAAATGCTCAAAGCGATTCGTCGGGTGCATTCCGGTGGACGTTACATCTCCGCGGAGATCGCAGGTGATTTGTCCGCCCGTTTGGTTGGCGGCGTTGCCCGTTCCCCCTTCGACGAGCTGTCGGAGCGGGAAATGTCGGTTGCTTTGAAGATTACCGCGGGTCACACCACACAGCGTATCGCGGACATGCTGCATATCAGCCCGAATACGGTAAGCACCTACCGCCGGCGCATCTACGACAAACTCGCGGTGGCGAACGATGTGGAACTCACCTTAGCCGCTTTTCGTCACGGTTTGGTCGGCGATGTCCTCGATTCCTGAATGGTGCTAAAGAAGGTACGGAATCACCGCCTTGCGCTGCGTTGGATAGTCGTCGAATTTCTGGTGATACCAGCGGTGATTTTGTAGCGCCCGTGGAATCAAATTGGCGGCGGTGATGAGGACAAAGGCAAGCCCTGCCCAGGACCACGTCGCGATAGCCCATCCGCACCAAATGGTGATCTCCCCCAGATAGTTCGGGCAACTGACACGTTCATACAGCCATCCACGGGGAATCTTGTAGCCACTTTCACCCGGTTTGCGCAGGGCCGACAGCATCGCATCGGCTTTGCGATTGATATGCCAACCTGCAGCGAACACCACCACCCCCACGATAAAACGCGGATCGCCAAGCCAATCCAAACCGTAGTCAGCCCGGATGCTGCTCCAGGACAAGATGGAGGCGTTGAGAAAGGCGATGACGGTGTTCGTCATCACCGACATCAGCGGAATACTTGCCGGCGTGGTTTGCCCCGGCTTTGTGCGGATGCGAAACGGGAAAATGAAGGTGCGCTGGAAATAATGCGCTTGCCACAGAGCGAATAAGACCAAGGGAACAAGGTCCCAGGCTTTGTCACCGTAGAAATAGATGATGGCGAAGCCGACAGACGACGGCATCTCCATAATCACCCACGACCATCGCGTGGGAATACCCGGGCCCCAGATCGCGCTACGTCCCTGGGCATGCCGACCGTATGCCGCCGGCAAAAACAGCAAACCCAGCAGAATCATCGGACAAAACGCGAACGTCGCGAGCAGTAAATAGTGGTGCCACATCGCGGCATCGAATCCGAGCATAGTTTGGCGTCTCCCAGGACCAAGTATCAGTGTACTTGGCCAGCTCACGGGGACCAATGTATCCGCTGTGTCGCTGATAAGAGACGCGGCGTGTTCTCTGTAAATCAATAACTTACAGGGATTGCGCCGCAATTCACCGACCTGAGCGGCGATCAATCCGCGATGTCATTCGCAGGCGTCGCTATTCAGCAACAGTTTGCTCAGTCTCATCGACGTTTTGCCGTCGCTTGATTCGGCGGGATTCACGTAAGTGACTGTATTTTTTTGATTAATAACAATGTGGCACGTATATGGCGCTGTTCATGGCGAAACCTGAATGGGAGTTTCAGTCATGAAAAACACAACATTGGTATTGCTTGTCAGTCTTCCCCTTTTTGGTCTGAGCGCCTGCCAGGACACATCTGCAGGCGGTGACGATGCTCAAAACGGCAATGCGTCCGTCGCAGCCGCGTCATGCCACCAGTGTGGCGAGATTGAATCGATTACACCGCGCACAGTGAAAGGTGAGCCCCGAGCAGGTGCTGCCGTGGCCGGTGCGGTGATTGGCGGCGTGGTCGGCCACCAGTTTGGCAGTGGCTCGGGCAACGATGCTGCAACCGCAGCCGGGGCAATCGGTGGCGCGGTGGCCGGCAGTGAAATCGACCGTCAACGCAATGCCACAACCGAATATGACGTGGTGGTCCGAATGGATTCGGGTGATCGCGTTCAGCTGACCCGCACGGACATCTCAGGTCTGTCGGTTGGCGATGAGGTCGAAGTGCGTGGCAGCAGCATTGTACCGACTTCCTAAATCCATTCTCCTGACATAAGGACAATCATGAAAACCAAAAACGCATTGACGCTGGCTTGCCTGGCTACCGCCTCGCTGTTGACTCCGGTTGTCGCCAATGCGCACAACTACAATTATGTGGAAGGCGGTTTCATCGACCGTGATCTGGGACGTGACGACGACAGCGGGCTGCGCATCGCAGGCTCTGCCGACATTGCCAGACAGTTCGCACTGTTCGGCGAATTCTCCGACGTGGGCGATCTTGAGCAGCTGACTTTCGGCGGGCTGTTCCATCAACCACTGCAGCGTGACCTTGAGTGGTACGGCGGTGTCTCGCTGGAAATGATCGACGCAGGCCCGGCGGATGACACCGGGATTGGGCTACGCGCTGGCTTGCGCTGGACAGCGCCCGACCCGCGTTTCGAGTTGAATCCGGAAATCCGTCATTTCGAAGTCTTTGATGACGGCGTGACCTCACTGCGTTTGGCCGGATATTTCGCCATCGCGAACCCCTTTGAACTGCAGCTTGCTGTGCAGACCGGCGACGACGACCGCTTTGAAGCGGGCGCGCGCTACAACTTCTGATCTTCGGGAGAACATCATGAAATCAACCACACTGTCTATGAGCGCTCTAGCCACCAGTTTCCTTTTGCTGACCGGCTGCGCGAGCACTCCCAACGAGACCACCAGCGCTGACGCCAGCATGATGGATGAGGAATATGCGACCGGCGGTCCCCAGGGCCAAGCTCAGGCGGATACCGACATGCCGGATCCGCGTGCCTTGAGCAACGAGCAACAGGCGCTGCTTGACCAAACACGACTGCTGTTCGACTTCGATCGCGCGGGGTTGCGTCCTGAACATCAGGCCATCCTGGAAGCGCATGCACGCCATCTTGTGGCCAACCCCAATCTGCACATCACGCTGGAAGGACACGCCGACGAACGCGGCACCCGGGAATACAACCTGGCACTGGGCGAGCGGCGTGCGATCACGGTTGAAGATGCCCTGCTGGTGCAAGGTGTATCACGAGAGCAGCTGCGCACCACCAGCTTAGGTGAGGAAGATCCCGTGATGACGGGCCAAGGCGAGCGGTCTTATCAAGAAAACCGCCGCGTTGAACTCAAATATCAAAATGGCATGCAAGCCAGCGCTTACTGAGCGTTACCCTCTGCCTGCATAAAGCCGCGCCCTCGGGCGCGGTTTTTCTATGCCTGGTCTTCGCTTGTTTCACGTTTGAAGGTAGCGGGCTCGATGCTGTGCTTCTTGAGCAGTTTGTAGAAATCAGTGCGATTGCGCTCGGCCAGCCGTGCCGCCTGGCTGACATTGCCGCCGCTCAGCTCGAGCAGCTCAGTCAGGTATTTGCGCGTAAATTCCGCACGTGCATCGTCGAACGAGGCCACCGCCTTGACTTCGGCTTTGCGACCCAGCGCATCCTGGACCTGTGCCAAGCTGATCACGCGGCCCGGTGATAACGCCACGCATTGCTCCACCACATTGAACAGCTGACGCACGTTGCCGGGCCAAGGCACCGAAACCAGCAATTCCACAGCATCGGGAGAGAACACGCGTCGTGGCGCGCCTTTCCGGACCAGTTGATTCAGCTGATGGGCGAGCAGCAAGGGAATGTCTTCGCGCCGCTCGTCCAGAGCCGGCACGGCAAGCTGAACCACGTTCAGGCGGTAGAACAAGTCTTCGCGAAAGCCGCCATCATCCACCAGCGTTTGCAAATCACGATGGGTGGCGGACAGGACGCGAACATCCACATGAACAGAGCGAGTTTCCCCGACCGGCCGCACCTCGCGCTCCTGCAATACGCGCAGCAATTTGACCTGCAAGTCGGCCGGCATGTCGCCGATTTCATCCAGAAAAACGGTGCCACCATCTGCTGCACGAAACAGACCCTCATGATCTGAACTGGCACCGGTGAAGGCGCCCTTCTTATGCCCGAACAGCTCGGATTCGAGGAGTTCAGCCGGCACCGCGCCGCAGTTCAAAGCCATGAACTCGCCGCGCTGCCGCGGACTGGCTTTGTGCAGCGCCCGGGCCAGCAACTCTTTGCCTGCGCCACTCGGGCCTGTGATCAAAACACTGGAGGACGTCCGTGCAACGCGTTTCACTTTGTCCAGCAGATCCAGCATGTTGCGGCTGCGTGTCACGATGTGCTCGGACCAAGCCTCACTGTTTATCGCCGGCGTCACGCGCACATGGCGAGCCAGCGCATCCTGCAGTTTCTCCGGCTCAACGGGCTTGCTGAGGAAATCCACAGCGCCCGCCTGTGTGGCGCGCACCGCCTCGGGAATATCACCGTGTGCCGTAATCAGGATCACAGGAAGCCCGGGGCGCAAAACCTGTATCCGTTCGAGCAACTCTATGCCGTCCAGACCGGGCATCTTCAGATCGGTCAAAACCAGTGCCGGTTCCATGTTGCTCAGGGCTTGCAACGCCTCCTCGCCACTGGCCACGGCGTCCACCCCATAGCCCAATGACTCGAGCCGGACGCTGAGCACTCGGCGCAGCTTCTCATCATCGTCAACCAGCAGAATTCGGTTCGCGTCGGTCACCGTGGACCTCCCTGCAAATCACGTTCAATTTCGATGAGCGATTTCAAACGCTGCTCGCGTTGCTGCAATTCACTTTCCAGGTGCATTTCTCGTTGTAAGTCCGCCATTCTCAAGCGCACCAAGCGTTGCTCAGCAGGCGCAAGTTCATTGCTGTCGAGCAAGGCCTGCATTTGTTCCCGCGCGGTGCTTGGAGCATGTCCAGCGTGGCCGGGCATGCTCCGTAACAGCACCACTGCGAGGCGATTGCTGGAGTCGTTTTTCAGGCTGTCCCACAAGGCTTGGCGGGATTCTCGAGGGGCGGCAATGACCGCATCCACGGCCGTCTCCTGCGCGCTCTGTCCGATTTGAGCCGGGAGCCACGAGCAGGCGCTGAGTTCAAGACTGATCAGGCCAACGAAAAACAAACCGGCTGCCCGGTTGCGCATCTTCGACAAAGACTTCTCCACTGTGCGCCAACGCGCATTCCGAGACGATCGACAACCCCACGCCAGTCCCAGGAATACCTAGCTCCTCGGTCTGACGCCCCCGCTGAAACGGTTCGAAAATCATGTCCTTCTCATTATCCGGCACACCCGCGCCATGGTCACGCACGCGCAGCTCAAAATGAGTCTCTTGTTTTGAAATACTGATGTTTATCGCCGAATCTGGCGGCGCATGCTTGATCGCGTTGCTGATCAGGTTTTCCGCCGCCTCCTGCAAGCGCGCAGGTTGGCCATGAATCATGTCGACATGAATCTCCGGCTGCCACTGCAGACCACGCCGTTGCAGTTGAAGTTCAAAGCGGCCGAACAGCTCGTCAATGAGCTCGTGTGTCGACAGCTCAGAGGCGCGTTGCCGCTTCTGCTCACGGCGCCATGCGGCATAGGCCAGCAGGTGGGCGATTTGCTCGTGCAGCTCGTCGGTGGACTCCAGCAGAATGTCACGCAGCTCCAGTTGTTGTGGATTGAGCGTGCCGACGCTCTCGTGCCCCATCAAATCGGCGGCTTCTCGCAAACTTGATAACGGTGTTTTCAATTCGTGCGAGACATGCCTCAAAAAGCGATCTTTCTCGCCTTCGAGCTCAGCAAGACGTCTTCTCAGCCAGTCGAGACGCTCACCCACCTCCACCAGCTCTCGTGGACCTTCCACCGTGATCGGCCGATCCTGATGGCCGTGGCCGATCACGCTGATCGCCTGACGCAAACTGACCAGTGCACGCCGCAAACGACGCATCAGAATCCAGATGGCGAGCAAAGCCGCGGGCACGAGGCCTAGCGCGCAAATCAACATACGCTTGCGCGCGCTGGCTGTTGCGCGTTGCAAGTTGGTCGTTTCGCGCTTAATCGACGCATGGCCGGCTTCGACCAGCTTTTCGGCCTGCTCTCCCAGCTGTCTGACACCCTGTATGGCTTGTGACAGCTCGTTTCCGGATTGCAGCCCTTGGTTCCACTGCCGCACGAGCTCGGCCAGTTGCGACCGCATGCTGACCAAGCTGAAGCCAAAGTCGGTATCCAGCCCGCTATCCCGCATCATGCTCAGCGTCTCATCCAGACGCGCGATACGTTGGTAGAACAGCACCAGCAACTCGTTATCACCCAAAGCGACGTACTGGCGCGCCGTGCGCTCAAGGTTGGTGACGTCATCGCGCAACCGGCTACCAAGCTGAGTGACCTGCGAGCCGTCCTGAACCAAGGCTTTGCTGTGACGTGTCAGTTCAATCAGAGACCACTGGCCCAGACCGATGGCCAAAAGCAACGGCAGACTGACGGCAAGGTAGCCGAGCAAAATCCACGAACTCAATGAACGATTCATGCGCGGAGTATGTCGTCAGGCGGCGACACTGCAAAGCGGCAACGGACGATCGGAAATCAGCTTGAGCGCCGGATTGAGCCAAGGCCGACGCAATTTGCTGACATGGGCACGGGCCATGCGCCCAATGTGTCGCCAGACACCAACAGTTTTGCGTTTTCGCACCCGCCGTGACTCCCGCGCACACCGTGGAGGAATTGTTAACCCATTGATTACGCGATGCTTACAAGAATCTGGCAAGGCCATTGCGCCATCTCTGTCGAACTTCAATAGGAGAAGCTCGATGAAACGCTTAACAATCCTGACGACATCGGCGGCGCTGATCTTGAGTGCGCCCGTTTGGGCGGAACAGAAAAGTGATAACGCCACGTCGAAGCCCAGCGTCAAACAAGATATGGCTCAAGCTTACGAGGATGCAAAATCGGCCACGGTTGACGCCTACATCACCGGACGCCTGATTACCGCCTATGCGCTGAGCGAGCACCTACAAGCCACTGACATTCATGTCGACGTGGAAGACCGCAAGGCGATATTGAGTGGTGAGGTCGGCAATGACATCCAACGCGATCTTGCGGTGGAAATTGCCCGTGGTATCGAAGGACTTGATGACGTCGAGTCGACTCTCGAAGTGGTGGAGCATGATGGGGCGCAAAACAGCGCAGCCCAGAGCACCAGCTTCGCGCGTCATTTCAACGATGCATCGATCAAAGCCCGTGTGAAAACGCGATTGCTCTGGAATAGCAATGTGTCTGGCCTGTCCATCGATGTTGACGCCAAACAGGGTGCCGTCACGCTCAGCGGCGCCGTTGAATCACGAGAGCAGGCGGCGTTGGCCGTCGCCATCACCGAAAACACCGAAGGTGTGTCCAAGGTGGTTGATGATCTGAAGGTGCAAACGGCAGCTCGCGAGAGCTAACTCGCCGTGGGGCAGTCGGGGATATACCCGCGTTCCCCTGTTCGAAAACCCAGCCCTGTCCCCGTTTGGCCGGTGAGCGCCCCCGCACCAAGCTCACCGGTCATTTTTTATCCCATCGACCTGACAAATAAACAAAAACAGAGCCTTACGCTGCCGTCAAAAAACTGGCTTGGAAATTGCTTCGCTGCAACATAACGCCACAACGGACTTTTTCATGCCACGTCAAAGCACTACAAAAGCACGGGTTTTCTCGATGCTGGCTTTGCTCGCGCTCCCGTTCGGAGCTTTTGCAACCGACGCCCTAACGGCTCCGGCCGACATCGTCTGGGTCGCTGTTTCCGCAGCCTTGGTGTTCTTCATGCAAGCCGGGTTTGCATTGCTCGAAGGTGGATGCGCCCGCGCGAAAAACAGCACCAACGTGATTCTCAAGAATTTTGCCGATCTGTGCTTTGGTGTTCTGGGGTTTTGGCTGATCGGTTACGGCTTGATGTTCGGCACGAACATGAGCGGATGGTTCGGTACGGACCATTTTCTGCCCGACTCCAGTCCTGGCAATGAAGCGGTGTTTTTCGTTTTTCAGGCCATGTTTGCGGCCACTGCAGCCACCATTGTTGCGGGTTCCGTCGCCGAGCGGATGCGCTTCTGGCCCTACCTGATCGCCTCTTTTGTGATCACCGCCGTGATCTACCCGGTATCTGGGTCTTGGGTATGGGGCAGCTTCTATGACGGAACCGGCTGGCTGTCAGAGCGGGGCTTTGTCGATTTTGCCGGTTCGACCGTGGTTCACTCGGTTGGAGCCTGGTGTGCGCTGGCCGCGGTGATCCTGCTCGGCCCTCGTTTGGGGCGTTTCGCCAAAGATGGATCGCCACGCACCATTCCGGGGCACAACCTGCCGATGGTCTCGCTGGGTGTATTCATCCTGTGGCTTGGCTGGTTCGGATTTAATGGCGGCTCCACGCTGGCGGCATCGCAAGATATCGGCACTGTGTTGATGAATACCCAGATCGCCGCCGTACTGGGCGTGATCGGCACCATTTTGTGTACCGCATTCCTGCGTCGTCCGATGTCGGCGGTGACCATTCTGAATGGTGGTTTGGCTGGGCTGGTCTCAATCACGGCAGGATGCGGTTCCATGTCGGCAGGCTTTTCAGCACTCACCGGTCTGATCGGCGGTTTTGTGATGGTGCTCTCCGGCGTCGCACTGGAAAAATTCAAGATCGACGATGTGGTCGGTGCCATTCCCGTTCACGGGTTCGCAGGCGCTTGGGGCACCCTGGCTGCCGGTATGTTCTACGCTGGCGATCTGTTCAACGTGGCGCGCATCAGTGTCCAGCTGCTGGGAATCGGCACGATATTCGTTTGGGCGTTCAGCACCGCTTTGGTTTTGTTCGGTGTGCTCAAGGTTGTTGTCGGCATTCGCGCTTCGACCATCCATGAACAACATGGGCTGGATTACACCGAGCATTCCGATATCGGCTACCCCGAATTTCAGGCCAGTATTGCGCCGCGGAGTTGAGCATGGCTAAGGCAATCCCCTGGCAGATGGCGTTGCCCGATATCTTGTCAGAGCAACTCGGCGCTCATGTTGGTGCTCAGGCAGCGGATTTGTGGCTTGCCAAATACGCCAGTGATCCGGGACCGAATGTCATCGGCTTCATGCGCGAGGTGTCTCAAAGCCTGCAGTTCGATGCGCGGCAACGTAACGCGCTTCGCACGGCGGTGCATAGGGCCCGCACCGGCAGTACCGCAAGTCCGCAAACCACTGCGCCTGAATTTCGCGCCGGCGGCAAAGTCGCAATCGCTCTGCTGACCGCGATTCGCAACAAGTTGATAGCACGAACGGGTCGTCCACCCGCGGATTTCATCGAAGACCTTGGTCATTTGCTGGCCGGTCGCGATGGGCTGCAGGAAATGGCCGCACCGGCGCTGGGCTGGATCATCCAGGGCGGGCGCATGCCGGAACTGACCTTCGATCAACTGACCGACATGCTGCACAAGGTTTACATCGCGCTGTGCCACAGCGTCGGCCCCGTTCCGGCCGATGAAATTTTCTACAACGCTATCGAGCACGCGAAAACGCTGCCCGAGGCTGAACAATTCCCCCCCACCAATCTAATCTTCAAAGACAAGGCCTAATTCCCCATGCGCCAGATCAAAGTAGCCTTTCTCGATCTTGAAGAAGGTGACCAACGTCCCCTCAAATCCGCTCTGGGAATTTGCACGCGTGCACTCGACACCCAGTTTGAGTGGACCGCGCCGCAAAACGCTGATATCTGCATCGTCAACGTTCATGGCCGGTCGACCAAACCGGATAATGCGGTGCTCGTGCGTTTTTCCAATCACAAAAACGGCATTCCCGTTGACTTGGCCCGCCCCGTTCACACCCGCGTCATGATTGACGTGTTTTCTAAGGCGATTAAAGACGTGGCCAAAAAAGCACCAAATTACGCGCGTAGTGGTGTCACGGTGAAACGTTACCGGGGCGCAATAGTCGAATAAGCCCCAACACTTTTGCATTCGACCCAAGTGCCATAGAGCGCGGAATGCATCATTATCGGGATAGTTGACGGGCGAGCCGCGGGGCGTCGCCCGGTCAGGGAGACACAGCATGAAATATCTGAGCCCGGTCGACCGATTGTTCCTGCTTGCGGAACGACGCCACCAACCGTTGCACGTCGGGGCACTGTGCCTGTTTCACCGACCTCAGGGCGCGCCGGCCGATTTTGTTGCTACGCTCGCACATCATCTGCGCGAATCCACACGTGCAACCTGTCCATTCAACCGCAGGCTTCAGGGTCGCTGGGCTTTGCAATCCTGGGACGACACCAGCGATTTCGATCTGCACCAGCATTTCGTCCATCTGTCTTTGCCTCAGCCTGGCCGCATTCGTGAATTGCTGGCGATGGTCTCGCGTGTCCACAGCGCACATCTGGATCGTGCCTATCCGCTGTGGCGGCTATATCTGATCGAAGGCTTGGAAGACAATCGGATTGCGCTATACAGCAAGATCCACCATTCGGTGGTGGATGGCGTTGCGGGCATCCGTTTGTTGCTGAAATCGATGTCCGACGATCCTTTCGACTCTCTCAATATGCCGGCGCCGTGGGAAATGCGTCCGCGACGCACACGGCAACGTCGTCAGCGATTGGAATCACCTGTTGCGCAGATATCCACGGCTGGACGCGTGGCGCAGCTCTACGCCACGGCCCGCAGTGGCGCATTGTCGGTGCCTGTGGTGGCCAAGCATATTCGCCACACCTTGCAAGACATGCATCATCACAATCCGGATGTGGTCTCGAGCCTGCAAGCGCCACGTTGCATCCTGAACAGCCAAATTACCGGATCGCGGCGCTTCGCGGCTCAGTCGTACTCCACGGAACGCATCAAAGCGATTGCACACGCGATTGACGGTACGGCCAATGACGTGATTCTGGCCTTGTGTGGCTCCGCTTTGCGGCGTTACCTCGGCGACATGAACGAATTGCCCGACAAACCCTTGATTGCTGCCGTGCCCGTTTCGATTCGCCGCGAGGAGAGCGAAACCGGCAACGAGATCTGCCTTGCCCTGGCGAATCTGGGCACCCATCTGGATGATCCCGTCGCGCGCTTGGAGTGCGTGAAGGGTTCGATGAACTACGCCAAAAGCATGCTGCGCAGCATGACTCCGGCGCAGATGATGGCATACACACTGGCCATGCTTGGCCCCGGCGCGATGACGCTTCTGCCGGGGATCGGCGGACAACGGACGATCGCAAATGTGGTGATTTCGCATGTGCCCGGACCACGGCAACCCGTCTACTGGCAGGGCTGCGAGCTCGATGGCATTTATCCCGCCTCGCTGGTGCTCGACGGCTTCGCTCTCAACATCACGTTGATCAGTCGACACGACAAATTCGATTTCGGAATTTTGGCGTGCCGCAAGACCTTGCCTGGGGTCCAGCGTTTGCTCGACTACCTGGATGACGCATTGGGCGAGTTGGAGAATGCCGTCGGGGTGGTTCGCGCGGCATAGCGCGGGGCGAGTGCCCGCCAGCGTCGTGTTCGCAACGAAATCTGTGGCGCTGCCCATCGCTGAAAGCATGTGCTTATGCCACAAAGGCTACCGCAGTCGACCCAATCCACCGGCTTGCTTAGACTCTGCGCACAGAATCTGCTCGGAGACACCATGAACAACCTAGAATCATCGACCGTGGCCGCGTCCAAAATCACCTCCGGTGAGGACTACATCAACAGCTTGCGCAATCGCGGATTGAAAGTTTGGCTGTTTGGCGAGTTGGTCGATGAACCGGTTGATCATCCGATGATTCGTCCATCCATCAACGCCCTCGCCCGAACCTACGATCTCGCACTTGAGCAGCCGGAACTGGCCAGCGTGGTGTCGCCGTTTACCGGTGAGCGGGTCAGTCGCTTTTTGCATGTCTGTACTTCGGCGGAAGATCTGGTCACACAGAACAAAATGCAACGCCGCCTTGGTCAATTGACCGGAACCTGTTTCCAGCGCTGCGTGGGCATGGATGCGTTCAACGCTTTGTACTCGGTGACCTACGAACTGGACGAGGCCCACGGCAGCGATCACCACGCGCGCTTTCGTGCTTTTTTGACCCAGATGCACAAAGGCAATTTTGTGGTCGGCGGCGCCATGACCGATGTCAAAGGTGACCGTGGCAAAGCCCCGCACCAGCAAAGTGACCCCGACATGTTCGTGCATGTGGTGAAACGCAGCGAAGACGGCGTGTGGATCCGTGGCGCCAAAGCGCATCAGACCGGGTGTATCAATTCCCACTGGATGGTTGTGATGCCGACCATGCGCCTGTCGGCGGATGACAGCGATTTCGCCATTGTCGGCGCCGTGCCGGTTGATGCGCCCGGCATCACCTATGTGTATGGCCGTCAGAGTTGCGACACCCGGGCCATGGAAGACGGCTCTATCGACGTGGGCAACGCCCAATACGGCGGACAGGAAGCCATGGTCATCTTTGAGGATGTGTTCATTCCTAACGAACATTTGTTCATGGATGGGCAGACTGAGTTTGCCGCCATGCTGGTTCAGCGCTTCACGACCTATCACCGCCGCTCTTATGTGTGTAAAACCGGGCTGGGCGATGTGCTCGCCGGCGCCGCCGCGGAAATCGTTGAAATGAACGGCATCGAGAAAGCCAGTCATATCAAGGACAAGATCGTTGAAATGACCCATCTCAACGAAACCATTTACGGCACCGGCATCGCGGCCAGCTATCAGGGCTATGCGACCAAGTCCGGGGCCTACATTTGCGACGAAATGCTCGCCAATGTGTGCAAGCATCATGTCACCAAGCTGCCGTACGACGTCTCGCGTATTGCTCAGGATCTGGCCGGAGGACTGGTTGCCACTCTGCCGTCAGAACAGGATCTGAATCATCCGGAAATCGGTCGCCTGTTGCAGAAGTATCTGAAAGGGCGTGACGACGTCAGCGTCGAATCCCGCGTGCGTATTCTGCGCCTCATCGAGAACATGACCATGGGCCGCAACGCGGTGGGCTATCTCACCGAATCCATGCACGGAGCAGGCAGTCCGCAAGCGCAACGCATCGAGATTGGTCGTGCCATGCAGCTGGAATACAAAAAACGCCTGGCGCGTATCCTGGCCGGCATTGAGGATGTCGACAACGCGGACGCAACGGCGGACGCGCTGAGTGAGGGCTACTTCCAACGCGTCTTTGCGTTGCCTTCGCGCGCCGCAGACGCTTGAATCGAAGCGCGCGTTCGATGTGACTGCATCGAACGCGCTGCTCGCTCACTCGTGTGCGATGGGCTTGTCGGTGAACAGATAATCGCGCAACTCGTGGTCCATGCGCGGGTCACGGCGCCGTATCCACTCCAGCACCATGGCGGCATGCTCTTTCTCTTCGTCACGGTTGTGCTCGAGAATCCGCTTGAGTTCCGCGTCCTTGCAAGCGTCGACGCGCTGGTTGTACCAGTCGACCGCTTCAAGTTCTTCCATCAAGGACGTGATCGCCCGGTGCATGTCCCGGGTTTCGTCACTGAGTTCATTGATTGGCTCGTGGTATCCCTCATTGGCCATGCGTTAACCCTCGTGTTGGATGAATCACTTCACGATGCCCGTTTGACGAGGCGACAGCAAGTCGCAAAGGCGAATCGCTTCAGCGCACTACCACCAAACACTGGGCTGGTTGATAATGGCAAGTTCCATAGCGGCCTGTGACGAGCGAGCGTCAGCCAAGAGCCGTATCAACAACATCACGACAGGGGCACGGACCATGTTGTTTTCATTGCAAGTTTTCTTTCTGCGCGGGTACATGATCATCTTCAAGGCGGTCACCGCGATCCTTCCGGTGAAATGGCCAACGATGTTCGAGGGCAGTGATTCTTCGCTGGAGTTATGCCGCTACATGGCGCAGCAGGGGCACAAGAAAATTTTCATCGTCACAGATGCGGTGTTGAACAAGCTGGGCCTGCTGGACAAGATGAAAGCGGAGCTGGACCAGTTGGGTCTGCCCTATGTGGTCTACGATGGCGTCGAGCCGGACCCAACTGTCGATCAGATCGAAGCCGGGTATCAGGAACTGGCGAGCGCCGGATGTGATGCGATACTCGCGGTCGGCGGTGGCTCCTCCATCGACGCAGCCAAAATGATCGGTGCGCGGGCCAAGAACAACAAACCGGTGGTCAAAATGGCAGGCCTGTTCCGCGTGTTCTGGGGGATTCTGCCGCTGTACGCGGTGCCCACCACGGCCGGCACCGGCTCAGAGGTCACCATCGCTGCGGTGGTGTCTGATCCGGAGCAGCAGCGCAAGTTGCCCGTGATGGACCTGAAGCTGATGCCGGTCGCCGCGGCTTTGGACGGCGCTTTAATGACCGGCCTGCCCCCGCACATCACCTCCGCCACAGGGATGGACGCGTTGACCCATGCGGTTGAGTCCTACATCTCACGCAACGCGATGAAAAAGACCGATCCGCATGCGCTGGAAGCTGTGCGTTTGATCATGGGCAATCTGGAAACCGCGGTGGCTGATGGCACCAACCTGGAAGCCCGCCAGAATATGGCGCGTGCGTCGCATGTTGCCGGAATCGCGTTTACCCAAGCTGGCGTGGGCTATGTCCATGCCATCGCACACAATTTTGGCGCGCTTTATCACGTGCCTCACGGGCTGGCCAACGCGATCGTCATGCCACACGTACTGGATTTCTCCAAATCCCACTGCGCCAACCGACTGGCTGATCTGGCGCGCGTCAGTAACATCGGGCCGAAAGATGGCAGCGACGAGCAACTGGCCGATGCCTTCATCGCCCGCATTCGTGCCATGAATGAAGCCTTTGGTATTCCCAATCAGCTCGACAAGCTGCGCCGCGCGGATCTGGACCGGATTGCCACCGCGGCATTGTCCGAGGCGCGTTTCACCTATGCCGTGCCGCGCTATATGACTCATCAAAACTGCAAGGATTTGGTTGGCCGGATGTTGGTGGCCTAGGCATTCATGGCGGCGATGTTGGCATAGCCATTTTTGACCGAGCGAAAACATGGTCCCGAACAGCACGCGGATTTACTACGGCATAGGTTCTATCGCGGAAGGCGTCAAAGAGACCGCCTTCAACGTGTTCCTGCTGTTCTACTACAACAATGTGCTTGGGTTGCCAGGTACCTGGGTCGGCGCCGCCATTTTTATCGCCTTGTGCGTGGACGCCATCACCGATCCGTTGATGGGCGTGATTTCCGATAACACCCGTTCACGCCTCGGGCGCCGTCATCCCTACATGTACTTCGCGGCACTGCCGGTGGCCTTGTCGCTCGCCCTGCTCTTTGCGCCTCCTCAGGCCCTAAGCCCGACGGAACTGTTCGCTTGGCTGCTTGGATTTACCATCCTGCTCCGGGTCAGCCTGACCTTGTACGCGGTGCCCAGCAACGCCATGGCGGCTGAAATGACCGCGGATTACGACGAGCGCACGGAAATCATCGGCATTCGTTTCCTGTTCGGTTGGTTGGCTGGGCTGGGTTCGGCCGTGGTCGGATTCACGGTGTTTTTCAACGATGGCCCCGGCGGCGTAGATGGTCGCATGCAGGCGTCTGCGTACGCCGAGTTCGCCGTTTACTGCGCGGTCTTGGCAGGTCTTGCCATCATAATTTGCGCGTTCGGCACGCAGCGTGTCGCTCGACTGAATCCCAACGCACCGGATCAACGCCACAACCTATGGTCGGACCTCAAAATTGTGTGGGCCAACCGCTCGTTCCGCGCACTCATTATCAGCGCGATTTTTTCGGCCAGCGCATGGGGCTACATCAACTCGGTCGGCTACTACGTCAACACCTACTTCTGGGGCCTGGGCGGCGACGAGTTGGGCATCCTGACGCTGGGCATGGTGATCTCGGTCATCATTGCGGCCAGCGTTTCGCCCATGCTGGGGCGAGTTTGGGACAAAAAGCGTTCAGCCATGGCGCTGGCCCTGTTTGCCGTCGCTTTTGGCCCATTGCCCATCGCACTTCGCTTGCTGGGCTGGTTTCCAGAGAACGGAACACGGGATCTTGTCACCGCGCTGTTCTTCTTCACTGTTGTGCTCACCGCAGCACTGATCAGTATCAACATCATCACCGCGTCCATGATCGCGGATCTCACCGATCAAGGCGAAGCCGACTCCGGCCGTCGTCTTGAAGGCGCTTTCACCGCTTTGATCGTGTTCTCGATCAAAGCTTCATCCGGTATTGGCGCACTGCTGGCGGGCGTAACACTGGATTTGATTGCCTTTCCGCGACAGCAACCGGAACTGGCTGCGCAGAGCGCCCAGACCCTGGCCACAGCCTACGCCCCTGCCATTATGGTGCTCTATGCGGTGAGCCTGTTCTTCCTCAATCGCTATCAATTGACGCGTGGCCAGCACAGCCAGATTCTGGCTACGTTGGCGCACAAGCGCAGTTAGGATTTGCGGAACAGGCTGCCGACCTTGATCATGCCATTGATCGCGTTGACCACGGCATTCGGCACCACGATGGGACGTTTCAGCATGTCCCCAACCATTTTCTTGTACTTGTCCGAATACGGCGGGAACATCAGCTTGGGGTCACCAACCGGCGGTCCGTCCTCGACCACCGAGCGCGCATTCGAACATTCCAGGAACGTGTACTGCCCGCCTACGCGTCCCATACCGCTGTCATTGACCCCACCGAAGGCCAGACACGGATTGGTGCCCGACTGAATGACATTGTGGTTGACCACGGTGCTGCCGGCTGTGGTTCGGGCCAGAAACCAGTCTTTGGCTTCGGCATCTTTGGCGAAAATGTACAGACTCAGCGGCTTGGGGCGGCGACGAATAATCTCCGGCACTTCGCTGCGGTCCGTGAACGGGAGTATGCAGATGATCGGCCCGAAGACCTCGTCCTGCATGATCTTCATCTCTTCGCTGACGTTCGACAAGATGGTCGGCGCGATGAACAGGTCATCGGCATCGGTTTCGCCACCGAATTCAAGCTTGGCACCCTTGTTCAGCGCATCCTGCAGCAGCGCGTTGATGCGTTCAAAGTGCTTGCTGTTGACGATGCGCGGCAGATGATCGGAGGCCTGAAAACCCCGGCCATCCGGGTTGTACATCTCGGTGAAGGCCTCGCCCATGGCGGCCACAAAATCAGCACGAATGCTGTCATGCACCAAGGCGTAATCCGGGGCGACACAGACCTGCCCCGCATTGGCGGCCCGGCCCCAGGCCGTTTTGAAAGCCGCGTCCTTCACATCTGCACTGGCATCAATGATGGTTGGGTTTTTACCGCCCATCTCCAGCGTGACAGTGGCGAAATGATCCGCCGCTGCCTTCATAATCAGGCGTCCGACCCCGTGGCCACCGATATAGAACATGTGATTGAACGGACAGGCTAACAAGGCCTGGGCCACCTCCGGGCCGCCCTGAAACACCGCGAATTCGTCTTCCGGCATGGCTTTGGCGACGATATCAGCCACCACCTTGGCGGATTCGGGTGCCAATTCCGACGGTTTCAGGACAAACGCATTGCCTGCGGAAATGGCACCTGATGCCATCACGAACGCTTCGGCAATGGGCGCATTCCAGGTTGATACGTGCAGCACCATGCCTTTGGCTTCATGCCGCACGTAGCTTTTCTTACCCAAAGTCATCAACGAACCTTGGACGGGTTGCGGTGCCATCCAACTGGCCAGATGTTTGCTGATGAACTCGATTTCCGCTTTGATCATCAGCAACTGACCATCGATGTCAGTGGCGTGAACGCGCAATTCCTTCTGGCCGGCGGCGATGATCTCGTCGCGACTTGCCAGAATCACATCCAGAAGCTTTTTCAGCTTGGCGATGCGCTCCTCGGCACTGGTCAATGCCAGTTCCGGTGCACGTGCTGCCATGCGATCAAAGTGCTCGCGAATGGCGTTGTTTTCCTGCATCACGGCGTTCATCGCAATCAGCCTTTGTAGCTTGGGATCTTGAAGGCAGAGCGCATCATTTTCTCCAGACTGCTATCCGAGAACATGCGACGCATGATGCCCATGGGCTTCACATCCTTGCCGAGCAGTTCCATGGGCTTCCATTTCTTCTTGGCCAGAATATCCAAGGTACCCTTGAGCGCCTCCTCGGGGGTACTGCCGGATTTATTGAGCATCTCGGGCAAGACGTTGAGAATCGTATTGGACAGGTGCGGATCGTAAACCTCGCGAATCTCGGCGGGCTGCATGTTCCAGGTCCGCGTGACCTGCTCCTTGGCATTGGCAGACATGCCGGTGAGTACGCCGCCCGGCACAATCGACGTGACCTGAATGCCCAAGGGAGCGAGCTCGTGGCGCAACGTCAATGTCATGCCGTGAATGGCATGCTTGCTCATGTTGTAACCACCGGAACCGATCGGGTTGGCGATGATGGCGCCAGAACTGTAGTTGGCAATACGCGAACGTGGCGCATTCTTGCGGATCAGCGGCAAAAACGCCTGGACTACCCGCAATTGCCCAAAGGTGTTGATCTGGAAGATTTTTTCCAACTGTTTTTGGTCAACCGCTTCGATCACACCGACCGCAATATTGGCCACGCCGGCCACATTCATGAGCAGGTCCAGACCTTCTCCGTTGAGTGCTTCCGTCACCACCCGGGCACTCTCGCGCACCGACTCTTCGGATGACACATCCTGATCCACCACTGTGATGTTGCCGCCCGTTTCCAGATCGGTCGGCGCGCCAGGCAGCACTCCGGCGAACACCCGCCAGCCGCTGGACGCCAGCGATTTGACCAGCAAGTTAGCCTGACCGACGTTGGCGCCGGTAATGAATGCAGTCTGCATCGTCATCCCCTCAAAATTTTTGATCAATGGCTGGCAGTCTGACCGCATACGCCAGCGTCTTCCTCATACAAAAGCGTGAGATTGCAGCGACGCACTCGGTATCACGCCGTCCGACAAGTGGGTGCTCTACACTGTGGCGCGGGTTCAGCGCAGTTCGCTGAGCGTCTGCCGCTACAACATCACTGTTCACACATGGGGGAGACAACTTGAGCATCGGGGCATCTGCATTTTTGTATCAAGGTAAGCGCCGGTGATTCACGCGCCAGAAACCGCTTTCCTGGTTGTTGGATTGATGACAGCCGGCACCGGACTGATTTTTCTGCTGAACGATCGTGCGAGTCCGGCCAGCCGCGCTCTGTCGGCATGTTTGATGCTCATTGGATTGCGCCTGTTTCTGAGCGGCAACGATTTTTTCGACGAGCACGTGCAGGTCACCCTCGGTTTGTGGCTGATCGCAGCGCTGACAGCGTCGCTGGAAGCTGGCGCCATACTTTGCGGTCTGGAGTGGGGTCTGAGAATCGGGCGCACAGGCCCGCCGGGTCGCATGCGCTTGTCTTCAACCGCCCTGTTCCGTGCCGCACAAGTTTTGATCGTGGTGTACTGGGGCTTGAACATCGGCTATCTGGCGATTTTCCCGCAGCAGGCCATCTCGGATGTGGCGGGCAACGTGCGCGTGCGCGGTGTGGAGTTCGCTGTTTTTGCCCCGGTTCTTGGTACCAGTATCCTGCTCGCTGGCATCGCCATCGCGATGCTGCGGTTTAGCCGCATCGACCGCGCGGAGGTGGTCCGCCTGCGCGCGCTGGCGATCGCCGGGCCGTTTCTTCTCGGCGGTCTGGTGTTTGGCAACCATATTGTGCCGATCACACTCACTTTGGGTTTACTCGCTTTTTTGGCGGGTTCCGTGCGCTATCTGCTGATCCAGAACCAGCGTGGGCAGTTCATGCGTCAGTTCCTCTCCCCGGAGGTCGCGCGACTGGTTCAGCAAGAAGGCATGGACGAAGCGCTCAAGCGCCAGCGCCGCGTCCTCAGCGTGGTGATTTGCGATCTAAGAGGTTTCACGGATTACGCACGGCAACATGACTCGGACGAAGTGGTCGGTTTGCTGGAACGTTTCTACAACTGCGTGGGAGAGATCGCCGCCCGCCATGGCGGGACCGTCAAGGATCATGCCGGCGATGGCGTACTGATCCTGGTTGGCGCCCCTTTGGCCATGAAAGATCATGCAAACCGCGCTTTGTTACTGGCCAATGATTTACGCCACGCCAGTGTGAGTTTGCTCGCCGGCACGCAACCCGAACTGGGCCTGGGTGTCGGGGTGGCCACAGGCAAAACCACCATTGGCGCGATCCGTGGCGCGCGACGCTTGGAGTATGTTGCGGTCGGAAATGCCGTCAATTTGGCCGCGCGTTTGTGCGGTCGGGCCAAAGCCGGTGAAGTGCTGAGCGACGAACGCACCCTGAGCGCGATGTCTCAAGACAACCCTTTGCACAGCGAGACGCGGTCACCTGAATCGCTCAAAGGTTTCCCCGAGCCGATCCCGGTGTTTGCCGTCGTGTCATCGTGAGGAGTTATCGCACCAGCGCAACGGATTTCACTTGAGCCCACACGAGCTTGCTACGTTCAAGCTGGAGATGTTGCAACGACCGCCCGGTGGTGCGAGCAAGGATCGTTTCTTGTCCACAGCTCAGCCGAATGACCGCAAGCGCGGCATCGGCGCTGCTGTTGATATCCTCGATGCGCACCGGCAAGCGGTTCAAAATGCTGCTGTCTGTGTGCTCACTGAGCGCCAGGCTGACATCCCGCGCCAGGATTCTCACCCGCACCTGCGTGCCGAGATTTTCGCCGCTGTCGCGCAACCACAGCGCGCCACCGTCCCACTGGACTTTCATCAAACGCCATTGCGCGTCGCGTTCGCTCACCTTGGCCTGGATCACCACGCCGGCTTGATCGCCCAATTGATGAGCCAGGTCGGCGCGGGAAAGCACCTCAGTAAGTGCGCCCTGACACACCACCCGCCCCTGCTCAAGGATCACCAGATGATCCGCCAACCGGGTGATCTCATCCAGCGCATGGCTGACATAAATCATCGGGGCTTGAATCAGATGCCTCATAGCGTCAAGCAACTCTAGAATTTCCTCCTTGTGCTGGGCATCCAATCCAGCCAGAGGCTCATCAAGCAGCAGGAGCTGTGGCTGCACCAGCAGAGCACGCGCCAAAGCCACGCGCTGCCGCTCGCCGCCTGACAACAACTGCGCAGAGCGTTTCAGCAACGGGTTTACCCGCAGGGTTTCCAGCAGCTCCTCGCAGCGGGCTTGTGGCACCGGCGCCCGCGCACGCTTCATGGCGTAGTCGAGATTGCCTTCAACCGAAAGGTGCGGCAAAAGACTCAGTTCCTGAAACACATAGGCCACTTCGCGCTTATGAGTCGTAACGCAGCCTCTCTCATCCAGCCAGGTGTTGCCGTTGACCCGAATCACCCCGGTGGATTTTTGCAATCCGGCCAAAGCACGCAGCACGGAGGATTTGCCAGCGCCCGAAGGACCGAAGATGGCGCTCACCCCTTGCCCGGGGAGCTGAAGCTGCACATCAAGCGCATCATGGTCACTTGCCGGATAACGTAGACGCAGTTGCGCTTCGATCATCGCAGCACGCTCAAGTTGCGACGCTGGTAAAGGTACAAAGCCAACAGCACGATGAAGGAAAAGATCAGCATGAGGGCGGACAAACCATGCGCCTGGGCATAGGCCAGGGCTTCAACGTGGTCATAGATCTGCACCGAAACGACCCGCGTTTCACCCGGGATATTGCCGCCGATCATGAGCACCACACCGAACTCGCCGACGGTGTGGGCAAAGCCCAGTGCGGTGGCCGTAATCAGTCCGGGCCGAATCATTGGGATGACCACGGTGAGAAAACGATCCAGCGGCCCCGCGCCCAATGTCGCAGCCACTTCCAAAGGTCGTTCACCCAGCGATTCCATGGCGGCATGTAAGGGCTGCACGACAAAGGGCAACGAATACACCATCGACGCGATGACCAGCCCCCAGAAGGTGAAGGCCAAGGTCCCCAAGCCTAGCGCGCTGGTGACTTGCCCAAGCGGCCCTTGCGGCCCCATGGCCAGCAGCAGATAAAACCCCAGAACTGTTGGCGGCAGCACCAACGGTAAGGCGACCACAGCCGCAACCGGGGCTTTGAGCCACGACCGTGTGCGCGCCAGCCACCAGGCCAAAGGCAGGCCGATCAACAGCAACAACAACGTCACCGTCGCCGCCAATCGCAACGTGAGGCCTAATGCGGCCAAGTCACCCTGGGTAAGACTCAAAACAGCGCGGGATAGCCCGGGCAATCATCCATCGGACCGCTCACACGGAAGGTTGAGCTGACGCCCGTGAACGGGGTGCGTGGCCCCAAATTGTCCGTGCCCAACAGCGGCACGGCGGTCCCTTCATGGCGAATGCGATATTGCCCTCCGGGCAAATTGCGCGGCAGGTGCCAAATCGCCTCAACTTGCGAGCTGCGCAATGGGAATGCTTGGCCGAGTATCGGGGCTTCCGGTGAAGCATGCCAGCGCAAGATCAGTTCAGGATCGCGTTCGCGCGCGACAACGTCCCATTGCCCGTCGCCCACTTGGCGCTCGGCCAAAAGATACGCATGGTTAAGCTTGTCCAAAGCATCATTGCGCGGATGGGCCGACGCAAAACTCACCTGGACCGTGTCACCGACGTTATAGGCTTCGCTGGCATCACTGACGACATCACCATAAGCCGTTCCAGGCATCAGCGCGTCGGCTGCGATATACGGCAAGCGCGGCGGCAATGAGGGCGAGCTCGTCGGCGCGGGTACGCCTTCGGGTGCAGCGGTGCCATCGCGCAAGCTGATTGCCAGCGGACGCAACTCTTGTTGCACCGCCGCCAGGGTCCAGGGCCCGAAATGTGTGGAGGCACCCTCATACTGCTGCGTCGCATATTCTTCGCGAGTGGTCAGATACTGCACGAAATCGTTGCTCAGACTGGCGACGACAACGTGTTGAATACCGGAGCCGGAAAGTTCAGCCATCACGGTGTCGCGAATGCGCCGCGCTGACGTGGTGGTGACCTCCCACGGCAAGGCGACAATAGCCAACTGACCCAAAGTCACGATCTGGAAAGGCAGATCCGCATTGCTGATCAGCTCGGTAGTCCCGATCGGGAACAGGATGGGCTTTTCCGCATGGCAGCTGTAATCGATGTCGGGAAGGGCTGGCGCAATGTCGAGCGCCGTGGTCAAACCACAGCCGACAATGGTTCCCGCCGTGCGTGCCGGCAGCGCTGGATAACCCGAGCCGGTTGCACCTCCGGCAATGGTTTCCAGCACGGTCTCGATATCCCCGACCAGATTGCCGGCGACATCGATATTGCTGCAACTGATGCCCTCCTGGCTCGGCCCCCGGTTGTCTTCCGCACCCGCCGCCATGGAAAAACCCAGCGCCGCCGTGCAGGTGCGTTTGATCTCGTCGTCCAGCGCATCGGGGTGATTCAAACTGGCCAGGATCATCGGGTCGGTGATTTCCACCGAATCCATGCGCACATGAGTCAGACGGCTATCCACACCGCCGCGCAGCGAAACACCACCGTTGTCGTACAACTCAATCGCACGCGCGAGTTGCTTAACACCCGAGGCGGCGTTGCTTTCCAATGTGTCCACACCGCAGCCAATCGTCACATCCGGAAACGGATTTTCCCGGAAACACAGATTGGGTGTTGCATCACCCTCATCGGCCTGGGCAAAAGCCGCCACGAAACGATCCTCGCCGTCCGGGGCGAGATAATCGGTGCCCATGATGCGCTCCAGCGTGATCGCCGCCAGGCCTTTGTTGTCGCTGCTGATCAGGGGTTCGTGGGTGCCCACTGAGGTAGTGTGAACGCCAAACCAGTTGATCAAGCCGATGGACGAACCGTCTGCACGATCAAATCGCAGCTGGACCATCTGTTTGTTGACCCGTACCTCCTCCCCGACTTCGTCCAGCCAGCTTTCACGCTCGGACGCAGGATTGTTGGCATAGGCAGGTTCTGAGCGGTTGGTGTTGGTATCGAGCAACTCGCCCAAGGCCAAGCGCACCGTTCCCGGTTCGGGGTGCGCCTCAAGGTTGCGGTGGGCTTGTTGAATCGCACGGAACAAAGCGGTGCTGTAAATCTCGTGCACAAGTTCGTCGTAACCCAGACGGAACAGGTTATACGCCGCATGGTGCGCTTCCCCGCCTGGACCTGAGTGGGTGTGGGTTGCCGACATCATGATGTTGTCGCCGGTGTAGTACGCAGACAATTCCGTATCATCGGCAATCTTTTGCAGCACCGTTTGGCGCAGGCCCTGCGTGAGGAAACCGGTTTCGGTCACCGCCACGATCACACGCTTGCCATTACACGGCGATTCCAGCGCGAATGCGCGGGCAAACTGGCGCAAGTGGATGCCGCGCAAGACGTGCGTTGGGTCTTCGTAGCCGGCAGAGATACTGTCGCCGGCTGGCCCCGTCATATCGTGTACGCCGCTGCCCATGCGAAACGCCGTGTTGTCTGCGCAAGTGCCGCTGTTCAGCGCTGTCGTTGGATCACGTTGCAGGTCGCTTGGCGGCGTCAGTAACGCCTGGATGCGACTATCACCCGGATGATCCGTTCCCGCGTGAAGCTGACGCAAGGGACTGGCCAGGGCGCACGAGCCGAGTTCGGTTTTCGCGAGTGCCCCACTCGCGTCAGTGCTGTCACGCCCTCCGGACTGGCAGGCCGAAAGATAAGATATCGCGATGATCGTGATGAGTCGAAACAAGGTTTTCATGCGCACTCAGTAACTCCAGGGTCCGCAAATCATACGCAATGCGGCGTTCGGAACAGGCTCAAAACAACAACATGGGGAAATTTACGACAATGCTGTTGTGGCACTGACGGATGCCGCGCCGAAAACGATCCGAGTTCCAGGCCGTTGCGCCCCGGTGCGACAGCGTAAATCGGCCCAATTCTGCTAAGGTTTCGACCCCTTTAGACCTCAGGAACGCGCAATGAAAACTCAGGCAGCCGTCGCCTTTGCCGCCGGGAAACCGCTGGAAATCGTTGAACTTGATCTGCAAGGCCCACAGGCCGGCGAAGTTCTGGTCGAAATTAAGGCCACGGGGGTCTGCCATACCGACGCGTTCACATTATCGGGTGATGATCCGGAAGGTGCATTTCCAGCGGTGCTCGGCCATGAGGGCGCGGGTATTGTGCGCGAGGTTGGCGCGGGCGTGACCTCGCTCAAACCCGGTGATCACGTGATTCCTCTGTATACCCCGGAATGCCGTGAATGCGAATACTGCCTGCACCCCAAAACCAATCTGTGCCAATCCATCCGCTCGACCCAGGGCCAGGGTGTCATGCCTGACGGCACCAGCCGTTTCCACTTTGAAGGCAAGCCCGTGCTGCATTACATGGGCTGCTCGACGTTTTCCAATTACACCGTATTGCCGGAAATCGCACTGGCCAAAGTGCGTGAAGACGCCCCTTTCGACAAGATTTGCTACATCGGTTGCGGTGTCACCACCGGCATCGGCGCCGTGGCGTTCACCATGAAAGTTGAAGCGGGCTCGACCGTCGCCGTGTTCGGCTTGGGTGGCATTGGCCTGAACGTGATTCAGGGCGCGCGTATGGTCGGTGCGGATCGCATCATTGGCGTGGACCTCAATCCTGCGCGTGAAGCGCTGGGCCGCCAATTCGGCATGACCGATTTCGTCAATCCCAAAGAGGTTGACGACGTTACCCAGCACATTATTGAAATGACCGGCGGCGGTGTCGATTACAGCTTCGAGTGCATCGGCAACGTCAACGTGATGCGCCAGGCCTTGGAATGCGCCCACAAAGGTTGGGGGCAGAGCTGCATCATCGGCGTGGCCGGTGCTGGCCAGGAAATCTCCACCCGCCCTTTCCAACTGGTAACGGGGCGCAGCTGGCGCGGCAGTGCTTTCGGTGGCGCACGTGGACGCACCGATGTGCCCAAGATTGTCGACTGGTATATGGACGGCAAAATTAACATCGACAGTTTGATCACCCACACCATGCCGCTGTCCGACATCAACAACGCCTTTGATTTGATGCACAAAGGCGAAAGTATCCGTTCCGTCGTGGTCTACGACTGATCATGGCTACGCTTCACACGCTCGCAGAAAACCGTTGCTTTGGCGGTCGGCAGCTGCGCTTTGAGCACACCTCATCGCGTTTGAATTGCACCATGCGTTTCTCGGTCTTCCTGCCACCCCAGGCCGAAACGCAGGCGCTGCCGCTGCTGTACTGGCTGTCAGGATTGACCTGCACGGACGAGAACTTCGTCACCAAAGCCGGGGCACAGCGCGCCGCAGCGCAGCTCGGGATGATCATCGTGGCGCCAGACACCAGTCCGCGTGGCGATGACGTTCCTGATGATCCAGAGGCGGCCTACGACTTTGGCCTGGGTGCCGGGTTTTACCTCAACGCCACGCAGGCGCCGTGGTCAACCCACTATCAGATGGAAGACTACATCCGGCAGGAATTGCCGGACCTGATCGCTTCCGAGTTCAAAGTGGATACCGAGCGCTGCGGAATTTTTGGCCATTCCATGGGTGGCCATGGTGCGATCACCTTGGGTCTGAAAAATGCGCATCGCTTTCGTTCGATCTCCGCATTTGCACCGATCGCCTCACCCACCCGCTGCCCCTGGGGAGAGAAAGCGTTGTCCGGCTACCTGGGTGACGAACGCAGTCGCTGGGCAGACTATGACAGCAGCTTGCTGATCGAGCGCGGCATCGCCAACACCGCGATTCTGGTCGACCAAGGTGAGTCCGACAATTTCCTCAATGAGCAATTGAAGCCGGAATTGCTGGAGGCTGCGGCCAGGCAAGTTGGTCACGATCTGACGCTGCGGCGTCAACCGGGTTATGACCACAGCTATTTCTTTATCGCCAGCTTCATCGACCAGCACATCGCCTGGCATCACCAGAAACTCTGCGCCGTTTAGACGAATCCGTCTGATGTGTCGCGCTCCACAATGAGCAAAAGATCTGGGGATACGACACATCATGGGGAAATGGACGAAACGCGACATACCGTCGCAACAAGGCAAGGTCGCCTTGGTCACCGGCGCTAATAGCGGTCTGGGGCTGGAAACCGCGTTGGGGCTCGCAGAAGCCGGTGCGCATGTCATCTTGAGCTGTCGCAGCCAGGTCAAAGCGGACCAGGCCATGAACACCATCCGCAGCCAGGTGGGCGACGCAAGTCTGGAATATCTGGAGCTGGATTTGGCCAGTCTCGACAGCGTGCGTCATGCTGCTCAACAAGTTCTTGAACGGCATAGCCAACTGGATCTGCTGATCAACAACGCCGGTGTCATGGGCTTGCCGCTCAGCTACACGGTGGACGGTTTTGAGACCTTGTTCGGGACCAATCATCTGGGTCACTTCGCATTCACCGGGCAACTGTTCCCGCTGATCGAGAAAACCCCGAACGCACGTATCGTCAGCGTGGCCAGCGTGGCCCACAAAAGCGGACAACTGCCGCTGGACGATTTGAACTGGCGTCAACGGCCGTACTCGCTGACCGGCGCTTATGCCCAGTCGAAACTGGCCAATCTGGTCTTCGCGCTGGAACTGGACCGGCGCTTGCGCACGGCCGGTATCGATGTGCTCAGCGTTGCGGCGCATCCGGGATACGCGGCGACCAATGTGTTCTATGCCCGCGACGCCCAGATCTCCTTGGTACGCCGCATCTGGAATGCGATGTCTTGGATCGGCGCGTTCATGGCTCAGTCGGCCGCCAAAGGCGCCCTGTCCAGCTTGTATGCGGCCACGGCACTTGATGTTCAAAGCGGCGAGTATTTCGGCCCCAAAGGTCCTCTGGAGTTCTGGGGCTACCCCGATCGAGCGCTACCCAGCGATCGTGCTCAGGATGAAAATCTCGCCAAAGGCCTGTGGCAGAAATCGGTGGAAATGACCGGCGTGGATTGGCTGTGAGCCACGCCGCGTTCGAGCCCTGGCAGCTCGGCCCCATCCGCCTGCGCAATCGGCTGATCAAATCGGCCACCAACGAAGGCATGGCGGATGATGCGCAAGTCACCGATCGCCTGATCGAATTCCATCGCCGCATTGCCGCCGGTGGCATCGGCATGACCACCCTGGCCTACTGCGCCATCAGCGCGGACGGACGCACCTTTGAAGACCAAGTGTGCTTGGACCGGGCCACCCTGCCGCGCTTGCGCATGCTCACCGATGCGGTGCATGCCGAAGGTGCGGCAGCCTGCGCCCAAATCACCCACGGCGGGGCCTTTTGTTTCCTGCCGAGATTGAACGAAAGCCGCTACCCGGTCAGCTGCAGTGGGGGCCTCAATCCGCCCGGCATGATGATCGGACGCTGGTTCAAACGCGCGGCCAGCGCCGACGACTTGGAGCATTTGACGGCTCAGTTTGTCGCCGGTGCACGGCTAGCCCGTGAGGCCGGTTTCGATGCGGTCGAGATCCACATGGGGCACGGCTATTTGCTCAGCCAGTTTCTGTCACCCTTGTACAACCGCAACGCCGATGTTCAGGCGCGCGTCGCGTTTCCCCGTAAAGTGCTGGAAGCGGTGCTGCAGGCCGTGGGAGACGATATGGCCGTGCTGTGCAAACTCAGCGTGGTCGAGGGTCACAAGCAAGGCAATTCGCTGGACGACATGCTGCAGATCTGTCGCGAGCTTGAAGCGGCCGGCGCACATCAGTTAGTGCTTTCCGCCGGCATGAATGTGGAAGCTCCCTGGACCATCTTCGGCAACCGCTTGCCGATTGCGGCCATGACCGCCGCCGCACGCGGCATATTCCGCCCGATCGCCGCGTTGATGGCCCTGCGTCAACCGCGCAAACCGTTTCAGCCTTTGTATCTGATGCCATGGTCGTCTGCGATCCGCGAACACATCAAGATGCCGCTGGCCTACCTGGGTGGTGTGACAGCACCCGAGCATGTCGATAGGGCTCTAAACACCGGCTTTGACAGCGTCGCGCTGGGCCGCGTGCTGATTCATGACCCCGATCTGCCGTCGCGCTGGGCTGGCGGTGATCGCGAGGCCTCGGGTTGCACCTCATGCAATCTTTGCGTCGCCAGCATGTACAGTGCCCGCGGCACCCATTGCGCCCTGACCGACCAACCTGTTCCTGCCGGATTTCACGCTGTATGACGACGCTCACTGGAAAATCCGCCCTGATCACTGGCGCTGCGAGCGGCCTGGGCCGGGAAACCGCGATTCAGCTGGCCCGCGACGGCGCCCGCGTTTGGATCGCTGACTGCAACAACCAGGCGGGTGAAGCGCTGGCCCAGCAGTTGTGTCGGGATGGTTTGGACGCGCGGTTTGTGGCCCTGGACCTGGCTGATTTGAATGCCGTTGCGAATACCGCCGCCGTGCTATGTGATGCCGAAACCCAGCTGGATATTTTGGTTAATAACGCCGGTCTGCTGCCGCCGCATGACCTGGCACGCACGCAAGACGGATTCGAGTTGGCCTTGGGGATCAGCTTCTACGGTCATTACGCACTCACGGCCCAACTTTTACCGCTTCTGCTCGCAGCCAACAGCTCGCGCGTGGTGACACTGTCTAGCATTGCTCATGCCGGCGCGCGTCTGGATGCGGCGGACCCGCAAGGCTTGGCCGACTACGACGCCACACGTGCCTATGCGCGGTCCAAACTGGCGGGCCTGCTGTTCGCCCGTGAGCTTCAACATCAAGCGGACCACGCCGGTGCCAGCTTGATCAGCGTGGCAGCGCACCCGGGCATTGCCCGCACGCCGATTGGTGGCAATTGGGAGCGTCACCCGAGCAAAACCTTGCGTGGTCGTCTGGCTTTGGCCGCCATGCACTTTGCCATGCGCTATCTCGGCCAAGATGCAGTGTCGGGTGCGCAGCCGATCATCCTCGGCGCAACCACTTCATCACCGCGACCAGGCGGGTTTTACGGCCCATCCGGGTTTCGTCAATTCCGTGGCGCGGCCGTCGAAGTCCAAGCGCACCAACGCACCTTGGCGGCTCATGACGCCGCCCAGTGGTGGACCATTGCCGAGCAACAGACCGGTTTATCGTTCAACTGGAATTAAGCAAGCACTGACGCGTATTGCGGCCACGGCGCAGCCTCTTCCAAGGCATAAGCCAATTCCAGCAACCGCCTTTCCTGCCCGAGACCTGCGGAAAAATGCACGCCGATCGGCAAGCCCTGTCGGCTCGCGCCCAACGGCAGGGTGATGGCCGGTGTGCCGCAGACATTGTCCGATGGTGTGAATGCCGCATAGGAACGCAAGCGTGCCCAGGCGTCTTCGAAAGCGATGTCAGGCTTCAGCCAGCCCAGTTCAGGTGGCGGATGCCCCAGGGTCGGCGTGAGCATCACATCGTAGCCACGGGTCAGCTTGGCATGCAGTTGTGGCCCACGCTTCAAGCGCCATAACGCGCCGGGCATGCGATGCATATTGCGGCGGAAGTGATCGGCCAATTGCCAGGTCAACGGCTCCAGTTTGTCCGATTCCAGACCACGCGCGACGGTGACGCCGCCCGCCCAGGCCACGCCGGCCGCCAACATTGCCCAGTACAGCAGGAAATCGTCGGCGCGCTGCGGAGTGAGCGGTGATGTCATGGCTTCCACGTTGTGGCCCAGGTTTTCGCACAGGCGCGCGGCCTGCTGGACCGCGGCGACGCACTCGTCGTGTGCCGACCCACCATCCGGCAGATCTGTCACCACGCCGATACGCAAACGCTCTTTGCCCGGCCCTTGAACGTGGCCAATGGCCGGCAGTTTGGTGTTGCGGTGTTGCGCTTCCATCGCGGCGAAAAATCCCGCGGTATCGCGCACGCTACGACTGACAATGCCGTCCGCAACGATATTCACGGGCAGACTCTTGGCCATGGGATTGTCGACCAACCGTCCACGCGACGGCTTGAGCCCGACCAAACCGCAGCATGACGCCGGTATGCGGATTGAACCTCCACCGTCGTTGGCATGCGCAATCGGCACCACGCCAGCCGCCACCAGCGCAGCGGAGCCACCCGACGATCCGCCGGTGGAATGGTTCAGGTGCCAAGGATTGCGTGCGGGCTCACCCTCGGCATATTCGGTGGTCGCAGTGAGTCCAAATTCCGGCAATTTGGATTTGCCCAGCGGAATCAGTCCGATCGCTTTGAACTGCTGACAAAAGGGCGAATCACTGGTGGCGCGCTGATCAGGCGCAGCACGGCTGCCATGGCGCGTGGGCAATCCGGTCAGATCCAGATTGTCTTTGATCATCGACGGCACGCCGGCAAACGGCTGCGATGTCGGTTGACCGGCATGCGCCCGCGCAAGATCGAAAGCGGGTTCGGCCATGGCATGAAGCTGAGGCTGGGCCAACTCCAGGCGCGCGATGGCGGCCTCGACCAACTCGCTCGCACTCACCTCGCCACGCGCAACGCGCGCTGCCAGAGCGGTCGCATCGTCGGTCCCCAAAGCGTCGTCTCGAACGACATTGAATACGGTTTTCATCCAGGGATGATAGCCGATCACCCCAACCACAAGCGCCGTGCAGAGGCGATCAATAGACCCAGCCCGGCGATGGCCAGAATGCGGTAGATCCAAACACGAAAACGCGCCTCATCAACTTGGTGATGGAAACGCTCACCCAGCCAGACACCCAGAGGGATCAACGGCAGATACACGGCCACCGCCCACCACGTTTGCTGAATTCGTCCCTGCATCAGCAGCAGCACCGTAAGCACGCTGTTGAGAGAGAACCAAACCAGAATCAGCGTGGCGCGAAAGCGCGCTTTGTCCAAAGCCGTGGCGGCCAGACCATAGACCAGCAGAGGCCCACCGGAGGCAAAAAGACCATGGGTAATACCGGCCAGTGAAATCACCGAACGACTCCACCACAGGGGTTTCACCTTAACTGCTGTGTTACCACGCAAGCGCAACAGCTCGCGGCCGGAAAACCACAGAATCAACAGAGCAAAAGCGAGCTTCAGACCATCGCCGCCAAGATAGGGTTGCAACCAGAAACCCGCCAGCGTGCCGACCAACATGAACGGCATGATCAAACGCAGCAACAAACGCCAATCGATGTGCTGCCGATGTCGCCAGGTCAGGAACCCCGTCATACAAATGTTCAAGGGCACCAGAATCGCCTGTAACCATTCGATCGGAAACAGCAAAGCACCCAAAGAAATAGCAATGACGATGCTGCCAAAGCCCGTCATCGCCTCTGCGGTGTAGGCGAAAAGAATGAACGCGCCCAGAACGACGTAGGCCAGACTCACGCCTCAAGTTCCACGGCAAAACGCTTGCGAACGATCTTCAGGTAGCGCGACGGCCAAACTCGCCACAGAACGCTGCCGAACCATGACAAGCGGTCGCCGAAAACCCAGGGTTTGCCCTGGGCCAGGGCGGTAAGAATACGATCGGCCATCCATCCGGCGTCGCGCATGACACCGACAGTTGATCGCGCATGCTTGGCCGGTTTGCCGTCCGCGCCCAAGGCGTTGTGCTCGATCGGCGTATCCAAAAATGACGGATAGATGTTCAGCACGCCGATGCCCTGAGACTCAACCTCAATACGCAGGACTTCAAAAAACTGCGCCAGCGCACTTTTTGCTGCGCAGTAGGCGGCACGTCCGGGAACCGGCATCCAACTCGCCATGGAACCGATATTGATGATGTGACCACCACTTTGGCGCAGCAACGGCAAAGCCTGATACGTGAGGTTGACGGGCGCCTGCCAATCGACGGCCATCACTTTGGCAAAAACCGCAGGGTCGGTGTCTGCCACCCGCGAACGATGGGTAATGCCGGCGTTATTGATCAGCACATCAAGACCACCAAAACGCTCACGGGCCACTTGCAGCAAGGCGGCCTGCGTATCTGGCTCGGTGATGTTTCCGGCAACGCAAGCTACGCGATCAGGCGTATTGAGCGCGTCCACCCGTTGATCCAGCAGCTCCGCATTCATGTCGGTGATCACCAACTGATGCCCTTGAGCAAAAACCCGTTGGGCGATTTCCCAGCCCAGCCCACTGGCCGCCCCGGTAATGAGATAAACGCTCATAGAATTCCTCGTTTGCGCGCGTGTTCGATGAAGTATTCGAACACCTCTCGCGATGTCTTTTGCGGGGTGTAGCCAAATTCGGCTTTCAAGCGCGCATTGTCGAGCACTGGCCGATAACGCAGAAAATTCACCTGCGCGGGACCGTAGCGGCCAAATCCACTCAACTTACCCAGCGCAAGAACGCTCTTGAGCAGCGCCGCCGGGAGATTCAACAGCGGCTTTTCCAGCAACTTGGCGATCTCGCGCATGCTTAACGCGCCATCACCCGCCACATTGAAAATGCCGGCCCGACTGGTTGTGACGCCTTGCTTAATAATGCCGAGCAGATCCTGATCCCAAATCGCGACGAAGGGTGAATCGCTGCCACGCACGGCAATCAGCCGTTTGCGTGCAAACAAGGCGGTGATCAGATTGTTGGTATTGGCGCCCAGCACCGTGCCCACGCGCAACACCAGCTGGGCCAGTTGCGGATATTGATCACGGTAAGCCTGAAGCAATTCCTCAACCTGACGCTTGTGATCCGAATAGGCAAATTCCGGGTTGCCGCGCAGCGGGTCCGTCTCACTCAACCATGCCGGGTTGTCGGCGTGATAGCCGTACGCGGCTCCCGAACTGCTGACGGTGATGTGTTTAACACCGGCGGACACGCAGGCATCCAGCACATTGCGTGTGCCATTGACATCGATGTCGTAGTCCCTGGCGCGGTCACCGCTGTCTTCCAGCACCGCAGCCAGATGAACCACATGAGTGATCTTCTCACGGGCCAGCAGCTCGGCCAGCGCGGGATCACGAATATCCATCGCCAAGACCGGGAAACCCGCATCATCAAGCGCTCGCAGGTCAATTCCGATGACATCGCGGCTTGCGACCAGACGTTGCCCCAGCTGACGCCCGATATAACCACCCGCCCCTGTGATCAGAACCCGTGCGTTGTCTGCGCTCACGCGGCCACCGCCGGATCAAGGTCGGCCTTGAGCTCGCGGATATGCCCATTCAGCGCGTCCAGGTACTCCTGTTTGTTGACGTAGTAGGCCATGCGATCCAGCTTCAGGTAAGCGTAACCGCCATTCAGTTTCTGCCCGCACTTATCCTGTTTGGTCTGCTTGAAGCGCTGAGCCGATGGCGCACCATCACGCAGTTGCCGGACATACAAAGCCGCCAGTTCAGCTTGCTTGTTGCGTCCTTCCCAGCCCAAACCCGATGCTTCGACCATGCCCATGACAAACACGTCGTCGGCCTGCGGATGAAAGGTGTTGAGGTACAACTGCGGCGCGGCGTCGTGCCAGTTGATCTCGGCCGGATCGATGAAGGGGTAGCTCAGGTCGTAACCGGTGGCGAGCAATATCAGGTCATAGTCGCCCTGCTCCCCGTTCTTGAACGTGACCGTCGTCCCCTGGCAATCCACGATGTCACCGCGAACCTTCACATCGCCGTGGCCAATGTGGTGCAACAGCAAGGTGTTCATCACCGGGTGAGATTCGTAGAGCCGGTAATCAGGGTCCGGCAAGCCGTAATCCGATGGTTTACCCACCGCGGCGCGGATCAACGCGGCATCAAGGATTTGCTTGGCCCGACGCGGCAACTTGACCAACCCACCAAAGGTGTCGATGGGTTTACCCATAAGGAATTTGGGCAGGAAGTAGTATCCGCGTCGCACCGACAGATCGACAGATTTGGCCGCGTGAACGGCATCCACGGTGATGTCAGCGCCGGAGTTTCCGCAGCCGACCATCAGCACCCGTTTGCCGCGTAAGCTGTCGGCGCTTTTGTACGCTGCGGAGTGCATGATTTCCCCCGCGAAGCTGCCGGGAAGCGTGGGCATATTGGGCTTGTGCAAGGTCCCGTTGCACAGAAACACGCCATCGAAATGACGACGTGTCTCCTCGCCATTATGGCGACTGGTTAGCCACCAACCCTGGCCATCGCGCTCAATCGCAACCACTTCGGTTTTGAATTCGTATTTCTCATACAAACCAAAGGTTTTTGCATACTTTTGAAAGTATTCACGCATCTGGGAATGATGCGGATATGTGGCCACATCATCGTCCATGGGCAATTCAGCGAATTCGGTCATGTGCTTGGACGAGATCAGGTGAGCGGATTCATACATGGTGCTGGTCGGGCTGTTGATGTCCCACAATCCGCCAACGTCCGAATGAATCTCAAAGCCGACGAAATCCAGTCCGTACTTGGCCAGATTGCGTGCCATACTCAACCCCATGGGGCCGGCGCCAATCACTGCGTACATAGTTGCTCCACCATAATTATTTGATGCTTGCACGATAAGGCCAGAACGCCGCTCGGTCACGGCTGATTCGGGACAAGCCTCGGTCAAAACGGGACCATGACCACCGCCACCGTCACTTTGCAATACAGCCAAGCACTTTTGCAGGCTGCGCAGCGCTTGGGCTTGCCGCCGCCACCGGTCGCGCCAAGCAGTGAACGCGTGCCATTGAGCACCCAGGATGCTCTATGGCAGTACCTGTGCGAGCACGCCGACGACCCGTTGATCGGCATTCGCCTGGGACTGAGTCTTCAGGTCGGTCATCTGGATATCGCAGGTTTGCTATTGATGAGCTGCGAAACTTGCGGCGAGGCGCTGGAAACTTTAATCGACTACCTGCCGATTATTGGCGAAGGTGGCGATGCGGCGCTTGTGACGCAGCAGTCAAACGTCAGCCTGACCTACCAGCCTCACTACACCGTTTGCCGCGCCCAGCGCGCCGAAGCGGTGCTCGCGGGCATTCTGCATTTGGGACGTTGGAGCACCGGTGGCCATTTTGCGGCGACTCAAATCGACATCGCCCACGCCCCGTTGGACGATCCACAACGCTATCCAGGTTTGTTGGGATGCCCGGTCAATTTCGAGTGTTCAGAATACCGTTTGACACTGGATGCGAGAAGTCTCGCGTATCCACTGATTCAAGCGAATGCGCCGTTACGTGATCAATTGCGCGCACTGGCGGATACCCATCTTGCGAGTTTGGCTGAGCGCAGCCTGAGTCACCAGGTCAGCCTGGCCATACGCAGCAACCCGAAAGCGTCACGCGAGGCGATTGCCGCAGGTCTGGCGGTCAGCAGCCGTCATCTCAACCGCAAACTGGCTGACGACGGCTTGTCATTCAAAACCCTGCGCGATCACGAACTGCGCCACCTCGCCGAACATGCACTGGCGCGAGGCGACAAAATTGCCGCCATCGCACACACACTGGGTTTTTCAGACGAAAGTGCATTCGCCAAAGCTTTCCGCCGCTGGACCGGCACATCACCGGCCCAGTTTCGTAACGCAACTTAGGATTACGCGGCGTCCTCTAGGATCATCTCGGCGGCTTTTTCACCAATCATGATCGTCGGTGCGTTGGTGTTACCGGCGACCAGGGTCGGCATGATCGATGCATCCGCAACGCGCAAACGATCCATTCCTCGGACACGCAGGCGTTCATCCACCACCGCCATATCATCCTGCCCCATTTTGCAGGTGCCGACCGGGTGGTATTGGGTGTCTGCACGGTTGCGCAAATCCTGCTCCAGCGCCGCGTCGTCCTGCGGATCGAACGGATACATCATATCGCCGCGCCAAGTGGCCAACGCTGCTGAATTGAGTATGTCCAGTTGCTTACGTGCCCCTTCCTTGAACACCCGCATGTCACGCTCGTTGTCCAAGAAGCGCGGGTCAATCAGCGGGTCGGCCATAGGATCTGAACTTGCCAGTTTTACGCTGCCGCGCGCCTGCGGGTTGAGCAAAGTGCAGTGACAACTGAAGCCATGCCCGAGATGCATTTTACGACCGTGATCATCAACCAGCGCACGCACAAGAATCAGCTGCAAATCCGGTCGCCCGTCCGCTTCTGAGCTGCGGAAGAATGCACCCGCTTCCGCATAGGGTGAGGTGATCAACCCACTGCGCTTTCGACGCCACTCGGCCATTGCCGCAATGATGCGTGGCATGAACCCGACAGACAGCCCAAAGGTGTCACTCTTCGGCGCCCGGAAGCTGTGCACGATATCGATATGATCCTGCAGATTCTCGCCAACCCCCGGCAGGTCGTGAACCACATGGACGCCCTGTTGTTGCAGGTGAGCCCCGGGGCCAATCCCCGACAACATCAGCAGCTGCGGGGAATTGAACGCGCCCCCGCACACAATGACCTCGCGCTGTGCATGCAAGTCCAAAGTTTGACCCTGGCGTTTAACACGAACGCCGGTGGCGGTCTTGCCATCAAGCAAAATCTGAAGCACCGGCGTATCCGTCATAACCTCAAGGTTCGGGCGGGACAGATTGGGCGTGAGGTAGGCCTTGGCGGCACTGCAACGCTCGCCATTGACGTGCGTGACCTGGTATTCCAGCGCTCCGTCCTGCTCTGCCCCGTTGCAATCCGTCGTCGGCGCAATGCCCTGTTCTTCACACGCCTTGATGAAATGCGGGTTAAGTGCCCCCGGCGAACGCAGATTCATGACGTTCAGCGGGCCACCTTGGCCGTGGAAATCGTCCTGTAGATTTTCGTTGTGCTCAGACTTCTTGAAGTAAGGCAGCACATCGTCGTAAGACCAACCATTGTTGCCCAAGCTGGCCCAGTGATCGTAGTCATCGCGATGACCGCGCACATAAAGCATCGCGTTGACCGAACTTGAACCTCCCAGACAACGCCCACGCGGCTGGTAGCCACGCCGTCCATTCAGGCCTTTTTGCGGCACCGTTTCAAACGCGTAATTGAGCTTGTTCTTGCGTGGCATCATCGCCACCACCCCTGCCGGGGCATGGATCAGCACGCTCTTATCCACCGGCCCGGTTTCAACCAGGCACACGCGGACGTTTTTGTCCTCACTGAGTCGGCTCGCAATCACCGCGCCCGCCGATCCGCCACCCACCACTATGTAGTCAAACACCACGATCCTCGCTTATTACTCTTATCAACAAATAGCGCGGCAAACTGTACCGGAATTGACGCGAATTTGGCGCGGCCAACGCGGATCTATCCTCACATTGACTTCACAGCCCTCGTGCCACTGTTTCAGCCATAAGACCTTAACCGGATCAATCACATGGCACTCGGCGAGTTCTTCCAGGCGAACTCCGGATTTCTGCCCCACGGCTATTGCCTGCTGTGGAAGCCGGGTCTGTTGTGGACGCTCGTCGGTTCCGACATCGTCATTGCGCTGTCGTATTTTTCCATACCGATGGCGCTGGTTTGGTTCACCAAAAAGCAACCCGGTATGCAGTCGCAGTTCCGCGCCATATTCTGGATGTTTGGTGCGTTTATCACGGCTTGCGGCTTCACTCATCTGATCGAAGTCGTGAACATTTGGCGTCCAATCTATGCCACATCGGCAGGGGTGAAGTTCTTCACTGCCTTGGTTTCGGTGATGACCGCTTCGGTATTGTGGTTTTTGGTCCCCAAAGCTGCCGCCTTTATCGATGACCACCGCAGACTCAAAGACGAACTGAGCCTGCGTAATCAAGAGCTCCAAGAGGCGTTGCAAGTCGCTCACGAGAGCGAAAAAATGGCCCGTGCGAGTGAACAACGGTTCCGGCAGACTCAAGCCGCTGCACCAATCGGTATTGCGGTGGTCTCGCTTGAAGGACAGTTCACGTCGGTCAACGCCGCGCTGGCATCAATGCTGGGTTACAGCGAAAAGGAATTGATAAAGCTGACGTTTCAAGAGATTACTCATCCGGATGATCTCGAAGCTGACTTGGCCCACGTCAACGCATTGCTCAACGGACAGCGCGATACCTATCGCATGGAAAAGCGCTATTTTCATCGCAGTGGTCGGGTCATACAGATTCAGCTTGATGGCAGCATCGTGCGTGATCTGAATAATCGCCCTTTGTACTTCATCGCGATGGTCCAGGACATCACCGACAAGAAAGCCAACGAAACCGCGTTGCGTCAGAGCCGTGCCAAATTCAAAAGTCTTCTGGAAAACTTGCCGACCGCTGTGGTGGTGCATCACAACGACACCAGTATTGAATACGGCAATCCGACGGCCAATCGTTTGCTCGGTCTCCCGCCCCCCACAGCCAAGGGGCGCGCCTCTCTCAATCAGAATTGGCGTTTGCTGGATGAAGACGGCAAACCACTGAATACCGAGCAGTTTCCGGTCAATCGTGTTTTGCACAGCGGGCGTCCGTTGCGGGATGCCACCATGGGGGTCGAAAGACCCCACCAAAAATCACCGACCTGGGTGAAAGTTGACGCCTTCCCAATGCCTAGTGAGGACGCGCGCGCAACGCAGGTTGTCGTCGCCTTCACCGATATCACGGACCGCAAAGCGATGCAGGACGAACTGATCCTGCAAGCGCGCACGGACGGGCTCACAGGGCTGTTCAACCGTCGCCACTTCATGGCTGAACTGGATCAGGAGTTCGCCCGCGCAAGCCGCTTCAAACACAGTTTGTCGTTGGTGATGCTGGATTTGGACTTTTTCAAACGTATCAATGACACCCAAGGTCACCCGGTCGGCGATCAAGTTCTCCGACTTGTCGGTGATATCTGTCAGCAGTTGCTGCGCAAAACCGACATTGCCGCACGTATGGGCGGCGAGGAATTCGCCTTGATCCTGCCCCAAATTGATGCAGCACAAGCGCTGGATGCGGCGGAACGATTACGCACGTCGCTGGCGGCTCAGAAGCTGCCGCTGCCATCCGGGGTGATCTTGAGTTGGACTGCGTCGATGGGCGTAGCGACGCTGCACGAAAGCGACATTACACCCGTGGATTTGATGCGGCGCGCCGACGAAGCGCTGTATACCGCAAAGGACACCGGTCGAAACTGCGTGTGCCTGGCGCCTGTGCCGAGCAAACGCAACGTGCGCCGACTGATCGCTCAGCGCAGCTCCACACCAAATGATGAGATTGATGCCAGCTGAGACGTGAGATCATAGCCGGACACTCACTCGCTCAACTTCAGATGCAATATCTACACACCATGGTTCGCGTCGCAGACCTGGACGCTGCGCTGCATTTCTATTGCGACTTGCTCGGACTGCGGGAAGTCAGCCGCTACGACCACGAACAAGGCCGCTTTACTCTGGTTTTTCTGGCGGCACCCGACGACGTCGAACGAGCCAAGCAAAACAAAGCGCCGCTGGTTGAATTGACCTACAACTGGCCCGACGAGAACGGCAATACCGAAACCTACAGCGGCGGCCGTAACTTCGGCCATCTCGCTTATCGGGTAAACGATATCTACGCCATTTGTCAGCGCCTCGCCGATGGCGGCGTGACCATCAACCGCCCGCCACGAGACGGTCATATGGCCTTCGTGCGTTCTCCGGACGGGGTTTCAATAGAACTGCTGCAGGCCGGCGATCCGCTGCCACCACAACAGCCCTGGGCCGACATGCCCAACACGGGCAGTTGGTAGCCCGGCCAATAAAAAGGCCCGCGGTGTTTCCACCGCGGGCCTGATTTTCAGGGGCGAAGCCCCAGCATCAAATGATGCTTAGAACTGCTCTTCTTCGGTCGAGCCTTCCAGCGCGCGAACCGAGGACTGGCCGCCCTGGATCACCGTGGTGACGTCGTCGAAGTAGCCTGCGCCCACTTCCTGCTGGTGCGACACGAAGGTGTAGCCGCGCTCGCGGGAGGCGAATTCCGGCTCCTGCACCATGTTGGTGTAGTGCTTCATGCCTTCGCCACGCGCGTAGTTGTAAGCGAAGTCGAAGGTGCGATACCAGTTCAGGTGGATACCGGCCAGCGTGATGAACTGGAACTTGTAGCCCAGTGCCGACAGCTCGTCCTGGAAGGATGCGATCTGCGTATCGGACAGGTTCTTCTTCCAGTTGAAGGACGGCGAGCAGTTGTAGGACAGCAGCTGACCCGGATGGGCTTCCTGCACAGCCTGTGCAAATTCACGAGCGAAGCCAATATCCGGCGTGCCGGTTTCACACCACACCAGGTCGGCGTACGGTGCGTAGGCGATACCACGGCTGATGGCCTGCTCCAGGCCGTTCTTCACGCGGTAGAAGCCTTCGCTGGTGCGCTCGCCAGTCACGAACGGCTTGTCGTTCGGGTCGAAATCGCTGGTCAGCAGGTTGGCAGCTTCGGCGTCGGTACGGGCCAGCACGATGGACGGCACGCCCATGACGTCAGCAGCCAGACGCGCAGCGATCAGTTTCTGAACGGCTTCCTGAGTCGGAACCAGCACTTTGCCGCCCATGTGGCCGCATTTCTTCACAGCCGCCAGCTGATCTTCGAAGTGAGCTGCGGCCGCACCGTTGGCGATCATGTTCTTCATCAGCTCGTAAGCGTTCAGAACACCACCGAAACCGGCTTCCGCGTCAGCAACGATCGGCAGGAAGTAGTCGAGCGCATCTTCTTCGGACATCTTGCCGTCAGCGATGTTTTTCCACTGAATTTCGTCGGCACGCTGGAAGGTGTTGTTGATGCGGCGAACCATGGTCGGCACCGAGTCGTACGCGTACAGCGACTGGTCGGGGTACATGGTTTCGGACGTGTTGCCGTCAGCAGCAACCTGCCAGCCCGACAGGTAGACCGCTTCCAGGCCCGCTTTGGCTTGCTGCATCGCCTGGCCAGCAGTGATGGCACCAAAAGCGTTGACGTAGCCTTTCTTGGCCGAACCGTTTACTTTTTCCCACAGCTTTTCAGCGCCGCGGCGGGCCAGGGTATATTCCGGCTGGACCGAGCCACGAAGGCGTACGACGTCAGCTGCGGAATAGCCGCGCTTAACGTTTTTCCAGCGGGGGTTTTCTGCCCAATCCTTCTCAAGGGCCTTGATTTGCTCGTCGCGTGTCATCGTTGACAAAAGTCCTCTTTGTTACTGGGCGTTATGCCCATGTGCTGGCCTGAGCCAGTAAAGCGTCTACTCATTGGGTGGGGAACAAGCAGACAGTAGGGGTCGGATTACAGCGGCCTGGCCGAGCACATAAAGTGCCAACGCTGAAAGGGCGCTTGAACAGGCCTGACAGAGCTCGACATCGCCGAGTTATCCGTTCAAGTATACAACGAAATTGACATTGACTGGAGGGCCTCCTGCCTACCCTAGCCTTATGCAAGCCATTCCAGGTGCTGTCTCAGTTCAGCGCTTCAGGTGAAAAAGCCACGCTCGCGGACTTCGTTGAGGTGCCCAATGTGTACCCGGCCGGTCGCCTCGACTTCGACAGCGAAGGCTTGTTGATACTGACTGACGATGGCGTTCTGCAACAGCGCATCAGTTCGCCGCGCCACAAGCTGGAGAAGACCTACTGGGCGCAAGTTGAGGGCAGCGTCACTGAGGAGGCTCTGCGTCGATTGCGTCAGGGCATTGAGCTCAAAGACGGGCCAACCCGCCCTGCTCAGGCGCGAATCATTGAAGAACCGTCGCTATGGCCTCGTGACCCGCCCATACGCGAGCGTCGAAATATACCAACCAGCTGGGTTGAACTGCGCATCAGCGAAGGTCGCAACCGCCAGGTCCGACGCATGACAGCAGCCGTTGGATTCCCGACATTGCGCTTGATCCGGGCCGCAATTGGGCCCATCACCCTGGGCACCCTGGCGCCGGGCGAATGGCGCGTGATTGATTTACCGAGCGAGCTCGGCGCCGATTGGCTCAGGCCGGCTGAAGCTCTTCCGAGCTCACCAAAACCCCGTCCGCGTCGGCATACACCCAAGAACCGGGGGCGATCGTCAAACCGGCGAAGTTGACCGTCAGATCTTCTTCTCCCACGCCTTTTTTCAAGCTTTTGCGCGGATGCGTGGCCATGGCTTTAACCCCCACGGCTTGGGTGGCAATGACGGCGGAATCACGGATGCAACCGTAAACCAGAATGCCAGCCCAGCCGTTCTTGACCGCCAACTCGCCCAATTGATCGCCGACCAGGGCGCACCGCATGGAACCGCCGCCGTCCACAACCAGCACTCGCCCTTCACCGGGCTGCTCCAGACTGGAACGGACCAAAGTGTTGTCCTCAAACAACTTGAGCGTTTTGGCCGGGCCGTAGAACTCGGTCTTGCCGCCAAAATCGCGAAAAATCGGCTCGGCAACCTGAACGGCGTGAGTGTATTTGTCGGATAAATCGGTCGTCGCGAAGGACATGAATTCAACTCCTGGCGAAGTGATAGATACGGCGGTACATCAGGCTTGAGCAGCCGTGCGACGCGCCATCAACCTGGGCAGGATGATACACATCAACGCCCAGTCCGCGAGCAAGAAGAACCCCACTGCGGTCCATGCTGGCAAACTCAAACCCAGCACGGTCCAGTCGATCACAGCACAATTGCCATCACCTCGAAGCACCGACTGCACCACGTCCCACAACGGATTCATTTCCATCATGTAATCCAAGGTTGGACCACACGCGGGCACCTGATCTGCCGGCAATGATTGCAGCCACACATGGCGCGCAGCAATCCCCAGACCGGTCAAAGCGGAAGCGCCGGCCAAGCCGGTCCAGATCCAGCGCCACACCCCAGCGGGACCAAAAACCGCCCCGGCCAAGAAGAACAAGCCGGCGGCTATCATGGCTACGCGTTGAAAAACACACATGGAACAGGGTTCAAGCCCTTGAGCATGTTGGAGATACAGCGCGAATCCCATCGCTCCAGCGCAGATAAGCGCGCCAAGAAGGCTGAGCAGTCGATACAGAGTGTTTTCGTTCACGTACAGGTGTCTTGTGCAAAGAGTGAGCTTGGATAGAGGCACGCGCGGGAAGGTTCCCGAAGCCGTCGATCCAGTTGATCGACTAGAATACCGGGTCTGACTTTACTACACGATTCTTCATGCGCCTGAATGCCTTAACTGCCCTGTCCCCGATCGACGGACGTTACGCTGACAAAACCTGGGAATTGCGGGAAATTTTTTCCGAATATGGCCTCATTCGCCATCGTCTGTTGGTGGAAATACGTTGGCTGCAGACACTCGCCGCCACACCGGAAATCGAGGAAGTTGCGGCGATCGGCGCAGAGGCCAATGAGAAGTTGGATGATGTTTTCAGCAAGTTCACGATGGAGGATGCCCAACGTGTCAAATCGATCGAAGACACCACCAACCATGATGTCAAAGCCATCGAATATTTCCTCAAGGAAAAGATCAAACTGATCCCCGAACTGGCGCAGAACATGGAGTTCATCCATTTCGCCTGCACCTCGGAAGACATCAACAATCTGGCTTACGCCTTGATGCTCGACACCGCGCGCCGGCAATGCCTGCTGCCCTATATCGATGGTCTCATCAGCAAGCTGACCACGATTGCACATGACCTCGCCGAGCAACCTTTGTTGTCACGCACACACGGCCAGCCGGCCTCACCCAGCACCATGGGCAAGGAGATCGGGGTATTTGTGCATCGCCTGCGGCGGCAGCGTGACCAGCTCGCACAGATCGAAATTCTCGGCAAAATCAATGGCGCTGTCGGCAATTTCAACGCGCACTACGCGGCCTATCCAGATGTAGACTGGGATGCGCTGGGGCGCAAGGTGGTCAACAGCCTCGGACTGACCTGGAATCCGGGCACGACCCAGATCGAGCCTCACGATTACATGGCCGAGTACTTCCACGCGCTGATTCGCATCAACACAATCATGATCGATTTGTCGCGTGACATTTGGGGCTACATCTCATTGGGCTACTTCCGCCAGAAGACGGTGGAAGGCGAAGTCGGCTCGTCGACAATGCCGCACAAGGTCAATCCCATCGACTTCGAAAACGCCGAGGGCAATCTGGGTATCGCCAATGGTTTGCTCAGCCATTTGGCGGAAAAATTACCGATTTCACGCTGGCAGCGCGATCTGACGGATTCCACCGTACAGCGCAATCTGGGCGTCGGTATCGGCCATATGGTGATTTCCTTCCAGGCGCTGAACAAAGGCATCGGCAAGCTGGAAGCCAATGCTGATGTCATGGCCGCGGATTTGGACGCGAACTGGGAAGTGCTGGCCGAACCGATCCAGACCGTGATGCGTCGCTACGGCATTGAACAGCCTTACGAAAAGCTCAAAGCCCTGACCCGCGGACGCCGTATCACCAGCGATCAACTCGCGACCTTTGTCGATGGCTTGGAGATGCCCGACGAAGCCAAACAACGCCTGAAAGCAATGACGCCGGCAAGCTATATCGGCAACGCTGTCGCGCAAGCCAAAGCATTGTGAGTTCGACGGAGCGCATCCAATCAATCGAAGGCCGCATCGCCCTGCGCGACGCGGCCATCGCGGTACTCGGCGAAGCGCGGCAGATGTTGTGCATTGCGACCATGGCGATGGAACCGGCCTTGTTTCGTGATGCCGAGCTGCTGGACGCACTCAAGTATCAGTTGCTCAACGAACGCCGGCTCAAGGTCAGAATTCTGGTCAGCGAATCACGGCGAGCGCGCCCTCATAGTGACCTTCTCATCGCGCTCGTGCGTCGTTTGAGCTCCCAATTCAGCATCCACGAGCCACAAAGCTCGGCTCATGCCTTTACCCACGAATGGTGGATTGCAGATCGCAAAGCACATCTCAAGCGTAATCATCCGGACAATCTGATCAGCGCCTACGCCGCACATGACCCCATTGGGGCGCACAATATGCGCGATGATTTTGAGGCCGAGTGGCTGACGTCGACACCCAGCCTGGAATTTCGTCAGCTCAGCTAAACACCAAACCAGTCGCGGAGTTTTTGCGGCACAGGCATGGGTTTTTGCGCCTCATAGTCAAACCACACCAGCGTAGCCTCAACGTCGGCAACGGCCTCATCCCGACCCTGCAAAAAAATCGGACAGGCGAGAACCAGGCTGCTTGTTCCCATACGCTTGAAGCCAATGGCCGCTTCCAATGTCGCCGGATAATGCACTTGTTGGTGATAATTGCAGCTTATGCCCGCCAGAATTGGGCCTTGTCCGTTCATGAAGCTGTCGTCGCCCTCGAAGACCTTGTCGAAAAAAGCGATCCGCGATGCTTCGGTGTAGGTCAGATATTTGGCGTTGTTGACGTGTCCCAGACTGTCCATGTCGCCCCAACGGACTTCAACGGTTTTGACAAACGCAAAATTGCCGCGCATGGAGCGTTCACGACTCATACTCAATCTCGTTCTCGAATGCCGCTGGTCGCGACTTTAGTGGGGTGTAATCGGTGTCTTGCCGCCGCAACGATGACGCGACGGCGCTCGTTGTTTGCGCCCGACCATTCGGCAATGTCGTTCAGGGTGCGGCCACAGCCCAGGCAAACGTCGTCTTCGTTCAGCTCACAAATGCTGATGCAGGGCGACGCGACAGTGTGATCGTTGTTGCCACTCATTCCAGACCGAGCACATGGGTCATGTCGTACAAGCCCTTGTCCTGCTGACTGAGCCAAGCGGCTGCACGCACCGCGCCAGTGGCGAAATTCATACGAGAACTGGCTTTGTGAGTAATCTCGACGCGCTCACCCTCGGCTGCAAACATCACCGTATGTTCGCCGACGATGTCGCCACCACGCACCGTTGAGAAACCAATACTGCCGTCGGGACGCGGCCCGATGTTGCCGTCGCGGCTCTTCACCGCGACCTCATCCAACTGCCAATCCAGGGCGTCACAAGCTGCCTGACCGAGTCGAAGCGCGGTGCCCGATGGAGCGTCGACTTTGTGTTTGTGGTGGGCTTCAATGATTTCAATGTCTGCCATGCCCTGCATAATTTTTGCAGCCATTTCAGTGAGTTTGACGCACACATTGACTCCAACACTGAAGTTGGCCGCCTGCACCACAGGGCGTGTTTTTGCCAAACCATCGAGCTTGGACTGTTCATCGGGAGCCAGCCCGGTTGTTCCCGTCACCAAAGCCACGTTGGTGGCTGCCAGAGCGTCAACCAGGCTCATGGTCCCCTCGGGCCGGCTGAAATCTATCACCACATCACACAGACTCAGCGCCTGCGGCAGCTCATCCGTGATGAGCACACCACATCGCCCGATACCGGCCAGTTCCCCGCAATCCGCGCCAACCAGACTCGAGCCCCGCGCATCTGTCGCGGCAGCCAGGGTCAGTTGGGGATGATCTTGTAGCGCCTGAATCACAGCCCGCCCCATACGGCCGGCTGCACCATGCACGCCTACGCGCCAGGTTTCGCTCATATCAGTTGGTCAATTGATGTGGGTTTCAAGAAAGTCCTTGGCTTTATCAAGCCACGATTTGGACTTGGGGTTGTGCTTATCGCCACCGCCTTTCAGCGAGTCACGAAAAGCCTCCAACAACTCCCGTTGCTTCTTGTTCAGTTTAACCGGAGTTTCCACCACAACCTGACACAGCAGGTCGCCGGTTGGCCCGCCCCGGACGGATTTCACGCCTTTACCGCGCAGACGGAACACTTTGTGGCTCTGCGTCTCGGCCGGGATCTGCAACTTGGCTTTGCCCACCAGGGTCGGTACTTCGAGCTCACCACCCAGCGCCGCCGTGGCGAAATCGATCGGCACCTGACAAATCAGATTGCTGTCTTCGCGGCTGAAAAAGCTGTGCGTTTTGACATCAATCTGTACATAGAGATCGCCGCTCGGTCCGCCGAGTTCGCCAGCCTCGCCTTCGCCGGACAGGCGAATACGATCACCCGTATCGACGCCTGCGGGAATCGTAACGTTGAGCGACTTTTCGCTGCGCTGACGCCCTTCTCCACCACAATCTGGGCAGTATTCGGTGATGATCTGACCACGTCCGCGACATTGTGGACAGGTCTGCTGAACCGAGAAAAACCCCTGCTGCATGCGCACTTGGCCGACACCATGGCAGGTTGGGCAGGTTTCCGGCCGGGTGCCGGGCTTGGCGCCGGTACCATCACAGGGTGAACAGGGGTCCCAGCGCGGGATTTTGATCGTAACGTCTTTGCCGAACGCAGCTTCCTCCAGTGTGACACTGAGGTTGTAGCGCAAGTCCGAGCCACGCCGCGCGCCACCACGACCGCGACCACCACCGCCGAAGATGTCTGAAAAGATATCGCCGAACACATCGCCAAAGCCGGCGCCACCGCCCCCGCCGCCCATGCCTTTGAGGCCGTCATGGCCATAGCGGTCGTAGGTTCCGCGTTTGTCCTCATCGGCAAGAACTTCGTAGGCCTCGGAGGCCTCCTTGAACAGCTCTTCCGACTTGGTGTCACCCGGGTTACGGTCGGGGTGATGCTTCATCGCCAGACGGCGGTAGGCTTTTTTGATTTCTGCGGCCGAGGCGTCACGTTTGACGCCTAAAACCTCGTAATAATCGCGCTTGCTCATGGTGCGTTGGGCTTGTCTGGTCGGGCGATGAAATGGACCTACCGGAAACGACGAAGGCGCGAAGAGTCAGCTCTTCGCGCCTTGATGTTACGCGGCGGTGCCGGCGTTACTTCTTGTCGTCGTCCTTGACTTCTTCAAACTCGGCATCCACCACATCATCTTGTGGCGCGGCTCCGGCATCCGTGGCACCGGCTGCATCACCCGCCTGGGCGGCATAAGCCTGTTCCGCCAACTTGGATGACGCTTCCGCCAACGTCTTGGACTTGGCCTCGATGACCTCTTTGTCATCGCCCTTGAGCGCTTCCTTGAGCTCGTCCAGGGCCGTTTGAATGCTGCTCTTGTCGTCGTCAGTGACTTTGTCACCAAGATCTTCAAGCGATTTCTCGACACCATGGACCAGGCCTTCGGCTTGGTTGCGCGCATCAATCAACTCGCGGAACTTGCGATCTTCTTCCGCATGCTCCTCGGCGTCCTTGACCATATTTTCGATCTCGTCATCCGACAAGCCGCTGGACGCCTTGATCGTGATCGATTGCTCCTTGCCAGTCGCCTTGTCTTTGGCATTGACGTGCAGGATACCGTTGGCGTCGATATCGAATGTCACTTCGATTTGCGGAGTGCCACGTGCCGCCGGCGGAATGCCTTCCAGGTTAAACTCGCCGAGCATCTTGTTGGCCGCAGCCTGCTCGCGCTCGCCCTGATAGACCTTGACCGTCACGGCCGCCTGATTGTCGTCGGCGGTGGTGAAGGTTTCCGATTTGCGGGTCGGAATCGTGGTGTTCTTCTCGATCAGCTTGGTCATACGACCACCCAGGGTTTCGATACCCAGGGACAACGGGGTCACGTCCAGCAACAGCACGTCTTTGACGTCGCCTGACAGCACAGCGCCCTGCACCGCGGCGCCCACAGCCACCGCTTCGTCCGGGTTGACGTCTTTGCGCGGATCTTTGCCGAAGAAGTTCTTGACCGCTTCCTGCACTTTGGGCATGCGGGTCTGACCACCGACCAGGATCACATCCTGAACTTCAGCGGCTGACAGGCCAGCATCTTTCAGAGCCACTTTGCACGGTTCGATGGTGCGTTCGATCAAGTCCGCAACCAACGATTCCAACTTGGCACGTGACAACTTCAAGGTCAGGTGCTTCGGACCGGACGCATCCGCGGTGATGTACGGCAGATTGATTTCAGTCTGGCTGGTGGAAGACAGTTCGATCTTGGCCTTTTCGCCAGCTTCTTTCAGACGCTGCATAGCCAGCGGGTCGCCCTTCAGGTCAACGCCCTGCTCTTTCTTGAACTCGTCTGCGATGTAGTTGATCACGCGCAGGTCGAAATCTTCACCACCGAGGAAGGTGTCACCGTTGGTGGCCAGCACTTCGAATTGCTTTTCACCGTCGACATCCGCGATTTCGATGATGGACACGTCAAAGGTGCCACCGCCCAGGTCATACACAGCGACGGTTTTGTCGCCTTTGACCTTGTCCAGACCATAGGCCAGCGCGGCCGCGGTCGGCTCGTTGATGATGCGTTTGACGTCCAGACCCGCGATCTTGCCAGCGTCTTTGGTCGCTTGACGTTGCGAATCGTTGAAGTATGCCGGCACCGTGATGACCGCCGAATCGACCTTTTCACCCAGGAAATCCTCGGCGGTCTTCTTCATCTTCATCAACACCTGCGCGGAAATCTCCGGCGGAGCCAGCTTTTTGCCCTGCACTTCAACCCAAGCATCGCCGTTGTCGGCTTTGGTGATCTTGTAAGGCACCATCTTGATGTCTTTCTGGACCACATCATCGTCAAAGCGACGACCGATCAAACGCTTGATCGCGTAAAGGGTGTTGCTCGGGTTGGTGACTGCCTGGCGCTTGGCCGGGCGACCCACCAGCACTTCGCCATCGTCGGCGTAGGCGACGATCGACGGTGTGGTGCGTTCACCTTCGCTGTTTTCGATGACCTTGCTGGAATCGCCGTCCAGAATCGCGACACACGAGTTGGTGGTCCCGAGGTCAATACCGATGGTTCTTGCCATTTGCTTACTCCGTCTTGCGTGAACTTGAATCACGCCTGTATTCGTAAAAAGGGCGTCGCGCCCGATTGATGTCTAAATTGGGGATGGCCTGAGCGCTTTCAAGCACCGCCTTCAGTGGGTACGGCACGCGAAACAATCACCATGGCCGGACGCAGCACGCGCTCGTTCAACACATAGCCTTTTTGCATCACGTCGATAACAGTGTTCGGAGCAACCTCCGCACTGGGCACGGCACTCATGGCCTCATGGCGCGCGGGGTCAAATGTTTCACCTTTCGGATCGATGGTTTGCACCCCGTGCCGCACCAACACGTCGCCGAGCATCTTGGCGGTTAAAGCCGTACCTTCAATGTACTTCTCGTCCGCACCGCTATCGCGGGCCGCTTTGAGGCCCATATCCAGGCTGTCGCACACTGCGAGCAAGTCCTGAGCGAATTTTTCCAGGGCGAAACGGCGGGCCGCATCGACTTCGCGCTCTGCGCGCTTGCGAATGTTGTCCTGCTCTGCGGTTGCTCGCAGGCATCGCTCCCAGTTTTCATCCGCTTTGGCTTGCGCCTCAGCCAACTGGGCTTTGAGTTCTTCCAAACCAAGATCAGCGGAAGAACCCGCCACTTCTTGCGCTTGGGAATCGGCGTTGTCCGCCGTAGGTTCAGGATTGGCGTTTGGCTCGTGCTGCACGCGCTTGCTCCAGTGATGTGTCGAAATATGAGGCCGACAGGGCCAGGCACGCGCTATTTGGGGGTGTTCACGCGTGATTCAAGACTTGTTAGCTGCGCGGGCGGCCATCGCTGGCCATTCCGTCGTTCAGCACACCGCCGAGCGCGGCAGCCGTCGCGTCCACCAGAGGGATCAAGCGCCGGTAATCCATGCGTTGAGGACCAATTACGCCAAGTACGCCGGCCATTTCACCATCAACCTGATAAGGCGCGGTGATCAAACTGCAATTGTCCAAAATGTCGTAGCCCGATTCTCGCCCGATATAGATGCGGATGCCGTCCGCATCCAGGCACCGGTCCAAGAAGCCAAGCAATTCGCGCTTGCGGTCCAGGGCATCGAACAAACCGCGCAAATATTGCGGGTTGAGCAGATCATCGCCTGTGAGCAGGTTGCCGCGCCCGGACACCGCCAGTTTGCTGCGCGAGGCAGGGTTGGCGACTTGCTCTGCAAAGGCCGCAACCTCGCGCATGATGCGGTCGATCTTTTCCCAACGTTCGCGCACGTCCCGGCTGAGCAGCTCGCGCAGGGCCAGCAGATCACGACCGGCATAACGTTCGTTCAGGAAACTGGCCGCTTGCGCCAAACGTGCCGCGGAGACCGGCTCCGCCAACTCAAAGATGCGGTTTTGCACCTGGCTGCCGTTGACCACCAGCACGGCGAGCACCTTGCGTTCAGTCAGCGGCACAAACTCGATTTGATGCAGCCGGCATTGATTGCGTCGCGGCACCGATACCACAGCCGCCATCTGACTGAGCTGCGACAGCAATTGCGATGCACTGCTTGCGGCTTCCTCGCCGGCTTCCAGTCGAGCGAGCAACTGATGACGCAAGGCATGGAACTCGCCCAACTCGGGTGTTTGCGGGCTGAGCAATGTATCGACGAAAAACCGATAGCCGCGCTGTGTGGGCACCCGTCCCGCGGAGGTGTGGGGTGCGTTCAGGTAGCCCAAACGCTCCAAATCCGACAAGGTGTTGCGAATCGTCGCCGCGCTGACATTCAAACTGCTGGTCTGCGACAACAAACGCGAACCGACCGGCTGGCCGACCATGATATAGCGCTCGACAACCAGCTTGAGGATCTGACACGCGCGTTCGTTCAGCTCATCACTGACAACCGCGTCTTCCATTGTGTTCGATTGCGCGTCACCCATGCTGCATTAATGGGGATCAGTAAGACCCAAGTCAAGCGTTCGTCAGGGAGACTGCGGATCAGCTAAGCTTGCCGCGAACTTTTCAGAGCACGGCGTGGATCGTGAGCGATTTCAAGACTATTGGTGTTGTCGTGAAAACCGACTCGCAGCAAGCGCCCGCGATGGGCCGCCAATTGCTCGAGGATCTACGCTCACGCGGTCTGCCCACCTGCTTGGATCACGACAGTGCGGCGTTGTTGCTGGGTGAGACGTCCTCGCTGAGCATTGCGGATCTGGGTCAACGTTGCGATTTGGTCATTGTGATGGGGGGCGATGGCACCCTGCTGCACGCCGGGCGTGCGCTGGCTGCCTCAGGAGTCCCCTTGCTTGGCGTGAATCTGGGCCGCTTGGGTTTCATGGTGGATATTGCCCCGGCAGACATTTCGGATTCCCTGAGCCACATTCTTGATGGCGCTTACCGGGTTGAAGAGCGTTTGATTCTGGAAGCGTGCGATGCGGCGGGTCAGCACCCACCGCAGATCGCCATCAACGATGTCGTGGTCAGACACCAGCGCTATGTGCGGATGCTGGATTTTTCCACCTACGCCAACGGCACATTCATCAGCCAACATCGTGCCGATGGCATCATCGTATCCACTCCAACGGGCTCGACCGCGTACGCCCTGTCCAGCGGCGGACCGATGATGCATCCCAGCTTGGATGCCATGGCACTGGTACCGATTTCACCACACACTTTGAGCGATCGTCCCTTGATGCTGCCGGCTTCCACCGAGCTGGCAGTCGAAATCGCCGACGACCCGGACAACCCCGCGCTGTTCACCTGCGACGGTCAAAAAGACAGCCACCTGCCACCGGGTGGGCGCTTGGTGATCCGTCGCAGTCCGCTGATCATGCGCCTGGTTCATCCCACCGACTACGATTACTTCGGCATTCTGCGCAGCAAATTGCACTGGGGTCGCAACCGTAACGACGCATGAAACCTTGTCTGCTGTCCTTGCACATTCGCGATTTCGCGATCATCCATGAAATCGATGTTGATTTTTTGGCCGGCTTTACCGTGTTCTCGGGGGAGACCGGGGCCGGCAAATCAATCTTGTTTGATGCCTTGGGATTGGTGCTTGGCGAGCGTGCCGACAGCGCTGTGGTCCGCGACGGAGCAAACCGCAGCGAGGTCAGCGCCATATTTGCGATTGGCGAGAATGTCGCCGCAAAAGCCTGGCTTGAGGAACAAGGTCTGGATGACCCGGATGAAGGCAACGACGAGTTGGTCATACGCCGGCAAATTCAGGCCGCCGGGCAATCACGCGCCTTTATCAACGGCGCACCGGCCAAACTGACTCAACTGAAGGCATTGTCCGAGCATCTGCTGGATATCCATGGCCAACACGCTCACCAATCGCTACTAAAACCGGCGGCACAACGCGATTTGCTCGACAACTTCGGGCGCTTGAACAACGAGCTCGAAGCGGTCCGGCAGGCCAGCGAAACACTCACAGAGCTCGACCAGCGCATTGAACAACTTTCACGCGGCGATGATCTGAGCCAACGACGTGAGCTGTTGCGCTACCAGTTGAATGAGCTGAACGAGCTGGAACCCAGTGCGGCTGACTTTGAACAGCTTGAGCATGACTTTCGCGTTCAGTCTGAAGCTGAGCATCTGCTCCAACAGGCGGGACACGCACACGAGCGCCTGTATTCCGCTGAAAACAGCCTGTACGACCAGGTTCAAAGCGTGCTTCAAGGTCTCGCCGACGTCCGCGATTTCGACGCGCGCTTCGCAGAAGCGCAGGATCTGTGTTCGCAGGCCCAAATCCAGATCAAAGAAGCTGCCGGACTTTGCGAAGACCTCAGCGGAGAAATCGAGCCCGACCCCCAAGCTTTAAAAGCGCTCTCCCAGCGCCTGGATAGCTACCAGAGCCAGGCGCGCAAACACCACACCACACCGGAAGAGCTTGGGCAGCACTGGCAGCGATTGAGTGCCGAGCTTGCTGAGCTGGAGTCGTCGGAACACGACCTCGATCAACTCAGCGAACGGCGCGAAGCCGCCCTGCAAGACTATAAGCGGGCTGCTGATGCACTTTCTGAACAACGCCAACGGGTCGCCAAGACGCTGGGCGATGCGATCACAACCGCCGTCAGACCGCTGGGTTTGGCCCACGCTCGTTGCGAGATCGACGTCACCTCCAGCGCGTCCGCCACCCACGGTCCGCATGGTCAAGATCGCATTGAGCTGCGCGTTGCGATGAACCCGGGGCAAAGCGCTGCCCCCTTGTCCAAGGTGGCGTCTGGTGGTGAGCTCGCACGTACCAGCCTGGCGATACAGGTTGTTTGCCTGGACCAATCGCCCGTGCCTGTGCTGCTGTTTGATGAGGTCGATGTCGGCATTGGCGGCGGTGTCGCCGAAACGGTTGGTCGACAGCTCAAAGCGTTGGCCGCGCACTATCAAGTGTTTTGCGTGACCCATCAGCCTCAGGTTGCGGCCCTCGCGGACACCCACTTTCAGGTCAGCAAGCACATCCAGGACGGGCAAACGCAGACCCAGGTGGTGGCGCTGACACCCGAAGCCCGCGTGGATGAACTCGCACGCATGCTTGGCGGGGTCAAAATTACCGATCAAACCCGCGCTCATGCGCGGGAAATGTTGGATCTCGGTCAGCAACCTTTGTGAGCGGCGCTGAACCGCAGGGCTACTTGTTGTGGCCCACGCACTCCTTGCCCTGACAATTGCCGTACATGACCAAGCTGTGATCGGTCAGGATAAAACCGTTTTCCTCAGCAATCGCTTTCTGGCGGTCTTCAATGGTTTTGTCGACGAACTCGACAACTTTGCCGCAATGCACGCAAACGATATGGTCGTGGTGTTTGCCCTGCTCCAGTTCAAAGACCGCTTGACCGCCATCGAAATTGTGTCGTGCGATCAGACCTGCCGATTCAAACTGCGTGAGTACCCGGTAGACCGTGGCCAGACCAATTTTCTCATCGCCCTCGTCCATGAGATAGCGATAAACGTCTTCTGCACTGAGATGCTCGTCCGGATTTTTCTCGAAAATTTCGAGAATTTTGAGCCGAGGCAAGGTGACTTTGAGTCCGGCCTTGCGCAAATCCTTGGTTTCCAATTTCTCCCTCCGAATGAGCCGGATTCTTTATTCCGGTATTATCGCACGCCTTCCCACAGTGTGTAGTTTCCATGCGTCTGTTGATCCCTCTGCTTCTTGTCCTGACCACGGCGTGCTCCCCGGTGTTCAAACTCAACACTCGGCAAGGCAACATGATTGACGATGAGAAACTGGACCAGGTGAAAGTCGGCATGACCCGCGAGCAGGTGCACTATCTGATGGGCTCGCCGCTGGTGCGCGATGATTTCAGCACCGGTCGCTGGGACTATGTGGTCTATTTCCGCACCGGAGACGGCGAGGAATATCGGCGCACAGTCAGCATGTACTTCGACGCCGATACGCTGCAACGCGTCGACGACAGCAAACCGCCGAAAACCGCGGACGAGGATGCCGAAGTCGAACCGGAAGACCTGACGCCCGACGACCTACCCTAACTGGCCGCGGTTTCGCGTGCCCGTTTGCGACGGGCTTCTTTGGGGTCGGCCTTGAGCGCGCGATAGATCTCAGCGCGATCACGCGGTTGCAAGGTTTGGTCGAGCTGTCCGAGCTTGCCCCACACGCCGACTTTGTTGCGCGTCAAATCAATCTCCGGACACAGGTCCAAAATCCCGCTGTGCCGCACAGCATCCTCCAGCGTGCTGCCGTGCGGCACGTTGAGCGAGAGCAAATGCTGCTTTTGCGGGGTGGCGTAAGCCACCTCTACGGCGATCAGATCACCCGTGATTTCGGTAGACATCGGAGTCGAGAGGCTGAAAAAAATCGAGAACGGCGTCCATGATACCGCTGGTGTGCAGCAACAGCAGCAACAGCAGCAAACGCGCGCCATAGCGCAACCAGATATACCAGGGGCCCATCATCAACAACGATGAACCACTGGCGCCCAAAACCAACCCGGGCGGCAACGCGCGACCGACAAAACTGGCAATCAAAAAACAATTCAATGGGACCAGCAGATTGACGCCCAGATATACCAGCCAATCAACCGCCCCATGCCCATAAATTTCCCAGTCCTGCCAGGGGCCAAAGCTAAAAATTGCGATCAGCCCAACCAACCAGGCAAGCAAGGTCATGCTGCCTGCTGCGGCGACACGCGAGCAGCGGAAACGCTCGCGGATGGATTGAACAAACGGCTCAATCAGCAAGACGGCTGAACTGGCAGACAGCAGCAGCAACAAACAGAAAAATTGAACCTGAGCGCTGCGGTTGTGCCCCAAGCCGACGACGAGATCGACAAACACCAACTGCACACCGCTGCTGACCGTCGCGGCACCACCCACCATGGAGGCCACCGCCGTTCCGATAATCAGTGAGAACGCCAGGTCGAGCATCACCACCCCAACGGCGATTCGCGCGGTTTGTGCGTTGCTCTGCAAGCGGCGGCCGACCACGTAGGCGATACCCAAACCAACGCTCAAGGTGAAGCAAGCCTGAGCCAGCGCATTCCAAAAGCCTTGGACGCCCAACTCTGACCAACGTATCTGGAACAGCGCATCCAGCCCGCCAGGGACGCGCTGCAGACTCGGCAAGGTGTCCGCAAGGCTCAAGGCGAGCATCACCATAAGCCCGCCAAACCACATCGATGCCCGCAAGATACCCATACGCCAGCCCTGCGCACTGGCGACACCGACACAAAGCCAGAACAGGGTATGCCATACCAAGCTGCGCTCTGGGTCGGCGGCCAGGTCCAAGAACAAGGCGCGGGCTGCTTCCGTATTGAGGTCTTGTGTTGCTCCGCTGGCGGCACGAAATACGTAGCCAAAGCTCCAGCCCGCCATGGAACCGTACAGCGCGATAACCAAGATGCCGGCAAGTGGCAGCGTATAGATCAGCAACAACCACGACCGCGACAGCTTGAGCGCTTTGACGGTTTCCCGCGTGGCTGGCGAAAACCGCGCGCCTGCGAGTTTGCCAAACGCCAACTCCGCCATCAGCACGGGCGCGCCGAGCAACAACAGCGCCAACAGATACACGATCAGGAATGCACCACCGCCGTGATTCAGGGCCAGTGATGGCAACCGCCAGATATCACCAAGCCCAACCGCGGCGACAGCCAGAATCAAAATCGCCTGCGTGTTCGACAGGCGCCACATACCGGGCTTGGCCATAGTCAAACGAAATTATGCGCTACGCGCAGGCACAGCCACGCGGATACAGGCAGGCACTTGGGCCTTCTGCGACAATAGCGACATTGAACTGGCGACAATGGACTGAATCCCCCCGATTCGGTTCACGCCGGAAGCTTACCGCACCGAACTGATGAAAAAGACCAAATCCAACGCCGGCGAGCGAATAATCGCGAAAAATCGCAAAGCGCGTCACGAATACAGCATCGAAGAGAACTACGAAGGTGGGCTGGTCCTGGAAGGCTGGGAGGTCAAATCCCTGCGCGAAGGGCGCGCCAACGTCGCCGAAGCCTACGTGATGATCAAGGATGCCGAGGCATGGTTGATCGGCTGTCACATCACGCCCTTGGAATCCGCCTCAACGCACGTCAACCCCGACCCAACGCGGACGCGCAAGATCCTGTTGCAACGCCCCGAGTTGAACAAACTCATCGGGGCGGTGGAGCGCGCAGGTTACACCCTGATTCCGCTTGATCTGCATTGGACGCGGGGCCGTGCCAAATTGGATATAGGCCTGGCCAAAGGCAAGAAACAACACGACAAACGCGCGGATATCAAAGAACGCGACTGGGCGCGTGACAAACAACGCCTGATGAAAGTGAACGCATAGCACTGCTATGGGAACATACGGAGCTCGCGCCGGTCTATAATGGCGTGTGAACAGTTCGTCGGAATTTTGGGCTGTTCTCACCCACGGGGGCGACATGGTTTCGACAGGATTCGCGACGCCCGAGGTGCATGCCGAGGTTGTTTTGGCCCTCGTAAAACACCAAAGCAAACTAAGTATAGTTGCCAACGACGACAACTACGCTCTAGCCGCCTAAATAGGCTAGTGCCCTCCCGGTCATTGCTCATAGTGCCGGATCAGGGTATCGACTCATATGAGATCGCCTGGACACTGGCTTCTTGTGAAAGGGTTAAATCAATACAGAAGCTAGGCTTGCGCGTTCTCCGCTGACTGGGTAGCGCGGGTCAAAAATCTTACAGTGAGCTAAGCATGTAGATCCGAAGGTAGAGGTCTTCTGGACGCGGGTTCGATTCCCGCCGCCTCCACCATTCCCGACAAAAGCCGCCTCCCGGGCGGCTTTTGTGTATTTACAGTTAGGACAGTGCGCGCAGTTCCCGTTCGCTAAACCCCGCTTCGCGGCGCGCGGCCAAATTAAAATGGCCCGTACCAGCCTTGTTACCCGGCATGTATTGCGCCATCAACTCGGCAAAGGTGTCGTCCGCATCCTGCTGACGCTGGCCACACAGATAACGAAACCAGCGGCTGCCAATGGCGACGTGACGCACTTCCTCTCGCAAGATAGTGCGCAGGCACTCGACCGTTTGAGGATCCTCCACGGCCTGCAACCGTTTGATCATGCCAGGTGTCACGTCGAGACCACGCGCCTCGAGCACACGCGGCACCAAGGCCATGCGGAGCAAGGGATCATGCGCCGTCTTCTCGGCCATTTCCCACAAACCATTGTGTGCGGTGCAATCGCCGTAGGAGGCGTCCAACTGAGCTAGCCGCTCGACCAGCATCTGATGATGTCGCGCCTCGTCCACCGCAACACTGATCCAATCCTGGTAATACTCAATGGGCATGTCGGCGAAACGCAGCGCTGCATCGAGGGCGAGATTGATCGCGTTAAATTCGATATGCGCCACGGCGTGAATGAGCGCGACGCGCCCCGCCGCACTGCCCAGTTTGCGTCGCGGCACCTTGGCCGGATGAACCAACTCAGGGCGCGTCGGGCGGCCTGGCTGAGATGGCAAGGCTATGGGGCCCGTTGTCGCGACGTCCGGAGTCGGCAAGGCCTGGGTTAATGCGCACTTTTGTGCAGGATCGCGACAGCGATACGCCGCAAGCGCGGCGTCAACCCAATCCATGAGACAGGTCAGCGATCAGATCTTCGACGTTTTCCAAGCCCACCGACACTCTGACCAAGCCATCCTTGATGCCCGCACGCGCACGCGCGTCCGGACCGATACGGTGATGCGTCGTGGTGGCAGGATGCGTGATGGTGGTGCGCGTATCGCCGAGATTCGCCGTGATGGACACCAGTTCACACGCATTGATCAAGCGAAACGCGGCGTCTTTTCCACCTTTCAACTCGAAGGCGACAATGGCCCCATGGCCACTTTGCTGGCGCGCTGCCAACGCATGCTGCGGATGGGTGCTCAGACCGGTGTAATACACACGCTCAACGGCATGATGGTCCTCTAGCCATTGTGCGATCTGCTGGGCACGCGCGGCATGCGCCTGCATGCGGAGCTCAAGTGTCTCCAGGCCTTTGAGGAATACCCAGGCGTTGAACGGACTCATACAGGGGCCGGCTGAGCGCATATAGGCATATACCTGCTTACCGACCAACTCCGCCCCACCGAGCACAGCGCCGCCGATACAGCGCCCCTGCCCGTCCAGGAACTTGGTTGCTGAGTGCACCACGATGTCCGCACCCAACTCGATCGGCCGTTGCAAAGCCGGCGTACAAAAACAGTTGTCGACGATCAGCAAAGCATCCTGAGCGTGCGCGATGTCGGCCAAGGCGGCAATATCGACAATCTCGGTCAGCGGATTGGTCGGGCTTTCACACAGCAGCAGACGCGTATTCGCCTGCATGGCCGCGGCCCAGGCTGCGGTGTCTGCGGGTGCTACATAGCTGATTTCGATACCGAATTTAGCGACGTAATTATTGAGCAAGCCAATGGTTGAGCCGAAAAGCCCACTGGCTGCGACCACATGATCACCCTGCTTCAGAAAGGTCTGACAAACGCTCAGTATGGCGGCCATACCGGACGCGGTAGCAACCCCTGCCTCGGCCCCTTCCATCGCCGCCAAACGCTGTTCAAACGCGTGCACGGTCGGATTGTCGAAACGCGAATAGATGAAACGGTCTTCGCGCTCATCAAACGCCGCTGCAGCTTGCTCGGCTGACTCGAAAGTAAAGCTCGAGGTGGCGAAGATGGCCGGTGAGTGTTCGGCGAATTCAGACTGAACCGCGTGCGCGCGGATACCCTGGGTTGAAACACCCCAGGGCTTGGACTGCGCCTTGTCCTCACTCATCGGCTCATACCGGGTTATGCAGGTCGATAAATTTGCTGTCACCGACCGCGCCGCGCGATTGCTTGGCCGCATCAGACCGGAACAACTCGAGTTGGCTGAGATAGGCATCGCTGACGTCTTGCGTCACATACTGGCCGGTAAACACGGAATCCTCGAAACGGCTGACCGAAGGATTGCCTTTGCTGACAGCTTCAATCAATCCTTCGAGATCCTGATAGATCAAGCGATCCGCGCCGAGCAGCGTCTGGACCTCTTCTTCGGTCCGTCCATGCGCGACCAACTCGCTGGCCGTTGGCATATCAATGCCGTAGACATTGGGATAACGCACCGGCGGAGCGGCGGACGCAAAGTAAACCTTGGCGGCGCCAGCGTCGCGGGCCATCTGAATGATCTCGCGCGAGGTCGTTCCGCGCACAATGGAGTCGTCCACCAGCATCACATTCTTGCCCTGGAATTCCAGATCGATGGGATTGAGCTTCTGGCGCACGGACTTCTTGCGCTGTTCCTGTCCCGGCATGATGAAGGTGCGGCCGATGTAACGGTTCTTGATGAAACCTTCGCGATACTTGACGCCCAGTTCATTGGCCAACTGCACCGCTGCCGTGCGGCTGGTGTCGGGCACCGGAATGACCACATCAATGTCGTGATCCGGCCATTCGCGCTGAATCTTGCGGGCCAGACAATCCCCCATACGCAGGCGCGCTTTGTAGACGTAAATGTCGTCCATGACCGAGTCCGGTCGGGCCAGATAGACATGTTCGAAAATGCACGGCGTCAATTCCGGATTTTCTGCACACTGACGTTTTAAAAGACGTCCATTCTCAGTGATGATGACGGCTTCGCCCGGTGCAATATCGCCGAGCAACTCGAACCCGAGCACGTTCAGGGCAACGCTCTCCGAGGCAATGATGTGCTCTTGCCCTTGGGCGGTGTCACGCACGCCGTAAACCACAGGGCGAATCCCGTAGGGATCGCGGAAGCCGACAATGCCGAAACCCTGGATCATGGCCACGCACGCATAAGCGCCGCGGCAGCGCTGATGCAGGTGCCCTATAGCTTCAAACACTTCGTCGGGTTGCAATGTCAGACTGCCCAGGCGACTCAGTTCGCCGGCCAGCACGTTCAACAACACTTCCGAATCGGAATTGGTGTTCATGTGACGGCGGTCTTCTTGATACAGCGCGCGGCGCAACTCCGCAGCGTTGGTCAAATTGCCGTTGTGCGATAAGGAAATGCCGTAGGGGGAATTGACGTAGAACGGTTGCGCTTCGGCCGAACTGGCACACCCCGCAGTGGGATAGCGCACATGGCCAATGCCAATCTTTCCACGCAGGCGGACCATGTGGTTCTGGTTGAATACGTCACGCACCAAGCCATTTTCCTTGCGCAGGAAAAGCTCGTCGTTTTCCACCGTAATGATGCCGGCAGCATCCTGACCACGGTGCTGCAGCACCGTGAGCGCGTCGTAGAGATCCTGATTGATTCCACGATTGGCGGCGATTCCGACAATTCCACACATAGTTCTGAAACTCTAGCTCTTGGTTTCCGGCACGATAGCGGGCACGTCACCGGACTGCACCGCCTGCAACTTTGCCGCCACTTCTGGCGGTAACTGATCCTGGACCCAAAGGCCCAATTCTTCGAAATAGCTCAACAGACTGGAATCGCCCCACCAAGGGTCCTCATCCAGTGGCGTCATTTTCGCCAGCATGACAGCAACGGTGACCAGCAACACGCCGCGAGCACCGCCAAACAACAAGCCCAATGCCCGGTCCGTACCCTGCAATTGGGTTTGTTTGACCAACAAGGTCATAAAGTGACTGAACAACGCACCAACGATCAATACGACGAGAAACGTCGCCAGGTATCCGAGCATCAGCCGCGCTGACGGCGTCGACACCATGGTCAAAAAACGGTCCGCCACCTCAGCACCAAAACGCATCGCCACCCAGAATGCGAGTATCCATGACAGCAGGGAAAACACTTCTTTCACAAAGCCGCGAAACAGGCTGATGATCGCTGACAACGCGATCACGCCGATGATGATGTAATCGATCCAGATCAAAGCGGGCTTGGGCGGCAGCGCAAAACGCGGATTTTAACGTGCTGGCAACAATTTCGCTTGAAGTCGGTACTTGTTTTCGATTGTTTTCTTGACCGTTTCAGCTTGGGCCTTGCTGCCGTTCACCTTCAAGCGCACGCGATAGTAGGTTTTGCCACTCACGCTCACCTGCTCCCGGTACGACACATAGCCATCCTTGCTCAAGCGGCTGCGAAAATCGTCAGCCGCCGCGCGGTTGCTGTAGCTGGCCAACTGGAGCAACCACGATTCTGCTTTGGCGGTCGGTGCAGCACTTGCGGCGGGCTTGGGACTGGGCATGGCGCGCGCAACGGGGTCCGACAGCAATCGCCGTGGGGTCGCCTCCGGCGCAGTGGGCGGGGTTTGGGCGGCCTCGGAATTGACCAAGGTGATCTCGTCACCATTGGCCGGGGTATCCGGCACAGGCGTGCCTGAAAAGCTCGGCTGTATCGTCATGCGCGGATCTTTGGGGCTGCCCAACATCCAGGGCACCAACACCACCGCGATCAACGCAAGCACCACCGCGCCCACCAGACGTTGTTTGACCAAATCATCCATGCCGAGGATTACCCGCCGAAACTGTTAAAAACGAACCACAAACCACAATTCTACGACCCTTGCCTCGAGCTGCTGCCATTGCGGCTTCAAAACCGTCGAACAACGCCGTTGGCTTTGCACCGCCAATGCGCGCTTTCAACGCGGAGGCCGAAAGCCCGCGCGGATCATCAAGACCAACCACATACCATTCATCAATGGCGTCAGCCAGAATGCCTGTCATCTCTTCGATGGGTTTATCACCCAGCGCTGAGAACACCACGATAACGGGCGCAACCCTCGGCAAGCTTTGCAAATAGCGTGCGAGATGAGCCATGGAGTCGGTGTTGTGCGCAACATCAAAAATCTCTTCATGCTGCTCATACACATGCCGCTCGCAACGACCGGGCACGCGCAAATTGCGCAATACCTCACCGGGATTTGGCGGGAGCAACCCAAGGGCGTCCAATGCACTGCAGGCCAGCTCCAAATTCTCCCGCACCAGCGCTGGTGGGCAATCCCCATCGGCGAGCCGCGGGCTATCGATCTGTTGGATCTGGACGCCTGCCTGCCGGGCCTGTTCGAGCGCGATCTGCGGCACGCTGTTGCCAGCAAACAGCGGCTTTCCCGGACGCCCAACCGCCAACTTTTCACCCGCAATGCCGAGCAAATCTGAACCCAGCCAATCCTGGTGATCAAGGCCTATCGACGTCACCACCGCGACATCCGCGTCGACCACGTTGACCGCATCCAAGCGCCCACCCAATCCAACTTCAAGCACCCAGAGATCAAGCGGCTGTTCAGCAAACATTTCAAATGCGGCCAGCGTGCCAAATTCGAAATACGTCAGGCTGTCGCCTTCGCGCGCGACTTCGATGCGTTCAAACGCGGCCACAATGCGCGCGTCATCGACCACCTTTGCGTCGATACGAATGCGTTCGTTGTAATGCCACAAATGCGGTGATGTATAGCTGCCAACGCGGCAGCCACCGGCCGTGGCCATGGCTTGAATGGCTTCCACACAAGTGCCTTTGCCATTGGTGCCGGCCACAGTCACAACGCGAGGAATACGGCTGCGCAATTGCAAACGTTCGAATACGCGACCGACCCGTTCCAGGCCGAGATCAATACCGCGTGAATGCAGCTGTTGCTGCCAAGTGAGCCAGGCGTCGAGCGGCTGCCCCAGCGGGGCGCCCGAACTAATGGCCAGACGCCTTCTGAGTCAGCATCGCCAGAACGTTGTGAATGCTGTCTCGCATCTCACGTCGATCACAAATCATGTCGATCGCGCCATGCTCCAACAAAAACTCGGCGGTCTGAAAACCTTCCGGCAGTTTCTGCCGCACGGTTTGTTCGATGACCCGGGGGCCGGCAAACCCGATCAGTGCGCCGGGCTCGGCAATGTTGATATCGCCGAGCATGGCCAAGCTGGCGGACACACCGCCAGTGGTGGGGTCGGTCATCACCGAGATGTATGGCAAACGCGCTTCTGCCAGGCGTGCCAAAGCCGAACTGGTTTTGGCCATCTGCATCAGGGAATACAAGGCTTCCTGCATGCGTGCGCCACCGCTGGCGCTGACGCAAATCAAAGGCACGCTGTGTTCGATCGCTTGGTCGACGCATCGGACAAATTTTTCACCCAACACACTGCCCATGGAGCCGGCAAGAAAGCTGAATTCAAACGCGGCCGCCACGACGCCCAGACCTTTGATCTGGCCTCGGTAAGCAATCAGCGCCTCTTTCTCACCGCTGACCTTTTCCGCACTGACCAGGCGATCGCGATATTTTTTCAGGTCGCGGAATTTGAGCGGATCGCTGGCTTCCAAGTCTGGCGCGATTTCCACACGTGGTTCGACATCGAGCAGCAAATCCAATCGCTTGCGCGCAGAAATCGGACGGTGGGCATTGCACTTCGGGCAGACTTCAAAAGTGCGCTCCAGCTCCGCGCGGTACAACACAGAACCGCAAGAACTGCATTTTGACCATACACCCTCGGGCACGCTGTGTTTTTTGGCCGCGTCCGTGGCGACCTTGGACGGCATGATTTTTTCGATCCAGCTCATGCGCGGGTGACTCCATGCGTTGCGTCTGCCAGTGCCGCGGCGCGGTCTTGCACCAACTGGCACATCCGAGCTTTATCTTCCGCGTGTTCGGCAACGATCTCAACCAGCGCGCTACCCACCACAACACCATCAGCCACTTGGGCGATCGCCGAGGCGTGCTCTGGCGTACGGATGCCGAAGCCGACTGCGATTGGCAAACCGGTCAGAGATTTGAGTGTGCCTACGCGTTCGCTGACGCTGCCAACGTCCAATTGCGCACTGCCAGTGACGCCCTTGAGCGAAACGTAGTAAAGGTAGCCACGACCGACCTGCCCCATCTTGCGCACGCGCTCATCGCTGGTGGTCGGCGCGACCAAGAAAATGGGCGCAATGCCGGCCGCATCCAGATGCGGAGCCAGCGTGTCGGCCTCTTCCACCGCCAGATCCACGCTCAAAACGCCATCCACGCCCGCATCTTTGGCCGCCGCGGCGAATGCTTCCTCGCCCATCGCTTCCATGGGATTCAGATAGCCCATCAGGACCAATGGTGTTTCGCTGTTGGTCATGCGGAAACGTCGCGCAATCTCCAAGGCGCCGCGCAGGGTCATGCCACCATCCAGCGCGCGCTCACAGGCCAGCTGAATCGTTGGGCCATCGGCCATCGGGTCGGAGAACGGCACACCGAGTTCTAGGATATCGGCCCCGGCCTCAACCATTTTGTGCAACAACTCCAGCGTCGTTTCCGCATCCGGGTCGCCGGCTGTCAGATACGGGACCAGCGCCGCGCGCCCTTGCGATTTCAGCCGTTCAAAGCATGCATCTATACGATTCACAGCTGGATGTTCTCCAATTCCGCAATGGTGTTGACGTCCTTATCACCACGGCCTGACAAGTTAACCAACAAAATCTTGTCCGGCGACATCGTCGGCGCCATTTTGATGGCCTGGGCCAGCGCATGAGCCGATTCCAACGCCGGAATAATGCCTTCGGTTCGGGTCACCCGGTGGAAAGCGGCCAAAGCTTCTTTGTCATCGATACCCACGTACTCAGCACGGTGGCAATCTTTCAACCAGGCATGCTCAGGTCCGACTCCAGGGTAATCCAAACCGGCAGATACCGAATGCGTACCGGTGATCTGCCCGTTGTCATCTTGTAGCAAGTACGTTCGATTGCCGTGGAGCACGCCAGGGCGCCCCGCACACAGCGACGCGGCATGGCGTTTGGTGCTCAGCCCGTCGCCAGCCGCTTCAACGCCGATCATGCGAACGTCTTTGTCGGCGATAAATGGATGAAACAAGCCGATGGCGTTGGAACCACCACCAACACAGGCGATCAGAGCATCCGGCAAGCGTCCGGTCATTTCCAAACACTGCGCGCGCGCTTCGCGCCCGATCACCGTTTGGAACTCACGCACCATTTCCGGGTACGGCGCCGGTCCGGCCACCGTGCCGATAATGTAGAAGGTGTTATCCACGTTCGTCACCCAATCCCGCAAAGCTTCATTCAAAGCATCTTTGAGGGTACGGGTGCCGCTGGTAACCGGTACAACCTGAGCGCCCAGCAACTTCATGCGATAGACATTGGGCGCCTGGCGCGCAATGTCTTCGGCACCCATGTAAACCACGCATTCCAGGCCCAAACGCGCGGCAACCGTTGCCGATGCCACACCATGTTGACCCGCGCCGGTTTCCGCAATGATGCGGGTTTTGCCCATCTTCGAGGCCAATAATGCCTGGCCGATGGTGTTGTTCACCTTGTGCGCCCCGGTGTGGTTGAGATCTTCTCGTTTGAAATAGATCTGGGCACCACCCAGCTCGCGGCTTAAGCGCTCCGCCAGATACAAAGGACTCGGACGACCAACGTAATGCGCAAGGTCATAATCATATTGCGCACGAAATGCAGGATCGGCCCAAGAGGAGCGAAACGCTTGCTCCAACTCGTCCAATGGCCCCATCAGGGTCTCTGCGACAAAGCGCCCGCCATACGGCCCGAAATGTCCACGTGCGTCCGGTCCGTAAACCGGATCTGACATGTCTGTGCTCATCAATTTTCCCGTGTGATGCGATGTGCATCGGCAGCTTTCACAGCCGCCATGAAACGTTGAATTTTAGCGGGTGATTTCAGCCCCGGGGCCTCTTCCACACCGCTGCTGACATCGACCGCCCAAGGCTGAACCTGACGGATGGCCTGCGTGACGTTGTCCGGATTCAGTCCACCCGCAAGGATCAGCGGAATCTGCGACACCGCGATCTGATCCCAATCGAAGGTCTCGCCGCTACCGCCCATCGCTCCCGGTGCATGGCTGTCGAGGAGAAACCCACAGGCCTGAGGGTGGGCTTCGCGCGCGCTGGCCAACTCATTGCTCTGCCCACCCATCGCGATGGCTTTGATGTAACGCCGACCAAATGCTTCGCAAAATGCGCTGGTTTCCTGCCCATGAAACTGCAAGACCTCGGGGCGCACGTGCTCAAGAACGCTGTCCACCAACGATGCTTGTGGATTCAAAAACAACGCCGTGACGCTGACGAACGCCGGAATCTGCGCAGCCAAGGCGCGCGCTGTCGGCATGTCGAGATTGCGTGGGCTACGTTCGCAAAACACCAGGCCAATGCTGTCCACCCCGGCATCCACCGCCGCATGCAAATCTGCAGCGCGCGTAATGCCGCAGATTTTGACCCGCGTACGGGAACCTACTGTGCCTGGGGATGGGCTCAAAGCAAGAATGCGTCGTTGATGATGTGGGGAAGCTCGAACTCGTCAGGGAAATCAGCGCGCATGAAGTACAAACCGTGCGGTGGGGCGGATTGTCCTGCCGCACGGCGATCACGCGCTTCAAGAACATCATCCATCCAGGTCGCAGGTTTATCGCCCGCGCCAATCTCCAACAACGTGCCTACGATGTTACGCACCATATTGTGCAGGAAACCGCTGGCTTCCACATCTATCGCAATCCAGGGATGGGCTTTTTGAACACTGACATTGCGCATCAGTTTGACCGGCGTTTTGGCCTGACAGTCTTTCCCTCGAAAGGATGAAAAATCTTGCCAGCCAACCAATTTGTTGGCCGCTTCGTTCATGGCATCAACATCAAGGGCGGTTGGCCATTCGAAAACACGCCCATTCCACAACGCACTGCGTCCTGGGTGATTGTGAACGACATAGCGATAACTGCGTCCCACCGCGAGAAAACGCGCATGAAAATGATCCGCGACAGGCCTAACCCAGGTGAGCTTGACGTCGCTCGGCAGGAAGCTGTTAGTGCCCAGCAACCACGATCGCAGTTCACGCTGCGCATGAGTGTCGAAATGGATGACCTGGCCCAATGCGTGGACACCGGTATCAGTCCGGCCCGCGCAGTAGACTTTCACTGGGTGATTGGCAATGCGCCCCAGAGCCGCTTCGATCTCGCCCTGCACGGTTCTTAAACCGGCCGCATATTGACTTTGCCAGCCGCAAAACCTGCGACCGTCGTATTCAACACCCGCAGCAAGGCGCACCGTTGACGACGTCACGCCAGCCATTGCGCACCGAGCAAAACCACGCTGGCGGCAAACACAAACATGATGTCGCGCGCTGCAGGGGCTTCTTCGACCACTTCACCGCTGACATCAATCTGATAGGTCTCCGCCTGCTCGCAGACTTGAGCCACCGCAGTGAGTGCAGAGCGTCCTTTGGGTAACGCGCGCACACGCTCGCTCATGTCGTTGACCGCGTCCAGCGTAGCCGCCACACGGCGCGCGAAGGTGTCAATGGGCATGCTTAGCCATTGCAATGGCTTTAGTAATTTCGCGATACCGTCGGCCAGTTCGCGAGGTGGCAGGTTATTGAGACAGCGCGCGACGGTCGTCACCAGCACAATCAGCACCGCGACTCGGTAAGCGCCCTCCTTCCAACCGCTCCACGGGTCTGCTGTTGGGGAACCCAGCCCGTAGAGAATGGCGATGGCGAGAAAGAACCAGCGCATACGCCAGATACGCTGCGCCAATAGGCCCAGCAAATCGCGTTCAAGCACGAAAACCCACAGACACAAAGACACGCCAAGGACAAGCAGACCCATCGGCGTAAGCCCGATCAAACCGACGGCAACCAGCAACAAGCTCAGCAAACGAACAACGGCGCGGGACATGGTCATCACAATGCAGACTTCCGCCCAACGACCAACGCGGCCGCAATCGACCGCGTTGCCAGTGCCAGGCGCGTTACAGCTTGCTCAGCAGCTCCTGGGCTTCCGCCTTTTGTTCATCGGAGCCAGCCGCAGCAACTTCTTCAAGCAGCCCGCGCGCCATATCACTCTCACCCATGTCCGCATAGGCACGCGCCAAATCGAGCTTCGTCGCGGATTCATCGCCGCCCGCGACCTCTTCCGCATCGCCGAGATCATCCAGATTGAAATCCGTCTCCTCACCACTCAGATCGGCGGTCAGGTCACTGTCATCATCAAGAGTGAATTCACTCAGGTCCGTGTTGTCATCGCCTGCATCGTCAAGACTGAGGTCGTCCAAACTGAACTCGGTGTCTTGGCCATCGGAACCATCGCTCAGGTCCAAATCGTCCAAGCTCAGCGAGTCATCAGAGACCTCACCGTCGTCATCCAGTGACAACGAGAAGTCATCATCGCTCGCTGGCGATACCGGCTCTTGTGCGGTCAAACTCAGATCATCAGCATCCGCGGTGACGCTGGCGTCATCGCTGACATCGATATCCGAAAGCGAGAAGTCGCCATCATCAACCAAAGCTGGCTCATCGGTGTCGAGCTCCAACTCGGTATCGCTGACATCACTGAGCGTGAGATCTGCGAAATCATCGGGCGCATCAACCGTTGTTTTGTCCGCATCGTCGCTGGCTGGGGTTTCCAACGCCGCACCATCATCCAATTCAGCAGCCAAGTCATCGAGGTTCAGATCTTCAAGATCTGGCAAATCATCACTTGCGGCTTCATCCGTACCGAAGTCACCGAAATCGGCCTCGAAATCATCGTCGAGGCTGCTTGTGGCGGTCGCACTCTCAGCCTCACCAGTCGCACTATCATCGTCCAGATTGAATTCGAGAACGTTGTCATCCTCGGGTGCTGCCGCCGCTGGTATCTCTGGCTCCGCAGCCGGCGCGTCATCAAGGCTGAACTCAACCGTGTTACTCGCGGCATCCGAAGGTGCCTCGGCTGTGTCACCATCGAAGTCCATATCCAGATCGACAGAAGCCCCGCTGGCGTCATCAAGATCGCTAAACAGCGCATCTCCGGGACACAGCTGCTGGCCCATGATGGCAATGCGCTGCCAGGTTTCCGCGTCCGGGCCACGCGCTTTCAAGCTCTCGGCAGCCTGCTTGAATTTCTCCGGGTCACTTGCCGCAAAATGCGTTTCGGCGAGCTTCTCATGGAGCTCCAGGCGATCCGGTTCTGCCTCGATGGCACGGTTGAGCAGCAATGCGGCTTCATCATAGAGGCCATATGCCAATTGGAAATCCGCTTCGGACAGCGGATCTTCGTTCAGTTCCAGGGAGACCGTTTCAGAACCGAGATCCAAGGTCTGAGTACCGCTGTCCATCTCCAAATCGGAGAAATCCATCTCCTCCGCAACAGTCTCGCTGCCGGCAGCCGGCGCAGCAGCGGAAACTTCGGTATCGCCGAAATCAACCGGAGGTGTTTGCGGCTCGTCGAACTGAACGGTATCCCCGAAGTCTTCGGACGGTGCCTTGGGCTCGTTTCCGCTGACAAAGTCGTCGAGGTCCGGTATGTCGAAATCGTGCGTGTCGTCGCCCGTGTCCTGCGTCAGCGTATCGTCCAGATCGCTGGTCGCCGTGGCATCGAATGCCATCGTGTCGGCGAAATCGTCGTCGGTCTGGCTTGCAACGGCCGCAGTCGGGGCAGCAGCGGAATCGGCAAAATCGCTGACCGGCTTGCGCTGCGGCGGACGCGACGCAGTGAAGTCAGACACCGGACCTTGATCGTTGTCCTTGTTGCGCCGGCGCAGGCCAAGCACGACCAGAAGCCCGAGGATTAAAACCCCAAGCGCGGCGAGACCAACTCCGAACAGATTGGGGTATTCATCGCCACTATCGCCTGGCGATGCAGATTCCGAACCGGAGTCGCTGGCGAGCTCAGCTTCCGACATATCGTCTTCAGCCATCAGCTCGTCCTCGCCATCGTCCATCGGCAAGGTCGGCAGCTCCGCGTACTCTGCATCCTCCGCATCAGCAGCTGGCAAGGCTTCAAGCTGTTCATAATCCCCAGCGTCGCCCGAGTCTGGAGCTGGCGCCGCAGGCAATACAGACGATGGTTCTTGTTGAGTGGCTGGTTTGTCCTCGACCAACTCCAAAGGCTCTTGCGCGGGTTCTGGGACCTTGGGCGCGGCCGTCGCCTTGGCTGCCGGCACCGAGCTTTCTGCTTTGGTCACCGGCGCTGTAGCCACCGGTTTGGGTGCGGCTGGCTCAAGGTCAACCTTCTGAGGCTCGGATGACGCCGTCGCTGCAGCGCTGCTCTTCAGACCGTCACGATGACGTTGTGCTTCATCGGCAACCAGAGCGTTTGCCTCGGCGGGGCTGACATCCCGCAAAGCCTGGATGGAAGGCACGTTCAACACCGCGCCACGCTTCACCAAATTCAGATTGCCATCAAATTGCTCGGGGTTGTTGCTGTACAGCCCCCACATGACCTGATTCATGGTCACGCTGGGATCGGGGCGCACCGCCGCTGCAATCTGCCACAACGTCATGCCGGCTCTTACCGGCCCGAATTCGCTGCCATAACTCACCGGTTCGTTCTGCAGAACCACCGGTGCTGGACCACTCGAATCCTCAGCCGCCGACGCACTTTCCGCACCTTCTAGAACGGCCGGTGTCGGCACGGGCACCTTGCGCTCGCGATCACCGCCGCGGAACGGTTGTGCGGGTGCAGAACGCTCAGGAGTCCGCACCACCGGCTGGGTCGACGCTTGCGCCGGCATTGACGCGGTCTGACGCGGCGCCGGAGCCGGTTTGGACACGGCCGGAGCAGGCATCACGGTCGTGGTTGGCGCTTGATCTTCAATCGCGACCACGGGCGCACTTTCACGACGCGGCGTGCCCGTGTTCGGATCGAGCAGTACGGTGTACTCGCGCACTAAAGTGCCACTCAGGCCCCGGAACGACAGCAAAACACTGAAAAACGGCTCTTTGGCCGTTTCCGAGGTGGTAATGATCAAGCTGGCCTGATCCGCGCTGGAGCCTTCGCGCACATCAAATTGCAAGCTACTCAGAAATTGGCTCTTTTCCAGGCCCAACGAACGATACGCATCATCGCTGGCCAAACCGACCTTGAGTTCTTCGACTTCACCAACTTGCAAGGCCCGCAGCGGCACTGTGGCGCGAAACGGCTCGTTGAGGTGACTTTGCACCACGATTTGACCCGCCGTGAGTGCCGTTGCCAAACCAGGCATCACGCCGAACACCAAGAGCGCGGCGCAGCGGCCAAGCCATGAATGGCCAGCGCGGTCCCCCAACCACGCCCGGCTCTCCGCTGAATTCTTCACGACCTGCTCCTCTGCGCCCGACTGGACGAATCGATTAGTGCGCACACTGCCCCCGCAAACTGCCGTTAATTCAAGGGCTTTTTATACCTTAGAAATGATCTCGAACCAAGGTTTCGGCGATCTGCACACTGTTCGTGGCGGCGCCTTTGCGCACATTATCGGAGACGACCCACAGATTTAATCCGCGTGGGTGGGAAATGTCCTCACGGATTCGCCCCACGAACACGTCGTCTTTACCCGCCGCATCGGTCACTGCCGTCGGGTAACCACCATCGGCACGCTCGTCCATCACCACGACACCTGGCGCCTTGCTCAAAAGTTCTCGCGCCTGCTCTGCGCTAATTTTGTCGCGCGTTTCGATGTGGATGGCTTCGGAATGGCCGTAAAACACTGGGACGCGCACTGCGGTCGGGTTCACCTGAATATTGGCGTCACCGAAGATTTTGCGGGTTTCCCACACCATCTTCATTTCTTCCTTGGTGTAACCGTTGTCCTGAAACACATCAATGTGGGGCAACACATTGAAAGCGATCTGCTTGGGATAGACCTCGGCTTTGGCCTCCTGGAAATTGAGCAGTGCGGCCGTTTGCTTGGCCAATTCATCCATGGCTTTTGCCCCCGAACCGGACACCGCCTGATACGTCGCCACGTTGATGCGCTCAATGCCGACAGCGTCATAAATCGGCTTGAGCGCCACCATCATCTGGATGGTTGAGCAGTTCGGGTTGGCAATGATGTTGCGCTTGCGGAACCCGTAAAGCGCATCCGGATTAACTTCCGGTACGACCAGCGGAATCTCGTCGTCGTAACGAAACTGCGAGGTGTTATCGATCACCACAACGCCGTGCTCAGCAGCGATCGGCGCCCATTTCTCCGACACCGAGCCACCCGCTGAAAACAGGCCAATCTGGACCTGCGACCAATCAAAATCATCAACGTTTTGCGCGATCAATTCACGGCGACCGAATTCCACCGCGGTGCCAGCCGAGCGCTCGCTCGACAGGGCGTAGATGTTATTGATGGGGAATTTGCGCTGTGACAGCACTTCCAACATGGTCTTGCCAACAGCGCCGGTGGCGCCCAGTACGGCAACGTCATACTTCTGCATAGTTACATCCTTCGGGTTTGTCGAAACCCATGATTCTGTTGAATAAGCGTGGAGATTGATCAGGCAATCGCGGCAGCCACCGCATCGCCCATGGCCGCAGTTCCAATGACCGCACCGCCGGCTGCGATATCGCCCGTGCGCAAACCTTGCGCCAGGACCTTAGCCACAGCCGCTTCCACCAAATCAGCGAGGTCGCCGCGATCCAGGCTATGCCGCAACAACATCGCCAATGACAGGATCGCAGCCAGCGGATTGGCTTTGTCCTGCCCGGCAATATCCGGTGCGCTGCCATGCACCGGCTCATACATCCCGTGGCCGCCCTCACCCAGCGAGGCCGACGGCAACATGCCGATGGAACCGGTCAGCATCGCCGCGAGATCGGACAGGATGTCACCAAACAAGTTGCCGGTGACGATCACATCAAACTGTTTGGGATCGCGCACCAACTGCATGGAAGCATTGTCCACGTACATGTGGCTCACCTCGACAGCCGGGTAATCCGCAGCCATCGCATTGACCGTATCGCGCCACAGTTGTGACACATCCAGCACATTGGCTTTGTCCACGGAGCACAATCGTCCATTGCGCCGCTGCGCGGCTTCAAAGGCGGTCTTGGCAATGCGACGAATTTCATCTTCGCCATAAACCAGCGTGTTGAAGCCGGTCTTTATGCCATTGCGGTCTTCAATACCGCGCGGTTTGCCGAAGTAGATCCCCCCGGTCAACTCGCGCACGATCAGGATATCCAGCCCAGCAACGATCTCCGGTTTGAGTGACGAAGCGGCAGCCAACTCTTCAAACAGGATCGCCGGACGCAGATTGGCGTACAAGCCAAGATCGGCACGCATCGCCAGCAAGCCGGATTCCGGACGTTTATCGCGCGGTAGCTCATCATATTGCGGGCCACCAATGGCACCGAACAAGATAGCGTCGCAATTGCGCGCCAACGTTTGAGTCTGCGCTGGGTAAGGATCGCCGTAGGCATCGTAGGCCGCGCCGCCAACCAGCGCGTCCTGTGTCTCCACCTGCAGGCCATGGCGCGCACGCAGCACGTCCAGCACCTTCACCGCCTGGGCCACAACCTCGGGGCCGATGCCATCGCCGCCCATCAGGGTGATTTTAAATGTCATGAATGAAGTCCTTATTGCTTATTCTGCGAACAGCCACGGCTGCGACTGGCGGTGTTTGGTTTCAAAAGCACGGATGGCGTCTGCCCGCTCCAGCGTCAGACCGATGTCATCCAGCCCCTGGACCAGACGCGCTTTGCGTCCAGCGTCGATGTCAAAAGCAATGCTCTGCCCCGCGGGCGTGCTGATGGTCTGCGCCGGCAGATCAATGGTCAGCTGTACGCCCTCACGTGTTTCTTCAAATAACGCGTCGATAACTTTTTCTTCAACAACAATCGGTAAAACACCATTCTTGAAGCAGTTGCTAAAGAATATGTCGGCGAAACTGGGCGCAATGACACAACGAATGCCATAGTTCTCCAGCGCCCACACCGCGTGTTCACGCGATGAACCGCAGCCGAAGTTCTTGCGTGCCAGCAACACGCTGGCGCCGGCATAACGCGGATCATTGAGCTCGAAATCCGGATTCGGTCGACGTGATTCAACCGGCGTATCCAGATCACCGGCATCCAGGTAGCGCCAGTCATCGAACAGAAACGGCCCAAAACCGCTACGACGAATCGATTTCAAGTACTGCTTGGGAATGATCGCATCGGTGTCCACATTCGAACGATCCATCGGCAACACGGTACCGGTGTGTTGAGTAAACGCTTGCATCACAACCCCCGAATGTCAGTGAAACGACCGAACACAGCGGCCGCGGCCGCCATCGCCGGGCTGACCAGATGAGTACGCCCGCCCTGCCCCTGACGGCCTTCAAAGTTACGATTCGAGGTCGAAGCGCAACGCTCGCCCGGCTCTAATCGATCGGCATTCATGGCCAGACACATCGAACACCCTGGTTCCCGCCATTCAAAGCCCGCCTCCAGAAAAATCTTGTCCAGACCTTCCTCTTCGGCTTGTTTTTTGACCAGCCCCGAACCGGGCACAACCATGGCCACGCGAATGTTGTTGGCCACCGTACGCCCCTGCGCGATGCGCGCAGCGTCGCGCAAATCCTCAATCCGCGAATTGGTGCACGAGCCGATGAACACCTTATCCACGCTCACGTCAGTGATCGGGACGCCCGCATCAAGGCCCATATACTCCAGGGCCCGACGCATGCCGGATGCCCGCACTTCATCGTCCTGCCCAGCCGGATCGGGCACTGTCTGATCCACCGCGATCACCATTTCGGGCGAAGTGCCCCAGGTCACCTGAGGTTGGATATCGGCGCCGTCAATGACGACTTCCGCGTCGAATTGTGCGCCGTCATCTGAATGCAGGTCGGACCAACAGGCCACCGCCTGCTCCCACTGCGCCTCAGACGGGGCGTACGGACGCCCCTTGATGTAGTCGATGGTGGTCTGGTCAACCGCTACCATGCCGGCCCGCGCGCCCGCTTCGATAGTCATGTTGCACAGGCTCATGCGACCTTCCATCGACAGATTGCGGATCGCCTCGCCCGCGTACTCGATGACATACCCAGTGCCTCCGGCTGTACCAATACGGCCGATGATGGCCAACGCGATGTCTTTGGCGGTAATGCCAGGCGCCACAACGCCATCCACGGTCACGCGCATCGTCTTGGAGGGCTTCTGCCACAAACATTGCGTGGCCAGTGTGTGCTCGACCTCCGATGTGCCGATACCAAAAGCCAACGCGCCAAATGCGCCGTGGGTGGAGGTGTGCGAATCCCCACAGACCACGGTCATACCTGGCAAGGTGGCGCCCTGCTCCGGACCGATCACATGCACGATACCCTGGCGCACATCATCCATATCAAAAAGCGTGATGCCGAACTCGCGGGTGTTGGCCTGCAGCGCCTCGATCTGGGTCCGCGAAATGGGATCGCTAATACCCGCAGCGCGATTGGTGGTCGGCACATTGTGGTCTGGCACGGCCAAATTGGCGTCCACGCGCCACGGCTGCCGCCCCGCCAAGCGCAAGCCCTCGAAGGCCTGCGGCGAGGTCACTTCATGGACCAGGTGGCGATCAATGTAGATCAGCCCCGTGCCCCCGTCATCCGTCTCAACCAGATGACTGTCCCAGATTTTTTGATACAGCGTACGTGGCGCCATAACCCGCTCCTTCGTGTTCAGGCGGTCATTCTAGAACCCGCCTCGCCATAACTCCAATGAATCGTTATTATTCATTGCATAACATTATGGAATAACATGGACACGCAAGCGCTCAAGACCTTTGTGGATATCGCCTCCAGCGGATCTTTTTCCGCCACGGCCGAGCGCCTGCACCTCTCTCAGCCCGCCATCAGCAAACGTATTGCGGCATTAGAGCAACAGGTTGGCCACAAGCTGCTGGATCGAGTTGGGCGCAAAGTGATGCTGACCGAAGCCGGCCACAACCTGCTGCCCCACGCTCAGCAGGTGCTGATCACCCTGGCTGATGCCACGCGCAGCCTGTCGCGTTTACACAACGATGTCAGCGGCCGTTTGTCCGTCGGAACCAGCCATCACATCGGTTTGCATCGCTTGCCCCCGGTGCTGCGACAGTTCACCCAGCAATTTCCCGATGTGGATCTGGATATTCATTTCATGGATTCCGAGCAGGCCTGCGATGCTGTCATCGACGGTCGCCTTGAAATGGCTGTGGTCACACTACCGCCGGACCCCGACGCACGCCTGACGACGCAACTGCTATGGCCAGATCCGCTGGATGTGATTGTCGGACCCGCGCATGCTCTGGCCGAGTATTCCGAGGTCAATTTGACCACGCTGGCCAGCTATCCTGCGGTCTTGCCGGATGAGCAGACCTACACTCACCGTATTATCCAGACTGCACTGCAACGCGTGAACACCCAGCTGCATGTGCGGCTGGCGACCAATTATCTGGAAACCATCAAGATGTTGGTCAATATTGGCCTCGGCTGGAGTGTGCTGCCGCGCGCCATGATCGACGACGACATTATCGCGTTGCACGTGCCCGGGCTCACCATGCAACGCGAACTCGGCAGCGTGCGTCACCGCGACCGTGCAACCTCTGCTGCAGCCAGCGCTTTTATGCACACGGCGGCAGCCTGCGCAGGTACGCCGTGATCGTCTAGAACCCACACCAGCTGGGGATCGGCACCAAATTTGCTAGAGAATTCAACAGGTTTGTTCAAGACAGGCAAATGATACTTGCCACCGATCTTGACGGCACCTTTCTCGCAGGTTCCGTCAAGGCGCGTGAAACATTGATCGAGCGTTTTCTGCATACGCCCGACGCCCAACTGCTCTACGTCACCGGCCGCAGCGCCGCCAGCGTGGAGGAGTTGATTGAATCCGGCACTCTGCCGCGACCGCACACCATGATCTGCGATGTCGGCTGTGACATCGTCAGCGCCACGCCCTGCGAACATGCGGCAAGCACTCTGGAATGGATTCGCCAACGCTGGGGCAACCGAGGCCACGCGATTCACAGTGCGCTTCAGGACCTGTCGGGCTTACGCTTGCAGGAACGTTTCGGCGACTACCGGCTAGCCTATTACTACGACGATCCCCGTGTGCTCGATCAAGCCCGCGCCATAGTTGAACACTTTGGATGCGACCCGCTCGATTCCGACGGCATCTATTTCGATGTGCTGCCCCCCGGCGTGAACAAAGGCGCCACGCTGCGCCGCCTCATAGAAACACGCGGCGACGATGCCGACAGCGTTTTGGTCGCCGGCGACACGCTCAACGATCTGTCGATGCTCAGCGCCGGCTTTCGCGCCGTTGCGGTTGGTGGATCGGAACCCGATTTGCTGGCCCGCCTACCCCATTCCCCCCATATCCATCGCGCTAAAGCGTTGGGCTGCGACGGCATCGTCGAAGCCCTGCACACATTTCACACCGAGGACTGTCCAAAGTGAGTGATCTTGTTGTTGTCTATCACCGCCAACCCTTCGAAGAGCATCGAATCGACGGCAAAATCGTCCGCCGGGCGCATCGCAGTCCCAACGGTATCGTCCCCACCCTGCGCAATTTCTTCCAGTACTTCGACAGTGGTTCTTGGCTGGCCTGGAGCGCGGTTTCTGAAGGTGATGAAGGCCACATCATCCGCAACGAGCCCATTCGTTTTGATGGGGCGGCCTACAACGTTGCTCAGGTTGGTCTGACGGATGCCCAGGTGCATTCGTTTTACAAAGTGACGTCGAAAGCCGCGTTGTGGCCCATCCTGCACTCCTTCCCCGAGCGCTTCGATTACGACGCCGCAGACTGGGAAACCTTTCGCACGGTGAATCAGATCTTTGCCGACGCCGCCTGCAAAATCGCCAAACCCGGCGCTTTGATCTGGGTTCATGATTACAACCTGTGGCTAGTACCCTCAATGATCCGCGCCCAGCGCGAAGACGTGCGCATTGCGTTTTTCCATCACACGCCGTTCCCGGCCAGTGACATCTTTGGGATTCTGCCGTGGCGCAAAGAGATCATCGAAAGCCTGCTGTGCTGCGATCGCGTCGGCTTCCACATACCGCGCTACGCCGAAAATTTCTGTGCCTCGGCCAGAGCCTTCGCCGGTGCCCGCGGACTGCGCCGACGTGATGTGGCTCCGCGTATGCAAACCGCCGGACAAGCATTGCAGGAAACCAGCCAGATCACCGATTTAAGGTGGAAAGACCGAGATATTGCTATCGATGCCGCACCACTTGGCGTCAACACCGCACAAATTCACAAGATTGCCACCAGTGAAGCCAGCCTCCAGCGCGAGCAGAAAATTCGTGACGAACTCGCCGGCCAGAAAATTCTGTTTTCGGTGGGTCGCGTGGATTACACCAAGGGTGCACTGGAAATGCTGCAGGCATACGAGCGTCTGCTAGAACGCCATCCCGAGCAGATTGGCAAAATCAAACTGTGCCTGACTTCGGTTGCGGCCGCTTCCGGCATGAGTGTCTACGATGAGTGCCAGGCCGCCATTGAACAGCAAGTCGGGGCGATCAATGGACGCTTTTCACGCCTGGGTTGGTCGCCCATTCTGTTGTTCACGCACTCCATTCCTTTCGATGAGCTGATCAGTTGGTATCGCGCGGCCGATGTGGCCTGGCTCACACCGTTACGCGATGGATTGAACCTGGTCGCCAAGGAATTCATCGCGGCCAAAGGCGAAGACAGCTCGGGCGTGCTTCTGCTCTCTGAGTTTTGCGGCGCTGCCGTTGATCTGGACGGTGCACTGCTGACGCACCCTTATTCCCATCGCAACATGGATCAGGCGTTGGAACGTGCGCTCAATATGGACGATAGCGAGGCCAGCGCGCGCCTGGAAGCGATGCGCAAGATCGTCGAACTTCATGATTTGGATCGTTGGATCGACGACATGCTCGATCGCTTTGGGGTAGAACGCCCGGTTGACCAATCCCGCGACGTGGCCTGAGGAGCGGATCATGTTGAAAAACCGTGCGCAACTGATCGCCTACCCCAACCGGATTGGCAGCAATCTGGCCGACCTGCATCACTTCCTGGAAACTCGGGTATCCGGTTGCTTTGGTGGCATCCACATCCTGCCGCTGTACCCCTCCAATGCCGATGGCGGTTTCTCACCGCTGACCCACATGGAAGTGGAGCCGATGTTTGGAAACTGGTCGGATGTCGAACATATCGCGGCCGACTACGATTTGTGCCTGGATATCACCCTGAATCACATCTCGGACGAATCGGCCGAGTTCAAGGATTTCCTCGAACACGGCTACGCCTCAGAACATGCAGATCTGTTCGTCCATGTGCACGAATTCGGAGAGATCACCGCCGAAGACTTAAGCCACATACACATCCGCAAAGAGAAGGAACCGTTCCGCGATGTGCAGTTCGCCGACGGCACCCGCGCACAGGTTTGGTGCACTTTTTCCGAGCACCAGATCGATCTCAACTACAGCAAACAAAAAACCTACGATTTGATGCGCGAGACGATACGGTTCCTGACCGCTCGTGGCGTCAAGCTGTTCCGTCTGGATGCGTTCGGCTACATCACCAAACGCATCGGCACCAGCTGCTTTTTGGTCGAACCCGAGGTCTACGACACCTTGCAATGGTTTCATCATCAGGCTGCCGAACATGACGCCGAGGTGCTACCGGAAGTTCACGACCACTACAGCTATCAGATCGCAATCTCGCACCATGGCATGCGGCCCTACGGCTTCGCGCTGCCGCCGTTGGTACTGTATGCCTTGCTCGAAGGCGACGGAAAATATCTCAAGCAATGGATGCGCTTGTGTCCGCGCAATCAGCTCACCGTTCTCGACACCCACGACGGCATCTGCATACCGGATGTCGAAGGCTTGATGCCACAGGACAAGATCCAGGCGGTTATCGACAATGTCTCGGAACGCAGCTCCGACCCGATCATGCGTCGATCCGCGGCCAACGTGCACAGCGTCGGTGCGATCTATCAGCTGACCTGTACCTTTTACGACGCGCTCAAGCGTCAAGATGACGCTTACATCTGCGCCCGCGCCATCCAACTCTTTGCACCCGGCATTCCTCAGGTGTACTACGTCGGCCTGCTCGCCGGTGAGAACGATGACGAGCTGATGAATGAAACGGGTGAGCTGCGTGACATCAATCGCCACTTTTACGATTTCGATGAAATCGACGCAGCTCTGGAAAAGCCGGTCGTGAAGCGCTTGCTCGCACTGCTACGTTTTCGACAACGTCATGACAGTTTCGATGGCGAATTTGAACTCAGCTACAGCCACGCATCCAGCATTGAGCTGTGCTGGCGACTTGATGCCGACAATTGGTCGAAGCTGTTTGTTGATCTGCGCTTCAAAACAGCGCGCATCACTCAATGCGATGCGGGCGAAGTGCGTGACTGGTTGGCCTGATCCGGGGAAAACAGAAAGCGCCAGGCAATCAAAGCGCCGACCGCGGCCACACTGCCGGCCGCGTAATACATCGTGTCAGGCGAGATGTGCTCCCACACCCAACCGGACAACCACGCACCCAGCGAACCGCCGGCGCCAAAGCCGCAGGTCACATACAGCGCCTGCCCACGCCCCTGCAGATGGGCCGGGAACAAATGCCCTATGTAAAAAATCGAGCATGCGTGGAAAATGCCAAAGCTCGACATGTGCAAGGCCTGCAGCGCCAGTAGCGCCGGCACATTGTCGACAAACGGTGGCAGCAACACCCAGCGCACGGCCGTAGACGCCAAAGCCAGGACCATCATCGCGTGGACGCCGTAGCGCGTGATCAATCGCCCGGTGTACACGAACACCCAAATCTCCAGCACCACGCCGAAGGCCCACAGTAGACCGATCTGGCCTGGCGGATACCCCTCGCGCTCCAAGTACAACGAGAAAAAGCTGTAGTACGGCGCGAAGCTGAGTTGCGAGGCAAAAACCACCAGCAGCAAAGCAATAACCACCGGTTGCCGCAGCACATCCCAGATCGTCGTGGTCGACGCTGCTTCACGCGCAGACAGCATCAGACTGTCGGGAATTAGGCTCGCGGAGACCACCATCCAAGCCAAAAAACCGAGCATGATCCAGGGCAGATAGTTGATGCTCACGACATCAAACAAATAGCCCAAGCCGACCACCGCGACAACAAAGCCGACACTGCCCCACAGCCGCACGCGGCTGTAATCGCCACCGGTAATGCGCAGATGCCCCAGCGTAACCGCCTCAAATTGCGGCATGGTCGCGTTCCAGAACACCGAAAACACCACCACGGCGGCAAGAATGGCGGCATAACTCTGGGCGAACGGAAGAATCACGAAGCCCAGCAGCGCCATCAGACTGGCCAGACGGATCAACCACATGCGCTTGCCGGAACGATCCGCAACCCAGCCCCAAGCCAACGGCAACGCAACACGAGTGGCGCCGTGGACGCTGAAAATCAAACCAATCTGGGTCGGACTCAAATCCCGAGCGGCCAGCCACAGGCCAAAGTACGGCAACAGCGAACCGAGCACCGCATAAAAGCCGGCGTAATACGCCGACAGCCGCGCGTGCAGCGTCGACGGGGCAAGTTGCACCTTTAGACCTGGCCGGGAATCGGTTTCGGCATGGGCGCGATATCGGCGTTTTGCGCACGATTGCGCAGGCAGTGGTCAATCAGGACCAAGGCCAACATGGCTTCGGCGATCGGTGTGGCACGAATCCCCACGCACGGATCGTGACGCCCGGTGGTTCTCACCTGCGCGCTTTCACCCTGCGCATTGATGGTTTGACCCGGCACGATGATGCTCGAGGTGGGTTTGAGCGCCATCCGCGCCGTGACCGACTGTCCTGTGCTGATGCCGCCGGCGACACCACCGGAGTGATTGCTCAGAAACCCCTGCGGGGTCATCTCATCGCGGTGTTCAGAGCCGAGCTGATTGACCACATCAAAACCGTCACCAATCGCCACCGCTTTGACCGCGTTGATGCTCATCAAAGCATGTGCCAGATCCGCATCAAGCCGATCAAACACCGGCTCACCCCAGCCTGCCGGCACGCCGACGGCCTCGACATAGATCTCGGCGCCGATGGAATCGCCCTGCTTACGGATCGTGTTGATGTAGTTTTCCAGCTCAGGCACCTGATCAGGTTCCGGACAGAAAAACGGATTTTCGTTCACCGCCGACCAGTCACGCCCGGCGAAACTGTACGGCCCTATGCGTGACAAACAGCCGCGGATTTCAATACCGAAGCGCTCATTCAAAAACTTGCGCGCCAACGCACCCGCTGCAACACGCACGGCAGTCTCGCGTGCCGAGGAACGCCCGCCTCCGCGATGATCGCGGCGGCCGTACTTCTGCATGTACGCGTAGTCCGCGTGGTTGGGGCGGAACACATCTTCGATCTTGGTGTAGTCACGCGACCGCTGATCGGTGTTCTCGATCACCAACGCAATCGGCGTGCCGGTGGTTACGCCTTCGTGCACGCCGGACAAAATTCGCACGGCATCCGGCTCCTTGCGCTGCGTGACGTACTTGGACTGCCCCGGTTTGCGACGATCCAGATCGCGCTGAATATCAGCTTCGCTGATCGCCAGTCCTGGCGGACATCCGTCGACCACACAGCCAATCGCCGGGCCATGCGACTCACCAAAGCTGGTTACGCAAAAGGATTTTCCGAAGGTATTTCCGGACATCAGATCAGACTCCCGCAGCGAGCAGTTGCTCGCGTGTGACGACGAAAACGCCGTCGCCACCGTGTTCAAATTCAGGCCAACTCAATTCCAAGTCTGGCCGCGCATCCATCAGAGCCGCGGCAGTCGCACCAACTTCGCACACCAACACACCACCTGGATTCAGATAATCCGGCGCTTCGGCGAGCATGCGCAGCACCAGCTGCAATCCCTGATCCGGCGCTTCCAGCGCGCCGCGTGGCTCATGCGCAAACTCTGGCGGCAAGGCGGCATATTCGCCAGCACTGACGTACGGCGGGTTGCTCACAATCAGGTCGTAGCTGCGGCCGGCGCAAGGGGCAAACAAATCCCCGTGAAGCAACTCAAGCTGAGACTCAAGATGATGCAGTGCGACGTTTTCGGCGGCCTGTGCCAAAGCCTGTTCCGATAGATCGCTGGCATCCACTGGTGTTTCTGGAAAGACGTGCGCACAGCCGATCGCGATACTGCCGCCGCCGGTACAGAGGTCGAGAATACGCTCAGGCGTGTCACCGATCCACGGCGCAAAGCCCTCTGCAATCAGTTCGGCAATCGGTGAGCGCGGCACCAAAGCCCGCGCATCGGCAACAAAACGCATCCCCGCAAACCAAGCCTGGCCGGTAATGTACGGCAACGGCAAGCGCTCATCGCGTCGCTTGGCAATCCAGCGCAGCACGCGCGCGCGTTCTTCGGGGGTCAGAACGGCGTCGAAGTACGTCGCGGGCAAATCAAGCGGCAACTTCAAGCACTGCAAAACCAGTGAGGCCGCTTCATCCAGCGCATTGTCTGTGCCGTGTCCGTAGCATAAGCCGTGCTCCTCGAACTGACTCGCCGCCCAGCGGATCAGATCACGCGGCGTGATCAACAATTGCGACAATTCGTGCAGTTCAGCCATGCGAGTGGGTCGGCGGACAAGTTCGTTCGGGGCGCGTATGTGATAATAATCCGATCCTTTTGTCCACCTGAATGCCTGATTTCATGCGCAGACCGCACCTCAACGCGTTACTCGTCACCGGCTTGATTGCCGCCCTCCTCGCCGGCATCGGCATGAGCCATCTGATGCAGCAGGACAACGCGCCGGGGGTCAGCGGCTTGGTCCTCAATCCGGCCCGCAGCCTGCCGGACTTCGAACTTGTTACGCAACACGGCACGCCGTATAACAAGGACACCGCGCTGGGCCGCTACCAACTGCTGTTTTTCGGCTTCACGCATTGTCCCGACATCTGCCCCAGCACCTTGGCGCTGATGCGCCAACTGCGTGAGAACTTGCCGGCCCAGCTTCGCAGCAAGTTGGATTTTGTTTTCGTCAGCATCGACCCGGAACGCGATACGCCGGAGGTCATGGGACCGTACCTCGCACATTTCGATCCCGCTTTTATCGGTGTCACGGGCAACACCGAAGCCGTCACGGATTTCGCGGATTCGGTGGGGATCGCATTCATCAAGGTTGATCAGGGCGACACCTATACCATGGATCACGCCACCGCGTTGGTCCTGCTCGACCCGCAATCGCGCATCAAAGCGTACTTCTCTGCGCCGCACAAGCTGGATGAACTGCAATCCACGCTGGACACCCTGATCAACTCATGAGCATGCCCGGCTTCCTGGAATATGCCAGCCAGGCCATTCTTCCAACGCGCCCACTGTCCAGCCTGATTCATCGACTGACCCAGATCGAATCGCCCGCAGTCAAAAACGCCAGTATCGATTTTCTGATGCGGCACTTCGACATCAACATGGCCGAGGCGCTGCAGGAAGATCCGCACGCCTACGCCAGTTTCAATGCCTTTTTCACCCGGGCGCTGAAACCCGAAGCGCGACCACTGGCCGACGAGCCGGCGTTGCTGTGCCCCGTGGATGGGCGGATCAGCCAGCTGGGGGCGATTGACCAACACACGATCTTCCAGGCCAAAGGACGCTCATACACCAGCGCCGCGTTGCTGGCCGATCGCGAGGCGGCCCAGCGCTACGAAGATGGCCAGTTCGCCACCATTTATCTGGCACCGAACAACTACCATCGCATTCACATGCCGCTGAGTGCACGTCTGACCCATGCCCGGTTTGTGCCCGGACGATTGTTCAGCGTGCGCCCGTCCACGGCGCGGGCCATTGATGCCCTGTTTGCGCGCAACGAGCGCTTGGTGCTTCATTTCGAGTCCGCACTTGGACCGTTTGTGCTGGTTATGGTCGGCGCACTGTTTGTCGGCAGCATGGAAACCATCGCGGAAGGCAAGATTTCACCACCGCACAGCCGTCGCATTCGCGATTTTGATTATCGTCAGCAGCCTGTCGAACATCTGCGCGGCGAGGAATTGGGCCGCTTCAACATGGGCTCGACCGTGATTCTGTTGTTCCCACGCAACAGCATGAGCTGGACACCAACGCTCAAAGCGGGTGACGCGGTTCGCATGGGTGAGGCCCTGGGCCAGATTGGCGGCTGATCCTAAATTACAGACAAAAAAAACGGGACGCCCAATCGGCACCCCGTCAAGCTCATAACCGGTTGGATCAATAGCGGAGGGCAAAACTCACCATCTAACAAATTCAGCGATGGCATCGGTTATGAGACGTCAACGAGCGAGCGCTGACGATGGTGACGAAGATACAGAACCGTTTTTTACTGGTCGATCGTAAAAATTACGTAGCTGTCACTATCTCGATTAGCGCACGGAATAGATGCCTTTGCTGGCCGGAATCCACCATGTCAGACCAAACAATGTGGTCATGACCAGCAAGCGGCCGAGCGCCGGATTGCGAGGCGACACCATCTTCCATGCCAGTGGAATTTCAAGCACGTGAGCAGCGAGAATAACCAGGGTCACCATAGGCACCCACTCGCTCCAAGCGCCGCCCATGAACAGCACATAGCCGAACACAGCGATGTACCAGAGGCTCAAAAACGCATTCATTGCGAGCCAGAAGTTTTTATTGTTCGCCATCGGGCGGTCTCCCTGTCATTGATTAACAAACTGTCAAATTCTTGCAGCTAATGCCAGCCGCCTCAACTGTTGATCGTACCCCACTCCCAGTGACCTGGGCCTATCCGGACAACCTGCCCGTCAGTCAGGCGCGCGAGCAGATTCTGCAGGCTTTGAATCAGCATCAGGTCATTATCGTTTGCGGCGCGACAGGTTCCGGCAAATCCACCCAACTGCCAAAGTTTTGCCTCGAGCTGGGGCGCGGTTGTCTGGGGCAGATTGCTCACACACAGCCGCGCCGGCTCGCCGCTCGGGCATTGGCCGAACGTGTCGCCGAGGAGATTGGTGACGAGGTCGGTCGCACCGTGGGCTGGCAGGTCCGCTTCAAGAATGTCACCAGTGCGGACACTCGCGTCAAACTGCTCACCGATGGCGTGCTGCTGAATGAACTGCGCCATGACCGCCGCTTGAGCCGTTACGACACCGTCATCATTGACGAAGCTCACGAGCGCAGCCTGAACATCGATTTTCTGCTCGGCTATCTGAGCCAACTGGCTCCACAACGCCCCGATCTGAAAATCATCATCACCTCGGCCACCTTGGATGCCGAAAAATTCTCGCGTCACTTTGGTGATGCCCCGGTGATTGAAGTCCCGGGTAAAAGTCACCCCATTGAATTGCGTTACCAAGAGCCAGACGACGATGATCTGCTGGAACTCATCGCTCAGACGGTGGCCAAATTGTGGCGCAGCGACACGGGCGACATTTTGGTGTTCTTACCGGGCGAGCGTGAAATCCGCGATGTTGCCGCGCACATAGAAAAGCACCCCAAGCTCAAAGTCTGGGCGGACAAACAAATCCTGCCGCTGTTCGCACGACAAAGCAGCGCCGCCCAGCAAAAAATCTTCCATCCGGGCAAAGCGCGTCGGGTTGTCTTGGCCACCAACATCGCCGAAACCTCGCTCACTGTGCCGGGTATCCGCCACGTGATTGACTCGGGCTTGGCCCGCATCTCACGCTACAACCCGCGCAGCAAGATTCAAAACCTGCAAATCGAGCCCATCGCCCAGGCCAATGCGGATCAGCGCAAGGGGCGCTGTGGCCGCACCGCACCCGGGATTTGCATACGCCTCTACGCGGAAGACGATTTTGAAGCGCGGCCTCGCTATACCGAAGCCGAAATTCTGCGCACCAATCTGGCCTCGGTGTTGCTGCAGATGGCCGATCTGGGTCTTGGCGACCCGGCTGACTTTCCGTTCATTGATCCGCCTCATCAGCGCTACATCAATGACGCGCGTCGTCTGCTTGATCAACTCCAGGCTTTGCGCAGCGATGGCCGCCTGACACGCACTGGACGAAAAATCGCCCGGTTGCCGGTTGATCCTCGCCTTGGACGCATTTTGCTCGAAGCGCAAAGGACGCAGTGTCTTCGCGAGGTCCTGCCGATTGTTGCAGCGTTGTCCATGCAGGACCCACGCGAAAGAGATCCCAACAATCGCGACAAGTCCGACCAAGCGCAGCGCGAATTTGTCGACAAATCCTCCGACTTTCTGACCCTGCTCAATCTTTGGCACAGCGCCGAGTTGGCGCGTTCGGAGATGAGCAACGCCGATTTCAAACGCTGGTGCAAAGCGCGTTATTTGCACACCCGTCGCATGCAGGAATGGCGCGATCTGATCCGCCAGATTGGCAGCGAGCTGGAGCGCGCCAAAGACAAAAAGGAAAGCCAGAATTCGCACGAGCCGGCTTCGTCCATCGAGCCATCGCGGATTCATCAGACTTTGCTGCGCGGTTTGCTTGATCACATCGGCCAACACGACGAGAACGGCGACTACCGCGGGCCGCGTGGCGCGCGCTGGCGTATCCATCCGGAATCGGTGCTGAGCAAACGTCGCCCGAACTGGATGTGTGCAGCGGAGATCGTCAGCACACGCCGTGTTTACGCCCGCATCGCGGCCCAGGTTGAACCGGAATGGATAGAAAAAGCGGCAGCCCATCTCATCCAAAAGCAAGCACTGGAACCCCAATGGGACAAGCAACGCGGTGAGGTGGTCGCACGTGAGCAGGTCAGCCTCTTCGGCTTGATACTGACCGCCGACCGGCGTGTTGCCTATGCCCAGCATGATCGCTCACACGCGCGTCAGCTGTTCATCCTGCACGCGCTGATCGAAGGCCAATGGGGCCGCCGCGATGCGCCAGCATTTCTTAAGGCCAATCAAAATCTGGCCAAACGCCTGCAATCCGAGGAAAACAAACTGCGCCGGCGCGGAATTCTGCGTGCCGATGACGAAATCATCGCCTGGTACGACGAGCGCCTGCCAGAGGGCATCGTCAACCGTCAGGATTTGCTCAACCAACTGAGCGACGCCTTGGATCAAACGCTGCGTATGCAAGACGCTGATCTTCGCGTGAGCGCACAAGACGATCTGAGCAATGCTTTTCCCCCTCGTCTGGAAAGCCACGGGCAAAGCCTGAAGTTGCAATACATCTTTGCCCCGGGCCAAGACGATGATGGGGTCAACCTCGACGTGCCCGTGGCCCAGCTGAATCAACTGGATCAACAACGCCTGGATTGGTTGGTGCCCGGCATGCTGGGCGACAAGATTGAACATCTGGTGAAAGGTTTACCCAAAGCACAGCGACGCAAGTTCGTGCCGGCATCCGCAACCGTCGAGCATTGCCTGCAAGCGCTGCCTTTCGGCCAGGGTGATTTGTTCACGGCGCTGGCACGTCAGCTCCAACGCCGTTGTGGTGAGCCCAGCCCCACCGAGCATAATCTGCGCGCCATTGAGATGCCGCCCCGCTTGCAGATGCGCATTCGACTTCGCAATGCGCAAGGCGCTCAAGTCGCGGCTGGCCGAGATTTATCGCGGCTGCGTGAAACCCTGGGCCATCAGGCAAAAACCGCCTTCAAAGCCCATCACGACGAACGTTGGTCGATCACCGGCCTATCCCGTTGGGCCGACCCGATGCCCGACACGCTGCCGGACAGCGTGGAGATTTCTGGCGGTCTCCGGGCCTTCCCAAGGTTGCGCGATGATGAAGACAGCGCTGCCGTACAACTGTTCGACGATGTCGAGGACGCGCGTCGCAATCATCGCGAAGGACTGCTGCGTCTGCTGCTGATGACACAGCACAAAAACCTGCAGCAACGCTTGAAGAGCCTGCCCAACCGACAAACTATCGTCCTGCGCTTGTCTGCGCTACCCGTGGCGGAAGCTGCGGATCAGCATTTGATTGATCTGTTGGCGCCGACGCGTCGACACGGCGACCTGCTGAGCTCGCTAACAGCGCGGGTCGTGAGCGATACGCAGCTGGACGACGGCATCTTCTCCCGTACCGCTTTCGAATCCACGCTGGCCAACACGCAAGCGCTGGCTGAACAGCTGCAGCAGCACTGGCAGGCAATCTCACGCCTGGCGGATGCCTGGGCACAATGGGTGGCTTGCGAGAAGCCACAATCTGACGATCCCGCAGCCCAGGACATGCAAAACCAACTGACCTGGCTGCTCAGCCCCGGTTGGCTGGAAAGAACACCCGCGATTGGCGACCTGCCGCGTTACATCCAAGCCCTGTGCATGCGTGCCGAGCGTTGGCAACATCAGCCTGCGGAAGACAGCCAACGACAAGCTTTGATCTCACCACACTGGCAACGTGCGAAAGACGCATTCCTGCGCTGCGCCAAACGTCGTCAGGCCGCGCCTGCCAGCCTCATCGCCTACCGCTGGATGATTGAGGAGTACCGCGTATCGGTGTTCGCTCAGACGCTGAAAACCCGCCAAAAAGTGTCGGAGAAACGGCTTGAGCAAGCGTGGCGCGAGCTCAAGCCCGTAATAGATCGACTCTAGCGAACAACCACAGGGGACAACCGCCCCTTTGTCTCAATTATCAACAACGCACGTTGTATCGCAGAACGTGTTCGAATCATTGGCCAATTCACCATGCAGTGCGATTGAGCGCCCAGCCCCGGTGCCGCCAAACTGCAGGCGAAGAAAGTGTCCGCCTTGTCCAAACAATGTGACGTTATTCGAGTTGCTTTGAGCGGTCGTACTATCAATCTGACTGGTGCTCAAGGTGCCATTCGATCCAACACTGGTCACGCTGGGCCCCGAATTTTGGTCGTCAGCGGCGATTTGAATCGTACTCACATCATTTCCACAGCCATTGCCGCAAGTATAGCTCCCTATAAACGCATCAAAAGGAGCGGGAGTAGCCGTCGGACTGGGTGTCGGGGTCGCAGACGGACTCGGATTCGCCGTGGGCGTCGCTGTTGGCGTGGGTGTGGGATCCACAATCGGGGTCGCTGTTGGCGTCGGGCTGGGCGATGGAGTTACCACCGGGCAGTCACATGTGCCGGGAGGTAGACCAGGAGCCACAGCACCCGCGGTGCCATCGCCGTTGGTCGCCGAGGCATCACCACTGGAACCATCGACCGCCGGAAAATCGCCGCATTGACCACCGACACCCGCTGCGCTCGCTCCCTCACCTGCCGAACCGTCATTATCAGTTCCAGTTCCGGGAGCCCCACCATTGGATACCGCATCCCCCCCGACGCCGCCATTCCCGGCAACGGGGACAGGACAGCTGGGTTCGTCTCCTCCGGCGCCACCGTTACCGCCACTGGCCGACGCCTCGCCACCGTCACCGCCGGTCACTTCGGGCGATGCACCATTGAAACCCGTTGCTGCAAAGCTCGCATCGCCGCCAGCCCCGCCTGTTGCGGTCGCATCACCACCGTCAGCACCATGACGCTGTGCACCGTCGCAGTTGTCACCACCGGTTCCCCCGGTCGCCGTTGCCGAACCGCCGGCGCCACCCTGGTAATCGCCAATCGTAACGTTGGCCAATCCAGCGACCCCCCTGGCGCGAAGAACCTTAACCGCGTCACCTCCACGTCCTCCGGTCGCTACCGCGTTCGCACCCGTGGTCGGATCACACTGACTTTGGCCGTCCAGACCGTTTGCACTCGCATTGCCGCCTGGGCCGCCATCCCCGGGAACAATGAGCAAAGTCCCGTTGGCAATGTCAATGCTCTGTCCGGCGGAAATTTTAAGATCCCCAGCGTCACCGCCACGCCCACCGACAGCCATAGCGTCACGTCCAACGGCAATGGCGTCCTGGCCGGGAGCACCATCCATCAGACGCAGAATCGAATTGCCTTTGAACGTGACTTTCCCCTGTGAACGCACGTTCAAGGTCATACCCTTCTTACCATTTGAACCTTGAACGTCTTTGGCGTCGTCAGGATCGGTCGCGATTTGCTCGTTAATCTCCAGCGGCAACCATACCGGCGGATCATTCTGGAAGTCTTCGATTTCAACGTCGCAGGTCGCCCAAATCGCCACCACCAGAGAACCATCAAAGTTCTGCGACACCTCAGGCCCAGCCCATTGGCCAGTGATGCGATTCACATTGGTCGTATCGCAGTCCCTCGCCTTGGACTGCACGAAGTGATTACCCGCCACTGTGCGAGCTTTTAGCGGAAGCGCGAGCTCGTCCTCTACTGGCGGCGCCATAAGCACGGGTGATTGGCCATCATCAACCGTTGCGTCGGCTGCATATTGTTCCGGCAAAAGAAGCTGCGCGCTGTCATCAACAACAATCACAGCACCGGAAATATACGGTTGGAAATCGTCGCGCAAAGTGAACGTCGCGTCCGTGACAAACCGCACCACAGCGGGAGAGTCATCGCTGGAATCGCTGGTGATCACGCAATTCAAATCCAATGCGTCGCTCACAACAAAATCGACTTCCGTGACACCATCGGAAAGCTCGATAGCTCCACCACAAACGAAGCTCTCTGTGATGGAAACTTGGACGGCGCCGTCATCATCGCCATCAACGATTCGCAGGGCTTGCCCTTTTGCTAGCGTCAGCGACGCGAAACTGGCCACGTCAGTGACCGTAACGTCGGCCTCGGCATCCCCGTTGCTACTGCTCGAACACCCGGACAGAGCCAGCGCAAACGCGACTCCTACCCAAAAGAAATCACGTGTAGCCATGGCAAACCCCTCATTGCTCTTCCTAGACTAAGGTATTCCAGCTTCCAAAAGCCTTCAAGGCAGCCATGGCCGAAAATGTGAGCCGAGTCTCAATTCGCTCAGTGATTTACTATGCTCGCTGTCACAGAACTACCCATTAGGCCCGATATGACAGCGTCTCCCCAATTCGACGTCCTAATCCTTGGCGCAGGCTTATCCGGCATAGGTGCCGCCTGCCACCTGACTCGCAAACTGCCGCACAAAAGTTACGCCATACTCGAACGCCGGGACGCCATCGGCGGCACTTGGGATCTGTTCCGGTATCCGGGTATCCGTTCCGATTCGGATATGTCCACGTTCGGCTACAACTTCCGCCCCTGGCGTGAGCCCAAAGTTCTCGCCGATGGTCCGTCAATTAAGAAGTACGTGACCGAAACCGCACAGCAGTACGATGTCATCCCCAAGATCCGATTCGGGCGCAAAGTGGTGCGCGCCGACTGGTCGAGTGCGGATGAGCTGTGGAAGATCACAACCACACGCGAGGACAACGGCGAAACCGAAAGCTGGACGGCGCGCCACATCATCACGGCCACGGGTTACTACAACTACGATGCCGGCTATACACCGGAGTTTCCCGGCCGCAAGCGTTTCAAAGGTCAGGTTGTTCATCCTCAGCACTGGCCGGAGGATCTCGACTGTAAGAACAAGAACGTGGTGGTGATCGGCAGCGGCGCCACGGCGATTACGCTGGTGCCATCGCTCGCGCGACAGGGGGCAAACGTCACCATGTTGCAGCGCTCACCGACGTACGTGGTATCCGTTCCCGGCGTCGATCCGCTGTGGTCGAAACTGTCTCGCTTCCTGCCTGCCAAATCGGTTTACACCGCCACACGTGCACGCAACATCGGGATGCAACGCGCATTGTTTGTGGCCTCGCGCGAACGACCCAAGGCGGTGAAGCGCCTGCTGCGCAGGCTGACCCAGCGACAGCTCGGCGGCAAAGTCGATCTCAAACACTTCAGCCCGTCTTACAACCCTTGGGATGAGCGCCTTTGCGTGGTTCCTGATGGAGATCTGTTCCGCGTGCTGCGCAACGGCAAGGCACACATCGTGACCGACACGATTAAAACCTTTGACGCCAAAGGCATCGCGCTGGACTCCGGGACGCATCTCGATGCTGACGTGATTGTCACCGCGACCGGTCTCGATTTGCAGCTGTTTGGCGGTGCCGAGATGTATATCGACGGCAAACCCGTCGAAATCAGCGAGCACATGGCTTACAAAGGCATGATGATTGAAAGCATACCCAATATGTTGGTGATCTTCGGCTACACCAACGCCTCCTGGACTCTGAAAGCCGATATCGTCTGCGAACATTACTGTCGCCTGATGGCCTTGATGGACAAGCGCCATGCCACAACCGTGACACCGCGCGCCAACGGCGCTCTGCGCAGCGAAGACACCATCATGGGGAGCCTCAGTTCAGGCTATGTTCGCCGCGGTGCTGATCGTCTTCCAAGGCAAGGTCGTAAAGCGCCGTGGGCTGTCCTCAATGACTATCTCCGCGACGCCGCCACACTCAAATTCGGCCGCGTGAAAAACGACGCGTTGGACATTCGCTAAATGCGGCCTCGCGTTCCATTCTTCAAAATACACACGACTTTGCATGATCATTGACCGGGACAATCACGAAACGGGCCTGGATCACCCGATCCACGACATCTTCGATCTGACGAGCACCGAATATCAAACCCTGCTCAACGCCACGGTCGACGAAGCGCGCACAGCCATTGCTCGTGGCGACGTCCACGCCGTGCGAGGCTTGGCTGGCCATTTTGCTTTAGTGGCCCGCGAGGGCGAATTGATCCGCATGGCGCGCTCTCTCGCCGTGCCCATGCGCTATTTCATCGTCAAACGGCGTGATGGTCCGGCACTGGTTGTTGCCCACCGGATTGCAGATATTCGCGATTGGCTCGAAAACAACGGCTTTCTGAATCAGTTTCACCCCAGCTACACGCGAATGGTGCCAGCCCATCACATAACCGAGTTGCGTTTGATCGGATGTCCCGACCCACAACCGCAACATCATCGCTTTTTCACACCGGCACAAAACACGCTGCCGGCCGATCTCGACGCTATTGGTCGAGCGTACGCGGAGAAAACCAGCGAAGCGATTGCGCACTATCTGCAGTCTCTGCCTGAGGACGCCCCCGTTGGCGTGTTGTTCTCCGGCGGCATCGACAGCGGCATGGTTTTGGTTTTGACCTATCACGTCATGCTGCAGCTGGGCATGAATCCGGGACGACTCAAAGCGTTCACCTTGAGTGTTGCGACGGAATCCGGTGCGGATTGCAGTGACCTGGCTCAAGCACGCCAATTTCTTGCCGAAATGGACCTGCTTTTCTTACTTGAGCCAGTGCAAGTGTCACCAGAAAAAGTGTCGTGGCAGAAAGCCGTGGCTGTCGTTGAGGACTACAAACCGCTCGACGTCCAAGCCGGCACCATGACCCTGACATTGCTGGAGGCTGTTCGCGAGCGTTATCCCGATTGGGTCTATCTGATGGATGGGGATGGTGGAGATGAAAATCTCAAGGACTATCCGATTGAGGATGGCGGGGAACTCACCATCCGCAGCGTGCTCAACAATTTGATGCTGTATCACGAAGGATGGGGCGTGGATGCGATCAAACATTCGGCAACATTTTCGGGGGGCTTATCGCGCGGTTGCACACGCTCATTTGGGCCGGCGGTCTCTCTTGGCTTCCGCGTCTTCAGCCCACTTACCGTTCCCGATGTTGTCGAAGTCGCGGAAGGGATTCCCTTCATTCAGCTGACCGATTGGCAACTCGACCGGCTGTATGCCCTGAAAGGCGAGGTCGTCGCACGTGGCGTTCAAGCCGTAAGCGGACGTGCCATGCCGATTTTCGAAAAACGCCGTTTTCAACACGGTGCGACCGACACCACCGGGCAAAACAGCTTACTGCCTGCGAGTGAAGCGGCTTGCCGCGCCGCGTTTCGTGATGTGTTCGAACCCCGCTGATACGCGGGGTTCGCCATGACCCAGAGGACTATTTACTCGGAAACCTGGACACTCGCACAGCGAGGGCGCAAGAACGCTGTCCTACTACCCGGCCAAGCCGTTGGTTCGAGCGTAGAAATCGAGCGTCAGCGCGATGGCATTCTCGATTCGGTGCTAACGCTTTTCACAGCCAATCGGGAATGCAGCTATAAATGTCTCATGTGCGATCTATGGCGCAACACCCTGGATCACCGATCTCCAACTGGAAGCGTTGCGTCCCAGGTTGACGAGGCGTTGGCGGCGCACCCGGATATCAAGCGGCTCAAACTCTATACCGCCGGCAGTTTTTTTGACCAAGGCGCGGTCCCGACAGCCGATGTTGAACGGATCGTCCAGGCGACCCGGAATCTCAAAACCGTCATTGTCGAGAGCCATCCGCGACTGATCACCGAAGACGCTCTGCAAACTTTGCAGACCTTTGGAAACCACCGTGTTGAAGTCGCCATGGGGCTGGAAACAGTCCATCCCCAGGTACTGCAGCGCCTCAACAAACGCATGACGGTTGATGATTTTGCACGCGCCACGCAAAGGCTCTCGGACGTTGGGATCGCCGCGCGCGCGTTCATCCTGCTGCGCCCGCCCTTTATGACCGAGGATGAGGGATACGACTGGGCGTTGCGCAGTGTAGAGACCGCCTGGGATATGGGCGTCGAGTGTTGTGTACTGATACCTGTTCGCGGCGGGAACGGGGCGCTGGAGAGGCTTGCGGCTCAGGGGCTATTTGAGCCCCCTCGCCTACACACCCTTGAGCGCGCCTTATCGGCGTGCTTATCGAAAGCGCGAGGGCGCGTCTTTGCCGACCTGTGGGATGCCCCTTATTTTGGCGCCGACGACCCTGACACAGCTACGCGAATTGAACGTATCGCGCGTATGAACCAAACGCAGCGCGCAGCATCAAGCGCTCAATGACTGCACATTGGGACGTCGCCATTGTTGGCGCTGGCTTCTCCGGTGCTTTAGCCGCAGCCGTATTGGCCCGTACCGGACGTCGCGTTTTACTGCTTGATCGGCAAACGCATCCGCGCTTCGCGATTGGTGAATCATCAACGCCCATAGCCTCTTTACTGCTGGGGCAAATGGCCCGTGAATTCGATCTTCCGGAACTGGCGGATTTCACCAGCTATGGGCGATGGTGTGATTCGCGCCCCGAGATCATGCGTGGCTGCAAACAGGGATTTGTCTATCTGCACGATCAACTCAGCCCGAATTTGACGCGTTTGTCCGTGCCAACGGCTGAACATCGCAAAGATGCGGACACACAGTGGTTGCGTGCGGACTTTGACGCAGAAATGTGCCGCATTGCGGTCGCCCACGGCGCCGTATTCCTCGCCCCCGTGGAATTGACCGAATGGATGTGGGACGGGACACACAATCGCTGGCAGCTTGCGTGGCACAACACCGAAGACGCGAACGCTGGTCACACCCATGCACAAGCCACATTGCTCATCGACACCGCAGGCTTAGGCCCCAAACGAACACCAGCCAACTGGAAAACAGCCAGCTCAGCTCGGTTTGCTCATTATGAAAATGTAGCGACGCTGGCCGATGTACTGGACAGCGTTGGCGTGGATTCCAGTGCAGACGCGTTCGCCCTCGATGATGCAGTCGTTCACGTTTTAACCGAACGGGGTTGGTGGTGGTTCATCCGCTTCGACAACGGCTGCGTCAGTGTGGGTGAAGTCATAAACCAACGACTTGAGCGCAAAAAGCCACCGATCGCGACCTCCGCCAGCGTTACCGCAGCTTTGATGCGCGATGCCCGACGTATCAGCCCAATCGGCGAAATCAAACGCCTGCAATGGTATCGACCCAAACCGCCAGGACCTCAGTTCGCGCGGCTAGCCGGGGCGACCGGATTCGTCGATGCCCTGCACTCAACCGGCATTGCCCACAGCCTTTTTAGCCTGGTGCGCTTGCTTCGTCACATTGTGAATGAACCGGTCGATTCATTACATTTTTCTGAAGCGCTGAACCTGCACCATTGCGCGATGCTCCATGAACTCGAGCACATCGACGCGCTGATCGCTTCCAGCTACGCAGCCATGCCCAATCTCGATCGTTTCGAAGCTTGGGTCATGCTGTATTTCGCCGCAGCAACCAGTTGCGAGCAAGCACTGCGCGTTGCCAATGAGAAAGAGCCGCCAGCGGGCGGCTTTCTCGGCGCCACGGATGATGCGTTCCAGCGCGCCTTGGAGCGCGCTATCACCGACCCTAACCTGCACAAGGCCTCCATTCAGGACCTTCACACGCTCATGCGCAGAGACTTCGCGGCATGGAACACAGCAAGCCTGTGGACCCCCGAGTTCCGGGGAATTTATCCCTACGTTGAACTTCAACGAGGCTAAGTGTGTGCAAAGAGACTGGCGCGCCCTGCAGGATTCGAACCTGCGACCGTCGGCTTAGAAGGCCGATGCTCTATCCAGCTGAGCTAAGGGCGCGTATCAAGGCCGCAGATTGTAGCGGATGACAGCGCCCCTGCCAGATCAAACTCGGCATCAACATCCGGTCAATCAGGATTTTTCCGGTCGGACAATCTGAGTCTGGAGATTCCGAATCACTTCGCGCGCATCAAAGGCATTGAGATTCTCCGGTGATTTCTCACCTTTGAACGTCATGATGTGCGCTTCTGCGATGTATTCCGTCGACGATGTGGTGGTGGTGACACCGACACCACCGAATGGATGCCAGTACCAGTGGCCAAACCCGCTGCCCACGCTAAAACTTTGCTGTTGGGTGGTCTCCGAATCGGTTTCCAGACTGACTGTGACGAAGTAATCGTCGCCGTTGTCCAAAGTGATTTCAGCGGCGCGGAATAGCAGATAGTTCTGCACCGTGTCTTTGTCCGTCAGCCTGTTACCGGCGAAGCGGATGCGATAGCGGTTGGTTTCCAGCTTCTGATCGCTGTAGCCCTCACCGCGTTGCATCGCCTGATATGGCGTTGCCGTTGCGCATCCCGCAAGAACAGCGGCAGCGATGGCCAAAAGCGTCAATCGAGTTGTGTTTTGCACGTCGGACCCCGTGATTTATCCAGATGGAGTAACGAATAACGGGCCCAGCAAGTTCCCTGTATATCTAGACCGTCAAGAGCCCATGAAAGTTTCATGTGTACGGTCAACTCACCAAAGCGGATCAGGACACCAACCGTATGGCCAGTGAATATACCTGCATAACAAAACCTTATGTGGGGAGACACTCATGAACCGCCTGCCATTCTTGCTCGGCTCACTTGCGCTTCTTGTGACCTGTACTGTCGGCCACGCGGCCGGGCGCTGCGGAGACATCGCGGAGCGCCCCTGGTGCGACACCTCGTTGTCCCCGCAGCAACGGGCTGATTTGCTGGTCGGCACGATGAGCCTGAGCCAGAAGTTTGACCTCATGGCGGGTGATGACATCCTCGGCGCGGCCACCGGCGAGCCCGCTGTCGGCACGGTGGATGGTATTGATGAACTCGGCATCCCGCCGATCTATATGTCTGACGGACCGATGGGGCCCCGCGAGCGATTGGGCACCTTGATGCCGTCGCCACTCGCACTTGGCGCAAGCTTTGACCTGAACCTGGTCGGCGAGGTCGCACAGACAATTGCCACCGAGGTCCGCCTGAAAGGCAACGATTTGGTCCATGCACCCACCGTCGACGTGATGCGCATCCCTCAGGCCGGTCGCACCTTCGAAACCTTCGGTGAAGATCCGTATCTGGCCAGTCGCATCGCCGTACCGTGGGTCCGAGGCGCGCAAACCGAGGGCGTCATCGCCAACGTCAAGCATTTTGTGCTCAACACGCAAGAAGGTTTGATCGGCGTGCCCCCGATTACCGCTGTGCTTGGCGGCCGGCAATTGGTCAACGCGATCATTGATGAGCGCACCTTGCGAGAAATCTACCTACCTCCGTTCGAAGCCGCTGTGGTTGAAGCCGAAGCCGGCAGCATCATGTGCGCCTACAACTTTGTAAACGGCCAACCCGCTTGCTCCAGCCCAAGTTTGCTCGGCGATATTCTGCGTGGCGAATGGGGTTTTGACGGTTTCGTGCTGACAGACTATGTGCTGGCCAATAAGGAAACGGCGGGCGCTGTGAACGCAGGGCTGGACATTGAAATGCCGATTCCTCAGTTATACGCACCACTGCTGTTGCAAACCGCTGTGCTGACAGGGCTTGTCAGCGAAGAAACCATCAATCAAAGGGTCGCAACGACCTTGCGCACACTGTTCAAATTCGGTTTTTTCGACCGCGAAGCCTTCCCCTCTGATGACAGCCTGATCGACATCGAAAAACATGCCCAGGTCGCACAAAAGGTCGCGGAGCAAGGCAGCGTGTTGCTCAAGAACAATGGCGTTTTGCCGCTTGATGCTGAGGCTCTGCAATCGATTGCAATCATCGGCGTGGCCGCAACAGAAAATTACGATGTGGGTGGCTCTGCCTCAGTGCAACCCTTTCGCTACAGCGCTCCGCTAGACGCGATCACCGCACGTGCCGGCAGTCAGGTCGTGGTGCGCTATGACGACGGCAGCGATCTCCAAACTGCGGTAGAACTGGCCCGGGACAGCGATATCGCCATTGTTTTTGGTCGTGATGCTGCCCAGGAAGGTGTCGACAAAACCTGTCTTTCGCTGGATTGTCCGGCCCTGCTTCCAGGTTTGCCCCCCGCCACCAAACCACAAGATGAATTGATCTTTGCGGTGGCTGCAAGCAACCCCTCAACGATCGTGGTTCTCCAGACAGGCGGGCCGGTTTTGACGCCTTGGCGCGATGATGTCGAAGCCGTATTGGCAACCTGGTATCCCGGCCAGGAAGCAGGATCAGCACTGGCCCGCGTTTTGTTTGGCGATGTGGACCCCGGCGGACGATTGCCCGTCACCTTCATGGCTGAGGAGCAGCAAACGCCAACCGCCGGGCAACCTCTGCGTTATCCCGGCGTGGCCAATCAGGCCGTGTTCAGCGAGGGCGTCTTTACGGGCTATCGCTGGTATGACGAAAATGACCAGCAGCCGGCGTTTCCGTTCGGCCATGGCCTGTCTTATACGCAGTTTGTCTTCGCCGACCTTGAGGTCGACGATCGTGGAGACCGTGTCGACGTGAGTTTCAAGGTTCACAATGTCGGCTCACGCCGTGGCACAGCCATACCTCAGATCTATGTTGGGCTACCGGATGTTCGCGAAGGCGTGGCGCAACCCCCGCGCCAGCTCAAAGGTTTTGCCCGCCTGAGCCTCGACGCAAACGACACGCAAAACGTCAGCCTGTCGTTGAATGCCCGCGATCTGCAGTACTGGGATGCAACGGAACACGCGTGGCGAACCGCGCCCGGTTGTTACCGCATCATGCTGGCCCACTCCTCGCGCGAGATCGTGCAGGAGCGCGAGATCACACGCGGCACCGACAATGCCTGCGCAGAACAGCAAACCCGGCTGGCAAATCAACCGCGCGGCGGCAGTCTGACGCTGTGGTATGTCATCCTGATGCTTTGCGCAGTGTTTGCGCGCTCCGGATGTCCTACCCATGCTCCGCCCGGTTATTCGTCCCGCCAGAATCGATGACGCTGCAGATATCGCGGCGATCTACAATCCGTTCATACGCGACACCGTCATCACCTTTGAAGAGGACCTGATCCACGCAGAACAGATTGTCGAGCGCATGAATGCCGTCAAGGCACATGGTCTGCCATGGCTGATCAGCGAGGTCGACAACCAAGTGCTGGGCTATGCCTATGCAGACCGGTGGCGGACGCGTTCGGCCTATCGTTTTGCCGTGGAGAGTGCGATCTATCTGGACCGCAAGATTGCCGGCCAGGGTATCGGAACCCTGCTTTACCAACGGCTACTCGAAGTGCTCAGCGATGCGGGCATGCACACCGTGATTGCCGGTATCACCCTGCCCAACGCCGCCAGTGTCGCACTCCACGAGCGATTGGGATTTCAAAAGGTCGCGCACTTCCCGTCGGTTGGCCTCAAATTTGGCCAATGGCTGGATGTCGGCTATTGGCAACACACGATTGACGTCACGGACTGACGCGGCGCGCCAGTCCACGGCGCTGACTATTGGCCTTTGAAGCGAGCTTCACGCTTCTGCACAAACGCACCAATGCCTTCCAGAGCGTCGTCGGTAAAGCCGATCTGGCTTTGCAGACGCGCCTCGCGAGCGATCTGGGCCTCCAGATCCAAATCCAGTGAACTGTCCATCAACTGTTTGATCGCGGCCAACGCCCGAGTCGGTTGTGCAGCCATGCGTGCGGCCAACGCCTGAGTTTGGGTTTGCAGTTCGTCATCTTCGAACACCTCGGTGATCAAACCCCAGTCCAAAGCCGTTTGCGCATCCAGTGCATCACCGCTCATCAACCAGCGTGTTGCGCGCGCACGTCCAATCAGTCGCGGCACACTCCAGGTGCCGCCGGCATCCGGAATCAGACCAATCCGGACAAAAGCCTGGATCAATTTGGCGGATTTGGCCGCCACGACCACGTCACAGGCGAGCGCGATGTTCAAACCTGCACCTGCCGCCACGCCGTTGATGGACGCAATCACCGGCTTCTCCAAATGGCGGATTTCGCGCAGCACCGGATGGTAGGTGGTGTGCAGCGGCTGCCCCAAATCCGGCCGCTCGCCGGGCTTGAGCTGGGTCATGGTGTCTTTCAAGTCAGCGCCAGAGGTAAACCCTCGCCCGGCTCCCGTGAGTACTACGCACCGGCAGGCTTGGTCTTTGCCTGCTTCGACCAAGGCTTCGCGCAGCTCTCGCAACAGCTCGAAAGACAATGCGTTGAGGCTTTCCGGACGATTCAGGGTGATCGTGGTTATGCCGTCAGCGGATTCGACAAGCAAAGTGTTGTAACTCATGGGTATCGTTTCAAGTGTGTTTGTAAAATTCCGGCAACCAAGTTACCGATCGGTATCTTCGGCAGGATCATAACCGATTGCGGGGTTTGCGCGGGCCGCTGTTAACACTTGGTAACCAGCGGTAACATGGACTCATGGAGATCACCAAAAAAAATAAAGAGCAAACCAAACGTCGAATTCTCAGGACCGTGGAAAGACTCTTGGTTGAGGAGGGTTTTTCAGCCTTGGGCATCAACCGCATCGCCAATGAAACCGGTGTGGCCAAGGTGCTGATCTACCGCTACTTCGGCGATCTTGAAGGCTTGCTCAATGCCTTTATTACCAGTGAAGACTTCTGGCCCACGCGTGCTGAGATCATCGACCTGCCAGACGAAGAGTTTTTCCAGATGCCACTGCGCGAGCGCATCAAGCGGGTCATGTTCAACTTCGCCGCCGCCTTGGGCAAGCGCCCAGAAACCATGGCCATTCTGGCCTGGGAAATGTCGGGCAACCCCAGCCTCACGCGGGCCATGGAAGATGCTCTGGGACAATTCGCCAATCAGATCAGTGAATCCCTGTCCCACAATGACAAACCCGTGCACAGCCAGTTGAAGCCCATGCTCTCCGTGCTCAGCGCCGGTATGATCCACCTCGGCATGGCTTACCAACATCACCAGCGTTTTGCGTCCCTGCGGCTGGAAAGCCCGGACGACTGGAAGCGCGTACTCAAAGCTTTTTCAACTCTGCTTGATCACATTCCAGTGGAGCAGCAGTCATGAGTTCACTGGTCATCCGCGCGGGCGCCACGGCGCGGCGCCTGATTGAGCAAGACGGGCTACATCCCGACCAGTTTGCTGTCATGGCGGGCGCGGCCGGCGGGCCCAAGTGGCTGGCTTTGGCCGGACTTGATCGGTATTTCTTCGGCGAATTTTTCGCCGACCGCGAGCGACCTTTGTTCACCGTCGGTTCGTCGATTTCGAGCTGGCGTTTTGCTGCCGCCGCCCAAGACGATCCCGTCGCAGCCTTCGACCGGTTTGAAGAGGCTTATCTGAAGCAACGCTACAGCGATAAACCAGATTCAGCCGAAATCAGCGCGGTCTGCAATAACCTTCTCGATACGCTGCTGCCCGATGAGCACATTGAACAGTTGCTCGATCACCAATATCTTCGCCCCAACATCATTACCGTGCGCTGCCTGGGCAAAGCGGCACACGAAACGCCGCGCCAGCTCAAAGCGGGGCTTGCCGCCATCGCGATGAGCAACCTGCGAGGACGATCGCGTTTGGCGAACCACATGGAACGCGTGGTTTTTCGCCATCCCAAAGGGCATGCGCCATTTCTGCCCTTTCGTGATGCGTTCGTCAGCCACGAGATCGCACTGACGGCCGACAACCTTAAGCCGGCACTGCGTGCCAGCGCCTCGATTCCGCTATTGATGCAGGGCGAAGTCGACATACCCGGCGCGCCAACCGGCATGTACCGCGACGGCGGGCTGATCGACTACCACATGGATCTGGACTATCGCCTGGATCATGGCCTGGTTCTGTTTCCCCATTTCTCGACGCGAATCGTGCCCGGTTGGCTGGACAAATTCCTACCCTGGCGCAAACCACATGCCCATCATCTGGACCGGGTGCTGATGATCGCGCCATCCGCCGAGATGTTGGCGCGCCTACCCCATGGCAAAATCCCAGATCGTCGCGATTTCAATCGCTATGACAATCTCGATGATTTACTCGCGAACTGGGCCGTGGCCACAGCGGAATGTCGACGCATGGCGGATGAATGGGCAGAGATTGTTAATAGTTGTACGCTGTCTTCCCGACTTGAAGCCTTCCCCGAGAACAGCGTTACCAGCGTGAAATCCGGCACCCGATGAACATTCTCATCGCTGACAGCGATTTCCCATCCGTGCAGGAGCTGGAACGGCAGCTGTATGAAGCTGGCCATTCGATCTGTCGCAAAGGCTCGGTAAACAACGCCGCAGATTTCGATTTGAGCATTGCCGGCGCCACGGATGAGCATCACGCTGTCCTGCTTGACTTGGCTCAACAACTCGCCGCATTGAAGCTGGATCATGCTGCGTGCAGCCCGTTCGTGGCGAGATTTCAGGATGAGCATTACCTCATAACATTGCCCAGCTGTCGCCGCGCATTGAGCGCGGTGAGCCGCCATCTGGTCAACGTATGTGGCTCTCATCTACCCACTGCCAGCCAGGATCACTTCAACACAGCCGTGTGCGAAGCCCTACAGAACGCACTGATCCACGGCAATTTGGAAGTCAGTTCCAAATTGCGTGATACGGGCGATTGGGATGCCTACGAAGCCTTGATCGGGGCGCGTCTGAGTCAACCGGAATATGCACAGCGCCGCATTCACATTGACGCTCAGTGCGGCGAACAACAACTGACCATCAAAGTCCAGGACGATGGCCCCGGTTTCAATCCGGCCGACCTGCCCGATCCGCTCGAACCTGACGCCCTATTGCGCGCCAGCGGTCGCGGTATTGCCATGATCCGTTTCGCCATGGATGAGGTGAGCTGGAATGAACGCGGCAATTGCATTGAAATGACGAAGTACGTCACCGCCGCCTAGACCGACGCAGCTAGAATTGCTCGGCGTCCAGCCGGAGTACGCCATCATCCATAGCCAAAAGCTGATCAGCTTGCATCATGACCTGGGGCAATTCCCAGCGATAAAAATATTTGCAGGCCTGAATTTTTCCCTGGTAATAGCTGTGATCGGCCGCGTCCTCAGCAAGCGCGACCTGGGCGACAACGGCTTGACGCAACCACATCCAGGCCACAACCAGATGGCCCATCATGTCGAGATACGTCCATGAATTGGCCAGCAGGCCCGCGATATCTCCTCCCGATGCCACCTTGCCCAAAGCAGTGGTGACTTCGATCACACGCATTTGAGCCTGATGCAGTTGTGAGGCGAATTCGCCCAACTCCGCATGACCGGTACACGCCGCAACGGTTTCTCCTATCCGTGCCATCAGCAATCGGAATGCCGCGCCCTGGTTCTGCAACACCTTGCGCCCCAACAAATCCAGAGACTGAATACCGTTGGTACCTTCGTGGATGGGATTGAGTCGATTGTCGCGATAGATCCTCTCCAGCGGATAGTCCCGGGTGTAACCGTAGCCGCCCAGAATCTGCAAACCCCAGTAGTTGGCTTTAAGCCCGTAATGCGACGACCATGCCTTGATTAACGGCGTCAGAATGGACAATTCGCTCTCAAGCGTTGCCGCTTGCTCGGCGCTATCTGCCAGATGCTTGCGATCGACCAAACCCGCGCCATAAAGGCACAGCGACAGCGCACCTTCAGAATAGACTTTCTGACGCATCAGCATGTGCCGCACATCCGCATGATGGATGATCATGGTCTGGGCCGATTCCGGATCGCGTTGATCCGCCGCACGCCCCTGCGGGCGATTGCGCGCGTAGTCCAGGGAATGCTGATATCCGCTATAGGCCAGAACGGCGGCGTTCAAACCCACGCCGATACGCGCTTCGTTCATCATATGGAACATCGCCGCCAAGCCCTGATTCAGTTCGCCGATCAGATACCCGTGGCAGTCACCGTTCTCACCAAAATTCAGCAAGGTGTTGACGGTGCCGCGATAGCCCATCTTGTGATTCAAACCCGCCAGCGTGACATCGTTATGAGGTCCCGGTTGACCGTCCTCAGTCAAACGAAACTTGGGCACGATGAACAACGAGATACCACGCGTTCCAGCCGGCTGGCCGGGCACTTTGGCGAGAACCAAATGCACGATGTTTTCAGACAAATCGTGCTCGCCACCGGATATCCACATCTTGGTTCCAGTGATGCGGTAATGGCCGTCGTCAGTGGGCTCGGCACGGGTGCGAATGTCGCCCAGCGATGAGCCGGCTTGCGGCTCCGACAAGCACATGGTCCCGAACCAGCGCCCCTCGATCATCGGCAACATGTAGCGTTGCTTCTGTTCCTCACTGCCATGCGCCTGAATCAGATTGGCCGCCGCCATGGTCAAGAACGGATAGCCTGCCGTTCCGACATTGGCATCCGAAAATATCCAGTTGATCACCTGAGAAATGACATAGGGCAATTGCAAGCCGCCGACGTGCTCTTTGAAGCTCGTGCCCATAAAGCCGCCGTCCACAAATGCCTGCAGCGCAGCCCCCACCGCCGGATGCATCTCAACACGCCCATCAGCAAAGCGAGGTTCGTTGGCATCCGACGCCGCCGCGTGCGGCGCAAAGGTCTCGTCGGCAACGCGCTGTGCACTGTCGAGTATGGCGTCGATCGTCTCTCGACTTTGCGATAAGAAGGCGGGCTGTGCGCAAAGACGCTCGGCCTCAAGCATTTCAAAGACCTGAAAATCAATTTCCCGTCGCTTGAGCATCTTGTCTCCTGAATTTTGGCGCGAGGATTGCTAGTTATGGAGCCGATTGTCTCCCATTTGAGGCCACACGAGGGAACGTTTGCACCATGTTCCCCGTGTTGCTGTGATTCTGACCATACCAACGATAGCGACCGCCATGTTCAAGAACCTTCGCGCCAATGTTGCGCTACCTTTATTGCTCTGTTTGAGCCCGACCATGGCCAATGCTGATGCATTGACGGAATTGCGTTCCGTGGCGGTGGACAACGTCATCGTCAGCACCGATGTGCAAACCCGCTTGCAGCGCTTCCTGCGCACTGCCTCCGGCGCGCCGCTGATCGCGGATTTCCCGCAACTGGATGCGCAGCAACGCGCACTCAACTTTCTGTCGGATTTCGGCAGCCTGGTTGGCATCGCCTCTCCTTTGAGCGAACTTCAACCCTTGCAAATCGTCACCGACAGCTTGGGCCTGACCCACGTCAAATTTGCCCAGCACCACCAGGGCATCCCCGTGTTCGGCGGCGAGGTGCTGGTGCACATGTCGAATGCCGGCATTCTGGCCGTAAGCGCCGGCGTCGTTGATCAACTCAGCACCTTGGCCACAACACCAACACTCCCCCGCGTGCAGGCTGAGCAGATCGCCCTGAACGATGCGCGCAAGGCCACCCGATTGGCTGAGCTCCGTATTAGTGACAGTCATCTGTCTTACTACGACCATGGTTTGTTCAGCCTTGGCCAACGCACACCAAGGCTGACCTGGCAAATCACGACGCGTGGTGAGCACAGCAAACGCGTGCACTGGATTGATGCACGCACCGGGGTGTTGATCAATGCGATGGAGAACATGCACAGCGCGCTGTATCGCAAAATCTACACGCCAGCCTATAACCCGGAATTTGAAGATCGTTTCCTGATCCGCGAAGAAGGCGATGCGCCTCTGGCCCCGGTTATCGCCGGCATCGGCACGCCGATCGACAAGCTGTATGACTTTGCCGGTCACACCTATGATTTCTTTTACAAAGCGTTTGGTCGCGACAGCTACGATGATGCCGGCGCGGTGATGCACAGCGTCTATCTGATCAACGCGCAATGCCCCAACGCCTACTGGGACGGCAGTTCAACCAACTATTGCCCGCTGTTTGATGCGGACGATGTGGTCTCCCATGAGTGGGGCCACGCGGTGACCCAGCACATGGACAATCTGGTCTACCAGTATCAGTCCGGTGCATTGAATGAGTCATATTCCGACATTTTTGGCGAGACCGTTGATCTGCACAACGACGCCGACAGCGTGTTGGGCGGCTTCAACAACGAAACCACCTACGATGAAGGCGGTGTCCGTTGGGTTGTGGGCGAAGACCTGACCAAAGTCCTGGCGGCTCTGTTGCTGCGTGACATGTGGGATCCGGACAATTTCCCCAGCCCATCCCCGGGCAAGGTCACCTCCGAAAACTATTTCTGCGGTTCCGGCGATGGCGGCGGCGTTCACACCAACTCCGGCGTTCCCAACCACGCCTACGCCATGCTCGTTGATGGCAAGGAATACAACGGCGTCACCATCCAGGGCATCGGCTTCGCCAAAGCGTCATCAATCTACTACCACGCCAAGAACTTCCAGACCCGCACGACCAACTTCGCTGATCATGCCGATGCCTTGGAAGCCGCTTGCGCCGCGCTGATCGGCCAACCGATCTTCGACCCGCTGGGCGAGCCGGCTGACCCGGTCACCGCAGCCGACTGCGTCGAGGTTGCTCATGCTATTGAGGCTGTGGAACTGCGCACCTATCCCGCCCAGTGCAACTATCAACCGCTGCTGCAGCCGGAGAACGAAACGCCAGCACTGTGTGCTGAGGGGGAGGCCCTGAGCAGTTATCACGAGGACTTCGCCGATGGCCGTCTGCCACAAGGCTGGGATTTGGAATCCAATGGCGTGACTGCCGACTGGCCAGATTACCAATGGGAAATCGTCTCGTCCGATGCCTTCCCGCTGCCCCGCGGAAACAGCAACGGTCACGCCGCATTCGCGTTAAACGATATTGGCGGCACCTGCGCGGCCGGTGGTGATATCTCCGGCTCATTTGCCCTGATCTCACCGGAAATCAGCGTGAAAGACGCCAGCAAAGTGGCGTTCACCCACTATGTTGCGACGGAATTTGAATTCGACGGCGGCAACTTGCTGATCAGTGTGAACGGCAGCGAATTCACCGTCGTCGATGAACCTTCTATCACCTTCAACGGCTATAACGCGACGATGGCCACCAGCGCCGACGGCAACACCAACCCGAAAGCGGGCGAAAACGCCTGGACCGGTTCCGATGAAGGCGAAGCCACCAGCCAATGGGGCACGACGCTGGTCGACCTCAGCGGGCTTGCCAGCACAGGCGATGTGGTACGTCTGAAATGGGAGCTGGGTGTGGATGGCTGCAACGGCAATGATGGCTGGTACATCGACGAAGTGGACGTTTACAGCTGCGCAGCTGACGGCGCTGATAGCGGCGTGATCCCGAGCCGCGGCAGCGATATCACCCGCGGCGGAGCGCTTGGACACATGCTGTTGTTGATCCTCTGTCTTGGCCTGTTCCGCCGCCGCCACGGCTAACAACCAGGTCTAAAACCCGGTAGTCCCCTACCGGGTTTTTTTTGGCCCGTTTGCGGTAGGCTTGCCGCATGTTGAAGCCGTTTTGCTCAGCCCATCCAACTCATGCCCGCTGATCAAGTCTCCCAGCGAACGCTGATTCCACACGTGATCAGCCTGCTGATCCTGACAATGCTCGGGGCCATGGGCTATTGCGCCTATCAACTCATCCACATTCTGGATGAGCAACAAAGCATGAGTGCCGATCTGGCGGAGATGGACGATGTGCGCTACGGCCTGCTCAACGCCAATGTGTGGGTCGAACACGTCACGTACATCCTCGAAAAGAAGATTCGCGAATTCGATTTGAGCGAAGGCAATCGCGAAGCCATCAAACGCAGTCTCAGCCGCATGCTCGATACGCTGATCACTGAAGTCGACAGCTACATGCGCAAACAAAACCTATCCGGCCAAAGCTGGTGGGAACGGGTGCGCGGACACATCAAACAAGGCGTGCAGAACATTTTCATTGATGTTGATGACATCAAAACCGCCATTCCGGAATACGCTGACCGCATTCTGTCCGAGCTCAATGAGCCTGAAGCACGCAATGAACTCAATGCATTCCTGCGCGATGTGTTGTCGGACATTTCCAAGCGCACCTTCTCACCGCTGGATCTCAGCCGCATTGAGGCCATCGAAGAAGGCTATGAATGCACGGAGTGGATGTTCTGCCGCGCCTTGATTGAGGCACGTATAATCAACGCTCAACAGCAGGCCAAGCTTTACGCCTGGACCTTACTGTCCTTGATGGTGGGTCTGTTTTTCATTTTGCGGCTGGAGTCGTCAAGCCCCTCAAGGGGCAGATTCGTGGCACTGGCCGCAGGCGCGACCATTTTGATGTTGTGCGGTGTGCTAACGCCCATGATTGAGGTTGAGGCACGGATTTCCGAGCTGCGCTTTATCCTGCTCGGCGAGCCTGTGGTGTTCGCCAATCAGATGCTTTATTTCCAGAGCAAAAGCGTGCTCGACATGGTTGAAGTGCTGACCGCCACCGGCGCCTACGACATGATCGCGGTGGGTATTCTGATCATGACCTTTAGTGTGCTGTTCCCCTTGTGCAAGCTCGCATCCTCGGTGATGTGGCTGTACGGTCATGCCAAGCTGCGCAACAATCCGGCGATTCGCTTTTTCGCCTTGAAATCGGGCAAATGGTCGATGGCCGATGTCATGGTTGTTGCCATTTTTATGGCCTATATCGGCTTTGATGGGATCATCGCCAGTCAACTCAGCGGATTCGCTGCCGCCACCGAACAGGTTGACGTGCTAACCACCAACGGCACATCCCTGGAACTCGGCTTTTTCATGTTTCTTGGTTTTTGCCTGAGCAGTCTGCTCAGCGCCGCCTGGATGGAAAGCGCCATCACCCACACGGAGAATTCAGATGCCCAATGAGAACAACAGCCACAGCATCGTCATCGGCTACATTCTGTGGATATTCGGCTTCATGGGTGCACACCGTTTCTATTACGGTCGCCCCATCACCGGCATCATCTGGTTCTTCACCCTGGGCCTGTTCTTCATCGGCTGGATCATTGACCTGTTTCTGATTCCGGGTATGGACCGATCGGCCGACCGTCGTTATCTGGAAGGGCCGATTGACTACAACCTGGCCTGGATACTGCTCACCTTCTTAGGCATTTTCGGCATCCATCGCTTTTACCAGGGCAAATGGATCACCGGCATCATTTACCTGTTCACTGGCGGCCTGCTGCTCATTGGCGTGGTCTATGACTGGTGCACCCTCAACGACCAGATCGACGAGCGCCATCGCCGTGAGGCCATGGCTGCCTGAATACCCAGCAATGCGCCGCGAAGCCCAAACGCGCTTCGCGGCGCAGCAAACTAGCCTTTGAAAGCAGCTGCGACCATCTTGCCAAACTTGGCCGGCTGCTCCATACCCTGACGCAGCGCTCGTGCGCCGGTCTCATCGGAAATGGCACCATCCCAGGCTTCTGCCACCGCCTCCGGTGAGGCATTGACGCCAAGGAACACACCCTGCGTTTCCACGATGCGTGTGCGCGCGAAACAACCCGCACCAGCACACAGAATCTCGCCGTTCGGCGCGTTTTCGCTGCACAGGAACAGCACGCCAGGCGTCACCTGCTCCGGCCCCATCAGCTCCAGCTGATCTTCGGGGAACAATTCCTCGGTCATGCGAGTGGCAGCCGTCGGAGCCAACGCATTGATGCGCACGTTGTATTTTTCGCCTTCGATCTTGAGCGTGTTCATGGCCCCCACCACACCCAGCTTGGCGGCGCCGTAGTTGGTCTGACCAAAGTTGCCGTACAGGCCGGAACTGGAACTGGTCATGACGATGCGACCGTACTGCTGCTCACGCATCGTCTCCCACACCGCTTTGGTGCAATTGATCGAGCCCATCAAATGCACTTCCAGCACCACCCGAAAATCATCGAGCGTACCTTTGGCAAAGGTCTTGTCGCGCAAGATACCGGCGTTGTTGACGAGGATATCCACCCGCCCCCAGGCCGCCTTGGCGTCGGCGACCATGGCCTCGACCTGAGCGTAGTTGGTCACATCCGCACCGTTGGCCATGGCGTCGCCACCGGCGGCTTTGATTTCCTCCACCACAGCCTGGGCCGCTGCGGACGATGCGCCGGTTCCGTCGCGCGCACCACCGAGATCATTGACCACGACCTTGGCGCCGCGGGCTGCAAATGCCAGTGCATGGGCGCGCCCCAGACCGTTGCCGGCTCCCGTCACGATAGCCACCTGGCCATCAAAGCGAATCGTCATAGTTGTCATCTCCTCAGTGTGTATTGGTGGACATTAAAAGGGGGATATTCTTAAGCATTCGAGCACAAATTCCGAGAATTCATCCATGCACATAATGTATGGATGGATATACATCAACATCATTAGTGCGAATTTGAAAGCATGGTTAGGCTACGTCGATTGTCGCCATCGCGTCTCAGCACATCACTATGGGCACCATCACTCTGATCCGGCACGGCCAGGCTTCATTCGGCAAGGCCAACTACGATCAACTCTCTGAACTTGGCTTTCGGCAGGGCCGAGAACTCGGGCTGTGGTTCAGCCAATGTCAGACCAAGCTCGATCGCATCGTCACCGGCAGCTTGGTCCGTCACAAGCAAACCGCCCAAGCGTGCTGCGAAGCTTTGCCGACCGAACTGCATCCGGATGGCGAGTGGGAAACCCTGCGCGAATTCAACGAATACGACCATATCCAGATGTTGCACCGGCACGAGCCGGGGTTTGCCGATCCGGCCTGGGTTAAAGCCCTGTTTATGGACACTCCCAATCCGCGCAAGGAGTTCCAACGCATTTTCAGCGACGCCTTCGCGCGCTGGATGAGTGGTGATCACGACGCCGACTACGACGAACCGTGGACAGCCTTTCGTGAACGCTGCATTCGAGGATTGCAGATTCTTATCGACAGTGCACCGCGCTCACAGCACATCGCGGTGTTCACCTCCGGTGGTCCCATCAGTGCCATCACCCAACATTTGCTCAAGATGCCGGACAGCGAAGCGGCCAAGCTCAACAGCAGCATCATCAACGCCTCGACCAGCAAAATTCTCTTTCAACCCGGCCATATCACGCTCAGTGCATTGAACAGCCATGCGCATTTCGAGCGTTTGCCCGGCGAGTCCCTGATCACCTACCGGTAAAACGTATGCAAGACCTCACTGGCAAAACCACCGTCATCACCGGCGCCGGCAGCGGCTTTGGACGCGAATTTGCCCTGGCCTGCGCGGCCCAGGGTATGAACCTGGTCTTGGCCGACCTCAATAACGACGGACTTGAAGCCACCGCCGCGCTCCTGCCGTCGGACACACCTGTCCTGCTTACGACCTGTGACGTGGCCAAAGCCGAGCAGGTGGAAGCCCTGGCTCAGGCCGCACGCAAGCGTTTTGGCCACGTCCATCTGTTATTCAACAATGCTGGCGTCGCGGTCACCGGCCCAGCGTGGACAGCCACCCTGGAGGAATGGCGTTGGGTGCTTGACGTCAATCTTATGGGCGTGGTCCATGGCCTGCGCAGCTTCACCCAGGCGATGATCGACTCGGGCGAACCCTGCCACATCGTCAACACCGCCTCCGCCGCTGGCCATCTGTCCGTGCCCGGCAGCAGTATCTACTGTGTGAGCAAACATGGCGTGGTCACTCTGTCGGAGTGCCTGCACCACGAACTTGGCATGCTCAAAGCGCAGGTCGGGGTCAGCGTGTTGTGCCCGGCCTTTGTGCCCACCGGCATCGCCGATTCGGAAAAGCTTCGCCCGCAAGGCGCTGCGAAAAATCCGCACCCGATGACCCAAAGCACCGATGCGATGACCAAACAAGCGGTGGCCAGCGGTCGCCTGACCGCCCAGGAGGTCGCCGCGATGACACTGCAGGCCGTGAAAGACAATCGCTTCTACGTGTTCCCGCATCAGAAAATCAAAAATTCGATCGAAGCGCGCTTGCAGCATATTCTGGACGAACAAGCGCCTCACAATTCGCTGACCGGCTGAATCGCGACAAGCGCACCACAAACGGATTCCACGGAGACCCCATGAAAGCCCTGCTTTGCAAACAACACGGATTGCCCGAAACCCTGGTTGTTGAGGATGTGCCTGATCTTGAACCCGCTGATGACGAGGTGGTGGTCGATGTCCACGCCGCAGCGGTGAACTTCCCCGACACCCTGATCATCCGCAATCTGTATCAGTTCAAACCGGAACTGCCCTTCTCACCTGGCGGTGAATCGGCCGGCGTGATCTCCAAGGTCGGTGCCAAGGTCAAAAACGTCAAACCGGGTGATCGGGTGATCAGCTTCACCGGCTGGGGTGGCATCGCCGAGCAGGTGCTGTGCAAGGCCATGCAGGTCATCCCCATGGTGCCGGAGATGGACTTCGTCACGGCCTCGGCGTTTGTCATGACCTACGGCACGTCGTTGCACGCACTCAAAGACCGCGCCCGATTGAAGCAAGGCGAAACCTTGTGCGTGCTGGGCGCGTCCGGTGGCGTCGGCCTCGCCGCTATCGAGATCGGTAAAGCGCTGGGGGCCAAAGTCATCGCCTGCGCCTCAACCCCCGAAAAGCTCGCAGTGTGCAAAGAACACGGCGCTGACGAATTGATCAACTACACCGATGAAGATCTCAAACAGCGCATTCGTGAGCTCACCGGCGGCAAAGGCGCGGACGTGATCTACGATCCGGTGGGCGGTGATTACGCCGAACCGGCCCTGCGCAGCATCGCCTGGCGCGGACGCTATCTGGTTGTCGGCTTTGCCAACGGCGAAATCCCCAAAATTCCACTGAATCTGGCCCTGCTCAAGGGCTGCGCCATCGTGGGAGTGTTCTGGGGTGACTTTGGCAAACGCGAACCCATGAATCTAATGATGGATCTAAAGACCCTGATCGGCTGGTTCAATGACGGCACCATCAAGCCGCACATTGCCGACACCTATCCGCTCGCGCGCGGCGCCGATGCCATTCGCGCCCTAATGGACCGCAAGGTGTCCGGCAAGGTGGTGGTGACCATGGAGCGCAACGCATGAGTGAGGATTTCAGCGGCACCATGCCGGTTCGCGAAAAGCATCAGTTCGATGTGGAGGCGCTGCAAACCTACCTGACGGCAACGATTGATGGCTTTGCCGGGCCACTCACGGTTGAGCAATTCAAGGGCGGGCAATCCAACCCGACCTACAAACTGATCACGCCCACCCGCAACTACGTGCTGCGTCGCAAACCGCCAGGCAAGTTGCTCAAATCGGCCCACGCCGTGGATCGCGAATACCGGGTGATCACCGCGCTGGCAGATACCCATGTCCCGGTGGCCAAGACGTACTGCCTGTGTGAGGACGACAGCATCATCGGGACCGCCTTTTACGTCATGGATTGCGTCGAAGGCCGCATTTTCTGGGACCCCACCCTCCCCGAGCTCTCGCCGGAGGGTCGCGCCGCGATCTATGACGACAAGAACCGTGTCATCGCCGAACTGCACAAGCTCGACCCCGCCGCTGTTGGCCTGGCCGACTACGGCTCCCGCGGGAACTACTTCGAGCGTCAGATCGGGCGCTGGTCCAAGCAATACCTGAGTTCAGCCGCCGATCGCATTCCGGCCATGGACCGCCTGATCGAATGGTTGCCCGAGAACATTCCGGCGGGCGATGAAACCCGCATCGTCCATGGCGATTACCGCCTCGACAACATGATCTTTCATCCCACAGAGAACCGCGTGATTGCAGTGCTCGACTGGGAATTGTCGACGCTGGGCCATCCGCTGGCTGATTTTTCCTACCACTGCATGACCTGGCGCATGCCACCGAGCGGCAAAATGCGCGGTCTGGCCGGACAGGATCTGGCCGCCCTCAACATCCCGTCTGAGCAGGACTACGTGGCCCGCTACGCCCAGCGCACCGGCTTCACCATGCCCGGGCCCGATGTGTGGGATTTCTGCATGGCCTACAACTTCTTCCGCCTGGCCGGCATTGCCCACGGGATTCTCGGGCGAGTCAAGGATGGCACCGCCGCCAACAAACAAGCCGAAGCCATCGGGCGCATGGCCTTCCCCCTGGCCGACATGGCGTGGACATTGGTCGAGAGCATCCAGGCGCGTGCGTGAACCCAGAGTTCGCCCCCGAAACAGAACATCAGTCCGTTACACGGAGACATCATGAATTTCGATTACAGCCCCAAAACCCAGGACTTGCTCGCACGCGTCAAAGCGTTCATGGATGAGCATGTCCATCCCAACGAACACCGTTTCGAGGCCGAAGTGGCCGAGGGCGACCGCTGGCAACCCACCCAGGTTATGGAAGAGATGAAGACCAAGGCCAAAGCAGCCGGCCTGTGGAATCTGTTTTTGCCGGAGTTTGAAGAAGGCGCCGGCCTGACCAACTTGGAATACGCCCCGCTGTGCGAGCAGATGGGGCGGGTCTTGTGGGCCCCGGAAATCTTCAACTGCTCGGCACCGGACACCGGCAATATGGAAGTGCTGGCACGCTATGGCACGCAGGAGCAGAAAGACACTTGGCTTACGCCCCTGCTCAAGGGCGAGATTCGCTCGGCGTTCGCCATGACCGAACCAGCGGTTGCGTCCTCCGATGCGACCAACATCCAGTCATCCATCGTGCGCGACGGTGATGAATACGTGATCAACGGGCGCAAATGGTGGACCTCCGGCGCCAATGACCCGCGCTGCAAAGTGTTCATCTTCATGGGCAAAAGCGACCCGGACAACGAAAGCCGTCATCGCCAGCAGTCGATGATCCTGGTGCCGGCCGATGCACAAGGCATCACCATCATGCGCCATCTGCCGGTGTTCGGTTTTGACGATGCACCGCATGGCCACGCCGAAGTCGATTTCAAGGATGTGCGCGTGCCGGCGTCAAATATGCTGCTGGGTGAAGGGCGTGGCTTTGAGATCGCCCAGGGCCGGCTGGGGCCGGGACGGATTCACCACTGCATGCGACTGATCGGCCTGACCGAACGCGCGCTGGAAAAGATGTGCCATCGGCTAGCCACGCGTACTGCCTTTGGCAAACCTGTGGCGCGCCAAAGTGTGTGGTACGAGCGCGTCGCCGAGTCACGTATTCTGATTGATCAAGCGCGCTTACTGACGCTGAAGGCCGCTGACATGATGGACAAGGTGGGCAACAAGGCCGCCGCGCAAGAGATCGCCATGATCAAGGTCATGGCACCGAACATGGCCTGCCAAGTCATCGACTGGGCCATCCAGGCTCATGGCGGCGGCGGTTTGACCACCGATTACGGACTGGCTCAAGCCTACAGCTGGGCCCGTGTGCTGCGGCTGGCCGATGGCCCGGATGAAGTGCACCGCCAGTCCATCGCGAAGATGGAATTCGGCCGTCAGATCGGGAAAATCTGAGCCCAAGAGTTCAAGAGCCGGTGCATGACACCGGCTCTTTTTTGTTTACTCGAAGCTCACGGCATCAATGTAAATCGAGGACTTGATGTTCGCTATGAGCTTGGCCTGCTCTGCTGCCACGCTTGCAACGTCGTCCATCGCAACGCCGTCGAACCAAGTCTCATGGTAAGCCCCCAGTTCGATCAGCAGATGATGTTGCTCGGCCGTGATTGAAACTGGCTCAGGGAAATCCAATTCCAGCGTGCCGCTTTCGTGACCGGCCTGAAAATCGACACAACTGTGCGTCGTGTCGTAATCGCCAGCGGCGTATTCCTCGTCGCTCAACTCAGCCGTGTGAAAGAAATAACACGGTGACAGGCTCGCAAAGTGACCACTCAGATCGCCATCCGCCGCGCCGTGTTTACTTATCGGAGCGATCGGGTCGAAGGCCACAACAACGCCACAATAGCGCCCCGTTTCCAATGGCAATGCACCAATGTACGCCGCATCTTCGGACAAGGCATCAAGGTAATTTGTGGGCTCACTATCGATGTGCTCACCGGCATGCGCCCAAGCGGAACCGAGAACAAAAGCACCCGCCTGTTTCATCAGTGTTGCCACCGTTGTGCAGGCTTTGATTTCGACGGGAACAAGATTCACTTGGCCTCGCTGAAGATCGATACGTACACCATCCGCATTGCGAAAGGTGATGTACTCAGCGCTGTGCTTGGCGTGGTTGTCGCCGCCATCCGCGTGATCGTGAGTATCGCTGCTCACGCCCACAGCCTTGGCGGTAATTCGAGCCTGGGCCCCCTCATGAATGCTGCCGCTACCACAAGCAGCCACCAAGGTCAGGACGCCCAACCCTAAAAAATAGTCTCTAATCTGCATGAGAATAATCTCGTAAATGTCTGTTTATTCAAAAGTCGTAAGCAAGGCTGACCTGATAGGTTGGATCTTCTTCCTGATCACCTTTGAGCTCGTCGATCGCCGGAACCTGCAACGCAACACGCCCCACCAACTCTTGACCAAAACGGGCCGAGACACCGAGCCGGGCAACCACAAGGCTGCCGCCAGAATCCGGATCACGAACCGCGTCATAGCGATTTTCCTGAGAGTAACGAGCATCCAGGCCCGTTTCGATTGCAAAGCGCGGGGTCACGCCATACTGCATCGAGGCACTGCCGACCCACACGTCGGCAGGTTCAAAGCCTTGTTCACCATCCCCGAACAGGTAGTACTTGGCCGAGAGCGTGGCAAACCATGGAAAGCGATGGTAGGCATACCAACCGCCCAGCTTGCCTGCCCAGGCACCAGCATCCGGCTGCGCATCAATCTCTAACACACGACCCTGTGCATCCCGCACGGTTTCGCCTGTGGGCGCGCGCACGCCCGTCTGCACTCCAGCCAGATGCCGACCACTCATAGGGCCGGATTTCCATAAGCGATAACGCAGGCTCACCTCGGCATCGCCCCAACCGCTGCCTTCCTGCCGGGCAAAATTGCGTCGGCTGATGGTCTTTTCCACATAAGGCATTTGCAAGGCAACGCTCAGCCGCTCATTGGCGCTGTACGCCAGCCCAAGCACAAGCCGGGCTTCATCGGTGGTGATCTGCAATGGGTTGCTGTCTGCCCCCTGGACCTCTGAACGCCAGATCGCATCCAAACCGAACCGGAAGCGACCCGAAAACGCTTTTTCCGAGCCCAACAGTGTGATGGTCGGATCGCCGCATTTGCAGGTTGAACACGCCAACGCCGAACCACTCGCAGCAGCCAGTGTAAGCCCGCCTAACAGGCTCATAACCACGGGTTTCATATCGAATCCTTGATAAACGCCGCACCTGATGTACGGCAAAAGCATCGCGACCGGCCGAGGCCGATCACGCTTCAATTCAAATCAAGGACAATCGAGGAGGGGCGCGTGCCTGAAAACCACGCAGACCTGCAATAAATGCGGCACGGGGGCGCCACACGGTGACGCGACCGGCAAGCTGAACATGGAGCAAAAGCACGAGTGCGAGCGCACCCAACATGGCGCCCAAGGCGCCAATGATCAGACACAGTTTGCAGTCCTGCTGCGCCTGCGGTTGCGCGAGTTGTTGATACAAGGATGGCGGCGCAACGCTCTTCATTTTGGCCAATAAAGCCGGGGACACCGTGCCGCAAAACGCGTAAGCCAAGCCACCAAGGCCACTGTCATTCTGCATCCGCGCCCAATTCTGCGCGTGCAACAGTGGCACGCTAGCCTGAGCCAGCAAGGCCATCACAAGCAGAATCAAGGCAGAGATACGCATTCGCATGTGCCAAGTATAGCGCGCGTTGCACTCAACCCAGCAGAGTCAGCATCAACTCGCGATGATGCGCCGCGTGGCGGTGCTCCCACACAAACACGCCCTGCCAGGTTCCGAGCGCCAGCCGGCCCTGCCGAACCGGAAGATTGAGGCTGGTGGTGGTCAGCACGCTGCGCACGTGTGCCGCCATGTCATCCGGCCCTTCGGCACGATGAACGAACCGCGGATCACCATCCGGAACCAGATCCTCCATGTAGCGCGCCATGTCGACGAGCACATCGGGGTCCGCACTCTCACATACGATCAGAGACGCGCTGGTGTGTCGAATGAAAACGTTCAGCAACCCGTCCTTTACCGCCTGTTGTTGCAACCACGCACTCAAACGGTCAGTGATTTCAACAAAACCACGTCCGCGCGTGGACATCGCCAGCATTTCGTTTGCGACCACTCTTACCCGCTGTTCGTCACCATTTGCGAATCAAGTTAGCGCTCCGCCCACCCTCAAGCAAATGTTTGCAGGGGGCGCGTCCCCGCCATTCGGACGAGTTTTGATCGCCACGCTCAGATTACCGTCTTGCCATAACAAAATACTGGGGAGACACCATGAATCCTGCTTGCAACACCATCCGCTGGTTTGCCTTATACCCGGCCAGTGCTGGTCTCACCATGATGTTTGCACCGCAGCTGCCGCTGCAGATTTTCGGATTTCCAGTGGAAGGCCTGGACTGGATTCGCATGCTCGGCGTGGTCACCACCATCGTTGCCTATTACTACTGGCGATTGGGCAATGCCCAGGTCGAGGTGTTCTGCCGTTTCAGCGCGCAGGCGCGCCTGACCATCCCCTTGGTGTTCGTTGCACTGGTGCTGATGTTCGATATGCGGCCCATCTATATCGCGCTGACAGCGGGCGATTTTCTCGGCGGCTTGTGGACTTGGCATGCGCTGCGCAAGTTGGGTGTCCCAGTCTTTAGCGCCCACTGATATGCAGGGCTTCTACGATGGCGTGCTGATCTTCCTGAGCGGATTGGCAGTGGTGACGTTTTTGTCCGGCTTCTGGATCACCAATCCCTACGGCCGCCATATGCCAGCGAGCCAACGCTTCACGATGCCTGCATTGCCTGCCTGGATGATCTTTGAATTCCCGCAGGTGTGGGCCTTCACCCTGACCTTCTGGTGGCTGGCTGAGCAGCCCTCACAGATGCAGGTGCTGCTGTATGCCTTGTGGCAGAGCCACTACATCTACCGCGCCATCATCTATCCGCTGCGCACCCACAAGGCGGGCAAGCGCTTTCCGCTGAGCGGCGTGATCTTCGGGTTCGTCTTCAACGCGTTAAACGGCTTCGTGAATGCGTATGCGGTGATCCACGCGCCACATCTGATCAACAGCTGGTTTGCCGATCCACGATTTGCGGCCGGGCTGGGCGTGGCTTTGATCGGCTGGTGGATCAATTTCCAGGCGGATTCCATCCTCATTCACCTGCGCGATGATGGCAGTGATGGCTACAAAATCCCCCAGGGCGGCCTGTTTCGCTGGGTCTCCAGTGCCAATTACAGCGGGGAAATCCTGCTCTGGTGCGGTTGGGCCTTGATGGTGTGGACCGGCGCTGGCTTGATTTTCGCCCTGTTTACCATCGCCAATCTGGGGCCGCGTGCGCTGTCCCATCATCGTTGGTACAAGCAAACCTTTCCCGACTACCCTCCGCAACGTAAAGCATTGATACCCGGCTTGATCTGATCAGGCCCGACGCATGCTCTCGAGCGCATCCAGGGTCCGCGCCAAGGTGAACTCGAACACATCCTCATCGGTGCGCTGACCAAGCGCGGGCAGAATCTCGAGCCAAGTTGCCTGGCTTTCTGTGGGCAAGGCGTCCAGCGCTTTGCGCACGCCGATCAGCTCTTCCGGCACCACTTTGGGCAGGACCAGTTCCATTAGCACGCTGCCGGTCACCACACGACTGATCCAGCGCTGTGTATCGGCCAATGCTTCACCGGTGAAGCCGGCTTGCTTGAGCGCTTGGAGCAACGGATTGGACACGGTCAGCCAAGCTGCCGGTGTGGCGATACCGTCCTGCAGCAACGCGGCAACAAACGGATACTGAAGAAACTGCGTCCTTAGCGCCCTCGCCCAGTTGGCAACGGTTTGTCGCCAATCATCGCTGAGCTCCACCTCAACATGGCTGAGCACATCATTCGCAATCGCCTTCATCAAGTCCTCGCGGTTGCGGATGTGGGTATACAAGGACATCGGTGCGGCGTTCAATTCGCGCGCCAAGGCTTGCATGGTCAGCGCCTTGTCCGGCGCCGCGCGCAGCAGTTTGAGCGCGGCTTCAACGATCTGTTCACGCGACAGTTGAGCGGGACGCCCGCGCTTGCGCGGCACGGCTGGCTGGGTGGTCTTTTCGGAGCTTGACATTATTTCCGTATGGCGTACGTTATTTCCTTCGCATGGTATCCAAAGGGGGGATAGCCATCAAAGCTTTTCTCGTTAAGTGTTTGCAGGGATTCAAAAAACTGCGGCTGTTGATGCTGCGACTGCGCGGCAAAACCGAGCAGGACGTGGCGGCTCAACGCATCGTCTCCGGTCAGGCTTGGGAAGAGTTCTGCGACACCCTCAAAGCCGCGGGCAGCGCCATGGTCTTCCCTGGCGCGCCAATGGACGCGTTCAATCAAGCGGAAGGATACCGCTACTTGAGCCGTCTGACCCGCGCTGGCCTGGAAGCGTTCATGGAATACGCTGATCCTCGCGCCCCGGTGTTGCGCCGTCTGGCCCATGAGACGGTCAAGATGGGCTCGGACAATCCTGACAACAATTACATGAACGCCCAGATCAGCGGAGCCTTCGATTACCGTATTCGAGGCATGCGCGGCAGTGTGCATTACCTCGGTTTCGGCAGTCAGAAAGGCCACTACGGCCAGGGCGGCGAAATGCCCACCACCGGTTACGTTGAGGCTGATGATCTGGAGATCGCTGAGGACGGCAGTTTCGAGCTGATCATCAGCGCGACTCCACAAGCCGGCAACTGGCTGCCGATGGAGGCGCATTCGACCATGGTGATCGTGCGCCAGACGTTCAAGGATCGGAGCAGCGAAATCCCCGCCGAATTGGTGATTGAGCGCATCAATGGCGACGGTATTCCCAGCCCGGTGACCGCACAATCCGTCGACCACGGCCTCAACATGGCCAGCACTCTGGTTGCTGGCGCGTCCATGTTATTCGCCAAATGGGCCAAGGATTTCCAAAAGCACACCAATGAGTTGCCGATGTTTGATCCTGAGCGCTCAACCAAGGCCGGCGGCGATCCCAACATCATCTATTACCACAGCTACTGGAAGTTGGCGCCTGATGAAGCCCTGGTGATTGAAGCGGAGCCACCGGCCTGCGAAAGCTGGAACTTCCAACTCGACAATCACTGGTTTGAATCGCTGGATTATCGCTATTTCACCATTCACGTGAACAAGCACACCGCGGTCTACAACGACGACGGCAGTGTGCGCATTGTTGTCGCCCACCAGGACCCGGGACTACCCAACTGGATCAACACCGTGGGACACGACTGCGGCGGCATGACCTTTCGCTGGATACGCGCCGAACACCACCCTCAGCCCCGCTGCAAGGTGGTCAAACTGACTGACTTGAAAAACGCACAATGAGCAAACCCTTCCACCCTTACCGCCCGACTGCGATCGCCCTGCTCAACGGCATGGGTCGCGCCCTGGGATGGCGCGCCAACCTGACGCCTGACAATCTCATCGCGACCGCCCGCAAGCGCACCGGTCTGGTCGATTTTGGCGCCGAGGATTTCCGCCCCGCGTTGGAGCAGTTATGCAGCTCGGCCATTCACGAAGCGAACATGCATCCTTTCGGGCGCTGGGTCTTTCGCAAACGCATCGTCGACATCCTGTGCACCCGCCTGCGCGTACAGGACTTGATCAGCCAGCATCCGGAGATCCTCGAACTACCGATCGAGCCACCGCTGGTCATCGCCGGCCTGCAGCGCACCGGCACCACCATGCTGCATCGCCTGCTGTCCGCCGATCCGGACACGCGCTCGCTGGCCTCGTGGGAAGCGATCAATCCGATGCCGCACCCCAAGGAACAACCCGGCAAGCCGGTATGGCGCATCAAACAAGCGCGCATGGCGGAAAAAGGGCTCAAGTATCTGGCCCCGGAGTTCTTCTCCATTCATCCGGTCGAGGCCACCGCGCCGGAGGAAGATGTGCTGCTGATGGAGTACAGCTTCCTCAGCCAAGTGCCGCCCGCCACCCTGTGGCTGCCCGGCTATTGTCGCTGGATCGAAGACCAGGATATGACCGCCGCCTATGCGTATCTCAAGGTCCTGCTGCAGGTTCTGCAATGGCAGCGCCCGGGGCAACGCTGGGTGCTCAAAACGCCGGCTCACCTGGAGAATTTGGATGTGCTCCTCAACGTCTTCCCCAGCGCGCGCATCATCCAGACCCACCGCGATCCGCAACGCACCACCGCGTCGTTCTCCAGCATGCTGGCACATGGTTTTGGAGTGTTTTCCGATCAGGTTGATGCACCAGCGGTCGCACGCCTGTGGCTGAATCTCAACGGCGCCATGGTTGAATCGGCCTGGCAAGTGCGACAAAGCCACCCTGACGCCTTTCTCGACGTGTCGTACTACGATCTGATGAAAGACCCTATTGCGCAGGTTGAACGCATTTACGCCTTTGCTGGCATTGAACTGAGCGACGCCGCACGCCAGGCCATGGAGGCCTCGCGCCAGGTCAACAAGCAAAACCGCCACGGCAAGCACAGCTACACCCTGGAAGAGTTCGGGCTCAGCCGCGATGAAGTCGAAAGCTGCTACGCCAGCTACCGCGAACGCTTCCAAATTCCGCACGAGTGAGACACACCATGAGCGACAAGAAAACCGGCAGTTATGGCAATCCGGTGATGGCCACCTTGAATGGCATCGCCGATCTGTTCCGTCACAAAGAACCCATCGGTGAGATTCGTGACAGCGACCGCCTCGACGGATTGACCTGTCTGGTCACCGGCGCCAACTCGGGCCTTGGCAAAGCCATTGCCATTGACTTTGCCAAGCGCGGGGGCCACGTGATCATGGCCTGCCGCAGCGGCATCCCCGAAGCCGGCGAAGAGGTCAAACGCGCCAGCGGCAGCGACAAGGTCGAGATGATCAAGCTGGACCTTGCCGACATCAACGCGATCCGCAGCACCTGTGACGAACTGAAACAACGCGGTGTGACGCTGGACCGCGTTGTGCTCAATGCTGGCCTGGTGCCACAGAAACCCCTCAAAACCAAGCAGGGCTTCGAGATGATGTTCGGGGTCCACGCTCTGGGCAATCGGGTGTTCGTTCAGCGTTTACTCACGGATGGGACGATTCCCAACGCAAGCTTTGCCGATACTCCCAATGCGGTCAGCGGCAAAACGCCACGCATCGTGTTCGTGTCGTCCGAAACGCATCGCTCCGGCACCCCGATCGAACTCGACAAACTCGGTGACCCTGTCGAATACAGCGCCATGGGCAGTATTGCCCAGTACGGCCACAGCAAGCTGGTCATGACCAATTATGCGATGGCGTTGTCACGTCGCTTGCAAGGCGCTGACGGCGTTGATGTGTCGGTGCATGCGCTGTGCCCCGGCCCGATCAACTCCAATATCGCGCGTGAGGCCCCCAGCCTCTTCAAGCCGCTGCTGAAGGTCGTCATGGGCATGATGTTCGCCAGCCCGGAAAAGGCCGCGCGACCGGCGATCTATCTGTCCAGCTCCCCCGACGTCGAAGGTCAGAGCGGGATCTATCTGCACCTGATGGTCAAGAAAGACGCCGCCGAGCAAGCGCTGGATTCACAGCTTGGTGACGAGGTGTGGAGTCGCATGCAAGGCATGGTCGACGCGCACTAAGCCCGGACAACAGCAAGGAAGACAACCGCGATGCCCTCCGCACAGGCCGACATTCTGATTCAGGCGCCGATTGAGCTGGTCTGGAACGTGATGACCGATATCGACAATTATCGTCAGTGGAATCCGTTCGTTGAGCACATCGAATGCGCCGACAATCCCATTCGTATGAGCAGCGATCTGACCTTGCACATTCATTTTTCCAACGGCTGGCAACGTCAGGAAATCGAGCGCATCACGCGGCTGGAACCACCCGCGGGAGAGCCTGGCGCCCGCCGTGCTGCCTTGCAGTACATGTTCACCGGCGCCCTGCACAACTGGAATCTGGTGCGCGGCCAAAGGCCGCAGTTGTTGGAAGAACGCGGTGATGCCCTCACCTACTACCACACCGATGAAACTCTGACCGGGTGGCTGTCGTGGGCCACCCCGATCAAACAGGTGCAGGATGGTTTTGAACGTCATGCGGCCGCCCTCAAAGCCCGCTGCGAAGCCTTGGCCGCGCAAAAGGTTTAACGCCGCCCTTTGATCCCCCGCGCCTCGCGTTGATAACGCTTGTAGCTGCGCGTCAGGGTTTTGTCTTGCGCGCTGCGCTCGGCGATGCTGCGTGCGTTTTGCGCCTGCTCGCGTTGGAGCTTTTCATAGCTGGCCCAGCGCCGCGCATCCAGCTCGCCCGACGCGATGGCCGCGGCAATGGCACAGCCCGGCTCACCTTGGTGAGCACAATCATTGAACCGGCAACGGCCCAAATGCTGGGTGACATCGGCAAACAAGGCTTCCAAACCATCAGCACAGCCAGGCAATTGCAGCTCACGCATGCCCGGGGTGTCGATGATCAAACCGCCCGCACGTAGCCAGTGCAGCGAGCGCGCCGTGGTGGTGTGGCGCCCTTTGTCATCGCCGTCGCGCGCGAGTTGGGTGTCTTGCTCGGCATCACACAAGGCATTGATCAGAGTCGACTTGCCGACCCCTGAAGAGCCAACCAGCGCCACCGTCTGACCGGGACCACACCAGCGATTGAGCGGCTCAACCGAGGCGGGCTCTTTGGCGTTGACGGTTTCCACACACAACCCCGGGCGCAATCCAGCCGCCTCAGCCGCATAGTCCTGGGGTGCATCGCACTGATCCGCTTTGGTCAGCACGATGACCGGTTCGACCTGCGCATCCAGGGCCACGGCCAGATAGCGCTCCAATCGCTCCAGACTGAAATCCGTATTGCAGGAACTAACGATGAACAAGGTATCCAGATTGGCCGCGATCAGCTGCTGATCAGCACGTTCGCCAGCGGCGCGACGTTGTATGCAGCCATGCCGTGGCAAGCGTTGCAGCGGCAAGGGCAAACTCTCGCTCACGTCCAACAGCAGCCAGTCCCCAACGGCGAGATCGTGCTTATCCGGATACAGCGCCAGATCCAGTTCGATCTCCTGATCGTCCGTCCACAACGCGGCGCGTGAACGATCAATGCGGGCGACCCGCGCCGGTACGCTTCCGGGGTTTTCCGCCACGACGGACGCCCAGGATGCGGCGAAGCCCATGCTCTCCAGTGTTTGCTTATTCAAGCGGGGTCAGGATCAGAACGGTCATGCTCGGAAGTTTAGCGCCAAACTGCGCTGTTGCGCGGCCCAGCCAAGTGCAGAACACCGGAAATCATGTTTATTTACAGAGCGTAACTATCTTTCCAATCTATTGAACTTGCGAAAGGTGTTGGCGCTGGCCATATTCGGGCACTGAATCCCGGGGCGAAACAGATGAACCTACGATCCACCATCAAAACGCTGGTCACTGACCGCGTCGCGGCCAGTCGTGGTCCGATAAATCGTTGGAAAGCCACGCGCTTTGGGCTTGATACCTTGGGTGGGCGCGCGCCCGCCCTGGAACTGTATTACGAAGCCGGCGACCCGCATTCGCATTTGTGTGCCCAATGGCTACGCGCCCATCATGAGCGCCTCAATGCGCCTGTGCGCGTGTGCGTCGTCTCGCCACCCGCGGCTGAAACCTACCCGGAGGAACAACGCCAACGCGCCATGGCCCTGCTTGATGCATCCCGCATCGCCTCCGCCTGCGGCCTGACGTGGTCGACCACCGCGCAGATCCCTGATGCCGACAACCGACTGCGCGCAGGGCGCTTGCTGAGCCGCGTTGGCGAGAACCTCGACACTTGGCTGGCGCAGGAAGCCGCGGTCTCAGCCCGCTTGTTTGTCGGTGAAGCGATCGAGGACGCACCTGCCGACGAGGCCGATGAGATCATGCGTCGCCATCATCAGCGCCGCGCCCGACTGGGGCACTATCTTCCCGCTATGTGGCAGTACCAGGGCGACTGGTTCTGGGCACTGGATCGGATGAATTTTCTGGAAGCGGCACTGCGAGAGCGCGCCGCGATCAATGACAACGACCCACTGCTGACTATCGACACCGCGCGTTATGTGCTCCCCACCGAACGCGCTGACGCGCCGCTTGAATTCTTTTTTAGCTTCCGCAGCCCCTACTCCTACCTTACCGCCCACCAAGTGCGTGAAAAGTATCGTGAGTGGCCGACTACGCTGACCATGCGCCCGGTGCTGCCGATGGCCATGCGTGGCATGAAGATCCCGCGCGCCAAAGGGTTTTACATCGTCCGCGATGTGTATCGCGAAGCCCAGCGCCTCAATATTCCATTCGGGCATATTGCTGATCCCATCGGTGCCGGTGCGCAGCGTTGCCTGCAAGTCTTTCCGCTGGCGCAAGGCACCGAACAACAACTCGAATTTTGCTTTCAAGCGGCGAAAGCCATTTGGAGCGAAGCCATTGATGTGGCGACTGACGATGGGCTGCGTGAGGTCTGCGAACGCAGCGGAATGGATTGGCAAGCGGCGCAACGCAACCTGTTAGATGCGAGCACGCTGGACTACGCCGAAAACAATCGGCAGGCGCTGCTTGCCGCCGGCGCATGGGGTGTGCCGACCTTTCGTCTTGGCGAGTTTGTTTGCTGGGGCAATGATCGGCTGCCGATGCTGCGCCAAATGCTGGCCAAGGGCCCCGCTGCGAAAGTCGCGCAAACCGGTTAAAATTAACCGATCGGTCGAGGTCGAACCTCGCCTGACCCGGATACCACCCGGGGGCCAAAGGGCTATCGCCCGCTGGAGTGAATCTCTTGACCGCGTATCGGGCACAAACGCCCGCGTAGTGCTCACAGATCGCACACTGCAGTCGCCCCAACAACCGTGAGAACTTTGCATGTCAAACAATGAAGTCGTTGTCCTGAGCGCTGCGCGCACCGCAATTGGCACCTTTGGCGGTTCGCTGAAGTCCGTGCCACTGGCTGATCTGGCGACCACCGCCGTCAAAGCTGCGATTGAACGCTCAGGCGTTGCCACCGACCAGTTTGGTCATCTCGCCATGGGAACGGTTATTCCCACCGTTCCGCGCGATGCTTACCTCTCACGCGTTGCCGCCATTCAGGCGGGCCTGCCGCAAGAATGCCCGGCATTCAACGTCAACCGTCTGTGCGGCTCAGGCTTGCAGGCGATTGTTTCGGCCGCTCAATCCTTGATGCTTGGCGATGCCGAAGTGGCCATTGGCGCTGGTGCAGAAGCCATGAGCCAAGGTGCATACATGCTGCCCAGCGGGCGCTGGGGTGCGCGTATGGGCGATGGTCAGATTCTCGACTTCATGACCGGCGCGCTGCACGACCCGTTCCAGAATGTGCATATGGGTATCACTGCGGAAAACGTCGCCGAAAAGTACGGTATCAGCCGTGAACAGCAGGATGAGCTGGCGGCCGAAAGCCAGCGCCGCGCTGCCCGTGCCATTGAAGAAGGCCGCTTCAAATCGCAGATTGTTCCTGTCGAAATCAAAACCCGTAAAGGCGTCACCGTATTCGACACCGACGAGCACGTGCGTGGCGACACCACGCCTGAAGTTCTGGCCGGCATGCGCACGGTGTTCAAGAAGGATGGCGTGGTCACTGCTGGCAACGCATCCGGCATCAATGACGGTGCCGCAGCGATTGTTCTGGCCACCGCCAGCGCCGCGCAAAAGCTGGGTAAAAAACCATTGGCAAAAATGCTCGGTTATGCCCACGCTGGCGTTGATCCGGCCTATATGGGCATTGGTCCGGTACCGGCCTCGCGCAAAGTGTTGGACAAGCTGGGCTTGTCCGTCGCAGACATGGATGTGATCGAGTCCAACGAAGCTTTTGCGGCCCAGGCGTGCGCTGTGGCCAAGGAGCTGGGCTTTGACCCGGACAAAGTCAATCCGAACGGCTCCGGCATCTCGCTGGGTCACCCGGTTGGCGCCACCGGCGCGATCATTACCACCAAAGCACTCTACGAGCTGGAGCGCATCGGGGGCCGTTACGCGCTGGTCACCATGTGCATCGGTGGCGGTCAAGGCATCGCCGCGGTGTTTGAGAAGGTCTGATTATGCTGGAGCTGAAAACCATCGGCGTGGTGGGTGCCGGCCTCATGGGCAACGGCATCGCGCAGGTCACGGCACTTGCCGGATTCAAGGTCATCATGGTCGATATCGCCGACGCGGCTTTGGAGCGCGGCATGGCCACGCTGAGCAAAAGTCTCGACAAGCTGGTGGACAAGCAAAAGCTGTCGCCACAAGATCGCGATGCCGCGCTTGGACGCATTCAAACCACCACGGCCTATGCCGACCTCGACGCAGCCGATCTGGTGATTGAAGCGGCGACCGAGAACCGCGACATCAAGGTCAAAATTCTCAAGCAGCTCGACGAGATTCTGCCAGAAGCCTCAATCATTGCGACCAACACCTCGTCGCTGTCGATCACGGAGTTGGGTGCCGCGACCAGCCGGCCTGATCGCTTTGTCGGCATGCACTTCTTTAACCCCGTGCCAGTCATGGCTCTGGTTGAAGTGATCAGTGGTCTGCAAACCAGTCAGGACACCCACGACATCGTCAAAGCTTTTGCCAGCAACATCGGCAAATCACCGATCTCGGTCAAGAATGCGCCAGGCTTCGCCGTCAACCGCATTCTCTGCCCGATGATCAACGAAGCGATCTTTGCGCTGCAGGACGGCATCGCCACGGCCGAGGATATCGACGCCGGTATGAAGCTGGGTTGCAATCAACCGATCGGTCCTCTGGCTTTGGCCGATCTGGTTGGTTTGGATACGCTGCTGGCGATCATGGACGTGTTTGTTGCCGAATTCGGTGACCCCAAATATCGTCCAGCCCCGTTGCTGCGGGAATTGGTGGCCGCTGGCCACTATGGGCGTAAAACTGGGCGGGGCTTCTATCAGTACTGAAGGCAGCGCTGTTCAAAAACCCGGCTCACTGCCGGGTTTTTTGTTTGCGACGCATCAATAACGGATTAACACGGGCTGATAGGCGAAAACACCGCTCAAATGATGGAGTAAGGCGTGACGCCCCTCGCCCTGCCACACCAGGCTGATCGTCTCGTGCGCAGCCGCACTGGCCTGCAACAACTCATCCAACGACCGCTCGGCATCGACAGGCCCGATGTGCATTTTCATCAACTCCAACCACATCCGGCTGACACCATGAATGTAGTGCGGCCAGACCTCTTGCATAGCGGGTGACCACGCAGGATCACTGGTGGCCGCCAGCTCCGGCCCGGACCAATAGCTGACATCGCGACAACTGGCCGTTTGCATCACCCCCTGCTGTTGCAAACGCACGATCAATGGATGGGTCAACACCTGCTCTCGGATCTGCTGATAGGCCGGCTCGTTGCTGCGAAAAATGAAACTGAATCGGCGCCCCGCACCATCACGACCTGCACGACGGTGAAAACGCCAGATCTCCAGGTTGTCACCAACGGATTCCATCGCCGGCGCAAACACCGCCACAGCCAATAGTCCATCCGGTGCCCACGGTGGCGGTTGATCTTGCTCCCAGGTCCACTGCACACGACAGGAATGCCACGACGGCATCGACATATCCGCGGAGGCCAAGGTCCGGGTTTGCGGCTGCGGTGTGGTGGTACATCCCACCAGCACCAACCCAACAACGCCGGCAACAACCCGTCGCAGTCGCATTGTGACGCTGCTATCCACGGACGAAGTACAAGGTGCTCATCAGCATGACGCCGAGAATCGCCACCACCACGTTGATCACCATTCCCCACCTTGGACTGTAGCCCGCGGGAAACTCCTCAGCTTGCAGGGTTTTCAGCACGCTCGCGTATTGCTTGCACGAGTACAGCGCAGCGATGGCGCCAAGGGCGATAAATGCCAGTCCCAACCAGAAGGTCGCAAGCATCGAAACCGTATGCGCGCGCTCGGGTTGCAGCACGCTCATCAGCAGCCCGGCCCGCTCGACCAAAAATCCAAACGCAATCAAGGCCAAACTGGTGCGATTCCACGCCATCAAGGTGCGCTCTGCGGCAAACAGCACACGTGGATCTCGAAGGTCAGACATGGCGGGGCTCACTGGGAAACCGCCTCAGGTTACGACCAGTTGAGGGATCAACTCAAACCTCAACACTGGACGTGCCTCTGTTCCCTTCCCAGAATGCGATGCTGTCGCGGTCAGCAAGGACACAAACGCGTGCAGACACCAGACTATTTTTCCGCAGGCATTTGGCTGCTGATTTTTGGCAGCACCTCGCTGATTTTTATTGTGACTTGGTATCTGGGGATCAAGCGTCGACGTCAGCTTGAAGGCCGCGCCGTGTCCAAGCTTCGATCGGCCGCACAAGGTGCTGTCGCGATCGACGGACGAGTCGACAACCTGCCAGGCAGTTCGATACGCACACCCTTCAGTGGCAACCCTTGCGTGTGGTGGGAGTACACCATCAGCGAAACCACACGGGACAGCAATCGCAACACACGAGAGCGCATTGTTGCCACCGACCAGAGCCGCGAACTGTTCCTGCTTTATGACGACACGGGAGAGTGTGTTGTCGATCCCAGCGACGCAGAAGTGTGGTTTGCAGAAACACGCCAATGGCAGGACAGCCACGTCCGTGAGCCGGGTGATCACTCGAGTTCGAGCAACACATCAGGTCGCTACACTTACAAAGAAACCTTCATCCTGCCGGGTGCGCTGGTGTTTGCGATGGGCGATTTACAAACGCTGCGTCCGGACACCACAAGCGACGGCACCAATATGCTGACCCGCCCGGCCGATGGCGGCTGGTTTTTGTTGGCGAATGGCTCAAAAGACAAGGTTTTGCAGCAAGTCCGCTCTGGGTGCAACCCGGGCTGTTTGCTATTGATCGGGCTGGCGACGGCCGTCGTGACTCTTGCCGGCGTTCTCTATCTCACCGGTGTGGTTGTGATGACATCGGCCACATGAGAGGTGAACAGGAGATCACGCTGAGGCGTCAGCAACGTAGGCTCTCGCCGCCATCCAACACTTACCATTTCATCATGGGCGCGGGATTGAAAGGATGGCGCACAAACCAAGCCCCAGCCTTATGCAGCAAACCCTTGTGAAAACCGGCATTGGGAAACTGCTGCTGCACTTCCCGAACCTGTGACGGTGACAACCCGCATTTGACAAGGCCCAGCGAAAAATCGACCAAATCTGCCTGTCGAAAAGCCTCCACCAGCGGATAGCGCGAATCGCGCACCGCGCGCAGGCGGTGATGCTCTGTGATCATCAGGCGAATGTCATCCGACCATGCTCCCAATCCACGCTCGTCAAGACACTGCAAGGCGGGGACAACCGACGGCTCGAGATAGTCCAAAGTATTCTCGGTCCAAAGACCGATATCGTGAAAACACGCCGCGATCGCCACTTTGGTTTGCTCCTCCTCGGAACAAGCCCGTAAGGCAAAACAAAAGCTGAGCATGCGCTGGCAATGGTTTCGATAGCCGTCGTAATCCTCGGCAATCAGTGATCGCCAGGGTTCCAAAAGCTCATCCAGCAGCGCGTGCGCGGGTGTCGTTTGCATCATGATGGTGCACCTGGGTTTCGGCCATTATGCGCCAATGACAGCGGATTACAGCGTGACCTAAGTGACAGGCGTATGACAAAACGCCATATGCCGGATCACAACACGCGTCGCATCAAGGCCCGTTGTAGCGTTTCACCGTTGCGTTCAACCACCTCATGTTTCACACATTCAAAACCGTGGCGCAGAAAAAACGGCTGCGCCAGCAGGCTGGCGTGGGTGGTCAGTTCCCGCACACCCCGCGCCTTCAGACCGCTCAGCGCTGCTGAAAACAACTGGCTCGCTACGCCTTTTCGCGTAAAACCCGGCGCGCTGAACAGCATGTCGATATAGCCATCGAGACGATAGCCGACAAAGCCCGCGACCTTGCCTTCGCGTTCGGCCAGCACCGTGGTCAATTCGACGAAACGACTCTGCCAGCGGTCAAGATCCGGCTGCAATGGAGCCCACGCGTTGCGCTGCGCCTGTGTGTAATGCGAGGCGGAGACCTCATGCACGGATCGTTGAAATACGTCGAGCAGCGCGGGCGTGTCGTCAGGTCCTGCTTGACGCAAAGTGAAGGCGTTGGTGGTCGCTGTCACATGCACCGTGTTTTATCGCCACAACAAACTGACATTGAGATCCGAACGTTTCGATTCGAGCACCGAGTCATTCGTCTTCCCTCAGCAACAGGAGGCGGAATCAAGCCCACGCTCCCGGCGTGCATTTTCCACACTGCCCGCATTGCGGACATTGCGATAACCCGCCTGTTCCAGCAACGATTTGGCGATGCCCGCACGACGACCACTGCGGCAATACAGCACGATTTCTGTGTCTTTGTCGTCGATAAAGCCCTGCACCCGCGCAACAACCTCGGTGTGCGGCACCAGGCGATCACTGGCGATGCCATTTTCCGTCTTTTCCTCAGGTGTTCTGACATCCAGCCACACAGATTCGGCGTGCGCAGCAAGGCTGAGAAACATGCTCAACAGCACACTGCAGATTTTCGATTTGAACGACATTCGATCCACCAATCACCTCATGCACGCCAACATCATGGCACCACCGACATGACAATGCCCTGATCAGTTGTCTGCGATCAAACGTTTACCCAGGCTCACCACCGAGTCGACGTCATAGCCAAGGGCGCGATAAAACGCCAGCACGTCCGTGTTGCTCTCGCGCACCTGGAGGTTGAGCTTGGGACATCCCATTTGCTTTAGCGCTTGCTCACAGTGCGTCATGAGTGCGCGACCTATGCCCCGTCCGCGCTGATCGGGCTCAACCGCGAGGTAATTCACCCAGCCGCGGTGCCCGTCAAATCCCGCCATAACCACGCCGACCAAACGTGCGTCTCGCTCAGCCACCACGAAAAGCTCGGGTTGCACGGTCAGCTTCCGGGCGATGTCTCGCTGCGGATCATTCCAGGGTTTGGTCAGACCACAGCGTTGCCATAGCGCGATCACCGCATCTTGGTCCTGTTCCTGGTACGGCCTGATGTGCAATTTGTTCAAAACCTCATACTCACGAATACGCCGAAGACACCGCACTCCATGTACGCATGAATCCGGCCTTGAAATCATTCTGTTGCATTCTTCTCTTAGCGTTTGCGCCCGGTGATGCTGTACACCAAGGGAACATCGTGCCCACGATGACCCAGATAAAAGCGCCCAGGTGCACGTTCGATCATGTCGGGAAAACAGTTGTAGGGACTGAATTCAAACTCACTGACACGCTCAATATCGATACCCGCGGCAAGCAACGCATTGATGACGCTGGACACGGGATGAGCCCAGGTCGCAAGCCGGGTCACTACATCGGCCCCATTCTCCGTGTAGGTTCCTTCCTCATCAACATCCGGCTGTTCCCGCGTGAAATACGAGTAACCGGCCAGAAGATCATAGATCGGATGAAATTCCACGATATAAAACCGACCGCCGGGAGCCAGATTGCTGGCCACAATATCGGCCCACCGACGCAAATCGGGCAACCAGCAAAGCGCACCATACGAGCTAAACACGATGTCGAAGGGTTCACGATCCTGACGCTTGAAACTGTAGACGTCACTGCAGACAAACTGAGCCGGCAGATCACTGCGTGCGGCCAACAGCTTGGCTTTTTCAATCGCCACCGGCGACAGATCAACGCCAGTGGCTATGGCCCCCAGACGCGTCCAGGACAAGGTGTCCAAGCCAAAATGGCATTGCAGATGCAGCATGCGTTGACCGGCCACCTCGGTGAGTTCAGCGAGCTCGATTTCCCGCAGGGAGGATTGCCCAGCCAGAAAGCCTTCGACATCGTAGAACTTGGACACGAAATGTGCCTCAGCGCGCTGATCCCAGGCCCGCCGGTTCATTTCCAGATAGTCGAGCTCGGACGTCATGCTGACGATGATACGCAGCGCTCAGCCGGTGTGTGAACTACCCTTCACCTTCGCGCGCCAGGCTGTTGCCTCGTCCAACCAGGATTTGATCGCCAAGCTGCATGCCCAGTAACAGTGCCGCTACCACGGATACCACCGCGTAGACATCGCTGAGACCCGCCAACGGATGCCAATCAACAACAGAGGCCAGCCCGAACGCAGGCATCGCGCACATCACGAAAATCAGCCAGCAACGACGCCAATTGCGTGCACGTCGCCACACGGTGGATGTCAACAGACCCGCACCGAACGAAACCGCTGCCATGCCGAGTAAAAAAGTCCAGGATTCCATCTGTACGGCTCAGCCGGAAACGCTCGGACACGCTGTAATTGGATGGTCGAGCGCCGGAGGCGCACACACGAGTAAATACACCTGAATACCGCAAGGGGACGTCCAATGAGCATGCCATGCGACTTGGCCCAGCACAGCTAGCGTTTCCGATAGTTTTACCGCCTACCGCGTAAAATTAGCCGCAATTGCAGCCATCAACGGCGACCAAAACTAGTTCTCGTCTTCGAAGTCTGCCAATTGCTGCTCGTATGTCGCGGTCAACTGCGGCGGCATAGCCTCACCGATGGCATCGGCAAGTTCCAGGGCTTCGCCCTCTGTACCAACCAATTGATCGTCCCAGTTCACACCAACCAGCACCGCGTCTTCCGCCATGCCAGGGAGCCAACGATAGAGAAAATCGAAAAGCGTGATTTCCTCAATCTGAAACTCATCGAAACCATTGCGCTTCACCTGCCCAGCTTTTTCCGAATTCGACCAAAACATCAGCACGGTGGATTCATCATCCTGACTCGAGACCGAGCTGGCCACACCGTCATCGGAAGCCAAAACGTAGACAACTTCCGTGTCAATGACGCGCGCGATGAACTGAATATCCGCAGAGGAGGAACCGGACAGATCAAGAGGCATGGACAATTCCGCAAGTGATTGGACGAACCATGATAAAGCCGATGGGCGTTACATCGCCCGGATCGTCGCACAGACACGCACGAGTGCAGCCAAACCAAACAGCCACAATACACCCGCACTGAGTCGCGCGAGCACGCTGGCATGGCGGCGCAACGGTTCGCGAATGCGCGTCACCTGGAATACGCCAGTGACGACGGAGTACCAAAGGCCATCGATGGCAAATGCAGTGAGGACCGCGACAACGCGGCCCAGATTGCTGACATCTTGAGGCACCGCAACCGAGAACAGTGCCAGGAAAAACACCATCACTTTGGGATTACCCAAGGCCATGCCAAAACCATCGCGGGCCGCCGCACGATGTGACGGCGTAAGCTCTACCGCCGTGGCGCGCTCACGCCAGCTCAGCATCCCCAAATATGTCAGCCAAACGCCCGCAAGGCCCCAAACAAGCAAAGCCATCCATGCGTGCAGTGTAAAAATCAATGCCACTCCGGACACGGCGCAACTCGCGTAGATCGCCACACCCAAGGCATGCGACCACGCACTCGTCAGTCCCGCCTGAGGCGACACCACCGCATGGCGCATCACCACCGCCAAACTGGGCCCGGGTGACACTGCCCCGGCAAGGCAGGCGAGCACCACCACCATCCATTCCGACGCACTCATGCCACGGCCAACAGCTGGGGATGCCTGATCAATGTGCTGACGAGCTGATCCATCTGCCGCGCGTCAAGTTGCTGCCCGGCCACACTCGAACGACACAGATTTGCCGCGTACAGCGACGCGGTAGATTTGCTGCGCATGCGTTCTAGCGCTTCGCCACCGCCAACCAACACGTCCGCAACCACGGGCGGACTGAGCATGCCCGCGGTTTCCAACACCGGGAACTGGACGGTGTTGTGCAACGCAGTGAGCAACTTCGGGCCGACGAACTGCGCCGGCATACCCCGGCGATTCGCCCGCACCAAACGCTGCGCCGTATCCGCGTAGAAATCAACAAAACTGTTGTGACCGTCCCCCATGTCCGCCGCATAGAGCGCCGCGTTGTGCACTTTGCGATGCACCCTCCACCGGCGACCCTCACCTTGCTGCACCCACACCTCGCGGCCCACGGCGTAAGACGTATCCGGCAGGACAAATGCTTCCGGGTTGAAGATCAACACATCGGCATCCAGCCACAGCACGCTGTGCGCGCCCTCGGCGAGCATCTGCTGCATCCACAGTAAACGCGCGATGTCGCTGGCAATCACCGGGGTGAGCAGACCGCCAGGTTGCAAATCTTCGGGCAACAGCCCAAATAGAGCATCATCGAGCCACCGATAGGCGTAACCGCGCTGCTTTGCCCACGAGTGGACGCTCTCCATGCAGCGTGCCAACCAGCCGTCACATTCATTAGCCGGGCACGACTGCAATACCGTTACGCATGGGCTCACTATCGATGCTCTCCCGCTCTGAGTCGGGCTTTTTAAACGCTGGCGCACTGTATCAGAGCGCATCGGCAACATTCTTCGTACACTTTGAGCATGACTGCCATTGCCTATCTCAGCCATCCCGATTGCGCACGCCACGAAATCTCACCCGGCCACCCCGAGCAACCCGCGCGCGTTGCTGCCGTTGACCACGCCCTGCACAGCGACGGGAGGATCGCAGCGGCTTTGCACCCAGTCGAAGCGCCGCTGGCCACCACCGCCAGTCTGAAGCTTGCTCACGACTCGCATTACGTGGACGAGTTGTTAAGTCTTAAACCAGGCGACGGTGAATTCATCCGCCTGGACCCTGACACCGCAATCAATCGACATTCCCTGGATGCCGCAAAACGGGCCGCTGGCGCCGTGGTCCACGCGGTGGATCTGGTGATGAGCGGTCAGCACACCCGCGCGTTCTGCAATGTGCGGCCGCCCGGCCATCATGCGGAACGCGACAAAGCCATGGGCTTTTGCTTGTTCGACAGCATCGCCATCGGCGCTTTGCATGCCATCACGACATATCAATTGAGTCGTGTTGCGGTCATCGACTTTGATGTCCATTTCGGCAATGGCACATCCGATATTCTGCGTGACCAAGACAACATCCTGCTGCTGTCGTCCTGTCAGTATCCTTTGTATCCGTTGTCGCAAGTTCCGCTGGCGACCCGATCGGAAATCAATATCGTGCTGGCGCCGGAGAGTGATGGCACCGCCTTTCGTGAAGCCGCTGTCACACAATGGTTCAGCGCGCTGGAAGCCTTTGATCCGGAACTGGTGTTGATCTCCGCCGGTTTCGACGCGCATGCCGACGACCCTCTAGCCAACCTGAATTGGCAGGCTGACGATTACGCCTGGATCACGCGCGAAATTGTCCGTCTGTGCCCGAATGCGCACGGCGTGGTCTCCAGCCTGGAAGGTGGCTACAACCTCAACGCTTTGGGCCAATGCGCCCTCGCCCACGTCAACGCTTTGATCTCATGAACAAGACCATCAATATTCGCCCGGCAACTCTCGACGATGCCGAGTTGATCCTGAACTTTATCAAACAACTGGCAGGTTACGAAAAAGCCGAACGTGAGGTTGTTGCCTCGCTCGACCATATTCGCCGTCATGTCCTGCAGGCCGACTCGGTGGCCCAGGCGCTGATCTGCGAACGTGATGATGTGGCGATTGGTTTTGCCGTGTACTTCTTCACCTACTCGACCTGGCTGGGCAAACCTGGGCTGTTTCTCGAAGACCTGTTTGTGCTGCCTGAACATCGCGGTTGCGGCGCCGGCAAGGCGCTGCTCAAGTATCTCGCCAAGCTGGCAATGGACCAGGATTGCGGTCGTTTCGAGTGGAATGTGCTGGACTGGAACACGCCAGCCATTGGCTTTTACGAAGCCCTCGGCGCGCGCCCGCAAAGCGAATGGACAACCTATCGCCTCCAGGGCGAGGCACTGGCTATGTTGGCCGACAGCTGAAACAAAAAAGCCCCGGCGCATGCCGAGGCTTTTAACCAAAGGTCTTTCAGATCAGTTACCGAACAGCTTTCCAAACGCCTTATCCAAGGCTTTGTCGACCGCTTTGTCAGTTTGTTCATCGACTTCGCTATCGGTGCGGTTTTCCACCCGATCCGCCTGACGCTCGGCTTTCTTGCCGAAAAGCCCACCAAGGCTGAAACCACCGCCCGATTTTTCGCTGGCTTGCGAGCCGCCACCGCCAAAACCCTGCATGTTGGGCATGGCCATGGGTTCTGCGGGCAAATCAAAGCGCGATGAAGCGACGTTTTGGCCGGAAATTGAGGTCACGGTCATGTCGTCACCAAAGCGCAGAATGCCTTTGCCGCGCTGCTTCAACTCGTTAACCATCACATCCGCATCGGCCGGATTTTTGCCCGCCAACTTCAGAAAAGCCCGACTCATACCGTGCATGGCGTTGCGCAGCTCGCGCGCGCGTTTGTCGCCAGACAGGACCATTTCACTCTGCTGGGTCTTGCCGTTCTCATCAACATAGCTGACCGACCACACCTCACCGACGATGCCGGCCACCGTTTCCTTACGTCCGGTGTTCTGCATGCTGTTGACGCGTGACGCATTGGGCTGAGTATCCGGCATCATGCCGCGCATCATTTGGAACGCGGCGCCGGCATCAATCACGGTTTCCTGACCCGGCTCACCGCTGACCATGTAAACCTTGCCGTCACGATGGACCAGATAACCGTCACGGCCAGTGCCCATGCGCAATTTGTTGTCACCGACGTATTCCATCTGCATGACATCCTTACCACTCTTCAGCACCGCGACACCGGCCCAGGCCGACCCACCGAATAACATCGCGACGATGGCCAATCCATTGATCATTTGGTTACGCACGTTCATTGCTCACTCCTGTTAACCCAAACCCTGCGCGCTTCGCCTCATGGGCGTCCGCGTGGTCTGCATTCTCCGCCCCTGCGAAGTGGAGGTCCAGCGCCTTGCGTTGATTTAGCCACGGGTGTGTGAAGCTGTTCACACACCCGTAAGATCAATGCTTAGTCGGGCGCTGAGGCACCACGCCAGCGCACGCCGTAGAGGTCGTGGCGGCGATCTTTGCGATTCTGCACCGTGCCGTACTGGCGAGCCGCCCGCAATTGCTCCAGGTTGAGATCCGCGAAAGCCAGCATCTCGGTGTTTTCCGTGCAGATGGCGGCGATCCCATCCCGCGCGAAAGGGAAATCACAAGGTGTCAGAATCGCGCTTTCCGCATAGTGGATATCCATGTTGCGCACACGTGGCAAATTGCCCACGTTGCCGGCCGTCGCCACATAAATCTGGTTCTCGATGGCGCGTGCGTGACAGCTGTAGCGCACACGCAGATGACCCTGACGCTCTTCCGTGGAGTAAGGCACGAAAATCATATCGGCCCCCTGATCCACCAGATAACGTGCGAGCTCCGGGAACTCCGAGTCGTAACACACCAACACCCCGATGGTTCCGCAGTCGGTTTCGATGGCGCGCAGATAATCGCCACCCTCAATCTGCCACCAATAGCGCTCGCCGGGGGTGGGATGGATTTTGGGTTGCTCGTAAACCGCACCATCACGCAAAAACACGTGGGCAACATTGAGCAGCCGACCATTCTCGTCGCGTGCCGGGTGCGAGCCACCAATGATGTTGACGTTATAGCGTATGGCCAAACCTTGTAGCAGCTCTTCCAGCTGATCGTTGTAGTCGGCCAAGCGCAACATCGATTGGCGCGGGGTCAGTTCTTCATTTTCAATGGACAGAAGCTGGGTGGCGAAATATTCGGGAAACACCACGAAGTCGCTTTTGTATTCCGCCACAGCGTCAACGAAGTAGGTACAGATGGCGGCAAAGTCCTCGAACGAGTCGATGCGCCGCTGCTGATACTGCACCACCGCCACGCGGACCACGTCGGCCCCTCGATCGGGTGCGGTGATGGCATCGGTCAGAGACTCCGCTTCGGCGGCGTTGCGCCACAACATGTGTGTGGCGTAGCCACCAGATGCCGTATCCGAGGGGATATAGCCCGGCAATACACCAATCAACTCGAAACCTTGCCGAATCTGAAAAGTGATAACCGGGTCGCGCAGTTTCTTGTCGGCAACAGCCTGGGCGTAGGCGTCTGCAGATTCGAAATCCTTGGCTCGACGCGCGTAGCTCGGCATACGCCCACCAAAGACAATGCCCAGCAGGTTGTTGTCGACACACAGGGCGCGGCGTGCCGCATAGAGCCGCTCGCCGATTTTGAGCCCACGGTAGTCCGGATCGACGCAGACCTCGAAACCATAGAGGTAGTCACCGGTGGCATCGTGGGTGCTGCCAAAACCATCACCGGTGATGCCGTCCCAGGTGTGAGGCGCAAGCGCGCGCTCACCGCTGATCTGCAAGCTGGCGCAATACCCGACCACCTCACCATCGTATTTGGCGACCAACTGGCCTTCGGGAAAATTGTTCAGGTGACCGCGAATCTGCTCGCGGGTGTATCCGTGCGTCGGATAAATCCTGCTGACCAGGCGAAAAATCGCAGGTATGTCTTTTTTACGCGCTGTGCGCACGTAGAGCTTGGCTTCTTTCATGGGCCGCAGAATGCGCACATTCCACGGCCCATGCAAGGGCAATCAGACTGACTGCATTCAGGCGCCCGATGTTCCCAGTACACGGGCGCGCGCGGCCGCATATTCGCGCTTCAGTTGCGCGACGTACTCACCCGCCGGCTGGACCTGTTTGATCGCGCCAATGCCCTGGCCACAACCCCAGATGTCTTTCCAGGCTTTGGCCGATGAAATCGAACCCTCGCCACTGCCATCGGCAGAGCCGAAATCCATGGTCGTGACGTCGCCCTGAGGCAAATCATCAGGATCCATGCCCGCACGCGTGATAGAGGGACGCAGGTAGTTGCCATGCACCCCGGAGAACAGATTGGTGTAGACGATGTCCTCGCCGCTGCAATCCACAATCATCTGTTTGTAGTCATCGACCGCCCGCGCCTCTTGCGTGGCAATAAACGGACTGCCGATATAAGCCAGATCTGCTCCCATGGACTGGGCCGCCAGAATCGCATCACCCGTCGCTATGCACCCGGACAACAGCACAGGACCATCAAACCACTCGCGGATCTCCTGAATCAGCGCAAATGGCGACAGCAGGCCAGCATGCCCGCCGGCCCCGGAGGCCACTGCGATCAAACCATCAGCGCCCTTTTCGATCGCTTTGTGGGCAAACTTCTGGTTGATGATGTCGTGCAACACGATGCCGCCGTAGGAATGCACCGCCTCGTTCACTTCCGGGCGTGCACCGAGTGACGTAATCACGATCGGGACTTTGTACTTCACACACAGTTCCAGATCTTCATACAAGCGCGGATTGGACTTGTGCACGATCTGGTTGACGGCAAACGGTGCCGCGGGGCTGTCCGGATTGGCCTGATTGTGAGCATCCAACTCTTCATTGATGCGAATCAACCATTCTTCGAACATCGCAGCCGGACGCGCATTGAGCGCGGGGAACGAGCCCACAATACCGGCCTTGCACTGAGCGATGACGAGATCCGGGCCGGACACGATAAACATGGGTGAGGCGACAACCGGAAGCTGCAGACGGTCTTTGAGAATGGGGGGCAATGCCATGAATCAGAACTCCGCTTAAAGTAATGTAACTGGTGAGTAACATAGCACAGGGCCTAGCGCACAACACCCACCTTTTGATCAGTTTGCCGTGTCCGGTTTGAGTTCACGAAAATGCTGATCATAAAGGGCGACCAGCAGCATATTGCCGGCCTCATTGACGCGAAACGCGCCATACCGGGCCTGCTCGTAAACCTCGGCACTGCCCTCTTCAAAAAAGTAAGCATCTGTTGCGAAACGGACCCTGCCTTTGCGGATGCGGTAGCGCACAAGGTGTTGTGCTGGCGTCACCTCTTGCGCTTCGAACAGCCCTACCCAACTTGCAACACCATGCTCATTCAGCTCAATAATGCCCTGACCATCGCGATTTTCACTCAGGCCATGGCCGGCCTCTTTCTCCGCGCGACGGATGTCATTGGTCAGCGCGAAGTTCAATGCCATGTAGTCCCCTTGCATCAGCGAGCGGGGATCGACCGGGGCAAGCTCAAGCAACACAAGCGCACCGTCACGCAAATGACGTTCAGTTTGGACGATCGAGGCATTGACCGCGACCATCACCAGCAACCAGCCGACAACAATCCAGAACCTAGACATGGTCGGCCTCCTGTCTCACAGGCAGGCCACGCACCACAAACCAGCGTAACGCCAGAGCCACCACACCGACGAGCGTCAGCACAGCCGACTTCTCCAACAATGTCAGGCTCAGCAGATAGTAATAGCTCGACACGAAGATCAGCATGGCAAGAATGCCAGCCCCCATCAGCAAACGATGAGCCTGGCTAAACCCCAAGAGCACTAGGGTCATGGCGGCGCTCAGACCATAAGCCTGCAGAGCGCATAAGCCAAGGACCGCAGCCACGGCCATGCTGAGCAGTCCGCGGCCGCTGTGCCATTCAACGCCAGAGCGGCGAAGCGCCGCAACCAGCACGGCAAGCATCACCAGCACGCACAACAACTCGGTCATCCACGGGGCCCAGCCAACCCATTCCTGATAGCGCTCCATGCTGAGACTGCTGCCCCCAGAAAAACGCTGCCAAAACAAAGCAGTCAACAACGCCAGTGTTATACCCCAGGCGGGCATGGTGGTTGTATTGAGCTTCTCACTCAGGGTGAGTTGGTTCAGCCACAAGCCCGATACGACACCCAACGCCAACGCAGGAAACAAGCCGCCCCACCCGAGCATGGCCAGACCGAGTGCAAGCGAAATCGCTGTGGCATAGGCCGAAAACACTCGATGAATGTTGTTCGGCATGATCACGGTCAGAACCATCTGAAGCAGCCCCGTGAGCCACCAAACGCTGGCGGACATCGGTTCAAACCAGCGCATCAATGCCCAGACCACCAGCGCCTGACCAGCAAGGCTCAAAGCCAATGCGAGATTGTCCAGGAAAGCATGGTGATAGCGCGTCAGCATTAGAAATGCCAAAGCGATCGAACCGGTTCCGACAAGCAAAGACGCGACTTCGGACTTGGTGACAAACATGAAACCAAGCATCAAAAAACCGAGCATGAACACGGCGGCAAACCAGCCACACAAACCGAGCAGGACATTGACGAACCATGGCGATGCCGATGGTGACGGCGCTGGTAGCGGCCCCTCGACCAGCTGTTGCGCCCGCAATGCGCTCCACAGCGACTCCAGAGCGCTCATGACAAACCCTCGCGATAGCGCACGCGCAACCAATAAGCGGCCGCCGTGCTCTGTCCAACCAGCGCCAAAGCCATGATCAGAAACCCAGCAACTTCCAGATCACGCAGCACCAGCTTGCCCAGCAGCGTGGACGACACACTGATCAGCGCCAGGCACAAACCGGAAAGCACGAACAGATCACGGGCACGATAGAACCACCACATGCCGCTGCACCAAGCGGCCCACAGCAACAACCACGCAGGCGAAATGCTCGACCTCAGCAGCGCCCACACGGCCAGCAAGGTCAGCGGCAGCCCGGCGGCAACAGCAAGCAAACGCAATGCCCAGCGCAGGTGGTCACGTTGCCCAGCGCAGCGCCATTCCGCAACAACCAATGCCGCACCGTTCAACGCAAAAAGGCTGACGAACATTTCAACATCCGGGCGTATGCCTGCGAGCAACCACCCTCCGGCCTGCTCCTCAAACAAATACACACTGAGATTCAACAGGCCAAGCCAGAGCACCCACTGTGGCGGGAAATGACTGAGCAAAACCCATGGTGTGATAAGCACCGCCCACACGAAAAACAGCTGCCAAGGATCTGCGCCGGTTTGATACGTCTGACCATAGAACGCCAGCAACACACCAACCAAAATGGAGGCCGCGAGCAAGCTAAAACGCTCCGCCAAACCGGCTTGTCCGCGGATCAACGGCAGCACAACGGCAGCCGCCAGTGCCAGCTGTATCAATGCAAACTTGTCCAATCGGCCCATGTCCAGCCAGTTGTAAGCCACGAAAAACCCCACCGCGGCAACCAACGCGAGCACGCCCACAGCCAGCAGGAACCGATCGGCAAAATGCCGCCAATCACCGGAGCCCGCACTGATGCCCGCAATCTGCATGGCCGGCTCACGCTGCGCTTTGGCAATGGCGCCACGTCGAATCAGCTCAATCAACACATCCCGGTTATGCGTTCTGTCTCCCACCGTCTTACTCCCACACCATCAGGCCGTCCGCCGATAGTACTCCTGGACCCGACCATGTCGCAGGATCAATCCGGTGGCGCCCTGACAGATCAGCGAGCCAGGATCGGTGGAAAAATCCGCCGCCTAAAAGCCGCCAATCATGCATGGGCGCGAGAGCTAAAAAGACGCGGGGAACGCGCGGCCCACCACGTGTGACCGCGCGTACAGCTCAACTCGATTGAAGCTTGCGCTTGAAACCCCAGGTGATCAGGCGTTGGTACCCTGCCGGGAACAAACGCACAATCACATCCAGAATCTTGGCATCCGGCCCAACGACGACGCGGCGTTTGTTGGCCTGAACCGCACGAATTATCGTTTCGGCGGCTTTCTCGGCACTGGTGATGAAAAGCTTCTCGAACTCGGCGACACCCTGAGCATGGGTTTTCCCGGTCAGTTGTTCGATACTTTCGTTGGCCCGACTGTCACGCGCAATATTGGTTTTGATGCCCCCAGGGTGCACCGACGTGGCGCTGACGCAGGACTTCTGCACATCCAGTTCCTGACGCAGGGATTCGGTAAAACCGCGGACCGCAAATTTGCTGATGTTGTAGGCACTCTGGGTCGGCTGAGCGCAGAGTCCAAACAGGCTGGAGGTGTTGATCACGTGACCTTCACCCGAGGCTTCCAGATGCGGCAGGAAGGCTTTGGTGCCGTAGATCACGCCCCACATATTGATGCCGAGTATCCACTCCAATTCGTCGTAACTCACGGCTGCGATCGTGCTGGCCAGAGCAACACCGGCATTGTTGAAGATCAGATTGACCTTGCCGTGATCGGCGACCACTTTGTCGGCCCATTGATACATGGCTTCGCGATCGGCCACGTTGACCTTGTCCGCGGTGACTTTCACAGCCGCGTCTTTGAGCAATTCAACCGTTTTCTCAAGACCCTCAGTATTCACATCGGACAAGGCCAGATGGCAACCTTTGGCCGCCAAATTCAATGCCAGCGTGCGTCCCATACCCGAGCCCGCGCCGGTAATCGCAGCGACTTTGTTGGTGAAATCTTTCATGCGGCCATCTCCTCCAATTGTGGCCAGACCGGCATATCGGCGCTCGCTCGGACCAGTTGATAATCAGCGCTCACGAACTTACGTGTCGCCATACGATACTGCCAAGTGAAATAAGGCCACAGGGTCGGATTGCGCCCGTTGGCATCCATATACCAGCTGTTGCAGCCACCCTGGCTCCACACGGTGCCTGCCATCTTGCGTTGCAGCTTGTCGTTGAAGCGTTCTTGCACATCCGCGCGCACGTCCACTTCAAGCACACCCTGACGGTCCATGGTTTTGAGCGCAGACATGACATAAGCCAGCTGTGATTCAATCATGAACACCATGGAACTGTGGCCGAGCCCGGTGTTGGGTCCGGTCATGATGAACATATTGGGGAAGCCCGCCACACAGGTTCCCAGATACGCCTGCGGGCCGGTGTCTTTCCAGGCGTCCGTGATATCCAATCCGTTGCGCCCTTGAATCATTCCGGCCGGCAACGGCGCGGTTGCCGCAAATCCGGTTCCCAGAATGATCGTATCGACATTGCGCGCCTTGCCATCACGGTCGATCAGACCTGTCGCGGTGATGCGCTCAATCCCGCTGGTGATGACATCGACATTGTCGCGCGTCAACGCGGGGTAATAGTTGTTGGAGAGCAAGATGCGTTTGCAGCCCAAGGTGTAGCTTGGCGTCACTTTGGCGCGCAACTCCGGATCGCTGATTTTGCGTTCGATATAACGACGCGCCATCGGCTCCATCAACTTCATCAGTTTGGGGCCGCCGGTAAAACCAGCCGCTCGCGCTTCCAGCATCCAGTAGATGCTATTGCGGTATGCGCTTTGCGCGCCCGGCACCTTACTTAAAAGACTTTGAGTGCGTGAACCCACGGCATGATCCGGCTTGGGCATGATCCAAGGCGGCGTACGCTGATACAGATCCAATTGCTCGACCTGCGGTGCGATTTCCGGCACGAACTGAATCGCACTGGCGCCCGTCCCGATCACCGCGACCTTTTTGCCTTTCAAATCGTAATCGTGGTCCCACTGCTGTGAGTGGAATGTCTTGCCCTGAAAATCCTTGAGCCCGGGGATGTCCGGCAATGAGGGACGACTCAGCCCGCCGGTACCCAGAACCAGGGCACGGGCGCGTTGAATCTGCCCGTTTGCTGTGGTGACCTCCCAGAGGTGCTCCTCATCCAGGTAGCGCGCGCGAGTGACCTCTGCGTTGAAACGCATATGCCGGCGCACATCGTATTTGTCAGCACAGTGCTCGAGATAGGCGTGTATTTCCTTCTGCGGTGAGAAAGACCGGCTCCACTGCGGATTCTGCTCAAATGAGAAAGAGTACAAATGCGACTGCACATCACAGGCGCAACCTGGGTAATTGTTGACGTACCAGGTCCCGCCGAGATCCGCTTCTTTTTCCAGCAGCACGAAACTGCGCCGCCCTTCCTGCTTGAGTTTGATAGCCATACCGAGGCCGGCGAATCCGCTGCCGACAATGATGACATCAACATCCGATTGTTGGGTCTGTCCCATGCACAAAGCCTTTTTGACAATTTGTGTTGTCACTTTTACATCTGACAATAGTTCATGTCAATATGGGTGCGTGAGTACCAATGATCGAAAATACCGCGGCATGAGCCGCGAAGCCCGCCGCGACCAACGACGGCGCCAATTTATCGCAGCCGGTCATGCGATCTTTGGCACCGAGGGTTACCAGGCGGCCTCCGTAAAAAAGCTGTGTCGCGAAGCCGAACTGACCGAGCGCTACTTCTACGAGTCGTTTAAGCGGCGCGAAGATCTGTTTGCGGCCTGCTACGACGAAAAACTCGATCTGCTGTTTACCACGCTGTTGGAAAACATGGAGCCCGGCACGCGCAGTGTTGAACAGATCATCGAGGACGGTCTGCTCAGCCTGTTTCAAACCCTGCGTAAGGATGCACACATGGCGCGCATCCTGATGATCGAAATCTACGGCGTGCCTTATGACCAGCAGCGTTTATACCAGCGCTCCATCGGGCGTTTTTCCAGCATGGTCCTGCATTTCATCCAACGCTACCTACCCCGCCAACCGGACGATCCCAACGTCAATCTGGAGCTGCTCGCCACCGGTCTGGTTGGCGTGTGCATCCAAATGGCCCAACGCTGGGTTATTGAAGGCTACCGGCACACGCCCGAACAACTGACCGCGAATTGCATGCTCATTTTCCGTGGTCTGGGTCAGCAAACCGGATTGATGCAGCAGACCATCAATCCGGCGTAACAATCGCGAACGTTCCGTCCGGGTTATCGAACAGACGGAAGAAGCGCAGCAGATCAAGCCGGCTACCGTCCACATCCAGGTCGTCCGACATCAGGGTGTCCTTAAGCCCGGCATCGCCAATGATCAGCTTGAGGAACAAATCGTGAGTCAGCGCCAGGGTCGCATCCGCCTCAGAATCGGGCGCGGCCATGCGGTGGTGCATCACCGCATTTTCGATCCACAACACATGATTTTCGTTCAGGTCGGTAAAGGTGAAGTTGACCTTGAAATCCGCACCATCGGCGCGCAAACCATTCAGGCGGGCGGCCATGGAATCGAAGAACTGGCTGCGTGGAATTTCGCGTAACAAAGCGACCGCGTCGGCCAACGCCGTGCCCTCTTTCACCTTGCCATGGCGCAATTCGTAGGCGCCGCTCAGATACACATCGCGCCACGGCCCTGACTCCGCCTGATAGCCCAGCTGATCGTAGGCCCGCGCCAGCAACGCCCGTGCCTCGGCAAACTCCGGATCGGCGAACACCAGATGATTGAGCAATTCCGCGGCCCAGCGGTACTCACCGGCGTCATAGGCGGCCTGCGCTTTGTCCATCACACCCGTAACGCCACCCAGCAATTCCACATAGCGCTTACCGGCATCGGCCGGAGGCAGTGGATCGAGATTGGCCGGGTTGGCGTCGTACCAGCCAAAATAGGCTTGATACACCGCCTTGGCATTATGTTTGACGGTGCCGTAGTAACCGCGGTTGGCAAACTCCTGCTGCAAGCTCGCCGGTAACGTCAGTCGCTCGGAAATCTCACGCGGGGTGTAGCCCAGATTGGCCATGCGCAGGGTCTGATCATGAATGTACTTGTAGATATCACGCTGCTTCTTCATGAAATCCACGATGCGCTCACGTCCCCACATCGGCCATTGATGGGTCCCGAAATAAACATCAGCACGCTTGGCGTACAGCTCCAGTGCTTCCTGGATATAGCCACTCCAGCGCAAAGCATCGCGGACTTTCGCACCCCGCAAGGTGTAGACGTTATGGATGTTGCGTGAGACCACTTCACCGCCGCAGTAGGCTTTCAGTTGCGGCAGGAAAAAAGTCAGTTCGGCGGGGGCCTCGGAACCAGGCGCATTCTGGAATTCGAACTCAACACCATCAATGGTCATGGTTTGGCCAGTCTGATCGACGATATCGGTCGGCTCGGCAATGCTGATGGTACCCGCCAGCGGGGGCTCCTTGCCCAGGCCGGTGTCGATATGGCCGCGCAGTGAGCGCGCCAGATAGCGGCCGTACATATACCCGGCGCGCCGCTGCATGGCGATACCGGCCATGACATTTTCGCTGACCGCTTCCTCCATAAAGCCCACCGGAGCAACGATCATCACGTCCGGGTTGTCTCGCGTGATGGCTTCCACGCCACCGAAATGATCAATATGGCTGTGGGTAAAGATCACCGCCTGTATGGGCTTGTTGCCGAGGTGTTCGCGTGCGAAAGCCAGCGCCGTCTCTGCGGTCTCCACCACCGTGAGAGGGTCAACCACAATCCAACCATTGTCGCTGTCGATAAGCGTCATGTTGGCGAGGTCAAAACCGCGCAGTTGATGAATGCCATCAGCGACCTTGAACAAGCCATATAGACCGTTCAGTTGGGCTTGTCGCCACAGGCTGGGATTGGCCGATTGCGGCGCATCGGCGTCGAGAAAAGTATAGGCGTCCTGATCCCAGACTACGCGACCATCGGCCATTTTGACGACCAATGAGTCAGGTTTGGCCACCAGACCACGCGTCGCATCCTCAAAATCTTGCGGGTCTTCCAGCGGCAAACGCTGAGCCACCTCGTCATTGGCGCGCGCTGTGTGTGCCGTCGCTGCGCTATGGCCCTGCTCATCGCTGCCTTGTTCCAGCGGCAGGCTCGCCTGCTCACACGCCACCAAGCTCAACACGCCGAGCGTTATCACCCCCCGCAATGCGTTCATCTGTCTTCCCCGCTCATAAGTCTATTTGTCCTGCGCCGCAGCGCCGCTTGGTTATGATGCCTATCCATCAACACAACACAAGGGAGACGGGGATGTTAATCACTTCAATTTACGGTGGCCTGCTTGGCATCTGGTTTCTTATCCTGAGCATCCGCGTCATCAAAGGACGCGGCAGCGGCATCAGCATTGGCGACGGCGGTGACGCACAGATGCTGCGCTTGATACGCGGACATGCCAATTTCGCCGAGTACACGCCACTCATTCTGGTTCTGATTGCGATGGCGGAATATCAGGGCATGGCGCCGCTGTGGATACACGCCTGGGGCGCCAGCCTGCTGATCGGTCGCGTACTGCACGGTTACGCCTTTTGCTTTCACCACCACTTTCCACCCGGACGTGCCGGCGGCACTGTGCTGACGTTCGTCGCCTTGCTCGGTTCTTCGCTGTCGCTGTTGTGGATGGCAGCACAGCGCAGCGTATGAAACCCATCGTCATCTTTGGGGCCGGCAGTATCGGTTGCTACGTTGGCGGCCGTCTGGCCGCCAACGGCGCAGCGGTTCACCTGATCGGGCGCGAGTCGCTGGGCCAAACGCTCAACGAATATGGCATCCACACCAGCGACCATCTGGGTGGGCGCTGGCACGCAGACAGCAGTCAATTTCACTACGCCCACAGTGTTTCTGACAATTTTCCGCAGACGGACCTGGTGCTGGTGTGTGTGAAATCTGCCGCCACAGCGCAAGCGGGGCAAGCACTGCGAGATGTGCTTGCCCCCGGCACTGTGGTGATCAGCTTCCAGAATGGGTTGCGCAACGCGCAGGTATTGGCGGAGCACCTTCCACAATGTCAGGTTTTGACCGGCATGGTGCCGTTCAATGTGGTGAATCAGGATCAGGGACGTTTTCATCAGGGCTCACAGGGCTCATTGGAAGTCCAGCAGGACGCCGCCGTTGCGCCGTTTCTCGCGACCTTCGAAGCGGCCGACCTGCCCCTGCAACAACATCCCGATATGGCCGCCGTGTTGTGGTCCAAGCTGATCCTCAACCTCAACAACCCGATCAATGCATTGGCCGGCATTCCGCTCAAAACCGAGTTGTCACAACGCAGCTACCGACGCTGCCTGGCCCTGGCGCAAAAAGAGACGCTGGCACTGCTGCAACACGCTGGCATTGCCACCGCCAAGATCATCGCATTGCCCACGCCTTGGCTGCCGCACGCCCTGAGCGTCCCAGACTGGTTATTTCGGGTACTCGGCGGAAAAATGCTGGCAATTGATCCCCAGGCCCGTTCATCGATGTGGGAGGACCTGGAACGCGGCCGTCGCACCGAGATCGACTGGATCAACGGCGAAGTGGTGAGGCTGGCCGACTCCCTGCACAAGAAAGCGCCGGTAAACAGCGCACTGATCCGCCTGATACGCGACGCCGAGCAAGGCGGGCGGCGAGATTGGGGCGGCGATGAATTGCTGACTCTGCTCCGCCACGCCGCGACCAATTCGTAAGCAAACCACGAGAGGCGCCATGCTCAAGGACAAAACCAGCAACGACCGCATCGTGCAGCATGGCCGTGGCGCCGAGCTGTTTCTGATTTTTATCGTCAATTTGATTTTGACGATTCTGACCCTGGGGATTTATCGCTTCTGGGCGATTACGCGCACACGCCGCTACATCTGGAGCCAGACCGAAGTTGAGGGCCATCGACTGGAATACACAGGCCAGGGTCTGGAATTGTTGATCGGCTTTGCCAAAGTCATGGTGATCTTTGTGGCGCTCGCCATCGCGATTGCTTTTTTCCCGCCCATGATTGCCCTGCTCTACCTCGCCATGCCGTTTTTGATGGGGCTCGCGATCTACGGTGCGATGCGCTATCGCCTCTCGCACACGCGTTTGCGAGGCATCCGCTTTGGACTGGACGGAAAGGCCTCCGATTACGCGCTCATGGTGCTGGGCTATACCTTGTTGTTGTTTTTCACACTGGGTATGGCGGCGCCGTGGGTACGCTCCAACCTGTACGGTGAGCTGATCAATCACATGCGCTACGGTTCGGCCTGTTTCGCCTATGACGGGCGTGGCTCGAAAATGGCCGGGCCATTCTTTCTCGCCGTTCTCCTCACGCTGCCAACCCTCGGTTTGATTTGGTTCTGGTATCGCGGACGCGAAATCCGTTACCAAACCAGCCACACCACATTGGACTCGGTTCAGTTTGGCAGCTGGCTGTCCGGCGGCGCCTATCTCTGGCTGGTCCTCAGCAACCTCGTTCTGCTGCTTTTCACATTGGGCTTGGCACTGCCGTGGATCACGCTGCGCAGCATCCGGTTCATGCTCGAACGCCTGCAACTGGAGGGCGAACTGGACTATGACCATATCCAGCAATCCGCAGCCGAGGCGAATGCCACCGGAGAAGGCTTGGCCGACGCTCTGGACGTTGGCGTGTTTTGAAGCTGAGCTATCCGGCACAGTGGCATGACGGTCGCAATGCCGCGCAACATAGCGTGTGGGTGCTGACTCACGTTGATGAGCTCGTCATCCAAGACATCCATCACGCCCAACTGGCGCGCTGGCCGTTACGTTGCGTGCGCTGCACCGAGGAACACTACGCGGGACAGCCCTTGAGGCTGCAAAATCGGGATGATCGCGATGCACGCTTGATCGTTGAGGACGAAGCCCTGATCGATTGGTTGAGCACCCGTATCAAGGGATATCACCGCACGCGGAATCGTCATTCTCTCGCCAGCCGTACCCTTCTCGCCTTGCTTGCGCTGATCATCGTCGTCGGGCTGGTGATGACCGCCTTGCCTCGTGCTGCCGATCCTTTGAGCAGACTGGTTCCGCTGCGTTGGGAGGACGCCTTGGGCGAGCAGATTGTGAGCGTGTTTCTGCGCGATGCCGCACTTTGTAACGACAGCGCCGGGCAAGCCGCGCTGGATTCTCTCAGCGCACGCCTCATGCCCGACGTCCAGACCAACCGGCGCAATCAGATCTGGGTTATCGACGACCCGATGATCAATGCGCTGGCGGCTCCGGGTGGGAACATCCTGGTGTATCGGGGCTTGATCGACTTTGCTCAATCGCCGGATGAACTCGCCGCCATCCTCGCCCACGAATTCGCTCACATTGAGGAGCGGCATGTTTTGCAGGGCATCATCCGCGACCTCGGACTGACGCTGGTTTTGTCTGCACTGATTGGCGACGTATCCACCATTACAGCCCTGGCCGCAGACGCCGGCAAGCTGATGATCAACCTCTCGTATAGCCGCGATATTGAAGCGCAGGCCGATGCGATCGCCTACGCCAAGCTGCAAAAGGCGGGCTTGTCTGGCGCAGGCATGCAAGCCTTCTTTCAACGCTTAAGCCAGACCCATCCACAAGCCCCCGAATGGCTGTCGACGCATCCGCAACCTCTGGCGCGCGCCGCCCGATTTGCCTCGCTGCAGGGACAACCCGCACTGCTGCTCCCACAATGGCAAGCGATCAAACAGATGTGCACCCCAGTTTCCAATTCGCGTTAATCTGCCGGTCCCACCTACATGTTCGAGGTATCCGCATGAAAACCCTTTCCTTGTTCGCCGCCGTCCTGCTGACCGGAGTATGTCTGAACGCTCAGGCTGAACAGCCAACCATGAAAGAGCAGATGAAAGAGGATTGGCAGGAAATCAAAGACACCGCTGGCAAGGTCGGCAACAAAGCCGTCGATCTGGGCAAAAAAGCCGGCGAAAAGACCGCCGAATTTGGCCGCAAAGCCGCCGATACGGCTGATGATCTGACGGAAAAAGCTCGCGCTTCGGTGCGCGACGACGATGATGCTGACAAGACCACCAAGAAGCCCGGCAGCCGCTTTTTCTACTAAGGCCGGCTCACGCGATAAGGCGCCGGATCAATGGCCGGTGCCTTGCCGCTGAGCAGATCGGCAAGCAACTGTCCGGACCCCATAGATTGGGTCCAGCCCAAGTGCCCATGACCGGTGTTGAAATACAGGCCATTCACCGACGAGCCTCCGATGTAAGGCAGACCATCCGCCGACATGGGACGAAACCCACACCATTCACGCGCGTCGGCGCGATCCAGCGTCACCGCCAGTTCCGGCAGCAGCTCCTGCATCAAGGTCCACAGTTGATTCAACCGCGACAGCTTTAAACGTTCATCGAAGCCGGCAAGCTCCGCTGTCCCGGCCAAGCGCAAACGCCCATCCAGCGGTGTGATGGCGCCGTGCATATGATGATCGATCAAGGAGCGTTGCGGCAGCGTTTCCGATGCCGTGACCGGCACCGTCAGCGAGTAGCCTTTGACCGGCTTGATCGGCAAATGAATGCCCACAGCCGAGGCCAGCGCCGAACTCCCGCTTGCCGCGCAAATCACCACCCGGTTGGTCGGGTATTCGCCGCGATCAGTCTGTAGCGCCACCACCCGATTGGCCGCGACCTGAACCCGCTGAACCTGAACGCCCAAATCAAAGCGCACCCCGCGCTGCTGCAAATACCCGGCCAGGGCCAGACAATACCGCCGCGCATCGCCGGTTTCGTCGTCGGGATAGTGGATGCCACCAATCAGCGGCGCGCTCGATGCACGCAGACTCGGTTCCCGGCGCAAGACCTCGGCCCGATCAAGCACGTCGGCACGTAAACCCTGTTCGGCCAATCTGTGCGCATGGGCACGCGCCGCATCCAAGGCATGCGGATCACGGAACAGTTGCAAAGTGCCGGCGGTCCGCAGGTCATAGTCAAAGCTGACCTGATCACGCAAACGGTGGAACTGGGTCAAACTGTGCAATGCCAGGTTCAAGTTGGCACGGGTCGAGCGGTTGTGACGACGCACCGACGAATAGCGCAAAAACCGCAAGCCCCAGGACAAATAGGTCGGCAACGCACGCGGACGAAGTACAATGGGTCCGTCATCGCGACCGGCGTAACGCAGCAATGTGCGCCATATGCCCGGACTGTTCCAAGGATCAGCCATCGAGGGGGTTAACATCCCCGCATTGGCGAAACTGGTGCCTGACGCCACCTGCTCGCCTGCGTCGATAACGCACACGGAATAACCCTGATCGTTCAGCGCCCATGCGGACGCCAGACCGAGAAGACCGCCACCGATTACAACTACACCGTTGGGATCAGTCATTTCCGGGGCATTTCACTGTACAGTACAAATGTGTATCGAACTCTCGACAACAAAAACATGGCCACCAACCTCAGCGCACGCAAACGCCAGAAACGCGAATTGTCGATACCCGCGCCCGACCGCAAAGGCAACATCAAAGTCACCCGCGAAGGCTGGATCGAGTGTGCCAAGGTCGTGCTCATCGAAGAAGGCATCGGTGCCGTCAAAGTCGATCGCCTGGCCAAACGCCTGAAGGTGACCCGAGGCGGATTCTACTACCATTTCAAGAACCACCACGGTTTGCTTGAGGCGCTGCTCGAGAGTTGGCGAGAGCAAAATCTCTTCACCCCGCGCGAGATGCAGGTGGACTCGGTCGACCACGCGGCCCAAACGTTGGATGCCATCTGCGGCAACCTGATTCACGAACTCGGCTTCGATCCCCAGTTCGACATGGCGATCCGCGAATGGGCGCGGGTATCCAAGCCGGTCGCCGAGGTTGTGCATGAGGTGGATGACGAGCGCATCGCATCGCTGGAGCAGGTTTTCTCCGGATTGGGCTACCCCTGCACGGAAGCCCGTGTCCGTGCACGCGTGTTCTATACCCACCAAATTGGCTATTACACCATTGGGGTTGAGGAACCGACCGAAATCCGCGAACGGAGCCTGCAAAGCTACCTCAACGTGCTGGGTGGCACCGCCTACCGAAAATCCTATCGCGGCTGAGCCCTGAACATGACCGATCACTACAGCATCAGCGTATTCGAGATGCTCAAGATCGGCATCGGGCCCTCCAGTTCCCACACGCTCGGCCCGTGGCGCGCGGTGCAACGCTTTCTCAATGAGCTGCCGCACGATCTCCGCTGTGAACGTGTGCGTGTGGAATTGTTCGGCTCGCTGGGTCTGACCGGCAAAGGTCACGGCACCGACATTGCGGTTCAACTGGCCTTGCTCGGGCATGATCCGCAAGACATCGCAATCGAACAGATCCCCCAGTATCTGGATGATCTGAAGAGCATCCAAGAGATCGCTTTACACGATGGTCAGCGGGTGAGTTTCGATCCGCACCAGGACATCGTTTTTCGCGCGGACAGCGCCCTGCCCGGACACGCCAATGCGCTGCGTTGCCACGCCATCGCAGCCTCCTCAAACCGTGATTTCCAGCGTGTCTACTACTCCATCGGTGGCGGCTTCGTGCTGGGTGAAGACGAATCCGAAACCGCCGCGCCCGGCCCAGCGCTGCCCTACCCATGTAGCAGCGCCGCGGATCTGCTGGCGCATTGCCAACGCGATCAACTGAGTATTGCCCGCATGGTCCGCGCCAACGAGCGCGCCTGGCGTGATGACGACGCCATCAATCAAGGCTTACTGCGGCTTTGGCAAGTCATGCTTGAGGCCATGCATCGTGGTTGTTACCGCGACGGAGAATTGCCCGGCGGATTGCACGTGGTGCGGCGCGCAGCACGCATGAACGCCAAGCTCCTCAACGCGCTTGATGACAGCGCCTGCGCGGAGGCAAGAACGTCTACAACGTCGTGGTTAAACGCATTGCGGCGTTGCCAAACCGACTTTGCCAGCACCATGCAAGGCATCAGCACTTTCGCGCTCGCGGTCAACGAAGAAAATGCCAGCTTCGGGCGCGTCGTGACTGCGCCCACCAACGGCGCCGCGGGTGTCATTCCCGCCGTCTTGATGCACCTGCTGTGCAACAGCGACGGACACGACGATGAGCGCTTGATCCAAGATTTTCTATTGGTCGCTGGTGAAATCGGCACGCACTTCAAGAAGGGCGCAACGATCTCCGCCGCCGCGGGAGGCTGCCAAGCGGAGATCGGGGTGTCATCCGCGATGGCCGCAGCCGCGCTCACCGAAGCCTTGGGTGGCAGCGTAGCGCAGTCTCTGGTCGCCGCCGAAATCGCCATGGAACATCATCTCGGCATGACCTGCGACCCCGTCGCCGGACTGGTCCAGATTCCCTGCATCGAGCGCAACGCGATGGGTGCGGTGAAAGCGGTCAATGCCGCGCAGCTGGCTTTGTCGCGGGACCCGGATCAAGCGCGCGTATCACTGGATCAAGTGATACGTACGCTGGCCGAAACGGCCCGCGACATGAACAGCAAATACAAGGAAACCTCGCAAGGCGGATTGGCCGTCAACATCTCGGTCAACCATGCCGAATGCTGAATCTCAGTCTATGAGGTCCGTCCCACCATCCTCCAGCTGCGACGGTCGCTTCCAGTAGCCATATTGTGGCGTCCAGCTTGTCTCGTCGTGGCCAGCCAGCGCCAAAACGCTCCACAACGAACAAAAATCATCACCGGGGCCGAAGCTCGCTGAGTTCATGCGGAAAATGCGTTCGCCATCGCGGCGATAGCAGACGATACCGGGATAGTTGTCTTCGCCCGCGCACACCGTTTGTTCCTGGATATAGGTTGAACCGGCGTGTGATGCCATACGAAAACGCCAGCCACGGTCATTGGCCATACGGCGTTGCTCGTCCGGCGAATCCTTGGACACCATGGACACGGCGAAGCGATCTTCCAGATGAGACAGAAAGCCGTTCAAACCGTCTGCCCACAACGTGCAGTAACGGCAGCCCTGGCCCATGTTGTGAATCACGAAGAGAATGTTCTTCTCGCCGAACAAGTCGAGCAGCGTCAAATCGCCGCTTTGATCGCGAAACGGGTAATTTTGTATGCGCTGGGGTTCAGCGCTGGCTCGCAGTTCACGGAGCTGTTTCTTGAGCTCAAAAATCTGTTTTTCGAGCTTTTCAATCTCGTTCACACCTGGTCTCCTCCGGGTTTCAGCCCGCAAGCATTCACCGACCGGCGACCAGGGTCAACAGCAGCTGTCGTCGAAATGCCGGTGGCCAGCCACTGCCGTTGAGGACGCCGCAGAATCTATCTGCCCGCTTGCGCTCGCCGCATGGTGCTGATGCAAGATATCGGTCACTGCCAGCGTCAATCGGCGGGCAAAGGGAATATGAAGAAACTCATTCGGGCCATGGGCATTGGAAGCCGGGCCCAGCACGCCAGTGATCACGAACTGCGCGCGCGGAAACTTCTCGCCCAGCATGCCCATAAACGGAATCGAGCCGCCCTCGCCCATCATCGCCGCGGGTTTGCCGAAGGCCCGCTCAGACGCGTGGTTCACGGCTTTCTCCAACCATGTGGCCAGCGGCGGCGCATGCCAGCCACTGGCCGCTTTGTCGGCGCGAAAGCTGACCTTGGCGCCGTAAGGTGGCTGCGCTTCGAGCACCTGTTTGATGTGTTCGCTCGCAACATCGCCATCCAGCGTTGGGGGAAATCGGAAGGACAGCATCAAACTGGTGTAAGGGCGTAAGACATTGCCCGCATCAGACAAGGCCGGCATGCCGCCCACACCGGTGTAGGACAAGGTGGGACGCCAGGTGCGGTTGAGGATGACCTCGGCACCGTCCGCACTCATCAACTGGGCGCCCTGGACCAACGGGAACATCTCGAACAATGCCGGACCAAGAATATCGGCCGCTTGGCGCGCTTGCTGCGCACGCTCATCCGGGATGTCCACATGCAACCAATCCGGAATCAAACGACCGCTATCACGATCTTCCAGACGCGCGATCAGTTGAGCGGCAATGCGAAAGCTCGACGCGACCGCGCCGCTGGCGGCTCCCGAATGCACACCTTCTTCGAGAATGTCGACACGCAGTTCACCCGCGAGATTGCCACGCAGCGAGGTGGTCAGCCACATTTGCTCGTAGTTCCCGGCCCCTGAGTCCAGGCAGACAACCAGCGACGGCGCGCCGATACGCTCGGCCAAATGATCGACGTAATACGGCAGGTCCGGACTGCCGGACTCCTCGCAGGCTTCGATCATGACCACGCAGCGCGCATGCGGGAGACCTTGAGCCTGCAAGGCCATAACCGCCGTGAGTGAGGCGAAACAGGCGTAGCCGTCATCGGCGCCACCGCGCCCATAAAGCTTGTCGTTGCGCAGGACGGGCTGCCACGGTCCCAGCCCCTCGGACCAACCCTCCATTTCCGGTTGTTTATCCAAATGCCCGTACATCAGCACGGTATCCTGGCACTGCGGATCGCCGTCAATCTCGATCAACAACAAAGGCGTGCGCCCCTCCAGGCGCACCACGTCAACGCGCGCGCCGGCCAGCTCGCCGCTGTCGACGCAACGCTGACACCACCCGGCAAACTGCTCCACCACCTGATCCATGTAGCCGTTCTCGCGCCAACGCGCGTCGAACATCGGTGACTTGTTGGGGATGCGGATGTAGTCAACCAGTTCCGGCACGATTTGCGCGTCCCAACGCTGATCAACAAATTCACGCGCAGCCGCGTGATCCAATGCAGTGCTCATATCAGTTCCAGTTCAGCAGGACCTTGCCCGACTGCCCCGACGCCATGGCATCGAAGCCTTGCTGAAAATCGGTAATGGAGAATTCGTGCGTGATGACCGGACAAATGTTCAAACCGGACTCCAGCATCGCGGTCATCTTGTACCAGGTTTCAAACATCTCGCGACCGTAGATGCCCTTGAGCGTGAGCCCCTTGAACACCAGCTTTTCGTAATCCACCGGCACCGGTGCGGGCGATATACCCAACTGCGCGATACGGCCTCCGTGATTCATGACCGAGAACATCTGATCCATGGCGCGAGCATTGCCGGACATCTCCAACCCCACATCAAATCCCTCGCGCATGCCCAGGTCACGCATCACTGTCGGCAGGTCCTCACGACTGACATTGACCACGCGATCCGCGCCCATCTGCCCGGCGAGCCCCAAGCGATAGTCATTCACATCCGTGATCACCACGTGGCGCGCGCCAACGTGGCGTGCCACCGCCGCGGCCATCAGCCCAATCGGTCCTGCGCCGGTGATCAACACATCTTCGCCAACAAGATTGAACGCCAACGCGGTGTGCACGGCGTTGCCCAAGGGATCAAAAATCGCCGCATGGCGATCATCAATCGCGTCTGGAATTGGGAACACATTCACCGCCGGAATCATCACGAATTGGGCAAAACTCCCCGGTCTGTTGACGCCAACGCCCACCGTATTGCGGCACAAGTGGCGCGTTCCCGCCCGGCAGTTGCGACAATACCCGCAGGTGATGTGACCCTCGCCGGACACCCGCTGCCCCACACGCAGACCGTCAACATGCGAGCCCAAAGCCGCAACGCGGCCGACGAACTCATGCCCCACCACCATCGGCACTGGGATGGTGTGCTGAGCCCACTCGTCCCAATGATAGATATGCATGTCAGTGCCACAGATCGCGCTGACCGCGACCTCAATCAAGACATCATTGGGTCCGGGTTCCGGGATCGTCGTTTCGACCTGCCATATCCCCGGCTCCGCTTTGAGTTTTGATAATGCAAGCATGCGGCCCGTCTCCCTCACGCAATCACTCCGAGATCACGTCCTACATTTGCGAATGCCTCCAGCGCCTGATCCAACTGGCGAATGTCCAAGCCCGCCGACATCTGAGTGCGAATCCGGGCCTCACCATGCGGCACCACCGGGTAGGAAAATCCGATGACGTAAACCCCCTGAGCCAACAGCTCATCAGCCATGCGCGCGGCCAAGTGTGCATCTCCGAGCATGATCGGCACGATGGGGTGTTCGCCGGGCTTTAAGGTGAAACCAAGGCGGTGCAAACCATCCCGCCAATAACGCGTGTTGTCGAACAAGCGTTGGCGCAGGCGATCATCGTCAGTGACGAGATTCAAAGCCTCTATCGCGCCAGCAACCAGGGATGGCGCAACGCTGTTGGAAAACAGGTAAGGACGCGCACGATTACGCAGCCAGTCGACAATCGGCTGTCGCGCGGCCACAAAACCACCGGACGCACCACCCAACGCTTTACCCAACGTGCCTGTAATGATGTCGACGCGGCCTTCCACCTCACGAAACGCCGGTGTGCCGCGCCCGCCATGGCCGAGAAACCCGTGCGCATGAGCATCGTCGATCATGACCAAGGCATCGTAGCGATCCGCCAGATCACAAATCTGATCCAGCGGCGCGATGGTGCCATCCATGGAAAACACGCCGTCGCTGACGATCACCCGGAAACGCTTGTCGGCATGAGCTTTCAGATGCGCCTCGAGTGCATGAATGTCGCAATTGGGATAGCGCTCACGCTGGGCTTTGCACAGCCGAATACCGTCGATCAGGCTGGCGTGGTTCAAAGCATCCGAGATGATCACATCCTGTTCGCAGAACAGGGCTTCAAAGACCCCGCCGTTGGCGTCGAAAGCGGATGGAAAAAGAATGGCATCCTCACAGCCGAGCCAGGCGGCCAGACGCGTCTCCAAGCTGCGATGCAGATCCTGAGTGCCGCAGATAAAACGCACGGATGCCATCCCAAAACCATGCGTATCCAGTGCCTCGTGTGCGGCGGCAATCAGCCGCGGATCATCGGCCAAACCCAGATAGTTGTTGGCACACAGATTGATGACCTCGCGACCATCCGCCAGAGCAATGCGCGACGCCTGCGGCGACATCAGCGTGCGCTCGCGCTTGTACAGCCCCTGCTCCCGCAGGTCATTGAGCGCATCGTGGAATAGCGCAGCAAATGCGTTGTCTGACATCATCCGACCCAAGCTGTAGAGGCAAATCACAATCATACAATGATGTATGTATCCTCAGCCACGTGCCGAGCAGGAGCCCACGAATGACCCCGTCCATGACCATAGGCAAACTGGCGAAAGCCGCAGACGTGGCCATCGACACGGTGCGTTATTACGAACGCGAAGGCCTGCTGCCCAAACCGCATCGCACCGCCTCCGGTTACCGCGTTTATGCAGAGGACAGTGTGCGACGCCTGCGTTTCATCCGCCGCGCTAAAGCCCTGGGCTTTCAGCTCTCCGACATCGCCAGTTTGTTGCGCCTGACGGACAATGACGGCGCATCCGCATCGGTTCGGGCGCTCACCCTGCAGCACCTGGAGCTGGTCAACCACAAAATTGAGGATTTGCTCAATGTGCGCGACGCTCTACAAACTCTGGCCGACCGCTGCGACGGCGAAGGCTGCATCCACCATTGCCCGATCATTGACGCACTCAACGACGATTCTGGAATCCCTGCATGACACTGCCCACCCTGCTTCGCTATGCCCTCGTTTTGACCCTGCTGCCGGTCGTGCCGGCGTGGGCGGAGACCGTGGCGGACCCCATCACCGCCCCGGACATGCACGCGTGCAAGGCCCGTTGGCAAGATATGGCGCGCGAACAGGGATTCAGTGAAACCACCCGCGCGCAGTTGATTCCACAACTGGAATATCTCCCGCGCGTGCTGGAACTGGATCGTCGTCAGCCGGAATTCAGCAGCACCTTCGGCTCCTACCTGAGCCGTCGTGTGACCGACACACGAATCGAGAAAGGGCAGGATTTGCTGCGCCAGAACCGCGACTTACTTGATCAACTGACACGTCAATACGGCGTCCCGCAAAACATCCTGGTGGCCTTCTGGGGCCTGGAAACCAACTACGGTGGCTACCTTGGGGATACCAACACGCTGAATGCCTTGGCCACCCTGGGTTGCGATCCACGGCGCAGTCGCTACTTCACCGCCGAGCTGATGAACGCCTTGGGTTTGGTGGAAACCCATCGCCTAGAACCCGCCAAGATGCGCGGCTCCTGGGCCGGTGCCATGGGCCACACCCAGTTCATGCCGAGCAACTACAAGCGTTATGGTGTGGACGGCGATGGTGACGGTCGTATCGACCTGTGGAACAGCACCACCGACGCACTGACGTCAGCCGCCAACTTCCTCCAGCAACTGGGCTGGCAGAGCGGTGAGCGCTGGGGTCGCGAAGTAAGCCTGCCCACGAACTTCGACTATAGCTTGGCGGGCATCAAATCCCCGCGACCACTCCGCGAATGGCAACGCATAGGCGTGCGCCACGCCAACGGCGGCCCACTTCCCGTGGCCGATTTCGACGCTGCCTTGATCGTACCCGCAGGCCACAAAGGCCCAGCGTTCCTGGTGTACAGGAATTTCCGCATCATCATGCGCTGGAACAATTCCCAGGCCTATGCCCTGTCGGTCGGCCTACTGGCCGATCGCATCGTAGGCGCAAGCCCACTGGTGCACCCTCCACAAGGTGAACTCGAGAAGATCAGCCGCTTGCAGATCAAAACCTTGCAATCGCGTCTCAACGCCTTGGGCTTCGATGCGGGCAAACCCGACGGGATCGCCGGTTCCGGCACCCGCGCGGCGATTCGAGAGTTTCAGGTTTCTCGCGGCATGATCGCGGACGGCTACCACTCGGCAGAAGTCTTCCGCGCCCTCGACATCGAGCTTTCACCCGAGTCATAAAACGCTCGGCGCACGCCTGAACAGTGTCGATGTAGCAAAAGCTCAGGAGATAGCGCCGCTATGCACCCTGAGCTTTTATAATTTTGATCCGCAAGCGCCAGAGCGTGGATAAGGCCGTCTCCGACGACCCATCAATAAATCACGCGGTCACAACCAAGCTGAGACTCGTAACACCCACTTAACCTCGCACAAGCGTTGTTTGAGGGTGGACATTTGGGGCAAGCGAAAACCATACATCAGGACTCAATTCGTCATCGGATGACTCGAAGCTAAATATTGAGACTCACCGCTCAACCGATAATGGGGGTTATCGCACATGAGCTACTTTTACGAGAGAAGCGACGATGGATTGGTCTCGATCCGCTTCCCTGAGACCTTGGACAGCCACCTGTTCTACGACTTGCGCGTGGAATTCGAATCCGTGGTCAATGAACAGCAAGCTAAAGCTTTTGTTCTGGATGCGAGCCAGCTCCGTTCTGTGGATTCCACCGGCATCGGCCTGATTGCCTATCTCGGCAAGCTGGCAAAGCGCGCCAGAATCCCCATCAAGATTGTGGAGCTGTCCGGCCAGCCCGCCGACATGTTTCAGTTTCTTCGCATGGACAAAGTCATCCCCATCGGTGACTTCGCCACCGATGCTGTCCTGAGCTAGTCACGCCCCACAAAGACTTGGCGCCCAGGACTGTGCGCGCCACCAACAGACCGACGCACATCAACGCGGGCCCCAAATCGCTTTGGGGCCGTAGCGGTCGATTCTGACCATGTCCGAAAACAGCCAGAATAAGCGGCCATAGCACGCTATCCTGAGCCCATGAGCCGCATCGCCACAGACCTTGATCACGCCGTATGTGAGCGCGCACGATTGGCGCGTGACCCGCGTTTCGATGGCAGCTTTTTCATCGCAGTTCGCACCACCGGCATCTATTGCAGAACGGTTTGTCCGGTGCGCTTGCCGCGCCCCGAAAACGTGCATTTTTTCCCCAGCGCTGCTGCAGCCAGCGAGCACGGCTATCGACCCTGCTTACGCTGTCGGCCGGAGTTGTCACCAGACAACCCGTACTGGCCAAACCATCCGCCGTTGGTTCGGGCCGCACTGACATTGATCGACGAGGGCGCTCTCGATCAACTCAGCGTTCCGTCCCTGGCCGCCAAGCTGGGCATTACGGATCGACATCTGCGACGCCTGTTTACCGCGCACCTTGGCGCGAGTCCCAATGCCCTGGCAGCGACACGGCGTACGTTGTTCGCTAAACGTCTGATCAGCGATTCGTCGATGAGCATGCAGGACATTGCGGTTGCTGCCGGTTTTCGCAGTGTCCGTCGCTTCAATGCCGCCTTTCAGCGCACCTACCGCATGACGCCATCGCAAATTCGGCGCCAGCAGAATGGCGGCACACCGCAAGGTTATAGCCTGAGGCTGACATACCGCGCGCCGCTGGACTGGCCCGCCATGCGCCGTTTTTTCGCAACGCGCGCCATCCATGGCGTTGAGCGCATTGACGACACCAGCTACAGCCGCACCTTTGCCTGGGGTGACCGCGCGGGAGAATTGACGCTACGACACGATCAGGCCGCTCGGTGCTTCGTGTTGACTCTGCATCATCCCAGTGCTGACGCGCTTTATACCGCGGTTCAGAAATCACGCCAGCTACTCGATCTGGACGCAGCGCCCGAGGAAATTTTTGAGCATCTCAGCCAAGACCCCATGCTCGCCCACGCACTCCGTAAAAACCCCGGCCTGCGCGTCCCGGGAAGCTGGGATCGCTTTGAACTTTGCGTCCGCGCGGTGCTTGGCCAGCAGGTCAGCGTGGCGGCGGCCCGTACCCTGACGCAACGTTTGGTCGAACGTTGCGATCACCGTTTGCCCGATGCGGATGGAAAACCCGTGCTGTTGTTTCCAAATGCCGAGGCCATCGCGTCTTGCTCGCTCGACAAACTCGGCCTGACCGGCCAGCGCATCAACACCCTCAAAGCCTTGTCTGAGGCGGTTGTCAGCGGGGCTGTGAACTTGAATCGTGCGGATACGGAACACACCGACGCAGCGCTTGCGCAGCTGCCTGGCATGGGACCGTGGACGCGCAGCTACATCCAGCTTCGCGGTCTGAAAAACCCGGACGCCTTCCCCGCCGGCGACATCGTCCTGCGCAAAGCACTGTCATCGGATACCAGCCCCCTCAGCACACGCGAGGCGGAAAACCGCTCGCAAGCGTGGCGTCCGTGGCGCGCCTACGCCGTGATGGCTTTATGGCTGCAGGCGGCCGAGTCCTCTTAAAGTGAGAACCCCATGAACTACACCTATCTGGATACCCCCATCGGCCCATTGCTGATCGCTGGCGACTCACACGGCTTGCACCTGATTCATTTTCCGGTGGATGGCCAACCCGCCCCGGCATCAGACCACTGGACGCGTTCAGATAAGACACTGAGCAATGCGTGTAAACAACTGAGCGAATACTTCAATGGCAAGCGCAAAGTTTTCGAGCTGCCATTAGCCCCGCAAGCCACACCTTTCCAGTCGCTGGTTCTGAATCAGCTCACCGCGATACCCTTCGGGCAGACACGCAGCTATGGCCAATTGGCCAAAGCATTGGAGCGGCCCAAAGCCTCACGGGCCGTGGGCACAGCGTGCGCGCGCAACCCGCTACCGATCGTCATCCCCTGCCATCGCGTCGTTGGCCAGAACGGTTCTCTGACCGGCTTTGCCGGCGGACTAAAGGCCAAACGTTGGCTGTTGCGCCATGAAGCGGACAGCTGAGTCTTAAGCGTCCAGTGAGTGCGCTGCGCTCAGCGGCACCACAATGCTGATTGCCGATGCTGGCCGGGATGACCGATTGAGATAACTGTGAGCACTTTCCCCGGGAAACGCCAGCACATCGCCGGCACAGACCAAAAACAGTTCCCCGGCAGCAATTACGCTGACCTCACCTTCAAGACCGTGAAGATACTCCCGCGTGCCCGGCAGATGAGGATGGCCTTTGCGTTGTGCGCCCGCATCGAGCTCCAGACGAATGATTTCCAAGCCGCGCACGCGCTCGGGCAGAAGATCGTGCACACGTATCGCACCGCCGCGCTCCCGATGCAATGGAATGTCGGCGGCCGCTATCAGGCGTGAGGCCTGTCTTGGCTTGGCCAGCAATTCTTCCAGACTGACATGAAAGGCCCCGGCCACGGCGGCCAGATTGTGCAAGGACGGATTGCCAGAACCCGACTCCATCCCGGCCAAAGTGCTGCGCGGTATCTGCGCAAGGTCGGCCAGCCGCTGCTGTGACCAGCCACGCCCGCGGCGTAGCGCAAGAACGTTTTCGGCCAAGTGGCGAGCTAAATTGTCCATGACGTCGCACCACCCAATTGTTGGTTTATCGACAATATAGACCATTTATAAACCGCCTTAAGGACACTGAACACTCATTTCCACGGACAACCCAAATGACCTCAGCACCCCCCATCCAAGTTCAAGGCATCGATCACATCAACATGGCGGTTCGCGATCTCGACCGCTCTATCGACTTCTACCGCGACACATTCGGATTCGATATCCGCGAAGATGGACGAGGTCGCACGCAAGCCCCGTTCGTCATCCTGGGGTTAGGTCAGCGCGTTTTTCTGGCCCTGCATCTGGAAGCCAGGACCGCACTCCCTGATCAGCCTTTCATTGGCCACTGGGGTTTTGTAGTCGGTGATATCGACGCAGTTCGCCAGCGACTGCAGGAACTCAATGTGGCCTGGCTCTACCCCGAGCGAAATGACGGCCTGATCGTTTACCCCCAATCCCGCTCGACCTATATCTGTGATCCGGACGGTCATGAGATCGAGCTGACGGAAAAGTTTGGCGGCGGCCTTTAAGCCGATTCAACCCGGGCCTGCGAACGCATCACGTTGCAGGCCCGGATATGCCATCAAAAGCGTCAACGCGCGCAACACCACATAGCCGACAAACGCCATCCACAACGCTTGCGGCGACTGATCCGCGCCGAAAACGATATAGCAAACACCAAAACCCGCGACGGCCAACAAAGAGGCATCGCGCATCGCCGCGGTGCGTGATGCGCCGATGAAGATACCGTCAAGCTGGAACGCGGCAAACGACAAAGCCACATAGGCGGCAGCCCAAGGCAAAGCCTGAGCCGCTTGATCACGCACTTCAGGCAAGCTGGTCAGCAAACCGATCAGCGCATCGCCACCCAACCACAAACCACCTGCGATGAGGCACGCGGTGACAGCGGACAAACGTGATGCTTGGAAGACCGTGGCCCGAAAAACGTCTTCGCGCCGCGCTCCGATGGCTTGTCCGATCAGACCTTCTGCGGCAAAGGCGAAACCGTCGAGGAAAAATGCGCTGAAGCTGATGAATTGCAGGAGCACATGATTCGCCGCCAGCACCCTATCTCCGAAACGGGCGCCAGCATTGGTAAACCAGGCGAAGGCGCCCAGCATCAGGACCGTGCGGATCATCAGGTCGCGGTTGGCGCTGAACAACGGCAATAGTTTGCTGCGATCCCGAATACGCGGCCAGGAGACGAACGCTTCATCGTCAGAGCGGCGTGTCTTGAGACACAAGTACAGCAGGCGCAAAGCAAATGCCACAGCCAGCCATTCGGCCACCACGGTTCCCAAGGCGATCCCCTGTACACCCCAGCCCAGCCCCGCGGCGAAGAACACATCCAATGCGATGTTCAGGGCATTGAGCAGCAACTGGATACGCAACACATCGGCGGTGCGACCAACACCGATCAACCAACCGCTGATGACATAGGACGCGAGCGCGGCCGGGGCGCTCCAGATGCGTATCACCAAGTAACGGCTTGCTGCGGATTCCACCGCCTGCGAGGCCTCAAACACGCTCAGCGCGAGCCCCGTCAGAGGCCATTGCAAAAGCAACAGACCAAGCCCAATGACCACTGCCAGGATCAGACCCCGGGTCGCCACCGCGCGCTCCTCAGCACTGTCCTTGGCACCCGCCGCGCGCGCCGCAAAGCCGGTCGTGCCCATGCGCAGAAACCCAAATCCCCAGAACAAAAAGCTAAAGATCAGCGCCCCCAGAGCAATCGCGCCCAACTCATGGGTTTCTCCTGCATGGCCGATGACCGCCGTATCCACCAAGCCCAGCAGCGGCGCCGCACAATTGGCGATCACAATCGGCCAAGCCAACAACAGGATCTGTCGACTGTTTGGGGGCGTAAGCGAAGTGCGGGTGGATGAAAGAGTCACTGTGCGAGAATACCCGGATCAATCCTTATGCCGTGCATTGTCATCGTCACGCCATGAACTGGCGCGACACGTGCTACTCTTTAGAGCCGATTGAACAGTTGGCCACCCTCAGCGGAGACCATGATGCAGCACACTCAAAGCCCCGAATTGCGTCAACAGCTTGGGCTACTGAACGAACTCAGCCCACAGATCGAAAAGCTGATTGCGCGTCATATTGAAGACCGCAATCTGTGGTTTCCAGCCGAACTGCTCGATCCTGAAGAACGCGATGAGCTGGCCCAGCGCGCACGCCACTTGCCGGAGTCCGTTCGCGCAGGTCTGGCTTTAAACCTTCTCACCGAAGAGGGACTGCCCCATTTCCATCGTCTGATCGCGCAGTACACCGGCGAAGACAGCGCCTGGGGCTATTGGAACAACGTGTGGACGGCGGAAGAAGATCGCCACGGCTGCATCCTTCGCGACTACGCCCGCGATGCCAAGGTGTTCGACATGCTTGGCCTCGAGAAGCTGCAGTATCAGTACCTTGAAGCCGGCTTCAACCCCGACTGGCACTCCGATCCGTATCGCCTGGTCGCGTACACCAGCCTGCAAGAGAAGGCCACGCAGCTTTCACACGCCAACTTGGCACGACTTGCCGCGCCGCATGAGCCCAAGTTGCAGCATATCCTGTCGCGCGTGGCGGCCGATGAATCGCGCCATCACAAGTTCTACCGCGACGCCTTCGCCCTGTTGCTGGAAGCCGACCCCGACCGTGCACTGCGTGCCGCCTGGGCGGTGATGCCCAAAATGATCATGCCGGGCCACACCATTCCGGGGTATCGACAGCTTTCCGACATTGCCCATCGCGCCGGCATCTACGGTCCACGCGATTACGCGGTCATCGTCAGTCAGTTGCTCGACACCTGGCGTATCGCGGCCGCACACGGTTTGTCACACAGCAGCGAACGCCTGCGCGAAAAACTGCTCGGGCTGCCCGAGCGCATTCACAAATTGGCCGAGTTGGTCACCGCGCGACGTGGCGCTGGCGACGCAGAATCGCCGCGTTTTGAGTTTTTGCCCAGTCAGGCCTGAACTCAACCGAGGATCGTCACACCGCAGCAATAAAACGGTCACAACCAGCCTCTAGCCTTGTGCGGATTGATAACCCGCACAATCGATGAGGAGTTGTACCGTGACTCGCAGACAGGACCTAAAACAAGGCCAGCCTCGCCTTTCGAATAATAATGACGCGCTGAGCATGAACGAGATTCTGCACGCGCGCGTTTCCCGCCGGGACACCCTGCGCGGTGGACTCGGTCTGGCTGCTGGCACCATCTTCGCCGGCGCTGGCATCAGCGGCTGCAACAGCGATGGTGGCAAATCGTCGGCCAAACTCAGCTTCAGTTCGGTACCCGGCTCCACCGAGGCCGACATGGTCATCGTGCCGCCCGGTTTTACCGCCGACATCCTGGCCCCCTGGGGCACGCCGATCACGGGCAGCTTCCCTGCGTTCAAGCCGGACGGCACCAACACCGCCGCAGAGCAGGCTCAACAGATGGGCCAAAACCATGACGGCATGGAGTTCTACCCGCTGGACGACAATGGCAATAGTGGTCTGCTGGTGATCAACCACGAGTACAGCAACTCCACACTGTTCCCGGGTGACGGTCGTAGCGAAGATGCCAATGGTGCGCCAACCGATCCGGATCAGGTGCGCAAAGACATCAACGCGCACGGTGTCGCAATCATCGAAGTGGAGCGCGACAGCGCTGGCAAAGTCAGCGTGGTTCAGGGCAGCTCCTACAACCGTCGCATTACCGCCGCGACGCCGATGCAGATGTCCGGCCCGGCGGCGGGTGATGCGCTGTTGCGCACGGTCTACGACCCCAGCGGCATGACCACACGCGGCACCGTCAACAATTGCGCCCGCGGCCACACGCCATGGGGCACCTACCTGGCCTGCGAGGAAAACATCCAGGGTTACTTCATCAACACCCTGGACAATCCCCCGCGCGAAACCGCCCGCATGGGCATTAACGCGGAAGGGTTCGGCTATTTGTGGTCCAACGTGGCGGGCGACGCCAGCGAAGTGGACGGCGAGTTCGCCCGTTTCGACACCACCCCCAGCGCTGACAGCGCGACCGGCGACTACCGCAACGAAGCCAACAACTTCGGTTGGATTGTCGAGATTGATCCCAAAAACCCGTCGTCAACGCCGATCAAACGCACCGCGCTCGGCCGTATGCGCCACGAGGGCTGCGAACCCGGCCTGATCCGCGCTGGCGAACCGATCGCGTTCTACATGGGTGACGACGATCGTTTTGAATATTTTTACAAGTTCGTCACCGCTGAGAACTACACACCGGGTTCAACCCCGAGTGACATGCTCGACAACGGGACTTTGTACGTGGCCCGTTTCGATGCGGATGGTTCGGGCGAATGGCTGAAGTTGGACTACGCCAGCAATCCGGCACTGCAGAATGATTTCGTCAGCCAAGCCGATGTGCTGGTCAACACCCGCACGGCGGCCGACATTCTCGGCGCCACGCCAATGGATCGTCCGGAGTGGTCCACAACCGATCCGAACAGCGGCGAAATCTATCTAACCCTGACCAACAATACACGTCGCGAGGAAGGCGATGAGAACGCCGCCAACCCGCGCGCACCCAACACCCATGGGCATGTGATCCGTCTGGCGGAAAGCAGCAATCGCGCAGACGCCACCAGTTTTACCTGGGACATTTTCCTGTTCGCCTCAAACGCCAACGCGGATGCTGACTTCAACAAGTCGGGTTTGACCCAGGACAACGAGCTGGGCAGCCCAGACGGTATCTGGTTCGACAAGCGTGGTGTGTTGTGGATTCAGACCGACAACGGCGCGCCGCTGGACTTCGGCGGAAACGATCAGATGCTGGCGGTGGTACCGGCCAGCTTGAGCGGCGACCGCACGATCAATCCGCAAACCCAGGCTGAATTGAAACGCTTCTTTGTCGGCCCGGCCGGCTGCGAAGTGACCGGTGTGACCATGACGCCGGATTACCGCACCATGTTCGTCAACATTCAGCATCCGGGCGGCAGCTTCCCAGCCAACGATGGCACCTCACGCCCGCGCTCGACAACGCTCGTCATCCGTCGCGAAGATGGGGCTGAGGTCATCTGACCAACCTCCTCTCCTGTAGAAGGCATGCGAAGCCCCGCTGAAGACGTTCAGCGGGGCTTTTTTTATCCTTGTTTCGGGACTGCGAAATGCACTTCCGGTCCGAGTTCAAGACACAGGTGTTTGCATGGCACATGAAGCTCCCCATCCATCATCCACGCCGTCGGTTGAGCAAAGGTGAAATCCAGCGATGTTTCTCGTGTGCGATGCAAATCGGGCCCGGTCACCGTTTGGCCCGCATGAAACCGATGCAAATGGCGCACGATGAACGCGGGCGATGCATTGCCATGGATCAAATGCATCGCTTGACCGTCGTCCCCAGCACCGGGTGCGACCCGAAAACCCAACGGCAGATGATCAATGGTCATCGCCAGAAAGACGCGCAAACGGTCCTGCCGGATGGGCCCTTCCGCGCCTGTCCAGGTGACCTCCAGCGGCTCAAACATCCTTGCCGCCACACCATCATAGGGCCTGCGCAAACTGAGCGCGGCTCTGGCAATCAAGCTCACCGCGGCGGTGGTCCCACCGGCATCGTAGTGCTCCAAAAAGCGCACGGGCGCACCGAAGCCAAAGGTGAACCCGGCGTCACCTTGATCGCTCAGCATGGCGCGACGTTGGCATATCTGCAGACGCTGAGGATGCCGCAACATCCATTGCAGCTGACGACCCGGCTCCTCTCGCGGCATACCAAGATGGGCGGCAACCATGTTCATGGTGCCCGCACGCAAGGCAACAAGCTGCGGCAATTCACCGCCCCAAACCTGAACGGCCGCCGACAACACCCGTGACAAGGTACCGTCACCACCAAAGGGAACCAATGAACTCACACTGGCCTGTCGCAGTTCCTCAAGTGCCTGTGGGAGTTCCGCAAGGCTGGCAGTTTCGACAACATGAACGCGACTGCCGAATCGGCGACGCAATCTTTTCGCCGTCCATCGCCGCAAACGTTTCGAACCCGCATGCGGATTCAACACAATCCCGGCTAAGCTAGCGTCATGATTCCGTATATTGAACATCCCTCAATCACGATTTTTGGCCACACCATCTACGCCTTCGGCCTTATGGTGGCCGCAGCGATTTTTGTGGGGCTTGAGTTGGTAAAACGCCAGGCGCCGCGCTATGGCATCAACGCGGACGAGGCCAGTTCCCTGGCCTTTTGGACCGTGGTCTGTGGCTTGGTCGGTTCGCACTGGTTTTCAGCGCTGGCATATTACCCCGAAAAGGTTCTAGCCAATCCGCTTGAGCTGCTCAAATTCTGGGGATCCATGTCCTCGTTCGGTGGCATCTTGGGCGGTCTGATCGGCGCGGCTGTGATACTGCGTCTCAAGCGTTGGCCCGCTCAGCAAGCGTTGCGCTTTGTCGACATGATCGCCTGGGCTTTCCCTTTCGCCTGGTTGTTCGGGCGCTTTGGCTGCACCCTGGCGCACGATCACATCGGGATCGAAAGCGAGGCCTGGATTGCAGTTGCGTTCCCCGATGGCCCACGCTTGGACCTGGGTCTGATCGAATGGCTGCTAACCATACCCATTGCCATTCTGTATTACGTTCTGCGCACCAAGGATCGCCCTGCGGGCTTCTACATCGCACTGTTTTTCACCTTGTACGGCCCGATTCGTATCTTGCTCGACAGCTTGCGCATCGAGGACGCGCGCTATCTGGGCGCAACCCCTGCACAGTACGTCGCGGCCGCTGCGACGCTTGCGGGCATCATCTGGCTGCTACGTTTGCGCGCGGCACCCGAGCCACAACAGGTCAAAGCGCCCGCCAAAAACAAGCGAAAACGAGCTCCCTAGGGCGAGTGTGTGGTCGGCACGAGCCGTTGCAGCAGGCGCCGGCCCAGATCCCGCAAGTCCTCGATCACCATATACAGGCACGGCACCAGAATCAGGGTGATCGCGGTGGCAAATAGAATGCCGTAACCCACGGATATAGCCATCGGGATCATGAAACGCGCCTGACGTGAGGTTTCAAAGATCATCGGTGCAAGACCGCCAAACGTGGACAGCGTTGTCAGCAGAATCGGACGGAAACGTCGCGCGCCTGATTTGACGATGGCATCAATGGGGCGGTCACCGGCGGCGCAACGCTGATTGGCGTAATGCACCATCACCAGGGAATCGTTAACCACCACCCCTGACAGCGCGATCACGCCCATCACCGAAATCAAACTCATGCTGTAGCCCATCATGAGATGGCCCAGCACGGCGCCAAAAATACCGAACGGAATGGCAATCATCACCAGGATCGGTTGCAGATAGCTGGCGAAGGGAATCGCCAGCAAAATGTAGATGATGGCCATGGCGATCAAGAAACCCGAACCCAGCGCGTCGAGTGATTCCTGCATGTGCTGCTGACGGCCATACAAGCCGAAGCCAAGGCCCGGATAGTCGTTCATCAACTGCGGGATGATCTCAGTCTGCACAGCCGCGACCACCTGCGGTGCTTCACTCGACGGTTCAACGTTGGCGCTGACCTCCACCGTACGGCGTCCATTGCGACGGCGGATCGTGTCATCCGCTTGGCCGCGTTCCAGTTCAGCAACCAGATTGAGTGGCACATACTTGCCTGCCGGCGTGCGGACCAGTAAGCCACCAATCGCGGTTTCACTGTTGCGCTCGGCCTCCGGCAAGCGCACCAGCACGCGCACTTCACTGCGTCCGCGTTGCTGACGCAACACTTCATTGCCGTAAAACGCAGCGCGGATTTGCTGCGCCACATCCTGCGCCGTTAAACCCAAGCTGCGCCCAGCCCCGGTCAATTGGATATTGAACTGGTCTTTACCGGGGCGCACGGCGTCATCCACGTCCGAGACTTGTGGGAATTCTTGCAGCGCCCGTCCTAACGCGGCGCTGGCCTGTTCCAAGACGCGGACATCACGGTGACTGAGTTCCAAACTCAGGGCGGGACCGCCGCCCGGACCGCGCCCGCTGGACTCAAAACGCACAAATTGCGCGTCGGGCAATCCGGGCATGGCTTGGCGCCATTTGGCTGCAAAATCCGATGTGCTGATCGGACGACGCCCAGGCTCGGTCAGATAGACCTGCGCATTCACCCGGTTCGGTTGCACACGGGTATAGATGCCATAGGCCAGGGCCTCACCACCGTTGTTGTCGATGACCGCTTGCGCGGCCTCACGGATCGCCTGTTCCGCCGCGGCCACACGCTCAGGTGGTGTGCCTGCCGGTAACATCACCGTCGCTTGCGCACGATCACCTTCGACACTGGGCATCATATCGAAGCCCATGCGACCGCTCAGTGGATAGGCCATCACGATCATCAACGCACCCAAGCCGAGGCTCAAGGTGGTGTAACGGTGACGGACTGCGCGCTCGACCAGTGGCTGATAAACCCGCTCAACCCAGGCCGAAAACCCACCAGAAATATTCTGCTGCCAGCGACGCAATCGCGATTGCCGCGCCAAGGGTTTGGAATGAGCAAGATGCGCCGGCAGGATGAACAGCGCCTCAATCAAACTGATCGCAAATACCGTACACACCACGATTGGAATGACGCCCCAGATCTTGCCCATAAACCCAGGGACAAACAGCAACGGCAAAAACGCCACGATATTGGTGAGCACGCTGAAGGTGACGGGCACCGCGATGTCCCGCGCGCCCTGAATCGCCGCATCCAGAAACGACAGGCCGCGCTGTCGATATTCGTAGATGTTTTCGCCAGCCACCACCGCGTCGTCGACCACGATGCCCAGGCTGATGATGAACGCGAACATGGAAATCATGTTGATGCTGACACCCATGCCCGGCAAAAACAGCAAGGCACCGAGAAATGAGATCGGAATGCCCATGGTGACCCAGAAGGCGAGCTTGAACTCCAGGAACAAGGCCAACAACGTGAAGACCAGAATCAGCCCCAAAAAGGCGTTCTTGAGCAATAGGGACAAACGTTGGCGGTAGATGTCGGCATCGTCATCCAGCACCACCACATTCACGCCGTCGGGCAAGGTCGCCTGTATCGGAGCCAGCGCTTCATGCACCGCGTCGGAAACGCTGGTGGGGGTCTGTGCGCCGATGCGAAACACTTCAATGCCGATGGCGCGTTGCCCATCAAACAACGCCCAATTGTCTTGGGTGTCATCAAATCCTTCGCTGACCTTGGCAATCTCGCCCAGGTTAACGACCGCTCCGTCCGCCGTGGTGATAACTGGCAGCACGGCAAATTCCCGCGCCCAGTCTCGGCGCTCATTCACACGCACCAGAATCTCGCCGCTACGGGTATCCACACGACCGCCGCTGGCGTCGACCGCTGCGGCCGCAACGCGTTGCGACAGTTCGGGGAGACTCAAACCGTAGGCCTGCAACTGTGCACTCGAAATATCGACATGGATGCGGTAATCACGGGCACCCTGCAACTCGACCTGGGTAATACCTGGCGAGGCCAACAACTGATCCCGCACTGTCTCGGCCAACTCACGCAACTGCCATTCGCTGGTTTGTCCGTAAATCAGAATGTCCAGAACATCGCGTACGCGCTTGACCAACTCCACACGCGGCTGCTCGGTTGCTGCCGGAAAGGTGCGTATCCGCGATACCACCTGCTGAATGTCCTGAAAAACGTCAGAGGCGTTGGCGTCTTCCTGAAGTTCGGCAACCACGCTGGCGCCGCCTTCCGATGCCGTCGCATTGATCTCTTTGATACCAACAACGCCTTGCAAGGCCTCCTCAATGGCCAGCACAATGCCCTGTTCAACATCCTCAGGACTGGCCCCCGGATAGGCCACGCTCACCGTGACCATGTCCAGCGTGAATTCGGGGAAGACTTCTTTCTTGATTTGGGTGCTGGCATACAGCCCACCCAGCACCATGACAATCATGAGCAGATTGGCGGTCACACCATTTCGCGCCATCCAGGCAATCATGCCGGTCGTGACGGCACTCATGGCCGTGGGCCTGCCGGTGGTAACGCCGCATCACGCGAAGGTGTTTTAACGTCACCTTGAATCCGCACACGCATGCCGTCGACAAAGCCCGACGGCACGCTGGTGACGATACGGTCCCCATTATTCAGGCCCGCGCTGACCAAAATGTGGTCGCTGGCGCGATACGCAATCTCGACCGGCTGCGCAGCCAAGCGATCATCATCGATTTTCCAGACTTTGCCGTCATGAACCCAGGTTGTGTCGAGGCGCAAGGCCTGTTTCACTTCGCGGCCATGAATCGTCGCCTGCACATAGGTGCCGAGCAACAAGGGGCGATCACCCGCTTGAGGCTGGTCGACTTCAACCAGCACACCGGCACGGCGGCCCTGCTCCTCCAAGGTGTCGAGCAATTGCAACACCCGCCCCTGCCAACGCGGACTGTGTGGATCCCCTGCATCAACAAGCTCCACACTGGAACCGCCTTGGCCGTTCTGATCCGGCCAGTCAACCCAACGCAAGGCATCAACCGGCACACGCAAGGTGACCCAATAAGGCGACGCCGCGACCATTTCACCAACCCCGCTACCCGCCGAAGCCTGCGCGCCGAGCGACACATCGCGCGACAGCACAACGCCGTCGAACGGGGCGCGAATGGTGGTGCGGGCCAAATTCAGCTTGGCCCGCTCCAGGGCCGACTCTGCCGACTGGACGCTGGCTTCTGCACTCAGCAATTGTGGCTCCCGCAGCATCAAACGCTGTTCTTCGTCTGACACCTGCAGATCCACAATCGCCGCATCGGCGCGGGCGACCGCCTGATTCCCCTGCTCCTGAGCCAAACTGGCGCGAGCGGTCGCCAGAGCGGCTTGCGCCTCGGCGACAGCAAGTTCGTAGTCAATCGACTCCAAACGCAGCAACACGGTGCCTTCGCTGACCCGATTGCCCGGGACAAAAGCAGGCGAAACCTCGACCACCTCTCCACCGACCCGCGCCGCCAAGGTGCTGCGTTGAGCCGCCTCAACCGCACCATACGCGGCAATGCGCACACGCTCACTGGTCTGCTCCAGCGTGGTCGCGGCAACCAACCGGGCAACCCGCTGCGGCGCTTTACGCTCCGCCACCGGAGCACTGCTGATCAAATAACGGCTAATCAGAACCGCCGAGCCCAGAATGGCCACAATCAGGAGACCGAAGAACCAGGGTTTATGGGTGATAGGCTGATGTTCACTCATGCGCTTTTGTCATTCGATTCTGTGGGTAATGGTCCGGCGAGCGCGCGGAACAAAGTGATGCGATTTTCGGTGCGTTGCTGACGTGCATTGAGCAGGTCACGCTTGACCGCGGAAAAACTGATCTGGGCATCCAACAAGCTGGGAAAATCACTGGCTCCATGCCGCAATTGAACCAGCAGACTTTGCACCGCCGCGTCAGACAGTCTTTGCTGTTCCTGCAGACTCGCGACGCGCACGCTCAAGGCCTGCTCCGCAGCCAGAGCATCTTGAATTTCGCGAAAGGCCAGCAACACTTGCTGACGGAACTCAGCGATCCGCTGATCCAGCAACGCACGTTGGCGAGCCACGTCGGCGCGTCGCGCGCCACCGTCAAAAACAGGCCCCAGCAAGGATGCTGCGAGTGAACCGATCCATTGATCGAACAGGCTGTTGGAGCCCGCGCCGGTGCTCAACACACTGGCGCTAAGATCAAGCTGAGGAAAACGCGCTGCTATGGCCGCCGCAACATTGCGATCTGCCGCGAGCACACGCAACCAGGCCTGTTCAACATCCGGTCGTCGCATCACAACTCGTGCGGGAATACCCGTCTGCGGCAAAGCGGCAACGTCCCAATCTTTGGCACCACGCCAATCGTCTCGCCAGTCACCACCGAGTGTCTCGCTCAAGGCATTGTGCAAACGGGCGAGCTCGCTTTGAGCGGCCGCTTCGCTCGCGCGTGTGGACTCCAACAGTTGACGCTGGCGCAACACATTGCCCGCGCTGATCTGCCCTTGGCGATAACGCGTTTCGATCAAATTCAGGGTGATTTCGTAGTTGCGTCGGTCTGTGCGAATCAACGCCAATCGCTCTCGCGCCGCACCGATCTGAAACCACAAGGTGGCAACACTCGCCGACAAGCTGATCTGCGCCGACTCAACATCCTGGGCGCTGGCTTCGGCTTCAAGTCGGCTGGCATCGCGCTGGCTGCGCACACGCCCCCACAAATCAACTTCGTAAGCAGCCGCAAGACTCACCCGATTGGACGCCTCAGCGGTGCTATCTGCAAAGCCTTCCGACGCTTCCGCGGACATATTCAAGTTCGGCAGCAACCGAGCCTGACTGCCGCGCAGACTGGCTTGGGCCGCGCGCAGACGGGCGCGCGTGAGTTCAAGCCCCGGGTTGTCCGCAAAGGCTTCCGCGATCAGCACATCCAGTTGTGGCTCATTCCATGCCTTCCACCACAAAGCGGGCGCGACCGACTCACCCGACGCGGTGAACTGTTGTGGCAATTCCGGCTCCACAACCGTTCGATCCGGCGTAACGGTGCAAGCCGACATGAGCAATACCCAAATCGGCAGTAGTTTTTTCATCAAATCCCTGATTTCACGGGGCGTGTTCCACGCGCGTTAAGACCACAACGTTGCTACAGAACTTAGGTTGACCTGCATCGTGCCTGCGCACTCTTTGGTTGATTGTTCTGTTCAGATTGGGTCCAATCACGCTTCAACAATAAATGATGCGGGATAAAAAATTCCGCCGGGAGAGAGATGAATGAAAGCAATCGTCGCCTTGGCGGTATGTGTTGTCGTTTGCGCGGGTGCGGGCGCGGCGTGGTTGCTGTCGTCGGACAGTGCCAATATTCATAGCGCGGCGGCGCCTCAAGCCGATGCTGTGACGCTCGACGTGGAATGGTTCATCGGCGACGGCGAGCTGGTGCTCGGAACAGATCGTCTGCGCATCCCGCTGGGCATGAATGTGCAGTTGCTGATCGACAGCGACGCGCTGCATACCCTCACTATCACAGACTATGGCGTGCAATCCGAATTGCTCCCAGATCAGGTCACCCCGGTGCACTTCCATGCTTATGAGCTCGGCACCCACAGCATCATGCTGGATGGCCAGGAACGCCCGATAGGCATCATGGAAGTGTTCGAGAAAGGTTCGATATAAGCACCCTGCACCACCAGGCATGAACGTTTGAATTGCCGCTTGGAGTCATGTCATACGCTCGTGCCGCGCCAAAGAAAACAGCCGGAGCGGTGATCCTCGCCGCATCAAACCGCATTGTTTCTCGGTGCCCGAGCTTCCGCCACCAGCCATCCACCCACCGTCAATGTGCCAAACCAGATCAGCACGGACGCCGCAGACCCCAACCCGATCAACAGCACACCAGGCATCAATGCGACCAACAGCAGCAGCCATCGCATCTTGCGACTGTGCGCTTGCAGATGGCGCTGTCTTGCCGCGCGCAAACGCTTGGGATCACGCCCAGCCAACATCCATAGCATCACCACGCTGAACACGCCTGCCCCCAGCGCCCCAATCACGCAGCAGCCTCCGCCGGCTCGCTGCTGAGCTTGCCCACACGCTGTGGACGCTGCAGCACCAGACAAAACACGCCCGCAAGGATGAGGGCCATATCCACACTGACAATCACATGATGACCGTGCGCCAGTGCAGACGGCCATGACAAGCCGCCGCACAACCAGCGACTCAGCGGCAACAGCAACAAAGCCACACCGCTCAGGCGCAGCAACCAACGCCGGACCTGATCGTTCGGCAACGCCAGAACAAGCCCCATAGACAGTCCTGCCGCGGCCCAAAAAACCACCCATTGCGTCGTCGAGACCAAGAGATCTGCCGCGCGCGCCCAGAAAAACCCATGTGCCGTCAGCACCATCGACAAGGGCAAGCCATAGCCCATCCAATGCACGACGCCAGCCATGCGCTGCCACGAGCGCTGATCGGCGCGGCGCAAGGTCCACAACAACATGCCGGTTAGGGTGACGTAGGCCGTGGCAAAGCCGAGCGCGAACCAAACCGCTTTGGACACCCACCCGGCAAAGTGACCAAAATGCAGCGGTGTCATCAAAGAGGCCACCGCATTCCCGGCGGACGGCTGTTTGCCAACCAACACTGGGTTCTCGCGCAAGAACTCGCCCGTCGCCCCGCTGTAGTCAAACGCGCGACCGCTAAGGTGACCCTCTGGCGCGGGCGTGAAGACCCGCACAAAGGCATCCTGACGCCCGGCGTAGCGCATCGTAATGAACTCAGCTGCAGCCCCACCGCGCTCCGACGCATCGACCAAAATCTTGTCGAAGTCCGCCAGAGGCGCAGGGCTTTCGTCATGTTTTTCGTAGACATTGAAGACTTCCGCCAAGGCGCGCTCTTCATCACCGGCAAACACCACCATCGCCATGGCAGGCAGGCCAACGCTGCTGGCGAAACTGAAGAAACTCCCGGTAAACGCGAGCACAAAAGCGAATGGCAGGCTCCAGGTCCCGGCGATCACATGCGCATCGCGTGAACGCAAAAGCGCTTCTTTGTTGCGGCGTATGGTGAACGCCTCGCGCAACAGGTGCCGATGCACAACGAAGCCGGTTATGGCAGCGATCATCATGCCCAGCCCGAGGACCCCGGTGACAAACAGCCCCCACGGATTGGGCAAATGCAGCCGCACATGCAAATCGACGAAAAAGTCAGCCAGGGCCCTGGCCTCACGTGAGGCCGCGAGAGTTTCGAGATCACCTTGAGTGCGCTTGAGCACCTCCAAAGAGTGGCCGTCAATCTGATATTCGACGCCGTAATGCTCGTGGTGACCCTCTTCCCCTGGGTGTTCCAACTCCCCTTCAAACCGCAGGTAAATGCGCCCGCCATCGGCAACAAAGGCATCAATTTCTTCACGCCAGCGCGGGTCGACCTCGGTATACAGCTGTTGGACCAGTTGATTGAATCCGGGAGGGAATCCATGACCGGCTTCACTGGCCAATGGACTCGACCAATTGCCGATCTCATCGGAAAACACCGCGACCGTGCCGGTGCAGATCACGGCATAAAGCAGCAATCCGAGCAGGACACCCGACCAGCCGTGAATGTCCAGCACTTCGCGGGTACGTTGTTGAGACAAAGTGATCATGCCGCGGCACCAACATGCCGATAAATCAGGATGGCGTGAACCACGCACAGTGCCGCAATCACCGCATACGCGCGCACCAAGCGGTGATCCAGCAAGGTGTACAGAAACAAGCCGGCCCAGACGAGAGGGAACAACACAATGGGAAACACCATGTTGTCGACACCCGCCGCACCACCGGGCAGATACAAGGCCGCGCCGGCCATGAGCAGCCAGCTACAGATGAAACTGAGCGGCCCCGCCAGGGCGCCACGCAACCAGGGGCGTAGCGTCATGACCTGTCCACCGATCGGACAGACACACGGCATTCCGTGATGGCATACATTCTCGCAGCGTATGAGGTCACCCGGGCTCCCGCAATCGTGAAAAGACGTGAATCCAGACAGGGCACTACATCTGCCACTCGATCATCGCGCCAAGACTGCGCGGTTCGCCGTATCGGCTGGCAACGCGATCACCGGAGACCAGGGCACCCTGCTGATTCAACTCGTCAGTCAGGTTACGGCCGAACACCGCGATACGGAATTGGCGATTGATTTGATAGGTCAATTTCGCATTCAGCAACACCCTTTCGTCCGACAAGGTCCGCTCGTCGTTGTCAGGATCGCTGTAAAACTCGTCAATGTAATTTGCCGACACTTGCCCCGACAGACCTTTCCAACTCAGCAGGCTGAGACCCAGGCTGGCCGTCTGTTCCGGCGCATAGGGGAACTGCTTATTGGCGTAGTCCTCGCCTTCGTTGACGAACTCATCAAACTCACTGCGTAGCAGCCCCACCGAGGCAAAGACTTCGAAGGGACCCGCCACCGACCAAACCACCTCGGTTTCCAAGCCGTAGTAGTGCGAACGGCCCGCATTGGTGGTCACCGTCTCAAAGCCAGAACTCTCGCCGATGGTGACCTGTTGGTCGCGCCAATCGGTATAGAACAGATTGGTGTTGAGCATAAGTTGCTCATCAAACCAGCGACTGCGCACGGCCAATTCGCCAGTGCGTGTGTACTCCGGTTTAAACGGACTCACCGCACCACCAAAAAACGACTGACTCACACCACCAGAGCGATAGCCTTCCTGGTAACTCAAACCCAGTGTGGTGCTGTCCGTGGCAAACCAGGTCAGTCCCAACTTGGGCAGCACATCGGTAAAGGCATTGCGGTCACCATCGTCGTAATCCGGCGGCACAAAGGTGGGCAACAACACCGCCAGGCCATCACTGACGGCGTCCGGCAACGGCAGGCCGATGGGCAAATCCAACGGCAGCCCCGGCACCGATCCGGTCAGCGTGAGCTCCAGATCCGAAGCGCCATGATGGCTGTTGAGTTCACGGTTGATGCGCACACCGGCGGTCGCCCGCCAGGCCGAGGCGAAGTCCCAGTCGGCTTCCGCAAACATGGCGCCGATACGGGTGCTGGATTGCCCGTCGACAAAGCCATTGATCAGCACCAAGCCGCCGGCGCTGGAGATATCGCGACCCAGGGTTTGTGTTTCCTTGTCGCCATCTGCGTAGTAAGCGCCCACCACAGCACGCACACTGTCGCCGGAATAGCGCGCACGTAACTCCTGACTCCAAATGCGTTCGTCTTCGAAGTTGTCGGAGAAACCGCCTTCGCTCTCGGTACGGTCAAAATCGATCACATTGACGTTATCGAAGCGGGTATACCCGCTGATCGCTTCGATGCGCCAGGACGAACCCAAGTCGATCTGCTGTCGCAAGCTGTGCAACTGGGTACGGTCGTCTTCACCACCACGCACGTTGGTTGTCGAGGTGCGCTCGCCACCGGTCGAATCGTGCAGCGGGTCACCGAATTCCGTGTCGGCGCGGATGTAGCTATAGCGCAACTGGTAGTCACTGTCGTTGTTGGGCAACCAGGCCAGACTCACACGACCGTTACGGTTGTCGTAGCGCTGTGCGTCATCTTCATTGCGCGTGACATTGGTGATGTCACCGTTGTCGTATCGATCCTGAAAGGCCACACGAAACGACAGGGTGTCAGCCAGCGGACCGCCACCGGCCACCGCATAGTCGTGGCCATCCCGACTCATCACCCCGGCGCGCAGGCGCAAGTCCCAATCTATGGTCGGCTGTACGGTTTCCAAAACCACCGAACCGGCCAGGCTATTGCGGCCCTGGTTGCTCGACTGCGCGCCACGCAAGAGTTCCAATCGTTCGATATCCCAAGCCGACAAAGGTCCGGCAAAAGACGCCGCCCGCGACGGCAAAGCGACGCCATCCAGATAAACGCTGATGGTGTCGCCTTCCCCTCCGATACCGCCTTGAGGCACGCCTCGAATGGCGATCTCACGGTCACCCGCAGCGCCCACCACATTGGCAAAACGGGTCACCACGTCCTTAACCGACGCCACCGGCGCCGCGTCCAGATCCTCACCGGTCACGACGACCACACTGCTCGTGGTCTCGGCCAACGCGCGGCCCAACTTTTCCCCCGACACCAGAATCGGGGACAGCTCCACTGCATCCTCGGCCGACACCGGTTGCGGCGTCGCCTCCGGCAAGCTGATCACGTCATCTTGGGCGACAGCCAACCCCGACATGCCGGCAAGCACTATCAGCGACACAGAAACTCGAACAGACGCGATCAATGCACCTGCGCAACGCACGTGGAATTGGCTGAACATGGACGAACACAATTAATAATGATAACGATTCTTAATTGTAGTTTCACCATGGTGTCTTTGCAACGCGGCACACGGCCCAAAACGTCCCGCGCGCCCTGATACGGATGCTATTATCAAAACTATGCCTCGCCGCCTTCGAACACTTGCCTGCCTGCTCGTCGCACTGGCTGTCCTCAGCCAGCTGGTGACACCGACGCTGTATGCCAGCAATTGGGCCAAACACAATGGCGAAGGTTTGCTCTATGCGTTCTGCGGCACGGTATCCCCCGCGTTGATCGCCAAGATGAGCGATATTGCTCCGCCGGGGCTGTTGCCGTTTGATAACAGCAACCACGCTCAAACCGAGCTGTGCCTGAGCGTCGGCATCTTGGCTGGATCATTTGTCCTGGCGGCGGTGTTCGTGCTGCTGCTGTTTCAGCACAGGCCATCAATCCGCCCAGCACTTCGCCCGGCGCCTGATCTTCGCCTGGCGCGCACGGCTTACCAATCCCGCGCTCCCCCACCTTGCACGGCCTGACTTCAGGCCTTCAGTGACAACGCCTGTGCGCGCCATCGTGGCCGCGCGCCCACTGTATTTGCCGTGAACGCGGCACGCCTGCACAAGCGGGCACAGCAAGGATCTCTTCATGAAAGCTCATTTTCTTTTGCCGCTGGCCGTGGCCAGCATAGCGCTGAGTGCGTGTGACGACAGCAGCTCCACCAGCACCAAATCCATCAGCATTCAGTTTGATGCCCGCGTTGCTGGACAGACCGTGGACTGCAATGCCATCTACGCCAACAGCGTTGGCAACCCCGCCAGCGATTACAAACTGGTCGAATACCGCTGGTACGCCAGCGACTTTGAATTGCGCGATGCTCAAGGCAATGCCACCGCCATCACCCTGGATGATCGCGGCGACGGTTTGCAATACCAAGGTTCCGACCACAACGTCGCTTTGCTAGGACTGGTCTCGGGTTGTGACACTGGGGCGACCCAAGCCCCCAGCAACTATCAGGTCGACGGCAAGGTCTCCGAGGGCGACTACACCGAGCTGTGCTTCACTTTGGGGGTGCCTTTCGCCCTCAATCACAGCGATGTGACGGCCAACGACACCCCAAGCCCGCTGAATCTTCCCGCGATGAACTGGAACTGGCGCGGTGGCCGCAAGTTCATGCGCTTTGATGGTTTTGCCGATCCCAGTGGAGTCAATCAGGCGTTCAATCTGCATCTCGGCAGCACCGGTTGCGACAGTGCGTCCATGACGCAAGCTCCGAGCAGTGCCTGCTCCGCACCCAACACGCCGACCTACTGCGTCGCACTCACCCCGGCGACGCAATACACGCCTGTTGTCTCGGTCGACCCTGCCCGCGTGATGAGCGATACCGACATCACCAGCAACACCGAAGGGACCGCAGCGGGCTGCATGAGCTTTATCGACGATCCGGAATGCGCGGACATCATGCCCAAATTGGGCTTGGACTACAGTCTGAATGGCCAGACCGTAGCCGCCCAAACGCCGGCCTTGTTCCAGTGAGAGGTGCCGCCAGTTTGCTGGTCACCGCAGCATTTTGCGGCCTGATCAGCGCGTGCGGTGGTGGTGGGGGCGGCAACGCCCCCGCCGCCACCTTGCCCATCACCATTCCGGCGCATTTCCCGGTGCCGGACATCCCGGACGACAACCCGCTCACCGAAGCGAAAATCGCACTCGGGCATCGCCTGTTCTACGACCAACGCTTGTCGATCAACCAAGCGGGATCATGCGCGACCTGCCACGAACAACGGCGTGCTTTTACCGACGGTCTCGCCCGCTCCGTTGGCCCGACCGGCGATGTGCATCTGCGCAACGCCATGAGTCTGACCAACGCGGTTTACAACGCGCGTCAAAACTGGGCCAATCCGACCCTCACCGACCTGCGTCAACAAGCGCTGGCCGTGATGTTCAATGAGGACACCATTGAACTGGGCTGGAGCAACAACGAGGAACAGATACTCGAGCGTCTGCGGCTGGACGCTGACTACCCAACGCTGTTTTCCGAGGCCTATCCCAACGATGCCGACCCGGTCAGCACCGACAATGTCGCCCGCGCTCTGGCCAGTTTCGCGGCCACACTGATTTCCGGCGATTCGGCCTTCGACCGCGCCCAGGCGGGGCCGCGTGCGGAACCACTGTCCGCCTCCGCACAACGCGGCAGCGATCTGTTCTTCTCCGAACGCCTGGAATGTTTCCACTGCCATGGCGGCTTCAACTTCGCCCAATCGGTGCAACATGACGGCAGCGTGATCGAAACCATCGAGTTCAAGAACAACGGTCTGTACAACATCATCGGTCCTGGAGGCGGTTTGCCACTGCCGCGCGGCAACTACCCGGCTGGCAATCAGGGGCTGTATGAGTTCACGGAAAACCCCTCCGACATGGGCAAATTCCGTGCGCCAACGTTGCGTAACATCGCGCTGACCGCGCCGTATATGCACGATGGCAGCATCGCCACGCTGCGCGACGTCATTGTTGACCACTATGCTCGCGGCGGTCGCTTGATTGAGGACGGCCCCAACGCCGGGGATGGCGCGCAAAGTCCCTATGCTGACCCACTCATGATTGGCTTTGAGATCAGTGAGACGGAGGTCGATGACCTGCTCGCATTCCTGCATTCACTGACCGACTGGACGTTTGTCTGCGATCCCACTCTTGCAGACCCGTTTGGCAACATTCCCATGCACGAGAGTTGTCCGTAAACGTGGCAGTCGCCCGCGCAACATCGCGGAACAGTTCCGGGGCTTGGCTGCTATGCTGCAAGCCCCGAGACGCATCCACGAGCAGGCATGAAGGAAAAACCCGCGCACCATCGCAATCCTGGAATGCGCGGACTGTGGCTTGGCATTGGACTGTGTGCCGTGGCACTCGGGGCCTTGGGCGTCGCACTGCCTTTGTTGCCAACCACCCCATTTCTGTTAGTGGCGGCCTTCGCCTTCTCGCGCTCATCGCAACGCTTGCACGACTGGCTACACCGTCACCGCATATTCGGGCCGATGATCGATGAGTGGAATCGCTACGGTGCGATCAATCGACGCGCCAAAATCGTTGGTGTCGGGTCCATGGTTGCCGCTTTCGCCTTGTCCGTTGCGCTCGAACTCAAGCCTACCGTCTTGATCATTCAGGGCATCACCCTGAGCTGCTCGGCGCTGTTTGTACTGACCCGGCCATTGCCGCCGAGTCAGCCTGAGGATGCAACGCGCGACGTTTAGAAGCGAATCTTGGCCACGTCCGTATCCAGACGTTGCAACAAATCCCGAGTCGGCTCACCCAGCATCTCTTCGGAATAGAACTGACGCCAGCGCGTTGCCGCACCAGGATCGATCTGACTGTGCAGGTGGAACTTCAAGTCGCCGCTCATCTTGGATGAGCTGTCCACCCCGTCGGTCATGCGTGCCGCATTGTCGCTGTAGGGATGAATCATGTCCTCGTGATAATCCACGCCCATGAAGTCGCACAGGCGGTTCATCTGCCCTTGCGGATCGTTGACGATGTTCTCGTAAGACACCGAGCACCAGCGTTCCGACGGCACCGATTGAGCAAACTGCATGATGTTGCGATTGCTCATCAACCAGATCATTTCCGCGACAGCGCTCGACGAAAACGTACTCGATTTCATCATCAGCGGCATCATGCGCGTCAGGTCCGATTCCTCATAGGAACGAATCATGCCGCAGGGATGACGGACCAGATGGATGTACAGGGGGTTGTCAAAATACGTCTCAGCCTGACGCAAAATGTCAACGCTGAACGCGTAGGTCGGCGTTTTGTCCACCAGCAGGCGTGTACCCAGATTTTCCTGCAGAACACCGTAGAACTCACCGGTGCCGGCGCCTCTGGCTTCAAATTCTTCAATCAGCGTGCGGGCTTGCTCGGCTGACCAGCCGCGGGTTTGCATCAGCGAACGAACCGCACCTTCACGCAGTTGATCACCGCGCTCGCCATCCAGGTCAGCACGACGCTCATCCATGCTGGCGTAAGACAAAACGTGCAATTCCGGCGGCGCGAACAACTCTGGGTTGCCGGCCAGCATCACACGCAACAAGGTCGAACCTGAGCGCGGCGGCGACAGCACAAAGACCGCACGTGGGTTCTTGCCAGAGGGCGGCGGCGCGCCCGCAGCTTTACGCGGTTTGATCAGGGTCGAGAACAGTTCGACATCCTGCTCGGTAATCCTCGGCCCTGCCGCCTCTGCGGGAACGGGCGCGGCCACGCTGCCCGTCGCCGTGGGCGCTTGCGGATTGCTCAAACGATCGACGGTGAAATCCACCACCTGCCCAATGCTGAGGTCGTCAACATACTTGCCGTCTTGCATGAGCATGTCCTGGAATCCGACTTTGGTTCCCAGCTTTTCCTCAATGGAGACAATCATTTGCACGAAATCAATCGAGGAGAAACCGACATCCGCCACCAATAACACCGGTGACGACAGTTCATCTTCGAAATCCGTGTCCACGGTGTCCAGCAACTCTTCGATCACTTCAAAAACGATCGTTTCTACGTCGGCTTTCGCTAAGGCCATGTCTGATTTACCTTGTCCTTAAGGTGTACGGAACCCGTCATCGTTCGGGTCGAGGTACGAATATGGATGTTTTTTGTCCTTAAGCAACAGATGTGCCGCGTGCCCTACCATCACGGCCCATCAAGTGCGCGAGCAGTTTACGTGCCCGCCGAATTGAATGCCATGTGACTCTGCCGATCACGTCGAGCTGGCCCTGTGCCAACATAGGCACATTCATCGATTGAGCTTTGGAGTCAACGTGATGAGCGATACCCGCACCGTGCGCGACAGCATGGGCGAGCTGGACGTGCCCGCCGATGCCCTGTATGCCGCTCAAACCCAGCGCGCCATCAACAATTTCCCGATCAGCGGGCAGCGCATGCCTGAGCCGTTCGTCCGCGCTCTGCTGCACATTAAAGCCGCAGCAGCCCAAGCCAATGCCAAGCTCGGTCTGCTGGACGACAAAAAAGCACAGAGCATCGTGCAAGCCTGCGAGCAACTGGCGGGCGATGCCGCGCTGATGAGCCATTTTCCGGTGGACGTTTTCCAAACCGGCTCAGGCACCAGCACCAACATGAACGCCAACGAGGTCATCGCCACGCTGGCATCGCGTATCGCAGGGGTGTCGATATCAGCCAACGACGACGTGAACTACGGGCAAAGCAGCAACGATGTCATTCCCACCACCATTCATGTCGCGTCCGCATTGCAAATGGGTGAACAGCTACTGCCCGCTCTGAATCATCTTGTGGTGGTGACGCGCGACAAGGCCAAACGCGTGCACGCGCATGTCAAAACCGGGCGCACCCATCTCATGGACGCGATGCCGGTGCGCTTAAGCCAAGTGCTCGACGGTTGGGCTGATCAGATCCAGGCGAATATCGAAAACCTGCAAGCTCTGCAAGCAAAAATACAAACCCTGGGTCAGGGTGGAACGGCTGTCGGCACCGGGGTGAATTGCCATTCGGACTTCGCAAACACGTTCTGCACCCACCTCAGCGCACGGACCGGGCCAACGTTTCAGCCCGCCGAGCGCAAATTCGCCTACATAGCCTCACAAGACACGGCCGTGGCGCTGTCAGGACAGTTGAAAACCACCGCCGTCAGTCTGATGAAAATCGCCAATGATCTGCGCTGGATGAACTCCGGTCCTTTGGCAGGGCTCGGTGAAATCGAACTCGAAGCCCTGCAACCGGGGTCTTCCATCATGCCGGGAAAGGTCAACCCCGTCATCCCCGAAGCCACCGCCATGGTTGCCGCTCAGGTGATGGGCAATGATGTCACCATCGGGGTTGCGGGCCAGTCGGGAAACTTTGAGCTGAACGTGATGCTGCCGGTCATTGCGGCGAATTTGCTCAACAGCCTGCAGCTGCTAGCCAACAGCTCGCGCTTGCTGGCCGACAAAGCCATCGTCAGCTTCAGCGTGCGCGCCGACAACTTGAGCGCACCGCTATCGCGTAACCCGATCCTGGTGACCGCGCTCAACCCCATCATCGGTTATGCCAAAGCTGCTGAAATCGCCAAGTTGGCTTACAAACAGGGTCGCCCTATCGTCGATGTTGCGGCAGAGCACACCGACCTGTCGGTGGCTGAACTGGAAGCGCTGTTGGCCCCCGAAAAGCTGACCGAAGGTGGTGTGTAGGGGCGTTCGCCCCTTGCGCACAGAGCCTTTCAGCCACGGGAGCGCCGTCCCCGCCGGTCGTTAAGAACACCTGCCTAGCCGGCTGAATTGAAGTTGGCAACTCTTTTCATTCTCATCTGTTTGATCTATATTTTCAGAAATTACTGAAACTTCAAACACCCTGCCAAGAGCGGCTTAAGCCGTCGGCAGACCTGCGGATGGTAATGTGAAAACGACCCTGCTTCGATTGGTCCAGGTGGCGTCTGCTTGCGCCCTGGCCATGAGCCTGAGCGGCTGCAACTACTGGCTTTTCGATCCCAAAGGCCCAATCGCTGATCAGCAGATGTTCCTGATCATTCTGTGCGCCGCGGTGATGCTGATTGTTGTCGTGCCGGTCACCATCATGGGCGTGTGGTTTCCCTTGCGTTATGGCAAAGGCAAGCGCACCAAGGACTACCAGCCCGATTGGGAGCATTCAAACAAGATCGAGGCGGTGGTCTGGGGCATCCCGATTCTGATCATCATTGCCCTAGCCACAATCACCTGGATAACGTCTCACTCCCTCGATCCGCGTCAGCCGATTGAATCGGATAAGCCAACCATGGTTGTGCAGGTTGTGGCCATGGACTGGAAGTGGTTGTTCATCTACCCCGAACAGGGCATCGCCAGCATCAACGAAATGGCCATGCCGGTGAACACGCCGGTGGAGTTTCTGGTCACCTCCGACACGGTGATGAACTCCTTCTTCATCCCCCAGCTCGGCACCCAGATCTACGCCATGAGCGGCATGGAAAACCGGGTGCACCTGATGGCCGACGAAGCCGGCACCTATCGCGGCTTCTCGGCCAACTACAGCGGTTTCGGCTTTGCCGGCATGAAGTTCGATGCGATTGCCACGGATCAGGCCGGCTTTGACGCTTGGGTGGCCAAGGTCAAAGCCGCACCGCAGATTCTGGACGAGGCCGAACTCGCCCACTTGCGGGAAAAATCCCGCGATGTCGCCCCGATTCACTATGCCTCGGTCAACCCGCTGCTGTTCAGCGAGATCATCGAGCGCTACGCCGGAGCGTTGGGGAATGCGCGATGACTGCGATTGCCGCCAGAGAACACGTGCTGCGTTGTCGCGGACTGTCAGAGGCCTGGACGGCCGATGACAAGCGATACACGGACGTACTTGAGCGTGTCCGCGACAACGCAGCACGTGTTCGCCCAACCCCGCAAACCTTAAGCATCTGACCCGGTATTCAAGCCATGGCAGCAGCCCACCACACCATCGTCAACGACCCGCACTGGCTGGTCGGCAAACTGACCCTCGATTCGATTCCGTATCACGACCCGATTCTGGTCACCACCTTTGCCGTGGTCCTGATCGGCTCGCTCGGCATCATTGGTTCGGTCTTCTATTTCGGCAAGGTCAAATACCTGTGGGATGAATGGTTGACCTCGGTTGATCACAAGAAGATTGGCATCATGTACATCATCACCGCGATGATCATGCTGCTGCGTGGTTTCTCCGATGCCTTGCTGATGCGTTCACAGCAAGCCATTGCTGTGGCCGCCGAATCCGGCGCCGGCTATCTGCCCCCAGAGCATTACGACCAGATCTTCACCGCCCACGGCGTGATCATGATCTTTTTCGTCGCCATGCCCCTGATCGTGGGCCTGATGAACATTGTGGTGCCGCTACAAATCGGCGCCCGTGACGTGGCCTTCCCGTTTCTCAACTCGCTGAGTTTCTGGCTCTTTGTGGTCGGCGCGCTGCTGCTCAATATCTCGCTGTTTGTGGGCGAGTTTGCCGCCACCGGCTGGCTCGCATATCCGCCGCTATCCGGCCTGGAATACAGCCCCTGGGTGGGGGTTGATTACTGGCTCTGGGCCTTGCAGATATCCGGCATAGGGACCTTATTAACCGGGGTCAACTTCGTGGTCACCATCCTGCGCATGCGGGCGCCGGGTATGAAGCTGATGCAGATGCCGGTGTTCACCTGGACCTCGCTGTGCGCCAACGTGTTGATCGTGGCCGCCTTCCCCATCCTCACCGTGTGCGTCACTCTGCTCACGCTGGACCGCTACATCGGCACCCATTTCTTTACCGGAGACATGGGCGGCAACCAGATGATGTACGTCAATCTCATCTGGGCCTGGGGCCACCCTGAGGTGTACATCCTGATTCTGCCGGCCTTCGGCATTTTCTCCGAAGTCACCGCGACCTTTTCACGTAAACGTCTGTTCGGCTACACCTCGCTGGTCTGGGCCACTGCCTGCATCATGGTGCTGTCCTTCGTGGTGTGGCTGCATCACTTCTTCACCATGGGCGCCGGGGCCAACGTCAACGCGTTTTTCGGCATCGCCACCATGATCATCTCGATACCCACCGGGGTGAAGCTGTTCAACTGGCTGTTCACCATGTACCGCGGCCAGGTCGAATATGCCTCGCCGATGTGGTGGACGGTGGCGTTCTTCCTGACCTTTGGTATCGGTGGCATGACAGGCGTCATGCTGGCCATTCCGGCGGCCAACTTCGTGCTCCACAACAGCCTGTTTCTGATCGCCCATTTCCACAATGTGATCATCGGCGGGGCCTTGTTTGGCTATTTCGCCGGCATCACCTACTGGTTCCCCAAGGCGACCGGCTTCAAGCTGGATGAGACCCTGGGCAAATGGGCCTGCGGCCTGTGGACGGTGGGCTTCTTCATGGCGTTCATGCCGCTCTACGTACTCGGGTTCATGGGCATGACGCGACGCTTGAACTACTACGACAACCCAGCCTGGAACATATGGCTACTGATTGCCGCCGCAGGCGCACTGATCGTGCTCGCCGGCATTCTCGTCCAGCTTTATCAAATCTTCGCCAGCATCCGTGATCAGAATAAGAACCGCGACCACAGCGGCGATCCGTGGGACGGTCGCACCCTGGAATGGGCGACATCTTCACCACCGCCGTTCTACAACTTCGCCCATCTGCCGCAGGTGCGTGATCGTGATCACTGGCACGACATGAAAGCTCACGGTCTGGCCTATAAGCAGCCTGAAAGCTACCAGCGCATCCACATGCCCAAGAACAGCTGGGCCGGTCCAGTGATGGGCGGTTTCTTCCTGATGTTGGGCTTCGCCATGATCTGGCATATCTGGTGGATGGCCGGGCTGGGCTTTGCCGGCGTCATCGGCTCATGGATTGCCAATGCCTGCTCGCGCGACAAGGACTACTACGTCGAGGTTGAGGAGATCGAAGCGATCGAAAGCGAACGCTATCGCCGCCTCGAACAACCTCAGGCCACTGCCCCGTCGGCTGATCAAGCCGTCACCATTTCCGTTTAACAGAGGACAGGCTCATGAACACCGCCCTGCCCGCACCACCGCCCGGTTACACCGGCTACATCAGCGAAGAGCATCATCACGATTACGCCGGTGACACCGTGTTCGGCTTCTGGATCTACATCCTGTCCGACTGCGTGCTGTTCGCCACCTTATTCGCCGTGTTCGCGGTGCTGCAGCACAACTTTGCCGGCAGCATCGAGGCCAGCGAGCTTTTTGATCTCGGCTACGTCGCCGGCGAAACCGCGCTGCTGCTGCTCTCCAGCTTCACCTTTGGCATGGCCATGCTCGGCGCCAACAAAGGCAGCATGAAATCGCTGCTCGGGTGGCTGAGTGTGACCTGGCTGCTCGGCGCCGGTTTCCTGTACATGGAAGTCAATGAGTTCGTGCACTTCACCCACGAAGGCGCAGCGGCCTGGGCCTCGGGTGCGTGGTCGGCCTTTTACGGCCTGATCGGCACCCACGGCCTGCATGTCTTCGCCGGCATGGTGTGGATGATCGTGCTGGTCGGCCTGTTGCTACGCGACGGCATCAGCAACGAAAACCGCACCCGCCTGATGTGTCTGTCGCTGTTCTGGCACTTCCTCGACATCATCTGGATTTGTGTCTTTAGCTTTGTCTTTCTGATGGGAGCCGTCTGATGAGACCTCCGCAAAACTACTGCGCTCGTCCGCTTGCGCCTCGGCGGTGCTCGAACTCCTCATGTATCGCTACATACACTCCGGGTCCTGCGCTCCGGCGAGTCACAACCGGACTTCGCTCGTTACGTTTTTCGGAGGCCTCATAAATGGCTCACCACGATCAACACGCTGGCGGTGCCGCCCATGGCAGCGTCAAGGAGTACATCATCGGCCTGCTTCTGTCGGTGGTGTTGACTGCGATCCCCTTCGGCGTAGTCATGAGCGGTGCCGCCAGCGAGGTTGTCAGCATCACCCTGGTTCTGCTGTGCGCGGTCGCTCAGGTGATGGTCCAGCTGGTCTTCTTCCTGCACATGAACACCTCGTCCGAGCAGGCCTGGAACACCATCAGCGCCCTCTTTTCGGTCGTTCTGGTGGCGATTTTGATTGTCGGCTCGATCTGGATCATGAACCACCTCAACCACAACATGCTGATGGGCCACTGATGAGCACACAAACCTGGAACAACGACTCGGTGCGCTCCGATATGGGCGCACGGGTATGGCTGCTGATCAGCGCCGTATTGACCGTGATCATCGTCGCGCTGCTGGCCAGTACACTGGTCGCCGGGCGCGATGCCCCGATCGGCGGTTTCGGTGACGAGAATGGCAAACTGGGCGGTGATTTCACCCTGACCAGCGCCGACGGCGCGGTATCGCTGGCCGACTACCGCGGCAAGGTGGTTGTGGTCTATTTCGGCTTCCTCAACTGTGAGGAGGTCTGCCTCAACTCCATGCGGGTGCTGCAGAACAGCATGTTGCGGCTGAGTCAGGCGGAGCAGGATCAGGTGCGCATCATGCTCATCAGCATCGATCCGGCACGCGACACGCCCGAAGCACTGGCCCGCTTTGCCCACAGCTATCACGGCAACATCATCGGACTGATCGGCAGCCAGCGTCAGATCGATCAAGTGTCGCGCCTGTATGGCGCGCACTACAAGATCACCGATGAGGATCGCAATGACCCCAGCTATTTCTTCCGCCACTCGTCGCGCTACTACGTGATTGACCAGCGCGGCGAACTGATCGACGCCATGCGTCACAGCACCACCCCCAATGAACTCACCACCCGCGTGCGCCAGTTGCTGGCCGCACCGGCCAACGCTGCCGTGGAAGCCGATTCATGATCAAAGCCACCCGCACCACCGTCCTGTTTTCCGGGATCTGCGCCCTGATTCTCAGCATGGGGCTGGCGCGCTATTCGTTTACCCCAATGATCCCGAGCATGCAGGCTCAGCTGGGCCTGAGCGAGAGCTTGGCCGGCTGGCTGGCGGGCTGGAATTACATGGGCTATCTGACCGGTCTGTTCATTGTGTGGCTGGTCTCAGATCTGCGCGCCAAAGATTTTTTCTACCGCTACGGGCTGGTTGTGGCGGTGGTCGCCACCGCCATGATGGCGGCGCATGATGATCGTCTGGTCTGGTATGTGAGCCGTTTCTTTGCCGGTATCGCCTCGGCAGCCGGGTTCATGCTCGGCACCGGGCTGATCCTCAACTGGCTGCATCGCAACGAACACAAAAGCGAGCTCGGTTTGCACTTCTCCGGCATCGGCCTGGGCATCATCGCCAGTGCCGTGGTGGTCGATGCGACCAGCGCTGGCGGCCTGATCGAACTCAACTGGCGCTTTCAATGGCTGGCGCTGGCGGCAGTCGGCGCAGTCCTGGCGTTGCTGGCCACGGCCTTACTGCCCATGCCCAAGGCCGAAGAAATTGAGATGTCGCGCGACGAAGACATCGGCCAGGGCATCACCGCATTGCCGCCACTGCGCTGGGTCTGGCTGATGCAGGCGGCCTACTTTTGCGCCGGCTTCAGCAACACCCTGAACGTGACCTTCACCTCGCTGATCACCGAGTTGCAGCCACTGGATGGTTGGGGCGCCAAGATGTGGATGCTGGTCGGTCTGGCCGCCACCCCGGCGCCGTTCATCTGGGACCGCATCGCCCGCCGCATCGGCCGCATGGATGCCCTGCGCGCCGCTTTTGTGCTCAACATCGCTGGCAATCTGTGTCTGGCCCTGACCTTCTCGCTGGCCACCACCGCGCTGGCCGCGATTCTGTTCGGCTTCACCTTTATGGGCATTGTCTCGCTGACGTTGTCCACCGTTGGCCGGGCCTTCGGCAACAAGGCCACCCAGATCATGGCGCGGATGACTCTGGGCTACTGTGTGGCGCAGATTCTCTCGCCAGTCATGGGCGGCATCATCGCCGAACTGACCGGCAGCTTCCGTCTGCCGCTGTATCTGGTCAGCGCGATCATGATCGCCGGCCTACTGTGTCTGATCGCAGCCAGCCGCGAGCACCAGGTGCGCCTGTAACGCCATGCTGCGGCGCGTCCTCAGTCTGCTGAGCCTGGGCCTGATCTCGACGCAGGCCTTGGCGGGCGCGTACGAAATCACCGATTCCTTTGGTAGGCATTGGTTTGAACAGGTGCCCGAGCGCGTGGTGGTGACGGACTGGACCATCCTCGACAACCTGCTGCGCCTGGGCGTGGTGCCGCTGGGCGCCCCCGAAACCACCCGCTACCGCGCGTTGCCCGATCAGCCCGCATTGCCCGCTCAGGTGAGCGACATCGGCTTGCGCGTGGCACCGAGCCCGGCTCGGATTCGCGCCCTTGAGCCGGATCTGATCATCATCGGGACCGGACAAAAGGAACTGGCACGCCCACTGTCACGCATCACCAAGGTGATCTACTTCAAAAACTTCAGCGACCGTTACCGCACCAACGGACACAAATCACGCGAACGCTGGCTGCAAATGGCCGCAGTTTTTCAGAAAACCGAACAGGCTGAGGCCGCTCTGCAACACCTGGATGAGCGCTTGGCCGCGCTGGCCGAGTCCCTGACCTCCACCAGCCCGGTGGCCCTGGTGCAGGCTGATGAGCGCATGCAACTGCGCCTGTTCGGCGCCAACAGCCTGCCCGGTTATACACTCACCCAACTGGGACTCACCCCCGCGCTGCAACGAACGCCTCAGCATTGGGGCGAGAGCCACATCACGCTGGCAGAGCTGAACACCCTTGCGATCGACACCGATGTCTTGCTGTTCGCGCCACAAGCGGCGCACGGCGATTGGCGACGCAGCCTGGCCCACCAGTCAATTCAAGCCCGTGTGCATCTGCTGCCACCGCTGTGGCCTTACGGCGGCGTCCTGTCTCTACTGCAAATAGCGGAGCGCATCGCCAGCCCCCTGCGTTAAGATTCAGCGATTCCTGAATTCGCAGAACATCGTGCAAACACCTCTGATCGAAAGTTTCGTCAGTCATTTTGGCGAGATGGGCAGCCGCTGGGGCATCAATCGCTCGGTGAGTCAGGTCTACGCCCTGCTGTTCGTGTGGGATCAACCCCTGCACGCCGACGAACTGGCCGAGATGCTCGGCATCTCACGTTCCAATGTGAGCATGAGCCTGAAAGAGCTTCAGGCCTGGCAGATTATCCGGCTGTTTCGTTATTCCGGCGACCGTCGTGAATACTTCACCACCATTGGCAGCGTGTGGGACATCTTCAAGGCGGTTGCTGCCGAACGTCGTCGGCGTGAAGTGGAACCCACCCTGAGCATGCTGCGCCAGGCTTTGCTGGACGAGCCGGAGAGCCGCCGCGACAAGCACGCCCAGGAGCGCATGCGCGAGATGTACGAGCTGGCCGAAATGGCCAACAACTGGTTCGATGAACTGCAACGCCTGTCGCCTGATTCCATGCAGCAACTTATGAAGCTGGGCGGCAAAGTCACCAAATACTTTGGCGACAAGGACGTCAAAACCGCCAAGCGGAAAACGCGCTCATGAGCGTCACGCCCGATCTGTGGTGGCTGAGCTATCCGATATTGGGCGCCGCAGTCGGCTTTTTCGCCGGGCTTCTCGGGATTGGCGGCGGCGGCATTATGGTGCCTGTGCTGGCCAGCCTGTTCGCGGCACAAGGTTTTCCGGCGGACAAACTGGTGCACATGGCGCTGGGCACCTCGATGGCGGCCATCGTGATGACCTCGATATCGAGTCTGCGCTCACATCATCGCCACGGCGCGGTGTTGTGGCCGGTGGTGCGGCATATCACCCCCGGCATTTTGATCGGCACGTTCGGCGCGACGTTCATCGCTGCGCATCTGGACTCCGGACCGCTGGCGATCTTCTTCGCCTGCTTTATGGCCTACGTGGCTGTGCAGATGCTGCTCAACGTCAAACCCAAGCCGAGCCGCGAATTGCCAGGCCCTTTCGGCATCTCATTGGCGGGCTTGACCATCGGCGGTATTTCCGCCCTGGTGGCCATTGGCGGCGGCTCGTTGTCGGTGCCCTTCATGACCTGGTGCAACGTGCGGATGCAAAACGCGATCGGCACCTCAGCAGCCATCGGCCTGCCCATCGCACTGGCCGGCACGCTGGGATACATCGTCAACGGCTGGAATGTTGAGAACACTCCAGCGCTGACCTTTGGTTTTATCTACCTACCCGCGTTGGTACTGATCACCGGCGTGAGCATGTTTACCGCGCCGCTGGGCGCCAAGCTGGCCCATCGCCTGCCAGTGGCCACGCTCAAAAAAGTCTTTGCCGGCGTTCTTGTGCTGCTCAGCCTCAAAATGCTGCACAGTTTGTTCGGCGGAGGCTGAGCGTGCGCCGCTCAAAGTGCCTGCTTCGCCCTTCTCAACCGCGCTTGAACAACAGCGAAAAGCTCACCGGCGACCCGGCTGCAATGGCATTCAGGCCTGCAATCTCACGCAGCTTGTCCAGACCTTCCAGCAAATTGAATTGCGCGGCGTTGACCACCACCGGTTCCTCGCTGGTCACCAGCCAGTGACGCGCATCCAAGCGACTGACACGCAAGGTCGCCGGCACCGTCACGGACAAGCCATGCAGCGCCAGAGTCGCCTCGCTATCAAGCAGTTTGAACTTACCGGGCTCAATGTTTCCGATCTCCTCGGCGTCAACTTTCAGTGACACTTCGGCCTGCGGGTGCAAGGTGGTTTCGAACAGCAAATCGCGCATCCGTTGGTCACGGATCTCGATCCCGGTATCGACCGAATTCAAATCCACACTCAGACTCGCCACGCCCGTCTCGGAAACCGATCCAGTCAGGCTGGTGAAGCGATGCACTTCCGTCACCGCATTGTTCTTGATCGAGACGAAGCTCAGGTTCGATGCGTCGGCTTGCAGGGTCCAATCCCCCGCGGGTGATGAGATCTCCGGCATCGACTGCAATTCTGCTGGTGCACTTTGTTCGCTAGACGTTGGCGAGCACCCACCAAGTACAAAGAGTCCACTCAAAACGGCTACAAATGTCAGTCGATGTGATGTCAAACAAAGGTTCATGAGCACAAAAATCCTCAGCAAATAGCCAACAAGCCAGACGCTATCAGTCAATGCATACGCGGTCTGGCACGATCATTTTCGACAACTCACCCACCTACGCAGTTCAGATGAGGTTGAGCAGCCAGACGCACCCTAGCATGCGTCAATGGAGAATTTTCATGTTGTCGTCACGGGTGCCGCCAGTGGTTTGGGCTGGGGCTGCGTCCAGCGGTTCGCTGACAAGGTCCGCAAGATCACCTTGTGTGACGTCAATGTGCTGGCAGGCGAACAGCGTTTGGCCGAACTGCAAAGCACAAACCCCGGCTTGCAAGCCGATTTCATCGCCGTTGATCTTGCCGACCCGGACAGCATCGACAATGCCGTCACTCGGCTGATCGCCAGCGGCGATGCGATTGACCTGCTGGTCAACAACGCCGGCATCTTTCCGCCCTCGCAACGCATCGCCACCGCTCAGGGCCACGAACTGACCTTCGCCATCGCCCATCTGGGCCATTTCCGCTGGACTGCGGGCTTGTGGCCCTTGCTGGAATCCGCCCCATCAGCCGCCGTGGTCAGCGTGACCAGTCTGGTGCAGAAAAAAGCTCGCATCGATCTGGACAACCTGAATCTGGAGCGCGACTACAAGCCCCTGCGCGCCTACCAACACGCCAAACTGGCCTGCCTGCTGTTCGCCCTGGAGCTGGACCGGAGACTGCAAGCCGGCACCAGCACGGTGCGCAGTTACGCCATGCACCCCGGCGTCTGCCGCAGTCAACTGGGCGCCAATCGGACCCGCCAGCGCGGCGATGGCCTGATCGGTTGGTTGTCGTACTGGTTCCTCGCCAAAGGCATGCAAATGTACGGGCAAACGCCCGAACAAGCCGCTGACCCTATCGAACATATCGCCCGCGGCACCTACCCCGCGGGCAGCTTTTTGGGCCCGACCGGATTCCTGCAATACGCCGGACCGACCGGAGCCTGCCAGCCGGGCATCAGCGCCCGTGATCCCGAGCTTGCATGCGCCCTGTGGCAACGCACGCTGGAGATGACCGGCCTGACATGGACACCCGGCGAGGAAAAACCACGATGACAATAATAATGGGGAGACTTCATGCTGCAGGATTCAAGGAGGCTGGGCCTGTTCGCTCTGTGCGCGATATTCGCCACAGTCGCACAGGCTCAGGACGACGATCTGGGCTTTTTGTTCGACGCGCCCACGCCGACGCCAACACCACAAGTACAAGCTAAACCCGAGCCGGACGACGCGGTCATCACGCTGCCGGCAAGCCAAGCGGCGGTCGCAGCGCCGCGCAATGCGCAGCTCGAAGAGATCATCGTTTCGGCCCAACGCAAGCTGACCTCGCTGCAGGACACGCCGATCTCGATCGAAGCCTTCGGTCCGGAAAAGCTGGAACTGCGCGGTATTGGCGGGCTGGAGGATCTGGGCGCCAACGTGCCCAGCATGGTGATCGAACCCCACCCTTTGTCCAACACCACGCTGCGTATCACCATTCGCGGCGTGGGCATTACCGACTCGCAAGTGACCCAGGACCCCGCTGTCGGCATCTACATTGACGGGGTCTATATCGCCCGTTCTGTGGGGCTGGCGCTCGATCTGGCTGACATTGAGCGCATGGAAGTGCTGCGCGGCCCGCAAGGGGTACTGTACGGCCGCAACTCCACCGGCGGCGCGGTCAATATCGTCACCCGGCGGCCCGATCCGAGCCGCTTCAGCATGAACCACAAGCTGACGTTGGGCGAGCGCAATCTGGCCAGCCTGAAAAGTTCGATCAACATTCCGCTGAACGACGATTTGGCGATCAAACTTGCGCTGATCGGGCGTCACAGTGACGGCTTTGTCGAGAACACAGGCGAAGGCGAGGACTTTGGTGATCGTGACGCCTTGGGTCTGCGCTTTGATGCCCGGTGGCAGGCCGGTGATGGTTTGGTGGTCGACTACGGCTATGACTTCACCGATTTGAGCTACGTCAATTACATGTTTCAGGGCGTCCTCTTGCCTGAAACCAATCAAGGTTTGGCCGAGTACTTCAAACCCTACGCGGTGGCCAATTCGGTCTACTCCCACCGCAGGCTGGAACAACTCGCCTCCGGCGCTCCGATGGAGGCCTCGTCAGCCAGCGTCAGTGGCCACACGCTGACTCTGACGCAGCCGTTTGATGGTTTTGAGCTGAAGTACATTGGCGCTTATCGCGAACTGGAGGACTTTCAGTATCCGGATCTGAGTGGTGGCGCGGGCGACACCGGCTACCGCATTGATCTGAACGTGTACGACAGCGCGGCCGCGCGCATGATCAATGGCGGCGAACCCACGCCTTTGGTGATCCCCCGCACGTTTCAATCGCAGTGGTCGCACGAGCTTCAGCTCAGCGGCGCAGCGTTCGACGAGCGTCTCCAATACATCGCCGGGCTCTACTACTTCAACGAAAAAGGGGGCGAGGACGGCGGTCCGGTGCACCATATTCAAAGCGCCACAGTTGACCCTCAGCAAAGCGATTTTCTGCTCAGCCTGTTGCCTGCGGCATTGCGCGCGCAGCTGCAGGACAACGCCCTGCCCAAGCTGTCAGCCTACTGGGATTACCTTTATGGCATCGACAACAGCGCCTATGCCGCGTACGGACAGCTCAGCTACCGCCCGGATTGGTTCGACAAGCGCCTGAATCTGACAGTCGGACTGCGCGCCTCGCGTGACCAGCGCCATGCGAGCAAGGACTTCATCCAGCGCCAATACATTGAGGTACGCCTGGCCGACACCAGTCTCGCGGCCGTGCCCGTTCCAGGTCAGGTCTTCGGTGCGGCGGATGATTTTGTCGATGTCCGCGCACAGAGCGATTACGACGATGTCTCGCCGTCGGCCAATGTTCAGTTCGACGTCAGCGACCACGCCACCGCTTACCTGTCCTATGCCACAGCCTACAAAAGCGGCGGTTTCAACCTGCGCGACCCGCAAGTCTCCGGTGACGCCGGCGCAGCTTCGGATGGCACAAACTACGGTTTCGGTTTCGTCGAAGGTTTTCGTCCTGAACGCGTGCAGTCCTGGGAACTCGGACTCAAAAGCGAATGGTTACAACGCCGATTGCGGGTCAATGGCGCGCTGTTCTACAGCGACTACACCGATATGCAAACCAACTTCAGTATTTCCGGCACCATCGGCGACACCAAAGCCCGCAATGCGGGCAAAGCGCGCATGCAAGGATTGGAACTGGAAGGTGCGTTCGTCATCAGCGCGGGCCTGATTCTGGGTTATCAATATGCCTATCTGGATGCCGTGGTTGAGGAAGTGATCGACGTCAACGGCGACAACGTGGCCCATCTGTATCCCTTCATTTCCGCCCCACCCCATTCCGGCGGTCTGTCCTTGGACTGGACCATGCTGCAAAGCGCTTGGGGGCAACTGCGCGGTTATCTGCACTGGAACTATCTGGGTGACCGCACCGGCTTCGTGATCACCGAAGAACGCCGCGGGCTGACCGCCATCGACGGCTACGGACTGCTTGGCGCCCGCCTGATGCTGAGCAACCTGCGCCTGGGCAACCGCGGCACATTGGATATCGCGCTGTGGGGCAAGAACCTGCTTGACGAGGAATACGAGCTCACCGCCATCGACAACCTCCCACAAACCGACCGGGGCGTGATCTGGGGCGATCCCCGCACGATCGGGCTGGATCTGATCTATCGATTTGATTGAATGCCGTGCGACGCCCTAGCGCTTTCATAATTTAATGATAATCATTATCATGTAATTCTCGCTTCATCCTCAATGAGACCCGCATGGTTGCGATTGCCCACGAAGAAGTGCTGCAGGTTCACCACTGGAACGACAATCTGTTCAGCTTCCGCACCACCCGCGATGCCTCATTGCGTTTTCGCAATGGTCAATTCGTGATGGTTGGGCTGGAAACCGAAACACGTCCGATCTTGCGCGCTTACAGCATCGCCAGCGCCAATCATGAAGAGCATCTGGAGTTCTTCAGCATCAAGGTGCCCAACGGCCCGCTGACATCGAAACTGCAACACCTCAAAGTGGGTGACAAGGTCCTGATCAGTCGCAAACCCACCGGCACCCTGCTGCTGGATGACCTGAACCCCGGCAAACATCTGTGGCTGCTCGCCACCGGCACCGGCCTGGCGCCGTTCCTGAGCCTGATCAAAGATCCGGAGGCTTACGAGCGTTTCGACAAGATCATTTTGGTCCACGGCGTGCGCCGCATCCGCGATCTGAGTTATCGCCAGATGATCGAAAGCGAGCTGCCACAGCACGAATACCTGGGCGAGATGATTCGCGACCAGTTGATCTACCTGCCCACAGTGACGCGCGAGCCTTTCACCACACAGGGCCGCATCACGGCCTTGATGACCAGCGGCGCATTAACCTCATCGATCGGCCTGCCACCACTGAATCCACGCGATGATCGCTTCATGCTCTGCGGCAGCCCGGCCATGCTGGATGAACTCAGCGTGCTGCTGGATGAACGCGGTTTTGTCGTCTCGCCGGGCATCGGAGAACCGGGGGACTACGTCATCGAGCGCGCCTTTGCCGAACGCGGCTGAGCCCATGCGGCCGGACGCGTCTCAGAAAAAACCCAATCCCTTGACCGATTCGCGTGGGTCCAGGCTGGGCAAGATTGCGCTTGCCGCCGGCTTCTGGTTTTTCCTGATCAAAGGCCTGGTCTGGCTGGCCCTGTTCGGCGCTGCCCTGTTTCTCGGCGTGGAGGTAGTCCAAGCCTCAACCCCATCATTGAGCCCGGCTCAATAGGCCAAACACGCCCTTTTCGTCTGATGGCGAGCGCCTCCACGAACACGGCAGCCTGCCTTCGCCGGGGCCGTTTCAAAGTGCTCGGCCACCGCTCGCAGATAGGCGTAGGCACTTTTGTCCTTGGAGGTTGAGAACATGGCGACAACCACATCGCGACTTGGCGACACATACAAGGCCTGACCGTCAAAACCGGACTTGTACAAATCCCCATCGGCAAACAGGGCGTCCCATTGCGCCAGCGCCGTGACGGGGCGCGCACCCAAGCGTTGTTCGGCAAAGTCAGCAGCCTGGTCGGCGGCACTGTAATGTGCGGTTTTTTGCGTATCGCCGATCCGCGCGAGCACCCGTTGCGGGACGACGTCTGGCTTGTAACCACTGGGCGTAAAGAGCTCGCCAAAACGGGCAAGGTCGCGCAAACGCGAAGCAAACATGCCGTGAGCGATGGCGCGACCATCCGGCGCCAGTCCCATGATCGCATCACCCTCCGCGCCGATATGCGTCCAGATCCGTTGTGACACCACATCCGCATAGCGTTGACCGGTGATGCGTTCAATCAGCATCCCCAGCACATTGGTGTTAGCCGAGGAATACTCGTAAAGCGTGCCCGGCTCACGTACCGCGCGTATACGCTGTAAAGCCTCGTCATGCCCAACTGCTGGCTTGTGCCCTGCTGGTGTGAGCACACCCTCGGCGTAGATCAAGCCTCCAATACCGGATTCACGATCCATATAGCCGGCCACCGAATCCAGGGCATCCACCCCGCTGGCCATGTTGAGCACGTCGTCGACACGCACACCGTCCCAGCCGCTGCCGGCAAGTTCCGGCAGGTAGATGGCGATGTTCTGCTCGCGATCAACGTGCCCTTCATCGATCAGCAATTCGGTCAGCAAACCGGCGAACACCTTGGCCACCGACCACCACAGGTGAGCATCCTCGGGACGCATGCCAGGGTAGCGTTCATACACCACCGCGCCGTGATGCAACACGATAAAGCCCTGCACCCGGGTTTGTGAATGCGCCAGCATTTCATTCAGGCTCAAATCACCCAGTGCCGTGGTGACCCGCAACTCCCCCAACGATGCGCTAGGAGCTGACTTCAGAACCCGCACCGCACCCTGTCGGGTGACCAGCTGGTGGGGAAAGAACTGCGCCATATTGAGGTACGCGTAAAGCGCATGATCCGCGGCCGCCGCGATGTCGCCCGGCTGAAAATTTTGCACCGTAGCCATGGCTTGGTCGGCCTTGAAGCCGTGTTGTGCGACATCGACCGGCAGCGGCGGTGCTGCTGCCATCGCCATACTGCTGGCGAGCAGCATCACGCCGCCAAGTGGTTGGCGAAAGATGTTCATTCAAACTCCAGACTGAAACGCGCGGTGATGGTGCGCGGCGCATTGAGAATATAGAAGTCGTTGCCCACCGCCGCACGAATCACGCTGACCGGCGTGGTTTCATCGGTGAGGTTGAGCACATTGAGCGCCAGGGTCGGCTGCCCCGGCCAGCTCGGCACGCTGAAATTCAGGCCAACGTTGTAGGTGCCGTAATCATTGACAATGTCGTCGTTGGCGATGTCGTTATAGCTCTTGCCAACATAGGCATAACCCAGCAAGCCGGAGACATTGACCTTCCAGTTGGGCGAGCCAAAGAAGGCCAGATTGGCGCTGTATTGATATTCTGCCGATCCGGGCAGCGGTTTGCCTGCGGGAATTTCATCGCGCCCGGCCATGAAATCTTCGGTGGTGCGTGCGTCCACCGTGCCGCCGGCCAGCGACAGAATCACGCCGGGAATCGGTGTCAACCAACGCATATTGGCTTCAAAACCATCACTCCGTGCGCTTCCCACATTGTCGTAGTAATTGATCTGGGTCGCGTTCTTGAGCACCACAAGCGCATCGGAGTAATCGATGTGGAAGGCGGTGACATCAAACTCCAGTTGATTGTCGAACCAACGCGTACGAAGACCCAACTCGTAATTCCAGATGGTGTCCGACTTGTAGGTTGCCGGCACGTTTTGCAGTTCGTCTTCCGGAATGTTCTGAATACCACCGAAGCGGAAACCCCGATTCGCCAGGGCGTATAAGGAATGCTCGTCGGTAAATCGGTAGGTCAAAGCGAACTTGGGGTTGATACCCTGCTCGGTGATCGTAGTGGTGAAGTCAGCCGGCGACATGCCGTTGTTGACCAGTCGAGCGCCCACGCCCTGCCCGACAAACCCACCGGCCACACTGGTGCGGTACAAACGCGCGCCCAAAGACACCTCCAAGGGCTGCCAGGGATACCAAGTCAAATCAAAGAAAAAAGCCTTTTCCTCAGCCTTGGCATCCGTCTGAGCACACAGCACGGCGAGTTCACATTCCAAATCCGCGGCCCCCGGCACCAGAGTTTCCAGCGTATCGCTCAGCAGATTTCCCAGACCCAAGGCATCGGCCAGACCGATCACCCCGTCAAGCACGCCTTCGGTCAAAGCACCGGTCTGGTTCAGGCCTTCCAGATTGAGCTTGAGAAAATAGCTGATCGGCGACGTCAGGTAGTACACACCTGCCAGCCATTCAAAACTGCCACTGCCGTTGGATTGCAGGCGCAGTTCCTGCTGGAACGAGCTCGACTCTTGGTCGGTCTCAAAGGGTATCGCCGCAAGGTCAGGTGTGCCGGGCAGCGGTGTGCCAAGTAACCCGCCGTAGGAATCGATGATGTTGAAGCGCTCTTTCTCCGTCCGCGAGCTGGATGAGACTAAACGCAGGGCATCCCAGTCGTACTGCACCTCAAGATTGTACAAACCAAAACGATGCCGATTCGGCCAAGGGATGAGCGCCCCGTTGGTCGCGCGCGGGCCGTTCGGATTGTCGGAGATGATCAGCCCATTGTCGGCCGCGTAATCTTGGTCCAGGTAAGTGAACTTCACTTGCAGATTGTCATCCGGCTGCCACAGCGCAGCCGCACGAACCTGATCCCCCTTGCCCCGATCAACATCCTTGGCAGCCTGTTCGGGACGCAAATCGTCAATTACGCCCGGGTATTCCCGCCGAATGTAAGCCAACCGCACGCCCAGATTTCCATCCTGACCCAGGACCGGTGCGTTCACGACCAAACCCTGAGCAAAGGCTTGCGATCCTTCCTCAGGGGCAATGTACTGAGCGAAATATCGCGTTTCCCAGCGATCCGGCATCGGATCGTTAAGGCGATAGCGCAAAACGCCCGACAACGCGGCGCCCCCGAACAAGGTCCCTTGTGGTCCTTTGAGCACTTCCACCGCGGCCAGATCAAAAGCTGACAAATCGGGCGTAATGCTCGCCGCATAGGGCTCGTTCAACGCTGTATCGCCAATGAACACACCGACCGGATAAGGCACCGTGCTGGTTGGCGAAGAGCTGGTTGAGACCCCGCGTATGACTATGCGTTGATCTCCAGGCCGGGCCGAATTGCCCGTCACACCTGGGGTTTTCTCCAGCACGTCGTTGATGCTGAGAATACCCTGCGCCTCCAGCGCATCGCCATCGATCGCGGAAATGGAAATCGGGATGTCGCGCAAAGCCTTCTCACGCTTGGTCGCTGTCACCACGATTTCTTCGAGCACCGTATGAGAACCCCGCGCCGGCGCAGCTCTGGGCGGCTCCTCGGCCTCAAGGACAATCACATCCGATGATGCGTCCGAGTCACTTTGCGCATCCGAAGCGGGCTGTGTCGCGCTATCGTTCGGTGCATCCGCAGCGTTCGTTTCAGCGCTGGACTCGGTGGTTGACGGTTCAGGCGCAGCAAACAAGGCGTCCAGGTCATCGTCGGCCTGAACCAGGCCTGCCGCCCCCATCAAAGTCATCCCCCACAGCGCCGCAACCGGCTTGTGAATCCGTTTCATTGTTGTCTCTCCGTCTGCAAGTCCATTTGCAGCAGTCATGATGTGTTTTTTATGAGCCGGTGACGCAGGCGCGCAGCGGCTGTTGGCGTGGCGGCTGATACTCACTCGCCCGCAAGTCGGCAGAAGAGGTATCGGCAAGCCCGTTGACCATGTCGATCACGGCTGCCGTAATCGGCTGCAAGGACTCTTCATGCACCATGTTCAGTCGGTCCGCTGGATCAAACAGATACATGGGCGCGGCGAGCAAACTGATCACCGGCGTGGTCAGAAAGAACACCGATGCGTCCGTCGGGGGGCGCTTCGCCTGCGGTTTGGGCCAGCCGTAAGGTGGCATCAGCAAAGACCGACCGAGTTGGTGGCGGCAGATGGCCTCGCTGGCAACCTGCTCCAACTTGGGCATATGACTGGTGAACCACCAGCGCACCTCCGGTTTGTCCGTCGGCTGCAGGCGACCATCGACGACACGTGCTTCGCGCGCGGCATGTTCAAGATGGATTACCGCCACGGTGCTCTCACGCAAACGTTGGGCGTAGTTTTCCGCGGTGTATTTCAAGCCAGCACCGCGTGACATATGCCCGCCTTGCAGCAGGAACATCATGTTGTGCGGGCGTTGCTCTTGTGGCACTTGTACCCAGTACTGGGCTTGGGCCATCACCAGCGCAACGCCGCTGGCGTCCTCAACCGCCGAATTCCAGGGACCATCATGATGCGTTCCAATGATGATCCATTCGTCGGAGCGGCCCGGCAACACGCCAACAACATTGTGCGAAACCGCCGTGGTCACTTGGCGATGCACATTGATCCGCGCGTTGACCGGTCCTTGCGCCATCAGCGACAGCAAGCGTTCACCATTGGCCTGGCTCAGGTATAACCCGGGCATACCACGGACCTTGGCGTCATACGGAACAAAGTAGCGATCTTCCTGCCAGGGAAAATCGAGGATGCCGATCCACGCTTTGGCCCCCGCAGCCATCGCTGGCTCGAGAACATGCTGGAATCGCGGACCCATTGGCACCGTTTGCTGCAAAGTCTCGAAGTCACCATCGGGATCGAAATGCCAGCGCGCCACGTCATCACGCATGTGCGCCTGATCGAATTGCATCAGCTGATAAGACTCGACCGCGATACTGCCCGGCTCAACAGGCACATCCGCCGAGGTCAGTTTGAGTTCGCCAGTCAGATCCACAGCATTGCCCGACAGCGGCACCGGCCAAGCCGATAGCATCACCGTACGATCACGCTGCGCTTGCGGCCAGACCGCCAATGACCAGCTCTTGGGTTCCCAGCGCACCACCTCAAAGGGTTCCAGGCGCACATCCTGCAAACCAAACGCCTCAAACTGATCACGCCCCCAGGACTCCATCCACTCATCCGCTGCATAACCGGGCAGACGTATACCCTGGTTTTCGATGGTCGATATCCACTCCATCATGGTCGCTTGATCAACCGCCTGAGCCGGGCTTTGAGCCTCAGCAACAAAAGGCGCCGGCAGCAAAACGGTGCACCCCAAAAGGCGCAGCGCAAGGCGAATCCCCCGATGCTTTGCAATGCAAGCCTTCATATCAGTACACCCTCCGTAGCTGCCGGCGCTCATCCCAAAGTGGCCAATCGTCACCCAAGGGATCGGGGTCGGACTGGCGAATGAAGTTGCCCAGCGCCACCGTCATCTGACGATGGATCAGTTCGCGGTCCGCCTGTGTCCGAGGCGACCACGCGAAGCGAAAGACATGCGCGCTATCGTCCTGAAAATTGCCGAACACAAACGGCACATCGAGACCATGACTCGCGCCGAGAAGCTCTCGCCAGGGAGAATCAAAATCCTCCCACTCGAACACGTAGCGGTAGACCGGCACACCGGCATCGACCAAGGCATCCGCCGCGCGCTTCAAACGGCGCTCCACCATGCGATTGAAGAACCCGCTAACCATGCTCAGCCGCAGATTGCCGAACCACGACAGCAGATCTCGACGCTGGATGTCCTGATGCTGCTGTATCGCCGCCCAGAAGCCGTCACGATCGACCCGGCTATAGCGCAAGAACAAAAGCATGCTGGCTTCGTTCGCCACATTGGCGATCAGGGTCGGCACCGCGTTGATGAGTGCGCCATCACGGTTGTCGTCAAGCGGCAACACAGTGCCGTCGGCAAACTGACCCAAGGATTTCAGGCCCTGGCCCGCGGCCAGCACCTGTGCGGTGTCGAGCGCGCGGTAGTCAGCCGCCGTCTGCGGGCTCAAACCGGCGTCTTGAAGCTTTTGTGCAAAGACCTCACCGCGCTCGGCCACGTCTTTGCGGTTGTGGCTCATGGGTATGCCCGACAAAGACACCGCGCGGTCAAACAAACCCTCGGCCAAAGGTGATCGCATCAGTGACCACAAGCTGACCGCACCCGCAGAATGGCCCATCAGCGTGACCGCATCCGCATCACCACCGAACGCCGCGATGTTGTCCTGAATCCAGTGCAAGGCCGCAATCTGATCCAGCAGACCGAATGCGCCGGAATCATCCAGTGCGTCGCCACTTTGCAAGGCCGACAAATACACACCACCGAATACGCCCAAACGGTACTGAATGGTCACCACCACAGCATCCAGTTCATAGGCCAAACGGCGACCGTTGTACGCGGGCAAAGACGCACTGCCCGCAACTCCTGCACCGCCGTGCACGAAAACCAACACCGGGCGGGGCTCAACCGCTGGCGAGGCGGGTCGCCAGATATTCAGATACAAACAATCTTCGTCGCCAAACACGGCGCCAAAGGTGGCTTCATCATCACTGGCGTAGAAATTGCCGGTCTGCGCACAAGCCGGAGCAAAATCCGTGGCCATCCTCACGCCCTTCCAGGACTCGACCGGCTGCGGCGCGCGCCAGCGCAAAGCCCCAAGGGGCGGCGCGGCGAATGGCAGCCCCAAGTAGTGCACGACCGGAAAACCATCATCCTCTGCCGCACCTTGCACGGTTCCAGCGGCGAGTTGAACCGTGGTGCCGGCCACACCCAAACCGGGCACACACAGCATGGCCAGCACAGCCCACAGGTGCCGGGCCTTCATGCTGCACACTCTACCGAACGCTCACTGAAAAAGCGTTGCAGAATCGAATTGAAAGCCTGCGGCCGTTCCGCCGTCACCGCGTGATGTGCATTGTCTATCACCACCAGACGCGCATCCGGTATGTCAGCGCAGTACGCACGCTTATCCTCCAGCGGCATATAGTCCTGATCGGCAGCCACCACCAGGACCGGACAAACAATCTGAGCGAGGCGCTCAGCGACCGTCCAGCCCACCAAACCACGCATCGCGGCCAAATAGCTGGCGCGATCATTGCGCGAAAAGCGCTCAATGAACTCAGCTTGCAAAGCATCCTGTCCGGGAAACAGACGTCCAGCGAGAATGCGCGCCATCCGCGGCAGCCCCAGTAGACGGACGATGGCGAAACGCTGAATCACCATCACACGATCGCGCCAATTGCGCACAACGAAGGCCGGCGCACTGTTCACAATGGTGAGCGAACGGACCAGCTGAGGCTGGTCCACGGCAAGCTGGAACGACACGGCGCCGCCCATCGACAAGCCCACCACGTCAACCTGATCGATGCCTTCCTGGGCCAGCAGCGCAATCATATCGGCGGCATGCTGGGCTACTGAAATCACACCCGTGGCATGCAGCGATCCACCGTGCCCGCGAAGATCGGGCGCAATCACGGTGTGCGCGGACGCCAGCGCCTCAATTTGTGGCTGCCAATCTTCGGCGCATGAGCCCAAACCATGAATCAGCAGAATGGCCGGCCCGGCGCCTGCGACGCAATATCTGAGATGTCCACCATCGCGTGGCAGCTTTCTTATGTCGTGCACGGCCTGTCTCCTCTGGTCTACGGCACTGCTTGTTTATCTACACTAACGTTCGTTCCAATTTTTAGTCAATAGGTCAATAGAAGCGCAACAACTCAGGCGTTATGATGGGCCTGTCCACTGAAACCTTTGTTAAACATGTCCGTTGCCGCCAATCGCATCACCAGCAATCGCCGCATTGCCGCGCAAAGCTCTGACTTGCCGTCAGATGTGAATCTGCGTGGCGCACGTGGCCGCGTGCTGGTGTCTGCCCTGCACTTGTTCGCAGATTTGGGTTACGGCGGCACCTCGGTGCGCGATATCTGCGCACAAGCAGGGGTACAACCAACGACGTTGTATGCGCATTTTCCATCCAAGGAGGATGTGCTGGCCGAGCTGCTCAGGATCGGCCATGAGGAACACTTAAGCCGTCTTCAGTCGGCCCTGCTCGATGTCGATCCAGATCCCGCGACGCAGTTGCGTGCACTGGTGCGCGCCCACGTCAGCTCACACTGTCAGTACCCGATGCTCGCGGTCGTTGCCAGTGCTGAACTGCATGCCCTGTCGGAAGACAAATCGCAGTCGATATTGGCGATTCGCCGGCAGTCGGAATCCTTGCTCGTGGAGGTGCTCCAACGCGGCATAGCGCGGGAGCAGTTTCAGGTGACCGACACCCTGTTGACGCTGCGCGCGATCAGCGCCATCGGCACCCGTGTGGCGTTCTGGTTCAGCCCCGACTGCGGACGCAGTGTCGAGCAGGTTGCCGACCAGTTCGCCGAGTTTGCCGCGCGTATCGTAGGGCTTCCACCCACGCTTTGATGCGACCACGCTGCGCCGTTTTGCATCGGCGCAGCGGCTCTCGAATCCATCAGTCGAGCAACGACAAATCCCGCACCGCGCCGCGATCCGCACTGGTGGTCAATTTGGCATACGCCTTCAGCGCGGTGGTGACCTTGCGCGGGCGCGCTTCGGCCGGCTTCCAGCCGAGTTGATCCTGTTCAGCACGACGCACCGCCAGTTCGTCTTCGCTGACCGCAATGCTGATCGTGCGATTGGGGATGTCGATGTCGATGCGATCACCACTGCGGATCAAGCCGATGTTGCCGCCTTCAGCCGCTTCCGGTGACACATGACCAATCGACAACCCGGAGGTGCCACCCGAGAAGCGCCCGTCAGTGATCAGCGCGCAGGCTTTACCCAGGCCTTTGGATTTCAGATAGCTGGTCGGATAGAGCATTTCCTGCATACCGGGCCCGCCACGCGGCCCCTCGTAGCGGATGATGACCACATCACCCTCTTTGACCCGGCCATCGAGAATGGCCTGAACCGCATCGTCCTGACTTTCCAGCACCACGGCCGGCCCGCTGAACTTGAGAATGCTCTCATCCACCCCGGCGGTTTTGACGATGCAGCCACGCTCGGCCAGATTGCCGAACAGCACGGCCAAACCACCATCCTGGCTGTAAGCGTGCTCAAGATCGCGAATGCAGCCGGTGCTGCGATCCACGTCCAGGTCCTCGTAACGGCAATCCTGAGAAAAGGCTTGGGTGGTGCGGATACCGGCCGGTCCGGCACGGTACAACTCGCGCACCGCCGCGTCGTTGCTCACGGCGATATCCCAATGATTCAAAGCGTCAGCCATGCTCGCGCTGTGCACGGTGCCGACACTGGCATCCAGCAGCCCGGCACGATTGAGCTCACCCAGAATGGCCATCACGCCGCCGGCGCGGTGCACATCTTCCAAATGAAAGTGACTGGATGGCGCGACCTTGCACAGGTTGGGCACCTTGCGCGACAGGCGATCGATGTCCTGCATGGTGAAATCGACCTCGCCTTCTTGCGCGGCAGCGAGCAGGTGCAGCACGGTGTTGGTCGATCCGCCCATCGCAATGTCCAGCGTCATCGCATTTTCAAACGCGCGCTTGCTCGCGATATTGCGCGGCAATACCGATTCATCATTCTGCGTGTAGTGCCGCTTGGCCAGCTCGACAACTGTCGCACCGGCACGACGGAACAGCGCTTCGCGATCTTTATGAGTCGCCACCAGCGAGCCATTTCCGGGCAGGGACAAGCCCAGCGCCTCGGTCAGGCAATTCATGGAGTTGGCCGTGAACATGCCCGAGCAGGAGCCACAGGTCGGACAGGCTGAACGCTCGATCTGATTGACGTCCTCATCCGACACGCTGTCATCGGCGGCGGCGACCATGGCATCGACCAGGTCAAGCGGGATGATGTCGTCGGAGTTGGCCAGCTTGGTTTTGCCGGCTTCCATCGGCCCACCGGAGACGAACACCACCGGAATGTTCAGGCGCATCGCCGCCATTAACATGCCGGGGGTGATCTTGTCGCAATTGGATATGCACACCAGCGCATCAGCGGTGTGCGCATTGCACATGTATTCCACGCTGTCGGCGATGATGTCGCGTGACGGCAAGGAATACAGCATGCCGTCATGCCCCATGGCGATGCCGTCATCCACCGCAATGGTGTTGAACTCTTTGCCCACACCGCCAGCCTTCTCAATTTCCTCGATCACCAGCTGGCCCAGATCTTTGAGATGGACGTGGCCTGGCACGAATTGGGTGAACGAATTGGCCACGGCGATGATCGGTTTTTCAAAATCGCCGTCGTTCATGCCGGTGGCACGCCACAAAGCGCGAGCGCCGGCCATATTGCGGCCATGTGTACTGGTGCGGGAACGATAATTCGGCATGAGATCAACCCCTGACTGGTATCGGGTTTGGAATGGAGCGCTATTGTGCTGCCATCTGGCCATATCATCCAATACCATATAGCTAGATTGGCTATATGGATTGCGAATAATGGAACTGCGCCAACTGCGCTACTTTGCGGCCATCGTGGAGGAAGGCAGCCTGTCTGCGGCAGCGCGGCGACTGCACATATCGCAGCCGCCTTTGTCCACCCAAATCAAAGCACTGGAATCCGATATTGGCGCGCAGCTGTTGGAGCGCAGCAATCGGGGGGTTACCCCAACAACCGCCGGCACCCTGTTTTACGCGGAGATTCGCACCCTGCTGTCGCGTTTGGAACAAGCCTGCGAACGGGCGCGACTGGCGGATCGCGGCGACGTTGGCACCGTCCGTGTGGGATTTGTCTCGATTGCGGATTACAGCATCCTGCCCGCCGCACTGAAACGCTTCCGCGCGACCTACCCGCTCGCGGACGTGCATTTGGAAGAGTTGACCACCGACGCGCAGATCCGTGAATTGCATGCGGCACGTCTGGATCTGGCCATCGGTCTGGCACCGGTGGATGATGCTGACATCGCATTTTTGCCGCTGCATCGCGAGCCTCTGCTGCTGGCAGCCCCGTTGGATTGGCACAGTGAGACGCCGGTCGGCGACGGGATAGATTTGAGCACGCTGGCCGACACCAATTTCATCGTGCCGCCACGTGACATCGCACCCGGCTTGTACGACTTGACCATCAGCCGTTGCCAGATGGCCGGTTTTTCACCCCGAATCTCGCAAAGTGCGCGTCAGATGCAAACCGTCATTGGACTGGTTTCAGCCGGCCTGGGCGTCGCACTGGTCCCGGCATCGGTGCAAAACCTCAAGCGCCCCGGTGTGCAATACCGCGCCTTGCGCGGCACGCCCGCGCAGGTCGAACTGGGCATTCTCAAACTGCGCCACGCGCATAACCCGCTGGCCGACAACCTCATCCGCATTCTCGGCGCGAAGGCTTAAACCGCCTGGGCTCCACACAAGCCACGGGCGGCTTGGCGTTCTTCGCGACTGAGAATTTTCACCTCGCAACACGGTTGCCCTTGATCATCGAACAGCACGGTACGGCGATGTTCACCGCGCAAACGCGCCAACAGCAGGCGGCCTGCGACCCGGGCAATCGCGGGCAGCGGAATCTTGTCGTGGGCTTTGATCTGGCTGCGCTCACCCAGCGCATCTTTGCCAAACACGGCGACCCGCTCCGCGCCCAGTTGTGCGCTGTCGCCGCGCCAGCATGATGCAATCAACGCCAGGAACGGCAGCTTGGGTGTGGCCATGGTGTTGGCGATGGGTGTGCGGCAACACCCGGCGTACCAGCGCAGCGGCCCTTTCGGGCTGAGGCGCAGCGCGGCGATCTTGTCCGCACCGCGAGTGAATTCCAGTCCGCCAGCGGTGGTTTCAAACAACGGCGTACCGCCATGTGCATCCAGGACCTGATCAGCAACACCCAAGTGGTGGGCATAGCTTTGGCAATCCCGGCAATAGCAGCGCATGCGTTCACCGCGTGCGGGGGTGGCATCGTGCAGCACACCTTGGACTTCCCCACATTGGCAGCTGAACTCAAAATCCTTGGACATCAACCATCTCCTGGTCTGGCAGCGACGTTCGCCGCACATTCATCACGAGCAATGCAGTAGAAACCACATTGCCACGTGTGTCACCAAACGCACCTGAAACGCGTCACGAGAAGGCCAACATCGCCGCGATGGCCACGCTGTGACATGGGTGTTCAGTTGATGGCGTTTCGGACCATGTCCATACAGTGCAAACGCAGCAACGCGGCAGCGTCACGACAATTGCGGGCCATGGCCGCAGGTTGGTACTGGAGCAACATCACGGCAGGAGCACGACCGTATCCCAAGGCCATGGCCGGCACGCCGAGGTCCGCCGCCGCAGACAGCTCCAGCGGATGATCCGTAACAAGCAACGTCCTCGCTGGACTGATTCCGCCATTGCGCAACAGCCCACTGAGCAGATGCGGGCGCATCAAGCCACTGCCGGAGCGCGCAGAACTGATGATCGAGCGTATCCCCGAGTCCGGGGCAAACTGCTTCATCAGCTTGAATGCCGGATCGCGGCCGATGTGGGTCATGTAGTGGACCTGCCAGTGCACGTTGCGCACTGCATCCAGCACCGCTTGCGCGCCGGGGCGCAGTTGCGCCTGAAAGCGCCCCTGGCTGTCGAAATGATCCTGGTAAAGCTGTAAAGCTTGGCGGGTGGCATCCGGTTCACCTATCCAGCGAAACAGAACCGCCGAGACCGGTTCCCAACCCGCAACCCGGGAGAGTTCTTCGTCACTGACGCTCAAACCCAGACTGCGCACGGTAAAACGCAAACTGTCCTGCACACCCAGGGTGGAATCGAGAATCAAGCTCTCCAGATCGAGAACAACCTGACCGCCTCCGCAGACAGGTTCTTTTCGACGTGGTTGGAAGGACTCGCTGGCCTGAATCACTGTGCTCATGCTGATGGTCTCCGCTGTGTGTAATGAATCGCCTGTCTGAATAGTTCAGGGCGCAAGGGGGGCAAACTCGACACGCAGATGCGCGGCATTGCCGGCATCGTCGTGATAGCTCAGAAGCTGTAATTTCCACACATCGCCGACGGCATCTCGCACGACATAGACCACATCGCGCGTACCGGTGACGAGCACGGGGTCAAGCTCGACCGACAAGTCACTGCCCGCTTCTGCCGGGAGCGTGATCGTCTGCAGCGCATCCGACGCATCGTTGGCCAGCGCGGACAACGGCACCGATAATGTCAGCGCCAAGAGATAGCCAAAACAACGGCAAGATTTCGACATCAGGCGGCGCGGCGGGTACGCCAGTAGTCCGGCTTGCACATGGCGATGGTTTCTTCACGCAGTCGAGCGTTGGTCAGCACACTGCGTCGAAAAGCGAGACGATGAACATCCAGCCCCACGCGCAGATACAAGGCTTCCGAATCCACGCCGACCATGACCGGTGCGTGCTCCTGGCAGGCGATTCCGGCAAATTCGCAGTAGCGCTGCAACGCGTCGGCGTGGTCCTCGTTCATGTGAACGCAAGCCGCGGTTTCGGGTGCCCCTGAGAACGGATTGGCTTTCAGCGTGTCGTCCGGATCCAACCAGTGAATTCGACCAAACCCGCCGATGTAGCGGATCTTGACCGGCAGCAGCCGCCAGAAGCGAAAGTCGTGCGCGGTGAAATAGGTTTCCGCCTCGGGGTAGAAGCGCAGGTAACGTGCCGCCACCGCACTGACCCCGTGTTCCGACAGCGGCTCGGCGTCCGCGATCACACAGACACGACCCTGCGCCTGAATCTCGCCGCCCACACCTTCCACCACGGTCAAGCTGCAGCGTGAATCCTCTTGCAGATTCGCGGTGTGCTGCGCGATGTCGGAAATCAATATGACCGGATTGCCGTCACCATCCAGCACGTAAGGCGTGACGGACCCCAAGGGATAACCACGCACCTTGACGCTGAGTGACGACAGAATTCCGTATTGACGACTGCTCAGCAGTTGTTGTGCGTCGCGCGCAGCTTGATGCATGTGTCCCCCGGGAGGCGTACTGTTCTAAAGGCTATACGTTATTGCGAATCATTCTTATTTGCAATATGCAATCACTGATTTCCTGCAACGTCGGATCGCTGAGGTAGAATCTGCTCGCAGGTGACGCGCTGCTTCAGCGGGGCTCAATCGTCTGTTTGGCGCAGGGAAGCCGCCCTTTATCGCTTTAGTATTCGCGGCTCAGTGGTGACCCTTTTCATGTCTGACTTTCACCCCACATCGACCTGGCGCGCCAGCGGCTTGCAGCCACGCGATATTCAGCTGCAAGCGGCACAACTGCAGCTCAAGCTGCGCGACAAGGTCGATCCGTTTTGTCCGCAGGGTCACAACGGCGAGACCTTGACGCCGGCCATGCGCGACCGCTTGAGCCAATGTCTACAGCGCTTTGTCGACGCTCACAGCGCTGCCCTCACCCAGGTCACGGTGTCCGAGGATCTGAGCAGTCACCCTTGGGCCGGGGTCACCAATGCCATGCTCGATCCCGCCGAACTCAGCCAGGTGACTGAACGCTTGACGCGCTGGCAGGCCTGTTTGATCGCCGTCTCGGGTTTGCTTGCGGACCTGCGGCAGCTTCTGCCCGCTGGCGTTGACGCGAGCCTGCCCATGACCCAACTCGGTGAGCTGATCGATGCACTGGAGCAGCTTCCCGAGCCGGATGAGGACGTCATCTGGGAATACCTGCCAACACTGACCGGCGAACGTTTACAGCAGTCGCGCAGCGGCCTCGACATGTTTCTCTCATTGGGCGCGCAATCCATTCGGCTGGCCAATCGCCTGAGTCCGTGGGATATGTTCGACAAGCAGTGTCTGAGCCGGCATCAACGCGCTGTCACCACGCTGAAGAAACATCTCGCGCCCAACGCCGCTCTGGGACAAGTGCGCGATGTGCTGTTACGGGCGGATACCTTCAGTGCGGATCTGAACAGACTGGCACCGGAACTCGACAACTTGAACGCGCTCTTGCGCTTACCAGGAGAGCCCGTTTTCACCACCAGCTGCCAAGGCCTGGATGAACTCGAACAGTTGCTCGCCGCCATTGCGGCTATCCCTCATTCTTTTCTGCAATGGCGCGATCCTGCTTTGCATCAGCCCGGCTTTGACACCGCACTCGAGCATCTGCGTCGCGATCTGGACCAACTCCAGCAACGCGCCGACAGTCTCGACGGCTTGTTCAATCTCAGCGCTTTGCCTTCCATAAATCAGTTGGAGCGCTTACGCAGCGCATTGGACGGCGGCAAGTCCAATCTGTGGCTCAACACCCGTGGCCGCGCCGTTCGCCAAGAGTTGGCCAAATTCTGCCTGGATGACGACATCCCTTTGCAACAGGTCATCGCCAAACTGCCGGCACTGATTGAATACGCCATTTCACTCAAAGCACTGCGCGATCATCCCATTTACGCCAAGCACCTCGGCCGCCTGTATCAAGGCCCTGACACCGATCTGCGCATGGCAGAGACGCTGCGCAACTGGTATCGCACAATCCAACGCGACTTCCGTGACGAGCGCGCCCGCCTGGGCCAGTGCGTGCTCGCGCTGCCCGACCGCGCCACACTGAGCATTCGCAAAATGCGTCAGCAACACCAGGCGCTGATTGAGCAGGCGTTGGACACCTACCACCGACTCCACAGCATTCTTGCCGACGACGCCCCTTTGCGTGACCGTCGCTGCAACCTGCTCGACAAGGATCATGGCATCGCCAAAGTCGCGCGCGAGCTGCGCCAGGCACTGGACGCTATCAGCGACCTCGCCGTTGATGACCAGCGCAGCATCGGTGAGCTGATCGAAGACGTGGAAATCCAGAGCCGCCTTATCGATGGTCAAAGTCGATGGGAGCAGTTTCGCCAGCAACATGCTTTGTTTCAGGGCATGGAAATGGAGATCCATGGCTCGGTGACCTCCGAAGCCATGCTGCGCAAGGCCATCGCCACACTGGCGCTGGCGGATTGCATACAAAAAGTGCCCTTGAACAGCTTGCGCCATGTGCTTCAACGCCAAGCCCGGCCCCGGCTTTATGAACAGCTGCGCAAATTCGCCGGCACCTTAAAAAGTGCTCAGCGTGAAGAAGCGTCTGCCCGTGAGGCGTTTTGCACTTTAGTCGACCTGGACTTACATGCTTGGATGCAGGGCCGTACGGCCAGTCCTGGTGCGCTGCGCACCCGCAATCAATTGGCTCTCCAGCGTGGCCGTCATCTGAGCACTTGGCTGAACTACATCGGCGCGCAAAGCCAAATGACCAGTCTCGGTCTGGGCGCTCTGGCGTCCGCGATCATGGAAAAACGACTCAACGGCGAACACGCCAACCTGATCCTGCAAGCCGCGATGATGCGCGTGCTGGCGCTGGAGATTCACCAGTCTCAAAACCGCTGACACCTCCGCTTTGAGCCATGGCAAACTCAAGCGTCCCCAATTTGGTCAGGTCTTATGTTTGAAAAATCATCGCTCAACGGCAAAACGGCGCTGATCACCGGCGCATCCAGTGGACTCGGTGTTGATTTCGCCAAGCAGCTCGCCGCCATGGGCGCGCATGTGATTCTGGTTGCTCGCCGCGAGCCTTTGCTCCAACAGCTTTGCATGGACATACGCGATGAGTTCGACAGCACGGCGGAATACCGCGCTTGCGATTTGAGTGTCGCAGCGGCACGTGAAGCCTTGGCCAAGGATTTGCACAACGCGGGCATCCACATCGACATCCTGATCAACAACGCCGGTTTCGGTCTGTTTGGTGATTTCCGCATCACCGATTGGGAGCGCACCGATCAAATGCTTCAGCTTGATGTCGTCGCCCTGACCCATCTGACCCGGCTGTTCGTGAACCCCATGGTGGAAAACGGCTACGGTCGCATCATGCAGATTTCGTCGGTTGGCGCGTTCCAGCCATCACCCGGCTATGGGGCCTATTCCGCGGCCAAATCGTACGTACTGAGCTTCAGCCACGCACTGCACTACGAACTCAAAGGCACCGGCGTGACCAGCACGGTGGTCTGCCCCGGCGTCACTGAAACCGAATTCCTGCGAGTTTCCGGCCAGCAGCGCAATCGCTTTCACAATGCGACCATGATGAGTAGCCGCGATGTCGCCCGCATGGCGCTGAACCGCACGCTCAAGGGACGTCCGGAAATCGTCACCGGACTGATCAACGCGATCAACGCGTTTCAGGTGCGATTCATGCCGCGTCAGCTTCTGGCCCGTATCGCGGCGATGGCGATGAAATATCAGGCGCAGCAGGACAGTTAATTGCCCGCCCTGGCTGCGGCTTCAGGGCTGAAGTTGCGTCGTGGCATGGACTGGTTCAAACGCCACCAATGGTCGCTTTCGTTGGTTAAGTAGGTGGCCTCGTAAGCACCCGAGGTAAGGTCGTGATAGATCGATGCACCACGGTGGAAGGTCAGCGATTCCTGCGAATAGAAATACGCCACCATGGCAACGCGCCAGAGCTGATCCTGACCATCGTAGTTGTCAGCCCACATGGCCAGCCAGGTGTCTTCATCGGCATACAGACGGCGGCGCTTGTACACATGGCGCAACCCGTCTTTGACCTCCGCATCGATCACCCACACCCGGTGCAATTCATAGCGAAAATGATCGGGATTGATGGTGTGCGGCCGAATGACGTCGTCATAGCTCAGCTCGGGGCTGTTCAGCTCGAAGTTGTGATAGGGAATGAGCACCTCTTTGCGCCCGACCAGCGTCCAGTTGTAGCGATGCGGCGAACCGTTGAACAGGTAGTCATCATCGGACGTGCGCAGACCTGACGGCGGCACCGGATAATCGAAGCCAACTTCCGGGGCTTTGCGCACGCGCCGCAGGCCGGGTAAGTACTGCCATGCCTGTGTCGCATCGCCGGAGAAATTGTTGGGCTGATAGCCCACCGCTACCTGGCCCTTTAGACGATCCGGCGCCAGGAATTTCATGAAGAACAAAGCGGCGGCGTGCTCCTTATCGAAAGGCACGAGTTCAAACGCCTGACCCGGCGCCCCCGTCCCGGTGGCCAGCGTGCGGAACTCGCTTCGCCCCCAGGCCACGGTGCCATTGGGGTAGACATCAGCGATGTCATAAACAACCTGCTCGGAACCGGCGCGATGAGGAACAATCACATTCCAAATCGCCTCCAAACCGGTCCTAGGAAATGGGAACGGATGAGCACCGGTGTATCCACTCACGCCCAAGCCTTCATCCCGAAGCTCGGCCACTTCCGCGTTGCGCTTGACCACATCGCAAACCCATTCGTGCGGACGGAAGTCGCGATGACTGGGGAAGACCCGCATGCGGTAATGCTCCGGGTACTTTGTGAGCAGCGCTTTTTGCCCGTCAGTCAGCAGGTCGGCGTACTGCGCCATATTCTCGTGTGTCACCACATACAGTGGCTGCTCATCGGCGTACGGCCCGGGCACCCAACCATGGGGTTTGTCCAAGCCGGGCCACTGCCCCTGGAATTTTCCGGTGTACGGCGCAACACCCGATGAAGTGCCGGCGCGCAATGCGCCCATGCACGTCAACTCATCACCGCCAAGCGCTTGTATCTGCTGCGGCGTGGCATCCGCCCACGCCACGCTGCTCAAAGTCAGGCCCAACAACAGCCCGCTCCAGACGATTTTTTTCATGTCTCATCCTGTGCACAAAAACAACGGGGCGATCCTCGCTCCCGCTCTCATCATGCTGGGCGTATTGCGCTCTCTCTTACCGAAAACGGAGTAGCACGTGCGTCGGCACAAACAAGCACGCTGAATCCATCAAGCTCATCCCCTTGCTTCGCCTACCCCTCGATACGCGGTAAGACGGAGCGCCCCGGCGGGACGCGGCAAGATCAAGTTTCGCTGAGCTCGAGCAGACGCTTTTGTGTCGCTGAGTTGAGGCTCGCCCCATCCGCGCTGAGCAAACGCGCCGCTTCCACCGGTCGACAAAACTGACGGACAAAATCCGCCTGGATGCGCGCGATCACCGCGGAATGTTCGGCATGCATGCCATCGGCCACCCAACTCGCCAGACGTGCTTGCTGCAATGCCATCAGCAGCCGTGCGTGATCGGCCGCATCACCCGGCACCAATTCGCCCGCTTGCATGCCCCGCTCGAACACCCGCGACATCATGTCCAGACCCTGGTCCCACATGGCCCGCTCATCTTTGGTCGGTTGAGCCGCCGTGTGATACCACGCATAACCTTCCTGGAGGATGAGCTTCAGATAGTTCGGGTGTTCGAGCAGAAAGCTCAGATGGGACTGCATCAGCCACAACAGTCCGACAACCGACGGCTCTCGACCCAGCGCGTTCTGCATCCGCCCGATCACCGCATTGAGCATCGTTTTGTCACGCGCAATCAATATCGCGCGGTGCAGTTCTTTCTTGCCCGGGTAGTTCTGATACAGCGTGGCCAGCGACATCCCCGCCTGGCGCGCAATGTCCTGCATGCGTGCACTGGCAAAGCCGTGCTGTGCGAAAACCTGCTCGGCAACCTCGAGGATGTGCTCGCGGTACAGCGCGTCTTTGGCAGCCTTGAGGTTGTTGACGGGCATAGCAAATCTCGTGCATTTGACAGTTATGAAATTTACTTTTCAAATACAGAAATTGCAATTACTCTAAGTGATATAAAAATTACACAGCGGTCCTATCGGCCCTGGGAGACATCGCATCAGCAACCCTACTGAGTCCTTTGACTACGTCGTGGTCGGCGCCGGATCGTCGGGCTGCATCGTGGCAGCACGGCTGGCCGAAGCTGGCGCCGCCGTCCTGCTGCTGGAGGCTGGAAGCCCCGCTGAGGACAACCCGGAAACGCTCTCCGCTGATGGTTTCAAGGACGCATTCGCCAACGACGACACCATGTGGCATCGCATGAGTACAGCCCAGCCTGACTGCGCGCAACGCTCACTCTACGTCGGCAGCGGTCGCGGCATGGGCGGCAGTGGTGCCGTCAATGGCATGGTCTACACACGCGGCGATGCGCGTGATTTCGAGAACTGGCCCCAGGGCTGGCAGTGGGACGATCTGGTGCCTGCGTTCGAGCACCTTGAGAGCACACTAAGCATCCGCAGCCGCAAACCCTACGGCTTCGCTCAACGTTTCCTCAATGCGGCAGCCGCCGCCGGCTTTGCGCGTAAAGACGGCATGAACGATGGCGATCTGTGTGGCGTGTTCGGCTGCAATGACATGAACTTTCAGGGCGATGAGCGGCGCAGTTCGTATCGCGCTTTCCTGCACGCTACCGAGCTGCCTGGGCTGACCGTCCGCACCCACGCCAAGGTACGCCACATCGCGCTGGATCACGAACGCCGCGCCACTGCACTGAGTTACGACCACCATGGCGATCTGCGAACAGTCCAGATCAAGCGGGAACTGGTCCTGTGCGCGGGTGCACTGGAAACGCCGCGCCTGCTGATGCTGTCCGGCATAGGCCCGCGGCGGCACTTGCATGACGTCGGCGTTGATTGCCGATTGGATGCGCCCGGCGTTGGCCAGCACCTGCAGGATCACCCCAATGTGTGCCTGTTCTACCGCGGGAAGGTCCCGGTCGATTTCAAATACCCGCAGGTCTACGGTTTCGATGCCGCCGCACGCCCGCTCGAAGCGCCCCGCGATACTGCGCCGGATACCTGCTTCGTGTGCTACGCCGCACCCGCATCGATCATGGAATCGATGCTGCGCATGCTGCCGATACTGGCCCTGCCCGGTCGGCTTTATCAGATTCGCGCCTTACGTCTCGTGCTGCGTTGGCTGATCCGAATGCATTTCAGATTGCCACCGCTGAAAGCCTTTGTGTCACGCGTGTTTGGTGTGGTGGTCATTCTCGGCAAACCCACCTCGCGCGGCTCCATCCGCCTGCGCAACGCCGATCCCGACAGTCCGGCCGAGATTGACCTGGCCTACTACCGCAGCGCTGAAGATCGCGCGACGCTGGAAGCCGGCATTGCCAAAGCGCGTGCCATCGCGGCCCAAGCGCCGCTGGCCGAGGCGGGTGCGAAACCGCTGTCCGCCGGAGCAAAAGCGCTCTCCGGTAAAGCCCTGTGGCGCTGGATCCATAGCGCGACCATGACCACCTTTCACTATTGCGGGAGCTGCCGTATGGGTAGTGACGCCGACAGCCCGGTCGATCCCAAACTGCGGCTCAAGGGCAGCCCAAACATCCGCATCGCCGATGCCTCGGTTATCCCTGAGATTCCGGTCTCGGCCCTCAACGCACCGAGCATGCTGATCGGATATCGGGCTGCCGATTTCATCCTCGCCACCACTCACTCTCATGCCGAAGAGGTCGCCGCATGAACGCGAACCCTGCTTTGATCTCGAATTCTCCGCAGCACATTGATTGCATCAATCCCGCCACGGGAGAGAGCCTCGGCGCCGTTCCTGTTGCCACGCCCGATGACGTCAACGCTGCGGTTGAGCGTGCTCGCCGGGCACAAGCAGACTGGCGTCACAGCAGTTTCGCCCAGCGCCGCGCCGTACTCGGCCGGCTCCTCGATCTGATCCTCGACAACTCCGATGCGATCTGTCGCGCGGTGGTCGAAGACAGCGGCAAGACTTACGAGAATGCACTGCTGGGTGAAGTCATGCCGGTGTGCAACAAAATCCGCTGGCTGATGCGTTATGGCGAGAAGCATCTACGCCCGGAAAAAGTCAGCTCGGGTTTGTTGATGCACAAGAAAGCCCGCATCGAATACCACCCGCTGGGTGTGGTGGCCTGCATCGTGCCGTGGAACTACCCGTTCCAAAACCTCTTTGCCTCATTCATCGCACCCTTGATGGCCGGCAACGCGGTGATTTTGAAAGCCTCGGAAGCGGTGGCCTGGTCCACCGGCTATTTCCAAAGCCTGATCGATCAGGCTCTGCAAAGCGAAGGGGTCTCCACCGACACTGTGCAGATCATCAACGGCTTCGGTGAGACCGGGGCGGCGCTGGTGCGTGCCCGCGTGCAAAAAATCCTCTTCATCGGCTCGGTCGGCAATGGCCGCCGCATCATCCAAGGCAGCGCCGAACACCTCACGCCGGTGGTTATGGAGCTGGGTGGCAAGGACCCGATGATTGTGTGTGAAGACGCCAATCTGGAACACGCCGTGCATTCCGCGCTCGGCGGTTGTTTCATAAACTTAGGGCAGAACTGCATCGCCTCTGAACGCATTCTGGTCATGAACGGCATCTACGCGCGTTTCGTCGCCGAAATTGAAAAACATGCCGCGCTCCTGCGCCAGGGCGTTCCACATGCACCGGGGGCGCAGGATGTCGGTGCGATCAACACGGCACAGCAGGTTGCCATCATCAGTGAACTGGTCGATGACGCCCTGGCTCACGGCGCCCGCGCTTTGGTCGGCGGCCATCGCCCCGACCTGCCCGGTAACTACTACCCGCCCACGGTGCTGGTCGATGTCACCCCGGATATGCGTATCGCTAACGAAGAGGTGTTTGGTCCGGTGATGCTGATCATGCGTGTGGCGGACGATGCCGAAGCCATCGCGCTGGCCAATAGCACCGATTTCGGACTGCACTCGTCGGTGATGACACGCAACCGAAAGCGCGGCGAACAGATCGCCAGCCAACTCGAAGCCGGGGCGACCTGCATCAACGATTTCGGCATGTGTTACCTGAATCAGAATCTGCCGTTCGGCGGGGTCAAATATTCCGGATTCGGGCGCATGAACGGACGTGATGGCCTGCGCGCCTACACCAACGCCAAAGCGGTGCTGAGTGACCGCTTTCCGTTCCAGTTTCCACCGAAACTGTATCCGGTGGGCGTGAATGATTACGCCACCGCAACCCAATCCGTGCGATTGCTGTTTTCACGCCACTGGGGCGACAAGCTGCGAGCACTCGGCAAGCTTATGCGGCTGTCACTGACAGGAGGACGGGCGTGACCACGACATTCTTTATCGCCTGGGGCCTGCTGCTTGCTACCGCCGGCATTTTAGTCAACGCACTGGATTGGGCGGCGCGCTCACCGCGTTTCAGCAAGTATCGACTGCGCACACCGGCGGACACCTACACCGGACCGCCCCACAAAGCCCTGAACGTCGGCCTGAACAACATCCTGGCCCTGCTGATTTTCATCGCCTTTTTCTATCACTTCGGTGCCGGCACCTTGTATTCGGGTTGGCCGGGGACCGCGCATTTCCTCGGCGAGACCTTGGCCGTCCTGCTGCTGTATGACTGCGTGTATTACTTTTACCACCGCGGCATGCACCATCCCAAGGTGATGAAGCTCGTTCACGGCATGCATCACAAAGTGCGTTTCCCTACGGCCGGTGAAAGCGTTTATCTCAATCCGCTGGAGCAGATTGGTGCGCTTTTGATTCTGCTCAGCTCGACCATGCTGCTGGGCCCCGTCAGCGAAATCTCTTTCCTGGCCATTTTCTTCATTTATTCCAGCGTCAACATCATCGTCCATTCGAATCTGGTGTTCCCGCACCCGGCATTCCGACTGTTCAACTTCTGGGTTCAGAAGCACGACGCGCATCACGACAAGTTTCGCTACAACTACGCCTCGATTTTCCCGTTCTGGGATCAGGCTTTCGGCACTTACAAGTAATTCAAGAGAGACACGAGATGGAGACACGCAAGATTCTGATCACAGGCGGCCAGGGTTTTGTTGGCCGGGCGCTGGTCAATCATTTCGCCGATCAGGGCCATGAGGTGATCTGCGCCGACATCCTCGACAAGCCCTTCCGCGATGATGTGCGGTTCATCAAGCTCGACATCCGCGATGCCGATGCCGTACTCAAGGCCTGCCAAGGTCTGGATTCAATCATCCACAATGCCTCGCTGGTCCACACCAAACACAACCGCGAGGACGATGTGTGGGCGGTCAATCTGGGCGGTACTGAGAATATGTTGGCCGCGTGCCAGACGCACGCGATTCCGCGTTTCGTCTACATTTCCTCGGCCAGTGCCGTGTACGAAGGCGAAGACATCGAAAACGGCGATGAGACCCTGCCCTACTCACGCATCTCCCAGGCGCCCTATGCCGACAGCAAAATCGCTGCGGAGAAAAAGGCCTTGGCGTTTTCCGGCACCGGCGTCACGCAAGTCTGTGCGATTCGCCCTCATGTGGTGTTTGGCGCGGGCGACAACCGCTTTATCCCGGCGATTCTCGACAAGGCCAAGCAAGGCAAGCTCAACCGCGCGGTGGGCAATCGCGACAAACTCTCGGATTTCACCTACATCACCAATCTGACCGACGCCGTCGGCATGGCCGAAGCCGCCCTGGTGCCGGGTGCGCCCGTGTGCGGCCAAGCCTACTTTGTCACCAACGGCGAACCGATGGCGTTTTTCGATTTCATCGAAAAGTTCTTGATCGAACTCGGCTATCCGCCGATCACCGGCAAAGTGCCGTTCTGGCTGGCCTACAGCGTGGCCTGCGTGGCTGAGGCGGTGGATACCCTGAAAGGCGGCACGCTCAATGCCGAAAACGGCCTGACCCGTTTTGCGGTGCGTTACATGGTGACCCACCACTACTTCAACATTGCTAAAGCCAAACGCGACTTTGGCTGGGAACCGAAAGTGGATCTGAGTGAAGGTATCCGTCTGACGGTTGAACAGTTGTTGGCCAACGATCCGTCTTTGGCGATCAAGCGCGCGGCATGAACCAAGACGCGCAGCACGCGCCGCTGGCCTTGGTGCTGGGCGCCTCCGGGTTTCTCGGCAGCCATGTGATCCTTGAGCTGGTCTCTCGCGGTTATCAGGTCCGCGCACTGGCACGCCCGGACAGCGATATCAGCACGGTCAGTGCACTGCCTATCGAACACGTCCATGGCGATGTGCTCGACCGCGCCAGCCTCGACCGCGCCATGATCAACGTGGATGTGGTTTACCACTGCGTGGTCAATGCCAAGGCCTGGCTGCGCGATGTTTCGCAGCTTTATCGGGTGAATGTCGATGGCTTGCGTAACACCCTGGACAGCGCGCGGGCAGCCGGCGTGAAGCGCTTTGTCATGACCAGCACCATCGCCACCATCGCCCCCAAGCCCAATGGCTTGTCGTGCGAGACCGACCACTACACCTCGACCGATGGCTTGCCGAATTACTATCGCTGTCGCATCGAAGCAGAAAATCTGTTCTTCGAACATACCCGTGACGGCGTCATGCAAGGTGTCGCGGCTTGTGTTGGCACCACCTTTGGGCGCAATGACCGGCTCCCCACGCCACAAGGCCAAATGGCCCTGGACGCCAGTCGTGGACGATTGCCGTTTTATTGGGACGGCGGTTCGGATGCGGTCTGTGTGCAGGATGCCGCACGCGGCATGGTCGCGGTTGGCGAGCATGGTCGCGCCGGTGAGCGTTACTTGCTCACCGAACGTTGGATGACCTACCGCGAGCTGATCGAGTTCTCAGCGCGATACGGCGGTCGCCGCCTCAAGCCTGTGCATTTTACGACCGGCATGCTGCACCTCTCAGCCATGGTCACCGAATGGTTTGCTGCACGGCTGGGGCTGGAGAACCGGTTCAATATGGAATCGCTGCGCTGCTCAACCGCGCCGCCACCTTGCGACAACAGCAAAGCCAAACGCGAGTTGGGCTGGCACCCGCGCTGCGTTTGGGATGCGGTCCGCGAAGCCATTGATGACCTGAGCGCCGACCACCGATAACCCGGACACCTCGCCGCCGTGCTGACGTCAGCGCAATGCGCTACCTCCAAAGGCGTCGGCTCACAGCCTCACGAACCACATCGCCAGCGCGCTCAGGCCATTGGCGTCACTGTGCCTTTCTGATAAATTAAGGATGTTGCCTTAACAACAGCGCAGGACGATGCGCTGTTCCCACAACATCACCTCAGCACGCCTCATGACCACGCCGAAACTTTCCGCGTTTGACCGCCTACGCTCGCGCATAGAATCCGGGTTCGGCCGCTGGGGCGAAATCTGCCATGACCACCCGTGGTGGGTGATCATCTCCGTGGTCGTCGCGTTGGCATATTTCTCGACCTGGCTCCCAACCATGCAGGTCGACACGTCCAACGAAAGCTATTTGCACGAGACCGACCCCGCCCGCGTCACCTACGACATCTTCCAGCGCGAGTTTGGCAAAGACGAGCGCATCGTCGTGCAGGTCGAAAGCGACGGCGACATCGTCAACGATCGGACGCTCAGGCAACTTCAGTCCCTGCATGCAGAGCTGGAAGCCATTCCCCAGGTCGACAAGGTCGACAGTCTGATCAACGCGCGCTTAACGATTGGGCGTGGCGATGAATTGATCGTCCAGGACCTGCTGGAGGATTGGCCGCAAACTCCGAGCGAGTTCGATATCTTGAGTGAACGCATTCGGACCAATCCGCTCTATCGCAATCATTTCGTCGACCCATCGATGACCCGCACGGTGCTGATTGTCACACCCGACACCTATACGGGCAGCCATTCCGGCGCCGATGCTGATACCGCGCTTGAGGATTTCGATTTCAGCGCCGGTTTTGACGATGTGGATGCGCTCCTGGCTGACGACAACAGCCCGATCGAGGACGACGACGCCGAACTCATCACCGACGAAGAAATCTACCGCATCATCGACACCATCCGGGCGATCGGACGCAGCCACAGCCAGGACGATCTGCGCATCGGCATGGCCGGCTCACCGTTCATGATGCATCAGCTGACCTTTATCCTGGGTCGCGACATGTTCATGTTCTCCGGCATCGGTGTGCTGCTGATCTCCAGCCTGCTGTTTGCCGTGTTCCGGCGCTGGGTGATTGTGGTCCTTCCGGTCTTCGTCTCCGCGTTGTCGGTGTATTTCACCTTCGCCCTCATGTGCTTTTTCGGCATGGTGGTCACAACCTCGGTGCAAATCCTGCCGTCACTGCTGCTGGCCATCGGCGTAGGCAATTCGGTGCATATCTTCACCGTGTATTTTCAGGCGGTGGATCGCGGCAGCAATAAACGTGAAGCATTGCGCTATGCCCTGGGACACTCGGGTTTGGCGGTCATGATGACGGGCCTAACGACCGCCGGCGGTCTGGTTTCTTTCGTCACCGCCAATCTCAAACCCATCGCAGACATCGGCATCATCGCGCCCATGGGCATCCTCAGCGCGTTGCTGTTTTCGCTGGCGCTGCTGCCGGCGCTGATTTCTGTCACACCGTTCAAGGACAAAGGTCTCAAGGACGACAGTAATGGGCCCTTCCAACACTTTTTGATGTGGTGTGCGCACATTTCCACCCATCACCCGAAACGCGTGGTCGGCCTGTGGTTTGTGCTGATTGCCGCCTGCTTGGTCAGCGTCGCACAAATTCGCCCCAGCCATTTCCCGCTGACCTGGTTCCCCGAAGGCATGGAAGTGCGTGATATCACCGAGTCGCTGGACAAGCACTTCGGCGGCTCGACCTTCAGTGAAATCGTTGTCGACAGCGGCAAAGAAAACGGCCTGCACGATCCGGAACTGCTGCATGCGGTGGACCGCGCGATGATCTTCCTGGACCAGCTTGAGGTTCATGGCGTGCAATCCGGAAAAGCGACCTCGCTGCTGGATATCAACAAAGAGTTGCATCAGGCGCTCAACGGCAATGACCCGGCCTACTACGCCATTCCGGATGATCGCGCCCTGATCGCCCAGGAGTTGCTGCTGTTCGAGAACTCGGGCAGTGACGATCTGGAAGACATCGTCGACACCTCGTTCAGCAAGATGCGCATCACGGCCAAAATGCCGTTCGTTGATGGCGTGCTGTATCCCGATTATCTGGACGCACTGCAATCCGGCTTTCGCGAGATTGTCGGCGACCGTGCTGAGGTCACCTTCACCGGCGTCATCATGCTCCTGGCCGGCAGTGTCAAAGTGCTGATTGGCGACACCATTCGTTCCTACATGCTGGCGTTCTGCATCATTGCTCCGCTGATGATGCTGCTGGTCGGCTCGGTCCGCACCGGTCTGATCAGCATGATCCCCAACCTCGCGCCGATCATCTTCACCCTGGCCATCATGCCCATTCTGGGCATTCCGCTGGACGCCTTCACGCTGCTGATCGGCTCTATCGCATTGGGGCTGGCGGTCGACGACACCATCCATTTCATGCACAACTTTCAGCGCTACTACGCACAAACGGGTGACGCGGAAACCGCTGTGCATGAGACCCTAAGAACTACCGGCAAGGCGCTGATGATCACCTCACTGGTGTTGTCATCCGCGTTCTACGTCAACATGTTCGGGACCATGTACAACCTGCAGGACTTCGGTCTGCTCACCGGCACCAGCATCATCGTCGCGTTTCTTGCCGACGTGTTGCTGGCGCCGGCGCTGATGGTCCTGCTGGCGCGCTGGAAAGAACGCAAAACCAAGGAGGCCATCGCATGACATTCTTCAACCGCATCGTGCTGCTCAGCACCCTGCTGATCCTGCCGTTGAGTGCAAGCGCAGAGATGTCCGGACGCGACATCATGCAAAAAGTCAAAGACCGTGATGACGGCGAAAATGCCGTCATGGACATGCAAATGCTGCTGATCAATGACAGCGGTGATACACGCGAGCGGCATATCCGGTCTTTCCGTCGCGATGCGCCGGAAAACCCGAAAGACACCCAGAGCATCATGTTCTTTCTCAGTCCGGCCAACGTCGAAGACACGGGATTTCTGACCTATGACTATGACGACGGCAGCAAAGACGACGACCAATGGCTGTATCTGCCGGCCCTGAAAAAGGTCAAACGCATCGCGGCGGCTGACAAGAGCGGCAGTTTCATGGGTTCGGACTTCACCTATGCCGACATGAGCAGCCCGGATCTCGATGACTACACCTACGAAGTCATGAAGGAAACCGAAGTCGACGGCCACAAGGTGTGGCAGATCCTGTCCACGCCCAAAACCGACGACGAGATCAAACGCACCGGGTATACCAAGTCCGTCACCTTTGTGCGGCAAGACAACTACGTGGTTGTACGCTCGGTCAATTGGCTGGAGAAAGGTGGCCGCCTGAAGTTCATGGAGGTGAAGAAGCTGGAGCAGATCGACGGCATCTGGACACCACTGGAGATGGTCATGACGACCAAAAAGGGCAAGCAGACCGAACACGCCAGCGTGCTGCGCTGGGACGACGTCAAATACAACCAGCCCATGGATGACGAGTTGTTCACTCAGCGCCGTTTGAGCCAGGGCCTGTAACGCGTGCTAAAACGACGCGATATCGCCGCCGCCATGCTGGGCACGCTGGTCGCCTACCCGGCTCTGGCGCAGGATGACATGGACGACGTGCTCGGTGGCTTTGAAGATCTGGACAGCTTCAACGAGGTGATTGAGCTGAACAAACAGGACAATCGCTTCGAGGAAAAAATGTGGGACCCCAGCGGCAGCCTCTCGCTGGCCAGCAGCTATAACTTGAAAGATCATCAGTCCACCACCGGAACCGACTACGACGGCCTGTCCAAGCTGCGCTTGCGCGCCAATCTCGGTCTCGATGGACAGTTCGGTGAAAATTGGCGCAGCAGCTTCAATGTGAGCGCCTGGCACGACTTCGCGTACGAGCTGCAGGACGCCGACTACACCGCTGAGGTGCTTGACGAATACGAGCAGGTTTTCGAGGTTCAGGACGCCTGGATTTCGGCCCGACTCGGCAGCCAGTGGGACAGCAAGATCGGGCGTCAAGTGGCGGTCTGGGGCTTTGCAGACAACCTGCGTGTACTGGATGTCCTCAATCCGCTGGACAACCTGGAACCCGGCCTCGCCGATATCGAAGATTTACGCCTGCCTGTAGGCATGCTGCGACTCGACCACTACACCGGGCCGTGGCAAGCCTCGGCCTTTGTCATCCCCGAGCAACGTTTCTCGCGCAACCCGCCGATTGGCAGCGATTTCTACAGCGTGACCGACGGCCAGGGCAACGCGGTCAGCTACCGCGAGATCAAACCCGAAGATTTTGACGAGCTCAACTATGCCGCCGCTTTGACCGGACGCTTTTCCGGCTGGGACTTGAGCCTGACCGCATCACGACGTTGGTTTGACGAGCCTTATCTCGACGCCCGCGCCTTCGACACTGGCGACCCCAACGCCACCCAGGACGATTTCGAGCGGGATGCGGTGCTGCGCCACAGCCGTGTGAATCAGTTCGGTTACGGCCTACAGATTACCCAGGGCAGTTGGCTGTTCAAGCACGAAGCCGCGCTCATCGATGGCCTGTTGCTGACCTCCAGCCGTGTTCTTGAAGACCCCCTACCGCTGCTCAATGCGCTGCCTGTTGTGAACGCCCTGTTCCCCGACGGCGGCCAGCTGCTGCCCACCGACGTGCGCGAAGTGCAGCGCTTTGATGCGTTGCTGGGCGTGGAATATTTTGGCTTGGCGCAAACCACACTCAGCCTGGAACTGGCGGTCCGACGCATCGACGACTTCGACCAGGATCTGGCCTGGTCGGGTTACCAGGAACTGCGTGGCGAAACCGCCCTGCGCATCACCCGCAACTTCCTCAACGAACGTCTGCGCCTGCATGTCATCAGCGTCCTGTTTAGCCGCGATGGCGACATGCTCGACCCCAGCGGCGGCGCAATACACCGCGTCAACGGCGAATACGACTTTGGCCAAGCCTTGATCCTGTCAGCCGGTGTGGTCATCTACGAAGCCGGCGATCAGGCACCCTTCTTCGTCAGCGGTGACAACGACCGCCTGTTCGCCGAGGTGAAGTGGTCATTCTGAGGCGCGTGTGACATTCTCGGGAGCGTATGAAATTGCTTCTGCTCCTGCTGATTCTGGGGCTATGCGCTCCCGCTCTGGCCCAAGACGTCGAACAAGTCTGGCCCGTCACGCTGGACAGCGGTCGCGGCCTGGATCTGCATCTGCGTCTGCCCTCAGCGGACCCCGAACACCGCTATCCGGCCATCATGCTTTTCGGCGGTTTTCAGGGTGCGGCGGAAATTCTGCAGCACGTAAAAACCGACCGTCCTGTCGTGCGAGCCAGCTTTCGCTATCCGTGGGATGAGCCCGAGAATGTTTCACTCCTGGCCATACCGGGCATTGTTCAGGGATTCGCTCAGGCGGTGCGGGACACCTTCGAAGGCATCGACCGGCTGATCGAGTTACTGCGCGAGCACCCCGCCGTGGACCATCAACGGATCATTCTGGTCGGCGCCAGCGCTGGTGCGCCTTTTGCCACCATCGGCGGTCAATCCAACGCCGTACCTGCTGTGGTGATTGTGCAGGGATTCGGTCGCTTACGTGATGTCATCGCTCATCAATTCACTGTGTCCTGGTCGAAGAAGTACGGTGATTGGGTTGCACCGGTTGCTTGGCTGTTGGCTGCTTTGATCGTGTGGTGGGCTGAGTTGCCCCACCCTGAACACCACGCCCGGCAATTTGATCAGACCCAGCAGGTGTTAATGATCAACGCGCAGCAGGACCAACGCATCCCACACAAAGCCATCGAATCCTTGTGGTCTGCGATTGACGCCAGCCCAGCCGGGAGCGAACGCTTGGATCTCGCGGGCGGACATTTACGCGGCTATCACGATCCCGCAATGGAGCAGATCATGGCCACCGCGCTGAGCTGGCTTGGCGAACGCGGTTTTCTGCCGCCATCAACGCACCAGACGGTTTTCACAGAACCGGTTCAGCGCTGAAAACATGGCCAGCATTTCCGGAATATGCGGCCCCAGCACCGGTTTGCCTGTGGTCACTAGACACACCACGCTGCCGGTGTCCGGTCGTGCCCAGGTCAGTGTGCTGGATAGGCCCAGGTGGCCAAATGTTGAATGACGGTTAAGGCCGTACAAACCGATACCGCCGTGCCCGACCATGAAGCCGGGTGAGTAGCGAATCGGAATGCCAATGACGCGATCCAGACTGGCGTTTTTGCGATCGGGGCGAATCGCCGTGGCCACCGTTTCCGGGGCAAAAATACGCTGACCATCAAACTCGCCGCCGTTGAGCAGGCACTGGTAGAAGCGTGCGATGTCACGAGCACTGGACACCACGTTGCCGGACGGAATCACGCCGGATTGAAACAGCGGATGGTTGGACTTGGCAATCGCCTCGGCGAACGGCGCGCCCACCACGCGTGACAATTGCCAGGCAATGGGTGCGGGCAGCCAACCGGTCTCCGCATTCAGCGCAATCTGGTTGACCGACTGTGCCGGAAGTCCAAAGTCCAACCACCGCGCCCCGAGGGGCTTCTTGATCCAGTCGTTGAGCAGCACGCGCGGGCCTTTGCCGGTGGTTTCGCGCATGACTTCCGCCAGCACAAAGCCACCTGTAATCGCGTGATAGGCCGGCAACCCGCCAATCCGCCCCTGTGGCCGCAACGCCAGAACCAGCTCGCGCCGCAAGGCATCGTCGTGCACAGCGGCCAGCTCGTCCCCGGCCTGCGATGGCATCTGCGTCAGTGCCGCGCGATGAGTCAGGACCTGCCGCAGGGTGATCGCGCCTTTGCCATGGCGCTCGAACCCCGGCAAATACGTGGCCACCGGATCATCCAGCTTGAGTGTGCCCTGCTCGACCAGGCGATGAACCAGCATGGCCGTGACCGCCTTGGCGGCGGAGAACAGGTTGACCGGGCTATCGACAGTCATCGGCACCAATTCGCCGTCTGTGGCGCCTGGCTCGTTGCCACGCGCGTGACCGATGGCCCGATCGATCACGACCTCGCCTTGATGACGCACGCACAGCTGCAGTCCTGGCTGCACTCCCGTGGCGTAAAGCTTCTCAAAACAATGCCACAGGGCCTCGGCGCTGCCGTCGCGTAACCCGACAGCGCGATCACCGACTTCAGGGCCGCCAACATTCGTCACGGTTTGTAAATCGGACGGTACTGCGCTGAGCTTCGACCAGCGCCGAATGACTTTGATCATGCGTGAATAGCCTGTGAGCCGCCCCGAAATGTGGAACGTCTATTCAGTGAGAGAACGCGGTCGCAGACTGCGGATCGAAACCACCACCAATCTGCACCACGCGCGATTTTGCCCGAGCCTTTTTGGTGCATGGATACGTAAAGCCATAACGGACGTGGCTTTGCTGTTATGCACAAAAACCACAATCGAGGATCACGTTCAAATCGGCTTGTCAAGAAACTGACAGGCTCACATGCACACAATCTTAAGTTACTGTTTTTATTGATTTAAGACAAACTGGTTACGAAATAATCAGCAGCGCAAAAAGCCTGTAATCACGGTCATTCGCGGTCGCGGAAATGGCGATATTCACAAAGTTATCCACAGGCTCTGTGCATGAATCGAGATTTCCTTTTCCCTACCGCAGCTTACGTGAATTTTTTGAGAAGCCACCTTTGCATTCAGCGCTCAAAATTCGTTTTTTCAGGCGTGAAATTTACGACTCAACGGGCGCGCTGGGCGCCAGCGCCGGTGGGTTCTCACGCGGCACACTTGCTTCACCTGCGACCACTCGATTTTGCCCGTCCACCGTCGCGAAAACGGCGCCGAGCTGCTCGCTGTCATCGGGCACATCAATGGTTGGCACGAAGTAATACTCGGCCTGGGCGCGTTCCGCTGTGATGTCCAGCAGCATATAGCCCTTGTCGGTCAGATTGACGTACTTCATGTGCGGGTTCACCGCAGGCACAAGCTGCGACACCAGGCTTTCCGCCGGCAACCCCAGACCTGGCGAGGTGACGGATGTGCACACGAATTCCACTGCCATTGAGCCATTGCCATTCAACGGGTTGTAGGTCAGCAGATTGCTCGGATCCTCGGTGATGTCCATCACCCAGGAGGTGTGGATATCGCCGGTCAGCACCACCACATTGTTGATCGCCACATTGGGCGCACTCTGCCCACCCCGGATGATGTCCCACACGCGGCGGCGCTCGGCCGCATAGCCATCCCATTGGTCGGTGTTGAGAATGACGCCACCGGTGCCGGCCACGGGTAGCAGGCGCAGGGTGTTGCCTGCATCACCAAGCAGCTGCGCCAGGTCCGGCGTACCCACGATACGCAGCTGACCGAACATGACCTGTTGGCCGAGGAATTTCCACTGCGCGGTCGATGCATTCAATGTGTCGGAGAGCCACTGCAACTGATCCTCGCCAAGCAAGGTTCGCGACTCATCATTTAAGGCAGACGAATTGACCATGCCGCCTTCGTCAACCAGCACTTCACGATCGCGATCAATGATGCGGGTGTCCAACATGTCGAATTCGGCCAGATCGCCGTACTTGAACTGACGGTAGATGCGCAGCGGGTTGAGCGGATCCGTCACACGAATCGGCATCCACTCATAGTAGGCCTGAACCGCAACAGCCAAACGATCCGTCCACGCGCCCTCTTCACCCTCGGTGTGATTGTTGGCGCCGTCGCGGTAGGAGTTGTCGGCCGTTTCGTGATCATCCCAGACACAGATGAACGGGTGCTGGCGATGCGCCTCGGCCAGATCCGCGTCGCGCTTGTATTGCGCGTGCCGCAGTCGATAATCCTCCAGGGTGATAATTTCGTGCGCCGGCTCGTAGGAACGCGCATCGCCGTACTCGCCATCGCCGTACTCGTAGATGTAGTCACCCAGGTGCAACACCACATCAAGGTCGGCACGCTCAGCCACAAGGCGGTAGGCATTGAACAGCCCGTGAGCAAGGCTGGAACAGGACACAACGCCAACACGCAGGCGATCCACCGCACCGACCGGGGCCGTGCGCGTGCGCCCAATAGGCGACTGCACATCACCGCTCGCGAAACGGTAGTAATAGGTTGTGCCGGCCATCAAACCGGTCGGGTCCACCTTGACCGTGAAATCACGGCTGGCTTGAGTCACAACGCTGCCACTGGCAATCACATCCGTCATGCCGGGATCGGTAGCCAATTGCCACTGCACCGAAACGGAGGCGTCCAAATCCTGGGGGGTGACTCGGGTCCACAGAATGACCCGGTCGGCGAGCGGGTCGCCACTGGCTACACCGTGAAGAAAGGCAATGTCCGCATCACCAACCACCGCGCTGCCGTTGGAATTGCACGCCGACAGGCCTGCCCCGCTGATCGCCGCGGTCGCGACCGATGCCGAACCCTGCAGAAAACGGCGGCGGTTTAAACCCGAGGTAACTTTGCTCATGTGACTCCCCATTGAAGATTGTTTTTTTGCCACTTTATCGCGTTACAACACCGCGCTCCATCGATCAGGCAAACGTTCAGGCTAGCGCGGTGGCGTGACATTTTCGCGACACCATCGAGCGTGCACAAAAAAGCCGCTGCCTTGGCGGCAGCGGCTTGTGTGTCGTGGATGATCGGCGGACGTGCAAACCTCGCCGACGCTGACCGATCCGATCAGTCGCGCAGAGCGCGCAACATCCAGGCGGTCTTCTCGTGAATACGCATGCGGTCCGAGACCAAGGCAGCGGTAGACTCATCATCCGCATCTTGCGCGGCTTTGAGCACGTCACGTGCGGTTTTCACCACTTGCTCATGCCCTTTGGTCAGCAAGTCGACCATGGCACCCGCCTCCGGTACGCCTTCCACCTCTTTGATCGAGCTGAGTTCAGCGAACGCTTTGTAGGTTCCGGGCGCGGCCACATCCAGCGTACGAATGCGCTCAGCAATGTCGTCAACAGCGGTGGCCAGCTCGGTATAGTGCTCTTCGAACATCAGATGCAGGTTACGAAAGTGCGGACCCGTGACATTCCAATGGAAATTGTGCGTCTGCAGATACAACGTGTAGGAATCAGCGAGCAGGCGCTTGAGGCCCTCAGCAATGTTCTGGCGATCCTGCTGATCAATACCAATATCAATGTCAGACATTCATGTTCCTTTGAGTGTTGCGAATGTGCATATATAGCGTGAGGGCATAACCACATATTTCAAGTGCCAGCCTGGGCCACCCAAACATCACCACGTGTGATGACCACAAAGCGCGGACGAAAAACCTCAGCAACCCGCCGTCATCAGGCTCGGCTCATGGCCTGCCTCACGACATCCCAATAGCTCGGTGGTGCGTCCGTCAGGCCTCGCTCGCGCAACATGCGATGCATCTGCGGCAAACGGTGGTAAGGCACGGAGGCCATCAGGTGATGCTCGCGATGAAAATTCACGTTCAGCGGCGCCACACAACAACGCGCCAACCATCCGGCGCGGGTCGTCCGGGTGTTGTCGAACATATTGGCGCCCCCGGGCAAGCAGGCATGCTCGGCCATGGCGCGAATCCGCAAGAACACACTGAATGTCGTCATGTAGGCCAACAGCCAAGCCCAGTACGCCCAAGCCGCACCGCAGGCCCACAGTACGCCCAGCAACATCAGATTGCTGAGCAGCATGGGGCCAAGATAACGCACGCCATTGGCCACATAACCGCGAACACTGCGCTCAGAACGGGGACGCCAGCTCACGTCGCCAGACACGGTGTAGTGCATGGCGCCGATGTCCATGAGGAACAATCCGACCACGCGCTTCAAGGCAGTCAGGCCCAGCAGATCTCGCAGCATGCGTCGTGCCATACCGGCAACGTCGGTCGGATACATATCGACCAGCGTGAGGTCAGGGTCCTTATCCGTGCCGGTATGCGAGTGATGACGCATGTGGTGCGTACGATAGCGCTCTACATCCAGCCAAACCGGTCGGGCACACAGCCAATCGATCACATACTGGTTCAGCCAGCGCGCCCGAAACAGTGAGCGGTGCGCCGCTTCATGAGTGGCAATGGCACAGCACAACTGCTGCCCGCCCAGCAGGACGACGACCAGGCCCCACACCAAAGGATGAGGCCAGTGGATAAGCACGGCGAAGCCAAGCGCACTCACACCCCAGGTCCGCACCAGCACCCACAACCCGGCCAGATCCGATTTGCGCGTGAGTTGCTCAATCTCAGCGGCGCTGAAAATGTCCTTGATGCGTGGACCGCTCATCGACATCTCAGGCCGCATTGTCCATCAGCTGGGCAAGCGAGCACTCCGCTGCGGGGTCCGCGCGCTCAATGATGGCCGCCGCATCACTGCCCTGCGGCAAAGCGCCAAAGTTGTGCTGGCCATCCGCAACCAAACGTGAGGCACAAAAGGCTTCACTCACCGTATTCGGCGCATGCTGCACCAGCAGCGCAGCCTGGAAAGCCAAAGCCATACGATCGACCATCGTTCGTGCGCCGAATTGCAGCGCCTGATCATCACGCGGATCAAGCTTGGCAATGTGTGATTTCAAGGTATCCAGGTAGCGATCCAGATGGGTGTTGCCGCCGCGCGCCTGCTCGCATTCGCTGATGAAGCTGTGCACCACCGCCGGGCTCTTGCCCATGGCACGCAGCACATCCAGACATTGCACATTACCACTGCCTTCCCAGATCGGATTGATCACCGCTTCGCGGTACAACCGCGGGAAAATCGAATTTTCCATCACCCCGCTGCCACCGATGCACTCCATGATTTCGTAGGTGTGATTGGGTGCCCGCTTGCAATTCCAGTACTTGCCCACGGCGGTAGCCAGGCGCGCCAGATTGGCCTCGTGCTGGTCTTCCGCGCGGCTGTCTAGGGCGCGCGCCATGCGCATGGCAAAGGCAATTGCCCCTTCGTACTCCAGCGCCAGATCGGCCAGCACGTTCTGCATCAACGGTTGATCGAGCAAACGGGCGCCAAACGCCGCACGCTCCCGGCAATGATGGATCGCGTTGGCCAAGCCGGCGCGCATGAGACCGGCTGAAGCGCCCATGCAATCGAATCGGGTCAGACTGACCATCTCGATGATGGTCGGCACGCCACGCCCCTCCTCGCCGACCAACCAACCGCGCGCACCGCGAAACTCCACCTCGCTGGAGGCATTGGACTTGTTGCCCATTTTGTCCTTCAAGCGAATCACGTTGAGCGCGTTCTTCTCGCCATCCGGCAACCAACGCGGAACCAGGAAGCACGACACGCCAGCCTCGGTGTTGGCCAGGACCAGAAAGGCGTCGCACATCGGCGCAGACAAAAACCATTTGTGCCCAACCAGCGCGTAAAGCTGGCCGCCGCCGATCTCACCCACGGGCGTTGCGGTGGTGGAATTGGTGCGCACGTCCGAGCCGCCCTGCTTCTCGGTCATGCCCATACCTATGGTCAAGGCTGTCTTCTGCTCGACCGGCACATTGCGCGGATCGTAGCCACGCTGAAGCACCTTGGGCACCCAGATGTCAGCCAGCTCCGGCTGATGGCGCAGGCTGGGAATGCTGGCAAACGTCATCGTCACCGGACAACCGTGGCCAGCTTCCACTTGCGAATGCATGAACGACTTGGCTCCACGGACCACATGCGCCCCAGCCTTGGGGTCCGTCCATGGCGCGCTGTGCAATCCATGGCTCAGCGCCGTGTCCATCAACTCGTGATAGGCCGGGTGATAGCGCACACAATCGATACGCCGCCCGAAACGATCATGCGTTTCCAGCTCCGGTGTGTAACGGTTAGCCAAATAGCCCAGCTCCAGATAGCGTGCCTTGCCAATGTGAGCACCGAAATCCGCGATTTCGTGAGCCCCCCAGGCACCGCCCTCGCGCGCCACAGCTTCAACCAGCGGCGTATCGGTGGTGAACAGGTTGTAATCGACCAGTTCGGACGACACGTTCTCAACGCTGTGGGTCTCACCCAATGGGGCCTTGTTCATATCTTGATCTCCTGTGGAAAGCCGGGAGTGGTCTTTTGTTCGTCCGCGAATGCGGTGTCGCTAATCCGATGTCTTGGATTGGCCGCGAAATGCGTCCAGTCCGAAATCACCAAACGGTTCGTCGCGCTGACGCACCGCTTCTTTGAAACCCTGGCGCATCGCAGTCTGCTGGAAGTCATAGCCTTCTTTGGTGTGGCGCGTGATGCCATCGAAAACCGTGCCGAGAATCTGTGTGGTGTGCAGACCCTGCTGAGCGACCGATTGATTGAGCAGCAATTTCATCATCATCAGCTGATTCACCGGCATGCGTGCGATGCGTTCCAGCAAGGCTTCGAAACGCTGATCCAGTTCCTCAGGCGGGGCCGACTCTATCGCCAAACCCCATTCCTGAGCCTGCTTGCCGGTCAGACAATCGCCGGTGAACAGCAATCGCTTGGCTTTCTCCAAACCGATGCGATGAAACCAGATCGAGGTTGTGGGTGAGCCCCAAACCCGGGCAGGCGGGTAACCGATCTTGGCGTCATCGTCGATCACCAGCAGATCGGAGCACAACGCCATGTCGGTGCCACCGGCCACACAAAAACCGTGGACTTTGCACACCACCGGCTTGTCCGAATGAAACAGGCTCATAAAGCCTTTCACGTTGCGGCTCATCATCGCGTAGTCGACCATCGGGTCCCAGGTCGAATCCGGACGGTGATTGTCCATCTGTACGCGCGGATCCAGCGGTGAGCCAGCCGGACGCTGCAGGTCTTCCTCGCCGATGCTCAGGCTCTCGGCACTTTCGACCAGGTCATAGCCACCGCAGAAGCCTGACCCATTGCCGGCCAAAGCAATCACATGCACCTGCGGATCAAGATTCGCACGCTCGACACAAGCCGCGAGCTCCTGAGGCATTTGCGAGGTGATGCCGTTGCCCCGCTGTGGGCGATTGAGCGTGATACGGGCGATACGACCATCGCGCGCGTAGGTCATTGTCATCAACGTGTTGCTCATGCGCCGAAATCTCCGTGACGACCGACGCCGGCGGCAAAACGCCCCGCGCCGCTGCCAGTTTCGCCGGAGGCCAGGGTGGCTCGACCATGCTGCGCCTCGTTGCTCAAGGCCGCATGCTCATCCATCCCCCACTGCTGATAAGCACTGAGGCGATCGCCACGCATGCACTGCTGCGGGAACGCGGCGAGCTGATCGGCCAGTTCCAATGCTGTATCGAGAGCTTGCCCACGCGGCGCCACGCGATTGACCAAACCGATACGTGCAGCTTCATCCGCACCGACCGGTCGTCCGGTCAAAATCAGGTCCATGGCATGACTCATACCAATCAGACGCGGCAAGCGCACTGTGCCGCCATCGATCAGCGGCACCCCGAAACGTCGGCAGAACACGCCAAAGATGGCACTGTCGTCAGCAACACGCAGATCGCACCACACCGCCAGCTCCAGACCACCGGCCACGCAGTAGCCGCTGACGGCGGCGATGACAGGTTTGGACAGCAGCATGCGCGTGGGGCCCATCGGACCATCCCGATCGTCGCGGATACGACGCATCTTCTCGTCGTCCCCGGCACTGACGGCTTTGAGATCAGCACCCGCGCAAAAATGCTCGCCAGCGCCCGTCAGTATCGCCACGCTGAGGCCGTCATCCTGCTCGAAGCGAACAAACGCCTCATGCAGCAAACGGGTGGTTTCTCCATCCACACAATTGCGTACGCTGGCTCGGTTGATGGTGACTATGAAAGTGGCACCGCGTTGTTCGCAGAGAACTTTGGCTTCGGACATCGTGCGCAAACTACACCGTTATGGGGAGACTCACTCTAACTTTTGTTACCATTTGTTTCAATAAATTATTTATCTGTAAATAAAACATTCCATGACGCCAACGCCAAGCACGCAAACATGAAACTCACCGCCAAAAAATTGATTTTGGGTCTGATGGTCGCGACCCCTGACCAAGCCATGCCGGTGCAAAGCATCATTCGCGCTTGCGGGCTGTTCAGCATCACCGAGAACAACGTGCGCGTGACACTGGTGCGCCTGTCCAGCGAAGGCCTGATTGAATCGCGTGGGCGTGGCGCATATGGCGTGGGACCACAGGCCCGCAACACCGCACATGAGGTGGCGCGCTGGCACGATGCCGAACAGCGTCTTTGCCCCTGGAGCGGCGCCTACATCGCTGTGCATACCGGAATGATGGGGCGCAGCGATCGCAAAGCGTTGCACCAGCGGGAACGTGCACTGGACATGCTCGGCTTGCGCGAGTTGGAACGTGGACTGCATCTTCGCCCGGACAATCTGAAAGGCGGTGTGGCGGAGGTGCGCCACCGTTTGCATGACCTTGGGGTTCCCGATGATGCCAGCGTGTTTCTGGCCAGCGCGTTCGAGCCGCGCAAAGATAACGCTGTGCGGGGCTTGTGGGATGGCGACGCCCTGAATCGCCGATATCGTGAGCAAACCCAACGCCTGCAGCAATGGCTGGAGCGTCACCACGAACTGGAACGTGACGTCGCAGCTCGCGAATCCTACCTCGCCGGCGCCGAAGCCATTCGCATGCTGGTTTTCGATCCGTGGCTACCGGAGCCTTTCGTGGATGTCCAAGCCCGACATGATTTCGTTCAAGCCACGGAAGCCATGGATGCCGCTGGCAAAGCGATTTGGGAAGATGTTCTCGACATGGCGCCTGCTCATCCTTTGACTGGGACCGCCTCAGCGTTCAACAAGCGTGCGGACGCCTGAAAAACGGCGGGATCATGGCGGGTCGGGACTGGGCTCCCAGGGGAAATGATGTATCCGACCGAGAACGTTCTGCAGCGGGGCTACGCGCCCACCCCCGCCGTAGAGCGCGAGCCATAAACGGTCATTCGCATCCATCGCCATCGCACTGACGCTGGCTTTGGCCAGGCCTTGCCCAGGTCCATAGCGAAACCAATGCCCGCCCTCACGCAGCAGCAAGCCCTGCTTCCAGCTGGCAACCCACCACCGCCCATCCTGCTCAATCAGCTGTTCCACCCAAACGCCCGGCAGCGCGGCCAGTTGAGCGTCGCCATCGGTGGCAATCAGAAACAACCCACCGGTGGTGGCGGCCATCACTCCATGATCGCTGAGCGACAATGAAGTCATACGCAATCCGACGGGCAGATCATCTGACCACAGCTCCGGCGACTGATGCCCACGCTGCCGCCAGATACGCCGGCGCCCCGCAACCAGCAAGTCCGCACCGTGAACCTGCAGATGAATGAGACTTGTGTCGGCGAGCGCGGGAGTAGCTTGGATCTGCAAGGACGCCCCATCGAGGCGCCACAAGCCCCGTGCGGCCAGCCAAACCGCCCCATCAAACCATTTGATGTCGGCGATCGAACCCACGCCGAGTGAGCGCGGTACCAGCTCAACAATCCGATCCCCCTCACGCATCAACAGACGACCATGCCATCCGCCCATCAGCACGCGACCGTCGGGCAAACGCACGGCACTGCGGATCGCCTCAAAACGTTGGTTGGGAAAGGCGGCGCGATGGGTCGACGGCGACACCACACTGTCAGCAAGCTCGTCAGCGTAAACAACCACGCTGGATTTGCTGGCCAGTAACACGCTGCCATCGGGATTTAACTCAACATCCGATGCCGATTCGCCCAGCTCTGGCAGGGTCTCGAAGACCATCTCAATGGGTAGCGGCAGCGCGTCCAACCAACGCGCACCACCCTCTTCTTGGGCCTGCGATGTCATCTGGCTTGCGTCATCCGGCACAACACGCGCAGCCTGATCGTACGGCGTTTGCGCCTCATGCGAGCTTAACCACCAGCCACCAACCAAGGCCAGCAATGCGCCCACGAGCAGCAACTTGAGCCCCAGCGCGGCGTCACTGCGCGCACCTTGTACCGGCGAGGAATTGTTCGGGCCGAGCATCGACATAGCGGCAATATAGGACAAATGTCCGGGGCAACGGGTCGCTCGCTATAGTAATGCGCCTTGATAGTGACTTCGGCATCCCGATGTACGACTGGCAGCGTGAGACATTCTGGCAATCATCAACCCTGAACAGCGGCGCTAAACGCAATCATTGGGTGTTGCTCGCCCTGGCGGCGGTTGTGATCGGCCTGGCGATGCCGGGCACTTTGGCCATTCCGGATGAACTGCGCAAAGGCAACTGGGCGATATTGTCCGTGCTGTTGTTTCAGCTGGTGGGCGCGGGCTTTGCGATTGCCGCGATACGCGCATGGCTGGCCTGGCGGCGCTACGGCGAGGTCCATCTGCACATGGACCCTTGGCCCGGAGCCATCGGTGGCGCGGTCGCGGGCCATTTCGAACTCTCACACGCGCTCCCGCCAAGCCATGACATTGCAGTCAGCCTGGAATGTCTTCGTCAGCAACGGGGTCACCGCAACAACCACTTGTCAACACAGTGGAAACGCGATGTGAAGCTGCAGCCGATGTCATCGCTGGAGCGTCACGTCTGGTTCCACTTTGAGGTGCCCGCGGAGCTGCCAGCCTGCTCGCCTCGCGACAGCAGCCATTACAAGTGGACACTCACCCTGCATGTGCGGCAACCCGGGCCAGATCTGCAACGTCGCTTTGATATTCCCGTTTTTGAAGGCACGCAGGAGAACGCGCATGCGCGACGCAAGGCCCGCACGATTGCCCCACAGCACGATGAAAACATTGCCAAGGATCTGAATCTTTACCGCCGGCACAACGGTATGAGTCTGTCTCAGCCCGCAGGTCGTGGCTGGAAACTCGCGCTCGGCCTGTTTCTGTTCGGCCTCATTTGTCTGGGCTCAGCCACGTTCTTGTGGCACGTCGGCAGCATTGCGGCTCTGATGTCTGTGGTGTTCGGCTTGTGCGCCGTGTTGATCCTGCTGGCTTCGATCTGGACGCTGGGTCAGCGCCGCGACGTTCTGCTTGGCAGCGACATCATCGCCACGCGGCTTTACTGGTTCGTGCTGCCCATCATCTCGCGGCGGGTCGCCCCGTCTGAGGTAGAACGCCTTGACTGGGTCCGCAGCGGCAGCTCAAACAGCGGCACACGCAGCACTGTTTACTACACCCTGCAGCTGCAACTCAAAGCCGGCAAACCGGTGGTACTTTGTCGTGGTCTGCAGGGCGAGGAATACACGGCCAGCGCCGCTCAATTGCTCAGCCGCGAGACCGGTATACCCGCGCGCACCTTGTCCATGCGCTGACACAGGCTGTTGGCACCGTCGAGTATGCGCGGTGTATGTCGTTGCAACAGAGCGGCGTCAATCATCATCAGGTGTTGATCACGCACCGCGCGAATCTGCGTCCATGGCGCCCAAAATGCTCCCAGCCCCTCGCCCCCATCGCTACTCACAATCAGTTGCGGGTCGCGCGCCAACACTGACTCGACGCTGATCTTCGGCGCCAGCGCCGGCGAATCGGCAAACACATTGCGACCGCCACAAAGCTCAATCACCGCACTGATCAAATGATCGCCATTGATGGTTTGCAGGGGGTCATGCCAGACCTGATAGAACACCTCGACTTTCGTACTGTTTCGATGACCCGCCTGCAATTGCGCATAGCGCCGTTCGAATTGATCGGCGGCGACATTGGCGCTGTGTTCGCGCCCGCTCAGCACCCCCAGATCGCGCAGCGTCTTGGCCACGCTGCCCAAGGATCGCGGCTCGGACGCGTAAACCCGCAGCCCCAATCCCTGCAAGCGGCGCATCGCGCCTTGCCCATTGCCGCTGGCCCAGAGCAGCACCACATCGGGTTTGAGCGCGAGCACCGCTTCGGTTGAAAACGCTTTGAAGTTGCCAATGCGCGGAATCGCTTTGGCCGCCTCGGGATAATCTGCCCACTCGACCGTGGCCACGATGCGCTCGCCGGCACCGATGGCGTAGAGGTTTTCGACCAGATGCGGGGCCAGCGCAACAATGCGACGGGCCGGTTGATCCAGAACCACCTCAGTGCCCAAATCATCCTGGACGCGGACCTCGGCCTGTACCGACAACGCCCACAGCCCGACGAGCAAGGCCAGACAGCCTCGCAACAGCAAGCGATTTTCAATATCAATCTTCATACAGCAACACAGGTCTCCCGCTGACCGGATGCGGGATCAGACTGACCTGACAGGCAAACACATCGGCAATTCGCGCCACGCTGAGCACTTCATGCACTGTGCCATCAGCGACCACCCGGCCCTCGCTTAAACACACCACACGGTCAGCAAAGGCGGCAGCCAGATTCAGATCGTGCATCACCGCAACCACACCCAAGCCCGCCCCCGCTTCAGTGACCAAGCGCTTGAGCAGCCGCATGAGCTCACGCTGATGAGACAAATCCAGCGCCGCAGTCGGCTCATCCAGCAGGAGCAGCCGCGGGGCATCATCCACCGCCTCCCAAACCTGAGCGAGCACACGCGCCAACTGCACGCGCTGGCGCTCGCCGCCGGACAGACGGGTGTACGACGCACCGGCAAGATGGGCCACATCCATCGCCGCGAGCGCGGCGTCGACGATTTTCTGATCATGTCGCACGCCACTGGCATGCGGTGTGCGCGCCAATCCAACCACTTCAGCGGCGCTGAACGCGAAATTCAGTTCCGAATATTGCGGCAACACCGCCAGATGGCGCGCCAGCCAGGCTCGCGAATGCTGAGGCCATGCCGGCGTGCGTCGGCGCCCGGCGCTCAATTTCAGGTCATCCGCCAACGTGCTCAGCAGGGTGGATTTACCCGCCCCGTTCGGACCCACCAGCATGGTCAGCTCACCGCCACGCACACACAATTCAACATCCTGGATCAGCCAGCGATCGTCCGCCTGAACACCCGCCCCGTGCAAAGTGATCAACGCTGTCATCGCGGCAATCCGGGGGCACTGCGCAACATCCACACAAACACCGGTGCGCCCAGCAAGGCGGTCACGATGCCAGTGGGCATTTCTGCCGGTGAGACCAGCACGCGTGCCAGCGTGTCTGCAATCAACAGCAAACCACCACCACCAAGCAGCGTTGCCGGTAGCAAACGACGATGATCCGGTCCCAGCCACAGCCGCAGCATGTGCGGCACCACCAAGCCGACAAACGCGATAACGCCGGCCAAGGCGACCGAGGTCGCCACACTCAAGGCCACCAACACCACCAAACGGCGCTTGACCGCATCCACGGCGATGCCCAGATGACGCGCTTCGGATTCCCCGAGCAGAAAGGCGTTGAGCATTCGCGCATGGGCCGGCAGGATCAGCAGCATCGGCAGCAGAACCAGCGCACCGAAGCCCACGCGCGCCCAGTTGGCGCCATCCAAGCCACCCATCTGCCACAGGCTCATGCGTCGCAGCATGTCATCGTCGACAAAGTAATCCAGCGTGCTGTTGATCGCACCTGCCAACGCGGTAATGGCAATCCCGGCCAGCAGCATGGTCATCACTGACGTGCCAGAACGTCGCGTGGCCAAACCATAAACCAGCGCACTGGCGGCCAGACCACCGATGAACGCGCCCAAGGCCACCACCGACAAACCCGACCACTGGGCATAGCCGCCCAGTGATGCGCCAAATACGATCGCCAGACTCGCGCCCAGTGAGGCCCCGCTGGTCACACCGATAATCGACGGGTCCGCCAGCGGATTGCGAAACAGCCCCTGCATGACCGCGCCACTGACCGCGAGCACCGCACCCACCAGAAATGTCAGCAGGGTTCGCGGCGCGCGCAGTTCCCACAGCACCAAACCCGGATCAATCCCTTGGGCCGGCTTGCCCTGGGCCGTGGCCAGCACATCCATCAGGGAAATGCTGGCTGGCCCGGTCAAAAGGCTGCTCAGCGCCGCGCACACACACATCCCCGCCAACAGGCTTAGGCTCAGGGGGAGTGATGTGCGCATGCGGTTCAAGCCGGTTTGGTCTTACTGAATAAAATCGATATTGGTCGGCACCAGCACGGTATCGACCAGATCCACCAGTATGCTGTCATCGGTATCCACAATGGTCACACCCGGGGCCGCTGCATCGAGCTGAGCCACCCACAAGCGACCGCGCGAATCCAGAACAATATCACCCAGATTCTGATCCGCCAGATCGGCCACCGCAGCGCCTTCATAGCCAACCTCGCCAGTTTCCGGGTTGAATGCGAACACGCTGGCGCTGCCAAAACTGGTGCTGCCGGTGAAGTAGGCCCGACCACCCGAGCGCACGGTCATGCCTTGCAGCTGACCATACGGCGCGGCGCTTTGATTGCCATCATCCAGCACCGTCTCTACGCTGTAATCCAGGCTGTCGATCGCCACAATGCCGCCGTTGTAGAGCGGTGCAAAGCTGCCGTCATAGCCGCCCACCGCGATGGCCAAAACCTCGCCGTTATCGGGGTTCTCACTCAGGCCAGTCACGTTGTGCACGCCCAGGTCGATACCCAACAAGCTGTCCTGAGAGCCTTGCTCACGCGTATCAACCTCTGTATCGGTGGTGGTATCGATCACCGCCACGTAGGACGAACGCACGGCGGAGAAAGCCTCCAGGCGCTGCATGCCAACGTAAAGCAACTCACCCTGCAGCAGCGCCGCGGCCATTTCCGGCACACCATCAGGATCATAGTGCGACAGGTCAATTTCACCGATCTTGAAATCGGCTTCCCGATCGGCAGCCGGATTCACAATCCACATTTTTCCGCTGCCGTAGCGCAGCACATAGGCCTTGGTCGGGCTGACCTCGACCATCGTGTACGGATTGCTCTGACTGTCTTCGTCTGCACTTTGGGTGGAATAGGTGTAGATCGGCGTCGCCGGATCATCGACCGAGTAGCGGCTGATGGTGTTGGTACCGAACTTGAGCAAGCGATAGAAATGCCCCGCCCCACCAACCACGGTCACATCCGAACTTGAGGTGCCATCAAGTTCATTGCTCGCCGTGATCGGCAAATCGACGCTCACAACACTGTGCGCGCCGGCATCGTAACCGGCCGTGCGCGTACCGATGACCGCACCGCTATCGGCGAGCTCGCCTGCGCCATTGTTGTCGCTGCCGCATGCGGCCAGAGCCAGGGCGCTGACCGCCAAAGCGTATTGCAGTTTCATGTTTATGCTCCTCTTGAGAAGGTGTAATTGATGGTGAGGTGATAGCTGCGCCCCGGTCGGGGGAAGCCGTTGAATTGGGCGTGCGTTTGATCCAGCAAATTGCGCACTTCCAGCCCCATGCCCAGCCCGAAGGCATCAACATTGAGGCCACTGGAATGCAGCCGCGTACTCGGGGCTTTGAGCAGATTGCTGGTGTCGTAGTACTGCTCGCCTTCGAACAGAAACTCGTAGAAGAAGCGCCAAGCTCCTGGCATTACGCGGTCCGGCAGGGCCTGATTGATGCGCGCATAGGCCTGCCAACGTGCCCTCCCCGGCAGCTGGCGCCCGCGCGAAGCGCGAACCTCCGTGCGGTCTTCGCTTTCCAGCCAGGTGGTGTTGAGGGTCAGCGCCGTCGACGACGACAGACGCCAGTCCGACTCCAGCTCCAGCCCATAAATCAGCGCTCGATCGGTATTGATGGCGCGCCCGACACCGCGCGCGTCGTAAACAAAACTGATCGCGTCATGCAGCTCTTGCGCGAATAGCGCCGTGCGGACGCGCACACTCGCAGCCCTGCAATCCAGGCCGAGGTCGACCAACATCAGCTCTTCCGGCCGCAAGGCCGGATTGCCAGTGACGTATCCGCGGTCGCCATAGCGCTCAATAAAGCCGGGCGCACGCTGACGATAAGCCACATGGCCCAAGGGATCACAGCGCCCCGAAGCACGCTGAAAACGCCACGCGAGCTGTGGCTCTATGAACAACTCATCGTCATCGTTGGTGCGCGCATCCTGGTCTTTGACCGCGTCGCGCAAAGCATTCACGTGGACGCTGGCATCCAAAGCCAGTGCCTCAACAGGACGCGCATGCCACACACCCGCAAGTGTCAGTTGATGGCGCGTGACCTGACGCGTCGCATCCGGCGCCGTGGCATCACGGCTGCTGTAGTCGTGCCAGGCGGCCTGAGCAAACCAGCCCCACATCAGCGTGTCATTGCCGCTACTCAGCGCCAGGCGACGACTGCGCATGCGCAGATCCTGGTCACCCAGCCCAATACGACTGCCGGGGTCGGTGTAATGCTCACGCAGGGACTGCCACTGCAGCGCCACGTAGGCCTCGTCATGGTTGCGCCAGCGCAGGTTGGCCAGATTCAGATCGGTGCTGAGGTTGGTCCCGGGATCGCTGGAATTGACCCGGTCGGGCAAATCCTGATCCTGCGTGAAGCCGTAGAGCAGCGCATCCACATTGTCGTCTCCCCAATCCCAACGCTGACGCAGCAGAGCAAAAGATTGATCGCGTCCGGCATGGGCACGGGGCTCGTAGGCCAGACGCTCTGGATCAGCGGGATCAAACGGTTTGTAGGGGTTACGAATGGGGAAATCATTGTCAGTCACCTCGCGGCCAAGACTGAGCAAGCCCCCTTCCCACCCCGCAAGCGCGGCGCTGCGCCAACTGGCAAAGCTGCCATAGCCTGCCTGAACGCCCGTTACGCCGTGTTCCGGGGGACGCAAGTCAATCGCGCCAGCACCGTTGGCACCCAAGGAAAGTGGTGCCCCACCTCGATAGATGTTGGCGTGATCAACAACAGCGGTGGGAAACAGCGCCAGATTGATGGCCTGCCCACCGGCCAACTCCAGCGGTATGCCATCAAACAGCACCTGCACATGGCGCGCAGCACTGCCACGCAAACTGGCTTCGGCATAAGCCCCCAGCCCTCCGGTGCTGCGAATTTGCACGCCAGCGGCGGGGGCCAGCAATTCGGACAACTCACGCGAACGATCACGTGGGTTGTTCATCCGGGTCACACTGTGCGGGTTCTGCACCGGTTGGGTTTGCACCGTAACAACCGGCAAACGCACGGCGCCCTCGTCCGCTGCGCTTGCAGCCGACGACGCGATGAAAAAGAAAAGGACAAAATTGCGCCTCACACCCGAGCCTCTTGCCGATGTTCCTATCAGCGAGGTTGGGCCGGGGAAGCGACGAAGCAGGCAAAGCCCAGGCGGCGACTTCCTCGAACTCAGCCCTCCGCTGAATCGATGAAAACACCCAGGCTGGTATCGGGCTTGAAGATGAACTTCTTACCGTTGCGGGGGCAGCGCCGGACTGGCGGCTGAGGGACTCAGCGCGTCACCGGACTTCCCATTTCAGTCGGACTGACGCAGTGTGCGGCAGACAGACACCTTGGACGTAGCCGCGCAGAATACGCCAAGCGGATGGACAGTCGCAATCTGCGGCTAGGACTTTTTGGATTTCGAGCGGCGGCTGCGGCTGCTTTTCTCGGCGCTCGCAAACGCCGCTTTCAAGTCCTTGGGTAAAGCCCATTTTTGTTGGCCTGCCCAGGCCACAAACGCGGCCAATTTGACCGGCGTATCCTGATGCGGCTGTTTGACCGCACGCACTGCCAAAGCGTTGTCCTTGGCAGCCAACGCCTCAAGCAAAGGCCCCTGGCGCTGACACATTGTGATCAGCCATGGCGGGTCAGACTCACCGCCCAGCGGCGTACTCGACAAGGCTGAACGCAGCACCAGAAAACTGTCCACGCCGAGGCTGTCGGGTTCAACATCGACACTCAAGGCCAAGCATTGCCAAGCCGGCAGCTGCCGATTTGAGGTCCAGCGCGACCAATCCGGTGTGGTTGTCACGGCAACCATCAGCCCGACTCAGCACGCACGCGGCGCGACTTGGTGCGCCGCTTGGGTTTAACCACGCCCTGGTCGGCTTTGGTTTCGCGTTCTGGCACGTGGAACTCAAAACTTCCCATATGCTCCGCACGCATCTTGCGCCGGAGGATGTTGAACGGCTCGAAATTGACGAAATTCGGCAAACTCATCAGCTTTCCAACTCCAGTATCTTGGCCATTTTCGATTGGATATCCGTGCGAATACGGAATTCCACACGTTGTGAGCGGGCGAAATCCTCGGTGCCATCCGGTTTATAGATCAGCTTTGAGGAGGACAATCCGTTGGCCGTGAGATGTTTACGCAACCACGGCAGGTAACCACCCAAGCGCGGGTTGTCGAGCATGACGTAGCGCAACACGCTGCGCGAGCGTTCGTAGGACAGATCCATGTTTTTCAGGTAGGCATCCAGTGGCGACGCGGGGTTGCTGCGGTTCCAGAAACTGGAGGTATGCCCCTCGATACGCAGCTCCTCGATGCTGTCACCAAAGCCGTCCTGCGTAATGACCTGCAAATAGCGCGGGAAGAAGTCATTGAGGATGTCGCGAAACTCGTCGGTGATTGTCGAAGAACCCACTGCAAACAGGACCTCCGGCTCGTTGAAGCGGACGGTCAGATCATCCTCGATTTCCGCATTCCATTTGGGCAGATCAGCGCCAAACTCGAGCATCAGCTCGTGATACAGCTCATCGCGTTTTTTGTCATAGAGGACGGCGACTTCCTTGACGCTGTCCACATTCATCTGGGCACCCTTGAGCTTGGTCTGCAAGCTCTCCACCGTCTGCTTCCAGGCTTGCTCATGCGCCGCACTTTCTTCCTGTTGCGTCAGCATGAAGTAGAGCATCAGCAGGAAAAACAGGATCAACGCGCCGCCGAGCAAGTCGGCCGCGGAAATCCAGTGATCGTCGCGCGGGAGGCTATCCAAAGTCTCGTCGTTGAACATGGCTTACACCTCCCGCGCGATTCCAACCACTTCGCGCAATCGGTTAGTCAACGGGGTGTAATCCTCGACAAACTTCTCTGACAAGGCTGCCAGCTGCTGGCCGAAGGTGGTCAACGCACGCTTGAGTTCATCATCCATGGCGTGATCGACACGAATAACCTGCTCTTCAATGCGCTCAGCAATATCAGACAGATGCCGGTTCATATCGCTGTTGCCCGTGACGATGCGCTCTTCGATGTTTTCCAGCGATTTGCTGGTCTCATCCACAATGTGCGCGAAGCGTTTGAGGTGATTTTCAATTTGCACACGCTGCGAATCGATACCGCCGAGCAAGGCTGAAATATTGCGCGACACGTCGATGAAGATTTCCGATTTGGAAGCGATCTCATCGAAACGACGTGTGGCCGTGTCCATGTTCTTGGTGCTGCGGGACTGCATACCCACCATATCGTCGAGTTGTGTGCGGTAAGTCTCCATCCACTCGATCAACTCGCTGATGGCGTTGGTGAAGCCACCCAGTTTTTCCCAGAACTGCCCGGAGAACTGGGTGTTGAACTGCTTGATCAACTCTTCCAGCACGTTCATCAGACCCTTGGGGCTGTAATCCACCTGACGTTGGGTGTTTTCTTCCAGCGCTTGGTGAATCGCGGTGAGCTGCTTCTTGGTGTCGTCGTGGGCATTGCGCATCTCATCCACAATGCCATCACGAGCGCCGTCCGGCCCGACGATGGCCATACGCAGGTCATCCACCGCATCAGCCACCGTGGTGGCCAGGTTGTTGACATCACCTGACAGACCGCCGCCCATTTCACCCAGCGCACCGACCATACCGTCGGACAATTCGCCCAAGCCCGTATTCACGCTATCGAGGCGTTCGATCAGCGCAGCGGCGTCCTCACCCATCGCGCTACGCAGCGCATCGCTGGTTCTTGCCAGTGCTTTGGCCAGTTCCATCTGGCCCTGCTGCAGTTGCTGACCCAGCTCTGCGGTGACGGTGCGGGCTGCACCGTCGGGTCCGACCAAGGCATCGCGGATTTCACTAACAGCCGTGGTGACCTGCGCCGCCATCGCATCGCGGTTGTTCTGCATCGCATCGGCCAGCGCCTGGCTGTTCGCGCCGAGCACATCGGCAAGTTTGTCGCCCAGTGCGTCGGAGCCGCTGCGCAAGGTTTCCATGCGTTCCAACAGTGCAGCGTTGTCGCCGCCCAGAGCCGATTGCAGCGACTCGATCGCTTTGGCCACGCCAGACATCTGCGCTGCGGTCTTTTCGCTGCCGGCAGCAAGACCCTCGTTGAGCGCGGCAAGATCTTTCTCGACGCCATCGCGCAAGCCTTCGGAGACCCGTGCCAAAGCCTTGGCCAACTCCATCTGACCACCCTGCATGGCACTCTTGAGCCCGGCTGCTGCGCCATCCGGGCCCACCAGCGCGTCACGCATTTCGCTGACCGCGGTGGTGATCTGCGCGGCCATGGCATCACGATTGTTTTGCAGCGCTTCAGCCAGCGCCTGGTTGTTGGTGCCCAGCACATCGGCCAGTTTGTCGCCCAAGGCTTCAGAACCGCTGCGTAAGGTTTCCATACGCTCCAGAAGTGCGGCGTTGTCACCACCCAGCGCGCCTTGAAGTGTCTCAATGGCTTTGGCCACACCTGACATCTGCTCGGCGGTCTTGGCGCTGCCCGCGGCCAAACCGGCGTTCAGTGCGGCAAGATCTTTTTCAACGCCTTCGCGCAGACCTTCGGACACTCGGGTCAGGGCTTTGGCCAACTCCATCTGACCGGCTTGCATGTTCTCGGAGAGCGAGCCTTGCAGCGCCTCGACAGCGCGAGCGACGCCACCCATTTCTTCCGCCGTGAGCGCCTGACTGTCAGCGAGGCGCTGGTTCAGCCCCGCAAGGTCGGCATCCAATGTCTCGCGTAGGTTCGACGAAGCCCGCTCCAAGGCTTTGCTCAAATCAGCCTGACCGCTCTGCATGACCGACTTGAGGCCGGCCGCGGCACCATCGGGCCCGACCAGCGCATCACGAATCTCGCTGACAGCCGTGGTGATCTGCGCCGCCATGGCATCGCGGTTGTTCTGCAAAGCGTCCGCCAGCGCTTGGTTGTTAGCACCCAGCACATCGGCCAGTTTGTCGCCCAATGCGTCAGAACCACTGCGCAGCGATTCCATGCGCTCCAACAGCGAATGGCTGTCCTCGCCCATGGCGCTCTGCAAAGATTCAATCGCTTTGGCGACCGCTTGCATCTGTTCAACGCTGCGATCGCCGCTGAGTGCGAGGCTTTCTCCCAACGCCGCCGTGTCGCGACTGGCCGCATCACGCAACTCATCGGACATGCGTTGTACGGTGTCGACAAGATGCTGTCCGTTGGCCCCGAGCGCTTCGCTCAAGCGATCACCGAGCACCTCGGACCCACTGCGCAGACCATCCAGTTTCTCAATCAGTTGGGCGGCGTCCTCACCCATCGCGCCGCGCAGACTCTCAATCGCCTCACCGACGGAGCGCATTTGCTGGGCCGTGGATTCCGCGCTGCGTTGCGCATGACTCTCAAGGCGCTCGCCCAGCCCAGCTTCTAAAGCGGTCGTGGCCTGGGCCAGCTTGTCGAAGCCTGCGCCCGATGCGCTGTCCATTTTCTTAAGTTGATCGAGCAAGGCTTGATCACGAGCATCCGCTGACTGCACCGCGCGGGTGACCTCATCTAACGATGTCCGAAGCGTTTCGGCTTGATCTCGCGCCTGATCGCGAGACTCCTCTTGAAGATCGCGCAGCGAGGCCAGCAGCGGGGACTTTTTGTCATCGGTCAGGCTGGCTTCAACACCGCGCATGGCCGCGATCAAGTCTTTCAAACTGACCCGTTCTCCGGTATCCGATGCGCCGAACATGAACAGGTGGCGAAACTTGACCAAGATGCCGCCGAGTATCCCGGCAACCGAGGTCCAGAAGGCCAGCTTGATCCCACCAAACAGATAACCCACGCTGTCGGCGACGTTGCCGGGATCAAAACCCGCCAAGCCGATAGTGATACCCAGGAAGGTCCCGAATATGCCCAGGCTGGTCAGTATCGATGGGGCATTGATTGCTACCCCAGGACGTCGGCTGATCAGGGCATATACGGTCATAACGGCGATCACGCCGATGATGCCCCAGGTCAGGTAAAGAGTCGTCGTGTGTTCCATCTACTCGCACCTTCGAATTCAGAAGCCAATTTCCGTTCCCCGGTGCTCGCTTTATCCGGCTTGCGCCGTTTGTATGCCTGCACTGCTCTATCAGGTGGCGAGCTCACCCCGACATAAATTAATCGGCCCTACATTGCAGGACCGTTAAATCTACACCTTTATGACAATAAAAGTGTTGACAACCGCGAACAGCATTCGTGCCAAAAAAGAACTTCGCGAGATGCAACATTCGTGCGTTCATAACCTGTCAGGTCATTGACGGCATGACCTTCCCGCGCAGAAGCTCGACGTCACTCGATCACGAACAAGACAGATGGACGCGGCGGAACACATACAGATCGAAACTGACGATCACTACCGGCTACCCCTACAGCTGTATCGCGCCAATCGAGCGTGCGAGATCACCATGGTCATCCTTCCAGCGCTGGGGATTGCCGCAAAATTTTATGCGCGAGTCGCGCGGAGTCTGAATGCTCACGGTTTTGATGTGGTGGTGATGGAACAGCGCGGGCATGGCGCCAGCCCCTTGCGCGCATCACGTCACAACGACTTCGGCTTTCGTGAGTGGTTAATCCACGACATACCGGCAACGCTGGACTGGGTCTGGCAGAACCTCTCCGGGAATCGTCGTTATCTGCTCGGCCACAGCCTGGGCGGCCACCTGGGCGCAATGGCCTGCGGCTTGTATCCCGACCGTGTCGATGGGCTGGTGCTGAGCGCCTGCGCCTCACCATGGATATCGGCTTACCCGATCAACCTGCGAATCAAGCTCAGGATCCTGTCGGGCGTGGTTCGGTATTGCGCCCCGATCCTGGGTTACTACCCCGGCTCGTCGGTCGGCTTTGGCGGTCGCGAAGCACGCACCTTGATGCACGACTGGCGCCACATGGTGCACCACAATCGCTATTTTGCTGCTGGGCTCGATAGCGATATCGATGCGGCCGTTAACGCTTACGCCGGGCCGGTGCTCAGCGTGCGCTACGCCGCCGATTCATTTGCGCCGGAAGCCGCCACAAATGCCGTCACCAATAAGTTCAGCAGCGCACAGCTGTCTCACATGCTGATCACATCAGACGCCTACACACGCCCGGCAGACCACTACCAATGGGCTCGGGAACCGGACGTTATCAGCCAAGCCATCGCGTCATGGGTCGCCACGCAATGACTATTGTCATCTCCGGAATACTGCTGCTCGTTGGGTTGATTCACCTCATCCCGTTTGTCGGCGTGCTGGGGCCTGAACGCCTGCACAACCTTTACAAGATTGATCTTGGTGATCCAAACCTGATCCTGCTGATGCGCCATCGCGCGGTTTTGTTTGCCTTGGTCGGAGGCGTCCTCGTGCTTGCCGCGTGGCGGAGCGAATGGCAGGGGCTCGCCTTGACGATCGGCATGGTCAGCACCGCGTCGTTCATCGTCCTGGCAGGCGCTGAGGCGTACAATTCGGCCATCCGACGCGTCATCCTGATCGACTGGGTGGCGCTGGGCGGACTGATCATCGCTGCGGCGCTGTGGGCGTGGCGGCGGTACGTGACGTGACAATCCGGTGCAAACCATGCTCCAGCGCGAAGCTTACGGCCCTCAAGGCCACCCCGACTATCACCTTTCGTTGCGCGAACTCAGTGCGATCCTACCCACCCTGCCCGCAGATGACCGCGATCAGGGCTGGATCAGTTTGATCGTTCGCCGTTTACCAGACGGGCGACGTGAAAAGCCCCAACGCGCGGAGCTGAGCGTGGAATTCGGTCTCACCGGAGATGGCTGGTACCGGCGGCCACCACGAGACCCTGAAGCGCAACTCGCTGTAATCCGTCGTCAGGTTGCCGAACTGATCGCCAACGGCCAGGACCTGGAATTGTTCGGTGACAACCTGTTCGTCGATCTGGATATCAGCGCCGCCAACCTTCCGCTGGGCACCCGCCTGCGCGTCGGCGAAGCCTTGGTTGAGGTGACCGCCAAGCCTCACAACGGCTGCGCAAAATTCCATGAACGCTTTGGCGCGGACGCCCTGCGTTTCGTCAACCAGTCGATCACGCGGGATCAGAATTTGCGTGGTATCTACTGGAAGGTTATCGAATCCGGCGAAATCTGGATTGGCGCACCGATTCAGGTGGTTGCGCGCTCTTAAGCCCCCAACGTCGCCGTCAACCATGATCAAAGCGAGACAGCCATCACAACTGCAAGCGGTGATTTACCCGCCTATAAGCAAATAAGCTGCGAAAAATTACTCGCTGGTCTACACTTTAGTCGTATAACTACCATGACTTTGGGCGGAAAGAACACACGTTCTTAGAACTCACACGACACCTCTATAAGGACATACTCATGCGCGAATCCAAAAAATTACGGAATGCTCTGCTGATGGCGCTTGCCGCAGCCGCGATTGCCGGTTGTCAGGCAAATGGCGGCGGTACTGGCGGCGCGGGCTCCGGCGGTGTGCCGACCGAAGACAACGGCGACGATGGCATTCCCGGCACCGCAGACGACAATGACGGCTTCGGCCCCAATGACGGCAGCGTTGCAACCTCCATCTTCGTCGACAGCGATGACGACGGTGAAGCCGATGAGCTGATTCAGGAAGGCAAAGGCTTTGTCTGCACCGGCACCACTGCCGGCGCAACCACGGAAGTGGGCGCCAACGGTGTGGTCGGCGGCTTGGTCGGTGGCCTGCTGGGCGGTTTAGGTGGTGATTCCCTCACCGCGCTGACCAACAGCGTAACCAGTGCCAGCGACGCCGTTGACGGTAAGCTGGGCACGGCGGCGGTGTTCACCACCACCCTGGGCGGCTTGGCCGGCGCACTGGATTCAGTCGAGCTCAATGCTCTCCTGCCGGGCGCGCAAAACGGTTTTGCCGTATACGCCCTGACCTTCCCCGAAGGCACAGTGGATCTGAGCCTGCTTGATCAGATTGCAATCACGACCTACCTCGATGATGAGGAGCAGGAAACCGTGCTTCTGAGTAGCGTTGCGCTCGATCTGCTCGGCTTCAACTTGTCGGCCAACGAGCCGGTCTACTTCGGTCTGCAGTCAACCAAGCCGTTTGATCGCGTTGCGCTGAGCATTGCATCGCAGCTGCTGTCGGCCAACGTGGGCGCGCAGATGTATGCTCATGAGCTGTGCCTGGGCGGCACTTTCTTCGATCCGCCCAATGCAACTCCGGAACCAACCCCAGAGCCGACTCCGGAGCCGACCGCGACTCCAGCCTGATCTGACAGGCGTATGAACCCAGCCGATGCCGGCATAGCCGGCATCGGCTTTTTTGTACCTGGGATTTATCGGCGCCGGAACAACGGATAGAAAATCAATACGTACCAAGGATCCGGTCCATTCTCCTGAGGCATACCGAAGCGTGGCGGATAGCGCCGCGTGATGCGCGCACTGCCGAACAACACGTCCCAGAAAAACAGCAGATTGCCGTAGTTGCCGTTGTAATGACCGATGCCATCATCAGCACTGTAGGCGTGGTGGGCAAAATGCGTGGCCGGCGTTGACACCGTCCGCTCCAGCACCCAAGCCAGCGGATGCAGCGCACGGTAGCGATACAAAGGTGCATCCCAACGCAATTCGCTGTGTGCCCCCATGGTCACGATGAGCTTGACCAGGTAGTACCAGAAATAGACCTCGCCGAAACCGAGATAGACCAAGATGCCGGCCAACCACAAATTGGGCAGCAGCAGATCGTAGAAGAAGCCATTACGCCAAATGATACGCACCCCCATATACGGCGGGGTGTGGTGAAACTTGTGGAGAGGCCACAGCCAGGTAAAGGTGTGGCAAGAGCGGTGCCACCAGTACTGCACCATGTCATCGAAGATCAGGAACGCCACCAGCTGCCAGTACCACGGCACGGCCGACCAAGCGCCAGCGGCGCCCGGTAACAGCCAGCTTTCGATCGCGGCTGAGCCATACACGATAAGCGGCCCAACCAGCAGCGTGGCTTGGGAAAATGCAGCAACGTCCAGCCATCCTTCGCGTCGACTGACCTCGCGCCAAGGAAAGCGGCGCAGGAGCAACTCCAGCACGATGAATCCGGCAAGCACTGCCGCGATGACGGGAATTTGAACATTCATTGCAGCAACAGCCTGACGGTCAAACCGTAGGTCAGCGGATCTGCCGGCACGGCGCCATAATCGCCGACGCCATACAGCGGGTAGACCGCGGCAATGTAATCCTTATCCAGCAGATTGCGCGCCCACACAGAGACATCCCAGGCCCGATCGGCGGAACGCAAGCCGAGGCGCAAATTGACCACGTCATATTCGTCGATATAGCTGGCCCTACCATGCTCCACGGTGCCCCAATAGCCGCTGCGATACATGTAATCGAGCCCAAGGTAGCCATCAAAGCCCCGCTCAAAGTCATAACGATACTGACCACCCAAAACCACGCTCCAGCGCGGTGCGTTGTACAGATCCTCGCCAGACAAATCTTTGTCATTCTCGCGGGTGTCTTCGTTGGGCGCATTGGGGAACTGTGTGGTGACCGCGCGGCTGTAAGCGACGCCGCCACGCATCACAAGGCCAGGCGCCAGATAGCCATAGCCTTCCAACTCGGCGCCACGCAAACGAACTCGCCCGACATTGAGCAGGTTGATCTGGCGCGGATTCGGCAGCAATGTCGGCTCATTGTCGAAGGTCAGCGCTTGGTAGTCTTTGATATCGGTGTGATAGGCGGTCAATGACAACGAAGCCAGCCTGTTGAACAGATAAGACTTTATGCCCAGCTCGAACGATGTGGCTTGCTCCGGGCGGAAGGTCGGGTCCACTGACTCCCCGGTAAACCCCAGATTGATACCCCCACCCTTATAGCCGCGCGCCGCTGATGCGAACAACGTGGTATCCGGCAAAGGTTTGTAGGACAGTGACACTTTGCCGGAAAAATCGCCCTCATCGTAATCGGTGGCGCGCTGGTACTCACCACCCGCGATGTCATCCAAAATCCCCGTCCAACCACCTGTGGGCAGCTGCGTGCCCGCGGCTGTTTCAATGATGTTGATCAGCGGTTCGGCGATCTCCAAAACCGGTTCCGCCAGATTGAGCAAGGGGTCAGGCGCGGCCAGGACAGTGGCATCCGGGTCACCACCGTAGCGGCTGCGATCCACAAACGAATCTTTGACCTCGTAGGTGTAGCGCAGCCCGACGGACAAATCCCAGCGCTCGGCGAGGTGCCAGTCGGCCGACGCGAACGCGGCCATGGAATCGGTGGTCTGGAAGTAGTCGGTATCCACGGTGGTGCCATCCAGGGTTTCCGGTGGAATCACCGCGTACAACAGAGGCCCGGTGTTGGATTCGGTGGCGAAGGTCAATCCGTTTTCGCGCAGCAAGCCACCAAATACCCACCCGACCATGTCGTCACCGATCACCACACGTTCCAAACCATCCAGACGCTGACGGATGTAGAACAGGCCGACCACGGTATCCAGCGCGTCGAAGCTGGAGCTCAAGCGCAGTTCCTGGCTGAATTGCTCGTGATCGTTCTCGGTGCTGGTGCTGGCGAGATGCAAGGATGTGGCATCGTCGTTGGTGGGTAGGAAATACCAGCTGCGCCAGGCGCTGATGCTGGTCAGTTTATGCTTCGCGCTGATGTCCCAGTTGAACTCGGCCGAGGCCGCATGCTGGCGCATATCCGAGCGCGTTGGCGCGTCTGAATCGGTGGTGCGATCAGCAGGGTTGGTGCCGACGCGGTTGTATTCCATATACGCATCGCGCTGCACCACGGCGTTGCGCACCGGCGCGGTGAGCGGATAGGCGCAGCAATCTTCGTGATTGGAGGCGAACTCGGCGATGAAGCGACCGCTGACATCCGGATCGGGTGTCCACAACAGTTGTCCGCGAAAGCCGTGCTTGTCGCGGGCATTGATTCTGCTGTTGTTGAAGATGTTGTCTATGGTGCCGTCACGTTCGCTCATATAGCCGGTCAATCGCCCGCTCAGCACGCCGTCGATCAGGCTGTCGTTGATCGCCCCCCGCAATTGGCGATTGCGCAGGTTGCCCATGCCGATCTCGAGCTTGGCTTCGTAGTAATCCACCGGCAAGCGCGTCACGATATTCAAGGCGCCCGCCGTGGTGTTTTTGCCGAACAAAGTACCCTGAGGGCCGCGCAATACCTCGACCCGCTCTAGATCAATCAGATCGAAAATCGACAGGCCCTGCCGGCCCAGATAGACCCCATCGAGAAACAATCCCACACTGCTTTCGATGCCATCGTTGGCTGAGGTCGAGCCCAAGCCGCGGATGGTGTAGCTGGTCAGGCGGGCATTGGGCATGGACACCACCATGCCCGGCACGCGCTCCTGGATATCGGTGGCCAGTGTCAGCCCCGCTTCACCCAACGCATCACCGTCCAGCACGGTCATCGACACGGGCACATCCAGGCTGCGCTCTTCGCGCCGCCTTGCCGTCACCACCACATCGCCCAGTATCTCTGGATTGCTCGCCAGCGCGGGAGATGAATACGCCTCAAGCACGATGACCTCTGCACTGCTGTCATTCGCATCCTGAGCGATCCCCAACGCCGGCACCAGTGCGACGACCCCCACCAGCCACAGGGGCTTTCTCAATGTTCCCAACATCGACTCCTCTGGCCCGTTTTGTGCTTTCAACTGTTGCAGGCCTTTCCGTCAGGTTATGGTAGGTCATTTGCCAAATCCGGAACCCATCCGCATGAGTGAACACCAACAGCTCAAGTCGCTACTCGTCGCCAACCGCGGTGAGATCGCCATTCGCGTGATGCGTGGCGCGGCCGAAATGGGCATTCGCACCGTGGCCATTTACGCCCACGAAGACCGCTTTTCGCTGCATCGTTTCAAGGCGGACGAAAGCTATCCGGTGGGTGCCGGTGCCAAGCCAATTGCGGCCTATTTGGACATTCCGGACATCATTCGGATTGCCCGCGATGCCGGCGTTGATGCCATTCACCCCGGCTACGGTTTTCTCTCGGAGAACCCGGATTTTGCGGAGGCCTGCGCCGCCGCCGGGATTCGGTTTATCGGCCCCAGCCCACAGGTCCTGCGCACCCTGGGCGACAAGGTCTCGGCACGCAACGCCGCAGAAGCCGCGGACGTTCCCGTGCTGCCTGCGAGCAAAGCGCTGCCCGACGACATCGATGCCTGCAAAGCAATCTTGGCCGAGATCGGTTATCCGATCATGCTCAAAGCCAGCTGGGGCGGCGGCGGGCGCGGCATGCGCGTGATCGAAAGCGAAGCGGAACTGGAAGCGCAGCTGACCTCGGCGCGCAGCGAATCCAAAGCCGCTTTCGGCAACGACGAGACTTATGCGGAAAAACTTATCCGCAACGCGCGTCACGTCGAAGTGCAGGTGCTGGGTGATCAGCACGGTCAGCTGGTGCATCTGTTCGAACGCGACTGCTCCGTGCAGCGTCGCCACCAGAAAGTGGTTGAACGCGCGCCGGCGCCCTATTTTGATGATCAGCAGCGCACCGACTTGTGCGAAACCGCGCTGCGTCTGTGCCGCAGCGTGGGCTACTCGCACGCCGGCACGGTGGAGTTTCTGCTCGACGCCGACACCGGCGCGTACTACTTCATTGAGGTCAATCCGCGCATCCAAGTCGAACACACGGTGACCGAGGAAGTCACCGGTGTGGATATCGTCAAAGCGCAGATCAAAGTGGCCAGTGGCCAGCGCATCGGTGAACCTGGCCTGCCGACGCAAGACCAAATCCGCCTGGATGGTCATGCCCTGCAATGCCGCGTCACCACCGAGGACCCGGAAAACGGTTTCACGCCGGACCACGGTCGTTTGATCGCATACCGCAGCCCCAACGGCTTCGGCATCCGCCTGGATGGCGGCACCTCCTACTCCGGCGCTGTCATCACACCGTTTTACGACTCCATGCTGGTCAAGGTCACGGCCTGGGCGCCTACCCAGGAGGAAGCCATAGCGCGCATGGACCGCTGCCTGCGCGAATTCCGTATTCGCGGTTTGGCCACCAACCTGCAGTTCCTGGAAAACGTCATCGGTCATCCCAAGTTTGCCGATGCGAGTTACACCACGCGCTTCATCGATTCGACCCCGGAATTGTTCCAGTTCACCCCGCGACGCGACCGTGCGACCAAATTGCTGCGATTTATCGGCGATGTGGTGGTCAACGGCAGTCCGGAGATGAAGGATCGCGAACCACCAAAGCGTCCTCTTCCGGCACCCCGCCTACCACAACTTGATAACGCGTCAGCGGTGCCCACCGGAACGCGCGATGTCCTCAAGCAACTCGGACCAGAGGGCTTTGCCCGCTGGATCAAAGAACAGCCGCGCGCGCTGCTCACCGACACAACCCTGCGCGATGCGCATCAAAGCCTGTTCGCTACGCGCATGCGCAGCCGCGACATGCTCGCCATCGCACCGCATTACGCGCGTTTGATGCCCAATCTGTTTTCCCTGGAATGCTGGGGCGGCGCGACCTTTGACGTGTCCATGCGTTTTCTTAAGGAAGACCCGTGGGAACGCTTGACACGCCTGCGCGAGGAAATTCCCAACATCCCGTTCCAGATGCTGCTGCGCTCGGCCAATGCGGTGGGTTACACCAACTATGCCGACAATGTGGTGCAGTATTTCATCCGCCAAGCTGCGGAAAACGGCATCGACATCTTCCGCATCTTCGATTGCCTGAACAATGTCGACGACATGCGACTGGCCATCGATGCGGTGCGCGATGCCGGCGGCGTGGCCGAAGCGGCGATCTGCTACACCGGCGATCTGTTCGATCCGTCACGACCCAAATACAACCTGGATTATTACCTCAAGCTGGCCCACACCCTGCAAGACGCGGGTGCCCATGTGCTGGGAATTAAGGACATGGCCGGGGTGTGCCGCCCACGCGCAGCGCATGCACTGGTCACCGCGCTGAAGCAGGAAATTGATCTGCCCATCCATTTCCACACCCATGACACCAGTGGCATCGCTGCCGCCAGCGTGCTCGCTGCGGTCGATGCCGGTTGCGACGCGGTAGACGGTGCTTTGGACGCCATGTCCGGCCTGACGTCCCAACCCAACCTGGGCAGCATCGCCGCAGCGTTGGCCCATACGGACAAAGCACCGGACATGGATCTGACTGCCATGCGCCAGTTGTCCGACTATTGGGAGGACGTGCGACGCTACTACAGCCCATTCGAAAGCGACATCCGCAGTGGCACCGCAGACGTCTATCAACACGAAATGCCCGGCGGCCAGTACACCAATCTGCGCGAGCAAGCCCGCGCCATGGGTTTGGGACCACGCTGGCCGGAAGTATCGCGCGCCTATGCCACCGTCAATCGTCTGTTTGGTGACATCGTCAAAGTCACCCCTTCGTCCAAAGTGGTCGGCGATCTGGCCTTATCCATGGTTGCCAATAACTGGAGCGAGCAGGACATTCTCGATCCCGATCGCGACATCGACTTCCCGGAATCGGTGATTTCTCTGTTCCGCGGTGAATTGGGGACACCGCCGGACGGTTGGCCAGCCGCTTTGCAAGCCAAAGTGCTCAAAGGCAGCCAAGCGATCGACGGACGCCCGGGCGCGCACATGCCCGCGGTTGACCTGAACGCTGCGCGCACCGATCTGGGTAAGCGACTGGAGCGCGACATCAGTGACACAGACCTCGCCTCCTGGCTGATGTACCCCAAGGTGTTCGAAGACTTCGTCAAACACCGCAAGTTGTATGGCGATGTCAGCACTCTGCCCACAGAAACCTTCTTCTACGGCTTGGATGAAAACGAAGAGATCAGCGTCGATATTGCCAAAGGCAAACGCCTGATCATCCGTCTACAAAGCTCAGCCTTCCACGAAGAAGACGGGGTCACCCGCTTGTTCTACGAACTCAATGGCCAATCACGTGTCATCCGCGTCGAAAACCAGCATGCCGAACGCAAGGTGGGCAAGGCCAAAGCCGATCCCAACAACGATACCGAAGTCGGCGCGCCCATGGCCGGCATGGTCGTACGCGTGGCCGTCAAGAACGGCGATGCCGTGCGCAAAGGCGAGCCGCTGATCACCCTGGAAGCCATGAAAATGGAGACCGCGATTGCCGCTCCGCGTGATGGCGTTGTCTCCGACATTACCGTCACTGCCGGCAACAGCGTGGACATGCACGATCTGCTTCTGCGCCTGAATGATTAACCCAAAGGGAACTTTCTGGACGCGAATTGCGTGATAATCCCAGGACCGGGGAGATTGTGGGAAACGCATGATGCGAAAGTACAAACCAATGCTGTGGCTGCTTGTGAGCGCCGCAGCATTAAGCGCCTGCCAAGGTGGGCGCAGCCCTGACTCATCCGCTGGTGCATCGCGCGATGCCCCGGTCCCATCCGATGAACCGGAAATCATTGTCGATCCACTGGCCGATCTGCTTGAACCGGTTGGCCTGGGTTACCGCATCGATACCGTCTATGGCACTGGCCCCGACGCCATCCGGCGCACTGCCTACGGTGTCAACGCCCTGCCCGTAGGCGTCGATGTGGATGGCGACAGCAGCACCGGCAATATCCTGGGCGCTGACATTCGCGTGCACTTTTTCAGCCTGTTGCTTTTCGCCTCACTGGACGTGCGGACCTTGGACGGCGCACCGAGTCCGATGCCACTGAAGATTGATGTGAGCATCATTGATCCACGCAACCTTCTCGGCTTGCCCGGTCTTCTGGGGCTGGTCGATCCTGACCTGCGCATCGCCCTGGGTATGGATGCACGTGAGGTTGGTGCGCCAGAGCAATTTTCTCAACGCCTGTCGGTCCTCGACAGCATCTTTGAGTTTCTTCCGCGCTTCACAAGCGCCAACCTGGTGACCGACATTGATGGCGGCCAGGGTGCCGTCGCGGCCACACTGGCCATGTACGCGGACCGTTCCGGCGTTCGCCACGACGGTTTCGAGCTCAGCGCGCAAACCACCCCTGCCAGCTCATCAGAAATCACGGTCACATTGGCCCCGGATGCGGAAAATTCCAGCCTTGAGCTTGATGTTTCCGCCCCGACCGAAGTCGTCATCGGCGTCCACACCTACGATGGTGGGGTCGATGCCCCGCTGGGCTTGCGCGACGTCAACGTCAGCTTGAATACCATCAACAGTCACTTCAACCTGGAACTGCTGGGTGTCGATGGCGTGTCCAGTCTTGATGACATCGATACGGTTTACCGTCTCAGCACCGATGAGGCGATAGAAACCGTCGAAGTCACCTTGACAGACCAGGACCAAAATGGCGAAAGCGGAGAAGCCTATGTGCGTCTTGCACCGCTGCCGCAAAACCTGGAACTGGTCCGAGGCGCGGATGAATCGATCCGCATGCAGGCCAGCGCACCGATTGCCGACTTGCTGTTCGCCCAGGCCGAAAACACCAGCGTGACTTTGGCTGACGAACTCGACCCCAACACGCCGTTCCATAGCCACTTGATCCGCCAATTCGAAGGAGAAGTCGAAGGCCGCGAGGTCGAGCTGTTGCAGGCCCGTCTGGGTGGCCTGGAAATGCTTGACGCCTTGCTCGGTGACACCACAGAACTTACCGCCACCTTGGCCACGGCGCCCTTTGAACTGCGAGAAGACAGCCCGGACGGCTTCCAGGAAGCCATCATCGATCAGCTACCCGGGACTTTCCGGCTGGCGTTCCCCGATGATGAGCGCCAACTGGTGCTGAGCTATTCCGGCAACGCCTCCGGCCCCGGACTGCACTATCGCGAGCAGAATCTGGAGCGCACCACCCAAGCATCGATCATACCGTTGCCTGCCGAGGTCAGCCTGTGCAGCGCCAGCGGTGATTTGTGCGGCAGCCATGGCACCGGCACCGACACGTCGTTGGCTTTCGAAGCCAGCGAACCGCTGACCATCAACTATCGCCAACGCTCCGCCGACGGTCGCGAGGAAACCGCGATTGATGATTTCTTCGTTCAGTATCTGCAAGTGGATGTCGGCATACGCTCTGGCGGCAAGCGCGGGTATATCTTCTTCGACACCAACGGCCATGCCTTCTCCGGCAGCTTGAGGCAGGTCGATGGTGATAGCGGTCTGGCCATGCGATTCTCCGAAGGTTCGTTTGCCGAAGACCGTTACGTCGAATACGACGATTTCATCTTCATCGAAGAGCGCAGCGGAAGCATGCGCTGCCCCGGACGCTCGGATCTGGAGATTCGCACGCAAGGCGTGTGGATCAATGCCGACTTCATTCTCGATCAGGTCTGTCAATAATGCGCACACTCCTTCCCCTGCTTCTCCCGCTTGGCGCGCTGACGCTGGCGGCCTGCGACGAAACCTTTCTTGGCGACGCCGAGCCGGATTTGGACAATCCGTTCACGCTGGGCACCACCGAAACATTGCAAGAACCCAGCCTGGATGACCCGGTCGCCTTGATCGCCAGCCAGCGCTGGGGTGGCAGCTTGTATGCCATCAGTGATGAATCAGAGCCTCGGATTCACGCGCTGGACGACAGTGGACAGGACCAGGGCGCGTTCCTGGTCACCGGCCTGAATCGCAGCAATTGGCTGGATCTCGCCGTCAACGATGGCCACATTCTGATTCTCGACCGGCTGGCTGGCCAAGTTCGGGTTCATACCGTTGCCGAACCCTCCAACCCGCCACCGTTTCAAGGCGAACAGGCGATCTTACGCACCCAGGTCATCAACCTCCCTCTTTTGATGCTGAACGGATGCTCGGCGATGGGCGCATCCAACACTGGCGACACCCTGGTTATGCTGTGTGGCAACACGCTTTACAGCACACCGCTGTCCAGCGAAGACGGCACCACCACCAGCGCAACGCAAGTGGGCACGCTAGAGACACCGGCAAACGACATCGTCGATTTTTCCATCTCACCGGCCGGTCAGTACGCCTTGCTGACAACACTGACCAATCTGCGCGTCGCGCAATCTGACGGCTCGAACTGGGCGCAAGCCTTGAACGGCGGCTCGCGTATCGCCAATTACGGCGATGCCGACATCACCCCCGTATCCGGCGCCTTTGCTTTCAACGGCATATTGCTGCACACCCTGGGCACCGACAGCGATGACCAGGGCACACTGTTCAACATTTTCAATCCGTAGCGGCGAGCTGGCGCGATTCTAAGAGCAGATCCACCTCAACGGTGACATCAAAGCCCACCGTGTCATCCTGGGCCCAGGAATCAGTGCCGACATCAAAGTCACGCCGGTCGAGCACCACCTGAGCGGTGAGGCGCGATTGGCCATCGCTTTGCGGCGCCCACTCGAACACGAAGGGAACATCCTGCTGTCGATCGCGGATACGCAGACTGGCATCGGCCTGATAACGCTGTGGTCCGATAGCCTGTATCGAACGTGTCACAAAACGCGCCTTGGGGAAACGCTCGACAAAAAACCAAGTGTCGTCGCGGATCATCTCATCGCGGTCGCTGCTCGCTGTGTCCAGCGAGGCAATGGCAATCGTCACGTCGAAACCGCTGGACTTCAGATCGTCGGGATCAAAGCGCAAATCCGCGTCGAAACGACGAAACACACCCTCGACCGGGACATCATCGTAACTGGCGATGAACCCGAGGCGTGATGAGTCGGTAAGCATTTGCCAGCGTTGCGCCTCACCGCTCAACGCGCGTTCATCAGTCTGCGAAGCTTGTCCGCCGGTCACGATCGATGCCGAATCCGCCAAGCTGCTGACCTGCCACCACACCAGCAATGGCAGAGCAACGACGAGCAACGCCATGCTCCAGCGTCCCGCACGCGCCGGCCACATCCGACGCAATACCTCGTCACGGTTGATCAGATGATGTTTGAGCGCCGCACCGATGTGCGCAGCAACGATTGCAGCCATGCCCCAAGCCAGCCACACATGGGCCGCTTCGGCCCACTCTTCCTGAGTTTCGCTCGGCGCCGCGATAGCCGGAACCTCGAAAAGTCCAAACCAGCGAAACGGAAAATTGGCCACCGAATTCAGCCACCAGCCGGTCAGCGGCACGGCGACAATCAGACCATACAAAGCGAAATGCACGCTGCTGGACGCACGTCGCTCGAATGTGGTCAAACTGGCCGGCGCCTCAGGCGGTGGATGCGCGTAGCGCCAACACAGGCGTAAACCGACCAACGCCAGCACACTCAAGCCGATTGATTTGTGCCAGATAAACACGTTCAACTTGGCCGGTGACATGGCCATTTCCTCGGCCACTACGCCCAGCACAATATTGAACAGAATCAGCACGGCAACCAGCCAGTGGAGCGCGACGGCCAGTCGCGTCCACTGCTGGTGGCCCGGATTCGAGACCGGATTCATACGTTAAATCTTTTCCGCTTCGACCTCGATGCGAATTTCAACGTCATCACCCACGGCCGGAAGTGCGTAGTTCATTCCGAATTCGGAGCGTTTCAGCGTACCGGTGGCGGAAAAACCGATGAGCTGCTTCTTCGGGTTGAACGGATGCGCTCCCGCCTTGTTGAAGGTGACATCCAGCGTCACGGGTTTGGTCACGCCGAGCAGGGTCAGGTCACCGGTGATCGTACCGGTTTTGCCGTCCTTGCTTTCAACCTTGGTGCTCTTGAAGGTCATGGTCGGGTACTTCTCCACGTGGAAGAAGTCCTCGTTCTTCATGTGCTTGTCCCATGGGCCGTCATCCAAGCTGATGCTGTTGGTGTCGATCACAACCTCGACCGAGGAATTCCCCCAATTCTTCTGATCAAAACTGAAGCCGCCATCAAAATCGAGGAACTCCCCTTCGGATTTGGAGAACCCCAGATGGCTAACGAAAAAGATCACCTGCGAATGCACGGTATCGAATTTGTATTTGTCTGCAGCTTGCGCCGGCAACGCCACAGCAAACGCAAGCGTGGCAGCGGCAAAAACGCGATTCAGTGTGTTCATGAACAACTCCCTGTTAAGAACGGATGATGGATGCGTAGGCTCGACTTCGACCATCGCACGCGGACACGGTTCATGCCCGGCTTTCAAGAAATTCCCAGCGCTCGAAGGTGGCGCTGATTCGCTCCTGCATCTCGGCCAACTCGCGCTGCAAAGCCTGCGCACGTGTGGGATCGTCGCGGTAGATTGCGGGGTCGGCCAGCGCTGCACTGAGCTCGCTTTGACGCGCCTCCAGTTTTTCCAACTGCGTCGGCAACCGCCCCAACTCCTTGCGTTCATCCCGGCTCAAAGCATGGGCCGGCGGAGGTTTGGGCGCCGACGGAGGGCCTTTGCGCTGAGGCGCAGGTTTGGATGCCGGTGGCTTGCTGGGCGTTGCTCGTTGGCGCAACCAGTCCTGGTATCCACCGACATAGTCGCCCACCTTGCCCGGGGCTTCAAAGACCAGGCTGCGGGTGACCACGCGATCGAGAAAATCACGGTCGTGGCTGACCAGAAACAAAGTGCCGCTGAAATCCGCCAAGCGCTCCTCCAGCAGATCCAAGGTCTCCAGATCCAGATCATTGGTTGGCTCATCCAGCACCAGCAAATTGCACGGCTGAGTGAACAAGCGCGCCAGCAGCAGCCGGCTGCGTTCGCCTCCCGACAAGCTGCGCACCGGGCTACGGGCACGTTCCGGGGTAAACAGGAACTCCTGCAGATAACCCAGCACATGTTTGCGAGCGCCGTTGATCTCCACGTAGTCACGCCCTTCCGCCACGTTTTCAAACACGGCCTGGTCTTCGTCCAGGGTATCCCGCAACTGATCGAAATAAGCCACCTGCAGGCGCGTTCCGTGCTTCACGCATCCACTGTCCGGCGCAAGTTTGCCCAGCAGCAGATTGAGCAATGTGGTCTTGCCCGCGCCGTTGGGCCCGATGATGCCGATGCGATCACCGCGCAGTATGGTCGTGCTGAAGCCTTCCACGATGGGCTTGCCCTGCCACGCAAACGACAGGTCTTCGACCTCGGCAACCAACTTGCCGGAGCGTTCCGCCTCCTGGATCACCACATTGGCCGTACCTTGACGATTGCGCCGGGCACGATGCTCTTCGCGCAGCTTGAGCAAAGCGCGCACACGACCTTCATTGCGAGTCCGTCGCGCCTGGATACCCTTGCGTATCCACACCTCTTCCTGAGCCAGTTTCTTGTCAAACTGCGCGTTGGCTTCCGCCTCCGCGTCCAGCGCCTCCTGCTTGCGCCGCACATAGGTGTCGTAGTCGCCCGGCCAACTGCTCAAATGGCCGCGGTCGAGCTCGATAATGCGTGTGGCCAAACGGCGCAGGAACGCACGATCATGCGTGATAAACAGCAAGCTGCCGTTCCATTGCAGCAGGAAGTCCTCCAGCCAGGTGATGCTCTCCACATCCAGGTGGTTGGTTGGCTCGTCGAGCAGCAACAGATCCGGCTCGGTGATCAGCGCGCGAGCTAACAACACGCGTCGTTTGAGCCCGCCGGACAAAGCCTCGAAGGCGGTCAGCGTGGGCAGATCAAGGCGCGACAGAATCTCGCTGACGCGGTTGTCGAGATTCCAACCATCGCGGGCGTCAATCACATTCTGCAACTGGCCGAGCCGCGAAAGATCGGTGGCTTCGCCATCAATCAATTGATGATACTCGGCCAGCGCGCGGCCCAACTCACCAAGCCCTTCGGCAACCACTTCAAACACGCTGCCCGACAAGCCACTGGGTACGGTTTGCGGCAATTGCGCCACGCGCAAACCGCTGTCCTGCTGAATCTCGCCCGCATCCAGCGCCACCTCACCCGAGAGGACGCGCAGCAATGTCGATTTGCCTTCACCGTTGCGGCCCAGCAAACACACACGCTCACCCGGCTCAATCACCAGCTCAGCGCGATCCAGCAGCACCTGCAAACCGACTTGGAGTTGGAGGTTTTTTGCGGTCAGCAGAGGCATACACGAGCACGTTGGAAGATGGCGCAGGAGTTTACCGCAGCGCGGGCCGGACGCATTTGCGAGAATAATGCGATGACCCTGAATTCTGTTCCAAGAGCCACCCAACCTTGAACCGCAGCGCGATCATCTGCGGCGGTGGTATCGGCGGACTGACCACAGCACTCGCCCTGCATGCGCGCGGTTGGCGCGTGCGCGTCATCGAACAAGCGGAGGCGTTGCGCGAGGTCGGCGCGGGTCTGCAGCTCAGCCCCAACGCCTGCAAGGTGATCCACGCGCTGGATCTTTTGCCAGCGCTGCAGCGTCAGGGATTCGCTCCGCAGGCGCTGGAAATGCGCTTGGGCCACAGCGGCAAACAAATCTTTCGCATCGACCTGCAACAGCACGGCGAATCCCGCTGGGGCGCACCCTATCTACACGTGCACCGGGCGGATCTTCTTAAAGTCCTCGCCGACGCGCTCCACACCCGCTCCGCCGACGCACTGCAGCTCGATGCGTGCCTGGATCAGATCGAACATACCGAAAACGGTGTCCGCGCCGTCCTGGCCGATGGTTCGATTTTGAACGCCGATCTGCTGGTCGGCGCCGACGGTCTGCATTCGCGTGTGCGTGAATGCCTGTTCGGCCCGGACCAAGCCCGTTTCACTGGGCATGTGGCGTGGCGCGCGGTTGTTCCCATCGAACGTCTCAAAACAGCACCACCGCCGACCGCCTGCGTGTGGACGGGGCCAAGACGACACGCGGTGACCTACCGGCTACGCGGTGGGCGTTTGGCCAATTTCGTCGGTGTAGTTGAACACAGCCATTGGCGCGAAGAATCCTGGACGCAGCGTGGCGAGCGCAGCCAGGCTATGGCCGATTTCCAAGGCTGGCATCCTCACATCACCGAACTCATCGACGCCGCCGACAGCCACTATCGCTGGGCTCTGTTCGACCGCCCACCCTTGCCACGCTGGCATGCTCGTCATTGCGTGCTGCTGGGTGATGCCTGTCATCCGATGTTGCCGTTTATGGCGCAAGGCGCCGCCATGGCGATTGAAGACGCCTGGGCGCTGGCACACAGTCTCGACCAGGTGGCTTCGATTCCTGACGCGCTTCAGCACTACCAGAGCTGGCGTCACCCGCGTGCGACCCGGGTGCAGGCCGCATCGCGCGCCAACGCGCGCATCTTTCACCGCCCAGCCGCCGCGTATTGGCCATTGTGGCTATTGGCGAGGTTGTGGCCCGGTTTCTTTCACAGGCGACAGGATTGGCTTTACCGCTACGATGTCACCGCCCCACTTTCTGAACAGACCGAATGAGCGACTGCTTTTTCCGCACCGAGAATGGCGATTTTGTTGCCACCGAACACACGCAAGGCCCATGGGCCAAGGGTTTTCAGCACGCTGGTCCGCCCGGCGCACTGATCGCACATGCCATCGAAACAGAAGCCGGGGCGATGCACGTCGCCCGCCTGACCCTGGATTTGTTGCGACCGATTCCGATCGCACGTCTGCGTGTCGAGCTCACCGAACGCACCGGCGGCAAACGACGGCGCATTGTTGAAGCACGTTTGATTGATCGCGACAGCGACCAGACCGTGGCAACCGCGCTGGCGCTGCTGTTGCGCCAAGATGAGGTCGGCACCCCAGCACTGTCCTCACACGATCCGGAACCTCCAGCTGGGCCGACCCATGGTGAAGATTTCACGTTTGATTTTTTCGAGGATCCCATCGGTTATCACACAGCGATGCAATCCTGTCTGGTCAAAGATGGCCCCGGCCGCGGTCGCGCGCAGATGTGGATGCGACCGCGCATCGCCTTGATCGATAACCAAGCCATCAGCCCGCTGCAACGTCTTATGCTCGCCGTGGATTCCGGTAGCGGAGTCAGTGCGGCCGTAGATCCCCGCGAATATGCCTTCATGAACCCGGATCTGACGGTCAACATCCGGCGCTATCCAGTCGGTGACTGGGTCTGTCTGGACGCGACCAGTCATTTTCAGGGATTCGGTTTGGGCATGGCGGAAACCCGCATCTGGGACAGCACCGGGGTGGTTGGCAACGCCACACAAAATCTCCTGCTGGAACATCGATGAAGGCGAAAACCGAGCACCCGCTCCAGCGCTACTACGCCACCTCAGTGCCGCATTGCGGTGCACTGGGCCAGATCATCGAAGAGGTTGGACGCGGGCGTGTGCGCGTGCGGCAACCGTATGCGGAGTTTTTACTCGGCGATGCGGAGCGCGGCCTGATCCACACCTCGGTTCAACTGTCGCTGGTCGATTCCGGATTCGGCGCCGCGATACTCAGTGCGCTTGATGCGCCTGAGTCCATCGCCACCATCGATCTGCGCATGGATTACCAGCGCCCCGCCGTTGCGGGCAAAGACCTGATACTCGAGGCCGAAGTGGATCGCGTAGCACGGCAGATCGCCTTCGTGAGCGGGCGTATCTGGCAGGACAGCCCGGATCAGCCAACCGCCCTGGCCCGTGCCGCGTTCATGCGCACGGCCAACAACGCGCCGCCCGTTTTGGGCCCCAAAACATGACCGAAGCCCGTTTCGCAGCTGCCCTCAAACGCATTCCGTATGCGCATTATCTCGGCATCCAGCTGGATGCCGACAGCGGCATCTTCACCCTGCCTTTTCGCGATGATCTGGTCGGTAACATTCATCTGCCCGCCGTGCACGGCGGCGCCATCGGTGGCTTTTTGGAGAACGCCGCGATGATCTGGCTGAGCATTACCGAGGATCAACAGCGCGTGCCCAAACCGGTGGATTTTTCACTCGACTTCCTGCGTTCCGCGCAGGCTCGCGACAGCTACGCGCAATGCGATGTGCTGCGCAAAGGACGCCGCGTCGCTCAGGTGCAAGTGCGGTGCTGGCAAGCCGATACCAACAAGCCGGTATCGGTTGGTCGCGGGCATTTCCTGCTGGAAACCGAGCCAGACTGATCACCCAACAACGCAACGGATCCCGTCAGCGAGGACCGGCGGACTGTTCCCGCACGTCTGCGGCTGATCAGGATTCGTCGACGCGTTTACGCCCGGTCAGCATGGCGCGCACCAGGTTCTGGCGTTCCAGCACACTGCTGATCAGCACACCGCCGAGATGAAGCAACACACAAACCTGGAGAACGATGACGAAGCTCTCATGCAACTCATGTGGCCAGTCATCACCCCAGAACATGTCCCAGCGACTGACCCAGCCGCTTAAGCCGAGCAGCAGTACCAGGGCCCACAGCGTCAGCGTCATAGCGCCGCCGAGTGGATTGTGGCCCGCCGGGCGCGTCACCTCACCACGCAGCATGCTCAGCACGTGCTCCCTCATCGAGCGGAAACCCGGCCAATGCGGGCGCGCCGGACCATCACGGCCAAACCAGCCGTAAAGCAGCCGCAGCACAACCACCGCGACCGCGGCGTAACCGATATAGCGATGAAGCTTGCTGCCGTCGTCATTGAACAGATTGACGATCACCAGCGTCGCCAATGTCCAGTGCGCCAAGCGCACCGGCCATCGCCAGATCAGCTGTTGTGCGCTTAATCCCGCATTCATCTCAATCGATTTCCGACTTGATGACCTCTAGCGTTTTGGTGTCGAAATACACCTCGGCTTTTTTGCCATCAGCGGTCCAGCCGTAGAACTCGTAGCAATCGCCGGAGACCTTGAACTTGCGGATCTTGTAGCCCTGCTCTTCGAAATGCGCACGCGCTTGCGTCTCACTTTTCCACTCGTTCTGAGGATGCGCCTCGCAATCCGCACCAGCCAAAGCGATCGCCGGGGCAATCAGCAAACCTGCAAAGGCAAAACTCCGTTTCAACATCGTGAACTCCTTGTCATCGAGGGATGGTCTCCATCAGCATCACAGCCTTGCGGCTATCGCGCCACAGACACCCGTTTGAGGCTATTGACCACAAACTGTGCTCGAGCGTGCCTTAAGGCCAGATTAAGAGCGCAGCGCGCGGCCGAACAAGCGCGAAACTTAATGATAATTATTGTTAATCGCAATACGTGCTGCTAAAGTCCGGCGACTACCAATCCCCACGTCTCGTCCCATCATGCTGACTGATCGCATCCTGCGCCCAGCCTTGCCCGCAAGCTTGCTGTGCCTGCTGGCAACCCCCGCATTCGCGCAAACCCTCGCTTCGGTAACGCTAGACCCCATCGCGGTGATCGGCTCGCCAGACAACGTCGACGGTTTGGTCGGCTCCGGCGCCTACATCAGCCGCGACGACATCACGCGCCAGGGTTACGACGACATCAATCGCCTGCTGCGTGAAATCCCTGGCGTCTACGCCCGAGCGGAAGACGGCTATGGGCTGTTTCCGAATATCTCGCTGCGCGGCACCGACGGTGGACGATCCTCCAAAGTCACGCTCATGGAAGATGGCGTGCTGACGGCACCGGCGCCCTACAGCGACGCAGCGGCTTATTACTCGCCAACCGCAGGCCGCATGAGCGCCTTGGAGGTGCTTAAGGGCTCATCGCAGGTTCAGTACGGCCCACGCACCACGGGCGGCGTCATCAACTACCTCTCGACACCGATTCCAGACGCGCGACAAGCCTACTTGCGCACCGCCTACGGCAGTGACAACGAGTTCCGCAACCATCTGTATGTCGGTGAAACCTCGGAATTGGACGGCGGCAGTCGCATCGGATACCTGGTTGAGTTGTATCACCGTCAAAATGAGGGCTTCAAAGACATCGACATCCCCGGCGCCGTTGGGCCGGATCAGGGCCAAAGCGGGTTCACCCGCATCGAACCCATGATCAAGCTTAGCTACGAGCCGCAGACCGCGCTGTACCAGCGCTTTGAGTTCAAATACGGGCGCACCGAATTGAATGCCGACGAAACCTATCTGGGTTTGACGCAAGCGGACTTTCGCACAGACCCCTATCGGCGCTATGCCGCATCACGCTTCGACAACATCGAAACCGAACATCAGCGCAGCTATCTACGCCACCAAATTGCGCTCTCTGCTGACACCAATGTCACCACCACGCTGTACGCCAACGATTTTCATCGCAACTGGTTCAAGCTGCGCCGCGTCAATGACGGCAATCAGAACGTAAGCCTGGGTGTGGCGCTTGCTGACCCGGCTCAGGCGCAGGCCTTGGCCGTGATCAAAGGTGAAGCCGCCGGCCGCCTGGACTACCGCAACAACAACCGCGAATACGGCTTAAAAGGCATCGAAAGTTTGCTGACCACGCAGCTCACGACGGGATCGATTGAGCACACGTTGAGCGCCGGCATCCGCCTGCATGAAGATTTCATCTTTCGTTTTCAGGATGACGTGAGTTACACCCAGGACGCCGACGGCTTTATCACTGACGCCAGCTTTGCCGCGCCCGGCTCACAAGACAACCGGCGCTTCAAAACCCGCGCCCTGTCGGCTTATCTGGAAGACGCGATCGAGATTGGCAAGCTGACGCTCAAACCGGGTGTGCGTATCGAAAGCCTGGACTGGTCTGGCGCGGACTACCGCAACGCTGGACTGAGCACCTTCAAGGGCGATGATCAATTCACCACCGCGGGCCTCGGTTTGTTGTACACGCTCAGTCCCAGCACCACGTTGTTCGGTGGGATCTATCAGGGCCTCACCCCACCCAGCCCGTCGGGCGGCGCCAAAGGCAGTGAAGAGCCGGAAGAGAGTCTGTCGGTCGAGTTGGGCTTGCGCAGCATGCCCAAACACGGCGTGCGCCAGGAAATGGCCGTGTTCGCCACGCGCTTCGAGAACCTGCTGGTATCGTCCAATATGGGCGCCAGCGGATCGCCGGATACTGAGTCGGTCGGCGAAGTCGACACCTTCGGTGTGGAATATGCGTTGAGCTACGATGCCGGCGATTGGCTCGGCGATGGCTGGGGGATGCCGGTTCGCCTGGCGCTAACCTACACCGACGCAACCATCGCCAATGATTCCAACGCGGGCGGCGACGCGGAGTCCATTTTCAGCGGTGGACGTGATGGCGCTCAATTGCCCTACATTCCACAATGGCAGGCCTCACTGATCACCGGTTTGGAACGCGGCATCTGGACCTTGTCCATCGCGGCCCAATTCGTAGATCGCATGTACGCCTCGGCACTCAACACCAATGACGCGGTGATCGTGGATGGCAGCGGCAATCCCGCACCGGATGCACGCGGCGGTGTGATTCCCAGCATCTTCACATTGGACATCACGGTCAGCGCCCAAGTGAACCCGCAGTTGCGCCTGTTCACCAATGTGTTCAACGCTTTGGACCGTGAGTATGAAGTCTCACGCATCCCCGAAGGCCCGCGACCGGGCGCACCGTTGAGCGTTCTTGTCGGTGCCGAGATGATGCTGTTCTGATCGCCAACCGGATGGCGCAACCCGCTACCAGCGCGCTTTGTCCCACATGTCCGGGTTGGCCCAGTTGCGCGGGTTGTTCCAGTCGCGTTTGTGGTTGTAGCTCTCCAGCTTGTAGCTGAAGAGCGTCAAATCGTCGGCCAGCTCGGCATGCCGACGAAACCCCAAGGCGATGAAATCATTGAACTGCCATGCGCCATGCGTCGGCGCGAGCACGGCGATGCGCTGCGTGCCGTAGTTGCGTAACAAGCCGAGCAGGCGCGTGCCGCTTTCGTGATCGAGCTGTTCCAGCGTGTCGCTGACCAAGGCCAGATCGGCCGCCGCTGTCGCTTCAATCTTGGACTGCGCGTTGCCCGGCTCGAAGACCACAATCTCGGCTTCCGGCGTCACACGCCCCCAGCGTTGTGCAATACGGCATGCCGTTTCGCCGCAACACAACAAACGGCGCGGCGCACTTGCATCAACGATGCGGGCCAGCACATCCAAGGCTGATTGCAAATTCTGCGATTCTGACATCACCCCTTACCCAGCTTTGTCGCGTCGATTGCGCGTCAGCCCTTCACCGCTCCAATGCGCCTGAAAACGCGCATCAAAATGGGCACGTTCAGTCTCAGACACCACCAGCGCGTGTTCGCGCAGCACCCGCTTGGCCTCGGCATAGGCGTCGCGGGGATGACCAGCAAGCGTGTTCAGGCGTTGGCGTGCCAGTGTCTGCTCGTCGTCAGCCAGCTCATCCAGCAAACCCAGAGCCAATGCCTGCTGTGGCGCATGGTTGGCGGCCTCCAGCACCACGCGGTCAATGCAATGCGGCGGGATTCGATAGCGCAGGATTTGTACCAGGATCGGCGGGTAATTGATACCCAGGGCCACACCGGGCATACCAATTTTGATCGACGCATCAGCCCGGGCAATACGCAGATCACAAGCCTGCAACAGCAAGCAGCCACCCGCGATGGCATGTCCGTTGACCGCAGCCACGGTGGGCGCAGGATGCAGGAATAAGGCAGCGGCCACCTCCTCTATCGCATCGCTGACCGCTTTGGGATCATCTTCAATCAACGCATCGATATCCAGACCCGCGCTGAATGCGCGACCATTCCCGGTAATCAACAGCGGTTGATCCGCGTTGTCGTGAAGAAATGCCCGGAACGCCTTTAGCGAGGACAATGTCATGGTGTTGGGGCCACGCCCCTGCAGCACAAATTCTTTCATCCGGTACATCGTACACCGCGTCTTGTCGGACACGGCTGTTGAATGGGTTCGGGTACATTATCCGGCCACAAGGATGGACAATGCTCAAACGGGAGAGGAAGCATGAGCGACACCACACCCACGTTGTTGTTGGTCCACGGTGCCTGGCATGGTGCCTGGTGCTGGGAGCAGCGCTTCGCACCCTATCTGCGCGAAGCGGGCCTGCAGGTCGAAACGCTCAATCTGCCCGGTCACGGGCGCAACGATACGCGCCGCATTCCGTGGTTTTCGGTGCGCGATTACGCCGATGCGGTGGAGAAACACATAAAAGCCAGCGCCAAGCCCGTGGTCATCGTTGGCCATTCCATGGGCGGCTTTGTGGTGCAGAAAGTGATGGAACGCCAGCCGTCCAATTTGGCCGGCGCGTCACTCTTCGGCGCCGCGCCACCATGGGGCGTGGTGAGTGTGGTCTGGCATCTGCTGCGCTCGCGCCCGCTGGACCTCGCCGTCGCCAGCCTGGGCTTCAATCTCTACCATCTGGTGCGCGAGCCACGTTTCGCCCAGGCGTTGTTCTACAGCGCGAGTATGCCGGCAAGCGAGGTTGAAAAATATTGGTCCCAGACCCAGAACGAATCGTTCCGGGCCTTTCTGGACATGCTGATTCTCAACCTGCCCAAGCCGGCCAAAGCCGATCCGAACTTGCCGAAATGGGTCATCGGCGGCGAACACGACGCTATCTTCCCGCCGGATGTGGTGCGCGCCACGGCGACCGCCTACGGCGCCGAAGCCACCATCTATCCGGATATGGCCCACAACCTGATGCTCGACGCCGGATGGGACGGCGTCGCCGATGACCTCGCCAACTGGTTACGCCGTTTGGGCTGATTCTCCCACCGGCTTGCGACTGAAAATGCCCACGATCGGTGTGCCGTGCGCCCGCATGATGGGCTCAATCTCACGGTGCAGAGCGTGGTAACGGTAGAACGGCACACGCGGGAACAGATGATGAATCGAGTGCAGATTCTGGCCCAGCCAGAACCACTCAAACGGCTTCATCCAGCGCGGCATGATCAGGCTGTTGGTGTTGCGGTAGCGGGTGGGGTCTTGATACGGGATGTGCGGCCTGTAGGCGAACCAGTAAGCGGTGAAAAAACCGCCGAAGAAATACCCCAGGACAACCACCACGGTCGTACCCGGCTGGGTCACAAGCGCGATAAAGGCGACCCGCCAGCCCAGTGACACAGCCACTTCGGTGAGATAAATCAGGCGCTCGCGCCGGGTCGCTTTGGCCCAGTGATTGTGGACAAAAAAGCTGTTTTGGACCCACAGAAAACGAAACACCGTGAAAAATGCCGCGACAGGGCCGTTTGCCATACTGCTCACGACAAAGTCCGGGTCTTTATCGGGCTGATTGGTGTGTCGGTGGTGGGTGAAATGTTCAACGGTGTGCGAGGCATACGGCACCATGATGAGCGGAGCGACCAGATAACCGCACACATCATTGAGCCATTTGAGATGCTCGCGACCGCCATGGATATTGCCGTGGGCGGCCTCATGCAATGGGGTGTAAGACATGTAGGTGAGCGCCGCGATGAGCGGCGTTGCCACCCAGGCGCTGATCAGCCCTGTGGCGAACAACCACAACGTGCCGATAAAACCGACCAGCACAAGGCCGACCAAAGCAACGGTTGGCCAGGCAATGTGGTTCATATGGTGTTTCGCAGCGAGGATCGCTTGCTTGTTCAATGCAGCAAGATCGTCCGACATTGTCTACTCCTAGTTCTTGATCTGCTGTCAGCATAGGAATTCTGCAAGTTGGCCTACAGGGCCAATGCGGACAACATGCATGCACTTGGGGACAGCCGGCCTACAATGTGCGGCATGAATGCGGCTGCAGAGATTCTCCATCCCATCGCCATCAGTCAGGTCATGCTCAACTTCGCAGCAGGCTACGGCGTGTCCGCGGATGTTTGCCTGCTCGGCACCGGTATCGATGCTGCCGATTTGCTGGAACCCGACGCGTTGATCACGCGTGATCAGGAACTTCGTCTGGTTGAAAACCTCATGTTGGCGTTGCCGGACGAACCAGCGCTGGGTTTCAAGCTCGGTCTGCACTACAACGTCGCAACGTTCGGGATCTGGGGATTTGCCCTGCGCACCAGCCGGACACTGTTTGAAGCCCTTCGTCATGCTCTGCGTTATCTGCCACTGAGCACGGCGTATTGCCAAATCACCATGTGCGAAGACGGCGACATGCTAGCTGTGCGCATGGACCCGAGCCCAATACCCCGCCACCTGCGTCAGTTTCTGCTTGAACGGGACATGGCCACCGCGGTCAATTTGGTCCATGAACTCAGCCTCTCCGGCGTTCACGTACGCAGCGTGCATTTTCGCGCACCTGACCTGGAATACGGCGATGTCATTGCATCGCTTTGTGGTGTGCCACCACGTATAGCTTGCGAGCACAACGAGTTGCTGATCCCTCGTGCTGATGCCGACCGGCCGCTGAGTACTTACGACCCTCATCTGGTCCGCATGCTCGAAGATCAGTGTCGCCAGCAGTTGGAGCGTCGCCAGCAAAGCGGAATCGCCGGACAGGTTCGCACCCATTTGCTCGGCGAGCTCGGCTTGGTCGCCGGCATCGAAGATGTGGCCAAAGCCATGGCTGTGTCGCCGCGGAGCTTACGGCGCAAACTCGATGCCGAAGGCACCACCTTCCGCCACATCCTCGAAACCGAACGGCGGCAACTGGCCGAGCACTTGCTAGCGACCACGCGAATCACACTGGACGAATTGGCCATTCAGTTGGGCTACTCCGACACCGCCAGTTTCACCCGCGCGTTCCGACGTTGGAACGGTGTCTCACCCGGGGAATTTCGCAAACAAGCCCACCTGCCAAGCTCATAGGCGACCCGCAGCACCGCATAAAGCCACTGCCCCGCACACGGAATTGCGCGGCATTTCTTGATCCTGCCTGAAATGCTCAATATGCTGGGCGCAGGGGAACAAGGTTCTTGAAGCCATAGCCGTCACCACGGCGTGAGAAGTCCCCACGACGCACAACACATGCCCTGCCCAGGGCCGCCGGAGACAATATTCATGAGCCGATACGCCTCGCTGATCGCCGTCCTGATCGGGGCGCTCACTGCCCTGCCAACTTATGCCAAGGTTCCGCCCGAAGAGGCTGCCCGATTGGGCAAGGACCTGACACCGCTGGGTGGCGTGCGCGCCGCCAACGCAGACGGTTCAATTCCCGAATGGACAGGGGGGTATGTCATGGACCGCGCTCCCGCACCCGACGCCCAACGCCTGCCCAGCACATTTCAGGAGATCACCAACGATCGCCCCTTGTTTGTGATCACGCGTGACAATCTGGACGAACACCGCGACATGCTCAGCCAAGGCCATTTGCGCCTTTTCGACATGTATGGCGACAGCTACAAGATGCCGGTCTATCCGACCCGCCGGACTGGCGCGGCTCCGGACTATGTGTATGAAGCCACCAAGCGCAACGCGCTGAACGCCGAGATGACCAACTTCGGTGAGTCCATCGAAGGCGGCGCGGTTGGCATTCCCTTCCCGATCCCCTCCCAGCCGCAGGAGATCATGTGGAACCACAAAACCCGCTTCCGCGGTGCGTCGCTGAAACGTTACAACGCCCAAATCGTGGTGCAGACCAACGGTGATTTCATCGCCCACCGTCTGCGCGAGGATGTCCGCTTCTCCTGGAGCATGCCCGATGCCAAGCCAGAGGATCTGAATGGCGTGATGGCGTACTTCCTGCAGCTGACTATGGCGCCACCGCGCTCTGCCGGGCAGGTTCTGCTGGTGCACGAAACACTGGACCAACAGGAAAATGTGCGCCGCGCCTGGCTGTATAACCCAGGCCAACGCCGCACCCGTCGCGCCCCCAACGTGGCCTACGACAATCCAGGCAGTGGCTCCGACGGTCTGCGCACCAATGACCAACTTGATGTCTTCAACGGGGCCACAGACCGCTACCACTGGAAGCTGGTCGGCAAGCGCGAAATCATCGCCCCGTACAACGGTTACAAGCTGATCGACAGTCGCCTCGACTACGACGACATCATCCGCGCCGATCATCCCGACCAAGATCTGATGCGCTACGAAAAAATCCGCGTGTGGGTGGTCGAATCGGATATCCGTCGCGGCACCAGTCATCTGTACAAGCAACGTCGCTTCTACGTCGATGAAGACACCTGGACCATCGTGATGGTCGACATTTACGACGCACGCGACGAATTGTGGCGCTTCCAGGAATACCATCAGGTGCTGTTGCCGTGGACCCAGTCGGTTGGGCCCGCTGGGCATATGATCTACGACTTCAACTCACGCCGTTATCTGGCTATGGAAATGATGAACGAAGAACCGTTGTTCGAATTCGTTACCATCGGCGAGGAACATTTCCGTCCTGCCAACGTGCGCAGCGTCGCCACCCGGATGTAGCAACTAGAACGCGTATTTCAGGGTCACGGACAGAGTATCGCGATCCTGATACGGTCGCTTCTCGAAGTGGGGTGTGCCCAAGAAGCCGCTGTAGTTAAGCCCCACCGAGAAGCGATTGGCGTACGTCATGGCGACGCCGGCGCCGAGCCGGTAGTCGCCCTCGCCCATCAGCGATCCCAAACCTGATGTCAGCGCGGATTGACCACCACCGATGCCGGCAAACTGGAACAGCAAACTGCCGTCCCAGCCGGTGATGATGTTGCGCTTGTCGATATTCACCACCGCCGAGTAACCCCAAGCGTCGCGGGTGTTGCTCAGATCATCAAACATCCGCCCATCCGGCCCTCGCGTCGGGGTGACTTTGTCGACGTGGACAAAACCGACCTCACCAACCAGCGCCATGGAATCCCAGAACCAGCGCGGCCCCAGAACGTAGATCCCGGACAACAACGCTTGCCACACATCGGCCCGGGTTGGCGTCGGCACCGGCCCGAGGATGCCGCCGTCCACATCGACCAAGACATCCACTCCCTCGCGATAGATCAGCTCACTGCCCAGACTGATCCCGAACAACGTTGTACCCAAACTCAGTGCGGTCAGGTCGATGCCATCGAAATAGCGAATGTTGTAGGTCACCGGGACCTGTAGCCCCAGCAGCGCGGTGGTGATGGCCGGCAAGCCCAGCACACTGGGAATCAGAATGCCGTCGCCATAGTTTTGCACCGGCGCGGGTGTGGTGCTGTGATAACGCAGGCGATAGAAACCCAGGGTCGAACCGTTGTCGGTGAGATAACGTAGACCCACCCCCCATTGCCCATGATCCGGGGGCCGTATGTCCGCACCGCGCTCGACATTGATGGCTTCCGGAATAAACGGCGTCAGGGCCGACAGATCCGGCAAGCTGAGCTCAGGCAGCCAATCTGGAAGCAACGGCGGCAACTCGGGCAAAAGACCACCAAGCAATAGGTCGTTGACCAGGTTGATGGTTTCAATTAGATCGTTGCTGAGCAGGTCAATATCCGCCAAGGTGCCAGGATTGACCGGATTCTTGATGCCGTAGATGAACTCGGCACCCGGCCCAACGACATCCGAGACGGAAAAGAACTCGCCCACCGGGTTGAGCTCCACTTCCTTGAAGTCCAGCTTGTACTGCGCCAGCAATGTCACTTTGTGATTGATCGTCAACGAGGCCGAAACCTGATTCACCGGCAGCAGTATACTTTTCACATCGGCGCCAGGCACGGTGGCTTTGGTCGCATCCGCCGGTGTTTGCGCCAGCGCCACGCCGCCAAAGAACAGGCTTTCGCCCCAGGCCGCGATGTGCTTGCCGACACGCAAGTTCAGCGTCGAACTGGGTAGATAGAACGTGCCGAAAGCGTAGGCATCCAGCAGTCGAGCACGTTTGCCACTGAAATGGCGGGCGTCATCGGTGAAGGTATTGCCCGGTTGCTGCCGGGTGTTCAACGTCTGCGGCGACGTATTGGCGTTCTCGTCCCGATAGACCAAATCGTAAAATGCATCGCCGCGCACCATCAGACCGAAATCATTCTTGCGCAGAATGACTTCACCCAGCATGGAAAAGCGGTTGTTCACCGCATCGTATTGGGCAAAATTCCGATCACCATCGTCGTAATTGTTCGACTCCGGATACTTGAGAAAATCGGGTATCGGGATCTGTGCACTGGGCGGCGCATTGATCACCCCGTCGTGCGGTTTCTCCAAGCGGATGGCGTAGGCATAGGTCGCGCTGAGCTGGTACTCCGCATCAATCCCGCCGGGCAAGGAAAAATTGCCCGCCGCCCATGCCGGTCCAAACCCGGCGCAATACATACCCAACGCAGCAAACGCATTGCGCTGCCGCCAACATCCCTGTCGTACTCGCAACTCGATTCTCCTCAGTCTCGTAGCGGGTTTCGTCCGTCATCCATGCGGATCTAATACAGTCGCCTTATTCTAGGGAGTGCAGCACAACGACCACAGCGGATTTTGTCCCGCTGTGGCGTAGGACTGGACTGACCGATACACCCTGGAATGAATACGGTGGCGGATCAGCCCCACAAGAGCGCTACAAGCGGTGCCAGCTCCCCCGGACCGGCTCAAAGCAGTGAGGCCTCATGGAAGTGGCGCTTGGAACAGCGCGCCAAGGCTTGGAGTCCGGTCGGTTCTGATATCCAATTTTGGCTGTACATCAGACACGGCCGGAAGCTTCCCTGGATCAGCGACAGGTAGAAAGTAGAACTTTCAGGCACATCTTGCAGCCAAGAGGTTTTTTTGAAGAAGTCCCGATTCACCGAGACGCAGATCGTCTCGATTCTTAGGCAAGCCAATACGGGTATTCCGTTCAAAGACCTTTGCCGCGATCATGGCATCCGCTCCGCCACGGACTACAAGTGGAATTCAAAGTATGGCGGTATGGAGGCCAGCGATCTGAAGCGCGTAAAAGATCTAGTAGCCGAGAATGCCCGGCTCAAGCGGATGAACACTGATCTAGCGGCGATGAAGGATCTCATCGAAAAAAGCTCTAGGGTCGCCGGCGAAACGCGAGGCGGCCGAGTATCTGAACAGCGACCATAATTTGTCCGTTGCTCAGGCCTGCCGGTGTGCCGGCCCGCATATTACCGTGTCCCTGCTCACTAGACCGTGCGTGATGCCAACATCATCGCCCCACTGGCGAAATTGGTGGAAGGCCGTCCACGCCGGGGGTTCTGGAAGTACCGGAAGATGCTTCGTCGGCAAGGCAGGCCCTGGAATCACAAGTGCATCTACCGAGTGTACAAGCAGATAAATCTGCATCGTCGGCGCCCGGCCAAACGCCGTTTGCCCAAACGACATCGCGTGGAGCTCTACGTGTCTGAACTGTCTGACACCGTCTGGTCAGCCGATTTCATGTCCGATGCTCTGTACAGCGGCAGGCGGTTTCGCACCTTCAATGTCGTCGATGATTTCAACCGCGAGGTGCTTCACATCGAGATCGATACATCGATCACCTCTGAACGCTTGGTGCGGGTGTTTGAGCAAATCAGGGCGCTGCACGGCCTGCCTCAGGTCCTACGTACGGACAACCGCCCGGAATTCCTGGGGGAGGCCTTCACGAGTTGGGCCAAGAACGCAGGCATGGCCATCCAGTACATCCAGCCTGGCAAGCCCAATCAGAACGCCTATATCGAGCGATTCAATCGTACTTCCCGACAAGAAGTGCTCGATCAGCACCTTTTCGCCAGCCTGGATGACGTTCGAGAGGCCACCTACTGGTGGATGATCGAATACAACGAGGAGCGGCCACACGATTCACTGGGTGACCTGACATCTCAGGAAGCCCGCATTCAAGCCAGAATGTCTACTTTCAATATCTCGCCTTAACGGGGAAGCTTAGGTAGCCATTACTGAGACCATGCATGAAAGTTAGTCGGGCAATGCACCAGAATCAACCTCAGACAAACGATGCTTAAACTCGCGAATTTCCTCAATTTGATCACTAATGATATCGAGTTTATCGCGGATGATTGACTCAAGGCGATCCTCAGCAACGCGGCGCTCGTCCCCCATTTCAGCGCGTTGTTGATCACGCTCTCTACGAAAACGCGCTTCAGCTTCAGCAAGCTCAGCTACCTTTGCGTAATACGAATCACGGCTATCCTGAGCAACGCGACTCATATGCGCCTGGACCCGCGTCGACTCCACCAACACGCGCTCATGTGCGCGACTGAGAACACGCATCTCATATCGAGCGGCCATAAGCTCCGCTTGGCTGCGTTCAAGTTCTTTTGTGAGCTTGGAGACCTGCTCAAGCAGTTGCTCTTCACGCAACCGCATTGCGTCGATGATGGCCGATCTATCTCCCACGTTCTGGGACTCAGTAAGCGGATAATAAAACCAGCATACGTTCTAACGTTGCGAGCAGTGAAACGTTAGCCGGCTAACTCACGATCCTGCATCAGAATTTGATGCCCAACGCCTAAGTTCAGCGGCATTTGAGGCGACGACTGTTTTTGCGACAGCAAAAATGGGTGGCGGGTCAAACGTCACCTGCAGCGATTTGTTGGGCGCCGCCGTCACGGACTCTCGATATCCCTGACGACCTGGCGTTTTGCACGAACCAGCCTTAGCACCTCTGGGCTATCGTGCCGACTCCTAAATTCATCGATGTAACCAGAATAAAAGTCCGCATCATATGCAACTATAGCCTTGATAGGCGACCTCTCCAGCCTCGACCGAATATCTTCATTTGGCAGCTCATCCGGAAGGTCTGGAAACGTAAAAGATGTGAGGTATGGCGGCATGAAAACCGCCCATGCGCTCCTCCCATCCTGAAATATGAGATTCACGTCGTCTACTAATTGCGAGTTTTCAACTGAGAAATTGACCGTCTTCTGATCCGATTCGTAGCGAGCAGAACTTAAACGGAATTCAGGAAATGAGAACCGCACCCCTTGCTCAGAAAAGTCTTCCTCAACGGTTATCGTATTCTCAATTGACTGAGAATCATCTTGATATCGAGCAATGAATGCCCAAGATTCAGCGGGAAACTGAGCGGGGATTTTCCACACCCCTTCAGTGCCGGGGTCACTATATGGGTACAGTACTACAAAGCGCCCCTTTCTCTGCGCCAATACAATAGGTGTAATCGTGCTGCCACTTGCGTCTACTTCCCAGCGAACATCCTCCGGGAAAAGACCAAAGCTACCCTCGTATACCGCACCATCTGTAACCGGCTGATCAATTAAGAATCCATATTCCAGTATTTCAGAGTCGAACTCTTCTCTCACCAGACCCAAAATGGACAGCGTGCCGTCATCTTGCATCCCCTGCGGAAAAGGCCGAACCGGACCGATTGCGCTTGCACTGTTTCCAGAGCGGGTGACCGGGGATATTGGATTCAGTTCGACACTTGATGCGCTGCTGTTAACGAGGCCGTCAAAACGCACCTGTACCTGGGGCGCTGGATCGTTGCCATCATTACCAATCGTTGTCACTCCGTGGTACCAGTGCCCCAACGGAACATCCACAAGGGTAGAAATTGTGGCGTTATCAACACCATCTGTCGCATAGATTGAGTATGTAACCCTGTCTCGACCGATACTGCCAAATTCAACACTACCGGTTTCATCAGTCGTCCTGGACTCCTGAACACTGACTTTGTTCAAGCCATGAAGCACAACCGTCACACCGGCAATACGAGACTCAATTGCGTCGCGGTCAAAAATCGTAACTTTCAGTGTTCCCGAACCTCCACCTACAGGTGTCGTACCGGGACCTTCTTCACGTTCCCCGCCAGACCCACCACACCCATAGAGCACCCCGACAGATGCAAAAAAAATGCATATAGCTTTCATGTGACGCCCTTTAATAATGTCACCTGCAGCGATTTGTTGGGCGGCGCCACGAGTCGATAAACAGTGGACAATAGAACTCACACACCGAGAACCTGCTTCGCTGCATCAGCCACGCATGCATTACCAGCCATTTCTAGATATTTCTTAAGTTGAGCGGCATTGTTGGCTAATAACTGATCGTATGTCGGCGGAGCCTGTGGGTCTTCCTGAGTGGAGTTGCAGAGAAGTTGGCCAACGATGGCCCCGTTAGCTGTATTGATCAAACGCACCCGCGCGGAGTAGTTGACTCTATAGTGCGTCCAGTCTGTGGGATAGTAACTAAAAGACCAGTTGATGGTTTTAACGTCAAGCAGATAATCAACGCCTGGATAAGTTGAAGTCAAAGCGCCTACTTTGTCATCAGATGCAACAGACTGGTTTTGATGGGCCATCATCCCCATCTGACGCAGCCTGTTTGTCAACTGTGCCGATATAGAAATTGCGGGGTCTTCTATACCATTTTCACTCACGATCTTGTTTCCGGCGACGACCATTGCAGCAGCACCAATTACAGCGAACATCGCCTTGCCTGCTGTCATAGCAACAAAATCGGGCTTCCCATAGCGCGTCGATGTCACTGACCTACCACTCAGCTGTGAAGTTGATTGTGCTGTCAGGACTTTAGTAGGTGCTGATACGCAACCGGCCAGCACGATAAGTGAAAAAATACTCACAAAAATTTTTGTGTTCATAAAATTCTCCTCGCCACAAGATTCCTGAACATCTTCAAAAGCCAAACGCTCTAAAGCAGTTCGCGCTCACATTGGATGAGGCCCAGTTGAGCTAGCGATTAAGGCACCGTCTTCGTGTTTGCCCCTACCCAATTTCAACCTTTAACGCGTTGTAGTAATGAACAATACAGTGTGGGCCTAAATTGCGAACCTATCGAATCCGATAATACGATGCGTTTTGCTGGCTATAGAGCATCGACGTGGCACTCACAACGTGTCCATCGCGTCTGCTCAAAGCAGCGAGAATTTGGTCGATGAGCCGCCCAACGCCCACGTTGAGGTGCGTTTGAGGCGGCGTCTGTTTTTGCGGCAGCAAAAATGGGCAGCGGATCAAATGTCACATGCAACGTGTTGTTGGGCGACAGCCGCTCCCTTAGTCGCAACGAACACCATTTGGTGGCAGTGCCAAGGATCTAGTCGCTCCAGGATTGGTTGCAGGACGCGAGGAAATGGATATAGACCAAATCCGCGCCCTTCAACTTTCGAAAACCCGAGCACCTTCAAGTATTGCTCCAAAACGCGGTAGCTAAATACAACCAAATGACGGTGAACCGGTGTATCGCTTTCCGCATCAGGCTGAAGTGACTCGCTACTTACCTTGAAAACCTCCTCCGATTTCAAGAGTTCATTCGAGTCTGGGTGTGGACCGCTTGACGGCATTTTTCCGGAGAGGATCAAGGCTGCGGTGAAGTATGTGCTTATATTCGGCGTCAATAGTACTAGCTGCCCGCCAGGCTTAAGAACTCGATAGCAATGCCTAAGAAACCGACATGGATTAAGAAGATGCTCAAGAACGGAAAGAGCGTAGACACATGAATAGCTTGCATCCTCTCTTGGGACTCCCAAATTCAAATCTCCAATTTTAATGTCCAACCCTCTGGCCTGACCCTTTATTGCCTGTTGTTCACTCCATTCAATCCCGGAATACTGGTCAATTGACAACCCAGATTGGCGAGCGATGTTGTCAAATACCCATCCATTACCTGCGCCGCAGTCCAAGACGACCGACTCGGAGTTTATGGAAGACGCGATGTGCTGATAAGAATAGGCATAAGCCCGCTTCATCGTGTCCTGATATAGCAATTTGAAGTAACGTTGAATCAATCCTCATCTCCTTCTGTCGCCCAACGCCCACGTTGAGGTGCGTTTGAGGCGGCGTCTGCCTTTGCGGCAGCAAAGGTCAGCGACGGGTCAAACGTGGACTTCCCCCGATAAAGTGGACACGT
>CAZVMN010000003.1:0-320605 GCA_964629015.1 uncultured Oceanococcus sp.
GAGCAGCCGCCTCCTAAGCGGCAGGTCGCAGGTTCGACTCCTGCTAGTCCCACCAAAGTTTTCGGCGTGTGTTCGGTGCCGCGGCGTGATCAGTTGCGCGAGTGCGGTTTTTCACGCGTTTCTGGGCTCAGCCGGTGGCAGATGGCGTGCCAGACCTCGGGGTTAAACCCCAAGCCCAGATGACTGCCGTGCACCTCAATATTTTCTGTGTTTGCGGCGGCTGGTTCGCGGCTGGCTTTCCAGTTGACGATGCCATCGCTGCGAGTATAAATCGCGGTGCAGGGAACGGCGGGGGGTTGGTAGCGTTTGGGATCGTGGCCTGGCTTGGGGCCCGGTTTTCGGTTGATCAGGCTGAATATGGTGTCGAGTGTGGTCGCTTGGCCGCCCGCCAAAGGGCTGCCCAGCGTGATCACGTGGGCGACATGATCGGGTTGCTTGCGTGCCAGTTCACGCGCGATGACGCCTCCCAGGCTCCAGCCGATAAGCGCCACGGACTGCTGGTGGTCCTGCTGTATGTGTTCAATGAGGCTGAGCAGTCGACCGGTCATGCCGGCTTTCAAGCCCATGTTGCGGCCTTGCTGCCAGTCGTAGGGCACGAAACCCTGAGCTGCCAAAAAGTTGCGCAGCGGTGCGGTGCTGTGTGCCGTTTGACCGAAACCGGGTATGACCAGTACCGGGATCGCGTGACCGCGTGGCCAGTCAGGGAAAGCGTTGGCCGCGGGCTTGCGGAGCCATTCCAGCAGCGCGCGGGTTTCGCGCGGAAGTTGGGCCCACGGCGGCGTCCAGTTCTTGGGTGATTCCGTCATGGCTTACTTTCTCAGCAAGCCTCGATTCTGCAGCACCAGCACAATCAGCATGAGTACAACACCAATGCCGGTGATCCACTTGGCTTGTTCGAATTCCTTGCGGGCTTTCTGTTGTGGCTCGACAAACGTGGTTGTGATTTCGTCGCGAATTTCCTCTTTGCGTTGTGCTTCCTGCGCGCTGGAAAGGGGTTCCGTCTGACCGGCTCGCATTTGGTCCAGGGCAAAGTTAAGTTCGACCGCGCGTTCCAGGTCCTGCGGTGTCCATTGTTCGAGGTTTTTCAGCTCGTTGCTGCGCAGAATCATGATTGTCAGGCCGATGCAGAGGAGCAGCGCCGGAAGGACGCGTGGGTTGCTGAACAGCATGTGTGTCCCGTTGTGGGTGAATGGGGGTGGGTCTATGGACGAAAATCCATAGACAGCAGCACTGGAACAGGATCCAGAGCGCCAGCCTTGAGCTTGATGGCTTCAAGTCGATCAATCAAGGCGAACACGAATGTCGAATCGTTGAATTCGCTGGCTACGGTTTGGATGTCGGAGACGCCGCCCCAGGGTTGCAGGTTGAGCTGGAAAGTGATGCGGCCGCGGCTATTGGGGTGGTCGCGCAGATGAACGTTAAACAGCTCATCCAGGCGTTTCTTGTTTTGATCGAATGCGTTGCTGACTTCTTCAATATCCCATCCGGCAAACGCCAGCGTGTTGGTGTCGACTTGAAGAATCACGCCCCTTGGAGGAAGTTTTGACCACACCTCCATACTGCTTCTGACCCGTGTGTCGGGTGTGGGTTCGGGGGCAGGGGCTTGGGAGATCTGGCGCGTAACCGGAGGGGCGGATCGGGCAGCCGTTTCCGTTTTTGGCGGCGTGGGCGGGGTATTGGTGGCCGCGGGTTCGGCATAGGCGTAGCGGTCTTCGTTGGACGAAAAGTATCCGCCGGTGTACTCGCGCAAGAAATACAGTGCGCCCGCGATCACCAACAAAACAATCATCAAGCCGCGAATGATCGGCAGATCCTGGCGACTCTCTTTGGTGTGCCAACTGCCGGCGACCGTCCGGTTGGCGCGCGGCTTCAGTTTGGGCTTGTACTCCCGCCCCGGGAGTTTTCGCAGCCAACTGTCGGCGTTCTTTTGACCCAGGCCACAGATCATTATTCCGGTCACCCAGATTGGCAAAAGCAACAAAGCTGGGATGATGAAAACCCACCAATTCAGACCAGAGGACATCGCAGGCGGCAGCATCAGCGCGGTCATGCTGACCAGCAGCAGATTGAAGCTCCAAGCGACGCGCTTGAGCCACGGTGTTGGATTGGGCCACGCGCGTTCGAGCACCTGCGTCTGGCGCATTTGCGCCATCCGATTGAGCAGATAGATCGCGGTAGCGCGACCTTCTTGGGCGTTGGCCTGGGCCATTGCCGCGTCGTTGAGTCGCGCGTCCGGTTGCCCGCTGACAAGCTCGGCGACGCCCAGTTTCAGCAGCGTACTGGTCTCTTCGTGGCCGCCCCATTGGACGTGGCCGGTCGCATGCGAGCGGTGCACCACAATACCCAAGCCAGCGCCGAGCATGCCCAGCAGTGGCATCAGCCAGGTCAGCGGGAGCAACAGGTCCGTAGCCGTGGGAATCTGCGTGTGGCCAACCTGTGACACGGCGGCGAGCAACGGGGCGATCGCGCAGGCACCGACAATGGCACCCCGTTCGATGTAGACAATCCTGCGCAGCATGGACGTGGCGTTTCCCGCTCTGACTAAGCCACCAATAATGCTTGAAATGACGCGGCCATGAAAGTCGTCACTGGCAAGCTGTCAGGCGGGTTATGCATCCATGCCGACTAGACTGTGACAAAAGCTGGGAGTTGGTCGGGGTGAGAGGATTTGAACCTCCGACTTCCACCTCCCGAAGATGGCGCTCTACCAAGCTGAGCTACACCCCGATTCAATACTTCAGTACGCGCGTTTCGCGGAAAACGTGGCCAGATTCTGCATGGCTTCCTTGAACGGACTTGCGTCGAGAGGCTCCAGAGCATCGATAGCTGCCTGGGCGGACGCATCAGCGCGGCGCGCAGTGTACGTGATTGCCTCGCTGGCTTCAATGCTTTTCATGACGATATCAAGATGCTCACGGCCACCGCTGATAATGGCTTGGCGCAGCTGCTCGCGGGTGCTGGCATCCGCGCGCTGCATGGCAATAATGACCGGCAGGGTGGTTTTTCCTTCAGCGAGGTCGTCACCGAGATTCTTGCCCGTCGTGGCGGCGTCCGCTCGATAGTCGAGACAATCGTCAACCAACTGGAAGGCAATGCCCAAATGACGCCCGTAACTGGCCAGCGCTTCGACAACTGTGTCAGACGCGGAGCTGATGAGGCCGGCGCAACGTCCGGAGGCTTCGAACAACACTGCCGTCTTGCGCTCGATCACTTCGTTATAAATGTCTTCGGTAATGTCCGGGTTATGGCAGTTCATCAACTGGAGCACTTCTCCCTCAGCAATCCGGTTGGTGGTATCCGCCAGAACATTCAAGACCCGCATGTCCCGCAGCTCAATCATCATCTGAAAGGCGCGTGAGTAGAGAAAATCACCCGTCAGTACGCTGGCTTCATTGCCCCATAGCGCGTTGGCCGTCGGGTTGCCGCGGCGCAGATCAGAATGATCAACCACATCGTCGTGCAACAGCGTGGCGGTGTGAATGAACTCAATGACGGCGGCGAGCAGATGCGCCTCCGGCGTATCGTTGTTCAAAGCGCGCGCGGCGAGCAGGGCCAGGGCAGGACGTAGCCGCTTACCGCCGCTGGCGATGATATGTTCACCCAGTTGATTGATCAGCACGACATCGGATGAGAGTCGATGGCGAATCAAATCATCCACGGCTTGCATGTCGGTGTGGATCGGGGAAAGAATGCGCTCTGGGGTCATTGGCAATTGAGTGGCGGCGGGCGAATCAGGTGTGACAGCGGGTCATGCCGCCACGCCAAAGGCTGGCCGCGCATTTTCACAGAACTGGGCTCGAAAATCTGCATTGACCCGTGCGCAGAATAAAGCTATATTTCCGCTTCTTTGTGCGCTGATTTGAGTAAGCATCCCATGTACGCTGTGATTGAAACGGGTGGCAAGCAATACCGTGTCGCCCAGGACGACGTGATTCGCGTTGAGAAACTGGCCGTCGCCGAAGGTGATTCGATCACCATCGATCGCGTGCTGATGGTGGGTGAAGGCGCTGACGCGAAGGTCGGTTCGCCGGTCGTCGAGGGCAGCAAAGTTGTCGCCGCCGTGGAAGCACACGGTCGTGGCGACAAGGTCACCATCATCAAGTTCCGCCGTCGTCAGAAATACCGCCGCAAGCAGGGTCATCGTCAGGATTACACCCAGCTGCGCATCACCGAAATTGTGGCCTAAGGCCCCAACCTCGAAACGGACAGTTATTAATGGCTCATAAAAAAGCTGGCGGTAGTACTCGTAACGGCCGCGACTCAGAATCCAAACGCCTTGGCGTGAAGCGCTTTGGTGGTGAACAAGTCACCGGTGGCAGCATCATTGTGCGTCAGCGTGGCAGTGCTTTCCGTGCGGGCAAAAATGCCGGCATGGGCAAGGACTACACCATTTTTGCCAAAGTTGACGGTCGTGTGGTTTTTGAAACCAAGGGTCCGGAAAAGCGCAAGTACGTGAGTATCGTCGCTGAGTAAAGCCGATCAATGCAGGATTGAGGAAAGCCTCGTCATTGTGACGGGGCTTTTTTGTGTATGAAATTTGTAGACGAAGCCACTATTCGAGTCGAAGCCGGTAACGGCGGCAGCGGCGTGATCAGCTTCCGGCGTGAGAAGTACATTCCCTTCGGCGGTCCCGATGGCGGTGATGGCGGTGACGGTGGCGATGTCTTTCTCGTGGGGGAAAGTGGTCTTACCACATTGAGCGATTTTCGCGTACAGCGGAAGTTTCGTGCAGACAGCGGCCAGCCGGGGCGTGGCGGCAATTGCCGCGGCAAGTCGGGCGGTGATTGCCAAATACCCGTTCCGCTTGGCACCTTGGTGTTCGATGACGAAACTGACGAGCTGATCGGTGACGTGGTCAAGGCCGACCAAACACTGATGGTCGCCAAGGGCGGCTTTCACGGCATCGGCAACGCTCGTTACAAAAGCAGCACCAATCGTGCGCCGCGTCAGTTCACGCCGGGAACCCCGGGCGAGCAGCGCTTGTTGCGCCTGGAGTTGCAACTGTTGGCGGACGTGGGCTTGCTGGGTTTGCCAAACGCCGGAAAATCCACCTTCTTGTCGGCCGTATCAGCGGCACGTCCGAAGATTGCCGATTACCCATTCACCACGCTGGTGCCGCAGCTTGGCATTGTGTCCGTCGGCGCAGCGCAGAGCTTCTCGCTGGTTGATGTGCCTGGATTGATTGCAGGGGCAGCGCAAGGTGCGGGGCTGGGTATTCAGTTTCTCAAGCACTTGAGCCGCACGCGTTTGCTGCTGCATCTGGTTGATGTGGCGCCGTTGGATGAGCAAAGCGTGGAAGAGCAGATGGAGCAGGTTGCTCATGAGCTTGGCGAATTCTCGGATGAGTTGATGCAGCGTGAGCGTTGGCTGGTGCTGAACAAATGCGATTTGCTCTCCGACGAGGCGCTGGGCGAACTTGAAACCCGTCTGCGCTCGACCTTTGATTTGCCGCTTTACCGATGTTCGGCAGCAACAGGCCAGGGTGTGGAGGCGATCTCGCAAGCCTGCATGCGCTGGTTGGACGAGCAGGAAGACGCGCCCGATGAACAGGGCTGAACTGGCATCACGCCGTCGTTGGGTGATTAAGATTGGGAGCTCGCTGCTGACCGACAATGGTCAGGCGGTGGCGGCGACCGCCGTTCAGCGCTGGGTGGGGCAGATGGCGGCACTGCGCGCTCGTGGTATTGAAGTGGTGGTGGTGTCCTCTGGTGCGGTGGCCGCGGGGATGTTGCGCCTGGGCTTGGCTGAGCGGCCTGACAATCTTTCGCAGTTGCAGGCCGCGGCCGCAGTCGGGCAGCTGGACATTGCCAGCTTGTGGGACCGCGCGCTGGCTGAGCACCGGATCAACGCTGCGCAGGTTTTGCTGACGCATGAGGATGCGGCGGATCGAGAGCGTTATCTGAATGCGCGCAATACCCTGCGCGCCTTGCTGGATTGGGGCGTGGTGCCGGTGATCAATGAGAACGACACCGTGGCCAACGATGAAATCCGTTTCGGCGACAACGACACGCTGGCCGCAGTTGCGGTGGACCTGTGTTCGGCCGATTTGCTGGTGATTCTGACCGATCAGCAGGGCATATATTCCGCTGACCCGCGGTTTGATCCGCAAGCGCAGTTGATTGGCGACGCGCGGATCGACGATGCGCGGCTGGGTAGTGCCGCTGGTGAGAGCGGCGGTAACCTGGGCCGTGGTGGTATGAAAACCAAATTGCAGGCCGCACAAATCGCGGCGCGCAGCGGTGTTTCTAGCGTGATTGCCGGCGGTAGCCTGGACAATGTGCTGGTCGCAATTGCTGAAGGTCAGTCCATCGGGACCTGCTTGTGGGCTCGCGATGACTTGCGTATGACCGCGCGTAAGCGCTGGATTGCAGCGCAGCGTCGTGTGGTCGGCAAGTTGGTGTTGGACGACGGCGCGCGTGAGGCGGTGGTGGCCAAAGGGCGCAGTTTGTTGCCTGTCGGCGTGACCGCAGTGGAGGGTCGCTTCGCTCCGGGGGATTTGGTCCAGTGCGTGGATGCAAGTGGTCAGGTTGTTGCGCGCGGCTTGTCGAATTACGACAGTGAAAATGCACGACGTTTGTGCGGAGTCGCATCATCGCAGATCAACCAGGTGCTGGGGCAGCCTGGCGAAACCGAGTTGATACACCGCAACAATCTGATTCTCGGTGCTTAACTGAGGCGCTCAAAATGGTAAGCATCCTGTTTGCGCAGAGGCAATGCGCAAATGACAGGCACAAAAAAGCCGCCCAACAGGCGGCTTTTTTATGGGCTGGTGTGATTTACGCCAGCGCTTTGATTTTGGCGCGCAGACGGCTTTTATGCCGAGCGGCTTTGTTTTTGTGCAGAAGACCACGTCCAGCGTAGCGGTCAAGCAGGGACTCGCAAGTCTGCATGGCTTTGCTGGCGTCATCTTTGTTGCCGGCTTGCACGGCCTTGAGCACTGTCTTGATCGAGGTACGAAAACGCGAGCGCTGGCTCATGTTGAGTTGGCGGCGGTCTTCGGCCTGACGGGCGCGCTTGGCTGCTTGAGGTGAGTTTGCCACGTGTGTGTCTACTTAAAGCGAAGGGAATGAAGCCCGCGAATTATAGAGAAATGGATCGCGGTGTCAATCGGCGGTATGATTTCGCGTTTCCAGCCCCGTAATACCCTGTTCTCATGTCTCGCGCGTTGGTCAAGTCGAGTTCGGTTGTCGGCGGTATGACGCTGATCTCACGCGTGCTGGGTTTCGTCCGTGACATGATGCTGGCGATTCTCTTTGGCGCATCCGCGGGTATGGACGCCTTCCTGGTGGCGTTCAAGATTCCCAACTTCATGCGTCGGCTGTTTGCCGAAGGCGCATTTTCCCAATCTTTTGTCCCCGTCTTGGCGGAGACGCGCCACCAGCAGACGCAAAACGACGTGCGGCTGCTGGTCGCCGATGTATCCGGGACATTGGCGGGTTTCCTGTGCGTGCTCACGGTCATTGGAATTGTGGCTGCGCCGCTCATCGTGCTGCTGTTCGCGCCCGGCTTTGCCGATGACCCCGGCAAGTTCGAGCTGACTGCGAACATGCTGCGTATCACTTTTCCTTATCTGTTGTTTATCGCCCTGACGGCGATGGCCGGGGCGATACTCAACACGTATGGCAAGTTCGCGCTGCCGGCCATCGCGCCCGCCTTTCTGAACATCAGCCTGATCGGTTGTGCTGTCTGGTTGGCGCCGCGTTTAGAACAGCCCATTTATGCCTTGGCCATTGGGGTCTTTATTGCCGGTGTTGTGCAACTCATGTTGCAGTTGCCGGCGATTGCGCGCATGGGTTTGCTGCCGCGTCCGCGGTGGGCGTGGAAGAGTCCCAAGGTGCGTCGCATCATGCAATTGATGTTGCCGATTATCTTCGGTTCGAGTGTGGCTCAGATCGCGTTGTTACTGGATACGATTCTGGCCTCCCTGCTGATCTCTGGCAGCGTGAGCTGGTTGTACTACTCGGATCGTCTGATGGAGTTTCCTCTGGGGATCTTCACGATTGCGATTGCCACGGTAATTCTGCCCAGCCTGTCGCGCCAACACGCCGAAAAAGATGCGCGCAGCTTCAGCGCCACGCTGGATTGGGCATTGAGGCTGATTCTGCTGATCTGCTTGCCCAGTGCGGTGGGCCTGTTCTTGTTGGCGGGCCCCTTGCTGGCGACCTTGTTTCAGTACGCCGCGTTCACACCACACGATGTGGAAATGAGTCGTTTCAGTCTGATGGCCTACGCCTTTGGGCTGGTCGGGTTTAGCTTGGTCAAGATCGCCGCCCCCGGATATTTCTCGCGTCAAGACACGTCCACGCCGGTGCGCATTGGCATCATCGCTCTCAGTATCGGTATGAGTTTCAACGTGGTTGGTGTGTTGCTGGCGCTGCGTTTGGAGTGGGCCGCGCCCCACGCCGTTCTCGCCGTGGGGACATCCTTGGGCGCATTTATCAATGCCTCACTCTTAATAAGAGGTCTAAAACGTAGCGGGGCCTATCAGAGTGGCCTGGCCTGGGGTGTTGAGATCGGCCGGTTCGTGTTGGCCTGTGGCGTGATGGCGCTGGTGCTGCGCCAGATGTCGCCTGAGATGATCTGGTGGTACGAGGCTTCCGCGGGCGAGCGTGCCTGGCAACTCGGCCAAACCGTGGTGGCGGGGGCTCTGGCATACTTCGCGACCCTGTGGCTCGTTGGTATGCGGCCACGCCATGTTTTGCGTAGCGTTTGAGCATGCATCAGACACCAACTGAGATGCGGGTGATTCGCGGTCTGGGCAACATCCGCCCCGCTGACCGCGATGTGGTTGTGACACTCGGAAACTTCGACGGCGTTCATCTGGGGCATCAGGCTCTGCTTGAGCAACTCAGCGCGGCTGCACCGGGTATGAGACGCTGCGTAGTCTGTTTCGAGCCGCAGCCGCTGGAATACCTCAGGCCCGACCTGGCGCCGGTACGTTTGCAGACGTTGTCCGAAAAGCTGCGCTTTCTGCGTGGTGCGGGCTTGGAGCAGGTTCTAGTGCTGCACTTTGATCAAGCCTTGGCCAGCATGCCGCCGCAGACGTTCGTTAGCCGGGTCTTGGTAGACGGCCTGGGTGCCCGTTGCGTGGTGGTTGGTGATGACTGGCGTTTTGGTCATCAGCGGGCCGGTGATGTGAGTTTGCTCAAGGCTATGGCATCTCACGGCCAATACCGGGTCGAACAGCTGGACACCGTGGCCAATGCGCAGCGCCGGATCAGCAGCACGCGGGTGCGCGAGGCGCTGCAAGCGGGACACCTGGAGGACGCTCGGGTTTGTCTGGGAAGGAACTTCCGTCTGCGCGGACGGGTCATTCATGGGCAAAAGTTGGGGCGCAAGCTCGGCGCGCCGACAGCCAATGTGGCGTTGCGTTCTCCCAGCCCGCTGCGCCACGGGGTTTACTGCGTGCGTTTGAATGGGATGCCGGGCGTTGCCAACATCGGCGTGCGCCCCACCATTGGTGGCGACGCCGAGCACCTTGAAGTCCATCTTCTGGAAGGACACCATGAGCTTTATGGCCACATTGTGAATGTGGAATTTGAGTCTTTTTTGCGCCCAGAGCAGGCATTCGCCGATTTGCAGCAATTGCAGCAAGCCATCGCGAAAGATGTCGCCGAAGCGCAAAAACATTTTGAACAGGACATCGCGTGAAATTCCGATTCAGTAACCCTTACTGGCTGTGGTTGTCATTGCTCGTGATTGTGCTTGACCAAGTCACCAAGCAGCTGATCTTGCGCAACCTGGATTGGTACGACGTGGTGCCGGTGATGAGCAATCTGAACTTTACCCATCTGCGCAATACAGGGGCCGCGTTTTCCAGCTTCAATCAGTTGCCGCCATGGGCTTTTGTCTTGCTGGGTTGTGCGGTGAGCGGAGGCATCCTGGTGTGGTTGCGCCGCAACTTCTATGGCCACCAGTTGGTTGCGGTGGCGATGTGCCTCATTTTGGGTGGTGCTGTTGGCAACATCATTGATCGCGTGCGTCATGGTTACGTCGTCGACTTTATCGATGTTTATGTTGGTCAATGGCACTACGCCGCGTTCAACGTTGCGGATATGGCGATATCGGCCGGTGCGGTGTTTTTGGTGCTCGACATGCTGCTGGATTGGTGGCGTCAGAGCCGTAAAACCACGACGGAGAGCAACCATGGAAATTAAGCTGGCCAACCCGCGCGGTTTTTGTGCGGGTGTAGATCGTGCGATCGAGATCGTAGAGCGCGCGCTAGACCGACTGGAGCCACCGATCTATGTTCGCCATGAAGTGGTTCATAACCGTTTCGTGGTCGACAACCTGAAGAATAAGGGTGCGATCTTCGTCGAGGAGGTTGCTGATATTCCTGAAGGAGCGACCTGCATCTTCTCTGCCCACGGTGTCTCACAACAGGTTCGCGACGATGCCAAAACGCGCAAGCTCACCGTGTTTGATGCCACTTGTCCGCTTGTGACCAAGGTGCACATGGAGGTTTTGCGCTATTCCAGGGAAGGGCGTGATGTTGTGTTGATCGGGCATGCCGGCCATCCAGAGGTTGAGGGCACCATGGGCCAGTTCGACCTCACTCACGGGGCGCGTGTGCACCTGGTGGAGAAGCCTGCGGACGTGGCCACTTTGGATGTGACCGATCCGGATCGTCTGGCCTATGTCACGCAGACCACGCTCTCGGTTGATGACACGGCAGTGATCATTCAGACGCTGCGTGAGCGCTTTCCAAAAATCACCGGCCCGCGTAAAGACGACATCTGCTACGCCACCCAGAACCGCCAGGATGCGGTGCGAGGTTTGGCGCGCGAGTGTGAAGTCGTGTTGGTTGTGGGTTCCACCAACAGTTCCAACTCCAACCGGCTACGCGAACTCGCCGCGTTGCAAGGCGCCAAGGCGTATTTAATTGATGGCGCTGACGACATTGACGCGGCTTGGTTGCAAGACTGTTCGGCAGTTGGTGTCACGGCCGGCGCCTCGGCGCCTGATGTGCTGGTTCGAGATGTCGTGAAGCGCCTGCAGGATTTGGGTGGCAAGACGGCGACGGAACTGCCGGGCAGAGAGGAAACGATTACGTTTTCGTTGCCCCGGGTCTTGGCGCAAAACGACGCCTGATCGCTGTCGAAGTTTTCATCGATGGCGCCCAAGTGGGGGCCATTGGTCGGCTCCGCATGACCGCAAGTCGCTTGGGCAGCTGAATCGCCTTCACACCTGCTTATGCTGCAGGTATGAAAAATCAGACGCGAGGGTTTACTTTTGTCGAGTTGGTCATTGCGATGGCTGTGGCCGCGATATTGGTTGCTGTCGCGGCGCCAAGTTTCCGCGAGCTGATTATCTCGAACCGCTTGAGTGTCGTCACCAACGACTTTATCTCAGCACTGTCTGAAGCCCGTGGGGAAGGCCTGCGGCGTAACGCCCCGACATTGCTTTGCGGCAGCAGTGGCAACCCCACGACGGGTGATCTGGGCACGCTCGCGGCTGCCTGCGCTGGGGCGGGTTCCGTCGTCGCGCGCGTCGTCGCGGCGGATGGCACGGTCAGCGCCAATCTTGTCCGCGTGGCGCCGCCGGTCGCTGAAGGCGTTAACTTGAGCAACGTGCAGCCTTTGGTGTTTTCGGGGCGGGGGTTTGGTCGGCAAACTAGTGCTAATGGGCCCTACAGCGGCCCTTTAGGTGAGATTTACACCACCAAACTGTCGAGCAAAAACCGGCGCTGCGTTTATCTGGCTGCGGGCAGCAGCATCTCCACCTGCACCATCACCAGCCAATCGGGGTGTCCGAGCAGTGAACCGCAAGACTGTGATTAAGCCTAGGAATTGGCAACGTGGTGTCGGCATGATCGAACTGTTGGTCAGTGTGCTGGTTCTCTCGATTGGGTTGCTCGGCGTGGCGTGGGTTCAGACCAGTGCGCTGGCCGCCAACAACGCCGCAGCTTCGCGTTCCATGGCGGTGGTGGCCAGCTATACGATTCTGGATGCCATGCGGGCCGACCGCACCGCAGCGCGCAATGGCGACTACGATGGTGATGTGACGGCAGATGACTGCCCCGCCTCTGGCACGCTAGCGGAAACGCAGCTGCGTGAGTGGTGCATCCTGCTTGCTGACACCCTTGGGCCAGTTGATACCACCACAGGCGAGATTGACTGTGATAACAGCGGCCAATGCACCGTCACAATTGGGTACGACGACAGCCGTATCGGCGAGGGTGGCGGGGCCCAGAGCGTAGTGACCAAGGGCATGCTATGAAAGTAGGAACAAGACCTTATCAGGCGGGTTTCAGTCTGGTGGAATTGATGATTGCGCTCGTTCTTGGACTGATGATCATGACTGGCGCTACCGCCGTGCTGCTTTCGAACAAGCAGTCGTATCGGAGCAATGCCGCACTCAGTGAGTCGCAGGAAAGTGGTCGCATCGCGTTTGAGTTGTTAGCGCGAGACTTACGTCAGACCGGCCTGGCAGGATGCGGCACGCAAAACCGCATCGCTAACGTGCTCAACGACCCGGGCGATCAGTGGTACACCGATTTCACCGTCGCTATTCGCGGCTACGAGGGTACGCCCGCGGGCACCGGCGCACCGGCGCCGAGTAATTTCATCAATACAGCTGACTCCGTCACCTTGCGGGGGATTGAAGGCAGCGGTTTGAGCATTGATGAGCACAAGCCCCCGAACGCCAACGTCAAAACTAATCAGCCTAACGATGGTTACCTGCAAGACGGCGACATCGTTGTGATTTGTGATCCGTTGCAGGCTGCTATCGTGCAAATCACCAATGTGCAAAACAACCGCACGACCGTGCACAACACTGGCAATGGCGTGGCCACACCGGGCAATTGCACCAAGGACCTGACCTTCTACGCCGGCCAGCCACATGGCGCAGATTGCAGCAATCAATGCACCGGCGGGACCACAACCTGCCATGAATATGGCACCAACTCCCAGATTGCCAAGCTGTCATCCACCTTTTGGTACATCGGACAGAATCCTCAGGGTGGCCGCTCGCTTTACCGTCAGGCTTTGGGCAGCAGTGCAGCAGGCGATGCTTTGATCACTACTCAGGAAATGGTCCGTAACGTCACTGACATGCAGCTTGAATATCTGCATCCCGATGCGGGAGGCGCGCTGGTCTACATGGATGCCGATGATGCAGATCTGACCAACTGGGCCAATGTGACTGCCGTGCGCATGACTTTGGTCACGCAGGGCAATGAACGCAATACCGGCACCACCGTTGGCGAGGCCATCTCTCGCACATTCAGCAGCACGGTCGGGCTGCGCAACCGGTTGAACTGATATGACGCCATTACGTTTGCCCGCCTCGTCTGCCAAGACTCACCAGAGTGGTATCGCGCTGGCCGTTTCGCTGGTGTTGCTGGTTGTCGTAACTCTGGTCGGGATTGCTGGTATCCGTGCGACCACCACTCAGCAACGTATGGCGACGATTTTCTTCGATCGCGGCTTGGCATTTCAAAATGCCGAGGCGGGTCTGCGCGTCGCAGCGGACAGCATAGCGACAAGCGCCGTAGGAATGCGTAACTGTGGCGGCGGTGGTGTGGTTTGCTACACAAATCCGTTCGAAGACCCCAATCTGCAGGCCAGCAACATTATTACGGTGGCCAGTGAGGCTTACGAAAAGGGCGCCAATGTGGCCGCGCAGCCTCAGTACGTGATCGAAAATATGGGGCAGTGGGCCAACCCGACAACCAGCACGGGTTTTGGGCAGACCGCCAACGCGCAGCAATACGGCGCGCAGGGGCTGGAGCAGATGTCCACCTATTACCGCATCACCGTGCGTAGCGGCGCGCCGGATGCGTCCGGCGAGCGTTCGGTTGTCACCTTGCAGGCGATGTACCGACGTTAAAAGGATACTTCTTATGAACCGTTTTTCCTTTGCTCATTACGTGCCTGGCGCTATACAGCGCAGTCGCATTACTCACACTTTGCTGCTTGGTCTACTGCTTGGAAGTGCCAGTGCATATGCCGGGGTGAGCGTGGATCAGTCACCGCTGACCATTCGCAGCGTGTTGCCCCCCAATATTGTGCTCATGCACGACGACTCCGGCTCCATGCAATGGACAGTCATGCCGGATAATCCGCCGGGCAATGACGACCGCGACAGCGAGTTGATCAATTCCGCCATCAACGGTGTGTACTACAACCCAGATATCGTCTATGAGCCGCCTTATTCGAAGACCGCACAACCGCCGTTGAGCTACAGCCGCTACGCTGCTGCTAATTTTGAGTCCGCTTGGTACGACGGCTTTAACCATGGCAGCACTACGTACAATATTGCGACTTACAAGCCGGGAAATGTTTTCGAGGAAGGGCCGAACGCAATCGGCAATAAGTCGCCGCGTTTTTCGCACACCTTTCGCGTGGCTGCGCAGCCGCAGTATGAATACGCGGACCACAACGGTTGTCCTTCAGGGTTTTCTGGGCCCGATGCCCAGGGCAGATGCACGCTCGGTGGTGGGTTGCTTGATGAGCCGCCGCGTTGTCAGGGGTACGGTACAGGCAGCTATGACGATTGGCGAGAGCGCTGTGATAACGAGCGCTTCCGGCCTGAACCTTGCGGTAGCGAGCGCGCGCCAGGAGCCTCGGGGCAACCGAACAGCCCGGGTTATTCGCTGTGGAGTCGCAGTGGCACAGATTATTGCCGCTTCAGTAATCAGGGGCCATATGAGTACCCGCAATGCCAAGGCTATGGCTATTACGCTTTCAATGACGGCAATAACAACTGCGATCGCGTGAATTTTCGCCCGGATCCGTGTGGCAGCACCGCCATTGGCAACGGCAACGCCAACTCACCAGGACTCACACTGGAAAATGACCGCTGCGTCAGCCAAGTCACCTATCCTAGCTGCCCCGGCGGTTTCCATTTCAGTCTTGATTCCGGGCCGGGTGGCGAAGATTGCCGTCGTCAGACGGCCTCCGGCAGCACTGACTACCGCTCCTATTTCGTTTACATGGTTCGTACCGGAACCGGCACCAATGCGAATCCGTTTGTTGATACACGTCACTATGTCGGGGTCGCATCGGCAAGCAGTCAGAGTGGGAGCGAGAATTCGCCGCGGGCGGGGACTTGCAGTGAGATTACCTCCAACCCAGCGACCAACCTGCAAACCAATGAAACCTTTGGTTCCGGGGTGCCGGTGAGCCGCTGTCAGAACATCAATGAGGACAGTGGGTTAGTCGATACGCTCGGCAACAGCGTGACCGTTGGACAGAACGTGGCCAACTGGTTCTCCTACTATCGCAAGCGTGATCTGATGGCGAAATCGGGCCTGATGAACGCCTTTGCCACACTGGACCCGACCATACGGTTCGGCTTTGGCTCGATTAACGGGGATAGTCCGTATGACAATGCAGCGAACCTTCCTGGCGATACCACTGGGGGCTCGCCAGAGATTGCCAGAGTTAAGGCGTTCGGTTCGGGCGCGGCTGGAACCCAGCGCGCAGCTTTCTGGGATTGGCTTGATGAGGTTGTGTCCAGTGGTGGCACGCCGTTGCGCAGCGCCCTGAAGCAGACTGGTGAATACTACGAGACGGCGCAACCTTGGCGCTCTGGCAATACGGAGAACCCGCTCAATCCAAATGAGGAGCTGTCGTGCCGGCAGTCTTATACCATTCTGATGACGGATGGTTACTGGAATGGCGGCAATCCCAATGTCGGGGATGCAGATAATCCCGGCAGTATCGTCAAGCGTGAAGGACCGTCGGGACGTTGCTTCGAGTACCCGCGCAAATCCACTGGCTCGACTTGCACCTCACCGATTGCCGAAGATCCGTATGTCGACGGTGCGGACAACACGTTGGCGGATGTTGCCATGGACTATTGGTTACGTGACCTGCGGCCAGCCGATAACTTGGTGCCGACCAGCACCGAAAACCCGGCTTTCTGGCAGCATATGGCTACCTTTACGGTTGGGCTTTTCGGCAAGGATGCAACCTTGGCTAATGTAGCGCCCAGTGGCACAACCGCTGAGGATGTCGCGATCTGGGCCAGTAACGGACAGGCGCCCAACAACTTCGATTGGCCATCACCCTCGGATGACTCAGTCAACAATATCTCCGACATGGTGCATGCTGGCATCAACGGTCGTGGCGGTTTCTATGCGGCGGCTGATCCGCAAGCTTTCCAGCGCGGCCTGGAAGATGCTTTGCGACGCGTTCAGGAACGCGTGGGGACTGGCGCTAGCTTGGCCGCCAACAGCACCCGCCTGGACACTGGAACCACGACGTATCAGTCGCTGTATTTCAGCGGTGATTGGAAAGGTGATTTGCGTGCCTTCCCGGTGGATCCAAACTCGGGTGTCATTTCGTCTACGGCGGATTGGTCCGCCGCGAATTTGTTGCCCGACGCGGCCAACCGCACTGTCAAAACCTGCAATCCGTGTGGGGGGAGCGGCAACAGCACGGAGGTGGATTTCGACTACGCCAATCTGTCTGGAGCTCAGAAAGCGGCTTTGAACAGTTCTTCGCAGCTGGTTGACTTCCTACTGGGTGATGACAGTAACTCGGCCTATCGGTCGCGTGACACCGCGTTGGGCGACATCATCAATTCACAGCCGGTTTATGTGGGCTCCCCGAGCCCGAATCTATTTGCCGGCCGTACCTTCCCTGGGTCGGGCTCCTACACTAGCTTTGCGGCGGGTGTTGCCAACCGCGATCCGTTGCTCTGGGTGGCCGCCAATGACGGCATGATTCACGCGTTCGATGCGCAAACGGGCGTTGAAGTCTATGCATATCTGCCTAATGCAGTCATCTTGCCGCACACGTTCGATATCAATAACGATGGCACCGTAGACAACGTCAATGGAGTTAAGGATCTAGCCTCGCCGAACTACGGGAGCGGCGCAGTCGCTCACCAGTTCTTCAACGACGGTGAATTGACGGTTGCCGATGCCTATGATGGCAATAATTGGAAATCGGTGTTAGTAGGTACTACTGGGCGCGGCGTGGCGCGGGCCGTGTATGCGCTGGATGTCACCGACCCTGCTGCACCCACTTTGCTATGGGAGCGCGCTGCCGAAGATGGAGGTTCCGACAGCAACTGGATCGGTCAGGTGGTTGGCAAGCCAGTGATTGCGCAGACCGGCGTGAACGGCAACAACAGTACCTGGTCCGTTCTGATGGGCAATGGTTACAACAGCGATGCGGATAAGGCAGCATTGCTTCAATTCGATCTGTTTACCGGCGCCCTGACCGTCCATTCGGCAGGCAACGCGACCGGCAATGGTCTGGCACCGCCTGCCGTGTATATCGGTGATGAAACGCACAATGTGAGTACCAAAGCGTGGGCCGGTGATCTCGATGGTGTGGTTTGGGAATTTGACCTGAGTTGTACCTCCGGATGCAGCGGTACAACACGCTTCAGCGATCCCGGCGCGCGCCCGATAACGGCTGGCATGCTGTCCGGGGTTAATCCGGAGAATCAGGATGTCTGGGTGTTCTTTGGTACCGGGAAGTACGTTAACAGCAATGATTTGAGTGATAGCACCGTTCAGCGCTGGTACGGATTGATTGTCGCTGGAAGCAATGCGGTGGATGCCACCACCACGGACTTAAACTTGGTTGAGAGATCTATCATTGCGGAGGCGGCGGCCACATCCTCCGAGCTGGGCGCTCGTGTGCTCGAGGAAGACAGTGGCGAAATGGTCGGCAAGTCTGGCTGGTTCATGCCGCTGGTGCCGCCCGGTACCTCGGGGCAGGGTGAGCGCATGATTACTCCAAATCAATTCCAGGGCGCTTTGTTGCTTGGTGTCACCCGAATTCCAGGGTCCACGGATCCTTGCAATCCTTCCGGGCGTGGTTGGATCATGGCGGTCAATCCGTTCACGGGTGCGAACCCGGGCGAGACTTTCTTCGATCGAGACGGTGACGGTGAATTTGATGATGACGACAAGCTCAATGACGCCATAGTCGGCGGCCTGGGTTTCTCGTCTATTCCGAATAACCCGATCTTCGTGGGGAATGTCATGTTGGTCAGCTTTGATGACGCAACCACAAGCAGCATCGCGACGGCGGGGACGGCAGGCGCCACTCAGCGAATGTCTTGGCGCGAACTGGTGGTGGAGTGATTAATATGAGCAGCACAAATACAGCGCGCCGTGAGGCAGGCTTTACCCTGGTGGAGATCGTCATCGTGGTGTTGGTGATCGGGATCCTTGGCGCTATTGCATACCCGGCATACACCGACTCCGTGATGCGTTCCAAGCGGGCGGCGGCACGTGCCTGCCTGTCCAACTTTGCGACCTTCATGGAGCGCTTCTACACCACCAATATGCGTTACGACGAAGATGCAAGCGGCACCGCTGTTGCGCTTCCTGCTCTGGATTGCGCAACTGCTCAGAATACTGGCGAGAACTACACCTACAGTCTGGCTGCGGTCGCTGTGAACAGTTTTTCGCTGCAGGCCGTGCCCAAAGGGCATCAAGCCAGTCAGGATACCCAATGCGCGACTTTGAGTCTGACCAATACCGGGGTCAAGGGCGCCAGTGGCTCTGGCGGTGAAGCGCATTGCTGGTAGCTGACAGCGGCTTGATATTCGTCTTACAGGACGGGGCAGTCGTCATTGAAGTCGCGTTTCTCCAAGACGGTACGCCCGCTGCCGATCAACACGATTTCATTGCTTTTTAAGTTTTTGCCGGGGACGCAAATTCGCAGTCGTCCCGCGGCGAATGCGCCACTTGGCCAAGTGGCGTTTCCTCGTGGTCGGAACAGGATGCTCCGGTTGAAAGGGCCATTTGCGGATAACTGCATGGATTTGATGCGGGGTAAGGTTGAGGTTTCGAGCAATGTGTCGCTGCCGTCGAACCGGCCATTGGCGTCCGCATCAATGTAACTAATCCACTGTGCTTGACTCCAGTCGCCATGGCAGCCTTCATCAGGGGTGCCGGCACAAAAGGTCACAGTGAGGTTGCGGCTGATCGCCTGCAATCTCGCGCGTTGCGTAGCACCGAGCAATTCGTTGGCCGAGATGGCCAGCTTGTTCGATGCAATGAGTTTTCCATAGGAAGGCGCAGCGACTGCGATCAGTATGGCGGCCACGGCGATGCCGCACAGCAATTCAATGAAGGTAAATCCTGCTTGTCCTGATCTCATGAGTCTCTCCCGTCAATGGTTTGATCGATGGTCTCCATTACTAATGCGGGAAAAAGACCGAGATCCGGACATGGAGTGTCTCGTGGGTGCAAAACGAGATCTCGAATATTGGCGCTTAGCGCCCAAGTCTCTATAATCCCGCTCCCCACGCCCGAATAGCTCAGTCGGTAGAGCAACTGATTCGTAATCAGTAGGTCGGAGGTTCGAATCCTCTTTCGGGCACCAGTTCAGCAATAAAAAAGGCCGACGACTGTCGGCCTTTTTTATTTAGGGCTGCAAGCGCTGGTGTTGCCAACTTGTATTGCTTTGGCGCGTGAACACCACGCGATCGTGGAATCGATTGTCGCGCCCTTGCCAGAATTCGATGCGTGAGATGCGAAAGCGATAGCCACCCCAGTGCGGTGGGCGGCTGACGTCACCATCGGCGAAGCGTCGCTGTTGTTCCGCATAGGCTTTTTCGAGGGCGTTGCGATTTTCAACGGGCTGACTTTGCTGGGATGCCCAGGCGCCGAGTTGGCTCCCTCGGGGACGCGAGGCGAAGTAGGCGTCGGAATCTGCAGCAGGCAGCTTTTCGCAGGAACCTTCAATGCGGACCTGACGCATCAGCGCGTCCCACCAGAAACACAGAGCGGCTTGGGAGTGGTGTTGCAGTTGCGAGCCTTTGCGGCTGTTGTAATTGGTGAAGAAGCAAATGTCCTCGTCTTTGAAGCCTTTGAATAGCACGATGCGGCTGCTGAGCTCGCCGTGCTCGTCGAGACTGGCCAGATTCATCGCCATCGGCTCGTTCAGTGGCAATTCGAGGGCATCGTCGAGCCAGCTTTGTAGCCATGCAAGGGGCGTCAATGGGGGTTGTTCAAAAGGGTTCATGCGGGAAATACCGTTTCGATCTCGCAGCGGAGATTTTCTCTACAGATGTCAGCCGTCAATATCGGCCATTCAGTGCTTTGGGGCCATGCGGCTTTGCTGCTGGCCTGCAGTGCCTCAAGGTCCTGCGGGTTGCGCAGGTAAAGGCGGGCGTATTTCAGAGGCGCAGATGGTGAGGTTTGCGCAGCCCGCCCAAGACTGTTGAGATTTTCGGCAATCTCCTGAATCTGAGCGGTGGTGTCCTCCGGGTGGCAACTCTCGGCCCCACGAATGGCCGCAGTGCCGGATACCAATGTGTCTCCACTGGGTAGCTTCATGGCGCGACTGAAAGAAGGGCTGCGTGGACCGTACTCTCGAGGGTACTCATAAGCTGAAGTTTGCCGCGGGTTCTCTATCGGTTCTACGGGGACGCTGCTGGCCAGGACGTGGAAGCGAAGAATATTGGTATGACCGCCGATGACGGTCGCGGCGGGGTAGTGCGATGAACTGAGACCGAGCGTCTGATAGGCGTGATGCCGGCCCAGACAGAATTGCTTGTAGCGTTCCTTGTCCCCGGAGCCACGATGGATGTCCGGAATGACGGTCCAGATTCGCGCAATATGCGTTTTGCCGAATGTTTCGCAGGCTTGGTGCAGGCGCGTGAAAACGTCATCGGCTAGGGTTGAGAAGTCCGTGTTATCGCTGCACGTGATTTCACATCCCAACCAAGCCCACTTCGAGGAATTCTGGATAACAAAACCATCGTGATGGTGGGTTTGGACTGGGGAATCCACAAACCAACTCTCGGAGGTGGGGCCATGCAGGCGTTCCAGCCCTATGGGCCATCGCTCAGGGGCTGAGGGTTGGTGCGGGTCTGTCGAGAACTGCACCTGACTCAATAGATATTCGTTGGCTGCGGGCATGACGTCGCCAAGCCCGACGCGCAGGTGACCCGGCATCGACACACATTCATTCATGGAATTTCGCAGTATATCGTGTTGTCTGCGGCTGGCGCTTCACCTTGCACCGATGGGATGGGTAGAATGCACCCCGCGAAAACGCTTACAGCGACGGAGAGGTGGCAGAGCGGTTGAATGCACCGGTCTTGAAAACCGGCAAGGGTGCGAGCCCTTCGAGGGTTCGAATCCCTCCCTCTCCGCCATTCGTGCCCCTAAAAGCAGACGATGTTGGTTTTCCATGGCGCCCCAAGCCGTAGCTACTGTGCGGTTGGCATGACTTCCGTCGGATAATCTGGTATTAGTACATTAATTATGTGGGGTAACAGCCTGACTTGCAGGCATTTTGTGAGTTAAATCAATGGTCAGCCAGGATGGAACCGTCGGTGGTTCCAGTTCGTTTGGTCATGACTGGGCTTATCTTTTTCGGGCCAGCTGCAAGGCGCAAGCCATGCCAGAATCCGAACAGGTGGCTTTCTAAGGGTATTTAGGAGTGTAGGGGAATGGAATTCAAACACACGCACGCGCGCACGTTACTTGCGCTGCTGTTGGGCGTTGTCCTGATGGCGTGTTCATCTGACGATTCAGTGATTGGTGCTGGCACCAAATTTGACAGTGACAATGATGGCATTGTTGATAGTGCTGACAACTGCCTGTCGGTCGCCAATCCCTTGCAGACGGACAGCGATGCTGATGGCATCGGTGATGCGTGCGACGCCGATGACGACAACGATGGTGTCGCCGACGTCAGCGACAACTGCCCGACGTTTGCCAACCCGGATCAAGCCGATGCCAACAACGATGGTATCGGGGATGCCTGTGCTCAGCAGGGCGACTCAGACGCAGACGGTGTCGCCAACGCGGATGACAATTGCCCCACGGTCAGCAACCCCACCCAAGCTGACTCGGATGCCAACGGCATCGGTGATGCATGTCAGGACAGTGACAACGATGGTGTTCTCGACAGTGCGGACAACTGCCCGAGCGTGTCCAACGCTTTGCAGGGCGATGCCGACAACGACGGCATTGGCGATGCCTGTGATAACGATTCTGACAACGATGGTGTTTTGGACAGTGTGGACAATTGCCCGCTGACACCGAATGCGGGTCAGGAAGACAGTGACAACAATGGTGTTGGTGATGCCTGCCCGAATGACCTCGACAATGATGGGGTGAGCAACAGCACGGACAATTGCCCGTCAATTCCAAACCCGGGTCAGGCTGACCGCGATTCGGACGGTGCCGGGGACGTCTGCGATGACACCGACGGTGATCAGATCGTGGATGCGGTGGACAACTGTCCGGATGCCTCCAATCCGAATCAGCAGGATCTGGATAGCGATGGCTTGGGCAACGTGTGTGATCCCGACGATGATCAGGATGGCGTCAACGACGGCGCCGACAATTGCCCGCTCGTATCGAACGCCGCGCAAGGTGATGCAGATCAGGACGGCATTGGTGACGCCTGCGAAGGGGATCAGGATGGCGACGGTGTTATCGACGACGTCGACAACTGTTTGATTGACCCGAACCCCGGGCAAGGTGATCAAGACAACGACGGTCGTGGTGACGCCTGCGATGACAGTGACTCCGACGGCATTCTGGACAGCGTAGATAACTGCCCAAGCGTTACCAACCTTGGTCAAGCCGACAGCGATGGCGATGGTCTTGGTGATGTCTGTGATACGGACGATGACAATGACGGCGTCGACGACAATCTCGACAATTGCCCGTTCACTGCCAATCCCGGTCAGGAAGACAGTGACAATGACGGTCAGGGCGACGCCTGCTCGGATTTCGACAACGACATGGTGGCTGACGCAGTCGACAACTGCCCGCAAGTCCCGAATACCGATCAGGCCAACTTCGACGAAGCGGCCGAGTTGGCTGACGCCAATCTGGCGGTGCGTGGCGATGTCTGCGACGACTCCGACGTTAACGCCTCGGGTGATCCGGCGGCTGACGGCGTGCTCGACGCCTTTGACAACTGCCCCACCGTACCCAATCCGTTCCAGGCGGATACGGACGGCGACGGTCTTGGCAATGCGTGCGATGACGATCGCGATGGTGACGGCGTTGACAACAACATTGACAACTGCCCGCTAGTTGCCAATCCGAATCAGGCGGATGCTGACAACGACGGCATTGGTGATGCCTGTGAGCGTGACGCCGATGGCGATGGTGTGGTCGACGACACCGACAATTGCTTGAATGTACCCAACCCTGAGCAGGGCGATTCCGACGGTGACGGAATTGGTGATGCGTGTGATGAGTTGACTGAAGTGTCCTGCGCCGCGGGTGAGGCCTTCCAACCGCTGGTGTCGACAGGCGATCCTGCGATTGCGGGCCCTGTGATCCAGCCGGATCGCACGTTCGTATCGCCACTGTGTTTGGGGTGTTCCATTGGCACGCCTGGCAGGGTGATTGATGGCGACTTGAACACCGCTGGCAGCATCAATTTGACGCTAGGCTTGTTGGATGCGCGAGGTGCCATCTCCGTGTTGGACGAACGTCGCAGCGAAGTGCCGTATTTGGCGGGACGTGACATTGCGCTCATCGTCTCGAATCCGGAGGCTGATCTTCTGCTCGCCGACTTGTTGCCCGGCGTGACCGTTCGCACCTACCGTTCAGGGGAGCAAGTGGAGGCCTTCGCGAATATTGGTGGTGTGCTTGGGCTCGATCTGCTCGGCTTGCTGGGTGACGAATCGAAATCGATGATTCGCGTGAATCCCACGGCTGACTATGATGAGATTCAGTTCGAAGTGTCGTCGTTCTTGGCCCTGTTGGATGAGTTCGATGTCCACGGTGTCTGTATCCAGAACGTCGGCCCCTGAGCCAGCGACAGACAACAGAGTCTTCTAGAAGGCGGGCCTTGAGCCCGCCTTTTTTGTGGGTATCAGTGTCGCAGTTGAGTCGACAGTTTGAGCTGCAGTTCCACGCGCCCGGTGTTGTCGGTGGCGCTTGTTTGCACGTTGGTGGTTTGCTCGTGCGCCAGCGCCGCCAGCGCGGCGTATGCCAATTGGCCGCGTGCGGTATCTGGCAAATTACGCCTTTGTCGCTCGCACTGACGCGTTTCGTCGGTCAGCTGTTGCGTGACGCTGTGTGGAAGAAGGCCGTTATGCTCATCAAGCGCTGCGGCTACCGACGCTGACAGCTCAGGGCACAGTGCGAGGCTACTGGTTAACTGTTCGATCTGTGCGGCGTTGGCACTGTCCTGAGCATCAATGAAGAGTGCTTGGGCAGCAAAGCATCCGCTCAGAGTGACGGCGGCGAATAGGGCTTTGTGCAGAGGGCTGAGCATGGTCCAGGCCGGGCTTGAAGTATGCGGCGTATTGCACCTGCAAATGCGTCAAAAAAGCGTGAAGTACACGTGTGTAGCCCATTCTTACAGGGTGCGTTGGCAGGCAGTGTTAAGCTGGTCGATTGCGGGATAAATCTTGGGAGAACGATGTGGTTCCGGCGCGCTTGATTCTGGTTCTGGGGGCGGTTGTGGCCATCGGGCCCTTGTCGATTGATCTGTATCTTCCAGCCTTTCCGCGACTCCAAACATATTTCGGGACCGATGCCGCAGCGGTGCAGTTCACCTTGGCTGCGTTTTTCGCCGGTATCGCCCTGGGGCAGCTGCTGTATGGTCCCATCAGTGACCGATTCGGTCGTCGCATACCTTTGATGCTGGGGCTGGGGGGCTATTCCTTGGCTTCTCTGGCCTGCGCCATGTCACACACGATCGAGGTGCTGGTGTTTTGGCGGTTCGTTCAGGCTATGACGGGCTGTGCTGGCATGGTGATCGCGCGTGCGGTAGTGCGCGATCTGTGTTCACCGCAGGAGATGGCGCGGGTGCTGTCGCTGCTGGTGTTGGTGATGGGGGTTGCGCCGATACTGGCGCCCTTCGTCGGCAGCGTTGCGCTGACTTGGTTCGATTGGCCTGCGATGTTCGTATTGCTCGCACTGTTTGGCGCTCTGTGCACGGTTTTGGTGGCGTTGGTGTTGCCGGAATCTCTGGACTTGCATCGACGTGAGCGGGCCTTGAGCCTGGGCAGTGCGCTGGTCAACTACCGCCACGTGCTGACCCACCGGCGGTTCATGGGGTATGCCTTGTCCGGTGGTGTTGCTCAGGCGGGTATGTTCGCCTACATCTCCGCATCATCATTTGTCTTTATCGAAGGGTACGGGCTGTCATCCCAGCAATTCGCGTTGCTGTTTGGGGCAAATGCGTTTGGTTTGATTTTGGCCTCTCAGATCAACCGGGCGATGTTGGCTCGCTTTCGTGCTCAGAACGTTCTGGGTTACGCCTTGGGCACCTATTCGATGTCTGCGTTGGTGATGAGCGTGATGGCCGTTACCGGCGCCGGTGGCGTCTGGGGAGTGATTCCGCCCTTGTGGTTGTGCCTGGCGTGCCTGGGGTTCACGTTTCCCAATTCGACAGCTGCCGCGATGGCCCCGTTCGGAGACCGAGCGGGCACGGCCTCAGCCATGATGGGAACCATGCAGTTTGGTATCGCCGGATTGGTCAGCGCGGCTGTGGGGCATTTTGGTGGCCATGGTGCGGTGCCTATGGCTGTGGTGATGACCGGCTGCGCCAGTGCCGGATATCTGTTGCTTCGCTGGGTGCGCGCGGAATAGCTCGCGGTTTACTTGGTGCGATTCCAAGACTCGATGAACACCAACAGCAGCAGATAAATACAGAAAACGATGTCGAGTAGCACCAGGGTGACCGATTCAAACGGATCATCGCTGTTCAGATCGGTATGGCGAAAGCCCCAAATCCCCAGGCTGATGATGGCGCCGTGGACAATCAGGCGAAATTTTTGACGACGTGCTTCGGCGGCGCGTTGTCGCGCCATTTCGCGGGCCTTGGCAGCGCGTCCTTTCTGGCCGAGCGGGCGTGGTTTGCGTGGATCGATGTAAACCATGGTGTCGTATTGAATTGTCCCCGCGCCAAGCATAAGCCTTGGTCTTGTCAGGCACAAAAAAGCCCGCGAGATGCGGGCTTTTCTTATTGGATACTGATCAATCTTCCAGCGCGTGGTGGATAGCCGGTTTATCGTCCAGACCGCGGTCAATTTCGATGACCTGACGTTCGCGCAGCTTGGGGTCAACCGCTGTAACGTCCTGGTAGAACTGTTCGTACCACTGGCGGTTTTGGTAGATCGGGCCATCGCCATCGCACAGCATGGGATTGTCGACGCGAACTTTGTTGTGCCAGATTTCCACGTCTTCGCCGAAGGCTTTGTTGGTCAGGTCCACGTAGCCCTGAACCATCTCGTTGCATTGCTCGTCAGTCATGCCGGGGAATTTCTTGACCAGCACGCCAAAGCGCAACTCGAAGCTGTCCTTGTCGATCGGCGTGTGTGAGTTCATCAGCAGCGATTCCACCGGCATGCCGTTCATCTCGCCGAACATGTGGGTGATCTGATACGCGGGGCCAAAGTAGGTCGCAATGGTGGTCAGGTAGTTGCCTTTGCCACCCAGGCGTTCATTCTCACCCACCATGATTTGGGTCGCTTTATGACCTTCGAAGATATTGGTGAAGTAGACCACATCGGTGGAGCCATGAACTGGGATGAAATGCGCCATGTCAGCGATGTTATCCACCAGCTCACGGCAGTTGATGTCGATTTTCCACTTGACCACGGACCAATCGGCCCACTCCGGATCGTTGACCTGGGCAATTTCGGGAATGGCCTGTTCTTCGATCGGTGGTTTGCCTTCCGGGTCATTCCACACAAACAGGAACTTGTTGACCTCACAGGTGGGCCAGGTTTTTATGCGTGCTTTCGGCGGTACGCGTTTGGCGTAGGGGATGCCGGCGCAGGAGCCGTCACCGTTCCATTTCCAGGCGTGGAATTTGCACACGATGGACTCGCCTTCCACGTGACCCAGTGATAAGTCAGCGCCCATATGCGGGCACCAGGCTTGCACCGCATTGAGCTGGCCGCTCTCACCCTGGAACACCACCATGCGCGTGCCAAAGATTTCCAGGCGATGCAGCTCGCCATCTTTGTAATCTTCCGCCAGTCCAAGACAGTGCCAGCCACGCGCGAACCGCTCTGGCGGCGCTTTGGCCTGAATTTCGTGCAGAGGTGTGATGGTTGAGGGCGATTTGATAACGGCGGCCATGAGGTACTTCCTTTCATTCAGGTGCTCAGTGTCGGACTGCACTGATGCGGTGGCTTCGTCCATTTGAAGGAACAGATTCTAAAATTCGGCTCGAATATCCAGCCCATAAGTCCGTGGCTCATTCCACAGAACGGCGCGATCGGCATGCGGTAGATTGTCGATGGCGCTGATTTCGTGATCGCTATCCAGCACGTTGCGCACCCAAAGTCCCCCACTGATCCGCCAGCTACCCAGCGGCATCGGGTCGGCACCGAGATAGAGGTTGACCAAGTCAAATGCGGGCAGATCGACCGGTGCGCCGGCGTTGGCGCCGCCCTCGCGCGCGCTGGTGTATTGATATCCCAGGTTGAGGCGGAGGCTGGTGCGCTCAAGATGAGCGAAGGTCCAGTCGAGGTTGGCCGTCAGAGAGTGCTCTGGAGCGGAGTTGAATTGATATTGGTCAGCGACGTTTTCGCCATTGAGTGCATCGATCACTTCCGTGATTTCGGCGTTCAGATAGGCGTAGCTACCGCTCAGGCGCAAGTCGTGGCTGAGAACCAGACTGGCATCCGTTTCCAGGCCCCACATGCGTGCTTTTCCGGCATTGGTGGTCTTGGTGTCGGAGACCGTGCCGGCGAGGATGAAGTTGATCTGCATGTCGCGGTAATCGGTGTAGAACACGCTGGTGTTCAGCCGCAGACGGCGATCCAACAGCAGGCTCTTGAGACCGATTTCCCAGCTGCGGACCTTCTCTTTGTCGAAACCGTCGCCGAAACCGAAGCCGTATTCGTTGTCACCATCAATGTGCGGATCGCGGGTGTTGAAGCCGCCGCTTTTGTAAGCCTCAACGTATTTGGCGTACACATTGGAATCGTCGCTGTAGTCAAACGCGCTGACAAAAGAAAACGAGCTGTCGCTGAAATCAATCTGTCCGGCCACACCGTCAAAGGTGTCCGCGCCGGCCAGTGAGACGTTGTCGAGAATCAGGTCAGTCAGAGGATTACCGGGCAAAGGCAGAGGGTTGCCCAAGTCGATCCCTATGCCTTGGCCGCCCTGATTAATCTCTACAAACGTTGGCGCTTCTTTGGTTTTGCGGGCGAATCGGTCGTCGCGCGAGTAGCGGTAGCCCAAGGTCAGGTGCAGGCGCTGGTCCCAACGTTGCGGGGTCCAGGTGGCTTGGCCAAAAACAGCGCTGGATTCGTTCTCGATTTCGTTGAATATGCGGTTGAAGGCAACCAGTCTTGGCCCCAGAGCGCTGACCAGTTCACCCAACCCGGGTGTGGTGGCCAGCGGGTTAACCGCTGCGCTGAACTGATGCACCGTGGGTTGCCAATCCTCCACCGCAGATTCTTCAAACCAGAACACACCGGCAACATAATCGATGTGGCCAGCAGGACTGGAGCCTACGATCTGTAATTCATGCGACCACTGGTCCTGGGCCACATAGGGAATGACCAGCGGGGTTGGGCTGCCTTGCAGGCTGGTCGCCGCGGGGCCCTCGTAGCGGTGTGTATCCAGGCGATAGGCGGTGGAGCCGGCGCCACCACCGAGATCGGTATAGAACGATTCTTTGAGGTCGCGATAGGCTCCGATGTACTTCAGATCGAAATTCTCGAAAGCACGCTGCAGCGTGATGGCGTGGCCGTTGATCAGCGTGCCGGACTCTTCCAGCGGCATGCCGGTTGCCAGCGCATTAAGGCGGCGGTCGCTATATAGACTTTGGGCTTGCGCTTCACGTTTGATCAGCTCGACCTGGCCTTTGTCGCCCTCTGGCGTCAGCACGGCCTGGTACTGATAGTTGTAGAAATCGATTTCGCTGCGATCGTAGCTGTAATCGAAGGTCCAGTTTTCGGCGGGGAACCAGCGCAAATCGAAGCGTCCCGAGAGACTGCGACGGTCGCCATAGTCGCCACCTGGGCCATTGTTTTCGACATAACCGTCGATCTGGCTGCCGGCCAGAGCCACTTTGACCGCAAGGTTGTCCGCCAGTGGCACATTCAAAGTGCTTTTGAGCTTGATGCGATTGCGATCACCGAGGGTCACATCCTGGCTGAAGCTGGTCGCTTCTACGCTGGGGCGGCGGCTGATGAGGTTGATCGCGCCGCCGATCGTGTTGCGTCCATACAGCGTGCCCTGAGGGCCGCGGAGGACTTCAATGCGCTCCAGGTCTGCGACATCGAACGCGGTGCCGGTCGAACGTGCGATGTAAACGCCGTCGGCGTAGACGCCAATCGCAGGATCTTGCGTGATTTGAGCGTCAATGATGCCCATGCCACGAATGTAAAAGCGCAGGGTGGCGTTGCTGGTCGGAAATGGCTCAATCTGCAGCGACGGTACACTCGCTCCAATATCCGCCAATCCATCAATGCCGCCGATGCTCAGTTCGTCCTGACCCAGGGCCGCGATGGAGATGGGCGTGTCCTGCAAGGATTCCTCGCGGCGCTGCGCCGTGACGATGATTTCCTCCAGCGCGGCCGGTGCAGCGCGCGTCACCACCGGTGGCGTCTCGTCGGCCACGGGTATCGACGCCGGCGTTGCCGCGGGCGCAGTGGATGGCGTGGCTGGCGCAGGCGTCTGAGTTGGGCCGAACAACGCATCCAGTTCGTCATTCTGCGCCTGGACCGTCAGAGGACTGAGCGCGGCGCTCAGCGCGAGCGCCGCCCAGCTTGGCTTAGACCCCGAAGCCGCCCGACACATTGATCTGCTGGCCGGTGATGTAATTGGCTTTGTTGGAGGCAAGAAAGACCGCTGCATTCCCAATATCCTGGGGCTTGCCCCAACGTTTGAGCGCCAGCAGCTTCTGCGTTTCCGCGATCCAGGCGTCGTCAAACACACCACGTTCAAGCAGTTGCAGGAACATGCCCGCTTCTATCACCCCGACCAGCACCGAGTTGGCGCGGATATTGTGGACACCTTCTTCTTTGGCGATGCCTTTGATAAGCGCCTCGTTGGCCGCTTTGGGCGCGACCGACAAACCGTCTTTATGCGGCCACCACAGGTGACCGGCTGAACCCAGATGCACGAAGGAGCCACCGCCCTGATCGCGCATATGCGGGATCATCGCCGACATCACATTGAAGAAACCCATCGATTCGGTTTCGATGGAGCGGCGCCACAGTTCCGGTGTGGTCTCGCCCAGAAACACCTGCTCGACCACCGGGCCTGCGCCAAACACCACAGTGTGAATACGCCCATGCGCGGCGATGGCTTCGTCGATGGCTGCCTTGACCTGGGCTGGATCGGTGACGTCGGTGGCATGTGCGGTGGCTTTCACGCCATGGGCGCTGATCTCGCTGACGACACGGTCTGCGACATCTTTCTTGCTGCGGTAGGTGACCGCGACATTGCTACTCGCCTGGCCGAAGGATTTGGCCACTTCCTGGCCGATACCACCACTGCCACCAAAAACTAGCACGGCGCCAGTCGGGAAATCCGTATCCGCCATGTGTGTCTCCTCGTCATTTTTGTTGAGACACGATCCTGCGGTCAGTGCTGTTGCGCGGCCTCGTCCATAGGGATGAAAGGCACGGTCTGCACAGCGCAAATGAAAACGGCCGCGCAAGGCGGCCGTGATCGGGCGTATTCACGCCATAACCCACAACAAACGGCGTTACGGATTATGGCGCTTTTTTCGGTGCGGACGTGAGCTGAATTGCGGACGTTGCCGGTGAAATTCAGTGCGTCCGATAGAAGCTGGCCGGATGGAACAGACGCTCCGGCAATTGCTCGTCGCTGCGGAACCCGGTGGTTTTCAGGGTCGACTGACTGTGGTTGATCAGATCACGCAGCGTGAACTCTGCCGGATACCAGCGATCTCCATCGGCCACGATGGCATTGGCTGGCACGGTCGCCTCTTTGATCAGCTGGCCTTGCTCATAGAACGACATGTTCAACGGCAGACAGGTCTGTGCATCCACTTGCGCGATCAGATGATCGTAGCCCGCGTTGACGCCCTGGTCGGGCACCAATTTCAAAGTGTGAACCGGGCGTCCCTGCGCCGTGTCTTTACCCACGTACTGAGCGTTCATATCGCCAAACGCACTGCGGATCTGCTTGAAATCGTAGTAGGTGATATCCGTGCCGAACAAGCGACCATCGGCGATTTCGCCGCTGACCCGTCGCACACGTGCAATCGCTGGCAGGTAAACGAACATGCCATCACGCACGTAATCATCGGTTTCCAGAATCAGATACGCCGAGTTGCGCAGCGCCGCGGGTTGGGTGATGCGCATCATGGCGCGGGCCCGGCCCAGTTCACCGTTCATGCGTTCGCGAGTGAAGAAAATTTCACCGCCGAGCGTCTCGCGAGCGCCATCCTGTGTCGAGGACAGGACGACAAACTCTTCAACTTCCAGGCGACGAGGCAAGTTGTCCCTCATGCAGGCCATGACCGAAGCGGCATCACCCGACTCCGCGGCTGCAAAGGAATACACTGGCGTGACAAGAAAGCTTAGTAAAATCAATAATTTCATGATGCTGCACCGCAACAATATAGGGGTATCATAACTCAATTTGTGCGCCGCAACAATTATTTCAAGAGCAGTAGCCCTCTTTCGATACACCAGAAGCAGGAGAGGCCGCCCATGCTGTAGATCGCGAAGCTTTGCGCCGCGCGATTGACCTGAGTGTGGATCTGCGCCGCAAGCGCGAAAAACCCTGCCAGTGCTGCAATAAAGGCGATCTGACCGACTTCGATACCCAGGTTAAAGGCGAGTAGCGCGGTCAGTAGATCTTGTCGTGGCAGGCCGATGTCGCCGAGCACACCCGCAAAGCCCATACCGTGCACAAGCCCGAAAACGCTGAACAACACCCACTGATGACCGAGCCTGCGAACGGGGCGACGACTCAGCGACAAAGCCAGCATCAGGATGGTCAGTGCGATGGTGAGTTCCACCCAGGTACCGGGCATATGGACGATGTCGAGGCTGGCCACCGCCAATGTGATGCTGTGCCCGAGGGTAAAGGCGGTTACGTTGGCGGCCAGGGCGCGCCAACCCTGAGTGATAAGAAACAGGCCGAGCACCAGCAGCAAGTGATCCAGGCCAATCAAAATGTGCTCGATGCCGAGCAACAGGTATTCAATGACCACCCCACGCGGAGCCTTATGAGCGGTGAAGCGATGCTGTGGATCGGCCGCGGTGATCAGAGATTGATTGACCGACTCGGCTTCATTGACGCGGATGAGTACTGCGGTCCGGGCGGCTTCCAGGCCCTCAACCGACACAACCCGACCATCCAGAGGCGAGGTGCATTGCAGAATGTAATGGTGATCCAGTGCTGTACCAGTTCGACTGAGTGAGCCATCTGCGGCAACGCAGTCACTCGGCCAGCGGAGTGTGATCGGAGCTGTCTGCAATCCGACACGCCAAAGCACCTGATACTCAGCCTGGTCTTGCGGGGTGAGGTCGAGCAGGGCCGGGGCCAGTTTGTGAGCCAACAGCGGGCTGCTGCACAAACTCAAAATCAGCAGAATGAAGGCGCGGTAAAGCATCAGCTGTTGATCCGGTAGCGTGCACGCAGATGTTGCAGGTACTGCGCCAAACGTTGCCGTTTGGTCTGCTCTTCCCACAAGGCCATCACTTCAACACGCACCTGTTCAAAATTCGCCGGACGCTCAGGCTCGCGACGGCTGATACGCAGCAGGTGCCAGCCATAGTGTGAGGCTACGGGGCCAAACCATTCGTGCTCAGGGTGATGATTTAAGGCGTCGGGTATCTGCCCGCCAAAAGTGTCCTTAAGCTGGCGCGCGGTCATATTGTCGAAGGTTTGCCCGTGTAGAAAAGGATCGTCTGTGGCGCCGTTGGGCCCGTCTTGCAGCATCTGATCGGCACGGATTTTGGCGTCGGCCCACGCATTTTGCGAAGAATCCGACGGGCGCAGGTAGATGTGTTCGAAGCTCACTCGCGCTGGCTGGGTCCAGTTGCTTGTGTGGGCATCGAAAACCGATTGAAGCTCTTCGCGCGTCGCGCGGGGGATGCTGCCGACGCTGAGCGTGCGCATGCGTTCAACCATGCGGCGGCGAATGAGATCGTCGCCATGGTGCAACTGCAGCTCCAGCGCGGTATCGATCATCTCATCCTGCGGCGCATCAATGCCAAGAAACACTGCGTCCTGATACAGCCGTCCGAGAACCACTGGGTCGTGCAGGTGCAAACCCAGTCGCAAGGCTTCAGCAAACAGCATGCGCCGCTCGATTTCCTCGCGGACCAGCGCGTCCCGCACCTCGGCATCTGCGATGCGCCCACTGCGGCTGCTCCAGTCGGCTACCAGCTCGGTGATTTCCTGTGCTGTTGGGGCATCCACCTGGCGGCTGGCGAGATCATCCCGATACCAGGAGAACAGCCAGATCGCGATGCCGATGAGGACAAAGTGCAGGGCCGGTTGGCGCAGGATAGAACGCATAAAAATCGATACGGTCAGCTTTGCGGGCTATACCAAATGGGTGACGTCCAGGCGCGTTCCTGGATGGTGCGCGGGTAAGTGTCGTCGCAACAGGCGGCGAACTCCTCGGGCACGGCAGAGGGATCGGCGCAGGATATGCCGGCTTTGAGACATTGGCGTGACGACCAGCGGCAGCTTGGGTTTTCCACCACTCTGGCGTAGTAAAACGCGCGCTGAGCGGGGTCAAAGTTGGAGTCCTGCCAGACTGAACAGAGTTCCGCGAAACCCGTCCCTGTCGGTGTGCAACTGGACATGTCGACGCCGGCACCGTTGTCTGCATCGCCCGCGATATCAAACACTTGTTCGTGCTTGCCGGTGGCGTCATGCCAGCCTTTGATGATCTGTATGCGCTGCAAAACACCGGCATCTTGAGTGTCGGGTTGTGGATCGGCCATCGCCCAGACCGCCATTTTGGGTGCGGCACTGCCAGCTGGTGCAGGCGGCAGATCGGCGCCCATCGGGACGCCATTCTGGTAACCGGCGGCGACGAAATCTTCACGCTCACACAGGTCATCCGGCAGATCAAAGCCGCCAAAGCTACGGACGATTGGGCGGGTGCCGCTGGTGCCGTAAACCTCTTTGCGACGGAGCGCCTCAAACAGGGAGGTTCGAGTGTTTTGCTCAGCCCACACCACAGCCAAGCCGCCGGGGCTGTATTCGACCAAGTCAGTCAGTCCCGGAGGCACTTCGTCGGTGGCAGCGGCGCCCGCGCCACCATGACCGGGGAAGTTGTCTTCGTTGGTCAGGCCTGGGGTGCCAAGGTGGGTGTCGGAGCTGCTGATGAAGCCGTACTTGAACGGGTTGACGCCAAGCTCCAGTTCCAAGCGCAAACCGTCTTTGAGGGCTTCGCGCAGGAAGTCCTGCTCGACCGGTTCACCGGTGTTGACACCACCGAAGCGGTCGCCGGTCAGGTTGTTGTAGGGCAGCAGTTCAAAACCACAAAGCTCATCTTCTGCGCCCGGGCCACTGGTGCCTAAACATTCGGACTGCCCTTTGTGTTGGTAAATCTCGGCCAGCGGTTCGTTGCGCTGACGCGCTTGGGCGACTGCGCGGGTGTAGGGATCGCCATTCTTGTCGACCGGGTCGAACATCAGCCCGGCGCTGAGATTGGAGTTGTGCGGAATGGTCAGGAACTCACAATCGTTTTCCAGCTGACACAGCTCGTCCAGAATGCTCCAGAGATTTTCCGGTTCCGGATACTCCTGGAATGCGGGCGGTAACTCTGGCACCTGTGAAGTCTTGAAGATGACATTGCGGTGCAGGTTGTTGGACAGCGGTGCGCCGGTCCATTCGTAACCCACGAAGGTGGTGAATTGGCAGTCATCGCTGCGGTCGTAGTGGGTGTCGGCCGCTTTGCGAATGTCATTCCACGGTGTTTGCGCCGCATCCAGACATTGCGTGCCGCCCAGGCCACAGTACGGCAGTCGCGGCACCGTGCCATCGGCGCCGATCAGCGGCAGAGAGTTGATGATGGGCAGCGCCGCCAATGGCGTTTGCGACAAGTCCGGTAATCCGACCGCGACCAAGTTAAAAAACAAGAACGCATTTTCTGGCGATTGTCGGTAAAACACGCATTCCGGCGCGTTGTACTGCAGATAGTCAGGGTTGGTGCAAATTTCCACCTCGCCAAACAGCTCCGCATGATCGGTAACGGCGGCGAAATCCAGTGGTCGGCTGAGTTGAGCAAAACGCAGCGGCTCGCCCTCGGTGGTGTAGGGCTGAATGCCCAGCGTTGCGCCTTTGGCAAAACGATAGGACTGATCTGGACTGATGATGGTGCCTTGGGTGTTGGCATCCAGCGAATACACAGTGTGGACGTGCAAATCGCCGAAGTACGCGTTCTTCAGCGGGTTGTGATCGTTGCAGACGCGCTCGGTGTCGGCGATGGGAGGTGTGTCACCGCCGTCCGGAAAAGGCACCGGGTCCTGCGAGGTGCGGCAACCCAGCAGGCTTAGAACGCCAGCCAGGAGAATCAGTCGGCGGATAGACGCGTTGTGCATGGTGTCTCCTCATGAAGCGCGTGCTCTTAATTTTTATTGACGGTGGCTTTGTCCAGAAATGCCGGGCGTTCGCCGCCACCGTTGATCACGATATTACTGCCAGAAATGTAACTGGCCGATGCGGACGCCAGCCACACGCAAGCGTTGCCGATATCAGATGGTTCAGCCAGACGCTGCATCGGAATGGTGCTGGCCACCGCAGCGATACCCGCCTCATCGCCAAAATGCAGATGAGCTTGCTCGGTCAGTACCGGACCGGGGCTCACCGCGGCCACGCGCACCTTCGGCGCCCACTCGACGGCCAGCGACTGGGTCAGATTCAAAAGCCCGGCTTTGGCCGCGCCGTACGCTGCGGTGCCGGGGGAAGCACGGTCCGCACTGACGCTGCCGATATTGATAATCACGCCGCCGCCGTCTTGTTTCTGCATCTGTGCATTTGCACCCTGAGCCAGGTTTAGCGGTGCGAGCAAATTGAGCCGGACTATGGCTTCATGAAAGCGCGGTGACGCGGTGTCGGCCATGGCAAACGGTGAGCCGCCGGCGTTGTTGACCAGCACGTCGAGACGACCATGACGTTGCACGATGTCATTCAGCAAACGCGTGCACGCATCGGCATCGCGGATATCGGCAGCCACAAACTCGGCGCTGTTGCCGTCGACCGATATGGGTTTTTCCGGGGTATTGCGTGCGGTGATGATGACGGTGTCACCGCGCGCCAGGAAAGCTTGGCTGATCCCCAGACCGACGCCTTTCGCGCCCCCCGTGATCAGAACGACTTGCGCTGATGCTGTCATGCTTTTGCCGTGGCCTTTGTCTTGCGAACGGAGGCGGTTTTGCGCTTGGGTTTTGGCTTGGCCATCGCCGTTTCCAGCTCATCCAGCGACTCACGGATATACACCGCTATACGTTGCAGATTGGGAATGGTGCCGCGGCAGCCCACGATGCCGAATGAAATTTTGTCGGCATAACCGACAATGGTGACGTTCAGGGTGTGGCCGTCGAACAGCAGTGACACCGGGTAAATCGCCTCCATTTGCGAGCCGCGAAAATACAGCGGCTTCTTCGCTGCGATCACGTTGGACACGGTCAGATTGAACATCGGCGGCAGTTGCTGGGTCAGGCCGGTGAGCTGGCCCAGCAACATCGGTGCGATGCCGATCACCGAATACTGGTTCAGGGCCTCATTTGGCAAGGAGGCCATTTTGGCTTTGGTGTCCGAGGTGGTGGCATTGATGTAACTCAAGCGTTCTGCCGGGTTGGCCAAATGCGAGCCCAGCGGGCAGACAAAGCCGACCACGCGGTTGCCCGGTTTGTCGTTGAGGTGCGGAAGGCCGATAGGCACAGAGGCGTATAGCGTTTTCTCCGGCAGTACGCCTTGCTCATCCAGATAACGCCGCAGTGCACCGCCCAGAATCGCCAGGCACACGTCGTTCACCGTGGTGTTGCCATCCTTGCTGAGCGCACGAGCGCGATCCATCTCTATCCACTGGGTGGCGACGCGACGGTGCTTGGTGATGCGGCCATTGAAGATGGTGCGCGGGATCTCCATCAGATTCGGCAGGCCGCCGTGCGGGTTGTCGGCCGTGCGCGCCATTTCGCGCATTCTTTTGACCAGCTTGACCGAGCCTTGCAGGTTTTTGCCGCTGATCGTCAGTGCGTTCTTGACCATGTCATTGGCGTTGACGTTCTTCGGCACCGAGCTCTTGCGCGCCGGGCTGGTCAGAGACCATGGACCGGCATCGGTGGCTTCATCGGGCTCGTCGGACAGCCAGTTGTTCATCATCTTGATCGCTGTGAAACCATCCACAGCGCTGTGGTGGGCCTTTTGGTAGACCGCGAAACGGCGATTCTCCAAGCCTTCGATCAGATGGCATTCCCACAGCGGTTTGGTCATATCCATGGGAATGGAATGCAGGCGCGAGATCAAAACCCCTAGCTCGCGTTCTCCGCCGGGATGCGGCAAGGCGGAGTGGCGCAGGTGGTAATCGATGTCGATGTTTTTGGCTTCTTCCCATTGCGGCAACAAACGCCCGCTTCGACTCTGCTTGAGGCGCCAGTTGTAGGGCGGGTTGATCACCGGTCGGGTGCGCATAAAGGCGAACAACTCACTCAGATAATCGGGTGGAGCATCATCCGGTAGCTGGAAAATCATCAGCCCCGCCACATGCATGGGCGTGCGCTTGCTTTCCATGCGCACGAAGGACGCGTCGAGTGGATTGAGCAGGTTCATGGGTCTCCAAGGCGCTACGGCGCCCAATTTTTTTCTAAGTTGGACAAGCTTAGCGCCAAATTCCGGCCACGCGTGGTCCGTTTGGACCGTAGTCCAATTGGGTGAAGCTGTGAAACCGGCGAAATCCAACAATGGCCAACGCTGCGCACAGCTGTTGCGCTGTGCCCGTTCAACTGCTGGAAGCTGCTCGCCGATGTCCGAATTACCGATCCCGGAAGCCCATTACGTCACTGCCAATGGCCTGAGAATTCACTATCAGGACGAAGGGCAGGGGCAGCCTGTGGTGTTTCTCCACGGCAGTGGCCCCGGGGCGAGTGGTTACAGCAATTTCAAGATGAACTATCCGCAGTTGGCTGCTGCCGGGTACCGCTGCATCGTGCTTGACTTGCCGGGCTACGGGCGCTCGGACAAACCCGGGGATGCGCAGTACATCAATGATTTTTTCATTGAAACCTTGCATGCCTTTATCGCTGAGCTTGGCCTGGGCCCTGTCACCCTGCTGGGGAACTCGCTGGGTGGCGCGATTGCGCTCGGCTATGCCTTAGCCCATCCCGACGATGTGTCACGGCTGATCTTGATGGCGCCAGGTGGTGTGGAAGAGCGTGAAGCCTACTTTGAGATGGAAGGCATCAAACGCATGATGGCCTTGTTCGCGCAGGGGCCTCTGAACCACGACAGCATGCGTAAATTGCTCGGTTTTCAGTTGTTCGATGCCAGCCAGGTCCGTGACGAAGTCGTCAACGAGCGCGTGGCCGTGTGTGCGCTGCAGCCGTCGACGGTGTTGTCGACCATGCGGGTGCCCAACTATGAGTCGCGCTTGGGCGAAATCAATTGCCCAACCTTGGGGTTCTGGGGCATGAACGATCAGTTCAATCCTCTCTCGGGTGCGCAGAAGGTGGCCGCGGGCATTCGTGATTGCAAGATGGTGCTGCTCAACCAGTGTGGACATTGGGTCATGGTCGAGCATCAGGACTTCTTCAATCGCAGCTGCATCGACTTCCTCAAACACTCATGACCCTGTGCCCGGAATTGATCGCCGCCTTGGGCGATGAGCTGTTTGCAGCTTTGCGTGAGCGCCGCACTCTGTCGCCATTGACCAGTCGCCACCCCGACCTCTCGATAGAAGAGGCCTACCGCATTTCTCTGCGCATGCTGGAGCGTCGCAAGGCCGAAGCTGAGCGCGTGGTCGGCAAGAAAATCGGCGTGACCAGCAAAGCCGTGCAGGACATGCTCGGTGTGCACCAGCCGGATTTCGGTTTTCTCACCAATGTGATGGAGATGACCAACGGCGCCAGCGTGAGTTTGGCTGAGCAGCGACTGATTCAGCCGCGTGCCGAAGGTGAGATCGCGTTTCGTCTCAACAAAGATCTGCGTGGTCCCGGCATCACGGCTGACGACGTGCTGGATGCGACCGAATACGTTTCCGCGTGTTTCGAAATTGTCGATTCGCGTATCGATGACTGGAAAATCAAGATTCAGGACACCGTGGCGGACAATGCCTCCTGCGGTGTTTTTGTGGTCGGTGATGAACGTATCGATCCGCGCAGCCTGGATTTGGCCGCCGCTGCGATGACCGTGTGGCGCAATGGCGAACAGGTCGCTGAAGGCCTGGGCAGTGCGGTGCAGGGGCATCCGGCCAACGCCGTGGCCTGGTTGGCCAACACCCTGGGCGAGTTCGGCATTCCTTTTCTCGCTGGTGAGCTGATTTTGTCGGGTTCGCTGGCACCGCTGTTGCCGATTGCCCCTGGCGATGAATACACCCTGCGAATCGAAGGCATCGGTGATGCCGCGATTCGCTTCGTTGATTAAGTCCGCGCCACCGCGGAGTGAGAACCTGTCATGAGCAAAATCAATTGCGCGATTATCGGGTCCGGCAATATCGGTACCGATCTTCTGTACAAACTCAAGCGTTCCGAGCTTCTGAATCCAGTCTGGATGGTCGGCATTGAGCCGGAATCCGAAGGCTTGGCGCGGGCCCGTGACCTGGGGCTGAAGACCACCCATGAAGGTGTGGACGGCTTGGTTCCGCATGTTCTGGACGACGAGGTCAAGATTGCCTTCGATGCGACCTCGGCCTACGTGCACCAGGACAACTCCGACAAACTCACCGCGCTGGGCGTGATGATGATCGATCTGACCCCAGCGGCGATTGGACCCTACTGCGTGCCGCCGATCAATCTGGCCGAGCATGCGGGCAAGCGCGAACCCAACGTCAATATGGTGACCTGCGGTGGCCAGGCGACCATACCGATGGTGTACGCGGTGTCGCGGGTGCAGCCAGTGAAATACGGTGAGATCGTGGCCACGGTGTCATCCAAATCCGTGGGGCCGGGCACCCGCAAGAATATTGACGAGTTCACTCGCACAACCTCGGGCGCGGTGGAGAAAATCGGCGGCGCCAAACAGGGCAAGGCGATCATCGTGATCAATCCTGCCGATCCGCCTTTGATCATGCGTGACACCATTCATTGTCTGACCGAGGACGAGCCTGATCAGGCGGCCATCACCCAGTCGGTGCACGACATGATCGCCGAGGTGCAGAAATATGTACCCGGCTACACCTTGAAGAACGGACCGGTTTTTGACGGCAATCGGGTGACGGTGTTCCTGGAAGTCGAAGGCTTGGGCGACTTCCTGCCCAAGTACGCCGGCAATCTCGACATCATGACCGCTTCGGCGGCGCGCACGGCGGAAATGTTCGCCGAAGAAATGCTCGCCGGCCGACTCAACTTCGAACCGGCGGCAGCCTGAGGACACCAGCATGGATTTGAAAGGAACCCAGATCAAAGTGCATGACATGTCGCTGCGCGACGGTATGCATCCCAAGCGTCACCAGATCACCATCGAGCAGATGAAGTCGATCTCTCAAGGCCTGGATGAGGCCGGTGTGCCACTGATTGAAGTCACCCACGGTGACGGTCTTGGCGGCGCGTCGGTCAATTACGGTTTTCCGGCGGCAACCGACGAAGAGTATCTGCGCGCGGTCATCCCTGGCCTCAAACAGGCCAAAGTCTCCGCACTGCTGTTGCCGGGTATCGGCACGGTGGATCACCTGCGCATGGCCTACGACTGTGGTGTCAGCACCATCCGTGTGGCCACGCATTGCACCGAGGCGGATGTGTCCGAGCAGCACATTTCGCTGGGTCGCAAGATGGAGATGGATACCGTCGGCTTCCTGATGATGGCGCACATGATTCCGGCCGAACAGTTGGTCGAGCAGGCGCTGTTGATGGAAAGCTATGGCGCTAACTGTCTGTATATCACCGATTCGGCGGGTTACATGCTGCCGGACGATGTGAAATCTCGTGTCGCCCTGCTGCGTGACAAAGCCAAGCCGGAAACCGAAATTGGGTTTCACGGTCACCACAACCTGTCCATGGGCGTCGCCAACTCCATTGCTGCGGTGCAAGCGGGCGCTCGCCGCATTGATGCCGCTTGCGGTGGTCTGGGTGCGGGTGCCGGTAACACGCCGTTGGAGGTGTTTGTCGCGGTGTGCGAGCGCATGGGGATAGAGACCGGCGTGGATGTGTTCAAGATTTCCGATGTGGCCGAGGATCTGGTCACCCCGATCATGGACTTCCAGGTCCGTATCGACCGCAATGCACTCACCTTGGGTTATGCCGGGGTGTATTCCTCGTTCCTGTTGTTTGCCAAGCGTGCCGAAGAGAAATATGGCATCCCCGCACGGGAAATCCTCATCGACCTGGGCAAGCGCAAGATGGTGGGTGGACAGGAAGACATGATCGAAGATGCCGCCTTGACCATGGCGCGCGAGCGTGGCTTGATCGCCTGAAGGCAAGTTCGCACCCTGCAGCCTGCTTGTGGTCAGATAGAGGTCTCTGATCGTCTGAGTGAACACCATGGATGCCGCTGACCCCGCTCAAACTGCTGCGCCACAACGGTCCGGCTGCAAGCTGTTTCTGATTGTCTTTGCTGCGATGTTGTTGGCTTTGTTGGTCGCCGGGCTGGCGGCCAAATGGTGGCTATTTCCATCGCAGTTAAAGCCGGTGGAATTGCGCCCGGCAGAGAAAGCGGAACTCAATCTCAAGTTGCGCGCGTTGGGCTATCAGGACGATGCGTATCCCGAAGTGGCATCGGAGACGCCGTTGCAGCCACAGCCGTATACCGAGGACGGGGCCAGCCGCGAAGTGCGGTTCAAGGAACGTGAGCTGAATGCGTTGCTGGCCAAGAACACCGACTTGGCGAGCAAATTGGCGATTGATCTGTCAGATGAACTGGCCAGTGCTCGGCTGGTGTTGCCACTGGACCCGGATTTCCCATTTTTGGGCGGCCAGACCTTGCGCATGAATGCAGGCCTGGAGGTGGCGTTTCGTGAGCAGCGCCCGGTGATCGTGCTCAAGGGCGTGAGTGCTTGGGGTGTGCCGTTGCCCAATGCGTGGTTGGGTAATCTCAAGAATGTCGATCTGGTTGAGAAATTCGGCGCCCAGGGCGGCTTCTGGCAGGCCTTCGCCGATGGCGTTGACCTGATCGAAGTGCGCGACGGCGAGCTGTTCGTAAAGCTGCGCGAGTAAATCTCGCGCCGCAGTATCGTTCTGCCTTACGCGGCCGCTGGCGGAGCGCCCATCAACGGACAGCTCAGTGTGTCGCCTTGCAGGGCCAGGACCAGGGTGGTGCGCGGTGAAAACCGGGTGGCGGAGATTTTCCAGCCATCATCGGTTAGTCGGTACTCATCTTCGTACTCACCGCCCAGTTGGGTCAGCGTGTTGTCCTGGGTGTTGATCAGCTGGTATTGCAGACTCCAGCGTCCAGTGGCGTGATCCGGGGTGAGCAAATCAATTTGCGGATTGCTGCCGTGGTGCCACTCCAGCATGTGCGGGTGGCAGGCGATTTGCTGAAAGATCGCGACCAGATCGTCGGCATTATCGAAACAACCGATGGGGCCATAGTCGATGTCGACTTTGCCATCCATAAATGCGGCGCGGAAGCCGCGGAGGTCCTTGGCGTCGCAACTGGCCAGATAGTTGGCTTTGAGTTGGCGGATGGCGTCTTTGGCTTCCAGGGTATAAAGACGCTGTTCAAGTGATGCTGGCATGTCGTAAATCCTTGGGTGTCTCCGTCATCAGCTTAGCGCCACGCGTTGCAGGCAAATCGTCCGTTTGCGCCAGATCGTCGATTTATCGGAGTGTAACTGTCTGTGGTAGCGAGGTTTTTTGATCTGCTCCGCATGGATGAAGTGGTGAATTCGTCTACACTGCAAGCTATGCGCTTGGCCAACATGTCGGGCCGGCGCAGACCAAACGGCAGACACCGGGGAAACAGGGGAGTGTTATGAAGTTTGTGAAGCTGTTTTTCAGCTTGGTGCTGGTGATTGCAGCTTTAGGCGGTTTGGGTTTCCTGATTCAAAAAACCCAGGCTGCCGATGGCCAAAAGCATTTGGAACGCTTGGCGGCGTTACAGAATATCAACGACTTGGACGTGGCCTTGAACCGTGCCATGACGTTGAACCGAGCGTCGTCTTTGCAGCTGCAGAGCGATAATAAGTCTGAAATCATCACCAGCCTCGGTGACGCTTTGGACGACATCGATAGCGGTGACAATTCGCTACGCGGGTTGGCGCCAGCGATCGATAAAGCGCTGGATCAGTTTCTGGCCACGGCTGGCGACAAGTTCGTGCTTGCGTTTGACTTTGATATCCGCTCCTCCCAAATCATTCAGCGCCTGATTCGCAGCGCGGATGCAGTACCGCTGTACATCAATCAATCCAAGAACTTGGTTGAAACAGGTGGCAACGTTGATCAGCTGCTCAGTCGCCTGCAAACGGATGCGATGGCGGTGATTATCGCGACCAACCCTGAGGAGCGCTTGCTGGATGGGATTCAATCGCAACTGGTGACCCTAAAAGCGTCGATCGCCCCGGATCAGCTGGAACTGGCCAAGTCGGTGGATCAACTCGAGTTTGCGATCAAGTCGGTTATGGCGGACAAGCGTGAGTTGGTCGAGCGGCTGGATGAATTCTTTGACGCGCCCACCGCGCAGGATCTGAATAGCCTCAACGACGTCTACACCCAGTGGCATGAATCGCGCGTTTCGGAAGCGGCGGAATACCGGCAGTACCTGGTCGCTTACGCCGTGGTGTTGCTGCTGATTTTGGCTTGGCTGGGTTTGCGATTGCGCCGCAGTTTCATCGAGTTGGACAAAGCCAATGAAACGCTGGAGTCGCAGGTTGAGGAGCGCACCCGTGATCTCAGCCATACACTGAAGGAGTTGCAGAACTCACAAGCGCAGCTGATTCAGTCCGAGAAGATGGCTTCGCTGGGCCAGATGGTTGCGGGCGTGGCACATGAGATCAACACGCCTTTGGGCTACGCCCGGGGCAATGCCGACATCGTCAAGACCTCGCTCGCCGAAGTGCGCACGGTGACAGACCAACAAAGCAAAGCACTGCAGATGATCGCCAATGGGGCCGCCTCTGAGGAGGCTATTGCGGAGGCTTTGAGTATGGCGATTGCCCTGGATCAGGATTTGGCAACCGGTGAGTTGCTGGATGAACTCGACAGCTTGCTTGGCGATACCGATCACGGACTTGAACAGATCGCCGAACTGGTCGCCAGTCTCAAGGATTTCTCGCGCGTTGATCGCTCACGTGATGACCTGTTCGATGTGAACAAAGGCATCGAATCGGCGCTCAAGATTGGTCAGAACCATCTCAAGGGCAACATTCAGGTCAAGAAGGTCTTCGGTGAATTGCCGGAAATTGAGTGTTCGCCCTCGCAGCTCAATCAAATCTTTCTTAACATCATCACCAATGCGGCCCAGGCCATTGATGTAGCGGGGCGTGATGAAGGCCGCATCTTCATACATACCAGCCCGTTGAATGAGGGGGTCAGCATCCGCATTCTCGATAACGGCTGTGGCATGAGTGAAGAGACCATGGCGCATATTTTTGAGCCGTTTTTCACCACCAAACCGGTGGGTAAGGGAACGGGGCTGGGCATGTCGATCATCTACCGCATCATTGAAGATCATGGCGGCAGTATTGATGTGAAATCCATTGAAGGGAAAGGCAGCGAGTTCAGCGTTTGGCTGCCATTGAAGCAACCGGATGTTGCGACGGCCGATGACGCGGTTGCGGCCGCGGCATAAGCCAGTTTGAGGTCAAAATGTCAGAGACGGAAAAAGCACGGGTTCTGTTCGTAGATGACGAGCGGCGCATTCTTACCACCATGCGCATGCTGTTTCGCGGCGACTACCAGATGTTCTTCGCCAACAGCGCGAACGAGGCGATCGAGTTTCTCAAGCGGGAAACTGTGGATGTCGTGGTCAGTGACCAGCGCATGCCCGGGATGACCGGCGTGGATCTGCTGCGTGAGGCCAAAGATTTGCGTCCGGAAGCGATGCGCATTTTGTTGACGGGCTATTCCGACCTGGATGCCATCATCGGCTCGATCAACGAAGGCGAGATTTTCCGCTTTGTGAACAAGCCCTGGGACAACAAGGAGCTCAAGGCGACCGTGGCCCAGGCTGTGGAAGCGTCACACACCACCCGCGAAGCGATTCAGCTCTCACGTGGGGAATCGGGCGAGGATGGGCAGGCGGTGTCCAATCTGCCGGCGACGCTGGTGTTGGACGAAGATCCGTCGGTGGCGCCGGCAATCCAACAGATGCTGGGAAATCAGTATCGGATCGTGGCGGCCACGACGATCGAAGGCGCGATCGAAATTATGGAGCGTGAAGCGGTGGGTGTGGTGATCACCGATACCCGCGTGCAGAACCAGTCCGTGGTGAGCTTGCTGAGCACGCTCAAGGAACACAATCCGGAATTGATCTCCATGGTCGTCACGGCGCGGGCCGATGCGGGCATGGCCATCGAACTGATCAATCAGGGCCAGATTTATCGCTTCATCACCAAGCCGTTACGCGAGACGCAGACCAAGATCACCGTCGCGTCTGCGATCAATCAGCATCGTCGGATGGCACGCCACAAGCAATTGAGCCGCCGCTATCAGGTGCAAAAACCAGTCGAGCCCAAGCCCGAGAGCCCGCCGTTGGCCAGCGGCCTGCTCAATCGCATTCGTTCTTTGCGGCGACTGGTGACCGGCTAAATCTCGGGTTACAGCAAGGCGCGGGTTTGCTCTGAAACCGGCGCCTGCATCATTGCGGTCAGGCAGTCTTCCAGATTCGAGACGAACAGTTCCGTCATCTTGTTGATGTCTGCGCCAGGTGTTGCTGTGTCACGCAAGCGTGAATGTTCAGCCAAGCCGTGGGTCAGAAACACACCGAGCATAATTCCTCGATGAAATTTGATACTCGGCGTCATGGGGCCGAGTTGTTGATCCAGCGCGTGGGCAATGCGTTCCACGGAATGGATGCGAAAGGTTGGCGCATTGAGATGCAATGCGGCCATGGTGTGGGTGATCACCAGATGCGCGCTGAAGCGTACAAAGTCGGCCCCACCATCTGGATCGTCGAGCTTTTCCACCATCGGTTGCATCACCGCGCGCAGAACTTTGCGCAAGCTCAGTTCACCGTCGGCTTCAAACTCATCCAGCAGCTGATCACGGCGCTTGGCGATCGGAGGCTCGTGTTTATCCAGGATGGCCTGAAGTAATCCTTCCTTGCTACCAAAATGGTAATGGGTGGCGTTTTTGTTGCGCTGGCCAGCGGCTTTGTTGATGTCGTTTAACGAAACGCCTTCGATACCGCGCTCGGCAAACAGTTTGACGGCGACCTGAATGATTTTATTGCGCGTGGTCGCGCTGCGTTCTGTTCGGGCCGGGGTGTTTCGGGCTTTCATTTATCTCCGCCATCCGTGCATCAGCACATCATATTGAAAATGCCGTCTTTGTGCCGTGATTGACGGGTTCACGAGGAGCATTTGCATCGAGCCATGTTGTCGGCGGCATGAACATTTCACTCACGGCTCTTGATAAATAAGGAAGCTGCCTTAATATATCTTTTGAACAATAAGGAGGTTGCCTTAAATGAACTCAGAAACATCTTTGACGGCCTGTGAAACCTTTACCGTGCGGCACTTCAATGGGCTGGGCGCCATATTCTTGGCGGCGATGCTGTTAGCCGCAGGATTTGGGGTTGTGCGCGGCTGGCAGGCTGACAACGCGGAGCAACTGTTCGGGCACGTCAGCGTGACAGCACTGCCAAACAAAGGTTAACGCGACACGCCAGTTTCAATAAGGGCTGTGACGGTTTGCCGTCACGGCCCGGAGTTTGCAGGTTGCGGCGCAGTCTTGCCGCCGGAACAACCGGGTGACCCAGCTACTCACCGCAAACACTCTGACCCGTTATCTGACCACGCCTGGTCTAGGTGCGGCACTGCTGCTCATGACCTTACTCGGGATGATGGTGATCCCGATGCCGCCGTTGCTGCTGGATCTTCTGTTCAGCTTCAATATTGCGTTGTCGATCACGATTTTGCTCGCCGTGGTCTATGTGCGTCGACCGCTGGAATTTTCTGTTTTTCCCACCATTTTGTTGGTCGTCACGCTGTTGCGGCTCTCGCTCAACGTGGCGTCGACCCGCGTGGTGTTGCTGCATGGGCACGAAGGCTCTGGTGCCGCCGGGCGCGTCATTGAGGCCTTTGGTGAATTTGTGATCGGCGGTAACTACGCTGTCGGTTTGGTGGTTTTTGCCATCCTCACAATCATCAATTTCGTGGTTGTGACCAAAGGTGCTGAGCGGATCTCCGAGGTCTCCGCACGCTTTACCCTGGATGCCATGCCGGGCAAGCAGATGGCCATCGATGCGGATCTGAACGCCGGTCTGCTGAGCAATGATGAAGCGCGCGCACGGCGCGAAGAAGTGCGTGATGAAGCCGATTTTTACGGCTCCATGGACGGTGCTTCCAAATTTGTGCGCGGCGACGCGCTGGCGGGCTTGCTGATTCTTTTCATTAACTTGATCGGCGGTTTGATCATCGGGTTGGCCCAACATGGGTTGAGCTTGGCTGATGCCGGTCGCACCTACAGTTTGTTGACGATTGGTGACGGCCTGGTGGCGCAGTTGCCGGGTTTGATGCTGTCGACGGCGGTGGCGATTCTGGTGACCCGTATGTCGCAGGCCCAGGACGTTGGCGAGCAGGTGATGGGGCAGCTGTTTGGCTCGCCCCGCGCCTTGGCGATCAGCGCCACCATGCTTGGGGTGATGGGTTTGATCCCGGGTATGCCCAACATGCCGTTTCTGCTCTTGGCGGCGAGCTGTGCTGGCCTGGCTTGGTGGCGCATGCGCCAGAACGCTCAAGGTGCCAGTGAAGATGCGGCTGAAGAGGATCAACACGCCGAACCGGCGACGCCTGCGGAAGTGGGTTGGCATGACGTTGAAACTGAAGACCCGCTGGGTCTGGAGTTGGGCTATCGCTTGATTCCCTTGGTTGATACCCGTCAGGGCGGCGATCTTATGAATCGCATCAAGGCGGTGCGCCGCAAGCTGACCAAAGATCTCGGTTTTCTGGTGCCGGCCGTGCACATCCGTGATCGACTCGATCTGGCCCCCACGGAATACCGTGTCACCCTGTACGGCAGCACCTTGGCCCGCGTGACTTTGCATCAGGGGCGTGAGCTGGCGCTGTCGTCGGGGCAAGCATTCGGCGATCTGGAGGGTATCAAGACCACGGATCCCGTTTTCGGTCTGGATGCGTGGTGGATCGAGCCGGCGCAGCGCAGTGCGGCTCAAGCTCAGGGTTACACGGTGGTTGATCCCGCCAGCGTAGTGGCAACTCATTTGTCGCATTTGGTGCAGCAGCATGCATCGGAATTGTTTGGTCACGATGATGCTCAGCAGTTGCTCGATCGCTTGGCAGAAAGCTCACCGCGTCTGGTGGAAGACCTGGTGCCGAAGAAACTGCCGCTGGCGAGCTTGGTGCGGGTGATTCAAAACCTGCTGAGTGAGGGTATCCCCGTCAAAAACATGCGTGGCGTACTTGAGGCGTTGGCCGATGTTGCCGCTGCCGACGCCAGCGTTGACATTTTGACAGCCGCCGCGCGGCGCGCTTTGCGTCGCCAGATTCTCGAAAGCATCGCTCCACGTATTGAAGAGCTTCCAGTGATGACGCTGGAGCCGTCTCTGGAACGGATGTTGCACGACGCGGCTAGGAACGACGTGATGGAACCCGGAGTGGTTGAACGCATGCATGAATCGGCAAGCAGCAATCTGAAAGCTCGTCAGCAAGCCGGAGAGCCGGCCGTGCTGTTGGTGCCGGAAGGCTTGCGAGGCTGGCTGTCGCGCCTGTTGCGGCCCAGCTTGCCCGACATGCACATCCTCTCCTACAGCGAAATGCCCGAGCAGCAGCGTATCCGCGTTGTTGGCTCGCTGGCCTGAGCGGATAGCGCCATGAGGGCTCAACAAGAGGCACAACATCAATGAAGATCAAACGTTACAGCGCACGAGACATGCGCAGCGCTCTGCGCGCCGTGCAGCAGGAACAAGGCCCGGATGCTGTCATTTTGTCGACTCATGAAACCGCCGACGGCATCGAGCTGGTCGCTGCGGTGGATTACGACGAGTCGCTTATTCGTCATGCATCACGAAAGGGGTCGGGTTCCTTGGCCGATCGCAATGATGAGGCATCGCCAGCGGCCTCGTTTGATGTTGCCGGCATGTCTGGCGCGTCGGCCGGTGGTGATGCCTTCATGCTCATGGAGCAGCGTCTGGAAGCCATGCAGGAGCTGCTGCAGAATCGCTTGGACGCGGTTGCCGGGCAATGCCGCTCGAACTGTCCGGGACATCAGGCGGCTTACGCTTTGTTGACCCGAATGGGGATTGCGGCGTCGCGGGTCGAAGACTTGCTCAAGACCATGCCGACGGGCCTGAAAGCCGATGCGGCGCGACAGGCGGGCCTGCAGGCCCTGGCTGCGGCGCTGCCCATTGGTCGTCATGAATTGCTGCGCGACGGTGGCGCGCTGGCCTTAATGGGGCCAACCGGGGTGGGCAAAACCACCACGGCTGCCAAACTCGCGGCACGTCACATCCTGCGTTTCGGTCAAGGCAGCGTGCAGTTTGTGGGCACGGACGAATTTCGCATCGGTGCGCAAGAACAGCTTGCGGCATTCTCGCGCATTCTCGGCGCGCCTTTGCATCGGATTCAGGCGGCTGATGAGCTCGGTGACATTCTGGCCGCGCGCCAACCGCAGGAGCTCATCGTCATCGACACCGCGGGTGTCGGCGGGCGTGATCTCAAACTGCATCAACAGTTCGCCTGTTTGCTGCCGCAGCAACGTATTCATCGTGCGCTGTGTTTGTCGGCATCGACCGCGCCACTGGATTTGGCGATGCAGGCGCGACGCTTTGAAGCAGCGCGGCCGAACTGTTTGATCCTGACCAAGCTCGACGAAACGCGGCAGTTGGGTCAGGCGCTCAATTTCATTGCGGGGCAGTCGCTGCCGTTGGCTTATGCCACCGACGGTCAGCAGGTCCCTGAAGATCTGCATGTTGCTCGGGCGCACGATCTCGTGGCGCGGGCTTTGGATCAATGCCGGCGCGCCGGCCAGCCGGAGAATCTGCGTGCCTGTGCTTGATTATCACCAAGCGTCCACGATGGAGCGCCGCAACGACAATACCCGGCCCCAGGTCATTACCGTGGCCAGCGGGAAAGGTGGGGTCGGCAAGAGCAGTGTCTCGGCCAATCTGGCTTTCGCGTTGCAATCGGCAGGGCGGCGCGTGCTGTTGCTGGATGCGGACTTTGGTCTGGCCAACCTGGATGTGTTGATGGGTTTGCAGCCGCGTTTTCATCTCGGGCACGTGCTCGAAGGGCGTTGCGATCTGGCGGACAGCATCGTGACTGGGCCGCAAGGACTGCTGATTGTTCCCGCCGCGTCGGGTAACACCCGTCTGGCGGAAATGTGCGCTACGGAACAGGCCGGCCTGATTCACGCGTTCAGCGATCTGGATATGCCCATCGACACCTTGATTGTGGACAGCGCGGCGGGCATTGCCGGCAATGTGTTGACCTTCGCCCAAGCGGCGGACCATGTCCTGGTTGTGGTCTGTGATGAGCCGGCCTCGATCACCGATGCCTACGCATTGATCAAAGTCCTGTCGCGCGATCGTCAGCTCAATCGCTTTCAGGTTCTGGCCAATATGAGCCGTGATTCGATGCACGGTCAGCAGCTGTTTGCCAAGCTCTTGCGTGTCACCGATCGCTTTCTCAACGTCAATCTGGAATATCTGGGCCATGTGCCGTTTGATGAGCGTTTGCGTCAATCGATACAGCGCCAGCAACTGGTGACACAGATCTGGCCGGGCAGCCCGGCCGCCATGGCCTTCCGTGATTTGGCCAAAACCGTATCCCACTGGCGTGCCGTTACACATCCACGAGGGCATGTCGAATTTTTCGTTGATCGTATGATCAGCCCTGCTGTGGCTGTGGCCTCATGAGTGTCGCGGCGGAGTATCTCAGCACGGCCAGTTTGCCCAGCGCAGACTTGCTGGTTGAACAGCATGCCCCGCTGGTCAAGCGCATCGCGCTGCATATTTCCGCGCGTCTGCCCGATTGTGTCGAACTCGACGATCTCATCCAGGCGGGCATGATCGGTCTGCTGGAGGCGGCTGGCCATTTCGATCCGTCGGCGGGCGCCAGCTTCGAGACTTTCGCGGGTTTCCGGATTCGCGGCGCGATGATCGACGAGCTACGACGCGGCGACTGGGCACCACGCTCGGTCCATCGCGGTATGCGGGACGCCGCTGAGGCGATGCGCAAACTGGAGCAGGAGCTGGGTCGTCCGGCGCGCGAAAGCGAGGTCGCCGAATATCTGCACATCGATATGCCGTCCTTGCGCAACTTACTGGCGGATGCCAGTCGCTGTCAGGCCCTGCCGTTGGAGTACTCCGACGATGACGGTGATCACCTGCGCAGCGATCTGCCCAGTTCCGGCGATTCGCCGGAAGCGAATTACGAGCATGAGGCGTTTGAAGGTGATCTCGCATCGGCCATCGCGGAGCTGCCAGAGCGCGACCAGCTGGTGTTGTCGCTGTACTACGACCAGGGCCTCAATCTCAAAGAAATCGGCGCCGTGATGGGCGTCAGTGAATCACGGGTTTGTCAGCTGCAGGGCCGGGCTCATCTGCGTCTGCGCGGCAAGCTTCAGGACTGGAAAACAAGTAACCAAGGATCATGATCATGGACAAGAACACCAAATTTCTCATCGTTGACGATTTCCCGACCATGCGCCGCATCGTCAAAAATCTGCTAGGCGATCTGGGCTTCACCAACACAGTGGAAGCCGATGACGGTTCGACCGCGCTGCCGGTGCTGAAAGCTGGCGGCATTCAGTTCGTGGTGACCGACTGGAACATGCCTGGCATGACCGGCATCGAGTTGCTCAAAGCGATCCGCGCCGATGCGGAGCTGGCCCACCTGCCGGTGCTCATGGTCACCGCCGAAGCCGACAAATCGCAGATCGTTGAGGCGGCGCAAGCTGGCGTCAGCGGTTACATCATCAAACCTTTCACCGCCGAAACGTTGAAAGAAAAGCTCGATCGCATCATTCAGCGTCTGCAGACCGCGGCGTAGTAATGGACCGCGAACAACTGGCCCATCGCCTCGAGAGCTTGCACCAAGCGGCCCTCGGTGGCGATTGGAGTGAGGTCGAGCTTGGTCTGCGCGAATTGGATGCCGCCAAGACTGCCGCCTTCGCGCAGGGCATTCGCAAAATGGCCATTGATCTCTACGCGGAGATGCGCGCACTGCAATTGGACAGCCGGCTGGCCCGTGCGGCGGCGGAAATTCCTGATGCCTGCTCGCGTCTGGATGCCGTTATCGAACTGACGGAACAGGCCGCGACCCGCACCATGGATCTGGTCGAGGATTCCCGTGAGCACATCGTGGCGCTGCAGAACCTTGCTCAACGTATGCCGCAAAGCGACGACGCGGAGCAACTGATCGAGCGGACCGGGTTGCTGCGTAAGAACATGTCATCGCTGTATGAAGCGCAGTCCTATCAGGATTTGTCCGGTCAAATCATTCGTCGCGTCATGACCATGGTGGGCAATCTTGATGCCACCCTCAAAGACATGCTGGAGCTGGCCGGTCTGAGCCCGGCGACTCTGGAGCAGCCGGACGGAGATGAATTGCTCGGCCCGGCCGCTGGGCGTACGGACGATCGTCCGGCGGCGTCCCAGGATGATGCCGATGCCTTGCTGGCGGACTTGGGGATTTAAACGTGGATGACGAAATCCTGCAGGACTTTCTGATTGAAAGTGAGGAGTTGATTGCCAATCTTGGGCAGCAGATCGTGGATCTGGAAGCGAGTCCTGAAGATGCCGACCTGCTCAACGCGGTCTTTCGCTGTTTTCACACCGTGAAGGGGGGTGCCGGATTTCTCAACCTCGAACCCCTGGTCAATCTGTGCCATGTGTCCGAGGAACTGTGCAACGGCTTGCGTAGCCGCAAGTTCAGCTTGACGGCGGATATCGTGGATGCGCTATCTGCTGCTGTGGATCAGTTGCAGGCGCAACATGCGGCTTTGAGCGCGGGCGGTGAGCCGCCAGCGGCAGATCCAGCGTTGCTGGAGCGTTTGCGCGATCTGGCAGGCGCGGCGCCCGCGCCCGCGCTCGCGGAAGAGACTCAGCCCGCTACTTCGATTGATCTCGACAATGTTCCGGATGATATCGATCTGGATGCTCTTCTGGATCAAATGCACGGTGTGCCAGCGGCCACACCAGAAGCGCCAAAGCCCGAGCCGGAATTGGCTGAACCTTCGGCGCCGCCACCGACACCAACATCAACATCCGCACCCAAGCCGGCCGCTCCTGCCAAGCCGGTGGAATCGTCGATTCGTGTGGATACCGCACGCTTGGACGCGGTCATGAATTTGATTGGCGAGCTGGTGCTGGCGCGCAACCAACTCAAAGCCTTGGGGCGTGGCAGCTCCATGGGTGAAGACGCCACCCGGGTTTCGGCTCGAATCGATCGGGTGACCACCGAATTGCAAGGCGCGGTGATGAAGATCCGCATGCAGGCCATTCGCAAGGTGTTCTCACGCTTTCCCCGCATCGTCCGGGATCTGGCTCGCTCGTTGGGCAAAGAGGTCTCGTTGGAGTTGATCGGCGAGGACACCGAACTCGACAAGAACCTTGTTGAAGCTCTGGCTGATCCGTTGATTCATCTGGTGCGCAATGCGGTGGATCATGGCATCGAATCGCCGGAGCAGCGCATCGCCTTAGGCAAGCCCGCGCAGGGCACGGTGAAACTGGCCGCGGCTCAAGAGGGCGATGACATCGTCATCCGCATCGTTGACGACGGTGCCGGCATGGACCCCAATCGCCTGCGCGCCAAAGCCGTGGAGCGCGGCGTGTTGGATCAAGACGAGGCGGCACGCATGGAGAGCGCGGATTGTTTCCGCATCATCTTTATGGCCGGTTTCTCAACCCGCGATGAGGTCTCTGATGTGTCTGGCCGCGGTGTTGGCATGGACGTGGTGAAAAACCGCATCGACCAGCTCAACGGGCGCATCCATATCGATTCCACGCTGGGCGAAGGCAGCACCATGGAACTGCGTTTGCCGTTGACGCTGGCCATCATGGCCAGCCTCATGGTGCGCGCCGGTCAGCGGATTTTTTCAGTGCCCCTGTCCAACGTGGACGATGTTTTGATGTTCGATCCACAGCGCTATACACGGGTCGATGGGCGCTGGGTCTATCGTCTTGAAGACGATCCCGTGCCGGTCTTGATACTGGGGCCCTGGTGCGGAGAGTATGACGAAGTACCTCAGCGTGCCCATATGGTTTTGATGCGCATCGGCAATGACCGTTTTGGTCTGGTTGTGGACAGTGTGATTGGTCGCGAAGAGGTCGTGATCAAACCCTTAGGGCCGCCGCTGACGGATTTGATTGGATTCTCCGGTGCGACGGTAACCGGGGATGGTCGGGTGGCCTTGATACTTGATCCTGTCGGGATGCTAAAAAGCCTGCGTTCGGGAGGGATGACCTGCTGACATTCTGAGCCTGTTGAAAACCAATAATCCCGGCCATTTGGGTGGCAAATGTGTCACCTTTGTTGCAGCGTAAAATGTTGGTTTTCTGGACTTTTTTGCATGTCTATGCGATCATTGCTCACCTACTTGAAGAAGTTCCTCTGTATTCGAACAATTCAAGCACCGGATTCGAGTCCCGAATCATGATGTGATAGCCATTTTGGCTGCGGTGTTTGGCTACGCTCAAAGCGCCAGTACAGACGTCGGACCTTGCTCCGATTTGCGGGTGGAGATTTGTCTCCCCGTACAACTGCCCATGCAGTTTAGAAGCTTCGGCTTCGTTGACCCTCACGAGATCTCTCGCAGACTCCGACGTATGCCCATCGCGTTAAGCCATGGTGTGGCGGAGTGGTTCTGATGCAGATACTCAAAAAAAGCATGAGCCCAAAAGGCCCGGAGTCCGAGACCTCCAACATCGTGCTGCGCAAACCAACCGCGCAGGATGGTCCTCACCTGCACAAGCTGGTGGCGCGGTGCAAACCGCTGGATGAAAACTCGATCTACTGCAATCTTTTGCAATGCAGTCATTTTGCCGCGACCGGCGTGGCTGCCGAACGGGATGGTGAGTTGGTCGGATTTGTATCCGGCTACGTCATCCCAGAACGACCCGACACTTTTTTCCTGTGGCAGGTCGCGGTCGGTGAGCAAGCGCGTGGTTGTGGCCTGGCCGGCCGCATGATCAACGCGATTCTTGCGCGACCGGAACTCAGCGCATTGCGTTACCTGGAAACCACCATCACACCGGACAACGAGGCCTCGTGGGCTTTGTTTCGGGCATTTGCCCGCCGCCAGGGTGCCGATCTGGAATCCAAGGTTCACTTCACCCGCGATACGCACTTTCACGGTGCGCACGATGACGAACATCTGCTGCGCATTGGTCCCTTTTCCATTCAGAGCGAAATCAAATCATGAAAATCTTCGAAGAGATCGAATCCGAAGTTCAAAGCTACGCACGTGCATTTCCGCGCCTTTTTCACAAAGCTGAAGGCGAGTTTTTGTACGACACGGATGGCAATCAATATCTCGACTTTCTCGGTGGCGCGGGCACCCTGAACTACGGGCACAACAACCCGATTCTCAAAAAAGCCCTAATCGCTTACATCGAAGAGAATGGCATTACTCACGGCCTTGATCTTCACACGGATGCCAAGCGGGAGTTCCTGGAAACTCTGAACGAGAAAATCCTCAAACCGCGTGATCTGGAGTATATGGTCCAGTTCACCGGGCCGACCGGCACCAACGCCGTGGAAGCGGCGATCAAGGTGGCGCGCAACTGCACCGGTCGCGAAAACATTATCGCCTTCACCAATGGCTTCCATGGTGTATCGCTGGGGTCCCTGGCGCTGACCGGCAACTCCCATCACCGCGGCGCCGCTGGCGTCAGCCTCAACGGTGTGTCGCGTGTTCCGTACGACGGCTACCTGGGTGAGGATATCGACACAACGGCCTACCTGGACAAATTGCTGAGTGACTCAAGCAGCGGCGTTGATCATCCGGCTGCGGTCATTGTTGAGACCGTGCAGGGTGAGGGTGGTATTAACGCGGCGAGCATGGAATGGCTGCGCAACCTGGATGCCGTGTGCAAACAGCACGATGTGCTGCTGATCGTTGATGACATCCAGGCCGGTTGCGGTCGGACCGGTCGCTTCTTCAGCTTCGAGGAAGCCGGTATCAAGCCGGACATCGTGACCCTGTCCAAGTCGCTCAGTGGCTACGGTCTGCCGCTGGCAGTGGTGCTGCTGCGTCCGGAGCTGGATCAGTGGCGCCCGGGTGAGCACAACGGTACGTTCCGAGGCAACAACATGGCCTTTGTCACGGCGACCACGGCGATCAACGAGTTCTGGTCGGATGACAGCTTTGCTGCTGAAGTTCGTGCCAAGGGCCGCATCATCGAAGAGCATCTTGGTCGGATCGCCGAAAAATATGGCGAAGGCAATTTCACGTCTCGCGGCCGCGGCATGATGCAGGGTCTGAACTGTGTCAATGGCGAGATCGCCGGGAAAATCACCAAAGCGGCCTTCCGTCGCGGACTGATCATCGAAACCAGCGGTGCCGATGACCATGTGGTTAAAACGTTGTGCCCGCTGATCATCAGCGAAGACAACCTGCGTGCTGGTTTGAAGATCGTCGAGGAAAGCGTGGCCGAGGTTCTGGCCAAGGTCGACGAAGTGCCGGAAGAGCGCGATTTCTTTGAAGCCGCAGAGTAACTTAAGGACAGCAACATGATCGTACGTAATCTCAAAGATGCCGAGAAAGGTGACCGCCGCGTGGTCTCCGAGGGCTGGGAAAGCACCCGCTTGCTGCTCAAGAACGACAAGATGGGCTTTTCCTTCCACATCACCACGATTTACCAAGGCGCCGAGCTGCACCTGCATTATCAGAACCACCTGGAATCGGTGTACTGCATGAGCGGTGAAGGCGAGGTGGAAACCATTGCCGATGGCAAGGTCTACCCGATTGAGCCGGGCACCATTTACATCCTGGACAAAAACGACAAGCACATCCTGCGCGCTCGCCGCGAGATGAAGATGGCCTGTGTGTTTAATCCGCCGTTGCACGGCAAGGAAGTGCACAACGCCGATGGTGCTTACGAACTTGAAGCCGAGGCCGTGGCCGACGCGTAAGCGTTGGCCATGGATTTCGACTGAGGAAGGTATGTCCCAACTGAAAAAACACACAGTAGAAAAAATCGGCGGCACGTCGATGAGTAACTACGAGGCGGTGCGCGACAGCGTGATCCTGCACCAGGGTCGTCTCGCCGACCTGTATCAGCGCATTTTTGTGGTCTCCGCCTATGGCGGGATGACCGATCTGCTGTTGGAAAGCAAACACACTGGGCGCCCTGGTGTTTACGGTTTGTTTGCCAATGCGGACGAGGGTCAGGATTGGCGTGACGCACTCACGGCGGTGCGCCAGAAAATGACCGAAATCAATCGCAGTTTGTTCACCGACAACAATGAATTGACCCGAGCTGAGGGCTTCATCGGTGAACGGCTCGATGACGCTGAGCGTTGCCTGTCAGATTTGCAGAGCTTGTGCGCGCATGGTCATTTCGAGCTGGATACCCATCTGCTCACGGTGCGCGAAATGCTTGCCAGCCTGGGCGAGGCGCACAGTGCTTGGAACACCGCCGCACTGCTCAAACGTGACGGCATCAATGCCCGTTTTGTCGATTTGTCGGGTTGGAACGCAGACAAGCACTATTCGCTGGATGAGCACATCACGCGTGCTCTGGCCGATGTGGATTTGAGCCAGGAGCTGCCCATCGCAACGGGCTATGCGCACTGCCACGATGGTTTGATGTCGATCTACGACCGCGGTTACTCGGAAATCACCTTTAGCCGCATTGCCGTATTGACCCAGTCGCGAGAGGCGATTATCCACAAGGAATATCACCTCAGCAGCGCGGACCCGCGTCTGGCCGGTGCCGACAACGTGGTACCAATCGGTCGCACCAATTATGACGTGGCTGACCAGTTGTCCAATCTGGGCATGGAAGCGATCCATCCGCGCGCGGCTAAAGGCTTGCGACAAAGCGACATCCCGCTGCGTGTGAAGAACACTTTCGAGCCGGAGCACAGCGGTACGTTGATCACCCGTGATTACGTCAGTGAGACACCGCGGGTGGAGATCATCGCCGGACGGCGCGATGTCTACGCGGTGGAGTGCTTTGATCAGGAGATGAGCGGGTTTATTGCAACCTATGATTCGGAGCTGCTCAAGGCTACGCAGCGTTTCAAGGCGGGGATTGTCACCAAGGACATCAATGCCAACACCATCACCCACTACCTCTCGACCAATCTGAAAACGGTCAAGCGCATTCGTGCAGTGATCGAAGAGCGTTTCCCAGAGTGTGAGATTCAGGTGCGCAAGGTCGCGGTGGTTTCCGCTATCGGCAGCGATATGAAAATCCCCGGCATGCTCTCTCGCGCGGTCGCTGCCCTGGCCGAATCGGGGATCAGCATTCTGGCCATGCATCAATCGATGCGTCAGGTCGATATGCAGTTCATCGTCGACATTGCCGACTACGAGGAAGCGGTGCGCAGTCTGCACAAGCACTTGGTGGAAGTTTACGATCACGGCGAGGCCATCTGCGCAGCCTGATACTCACCATCTGAATTGGGGGAGGGCCGCTCGTGGTCGCCAGTTTTCTCGTTTTTCTCGCCGCGATTGTTGCGGTCGGCATCAGTTCCGCGTGGCGCTCGCGTGGCACCAAGCATGACTATTACCTAGCCAGCAGCAGTATCAAGCCGTGGCTGGTCGGGCTGTCTGCGGTGGCCACCAACAACAGTGGCTACATGTTCATCGGCGTGATCGGTTACACCTATGCAACCGGTCTGGCTTCGATCTGGCTGATGCTCGGTTGGATTACGGGAGACCTGATCGCCTCGTTCATGGTGCATCGCAAGTTGCGCGAAGCGGTCGAGCGCACCGGCGAGGTCAGTTTTGCCGGGGTGCTGAGTCAATGGGGTGGGGAATCGTGGCCCTATTGGCAGCGTATGGCCGGTGCTATCGCGGCAATCTTCCTGCTGGCTTACACCGGTGCGCAGCTGGTTGCCGGCAGCAAGGCTTTGCATGTGCTGTTTGAGTGGCCGATCTGGACTGGCGCAGTCATTGGTTCAGTCATGGTCGCGGCGTATTGCGTGGCTGGGGGCATACGCGCATCGATCTGGACCGACGCGGCGCAGTCGATGGTGATGATCGTGTCCATGGGTTTGTTGCTGGTCGTGGCGGTGTCCACCTTGGGTGGTCCGGGCGCAGCCGTCGAAGCGATGGGCCAGGTTGATGGCTACCTGGATTGGTTTCCTAAGGATCTTGTGGTGCCGGGCATTGCCGGTGGTCTGCTGTTCGCCCTGAGCTGGGGGTTTGCCGGGCTTTCAGTGATCGGCCAGCCGCACGTCATGGTGCGCTTCATGACGCTGGAATCGGCCGGGCAAATGATGCGCATGCGTGTGTGGTACTACCTGTGGTTCACGATGTTCTATGCGATGGCGACAGCAGTAGGTTTGTTGTCGCGCGTATACCTCGCAGACACCGGAAGTTTTGACGCCGAGTTGGCCTTGCCACTGATGGCGCAGCAGTTGTTGCATCCGGTTTTGGTCGGGCTGATTCTGGCCGGTGTTTTCGCTGCCACGCTATCCACCGCCGATTCCCTGGTCTTGGGCTGCTCGGCGGCGGTGACTCACGATTTGCTGCCGCATCAGATTGAGCGTCCGGCGTTGCTCAAGCTGACCACCGTGATATTGACCGGTTTGGCGCTAGTGTGGGCGCTGGCCAACAAGCAGTCGGTGTTTTCGTTGGTGATCTTCGCCTGGTCCGGTTTGGCCTCGGCATTCGGGCCGGTCCTGCTCGTATGGGCGTTCGGTGGACGTCCGCGTCAAGGTATCGCGATCGTGATGACGCTGGCTGGCTTGGGCACCGCGCTGGCTTGGCGCGCGGTGGGCTGGCAGGATGCCGTCTACGAAGGTATGCCGGGCATCATTGTTGGGGTGTTGGCGTATCTAATCTTGCAACGTGTCGCCCCGCAACCTGAAGGGGCCAAAGCTTCCGGATAGCAAGTTATGTCCACAGCGGGTTCCGCGTCGCTGGCGCAACGTGATTTGAAACGGATCTGGCATCCGTGCACGCAGATGAAAGACCACGAAACCCTGCCGCTGATCGAAGTTGATCGCGGTGAGGGCGTATGGTTGTACGACACTGCGGGTAAGCGCTACCTCGACATCATCAGTTCCTGGTGGGTCAACATTTTCGGCCATTGTCATCCGCACATCGTCGATGCAATCAGCCGCCAGGCCGGCAAGCTGGAGCACGTGATTTTCGCGGGGCATACCCACGAACCGGCGGTCGAACTGGCCGAGCGTGTGCTGAAGCTTGCGCCTGCGGGCTTCGACAAAATGTTCTTCGCTGACAACGGCTCGGCGGCCATCGAAGTGGCGCTCAAGATGAGCTTTCACTACTGGCGCAACCGCGGCGAACAACGCACCCGTTTCATTCATTTGAGCAACGCCTATCACGGCGAAACCCTGGGTGCGCTAAGTGTTGGTGACGTGGCCTTGTACAAGGAAACCTACCAGCCGCTATTGCTGGATGCGATCTGCGTTCCCGGGCCGGACAGCTATCAGCGTGAGGCGGGGGAAAGCCCGGCTGAGTATGCGCGGCGCAAGCTTGATGACATGCGCGCGGCGCTGGAGCAGCACGCCGGTGATGTTTGCTCGGTGATTGTGGAGCCGCTGATTCAGTGCGCCGGCAATATGCGCATGTACGATCCTGAGTATCTGCGTGGTTTGCGGATGCTGTGCGACGAATACAATGTGCATTTGATTGCCGACGAGATCGCGGTTGGCTTTGGCCGCACCGGTACCATGTTCGCCTGCGAACAGGCCGACATCCGGCCGGACTTCATGTGCTTGTCCAAGGGATTGACCGGAGGGTGGTTGCCCTTGGCCGTGGTGCTGACCGATAACACGGTCTACGAAGCGTTTTACGACGAATATCAGACCTTGCGGGCATTTCTGCACTCGCACTCCTACACCGGAAATCCGCTGGCTTGCGCGGTTGCCAACGCCACGCTCGATCTGTTCGAGCAGAACAACACCATCGTCACCAATCGGGCGCTGGCTCAGCGCATGGCGGAGGCGGCGGCTCCGCTGGCCGACCATCCGCATGTCAGCGATATTCGCCAGCACGGTATGACTCTGGCGATAGAAATGGTCCGCGACAAAGCCACACGCGAAGCGTATGACTGGAAAGAGCGTCGCGGCCTGCGGGTCTACCAGCACGGCCTGAGCAAGGGCGCCCTGCTGCGCCCGTTGGGCAACGTGGTGTATTGGATGCCCCCGTATGTCATCACCGAAGAGCAGATCGACTGGATCGCTCAGATCACTCGCGAAGGGATTGATCTGGCAACAGCAGACTAGCAATCCACCCTGCGCTGGCCGCCGAAAACGTATAATGCGCGGATGAGCAAGCAGCATTTGTATCGCGTCGTTTATCAGGCCCAGGGCGAGGTGATCGAAATCTTCGCGCGTCAGGTTTCCCAGGGTGGTCTGTTCGGCTTTATCGAGATCGGTGAACTCGTCTTTGGTGAGCGTTCCAGTGTGGTTGTTGACCCCGCCGAAGAGCGCCTCAAAGAGCAGTTCAAAGATGTCGATAGTTTTTTCTTGCCGATGCATTCGGTGCTGCGTGTCGATGTGGTCAACAAGCAGGGCAAAGCCAAGATCAGCAAGGCTGAGGGCGGCAGCAACGTCACACCGTTTCCGATTTACACGCCGACGGACCGCTAGATGCAGTTCGCCATCCTCGGCAGCGGCAGCAAAGGCAATGCCACTGTGGTGTGCTCAGGACAGTCGCGTGTGTTGGTGGATTGTGGCTTTTCGGTCAAGGAGACCGCAGCGCGCTTGGCCCGCTTTGAGCTGACACCGGCTGACCTGGATGGCGTGCTAGTGACGCACGAGCACTCGGACCATGCCGCGGGCGTGGTGCGTCTGGCGCGACGCTACGGTTTGGCGGTTTATGCGACTTACGGCACGGCCATGGCCGCGGGCCTGGCGGAGTTGGCACATCTGCATTTGATCACGCCGCATCAGCGTTTTGATGTGGGGGATCTGACGATCCAGCCGTATCCGGTACCGCACGATGCGCGCGAGCCGGTGCAGTTCGTGGTCAGCCATGAACAATGTCGTATCGGCATTTTGTCCGATGCGGGCGCGGTGACAGAGCACATGCAGGACGTGCTGTCAGGTTGCGATGCGTTGTTGCTGGAGTGCAATCATTGTCCGGAGTTGCTGGCCAACGGCCCGTATCCCCCGGCATTGAAAAATCGGGTGGCTTCGCGGCTGGGCCACCTGAGCAATCAACAGTCGGCAGCCCTGTTAGGGCAGCTCGACCGCAGCCGCTTACAACATCTCGCTGTGACCCATCTGAGCGAGAAGAACAACTGCCCGAACCGGGCAACCCAGGCCTTGGTTGATGTGCTGGGCGAGCATCCGGAATGGCTGGCCATTGCTGGTCAGGATGAAGGTTTGGGCTGGCGACAACTGGAACTCTGATTTTGAACGTGACGACTTACCTCGGCGCTGCGGCGCTGTCGGATTTTCGCCTGCAAGCGGTGAATCGTGGATTGCAGCCTGTGGGGCTGGAGCTGATCCGTGCTGAGTGGATTTATCTGGCCGCATGGCGCGAAGTCGCCGGTGAGGATGCGCGCAAGCTGGCGGTGCTGATTGAAACCGACGCCACCTTGCAGGATGAAGCTGATCAGGTGCTGATTGCGCCGCGTTTAGGCACGGTGTCCCCGTGGTCGAGCAAAGCCACTGACATCGCCCGGGTGTGCGGTCTGAGCCAGCTCGCGCGTCTGGAGCAGGGCCGTCGTTTGATCGTGCGAGGTTGGGATCAGGCCGATGCCCAGACCCGGCGTGATGCGCTCAAAGGTCTGCATGATGCCCTGACCGAAACTGTGCTGTCGCAGGCGAATGATCTGGCGCAATGTTTTGGCGAGCGCAGCCCGGCGCCGCTGGTGACGATCCCATTGGGCAATGATCCACTGGCCGCATTGCAGCGCTGCAATGGCGAACTGGGACTCGCCCTCAGTGACGATGAAATGGCTCACTTGGCGCGTTTCTATGCCGAAGCCGGGCGCGATCCCAGCGATGCCGAGTTGATGATGTTTGCCCAGATCAACTCTGAGCACTGTCGGCACAAGATTTTCAATGCGGCGTGGACGCGTGATGGCGCCACATTCGAGCACAGCTTGTTCGATATGATCCGCATGACCTACGCGAAAGCCCCTGAGGGCATTTTGTCGGCCTACAAGGACAATGCTGCGATTCTGGATGCGACGCCGACCACGCGGTTTATCCTCGATGACAAGGGGGCCTATCAGCGCCTGGAGGAAGCGGCGGCGATCGCGATCAAAGTGGAAACACATAATCATCCCACTGCAATTGCCCCGGACCCCGGTGCGGCGACCGGCGCGGGTGGCGAGATTCGCGACGAGGCAGCAACCGGCCGTGGCGGCAAGCCCAAAGCCGGTCTGGCCGGCTATTCGGTTGGTGATCTGCGTATTCCGGAATACCAGCAGCCTTGGGAAGCGGGTGATGCCGTGCCGGGCCGCTTGGCCAGCGCATTGGACATCATGCTCGATGCGCCCATCGGGGCGGCGCGTTACAACAATGAATTCGGCCGCCCCAACCTGGGCGGCTACTTCCGCACGCTGGATACCAAGCTGGATGGTCGTCGCTGGGGCTATGCCAAGCCGATCATGATCGCAGGCGGTATGGGCAACGTGCGTCCACAACATGCTGAGAAATTGCCGGTGCCAGCGGGCAGTCTGGTAGTGGTATTGGGTGGTCCTGGCATGCTCATCGGGCTGGGTGGCGGCGCCGCATCGTCCATGCATGCGGGCGCGAGCAGCGAGGCGCTGGATTTTGCGTCCGTGCAGCGCGCTAACCCGGAGTTGGAGCGTCGCTGTCAGGAGGTCATTGACGCCTGTTGGCAAAAGGGCGAGGCCAACCCGATGTTGTCCATCCATGACGTCGGCGCCGGGGGCTTGTCCAACGCTGTGCCGGAAATTCTCAATGACAACGATCTGGGTGGCGAGATCGATCTGTCGTCAGTCCTGATTGCGGATGCGGGTTTGTCGCCGATGGAAATCTGGTGCAACGAATCGCAGGAGCGTTACGTCATCGCCATCGCGCCGCAATCACTGGATGAATTCACCGCGCTGTGTGAGCGTGAGCGTTGCCCGTTTGCGGTGATTGGTACGGGTACCACCGAGCGCCGCCTGCATGTGTTTGCCGGCGACGTGGACGTGGTGGATATGCCCATGGACGTTTTGCTGGGCAAACAGCCGCCGATGCAGCGGAAGGCCGACACACTGGCGCCGCAAACCGGGGAGCATGCCTGGAGTGCGGATTTGCCGCTGGACGAAGCGATTGAGCGCGTGCTGCGGGTGCCGGCTGTGGCCTCGAAGAATTTTCTCATCACGATTGGTGACCGCACCGTTGGTGGTCTGACCTGCCGGGATCAGATGGTTGGCCCATGGCAGGTGCCGGTGGCCGATGTGGCGGTGACGGCTGCGGGCTACGCCGGGCCGGTGGGTGAAGCCATGGCCATGGGTGAGCGCGCGCCGTTGGCGATCAGCAACGCTGCGGCGTCCGGGCGTATGGCGGTAGCGGAAGCGATCACCAACCTGGCGGCTGCTCCGATTGCCGATGTTTCGGACATTCGCTTGTCGGCGAACTGGATGGCGGCCGCGGGCGATGCGCAGCAATCCTCAGCCTTGCTGGCGACGGTGGAAGCCGTGGGCAAAGACTTCTGCACCGCGCTGGGCGTGGCCATTCCGGTGGGCAAGGATTCCTTGTCCATGCAGACGCGCTGGACTGAGGACGATGTTGAACACGACATTATTTCGCCGGTGTCGCTGATCGTGACCGGATTTGCACCGGTCAGTGATGTGGAGAAAGTGTCCACTCCGCAGCTGCGCGCCGTCGACAGTCACATTGTGCTGCTGGAATTGCCCGGCGGGCATGCCCGGCTGGGTGGCTCGGCTCTGGCACAGGCCTGGAACCAAGGCTTGGGTGCGACACCGGATGTGAGTGATCCGGCGGCGCTGGGCGCGTTGTTCACGACTGTCCAATCGCTGCGTGAGCAGGGCCATGTTCTGGCCTATCACGATCGCAGCGACGGTGGTTTGATGACGGCGCTGCTGGAGATGGCTTTCGCCGCGCGCTGTGGCCTCGATATCGATGTGTTGGACGACGCATGTGTTGCTCGTTTGTTCAACGAGGAAGTCGGCGCTCTGATACAGGTGCCGGCTGAGGCCGTTGCCGATGTGATGGGGCAGGCCGGTGAAGCGGGTCTGGTTGCCAGCATGGTGGCGACACCGCGTGACGACCAACGCATCAATGTGCGGGATGCGCGCGGTCAGATGCTCTATCAGGGCGATTCACGCGCCTTGGAACAAGTCTGGGCTGAAACCAGCTTCCGCATGCAGTCGCTGCGTGATGAGCCGGAGTGTGCGCGTCAGGAGTTCGAGGCAATCGCCGATGCCGGTGATCCTGGGCTGAACGTCAAGCTCACCCAGGTGGCCGCGCCAGCGGTGGTCACGCGGCGTCCGCCAGTGGCCATACTGCGCGAACAGGGCGTCAACGGTCAGGTCGAAATGGCCTGGATGTTTGAACAGGCCGGTTTTGCGCCTGTCGATGTTCACATGAGCGACATTCTGAGCGGTCGGCGTCAACTTGCGGACTTTGTCGGCTTGGCGGCTTGCGGTGGATTCTCCTACGGCGATGTGCTCGGCGCCGGGCGTGGCTGGGCCCGCAGCATTCTGCTGCATGACGATGCGCGCGCTCAGTTCAGTGCGTTCTTGGCCGACCCATCGCGCTTCGCGCTGGGTGTTTGCAACGGTTGTCAGATGTTGTCAGCGTTGCGTGAGCTGATTCCAGGAACAGAGAATTGGCCGCAGTTCGTCGGCAACCGTTCGGAGCAGTTTGAAGCGCGCTTGGTGCTGGTCGATATTCCGGAAAACAACTCGGTGATGCTTTCGGGTATGGCTGGCTCGCGTCTGCCAATAGCGGCTGCACACGGTGAAGGGCAGGCTCGTTTTGCCTCCGCGCAAACCCAGGTTCAGGCCTTGCGTGATAGCGCTCAGGTTGTCATGCGCTATGTCGATCACCATGGTGAGGCTACCGAGCGCTTCCCATTCAATCCCAATGGTTCGCCGCGAGGTGTGACCGGCATCAGCAATGCCGATGGTCGTGTCACCATCATGATGCCGCACCCCGAGCGTCTGACGCGCGCGGCGAGCTTCTCCTGGCGTCCGGACGACTGGACTGGTGCCTCACCGTGGTTGTCGATGTTCACCAACGCCCGCGCATGGGTCGGCGACAGTTGAGTTCGTCGCGGCCTCATGCACTCGGCCTGGTCATTGGCCGCTTCCAACCGTTTCATCGCGGTCATGAGGTCATTTGTCGCCACGCGCTGGATCAGTGTGAGCGGTTGCTGATTGTGCTCGGTTCCGGCCAGCAGGCACGCAGTGTGCGCAATCCGTGGACTGACGCAGAGCGCGAGCAACTCATCCGCGACAGCTTGCCCGACATTGCCTCGGAGCGCTTATTGTTCGAGTCAGTGCCGGATGTGTTCTACAACGAGCAGGTCTGGTTGAGCGGCGTCGATAGCGCGGTGCATCGTCATGCGGATGATCGCGGTGTATGCCTGTTTGGTCATACCAAAGACTCCAGCTCTTACTATCTGGCGCTGTTTCCGCAGTGGGATTACGAGGAACTGCCCAACTTTCAGGATTTGAGTGCAACTCCGCTGCGTGAGGCCTTGTTGGCGGCAAGATCAGAGGGGCTGGACGGGGTGCTCAAGACTTGGGATTGGGCGATGCCGAGCACTGGTGATGCCCCCTTGCGCGCGCTGTTGAGTCAACCTTCGTTTGTCGACATGTGCGAGGAATTCAAGACTTTGGCGGCACATCGCGCCGCTTGGGCGCAGTCGCCATACCCACCCGTCTTTGTGACGGTGGATGCCTTGGTCGAATGTGCCGGTCACGTGTTGCTGATTGAGCGCGGCCATCGCCCTGGCAAAGGGCTATGGGCCTTGCCGGGTGGATTCCTGGATCCGCAGGAGCGTTTGCAGCAGGGCGCGGAACGCGAACTCAAGGAAGAGACCGGGTTGGATCTGGGAGTGTTGTCGGCTGAATTGCTCGCCAGTCGGGCTTACGATGCGCCGGAACGCTCGGATCGCGGACGGGTTATCACCCACGTGTTCCACTATCGCTTAAACGAATCGTCGTTACCGGCGGTGCGTGGCGGCGATGATGCCGCTCACGCCCGTTGGTGGCCGATTGCCGACGTGCAGCGCGAGCAGATGTTCGACGATCACTATTGCATCCTGCAGCACGCGCTGCATTTGTACTGATGTTGGGCGTGCCGGCGGCGTTGATGGTGCTGGGCATGCTGGCCGGCGCCAATGTGCTGTTTGCGGCGGTGCTCAAGCCGGTGCTGATTCGCTTGCTGCCGCAAACCTCAGCGCGAAGTTTCATCGCGCATTTGTTCAGCCTGTACTACTTGTTCGGTGCGGCGCTGAGCGGGGTGTCGCTGGCACTGCTGTTCAGCTTGCCGTGCGTTGCGACGATCGCGCGCTTGGTCATGAGCTTATGCTGCTTGGGTTATCTGATGGCGTGGCGGCAGCTGGTGCCGCGTTTGGTCATGTTCAGCAACACTCACGATGGTGATGCCGTGCAGCGTATGGATCGCGCGATACAGGTGCTCAACACAGCGCAGTGGGCGGTGACCACGGCGGTGTTCATTCAGACGTATCAGGCTTGCGGATAAGCTCAGGGTAGCGAATGCGAACGTCGTAAAGTTCGCCCTGCGGATCACGCACGTTGGACAATCCTCGGTACTCGATAAGGTGACGGCTTTGTGGGTCGTAGCTGAGGCGCAGAGGGTCGACGAAAAAGCCGATCAATGAAGCCACGGCGATCTTGAATTCGGTCACGCGCATGCCCTCGATGTCGCGTTCCCCGGTGTGCTCGGCTTTGAAGCGCACAGACATCTGCCGATTGGGTGCGATAAAGCGGAATTTTATGGTCTCGCCAGCGACCAGCTCGTCGTATTGCTCATGCATCAGGTTGTTGAAGCCGGCGTCGGCGACCATCAGGCCGTCCAGCTCAATGCTCTTTTCATCCATGGACTTGCCGCCATCACGACTGCGGTAGATCACCACACCTTCATCGGTGTAGCGCAGACCTTCGATGAACTGGCCGTCGTAGAGCTGGGTTTCGTAGCTGGGTACGCTCAGACTGCGTGTGAAGTCCAGGGTCTTGCGACCGATGACTTCGTCCTGAGGCGTGCGATATTCGACCCGGGAACCGATCAGCCGTTCATCGTCATATTCGAAGCTATGGTGTTCGGTGTAGATGAGGGTTTCGGTGTCCGGATCGTAAGCTTCGCCGCGCAGTTCGGTCAGGGCATCCTGCGCCAAAACGTTCATGCTGATCAGAATCAGTCCGAATGCTGCAGTGAGTTGGAATCGCATTGATCGCTCCGACTGTGGGAATTGCATCGTACACCGTGACGAACAACTTGCGCGTGTCCGTTTCACCCCTCAGTATCCAAGGCAAGGGCAAAACACGGGAGACGCGCCGCTCATGAACATGGAAAAAGTGCTGTTCGGTTTTTTTGTGCTGTTGGCACTGACTCTGAACTTTGGCTTTGTCATGGGGGATATCGATAAGGCCGACCATCATCATGTTTTCGAGCTGTTTGCCGCTCTGGTTGTGAGTCTTGTGGCGACGGTCCTGAAATTTGGCGATCGTTCGCATTTGGGCGCGGTGTTGCTGGCCTCGTCTTTGGTCGCCGATCTGCACCTGATCGCCGCCGCGGTGGTCTGGGGCGTTTCCAGCCAGCTATATGCCTCGGGGGAATCCCCTGTGGTTGTCGCCAGCGTGGTCTCTTTGGCCGGCGGCGCTCTGGTTGCGAATTTGGCCTCGGTGGTTTTGCTCGTGGTGGAAACCCTGACCCTGCGCCGCTGAATCCGGCCGGGTCCAGGCGAGCGAGGCATGGAAAAAGTCATTTTTCTGTTTCTGCGGCAAATGCGGGTGCCGCTGATCCTGCTGATCGTGGCTTACGCCATATCCATCGGTGGTCTGGTTCTGATTCCGGGACGCGATGATCAAGGCCAGGTTTGGCACTACGACTTTTTCCACGCGTTCTATTTCGTCAGCTTCACTGGCCCCACCATCGGCTTTGGTGAAATTCCGTATCCGTTGACTCCGGCGCAGCGGATGTGGGTGGTGTTTACGGTTTATCTGACCGTCATCAGTTGGCTGTTCGCGATTGGGAAAATTTTTGCATTGGTGCAAGATCCGGCCTTCACGCGAGCGATGAGCGAGGCGCGCTTCATCCGTGCCGTGAGAGCAATCCGTGAGCCGTTTTACATCGTTTGCGGCTACGGCGAGACCGGCAGTCGACTGGTGCGCTCGCTGGTCGGCCGTCACATTCGTTGCGTGGTGATTGAGCGCGATCCAGAACAAGTGGCCGATCTGCACTTGGAAGAATTGGTTCTGGATGTGCCCTGTATGTGTGGTGATGCATCCGTCACAAAGCATCTGCGCGAGGCCGGCTTGCGTTTGCCTCACTGCGTGGGTGTGCTGGCCCTGACGGGGTCTGATCGGGCCAACGTCAAGATTGCTGTGACCAGCAAGTTATTGCGACCGGACCTCCAGGTTATTGCCCGGGTGGGCTCGCGTGAGGCGGCGAACAATCTGGACTCGTTCGATACGGATGTGATCATCAATCCGTTCGAGAGCTTTGCTGAGCATACCGGTTTGGCGGTTCGTGCACCCAGCATTCATTTGTTGCATCGCTGGCTGGTGAGTTTGCCGGGCAACCCCTTGGATGTGAGTGTTTGCCCGCCACGTGGGCACTGGGTGATCTGTGGTTATGGGCGCTTCGGACAGGCCATGGCGCGCTATCTGCAGGCCGAAAATATCGAAGTATCGGTGATTGAATCGGACCGTGGCCGTATCGACGCCATGCGTGGCAGCCTGCCGGACCGCCTGGTGATAGGCAGTGCGACCGACCCTGAGCCTTTGCATGAGGCTGGAATCGAGAGTGCCGCGGGCGTTGTCGCGGGCACTGAGGATGATGCCAACAACCTGTCGGTGATTATGACCGCGCAGCAGATCAATCCGCGTTTGTTCCGCATCGCACGGCAGAACAAGCGCGATGATGACGATATCTTTCGTGCGGCGCGCTTGGATCTGGTTATGGAGCCCAGTCGCGTGACGGTATGGCAGGTCTTATCCTTGATCACGGTGCGCTACCTGGCCGCATTTTTAGCCGAGGCCCGACGTCAGGACGAAGCCTGGGCAGCGGGTTTACTGGCCCGCATTCGCGAGGCCACAGACGGGCGGACGCCGCAAACCTGGATGACCCGGTTGGACCGTCAGGACGCGCCGGCAGCGGCCACGCTGTTTGAGCACGGTAGCGAGATGTGTGTGGGGCACTTGCGTCAGAATCCACGCCACCGCGATCGCAAGTTGCCGTTGATCGCGCTGATGCACATCCGCCATGGCGAGTACACCTTGCTGCCGGATGACAGCTTCGCTTTGCAGCAAGGCGACAGAATTTTGTGGACGGCACGTGAAGGCCAGCGCGATCAATTGGCTTGGTTGCTGCACAATCCTGATCAATTGGCCTTTGCCATGGATGGACAGGAGCGCGCCGTGGGCGCGCTTGGGCGCTGGTGGTTCAAACGCCGGCGGCGGTTGTCAGCTTGAGCGGTTCCAGTTGATCGTGTCGAGATAAGCGCCAGCGCCGCGCGCAACGCAAGTCAGAGGATCATCAGCGATGGTGACATTCAGGCCGGTGTGATCGCTGATCAGATCCCCGATGCGAGGGAGCAGTGCGCCGCCGCCAGTGACCAGAATGCCGCGGTCGACCAGATCGGCAGACAGCTCGGGTGGGGTGTTTTCCAGCACCCAGTCGATGCCTCGAAGAATCTTCTGCAGTGGCGTGCGCAGCGCTTCGCGTATGTCGGAGGAATTCACGTCGATGGTGGCCGGGCGTCCGTTTTCGCCTTGGCCGCGGATCTGCATGACTTGATCGTCACCCGTCGGCAGCGCTGAGCCCAACTGAATCTTCAACTGCTCGGCGGTTTGCTGGCCGATGTGCAGCTTGTAGCGCTCGCGGACGTAGTCGGCGACGGCTTCGGTCATATGATCGCCGGCGCAACGCACTGTGGTGCCAAAGGCGATGTCGGCGACCGAAATGACTGAAATGCCGGTGGTGCCTCCGCCGATATCAACCACCAGATTGGCGGTGGGATCGTCGATACGCAGCCCGGACCCCAGACCTGCGGCAAGGGTTTCTTCGATCAGATGAACCTTGTCGGCCCCTGAGCGCATGGTTGAGTTGTACACCGCTTTCATTTCAGCATGGGTAATGCCAAATGGAATGGCGATCACAACCCGTGTTTGCGAGAACATGCGCCGCACTTTCACCCGCGAGATGAAATAGCGCAGCATTGCTTCGGTGATCGGAAAATTGGAAATCACCCCTTCACGCAGTGGACGTATCACGTCCACCGAGTACGAGGTTTTGCCAAGCATTTTCTTGGCTTCCAGCCCCACCGCAGCGCCATCGTTCAAGACCGTATGGCTGCCGCGCGTGACGGCCACCACAGAGGGCTCATTCATGACGATACCGTGCCCGCGCAAATACACCAGCGTGTTGGCGGTGCCCAGATCAATACCGATATCGACCTGAAACGGGCTGTTCAACCAACTGCGCCAACCTCCATCGCGACGCCGGCGGTTCTCTGCTGGCGTTGCTGAGGGCGTCGGCAGCGGCGTCACCATGGGGTTGTGATTATTGCGGGAGTCGGCCGACATGCATCAATGCTGGAGCGGGTCTGGTTTCATCATACGCAAAAACCCGCTCCAGGAAACCGTGGCTACACGCGACGCTGTAACTCGCCGCGCGGGTCGAAGTCGAAATGCTCGGCCAGGGCTTCAAATGCAGCTTTGTCCTCGTGCGATGCCGTCGGCGGGTTGACCATCTGCAGATGCAAGATTTGATCCCCCCCGTTCAAGCCGCGACCGCGTAAGCGCATTTTCTGTCCGCTGCGGGCGCCTGCTGGCACGGACATTTGAATCGCGCCGCCGAGCGTTGGGACTTGGATCTTCCCGCCCAAGGCCGCTTCCCATGGGCTGATCGGCAAGTCCAAGTGCACATCCTTGCCGTCCAGTCGGAACACAGGATGCGGCGCTATATCGATGCGCAGATACAGGTCCGCACCGTCGGCCTGGCCGGCCAGGCGAATCTGCTGGCCTTGATTGACGCCCTTCGGGATACGCACTTTGAGCTGCTTGGCTTGGCGGCCAATGCTCAGCGTTTTCTCGGCACCTTCATAGGCTTCCTTCAGGCTGATGCGCAGTTCGGCGGTTTGCGGCGGTGGCGCCGATGAGAAGCCGCCGCCCATGTTTTGCTCGAATCCAAAGCCTCCGCCACCGAACAGATTGCGGAAGAAATCGGAGAACCCATCGGCGTCGCCCGAAAAGCCTTGGAAGTCGCCTTGATGGAATCCGCCGCCGCCCCATCCCGGCGGGGGACGGAACTGCTGGCCTGCTTTCCAATTCGCGCCAAGTTGATCATAAGCTTGGCGTTTCTCATCGTCGCGCAGAACCTCATAGGCTTCCTGCACGTCCTTGAACTTGTCCTCAGCGCCGGCTTCATGGTTTACGTCAGGATGGTATTTGCGCGCCAGACGGCGATACGCTTGTTTGATCGCCGCGCCGTCGGCACCGCGCTCGACACCGAGAATTTTGTAGTAATCCTTATATTCCATGGTTTTAGCCGTAAGGCATCCTGATCCGTCAACTGGGGCCTTGTTTGGGGGCGAAAGGGTGCAAATTCAATATGCTGTGCTGGTGACATGCGCGCAAACCTGATCTGGACAATTGTGCGCCATGACAATAGTCTGGCTCATCGGTAGCGGCGATGCGGGGGGTCGCATGCGCGTACCAGGACGGTAATTTACGCGCGAGGTCGGAATGCATAATCTGCACCGGTTTATTAGCAATTTGTATTGTGAAGGTTCAGAAGTGGCGCCGGAGAACTTCAGGCGCTGGGCTTTGCAGCAGTTGCGAGCTCTAATTCCCTTTGATGCAGCGATCTGGGGCAGCGGCAACCGCCAAGCGGCGCGCTTTCAGAATGTCACGGTGGATGGATTGCCGCCGGATTTTGCTCGGGCGCTGGAGTCGACAGCCCGTGATAACCCGCTGTTCAAGGCGGTGCAAGATCATTGGGGTCAGCCGATTGCCATGTCCGACGTGATGTCGGATCGCAAGTTTTTCAAATCTGACCTGTACCAGCTTGCCTTTAAGCCCTACGGCGTGGAGCGCATTTTGTCATCGGGCAACATGGAGCAGCGCAGCGGTTTGCAAACCTTGTTGTCGATTTACCGCTTCGACCGTGATCGCGACTTCACCGAGCAAGAGAAGGCGATTCAAAGTCAGGTTCTGTATCACCTGATCCAATCCGCGTCGCACACTTTCTTTTTGACGATCAGTCGGCCCAAGAGCGGAACTCGCCGGGAATGGAACGCCGTGTGTGATCGCACGGGCGTGTTCCATGAGGTCGAACCCAAATTCATGGATTTGCTGGAACAGACGTTTCCAGATTGGTCGGGACAACGACTTCCGTTTGAGATGCCAGCTGTGGACTTCTCAGGCGAAATCGCTGGCGGTCTATGTCTGCGTGTCGAGCCGCTGGGGGATGTTTTTCTGTTGCACCTGCGTGAATCAGGGCCTCTGGATGAACTGACCCAGCGCGAGCGTGATGTGGTGCTGCAGGTGTGCGAAGGTCTGTCCGCCAAGGCCATCGGGCGCAACCTGGACCTCGCGCCGTCCACGGTATCCACCCATCTTTATCGCGCGTATCGCAAGTTGGGTGTGGAGAGCCGCACGAATCTGGCCAAACTGGTCAAGTCGCTACGCGACTAAGCCCTCATGATTCAGGCCCGGTGTCCGGCGTTTGATCCCGATTGTCGATGGTGCATGCGAGATCATCGAGCAGCGTTTGCGCATGACTGGGATCGTAAGTGCGCTCCCCGGCGATCACGTCGGACAGATAACGATCCAGTATTCGGGCGGATTCACTGACCGGGCGATACCCATAACTTCCGGCTGAGCCGGCAAGCCGATGCACCGCGGTGTAATAGGTTTGCAGTGCGTCGTCCTCGGCGGGCGTGGATGAACAATGCAGCTCGCGAATGTCGGCCAGCTTTTGAGGCAGCGCCTCTCCGAACTGGGCGATCAACTTCTGCAGGGCAGGGGATAGTGGGCGGCTCATGGTTTGTGGGGCTCCGCGAGGTAGTCGTGAGACTGCATCTCTTGCAAGCGGCTGACCACGCGCGCATATTCAAAGACCAGCTTCTGGCCAGTGTACAACTGCTCCATGGGGACCTCCGCAGCGATCATCAATTTGACACGACGATCATAGAACTCGTCGACCAAATGGAGAAATCGTCGGGCTTCGTTCTCTGTTTCCCAGTTCATCTGAGGTACGCCCGACAACATGACGGTGCCGAATAAGCGTGCGAGCTCAATATAGTCCGCGGCAGCTCGAGGTCCGCGGCACAGGGCGTCAAATTCGAACCAGGCGATACCGTCGGCTTGCTTGCGTACGGGGATGGCACGTCCGTTGATGTCGATGCTGTGTTCCGGGTGGGCCGCATCCGGTGCGATATCCCGAAACGTCTGATCAAGGATGCCGAGGGTGCGCGCGTCACCGCTTAAGTGATACATGTGGGCCTGCTCAAGCAGGCGCAGTCGGTAATCGGTGCCACCGTCGACCTCAATCACCGCACATTGCGCTTTGAGGCTGGCAATCGCGGGGAGGAAGGCTGCGCGCTGCAGCCCGCCTTTGTACAACAGGTCAGGTGGGATATTGGACGTCGCGATCAAGGTGATGCCGTGCTCGAACAGTTTGTTCATCAGACGTCCGAGAATCATCGCGTCAGCGACATCGGAGACGAAGAATTCGTCAAAGCAAAGCACCCGAACATCTCGCGCCAACTCATCAGCAATCAAAGCCAACGGGTCGCTGGCATGGCCCAGGGCTTTGATGCGCAGATGGACTTCGCGCATGAAACGGTGGAAATGCAGGCGCTGTTTGTGTGGCGTTTCCAGGGTCTCGTAAAAGCAGTCCATCAGATAGGTCTTGCCGCGACCGACGCCACCCCAAAAGTAGGCACCCTTGACCGGGGGCCATGTGGTGCTGCGGCGCAAGCGCGACAACAAGCTGGTGTGTGCCGGGCGACTGATCAGTTCGCTGTGGATGCGCTCCAGCGCTTCGACCGCCCGACGTTGCGCGGCGTCTTCGACAAAACCTGGTCTTTTGAGGTCGGCGAGATAACGTTGAAGCGGGCTTTTGGGGGTCATGCAATGTGGTTATGGGTGCGTCGGAAGAGCAGGCTCAAGAGCAGGAGTGTGAGTAGGCTGGGCGCCCCGGATCCGCTGCCGCTGGGGGCAGGTGTGGCATCGAGCGCGCCATTGATGGTGAATCGCGTGGTGTGGTCTTCGCCACCGACATCGCCACTTTGCCCGGTCTCGTTCTCGAAATCGACCCAATGACCGTTCTGCCAGCGGGCGATGCTGGCTGGATTGCTGTCCAGAGCGCGTCCCGCCATGTCGCGTACGGCGATGAGCAGATCGGCGCTGGCGCCGAGATTGGCCGGCAGGGTGAAATCTACACTGTAGGTGTCGGCGGTGTAGGTCGTTTGCGACCACCGCCCAATGGGCAGTTCTTCCTCTTGCGAGCCGCGCAGACGCAGGTCGGGGTTGAGGGTGACATTCTGGGCCGGGTAGTTGGTGATCTGGCCGTTTTCATCACGCCAGCGCATCGGTTTGCTGAAAACCAGCGTCAGGGTGTAATCCTGGCCGCTGTCGAGCGCTTGATTGGTGCTCGTTTGCCGGGTGCGGTTGATGTCGGATTGATCTTGCCAGTTTTGCTGCAAGTGAACCGTGCCATCGCTTTGAGTGAGGCGCACTTCACGGACGATGGCCGGGCCCATTTGGTGGTAGTAGGCGAGCAATGCCATGTCATACACCTCGGCACGGACACGGCTGATTTCGCTCTCAGGCAGGATAAACCCGGAGTGCGAGACGTTGGGTTTTCCGCCGTACTCTGCGGTTTGGCCTGTGCCGGGTTCCAGCTCCAGCGTGTAGGCGGGGACGTTCATTTCGTAGGAAAAATATTCGTCACTCGCGCCTATGCCCAGACCCGGTGCCACCGCGTCCTCCGCGTAATCCGTGGTTGGAACCCTACGGATGAGGTTGACCAGATCCTGGCTGATTTGAAACAAGCGGCTGTTGCCGGTGTTGTTGTAGAAAAACACCCGACCAAAGCTGTGCGTGTCAATGTAAAGCCGTAAGTTGTCTGCGCCGAGCAGGTCACCGGCCTGAATCAGTGCCTGAGTTTCACTTTCAGATTCGGCCGTGGGGCCGTTGTATACGATGGATGAGCTTGTCGTGCTGGAGCCGCGACCGGAGTTCCAGTAGGGGCCGATGTTGCGGTTCAGATCGACGCCCAACAATGTATCCGAAGCGCTTTCCAGAAAACCGTCGCTATCGCGCAGGTTTTTGCGTCGCATGCGACCGTCGCGCGGGTAAAACGGGTCTGTGCTGGAGTTCTGCGGGTCTTCGTCGATGCGCGTGGTGGTTGGGTGGCTTTGGGTGGTGATGAAGCCATCCGGATTCAGCACTGGCACCAACACAATATTGGCGTTGTCTTGCAGCCACTTGGCCACACCACTGACTTGCGCATCCGCGATCAATCGTTCGGTAATCTCGCTGACGGCCTCGGGGCTGGCCCACTCGCGGGCGTGAATGCCGCCCGTTTGTAGCATCACCGGGACATCGGTCTGAGTGCCAATCTGCCACGCGTAAATCGGTTCACCATTGCGACTTTGGCCGACAGTGTGGCGGCTGACAAAATCGTGTTGCAGGGCCAGCAAGTTCAGGCGAGCAATCAAATGCGTGTAGTCACGAAATCCGGCAATGGGTTCATCGCTCAAGATGGGTTCGGGAACCGGAAAGCCGAGTTCGATCACCGGATTCGTTGTGTCTCCAAGCGCCTCGTCGACATATTGAGCGACAACGGCCGAAGCGGGAAGAGCGAACCCCGCGACGAAGGTACTGAGAACGCACCTCAGCGCAGCCACGCTTGAATCTCCTGCGCGAGATGGGTGAGGGCCGTGGGAGATTGGGCATAGTCATGCAACGCTGCGCGCGCTTCTGCGGTGCCGATCTGCCACAGCGCCCAGGCGGCAAGCGGGGCATGCTCCGCGGATGTGAGCCCGTGAGTCAGTTGATCTGTGAGCTGCGGATGCGCGAGTGCCAGCGCGGTTTGAATCAGAGAAGTGTCCCATGTGGCTGACTGCAGTAGGCCTTGGAATGCGGCCAATCTCTGCGGATCACGACGGATCCACCGGGCCCGCAATGGCGGAGCGATGCCACGGGCCGCTGGGTTGTTTTCCAGCCGTTCAAGAAGGCTGGAAAATTCGGGATGATCCAGTGGCGCGTGCGCTGCAACGAGGCGCAGACTACTTGCTTGCTCAGCCTGCTCGGCAAGTGTCAGCCAATCCGACCACAAATTCTGACGTTGTACGAGCCTGGCCAGGATGTCCTCAGGCCACGATGATTCATTGTGTTTGGCACGAAAGGCGGCGAGTTCTTCGCTACTGGCTTCGGATAGCCAGCTCAGCAGTGCCTTATGCTCAATGGCGCTCAGGTTCGCCTTACTTCTGAGCGCAGGCTGGCTGCGCAGACGCTGCAAGGCTTGGTCGTGGTTCCAGCGGTTTAGCAGGTGTCGTGCCCGCGCAGCGATAGCGTAGCGCGGCAAGGTCTGACCGCGCCCTTCCGGGTGGGGTTGCAGGGCCGTTTCCTGGTAATCCACAAGCTGGTTGAGCAGAGCGCGCGACGCAGGTGTGTCCGGTCCTTGTTCCAGCGCCGCAAGCTGTTCAGTCACCTTGGCATCGTCGTGGTGCTCGGCCGCATCGGCTGACGCCGCGTTCGCTATGGTGACTGACAGGCACAGCAGCAAGCCGACGAAGGTCAGGCCCGCAGTTGAGTGTCTTGAGGTGTTCGTCGCTGCCGACACTGGTTCATAATCCATACCATGCCAAGCGTGCAGTTTAACCCGTCGCCTGCCGACCTGAGCCTGATCGCGCGATTCTGCGATGCGTTATGGCTGGAGGATGGCTTGGCTGATCGCAGTGTGTCAGCCTATCGCAGCGACTTGGTCCGCGTGGCCCGCGAGCTGGCGCGCCGGGGTGAGGATTTACAGACGGCGTCCGCTGCGGATTTGGCCGCGGTGATGGTGTCTTGCCAAGCCCTGGCGGCGCGCAGTTTGGCCCGCCTGCACTCTGCATTGCGTCGCTTCTATCGGTGGGCTGTCCGCGAGCGTTTACGCGGTGACGATCCGAGTGCACGGCTGGCGCGCCCGAAGATCGGTCGCCCTTTGCCCAAAAGTCTGAGCGAGAGCGAGATCGACCGCCTGTTGGAAGCCCCGAATGTGGATACAGCCCGCGGCTTGCGTGATCGCACCATGCTGGAGTTTATGTACGCTGCGGGCCTGCGCGTGAGCGAGCTGGTCAGCCTGGATATGTCGCGTATCAGTTTGGACGGTGGTGTGGTTCGCATCATGGGCAAAGGTGCCAAAGAGCGTTTGGTGCCGGTGGGTGAAGAAGCGTTGTTGTGGTTGCAGCGCTATTTGCGTCAGGGACGGCCAGAACTGCTCGACGGAGTGATCTCGGATGTGGTTTTTCCAGCGCGGGCGGGGCGCGCCATGACGCGTCAGAACTTCTGGCATATCATTAAGCGATATGCACTGACGGCCGGGATGGGTGGAGCGATATCTCCGCACACGCTGCGGCACGCCTTCGCAACCCATTTGCTCAATCACGGCGCAGACTTGCGCGTGGTGCAGATGCTGTTGGGCCACAGTGATTTGTCGACGACCCAGATTTATACCCATGTGGCCACCGCCAGACTGGAGCAGCTGCACGCCCGAAATCACCCGCGTGCTTAATGCGAATTTATTGGCGCTGCCGTGGTCACAGCGATATTGAAAACCGGAGTAGTTATGAAACGTCTGATCATGGGCTTGCTGCTGGCAAGTACCGCCGCCACCCTGCACGCTGCCGATGATGCCTCCGGCAAGATCAAAACCCTGCGTGACAATCTGAGCAACTCTTTCCCGACCTTGAAGAACGAGGACATCACGACGACCCCTGTTGAGGGTATTTACCAGGTGAGTCGTGGCGTTTCGTTTGGCTATGTGACTGAAGACGCCAAGTACTTTTTTGATGGCGATCTTATCGACCTGCAGAACGCGGTCTCGCTGACCGAAAGCAGCCGTAAAAAGCTGCGTCTGGATATTCTGGACAAGATTGGCGAGGACAAGATGATCACGTTCCCAGCCAAGAAGCAGAAGCACGAGATGACCGTATTTACCGACATCGATTGCGGCTACTGCCGCAAGCTGCATCGTGAGATGGCTGACTACAACGATGCGGGCATCACCGTGCACTATGTTTTTTATCCGCGCAGTGGACCCAACACACCGTCGTTCCAGAAAGCCGAAAATGTCTGGTGCTCCAAGGACCAGAACGAAGCCATAACCGAAGCCAAAGAGGGCAAAGATGTGACGGCCAAAGCCTGCGCATCACCGGTCATGGAGCATTTCCGGGCCGGTCAGCAGCTTGGTGTACGCGGAACGCCAGCGTTGATACTCGACGACGGTACGATGCAACCCGGTTACGTACCGGCCAAGCGATTGGCCCAGCTGTTTGAACAACGCAATTGAGACGTCGATTGTGAAAAAGCCCGGCATCGCCGGGCTTTTTTGTGTTCAAGTGATTTCAATCCAGGCGTCTGTGGAATGAATGTGTTTCGCCATGGCGCCCCTCGTGATGATGTTCGCGATGACCGTGGTGGCCGTGATTCGGTTTTTGGATCCTGTGCGCACGCGGCTTGTCATGTCGAGCATGTCCGGGGCGGCGTATCTGAGGTGCGTCGTGGTAAGCCCAATGACTGTTGTGGCGTGAGAATTGGCGATAGCACTGAGCGCTGTGGGTGTGTCGTTGCGGAGGCTTTGTTCTGAATAACGAGCCGGAACGAATGCCAAGCTGTATCGGAGAATGCCCGATGTGTAGCTGTACTTCGCTCGCCGGATGGGCTTGAACGGGCAGGGCGACAACCAGCCCGCACGCGGCCAGAAAGACAACGCTGAGGGATTTTCGAATCATCAGAGCAACTCCGTTGGGGTGTGGAGATGTAACGTGAGGTGTTCTGAGAGGTTGACGGCAGCGATTTCTGAAACTGTATCTTGAAAGGCCCAAAAGCGTGTCTTATGGGGTGTGTCTTTTCGATTTCAAGATCATGATAATAAAGGAAAAAGTATCATTTCATGTCTTGAAATCGTGGTCTGACGATCCCAAATAAGAGCCACGCACAGACGTGCATTGAACACACTAGGAGATGATCGTATGAGCCTGATTCGTTACCAACCGTGGCCAAGTCTGACCCGCTGGTCGGATGACATGTTTGACCTCTTCAACAGCGCTGCACCTGCCAACACGGATGGAAAAAACACACCGATCTGGCAACCGCGCGTCGATACCGTCGAATACGAAGATCGCTACGAGCTACGTGCGGATCTGCCCGGGATTAATCCGGCAACTGTTGATATCACGTTGGATGATGGGCAGTTGACGCTGGCAGGTGAACGCGCGGCGCCCACTGCGGATGATCAAGTCCAGCATCAGCGCCTTGAACGGCTTGCTGGACGTTTCGTTCGTCGCTTTAGCCTGCCGGACACGGCCGATGCAGAGAACATTAATGCGCGCAGTGAGCATGGTGTGATCACGATCAGTATTCCCAAGCGAGCCAAGGCGCAGGCGGTCAAAATCAGCGTCGCGGCTTGATGCCTCAAGCGTGTGTCGAGAACCAGCAAACAGGGGGCTGTCAAAGCCCCCTGTTCTTTTTTTGTCGAATCCCGTAGCTTGCTGGCTCTCTCAAGATATACCGGACACAACATGAGATTTGTTTCGCGTGCCCTGCCGATTGTTCTTCTGGGTATGGCTTCGCCGTCCTTCGCTGCCGATTGTGAGCGCGAAGACATTGATCATTATCTGGATCGAGGGTTTACGCCCCAGCAAGTTCTCGAACTGTGCCGAGGAGGCTCATCCTCGTCGCCAACGATGGAGCAGGCTGAAGCGCGCAGCGAGCACCTGCGGTTCTTTCGTGACGCCGTGGATGGTCACGACCTGAGCTTGGGCGAAGACGTGCTCTCGTTCAGTCAGGATGTATGTGTCAAATACGACCGACCGAACTATGCGGAACAGCGTAAAAGCGCTTGTGGCGTTGTTCATTACCGTATAGGTCTTAAGGGCCTTACGGTGCTGGAATCCAGTCGTAAACTTGTGTTCTGGGGTGACAACGAAGTGCGGGTTCGCAGTCCGCTGCTGGAAAAGGATTACCAGCTTGGACAAAGCGAGCTGTCCGAGCGTGACCAGCGCAAGCTGAATGAAGAACTCGCAGCGGAGTCTGACGTGGCGGCAATCCCTGTGCGTGAAGGTGTGGCCGTGGACGCGGTTCGGGCGCGTCTTGAGGAGTTGGCACACTAAAGTGCTAGGTAAATTTCAGGCATAAAAAAACGGCGTCCTCAGGACGCCGTTTTTGTTTCTTAATGTGATGCTTAGATTTCGAAGCCGTAGCGAATGCCAACGCTGATGACGTCGGTTTCGGAGCTCGGATCGTTATCCAGATCAGACTGTGAGTACAGACCGTACAGGGTGAAGTCTTCGATCAGGTCGAGGTAAGCACCGACGGTGAAGCCCATGCCTTCGCCCGCGCCTTGGTCAACGTCACCGACAGATGCTGCCAGCGTCAGGTGTTCGTTCAGAGCGAACTCACCAGCCAGGAACATGTAGATGCGGTCTTCGTTGCTGCCGCGCAGCTCGACCTGTTCAGCCGAGAAGCCGACGCTGAAACGCTCGGTGTTGTAGCTCACGGTGCCCTGGAGTGCGGTGTCGACAACTTTGCCGGAACCAGAGACTACGCCGGCTGCAGCATTGGGGTCGGTAACATCGCTGTCTGCGCCGATGGTCAGGTACTGCACACCAAGACTCAAGTCGCCCAAACGGTAATCAACGCCAACGCCGTAGTCATGGCTTTCATCAGACATTTCTTGCAAGTAAACACCCGCATTGAAAGTCAGCCCGGCAAATTCCGGCGAGATGTAGGCGATGGAGTTGTTGGTCCAGCCATTGGCCAAGTTGGACAGGCCGTAGCCGCCACCTTGGTTGGAGGCTATGCCCAAGAAGTTAACGGCCGAGGTGTCATAGAACGGGTCCAGACGCTGCGCAGCCAACTTGTACGCGGTGTTGGTACGACCAAAGGTGAAAGTACCCACGGAGCTGTTGAAGCCCACGAAAGCGTGACGGGTATGTGCAAGGCCATCGGCGCTATCGCTGCTGTCGCCGCCATTTACGTCGACATCAAGACCAAGTTCAACAGCGTAGAAGAATTGACCGTTTTCGCCCTGGAAACCCAAGCGTGAAGCATTGTTGTCCCCACTTTGGCCATCCTGCGTTTGGCTGGTGGGTGCGAAGTTGTCGCCGTCAACAGTGGCGATGGCGCCATCAATCTCGCTGATGCTGATGTTGAATTGACCGTAGATTTTGCCTTCCGCTTGCGCAGCAAGCGGTGCAGCCATGGCGGCGAGTACGAACGCGCCTGTCAGATGATGTTTCATCGATGTCCTCGTAAAAAAAATTCGAATTCCCCAAAACGAGAGCCAACTGCGTCCAGAAGACTCAACCTCCGCCATTGTAATGACCTGAACCGAGAATGGAAATCGGCGGCACGGAACTGGCAAGAAATTGCTACGCACGCTTTTGGTGCGCGGTATTTGGGCCTATCAATCAAACGGATGAAGCGGACAAATGGCTCCGTGCGGGGACTGCTTTTTGCGCAATTCCGGTGGTTAACTGACAGACGGTCGGTCGCTGTTAAAGGCGGCCCTCATCCGCAAGCTTTTTCAGGTGGCAATCGATGTTCATCCGAGCCAGCCCCCACAACCGCTTGTCGACTTCGGCGTAGATGGTTTCGACCATGCTCTGAGGGGAGTGGCCGCTCTGATATAGCGCCAGCACCTGGGTTTCGCGCAGCTGACGATGACGCAGGGTTTCGGCGATGCGGAAGGTACTGCCCATGGCTTGGCCGTGCGAGGGGATGATCACGGCGGGATCTTGTTCGATGACCCAGGACAGAGTTTGAAAATAGGCGGTCATGTCGCCTTCGGGCTCGGCGATCACGACAGTGCCAATGCCTTGGATCAGGTCACCAACAATCATCCACTGGCGCCCTTCGGGCATAAGGGCAAGCTGACCCGCATCGTGGCCGGGAACGGCATGAGCGTGGACGGCCTGTCCTTTCCAACGGGTCACAAGATCACCGTTGTCGATGGTGCGCAGCTCGACGCCAGCCCAATAGTCGGCGCCGAATCGCGCCGGAATGCGTTCGCGGGTGTCTGCACTGCACCAAACGGGACAAGACCAACACTGTGCCAGTCGAGTGGCGTGTTGGTGGTGGTCGGGGTGGTGGTGAGTGAGGAAGATGGCGTCGATTGTGCGCGGTGTCAGTCGTGTGACCAAATCGTCTAGGGCATCGTCGTCTGCAGGTGAGGGATCGACAAGTACGGCGGGGCTGTCAGCGCTACCATCGCCCAACAGAAAAGCATTGGTATGTGTGGCCGGGGGCAATGTGTGCGAACGCACGGGGAATACATTCAGGCCGGAAATGGCCTGTTCGCTGCTGACGTTGTGCCACTCAAACCGGCGATTGTTGAGGCGCGATGCAAGTAATTCCTGGGTGAGAGGATTCAGCAGCAGCCCGTTATCGTTCCAGTCGCGCAGCCAAACCTCTGGCCGCTCCCAGCGCCATGTCTCGTCATCAAGGGCTTGCGGACGAGCACTCAGCTGTACCTCAATAATGAGCAAATCTTGCGTTTTGGGATGCCAGGGCGGGCTGGTTTGGTGCCCTAAGTCCACGCATTTCAGCACGGCGCGCGTGCTCACCCCTCGCTGCTCCAGCCAGTTACTCAAGCCTGAAGCAGCATTCAAAGCGATGCCACACAAGGTCGGGTTTGGTGGAACCGGATCGGATGAACCCCGGATCAGCGGTATGCGCCACTGACCTGCATCGAGTGCGGCTGAGACGGGAATTTGCTGCAGTAGCAAGTGGTCATCAACGGTCACAAGCAGCGCAAGGTGTGTGCCTAAATTCATCGGTTGATTGTGCCCTGTGGTTCGAATTCGGGCTACTCTGTGAGAGACGTCACGAAGAGGTCAGCTGATTTCTCAAAATGCGCGCCTAAGCTGCGGATTTTCAATTAAATAGGCTTGTAATGGACCTGTTTCGATGCATAATGCGTGTCATGGTGGACAGGAACAGCCTTAAAGAGGGCACCAATCAGATGAACGCGCGCAAATTGTTGGCCTACATTGCAGGTGTGGTGGCCTTAGTTGGAATGGCCGGATGTGGGGACGTAAAGAGCCCAACGTATATCGCCCCTTTGGAAGAATTCAAAGTTTGCCCGGAATTGGCTGATGGCAGCTGTCCGAGCAGCGGTAATGCTTGTGTTCCGCGGACGCAGTCAAGTCCTTCGGTCGTGCCGCTCAATCGTTCGCTGCAATACTGTGCTCTCGGTCGTTACGAAGTGCTGTCCGAGCAGAACGGTGAGGTGATTTTGCGTGATGACTGGCGCAACCTGACAAGTCAGGCCAGCTGGAGCGCGGGTAGTAGTGGCGGCAGCGCGTTCGTCGACGTGAGTGCCAGCGGCCTTGCGACCGGCAAGGTGCAGACGCCGGTAGCGGTGCCGATTACAGCCCGTTTTGATGGTTTTGAAAGCGAAAGCCATCTGCGTGTATCCGCACCGCGGCTCGAAGACGTCGATATCAACCCCAACGGGAATGTCAGCACCCTGATTGATCTCGAAGTCGACTTTCAATGTCTTGGCGAATTTTCTGGAGCGTGCTCAACCACGGGCAGCACCACCTGTGATATTTCCAATACAGCGAACTTTGTCAGCTCCGAAGAAGGCGTTTTTGCGTTCGACAGTGCTCTGGGTTTCGGAACCGGCGTGGCTTTGAGCGCTGGAGACTCCACGATTTCTTGCTCCGACGAGGGATTGGAGTCTGACCCGGATGCCAGCTTGACGGTCTGTTCGGATGAGTCGATCAGCGACGTTGAAATTCGCATTCCGCCGTCGAATGAGCCAGCAAGCGTGCTGGCACTGGCGGTCGGCAGTGAGCGTCAGTTGCAGCTGATCGCAACTTACACCGACTGCACATCTGAAGAAGAAGAGGACATCGAAGTCGACGTGACTTCGGCGGCGACCTGGACGTCGACCGCGCCTGACGTGGTTGCTGTGACCAGTCCCGGTGGCTTTGTCACCACAGGCGACGTAGGGGGCTTTGCTCAGATCACCGGTACTTTCCGGGGCGTCCCCTCGGATCCACTGGCTGTAACCGTGTCTGTTGCGAATGTGGATCGAGTCGAAGTGAGCGGTCCAGCCTTGGCGGTGGCCGGATTCCAGAGCACCTTGGAATACTCAGCAACGGCTGTGCTTACCGATGAGGCAGGCGAGGAAATTGAAGAGCTTGATGTCACCCAAGAAGTCCTGTGGAGCTCGTCTGCTCCGGATGTCATTGCCTTCACGCCCGGTAACGGAGGCACAGCAACGCTGGACGCGGAAGCTGAACCGCAAGTTGTCAGCGTAACCGCGACCTATGGCGAAGTGCAGGGTACTGTGGATACCCAGGTGCTCACCCCTGCGGCTGTTAAAGATCTGACCATAGTGCCGGATGTGGCCTGTATCGGTGATGCGTTGTCGCTCGGTCTACTCAGCGATACCCCGATCAAACTGTTGGCTGTCGCGGAGCTGGAGTACACCGATGCTGAAGGGGCGACGCAGTCGTGTGCGGTCGATGCCACAGACAATGCGGATTGGGTCGCCGGAGGCGCCAATGTAACGTCTGGTCTACTCGGCAATCTGCTTGACCCCATTCCAGGTCTCAATCTTATTGGCGACCTACTCAGCGAGATTTTGACAACGCTGGTGGGGGATTGTGAAGACGCAGGGTTGCTGTTGCCAGGACTGCCGCTAACGATCGGTTCGGATCCGTTGGGGTCGCCCGTAAGCGTGACCAACACAGCACCGGGTAAAGGTGTTGTGGCGCCGAACGGCGAGTCGATAAGCCTTGCTGGCGGTGCGTGTGTTTACGCGGGTATTAATGATGTGGTCGCAGCAGCCTCGGTACTGGTCGCAACAGAGTTGCAGCCCGTGTGCGAAGCACTGTTGGCCAGCGCACCGCCGCAGGTTGAGGCGTGTCCGGGTGAAGATTTGAGTGGGGCGGGTAACCCCTTGCCTTTCCCGGTTCGCTAAACAGCGGCAATACGTAACAGCAATTCGTGCCCACGACTTTGGGGAAAACTCTATGGGACGCTTGAAATTCGCAGCTCTTCTGGCTGTTGTTGGCATGGGGAGCGCGTATGCCGCGACACAGGACGACGACTGGTTCTTTGCATTCGATGATCGCTGGTTTGTCTCGGCGTCGGGTGGTGCGGCGCTAAGTGACAGTTCGGATTTCGATGCCGGGTACAGTCTCTATGGCGCGATCGGTAAAACGATCTCACCGCGGTTGTCCTTGGAGGGGGAGGTGGAATACCTCGATATCTCCGTACCCGACGTGGGCGGCAGCGGCGTATCGCTCGACTTCACCCGGCTTGGGGCTGGCGTTAAAGCGATCTACGACATTTTGTTGTTCGACCAAGCGTCTGTTGGTTTGACCGCGGGGGCTTCCGTCCGTGAGATCGATTGGCTTGCGAGCACGCAAACCGGCTTCGGTGGTTTTGTCGGCGCCAATTTCCGCAAAACGCTGGACAGCAACTTCGAGCTGTTGGTTGACGGTCGTTACACGCTTGATCCCGTCGACAACAACGGCTTGGTCGAAGAAGACACCTATTACAGCTGGACGTTGACTGCAGGTATTCGATATAACCTCGGTCAGTGGCCGCCTCCCGCTCCGGACTCGGATGGCGATGGTGTGCCGGATTCGGCTGACCAGTGTCCGAACACGCCGCCAGGCGTCAACGTCAACGCCACCGGTTGCCCAATCGACACCGATGGTGACGGCGTACCGGATTACCGTGATCGTTGCCCGAACACACCGGAAGGCATGCTGGTGGACGAGCATGGCTGTCCGATGGACAGTGACGGTGATGGCGTGATCGACCCGTTGGACAAGTGCCCGGATACGCCGCGCGGCGTGGCTGTGGATGCCGAAGGTTGTCCGCTGGATTCCGATCAGGATGGTGTATCAGACAGCAAAGATCTGTGCCCGAACACACCGTTTGGTGCTGAAGTTGACGTCAACGGTTGCCCGTTCGATACCGACCAGGATGGTGTGCCAGACTTCCGTGATGAATGTCCAAACACGCCGTACGGCACGCCGGTTGATGCTCGCGGTTGTTCGAACGACAACGATGGCGATGGCGTACCGAATGACATCGACCAGTGTCCGAACACCTTCCCGGGGTTGGAAGTCGACAAGGTCGGCTGCCCGTTGCGCAATCAGGTGATCACCCTGCACAACGTGCACTTTGAGTTCGATAAGGCGGTCTTGCAGCCAGATTCGCGCACTTTGCTCGAGCGCGTTGCCAAGTCGCTGGCGGATCAGCCAGACCTCAATATTGAAGTGGCTGGCCATACCGACTCCAAGGGCAGTGATGCCTACAACCAAGCTCTGTCAGATCGACGTGCCGCTGCGGTTCGTCAGTATCTGGTGAGCCAAGGTGTGGCCGGTGAGAATGTCACCTCGAAGGGTTATGGTGAGTCCATGCCGGTTGCCGACAACGTGACCGAAGAAGGTCGCGCGCGAAACCGTCGTGTGGAAATTCATCTGCGCGACTGATATCGAGCACTGAGTCGAAACTCAATTTGAAAGCCCCGCACTCGCGGGGCTTTTTCTTTGTGTGCTTGCAGCCTTGATAGACGTGCCTATAATGCGCCGCATGAATCGTTTTGCACGTCACATTGCAGTATCCAAACTTCGCTGGTTTCGACCGGGGAGGGCGTGCGTGCGTGGGCGAATGAGCTGATTCATTCGTACTGCGAAGAAACCGCCCGTCCCAGTGGACCGGCGGTTTTTTTTTGCCCGCAATATGTGGGGTTGAAGGATAGAACCATGGACATCCAGCAATGAGAGTCACCGCGGCCTATATCGGTGTGATCCTGATTTGGAGCACAACGCCGCTGGCGATCAAGTTCAGCACGGACAGCTTGTCATTTATTGTTGCCGTGGGCTTGCGCATGAGCAGTGCCGCCGCGCTGTGCCTTGCGATCATGGCCGTGATTGGGCGTTTTCCGCGCTGGGACAGAGCCTCGCTCAAAGCCTACGGAGCCAGCAATCTGGGGGTTTTCGGTGCGATGAGCCTGTCGTACCTCGCGGTTGGCTATATCCCCTCAGGTTTGCTCTCGGTGATGTTCGGTATGGCACCGCTGTTGTCGGGGGTGTTCGCGCGCTGGTTGCTGAATGACAAGCCGTTGTCGTGGATTCGCAATGTGGCGCTTGCCGTGGCCTTGGGTGGTTTGTTCCTGGTCTTTCGCGGCGCCGTTTCCTGGCGTCCGGACGCGGTGCCGGGCTTGATGGCGAGTCTTGCCGCGGTCGCTTTGTTCGCACTCAGTGGCGTATTGGTCAAGCGCTACGCGGATCACTTGGATGCGCTTGAGCACACCACAGGTTCACTGGTGCTGAGCGTGCCCTTGTTCGCACTGGCGTGGTTGTTGCTCGACGGTCAAATTCCGGTTGAATTCTCGACCAAGAGCGTGACTTCAGTGGCTTACCTGTCGCTGTTCGGATCGGTGTTCGGCTTCATGCTGTACTTCTATGCCCTGCAGGCGCTGGGGCCGACCCAGGTCGCGCTGATACCGCTGATTACACCGGTGCTGGCTCTGGCGCTTGGGCATGTGCTTGCGGATGAAGTGATCGCGCCGGCAACAATTGCAGGCGGCGTGCTGATTCTGGCGGCTCTGGCGCTCTACCAGATGGGCGACGGTTTGCGGGCGCGTCTGCGCCCGCAAACCGGTCAATCGCTTACGGGTTGAAGATGGCGAAACTAGCTTTGTTCAGCCAGAAGTGACACAGAATGCTCGCCGCAAGCCCAAGGGCGATGGCGGGCGTCCAGCGAAGATGGCTGAAGAAGCTGTAGTAACCGCGTGCCTGACCCAGCAGGGCCACGCCTGCTGCAGAGCCAATCGCCAGCAGGCTGCCGCCCACACCCGCCGTCAGGGTGACCAGCAGCCACTGACCGTGCGACATCAAGGGGTCCATGCTCAGCACTGCAAACATCACAGGAATGTTATCGACCACGGCCGACATCAATCCGACCAGGATGTTGGCTGTGGTCGGACCCAGCTCACCGTAAAAGTACTGTGAGGTCATCTCCAGATAACCAATGAAGCCGAGTCCGCCGACCGCCAGGATGATGCCGTAAAAGAACAGCAGGGTATCCCATTCGGCTTGCGCGATCTTGCGGAACACATCGAAAGGAATGACATCACCAATCTGGTCGCTGTCGTTTTTGAGCTGATGGAGCTCACGCTGGCGCAGGTAGTATCCAAACAGCTTGAGGTATGCGAGTCCGGTCATCATGCCCGCTGCGGGCGGCAGACTCAGCACGCTGTGGAACGCGACTGCGGTCGCGATGGTGCAGATGAACAGGAAGATGATGCGCCGTGCGCCTTTCTTCATTTTCACTTTCTCATCATTGCGGTCGAGCAGCCCTTTAGGCAGGAACGGATGCATGATGACCGCCGGTATCAAAGCATTGACGACCGACGGAATAAACAACACGAAAAATTCGGCGAATTCGACCTGGCCGGCTTGCCAAACCATCAGCGTGGTGATGTCACCGAATGGTGAGAACGCGCCGCCGGCGTTGGCCGCAACCACAATGTTCACACAGGTCGGGGCGATAAATTTGCGATTACCGCCACCAACGGCCAGGACGATCGTAACCATGACCAAGGCCGTGGTCAGGTTGTCAGCAACGCCGGACAGGAAAAATGAAATCACGCCGGTGAGCCAGAACATCTGGCGATAGCTCAAACCCAAGCCGGACAGCACGGCGCGCAGGCGATCAAATACATTGCGTTCCTGCAGCGCGTTGATATAAGTCATCGCCACAAGCAGGAATAGGAACAACTCGGCGAATTCGAGAATGTTATGGCGCAGCGCTTGTTCCACGGCCTCCGGATTGCTGTCCCGGTAAGCAAACGCAATGATGGCCCAGATCAGGCCCGCAGCAAGGACAACGGGTTTGGACTTCTGCAAATGAATCACGTCCTCTAGCATCACGAGAACGTAGGCGGCAACGAATATCAGAATCGCAATGACGCCGACTGCGGAATGGCTCAGGTCAGGACCGAGTGCGTCTGATGCGAGGCTCGAGAGAGGCATCAGACCCAAGATCAGGGAAAGTAGGATTTTCATTATTCGCCGTGCTGTAAAAAAACCGGCAAATCTTACGCCGCTTGCTGCGACGCAGCAAAGTGATTCAACTTTCGGTCGATTCAGAGCAGCAGTGCGTTGAGCTCGCTTGGGCTGAGAAAATCGTGTTGTGTCTGGCCGTGGCGTTGTTCGATCAACTCAACAATCAATTGGTTGCGTGGGGCTTGTGTGCCCAAGCTTGCGGCCAAATGCGTAATTTCACCATTGAGCTGGCGAACTTCTGTGGTGTGTCCACGCCGCACATCCGCAACCATCGACGGGTACGAACCCGCCGACATGTTGTTGCGCAACTTGCCAACCCACCAGGGCAGCGGGCCGCCATGCATCAGAAATAGACGGTAAACCGGGTACGGCAAGGCCACTGGCAATTGGTATTCGATACCCGCCTTGTCGAGGATTCCCGTGGCTTCATCGAGCAAGGCGACGAAACTGTGACTGAGCAGCGGCTGCGTTAGCAGATCTTTGAATGTGGTGTTGGTCAGGGCACAGATGCCATTGGCCAAGTTGATCAACAACTTTCCCCAAGCCGCGGCCGTGCCATCGGCCCGGCGCACATCGACGCCACTGTTGCCGAACAAACCCAGCAAGTGCTTATTGTCTGTGTTGAGCAAGATTTGTGGCCGCGCTGTCACCCTCGCGTGCAATGGTTCGAGCAGCTGCGCGTTGAACATGATTGTCAGCGTGACGATGTGTGTTCCGGGAAAGCGCAACTGGAGTTCGCGACTCGCACCGATGCCGTTCAGACATGGGATCAAGGTGACCCCATTGGGGAGCTGTTCAGGCCAACTGTCCATGAGGTGCTGCAAATCGCGGTGCTTCACACAAATGAAGACAGTGTCGCCCTCGCGTGGGATCGAATCGGTGCTGAGTGTCGGTTTGGGTACGCGCAGCGGTGGCCGCCCCGTGATCCGGTCAATCTGCAGGTGTTCCTGACGTGCAATGGCGTCGATGTTTTCAGCGCGTTCGGCGACGCGCAGGGGCTGGCGAGCGGCGATCAGATAGCCAGCGAACACGGTACCGATGGCGCCCGCACCGATGATCAGGTTGTCAGCCATGGCGTCGCACCCGGTGGCAATCAGGCCCAGCCCAAGGCAATAAAGCCCAACCAGACGAACTTCGACAGAATGTGCAGCGCTTGATCAGTATGGAAGCCAAAAAGTTGATCATTTTTGCAATAGTCGATGATCCAGTGGCTGATGAACTCGCAGACTCCGAGAAAAACGCTGCCAGTGGCCAAGGCCACAGCACCAGCGTGAATCAGGCAATGACAGCCAAGAACTTCTATCCAGATCCATTCTGGCTTGCGGCCACTCTCTTTGGCTTCACGGGCGTAATGCCGGTTTTTGTGAACGGCCATCCAGTCCGATTGCAGACCGAAATCTCCAACAGCATGCCCTACCAGAAGCCAGAACAGCGTTTCCAACATGGTCGCGTTGTTTTCCTCAATTCCCCCGCGCTGAGCATGGCAGTTCGCTTCGTCCGACTCAAGCAATTTGCTTGATTTTGTGCTGCAATGTCGGGCCAGAATCACTAGATCCCCGGCATGACGCTTGTTGCAGTGACGAAGGCTGACGCTCGCATGAGCCAAGACTTGGGTGGTTTTTCAGTCCACCTCGGGGCGTTGTTGTGGGACGCTTGAGCGTTGATCCCTTGATGCAGCTGAGAGAGGGCGGATTGTGACCACGGCCGGATTGCGAGTGTGCTCCCAATGCACGCATTTGAATCCACCGGATGCGCGTTTCTGCAATCAATGCGGAAAGTCGATAGCTCAGGCTGGGCATGAACCGGAGCACTACACGCCGCGCCACCTCAGTGAAAAGATTTTGCGCATGCGTTCAGCATTGGAGGGCGAGCGCAAACAAGTCACGGTGATGTTTGTCGATATCAAAGGTTCGGTGGCGATGTCGCGCCAAGTCGAGGCTGAGCGCTGGCATCAAATCATGGATCGCTTCTTCGGAATCCTGACCGAGTGCGTGCACGACTACGAAGGCACCATCAATCAGTACACCGGCGATGGCGTTATGGCGCTGTTCGGTGCCCCCATTGCGCACGAGGATCACGCGGTTCGGGCGTGTCGTGCAGCGCTCCATATCCGCGATAAGTTGCTTGCTCTGGCGGCGGACTTGAAACGCCACCAGGGATTGGATTTTGCCGCTCGCGTGGGGTTGAACAGCGGTGAGGTCGTGGTTGGGCGCATCGGTGACGATCTGCGCATGGATTACACCGCGCAAGGGCAGACAGTCGGTTTGGCGGCGCGTATGGAGCAGCTCGCGGGCGGCAATAGCATATTGATGAGCCGCTACACCCATGATCTGGTTGAGCAGGAGTTCTTGGTCAAAGAACGCTCAGCGTTGTCGGTCAAGGGATACGCGGAAAAAATCCGCACCTACGAACTGACGGGTGTGGCTTCATCCGAGCCGCGCGAGCGAGAGGCCTATCCGCTGGTCGGGCGTGACCGTGAGTTGAACCTTCTGGAAGCCTATCGACTGCGTGCACGCGACAAAGCCCGCGGCTTGTTGGTCACTGTCAGTGCAGAGACCGGTTTGGGCAAAAGTCGACTGTGTCACGAATTCGTCAATATGTGCATGGCGCAGGGGGTGCCGACATATTCCATCCGGGGCTCGTCGCACCATCGCGTCCAACCGGAAGAGCCGTTACGTGCATTTCTGCGCGAATTTCTGAGTTTGCCGGAGTTGAGTGACGACGAAGCGGCAAATCGTTTGGCCATCGAACGTGCTTTGCAGCCCTATCAACCGTTGCCTGAACCGTTGCAGCACAGCGTGTACAGGTTGCTGGGTGTTGGCGATGGTGGTGCTGAGGTCGACGACGTTCAGCAGCGCGTGGAGCAGACCCTGGAGCTGGTCTTGAGATTGCTGCACGACGGTGCGCTGCGGGAGCATGCCGTCATCGTGATCGAAAACATCCACTGGTTGGATGATCCGCGCACGCACGATTTTTTCGACGCCGTGTTTTCGATGGTGCCGCACATTCCGGTTTTGATCGTCATCACCGCGCGACCGGACTATACGGTGCGTTGGGCTGATCGTCCTTATGTTCGCAATATGCTGCTCCGCCCATTGAACATGGCCGACTCCATGGAATTGCTCGGTCAGATGCTGGGCAGTGGCGATGCGCTGGAAGAGCTCAAGCTGGAAATCGCCACGCGCGCTGATGGTAATCCCATGTTTATGGAAGAGCTGGTGCGCCAGTTGATCAATACAGGGGTTCTGAGCCGCGACAGTCGCGGTTATCGTCTGAAGCGTGCACCACGCGAGATTACTTTGCCTCCCTCCGTGCAGGCCGTGGTCGCGGCGCGGGTCGACGCTTTGCCTGACAACTGTAAGCGACTGGTTCAGATTGCCGCGGTGATTGGGCGTCGCGTCCCCTTGCAATTGTTGCGTGATGTCTACGCCGCGGACGATTTTGATGCCGCACTGAACGAATTGATGGAACAGGGCTTTTTGTTCCGTGATGTGGGACCACAATCGCGGGCGGCCCTGCTGTTTACGCAGTCTTTGTTCCAGACTGTGACCCACGATGCCCTGTTGTCCGATCAGCGTCGCGACATCAATCGGCGTATTGCTGAGGTGATTCAGCGTAAGCCTGTGGTCGGTAGTGGTTTGTGTGTCTACCTCGCGCGTCATTTGGCGGCGGCGGGCGAGGGCCGTCAGGCCGCGAACTGGTATATGCATGCGGCACAACGCAGTTCACGATCCGATCTGCCGGAAGCTGTGAGACGCCTGGATTTGGCCTTGAACGCTTTGGAGACGGTGCCAGAGAACCATGATGTCCGGAGTTTCAAACTGCTGGTTCTGGCAAGACGTCTGCAATATGGCGTCCGTCTGAGCGCCGACCCGGCTGGGCTGGAGGCGCTGTCGGAAAAAGCCGAAGCTTTGATCGATGATGGTGTGGATATTCCCAGCCAAGCCATGTTCCGTATTGCCTGTGGAACCTGGTATCTGAGCCTGGGTGACGCACAACAGGGATTGCAGGCGTACCGCGAAGCCATGGATTTGGCCGGTCAAGCGCAGGATCGCAGCTTGGAGCTGGCTGCGCAGGTTCCCTTGGTGCATGGCTTGCAGATCAGTGGGCAACTGGACGAAGCCTTGCGCCAGGTGGACGCCGCGCTGAAGCTTGCGGCTGAGCTTGAGGGCGAGCTGGCCGACAGCGAGACCAGCGATCATTGGCTCGGTTACTCACCGGTCCAGTTTCTGCTCGTGCTCAAGGCCTGGAGTTGTTTTTGGCTGGGGCGTGTGGCGCTCGCCCGCGAGCTTTTGCAAGACGCCTTGTCGCGCGCGCAGCGCAGTAAGCACGGCGAGCAGATCGTGATCGCCTTGGCCGCAACGGCCTATGTTCAGATTGAGAGCGGTGAGCTCGATGCAGGACTGGCCAGCGCAGAGCAGGCGGTGAGCATGGCCGCCGGCATGCAGAATGCGGCCGCTGAGCTGATGGGCATGGTGGCTTTGGGGCGCGGACAGCTCCGCAGCATGCGCTGGGCGGAAGCGGTAACCGGTCTGGAGGATGCCCTGGCGCGGATCGGTCTTCAGGGGTTTGGGCTTGGTGAGGCGGCAAGGCTGGAGATGGATCTGTCACAGGCTTATCTTGGTGTGGGTGACAACCGCAAAGCCCGCGAGGCGGCCGCTCGCGCCGTCGACCGTGCTGAAGGCAGCGGCGCGCGTCTGATTCAGATCGAGGCGCACCTGGCGCAGGTTCGAGCGGGTTTGTATTCCAGCCGACCGCTGGGTTTTCTCAAACGCTACCGATCGTCACTCGACCAATTGCGTCAATCCATTCAGGAATGCCATGCCCGCCTACTGATGCCGGAGTTCCTGTGGCTACATGCGCGCTGGCTGCGCTTGCGTGATGAGCATCAGCAAGCCGACGAACTGGAGCGTCAAGTGCGCACGCTGGTCGCCGATATGGGGCTGGAGATGCCCCTGGTCAGCACACTGATCTGAGCTCTGCCGTGTTGCTACACTCCAGCCATAACTCGTGGGGGAGGGGGCAGTGAGGAAGCGAATTGTCACGGTTGCATTGGCGTTGATCGCGCCAGCTGTGTGGGCTGAGGGTTCGACACCGCGCAGTCTGGAAGACATCCGGGCTTGCGTTCAGGCCAACCTGCCCGATGTCAGCTTGCGCCAAAAAGTCGAGTTGAAGTCGGCTGATGCCGCTGGAGGCCGTCGCGAGCTCGAGGCCCACCTCTATGCGCAGCAGGATGCGCGCTCACGAGTCAATCTCATGCTGTCTGTTCAAGCGCCGCCGGATTTGGCGGGGGCGCGCTACCTGTTGGTCGAAAAAACCGATTACGACGATATTTATGTCTACTTGCCGGCGGTACGTAAAACCCGTCGGGTGATGGGGGCTATGCGCGGTCAGCCGCTTTGGGGGACCGATTTCAGCTACGAGGATCTCAAGTATTTGCAGGATGGTTTCGGTGGCCACGATACCGAATACTTGGGTGATGGCACCTTGGCTGATCGCCCGGTGCATCATCTGCGCATAAAACCTGGCGCGGAAGCGCAAAGCGCGTATGAGACGATCGAGGTCGATCTTGATCAAGCCACATGTTTGCTGCTGGAGGCCCGGTTTTTCGATGCGGCCGGTATGCGCAAAAGAATGACCAGTGACCCGACGCAGTTTTCACAGGTGGGCACGAGTTGGATCAGTGGATTTGTCACAATGTACGACGTGAGCAATGAGACGTTGTCGACTATGGCGCTGAGCGAAATCGTTTACGACGAATCTTTTTCTCGGAATCGCTTCAACCCCAAAACGTTCCACCTGGTGAATTAGGCCGCGATAGTTCGATGAAAGCCTGCTGCATGTTCCTGACCACTCGACCACATCGTTCGCGCTGATGATCAAAGCGCTGAGCTTTTGGGTCTCCAACCACACGCGGCAAATTTTGCTGCTGGTGCTGGTGTTGAGCACCTTGGCTGCCGTGTCGATTTACAACCCGGTTGAACGGCAGTGGCATTTGGGCATTGATGCGTCGGTGGACCGGTTGCTGCCAGCGTCCCATCCGGATCGCGACTTTTACGAACAGACTCGTCGTCTGTTTGGTGGTGATGACGTGGTTGTTCTGGCCTTGTCGGGTCTTGACGTGGTCTCCGCCGATGGGCTCAACACCATCGAACGTTTGACCCACGACCTTCGGGCGTTGCCGGAGTTGCGTCAGGTTCAGTCGCTGGCCACGGTATCAAACGCTCGCAATCGTGATGGCTTTCTGGATGTCGACGTGTTCACGCGCATGCCGGTGGATACAGAGCAGGATCGCCATCAGCTGAAGGCGGATCTGGACAACAACGCCTTGGTTAGCCGGCATCTGGTGTCCAGCGATGGGCGTTTGGCGGCTTTTATACTGACCGCGCGGGAGGATCCTGAGGCCCTGTTCGCCGACGGTGAATTCGAGGCGCGGATACGCGCCCTGGCGGCAGACAGCGCACCAGGCGCCAAGGTGCTGATGACCGGCGCGCCATTGGTGAAATCCGCGTTGACTCGAGCCGTGGTCGAGCAGTTGCGCTTCACCACGCCGGTGATATTTGCGCTGGTCGCTGGCATTTTGTTGCTCGCGTTCCACAATCTGCGCTCGGTCATCATGCCGACTGTGACCATCATGGTGGCGCTGTTGTGGACCTTGGGCATAGTGGCCGCCTCGGGCATTTCCCTGAATCTGGTGTCTTCGATCGTTCCGCCCGTGGTGATTACGCTCGGATTGGCCGCCTGTATGCACGTGGTGTCCGAATTTCACGTGGTTCGGCGACGTGTTGACGACAAACTTACGGCGACACGCACCGCGCTACAAAACATCGGTCTGCCGTTGATTCTGACCTCCGTCACCACCGCAGCCGGTTTTCTTGCGTTGCTGTTGAACCCTTTGCCGGCGGTTCGGGAATTCGCCGTGTTTGCGGCCGTCGGGGTGGCGGTGACCCTGGTTCTGACGCTGACCTTTTTGCCCGCTATGCTCAGCATGGTGGACTGTGCTGGTCCAAGTCCTGATGCGCCCGGCGCAAGACTGTTTCGCTGGGCGGCTGAACGCTTGGCGTCCTTCAGTTTGCGGTTCCGGCGACCGATCATCGTGGCCGGGGTGGCTTGTTTGCTGTTCGGGTTGATTTCCGCCACCGGTATTCGTGTCGGCACAGGCTATGTGAGCGGTTTTGCGCCGGATCATCCGGTGCGCTTGGATTATGAGGCGATCAACCAGCAGCTCGGTGGCGCCAATCCTTTCTCCATCGTGCTTGAAGGCTTTGTTCCGGATACCTTTGTCGAGCCCGATATCCTCACCGCGATGGAAGCATTGCAAGCCTGGCTGGACCTTCAGCCGGAGGTCGGTACGACGCAATCTTTGGTGGATCATCTCAAGCTCATCAATCGCAGCTTCAATGATGGCGATCCTCGTTTCGATCGGATTCCCGAGTCGCGTTCTGAAATCAAGCAGCTGTTGCTCTTCGGCGGTGGCAATGCGTTGAATGGCCTGGTCGACAAACGTTTCGCCACGACCCAGATCGTGGTCCGTGCCCGGGTGGAGGACTCGGCCGCGATCAAACAGTTGATAGACCGCATCGACGAGCGCCTGTCGCGTTTGCCAAGACGGCTGGAAGCAACAGTCACCGGCAACACGGTGCTGGTGACCAACACGGTAGAGGACATCGCGTCCGGCCAATGGCTGAGCGTGGGTGTGGCCGCGGCTTTGGTCTACGTGATTCTGTCCATGCTGTTCACGTCGTGGCGAGTTGGCGCTTTGGCGCTGATGCCCAATCTGCTCCCGGTGGCGGTGTACTTCGGCACCTTGGGGTTGTTCGACATCAGTCTGAATCCGACCACCAGTTTGATCGCTTGTATCGTGCTCGGGGTCGCGGTCGACGACACCATTCATTTTTTGGTGCGTTTCAATGCCGAGGCGCGTGCCCGCGCTGACGAAAAAGGCGCGGTAGCAGCCGCTTTGCGCAGTGTGATTCGCCCGGTGACGTTCACCACAATCGCATTGTGCTCGGGCTTTTTGGTGCTGTGTTTTTCCGAACTGCAAAACCAAGTTCAGTTCGGCGCGTTGGCCGCATTCACCTTGGCCGTGGCGTGGTTTACCGATGTGATGTTTACGCCCGCACTGACTTCCGGCGTGCGTATCGTGACCTTGTGGGATGTGCTGCGCTTGGACCTTGGCGAAGATCCACAATTGTCGATCCCGCTACTCAAGGATCTGACCAGCCGACAGGCGAGAACGTTCGCGTTGCTCTCGGATTTTCACGAAGTCCAAGCCGGAACGCGGGTCATTACCGAGGGCGATGACGCGGACGATGTGTTTGTGATCGTGGACGGCGAACTCAAAGCCTGGGTCGAACGTGACGGTGAGCGCCGTGACCTCGCCACCATGCGGCGTGGCGCTGTGACCGGCGAGGTCGGATTGTTCGGAAGCAAGCGAACCGCTAATGTTGACGCCTTGACGCCGACCAGATTGCTGAAATTCAATAGCAGCGATTTGGAAAACATGCGGCAGCGTTATCCACGAATTGCCGCAACGATCTACCGCAACCTGAATCTGATTCAAGCTCAGCGGTTGGTCAATACAACCAGGATGGTGCAATGAGAAGACACACAGTCGTGGCTGCAGGCCTCGTCGCGCTGATATTGGGCAGCGTTGCGCAGGCTCAGCAGAACACGCTTGAGCGTTCCCAGCAGATTTCGCGTGACACCACGCGTGCAGCCAAAGTGTCGCAAGACCGAATTGATCGGCTGAGCGATGAGGCGCGCGCACTGCTGGAAAAATATCGTGCGCAGTTGTGGAAAGCACAGCAACTCCAGCTCTATGTTCGTCAGTTGGAGGCGACCATTGATCAGCAAATCGAGCGCAAGGAATTGCTCACCGAGCAACTCGAGCGCCTGGAGCGCACCCGTGAGGAACTCATTCCCATGTTGGTGCGCATGGTCGACGGCCTGGAGCAGTTCGTGGAACTGGATATGCCATTCCTGCCTGACGAACGTGCACAGCGCATTGAACGCTTGCGTCGCACTTTGTCCGATCCGGAAGTGCCCGTGTCGGAGCAGTATCGTCGGGTTTTCGAGGCTTATCAGGTTGAGGCTGACTACGGTCGCCGCCTGGAAGCTTGGCGTGGCCCGCTGAGCGGCGGGACTCAGATCGTTGACTACCTGCGCATCGGTCGCATGGCTTGGTATTACCTCAGTCTGGACGGGCAATCCGCGTGGCAGTGGAATCGTGGCCAAGCGCGCTGGGATGAAGTGCCGTCCGGCCAGGTGTCGGCCATCCGCAAGGGGTTGCGAGTGGCCAGTGAACAAGCAGCACCAGAGTTGCTGCCGCTGCCGGTTGGAGGTGCTTCCTGATGCGGCGCTATTTTCTGATGAGTGTTGTGCTGATGCTGACGGCGGCTGGCAGCGCCTGGGCTCAATCGTCGAATCAGCAAACCCTGAATGAGTTGCTCGAGAGTGTGAAGCGGGGACAGGCCGAAGGACGCACGGTCAATGCCGAGCGTGAACGCCGCTTTATCGACTACAAGAACGAGCAGGAAACGCTGTACCGCAAAGCGCGCACGGAAGCCGCGGAGTTGGAGAAGCAGGCCGAGTCTTTGCGTTCGCGGTTTACGGCCAACGAAAAAGACATCGACAAGCTGAAAACCTCGCTCAAGGATCGCAGTGGAGATCTTGAGCAATTGGGTACGGTGTTCCGTCAGGCCGCCGGTGATACGCAAGCGTTGCTGGCCGATTCGCTGGTGTCCGCCGAGTTGCCGGAGAGACTGCAGGTGCTAACCAGCCTGTCTCGCACCGAAGGGATACCGGCGCCAGAGGATATCGAGTCGTTGTGGTACGAACTGCAACGGGAGATGACTGAAAACGGTCGTATCGCCAGTTTCCAAGGTGAGTACATCAATGCTGATGGCGAGCCGGTCAGCAGCACCATCACCCGTTACGGCGTGTTTGCTGCACAGGCGGATGACAAGTATTTGCAGTACCAGCCACAAAGTCGCCGGGTGGAAGTCTTGCCGCGTCAGCCGGGCAGCTGGCTGGAACGCATCACGCGCGACGGTGACACGGTGCTGATTGACCCCACACGCGGCAGTCTGTTCAGCCTCTTGGTGGTGAGCCCGAGTCTGGAGGAACGTATTGCACAGGGGGGCATCGTCGGCGTCATCATCCTGTGCCTGGGTTTGATCGGCGTACTAATGGCGATCTTTCAGGTGCTTTACCTGTTGCGGCAGGGACGCAAGATCTTTGCTCAACGCAACAAACTCGACCAGCCTCAAGACAGCAATGCACTGGGGCGTATCCTGCTCGCCGCGCGGGATGCCGGTCAGCAGGATATGGAAACCCTGGAGCTGGCCATAGACGAGGCCATCCTCAAAGAAACGCCGAAGCTGGAGCGCTTGCAGGGTGGCATCAAATTGCTAGCTGCGGTCGCGCCGTTGCTCGGTTTGTTGGGGACCGTGACCGGGATGATCGAGACCTTCCAGGCCATCACCCTGTTTGGAACCGGTGATCCCAAGCTCATGGCCGGGGGGATTTCCCAGGCTTTGATGACCACCGTGCTGGGGCTGGTTGTGGCGATTCCGTTGTTGTTCCTGCATAGCCTGGTGGCTTCGCGTTCACGCGTGCTGATTCAGATGCTAGATGAGCAGAGCGCCGGGATGATTGCTCGTCGTCAGGAGCAACAATCCGCCGAGGTTGGCCTTCATGCCTGAGGGCTTGCAGCCCCTGCTGGAGTTCTTTGAGCGCGGCGGGCCGATGCTCTATGTGCTGCTGCTGGTGGCCGTGGTTCTGTGGACGCTGGTGGTTGAGCGCATCTGGTATTTCCGCTTCCAGTTTCCGCGCCACGCCCGGCGCTGGCGTGAGGAATGGCGAGCGCGCTCGGATCGTTCATCGGTCCGCGCGCATCGCATTCGGGAAGCGACCATTTCAGAGGCGCGCATCGACCTGGAAGGCGGCATCACCGTGATCGCAACGCTGGTCGCGATCTGTCCGCTGGTCGGGTTGCTCGGTACGGTGACCGGCATGATTCAGGTGTTTGATGTGATGGCACTCAACGGCAGTTCAGATGCCAAAGCGATGGCGGCGGGGGTTTCTCGCGCCACCATTCCAACTATGGCGGGCATGGTGCTGGCGTTGCCAGGACTGTTCTACGTGTCCCGCTGTCGATCATTTTCCCGTCGGCTGGTTCAACAACTGGCTGACAGCATGAGGTTCGGCTGATGCGCGTGAAACGTCATACCGGGCAGGTCAACGACACCGAAATCGATATGACGCCGATGCTCGACATCGTCTTCATCATGTTGATTTTCTTCATCGTGACCACCTCGTTCATCAAAGAGGCGGGGGTCGATGTGAAACGGCCTGACGCGAGCACTGCGCAGCGCCAGGAGGCCAGCAGCATTTATGTGGCGATCACCCCGGAGGGGGAGATCTGGATTGATCGGCAAATGGTCGATTTGCGCGCTTTGCGGACCCAGGTGGAGCGCTTGCGGCTGGAGAACCCCGAGGCCGCCGCGGTGATTCAGGCGGATACCGACGCACGCCATGGACTGGTGGTGAAAGTGATGGATCAACTGCGCCTTGGCGGGGTTGAAACCATTTCTGTTGCCGCCACCCAGAACTGAAGCTGCCGATGCGTTTCGCCATCGCGTTTTGTGCCGCTGTCCTGATTTCGCTGGGCTTGTTTTGGCTGATGCAATGGTTGGTAACGCCGCCGGAAGGACAGGTGGCGGAGCGACTGGACCAGCAACCGGTGGTTGTGGCCAAGGCACCAGAGCCGGAGGAAACCGAGTCTTCGGCAGCCGCGTCTTTGAGTGAGGCGCCGCCATCACCGCCATCGGTCCCCAGCGTCAGCCTGAGCCTCAATGCCAGTGTGCCGATGCCCGCCACACAAACCCAGTCGGTGGCGTTTAGCGTGCCCAAGGTCAAGCCGGGTGGTGGCGGTTTGTCCGGTAACAATTTCGGCGGTTTTGCCGGCAATGGTGGCAGTGGCTACGGGCAGGGCAAGGGGTTCAAGGGCGAGCGTCTCGTGCCGTTGTCGACCGCGCGTCCGCAAATACCGCAATACGCCTATGAGCAAGGCATTGAAGGTTGGGTTGAGGTGGTGTTTTTCGTGCGCCCCAACGGCCGGGTCGAGAATATCCGCATCATCGACGCCAACCCGCGCGGTGTGTTTGAAACCGCCATGATCGAAAGCATCCAGAACTGGATTTATCCGGCGTCCAAGAGCACCCGAGAGGTCAAGCAGAAGTTTGAGTTCAAGCTCGGCGACTACCAGTACAACTGGAACTGATCGATGATGCGCCGCTTAGTTGTCATCACCAGTTTACTGTTCGCCGCACCGCTTGCGGCCCAGCAGTATGAGAGCGAGTCGCGCATTGTGTCGGGCGGTGAAGCGCAATCGGCCAAGACGTACGATGCGGAAACGGCGCTCAAAGAGGCCAAAGGCAATCCCTACGCTGAGGCCATGATTCTTCGCGATCTGGCCGCCAAGGCGCAGTCTGAGGGCAACGACAAGGCGGCGGCCCAGTTCCTCAAGCAGGCGTTGAGCAAAAAGGCATTGTCCGGCTTTGCCGCCAAAGAGATGCAAAAGCAATTGGCCGTGATGCTCGCGGCGGCGGAAGACTATCCGGCCGTGATCCGCGAGTTGGCGCCGATTCTGGCTACGGAAAAGGAGCCGTCACCGGCGCTGCAACTGGTGCTCGGCGGTGCCTATGCACAAACCGGGCGATTCCGAGAAGCTTTGCCACTGATCGAGGCGGCGCTGAAACAAACACGTGATCCGCCGCATGATTGGTATGCTCTTGCGGCGGTTGCCGCGGCGGGGCTGAAGCGCCACAACGACGCGGTACGCTACATTCAACAAGCGTTGGCGGCGGAACCGGGTCAGCTGACCTATTGGCAGCAGTTGGCGTCGTATCAGATCGCGCGGAAAGACGCTGCGGGGGCCTTGGCGGCGATGGACCTGGCCTACCGCCTCGGCTTGTTGGAGGGGGGCGACGACCGCATGCGCTTTGCCCAGTTGTTCTTCGCCAATGGGGTGCCGTTCGAAGCGGCTTCGCTGTTACAGGATGGCTTGCAAAGCGGCGCGCTGACGCGTGATCCGGACACGCTGGAGATGTTGGCTGCGGCGTGGGTGGCCGCGCGTGAGCATTTGCTCGCGATTCCGGCCTTGGAAGATGCCGCCGCGGCAACGGGCAAAGCCACGCTTTACTTGCAACTGGGTCAACTGCAGTTTGATCGCGGCGATTGGGATGGTGCCTCACGCGCGCTCAAAATCGCCTTGCGCAAAGGTGCCGGGCGCCATGCAGGGGCAGCCCAGATGATGTTGGGGGTCACGCTCTACCAACAGCAGGATTTCAGCGGTGCACGGCAAGCGTTTTCCGCCGCTGCGGACTTCAAGTCCACGCGCGAAAGTGCAGCGCAGTGGATGGCGTATCTGGACAGTGGCCTGGCCCGCGAAAATGCCGTACGCATGGCCGCGGCGCGGCCGCTGGATGCGGGTGAGATCAGCGGGCGTTTCCAGGGCGCGCGCGTGCAGGCCGGGCGTGGCGATAGCGGCGGTTCACGCGGGCCACGGGCCAGTTCCGGATTCACGCCGGTGGGCGCGGAGCGACCCGGCAGCGTGGACGGCCGTATTCCAGCCTGGACGGGTGGGTTGGATGAAAAGGATTGGCCGAGCGGGTTTGCCATCGGCCAGCGTTTGCGTGATCCGTTCCCCAATGATCGGCCGTTGTATGAAATCACGGCTTCCAATTGGCGTGAGCACGAAGCCGATTTGAGCATGGGTCACCGTGCCATGTTCCAGAAGCATCCCGGTTATCGGATGCCCGTGTTTGAAAGTCGGCGCAGTGTGTCCTATCCACAGGCCATTTACGACGCCACGCAGGCGAATCGTGGGCGAGCCAAACTGATCGGTTCGGATGCGTTGACGGGCGCCAAACTTGGCTTCCCGTTCCCCAGCCCCGGCAATGGGGTGGAGGTCATGTGGAATCATCGGGTGCGTTATCGCGGTGACGCGATGGTTTCCACCAGCCGTCAGGTGCTGGTTTTGGCCGATGGCAGCATGAGCGAGCAGTTCCGTCAGACTGAGCGCGTGCTTTACCGTTACGCCAACATTGAAGATCCGGCGGATCTGTCACGCGACAATGTGTTGCTGTATTACCTGACCAACTTCTCCGGCAGCGGCAACATGGGCTTTACCGCACTGGTCCATGAGTCGGCCAATCAGATGGAACGTGAACGCTCCATTTGGGTGATTCCACCGGGCGTGAGCAAGATGTTCCGCATTCCGCCCGTGGGCTACGACAATCCGTTCCCGGGGTCGGGCGGGATTGCGTTCGTCGATATGGTCGATATGTACAACGGTGCGTTCGATCGTTACGACTGGAAGATCCTCGGCAAGCGTCAGGTTTTGCTGCCCTACAACGCCTATCGCTTGAACGATGCCCACGGCTCAAACGCGGACTTGCTGCAGCCCGGTTTCATGAATCCGGCCAGCACACGTTATGAGCCGCATCGTGTCTGGTTGGTCGAGGCCAATGAGCGTGGTGGGAAGCGCCACAGTTTCGGGGCACGGCGGTTTTACGTCGATGAAGATTCTTGGAATGTCGTGCTGGTTGAAAACTATGACCGCCAAGGTCAGCTGTGGCGCTTTCAGGAAGGTCACCTGACGCCGATGTACGACCGCAAATGGACCAACACCATGCCGGTGGTGACATACGATCTGAAGGACGGGCGCTACTTCATCAACCGCATGACCAACGACGATACCTGGCCGGAGGTTGATCCGGGGCGCATGGACGAGCGTGAGTTCAATCCGGCTGCGGTGAAGAACAAATACAGCCGCTGAGGCGGTGGTTTTGCCCGATTTGCAATTTCTCACTCGCGGGCTACTCTTAAACCCATAACGACTACCGGACAACGTTTCCGGTCTCAAACGGGGGAGGAGAACACGTGAGTACCCTGACACGTAGCGCCGGTGGCCTGTGCATGGTCGCCGCTTTGGTCTGGTCTGTTTTGCCTGTGGCACAGGCGGCAGTGAGTGCGGATGAGGCGAACCGTTTGGGCCAAGACCTCACACGCTTTGGCGCCGAAAAAGCCGCAAATGCAAGCGGGGTCATCCCGGAGTACACCGGCGGTTTGCCGCGGCAAGGGCAGGTTGCGGGTGAGTTCCCGGTCCATCCTGAGATCGAAGCAGAGAAGCCGCTGTTCACCATCTCAGCCGCCAACATGGCGGACTACGAGAACCAGCTTACCGACGGCCACAAAGAGCTGTTGCGGCGTTTCCCCGAAAGCTACCGCATGAATGTGTACAAGACACATCGTACGGTGTCGTGGCCAGAGCACATATTGGAGGCGACCCGGCGCAATGCCGTCGAGGCGTCCTTGATTGGCACCGATTCGGTCAAGAACGCAGTGCACGGCATCCCGTTTCCCATGCCGACGGGGGGAGCGGAAGTGATCTGGAATCACAAAACCCGCTGGCGTGGCTATTCAGTGCGACGCTACAACAATCAGGTGATCGCGCAGCCGGATGGTGGATACCAAATTTCCAAGCTGATCGAAGATGTGAAATTTCCGTACACCAACGTTGATCACAACGGCACATCGAGCGATTTCCTGCTCTATTACCTCTCGGAAATTCTTTCTCCGCCGCGCAATGCGGGACAGTTGCTACTGGTGCATGAAACCGCGGATCAGTCTGCGGAAATTCGCAATGCCTGGTTGTACAACCCCGGTCTGAGACGTGTGCGTCGAGCGCCCAACGTGGCGTACGACAACCCCTATGAAGGTACCGACGGCAATCAGTTCAACGATCAGGTGGATATGTACAACGGTGCCCTGGATCGTTATCGCTGGAAGCTGGTTGGCAAGAAGGAAATGTATTTGCCGTACAACTCCTATCGGATCGGCAGTCCCAAGATCACCTACGATGACATTGTCGCGGCGCATCACTTGAACACCGACTTGCCGCGTTTCGAACTGCGTCGTGTCTGGGTTGTCGACAGTGAACTGCGCGAGGGCACCAGCCATACCTTCGGGCGGCGCGTGTTCTACGTGGAAGAGGACTCCTGGGCGATCAATTCCGTCGATTGCTATGACCGGCGTGGTGTGCTGTACAAGTTCCAGGAAGCCCATCAGGTGTTCACCCAGAATGTTCAGGCGGTGGGCGGCGTGCCCGAGGTCATTTATGATTTCCAGTCTGGTCGTTATTTCATGACCGCGTTGGCGAACGAAGACAAGCCCAACGATTTTTCAGTCAGCTATGACGACAAGTACTTTATGCCACGAAGCCTGCGTAAAAAGGCACGGCGCTGATCCAAGACATTTCGGGACCATTTGATGAAATTCGAAGAAGTTTATTGCTACGACCGCGATGCGGATACGGTGATCACCATGTTCACCGACCGTGTGTATTTCGAAAAGAAATACGAGAAGGCCGCTGACAGTTACGACATTCTCGAACATCAAAGTGACGACAGCCGCTTCCAGATCAAGGTGAAGCGCAGCATGCCGCTCAACGTGCCAGTCCCGGGTTTCGCCAAGAAAGTGCTCGGCGGCGGCGGAATGACCGTGATTCAGGAAGACATCTGGGACAAATCGACCCGCCGTGGGCGTATCAATATCGAGCTGGTGGGTGCGCCGGTTCAGATCACCGCAGAGATGGAGCTGAAGCAGGGCGCGAATGGCGCAGAAAACCATGTGCACTGGAGTATCGACAGCAGCATTCCGCTGATTGGTGGCAAAGTTGCCAAGTTGGTGGCCGAGGATATCAAGGCGAAATCGCCAGAAGATCAGAAGCTCACCAACCAGCTGTTGGCGCAGTACTGAGCATGGCTGATCAACCCAACGATCCGCAGTCCGACGAACGCCCGCCGACGTTTTTGCAGACAACGTTCAGTGTGCTGGCGGCCTTCTTCGGCGTGCAAAGTCGGCGCAATCGCGAACGCGATTTCAGCCGCGGCAAAGCCAGTCACTTCATCATCATTGGCTTGGTCATGACGATTGTCTTCATTGCCGTTGTGGTCTTGGCCGTGAAGTTTGCCTTGCGACAGGCGGGCGTCTGATTCAGACGCTGGCGTTCCAGGTTGAGTCGGTCACCGTGCCGGCTTGACCTTTAGCACCGTAGGTTGGCGCGGGTTGCGGTGCGAGCTGGCGGGCGATGAAATTCTGACGTTCCGCGATCAGCAAACCGTTGGCGTCATTTTTCCGGCGGCATTGACGCAGGCAACCCATCAGTGAGTCCCATGCGTTTGCCACATCCTGGCCTTGTGTTTCAGCCCATCGCCGAGCATGTTCTGAGAGCAGCGGGGATGGCCATTGGCTTTGCAAGTCGCCGATACGTTCGCAGCAGGCCTCCTTCTCGACGCCGATGTCTTGCAAGGTTTCAACGTCGCCGCGGATGACAGCAACACTCTCGCGTTCCAGCACATCCAACAGAATTTCGGCGTTTTTACGCTGGTCGTTGAGAATCTCTGAGAGGCTGCTCATGTCGGTGGCTTACTTGATGCTGTCGAGTTCACGCGCATTGCCGAGCATACGGCTGGCGAGTTCTTTGGGATCGACCGTATATTCACCGTTGGCAATGGCTTGACGCAGGCTTTCGACGCGCCCGCTGTCCACGTCCGGGCTGCTTTGGGCAATGCGGCTGAGCGCTGCCAGGCGGTCTGCCTGGTGACTCAAACTGAGGCGATCTCCGCCTTCATTGGCCTGATTCGCGCGCGAGGTGTTCACGCCAGGCGCCGCGTCCTTATTGAGCGGTCGAGTGGCCAAGTATTGAAGGCCTTGTTGTTGAATCTTGTTCATACGCGTTGTCCTGAGCAGCAGACTGCCGGTTTGAAACCAGTATCGGCCATGTCGCTCAATACTTTAGAGTCATTTTTCATCAACCTTGAACCTCAACAATACCACCGCCGCGGGCGTAGCCTTGCACACGTTTGCCTGAGGACAGGTTGCGCACCTCGACGCGCGTATTTTCCACCGCATCATGTTCCGCAGTGCCTCGACTGCGAATCTCCACCCCCGCGATGCGTGATACCAGCGTCACGGTATCGCCTTTGCGCACTGAGAAAGCCTGTCGCAACTGGTTCGGGCGCAGGATCTGGCCGGCGCGCGCGGGACGTGCCATTTTGCGGCCGATGACGGCGTCGGCATTCTCGAAATAACCGTAACCCACGTCGCTGACCTGTTCCCAGCGCACGCTGACATCGGCAGCGCTGACGATCTCGCCGGTGGCGAGGCTTCGATTCATCACGACCAATTGTTTTTGCTGACTGATCGTGACAGGAACATAAAGCGCCCATGATCCGGGGCAACTGACGCGGACTTGCATGCGCTGACTGTATTTGGACGCTGAGGCTTCCGGCGTGGTCGGACAACGTGGCAAGTTCAGGCGTGAGTCAGGCAGGCGTGCCTCGATGTCCAGGCGTCCGCCACCGGCTTGTGCCTGGGCATATTGGCTTGCGACCCGCTCGATCCGCTCGCGACTTTCCAGCTCGTTGGCCATGGCCAAATCACTGAGGAATAGCCACAGGAACAACACCCAGCACAGCAGGGTGGCCCAGTGGAAGAAGCGTTCAGTGGCGTCGCGAGTCGTCATGTGCGGTGCCGTGCAAATGGTGTGCCCTGCGGTGTCGTGCCATTTTCTTGTCGCGGCGGGTGGCGTACGCTTGGTGGCGGGAGAGACGAGCGGGTCAGGTCAACCAATGGGTCCGCGTGCCGTTGTACGCGTGCTCTCAACAGGAGGTTTCATATGAAGTATCTGATCTACATCGCGTTGGCGGCAGGGATGCTGGGCAACGTGGCGAACGCAGCACCCAAGGGTGCGGAATTCAGGGCCTGGTGCGATGCCAACCCGCAGCAATGCGAGGAGGCCAAAGCCAATTTCCGTGACAAGGCCAAGCAAGCCAAGGCTTGGTGTCAGGACAATCCGCAGGATTGTTCGCAAGCCAAGCAGCGCTTCAAGGACAAGGCGGCGGAGCGCAAGCAATGGTGCCAGGACAACCCTGAGCAATGCGATGAAGCCAAGCAACGCTTCAAAGACAATCGTGAACAGCGCAAAGCGTGGTGTCGGGATAACCCTGAGCAGTGTAAAGAGGCGCGTGAGAACTGGCGCGAACGTCAGCAGTAGGCGCTTAGAAATGCCAGTTTAAACTGGCTCTGACGAGCCGGCCGCCGGCCGGCTCGAAAGCCCGGCCACCGAATGCGTTGATGCGGATGTTGTCCGCGTATTCGGTGTCGAGCAGATTGTCCACCGCCATCTCCAGGCGCGTTTCCTGCTGCTCATCGCGGTGCAGAATCCACGCGGCCATCAAATTGGCACGAAGATGTCCTGCAACACGCAGCGTGTTGGCATCATTGGCAAATAGGTGATCACGCGCAATCAGATTGAGCGCCAAGGTCCAGCGTTTCCACAGACGCGTGCCGGTCATGTTCAAGGTCTGGCGGGGCAGGCCTGGCAGCCGCAAGCCATCCAGCGCACCCTCGGCGTATTCGGCAATGAGCACGCTGTAGGCGAGGTCAGCGCGCCAATCGGCGTTGCGCCATGTCACTGCCAGATCAGCGCCGTGACGCTGGCTGCGGCCGGCATTGCGGTAGAAGCTACGACCGGGCTGGTCTTCTCGTTCGAAGGATTGCAGTTCGTCTTCGCTGCGAATGACAAAGACGACGAACTCGTGCGACCAAGCTGAGCCCGCGCTTCGCCAACCGGCTTCCAAGCCTTGTGAGCGACTTGAATTCAGGGCCGGGTTGAAGCCACCGCCGTCCGGGTTGGCCAGCTCGTTAATCGTTGGTGTTTGATAGGCCGAAGCCAGGCGTAGATAGTGGGTATGTGAGCCGCGGTGGTGTTGCAAGTTCACGTCACCGCTGAGGTCATTGAGCTGTCGTTGGCCGCTGTCATTGCCATCATCGAAGAATCGGTCGCTGGTGCGCAGTGTCAGCCAGTCGTGACGTAGACCGGCGCTGATTTCCCAATGTGGCGTCATGGCCAAGCTGTTGCGGGCGAACACGCCGATGAGCTCCGCCCGTTCGCGTTGATCGAGCGTCAGCACGCCGCGTTGTCCGCCGGCGTTGTTGTTATAACGCTTGCGATCGTCGGCTTGCCATTGGCTGTCGACGCCAAGGCTAAGACGTTGCGGCCGATTCCACAGGGCGGAATGGGCGCCGGACAGGGTCAAACCCAAACCGGCAAAGCGACGCTCAAACGCACTTTGTCCACCATTGCCGAACGGTAGCCGATTGGCGAAATCCCTTTGCCCGTAATAGCTCACACTATCGATTTGCCAGTCATTGTCGAGGGTGTGTTCCCAACGTGCGTGGGCACGCTGTTGGCGGATGTTCTCTCCGGCATGGAACTCCACGTTCGCTGTTCGAGCCGCGTCGCGATCCGCGGCGACTTCGCTCGCATTGAGCGCCCCGGGGTCCAGCGCATCAACCCGCAGATCGCTGAGACCGAACGAGAGGCGTGAGTTGGCGCTGTCGCGTTGCCAGTTGAGGTGCGACCAGCGCGCGTCGGTGTGGCTGTGGTCGCGTGGACCGTCGAGGTGGGATTGCGCCAGCGATGCACGCACAGCGGAGGCGCCAAGCGCGGTGCTGAATTCGCCGCGTACGCTGCGCCCACCATCGCCACGCAGTTCGCCGCGCAGGCGTAACTCGCCGGGATTGATGGGGCGGCTGCTCAAGGCCACCACGCCACCGCTGGCGTTGCCGAACAGGCTGGCGCTGGGGCCACGCACAATGCTGACACGGTCGATCAAATCCAGATCCAGCAGATCCAGCTCGCTCTGGCCATCAGGCAGCGTCAGCGGCACGCCATCCAAGCTCACGCGAATGCCGCGCACCCCAAACGCAGCTTGGGCGCCGAATCCACGGATGGAGACCCGCACACCTTGCGCAGCGTTGTCATTGTTCAGTGCAAACACACCGGGGCTGGAATTCAGCCATTGGGCGAGACTGCGTTGATCCATCGCCGGGACATCTTGCGCAGCAATGGTGCTGACCGCCAGCGGTGGGCCGCTGGGCGCATTGACCGTCAACGTATCCAGGCGCGTCGGTTGTGCCGTCGCCGGGGAGGTCAGCACGGCGCATAGCCATGCTGACCCCAACGATGTCGCCTTAGTGAGCCGCGTCACGCGCGACCAAATCGTGGCTCAATTTGGCCAAGTACTGGCGAATCAGCTCGATTTGATCCGGCGGCAGCACATGGCCGAATGGTGGCATACCCTCGACCGCGCGTGCGCCGGACACGATGGCCTGGAAGTTTTCGTGGGTTTGCGCACTCATATAACGCAGATCAGGCACCAGCGGGCTGGAAATTGCGGCAACGCCATGGCATACCGCGCAGACACCGTGATACAGCTCGCGCCCCATCGCCAGTTGTTCGGCCGTGGCGGTCACCTCCGGTGGTTCGGGTAGTGGCATCGGTTCCAGCTTGGCTTCAGGCAACTTGGCGTTGCCACCAAGCTTGTAGGTCAGCACTCGGGCCTCTGCCGGCACGCGAACCTGTGGCTGTAAGGCCGAGAAGGCCAGTGCGTAAACGCCGCCCCAGCCTGATAGCACCGTCACATACTGCTCGCCGTCCAACTCGTAGCTGATTGGGGCAGCCACCACGCCGGAGTTGGTCGGCGTTTGCCACAGCAACTCGCCAGTATCAGCGGCATACGCGGCAAAACGACCGTCCGCGGCGCCCTGAAAGACAAGGTTGCCACCGGTGCTCAAGGTGCCGCCGTTCCAGGGCGAGACCAGATCTTGCGACCACGCCGCTTCCTGTTTGACCGGATCCCAGGCCAGCAGCATGCCTTTGGTGGTTTGGCCGATCTCGCCCAGCGCGGCTGGGTCATCGGGCAGATCAATCGGCGCGGTTCCGACATTCCACAGATTGAGCGCAACCAGTGGGGCGGGGCCGTCAGCGTAGAGATTGGCTGTGACCAAAGCCGGGATATAGACCAGACCGGTTTGCGGGTTGTAGGACATCGGATGCCAGTTGTGGCCGCCGACTGGACCCGGGGTGATCAGCTTGGGCTCCTGGCTGTAGTCTGAGGTCTCAGTGACCTGAGGGCGGCCGGTTTTCGGATCAAGGCCGGATGCCCAGTTGACCGGTACATAGTTGTTGCCGGAGATGAACTCGCCGGTTTCACGGTCGATCACGAAGAAGAAGCCGTTTTTCGGCGCTTGCATCAGCACTTTGCGTTGTCGGCCCTCAATCTCAAGATCGGCCAGGATGATGTGCTGCGTAGCGGTGTAGTCCCAGGAATCGCCCGGTGTGGTCTGAAAGTGCCAGACGTATTCGCCGGTGTCCGGTTTCAGAGCGACGATGGAGGACAGGAACAGGTTGTCGCCTTTGCCCTCGGAGCGGTATTTGATGTTCCATGGCGAGCCATTGCCGACGCCGATGTAAAGCAGATCCAACTGCGGGTCATAGGCCATGGAATCCCACACCGTGCCGCCGCCGCCCTGCTCAAAATAGGTGTCGCCGTGCCAGGTCTTGCGCGCCATTTCCAGGGCTTCGGATTCCGGGCCATCTTTGGGATCACCCGGGACCGTGTAAAAACGCCACAGTTGTTTGCCGCTGTCAGCATCGTAAGCACTGACGTAGCCGCGCACGCCGAGCTCCGCACCACCGTTGCCAATGATGACTTTGCCATCAATCACACGCGGCGCACCGGTCACGGTGTAATTGCGGTTGGGATCGACGGTCATCACTGACCACAGTTCCTTGCCGTCTTTGGCATCCAGTGCGATCAAGCGACCATCGTAAGCGCCGACGAAAATCTTGCCCTGCCATGCCGCGACGCCACGATTGACTGGGCCGCAGCAGCCGCGTCCGGCAGCGGCTTTGGGCACTTTGGGGTCGTACGACCAGAGCAGTTCGCCGCTGCGTGCGTCCAGGGCATAGACGATGCTGAAGGCGCCGGTGGTGTACATCACCCCATCAATGAGCAGCGGAGTGGCCTCTGTGCCGCGAGGGATATCCAACTCGAAGCTCCAGGCCAGACCGAGTTCATCGACGTTCTCGGCGTTGATCTGATCGAGCGGAACGAAGCGCTCCTCGGCATAGGTGCGGCCATGACTCACCCATTGGTCGCTGCGAGCGGCGGCTTGGGTCAGGCGCTTGCCATCCACGGCGGCAGCTTGCGGGGAAGGCGGGGACGATGGGGTAGTGGTGTCGGCAGACTGTCCGCAGGCCGTCATCAGGCCAGCCAAAGTCACAACCGACGCGGCGAGGGCGCGGTGCATTGGGTTTCTCTCCTCCTGCTGTTGTTATGGGCAGCTCGGGAAAACCTTGGCGAGCAACCCTTGTGACCGGCCGTTCTTGTCGTCCGGTGTGCACAAAGGATACACCTGTCACTTCATTCGCGCAGCGCTTAAAGAAAAACGCCATAAACCCTATTGGTTACAAGGTCTTGAGTTGCTTTGCCCGGGTCGCCAGGGTGGCGATGGCGTTCTCCAGCGACTGCTGTTGGCGCTCATTGCTCAGCATGCCTTTGTCGTTGAACGCGCTTGATGCGCTGCCGACACTCAACTTTTCCGGCATGACCAGCATGCCCAGGTTATCGAGCAGCTGGCGCGTCAACCCCAGGCTGCGCATACCGCCCAAGGCGCCGGGCGATGCGGACAGGGCCAGGGCCGGTTTGCCGCGAAAAGCGTCCAGGCCGGCAACATCGCCATCCGGGCGAGACATCCAGTCCAGCGCATTTTTCAGCAGTGGGGTGGGGAAGCCGTTGTATTCGGGCGTGCACACAACCAGGGCATCCGCAGCAGCCAGTTGCTCGCGCAGCTGACGGGCGCCGGAGGGGATGCCTTCGGCACTCTCCAAATCTTGATCCATCAGCGGAATGCTCAAAGCGCGGATGTCGGGCAGTTCAACCGTCAGGCCTTGCGTCTTGGCCACTTGAGAGACGGTTTCAGCCAACTTGCGATTGAATGAACCACTGCGCGAGCTGCCAACCAGAATAAGAATATGGATGGGGGTTGTCATGCGTAAGGTCTCCTGAAGCTGACACCGGCTAACGGAATGAATGTGGTGGTGAAGTGGGGATGAAAATCCCCATGCGAATGGCGTGTTCGTGGGTCGCAAGACACGCCATTCGCAAGGTGCTATTGAGGTGGCAAACGGCCGAAGTTGCCGTTGTTGAAGTCGTGAATGGCCTGCATGATTTCTTCGCGTGAGTTCATCACGAAAGGCCCATAGCCGACCACTGGCTCATCGATGGGCTCGCCGCTGAGGATCAGCACTTTGCTGTCGGTGTCGGCGCGCAGAGTGAAATTTTCACCGTCACGCTGGAACACCGCCATCTCTGAGGCGTGAACGGTTTCTGTTTCATTAATGGTCAAGGTTCCAGCCAGCACGACCACGGCCAGGGTGTGTCCGTCAGTCACGGCGAGATCCAACTCACTGCCAGTGTTCATGCGTAAATCCCAAACATTGACAGGGGTGTGGGTGAGGGCGGGGCCGCGGGTGTCGGCACATTCGCCCGCAATAACGCGAAGCGAAGCCTCTCCATTGGCCAGGCTCAATTCGGGAATCTGCTCCTTGAGCAAGGTCTGATAGCGTGGCGCGCTCATCTTGTCGCGTGCCGGCAAATTGACCCAAAGTTGAACCATCTCCAGCTCGCCGCCGTTGCGGGTGAAAGCCGGTGAATGAAACTCTTCGTGCACAACGCCTGAGGCGGCGGTCATCCATTGCACATCGCCGGGACCAATATGCCCACCGCCGCCGGATGAATCGCGATGGTCAACTTCGCCGGCATACACCAGTGTCACTGTTTCGAAGCCGCGGTGTGGATGCTCGCCGACGCCACGCGGGCGCTCTGCCGGTTCAAACTGAGCCGGGCCAGCATGATCCAGCAACAAAAATGGGTTCAAAAGGCGGCCATGGTCGTTGTACGAGAACAAGGAGCGCACCGGGAAACCGTCACCAACCCAATGTTGGCCGGGGGCTGCGTAAACGCTGCTGATTGTCTTCATGATCAACTCCTGTGCGGGCGGGTGTTTGGCACCTCGCGTGAATTGAGTCAGATTATGAGGATGAGACGCCAACTTCTGTAGAGGGTGTTTTTGACTCACAGCGTTGCGTTCGTGGAACGATGAACAGGCTTACTCTCCAGTGAAGCTGTAGCGCTCGCGAATCTCGCGGTTGTCCAAGTCCTGCATCAGCAGAATGTTCCATGCGCCCAACGACCAGCGCGCGCTGAGGAATTTATCACCCGCGTTTTGTGCCGCCTGCGCCTCCAGTGTGCTCGAAAGCCAGGTCACGCGGCCATGGAAGCGGGCTTGATCTGTGACATTGACAATCACGCGGGTCAATGAGGCGGCATTACCTTGATCGTCGTAGGTGATGATCAGGTTTGTGTCTTGCAGGAAATTCACTTTCAGTTCATCACGTCGGTCGGACAACTTCCGCGCCATGTACTTTTCGTTCTTGTACAACTGCTGCCGTACCATCTGACGTGTGAGTTTCGCCAGAGCAAAGCCATCCACATCAATGATGGGCAACAATTTGCTGCCATCAACCGTACCGAAGAGACCTTGTGGTGGCAAAAAGACCTGGCTGCTGCCGTCGTCATTGGCCCCAACCACGCAGGTGCGCTCAAACGCGTCCAATGCCCGAGATTCGCCATTGAACAGGGTCAGCTTGGTGTCGCGTGCAATCAGTTTGTACGGTCCATCTCCGCATAGACTCTGGGCAAACGCGGCATCGCCCAAGCCGGGTTCCTCGATGATCGCACGGGTGTAAGCCAGCATGGTCTGCTCACGGTCCAGCGGTTTGAACAAATCGCTGGCCAGGCAGCGCGCCCAACTCATCGCGGCTTCGGCGCTGCCCTGTTTGCTGGCGCGTTCAAAGGTTTTGCAGGCGTCATATTCCGGTTTGCGAGAGGCCAGATCACCGGCACGGTAACATTCGGCAACCTGCACACCGGCCTGGGGCAGGTCATGATTGAAGGCCACCTCAAACTGTTTGCATGCGGCTGCTTCTTGTCCTTGCTGCAGCAGGCGTCGTCCCACGTTGTAGACCGCCAGGGGGCTGCCGAACATTTCGCCCAGCGCGTACATGTCCTGAATCAGCGTTTCGTCCGCGCCGGCGAGTTGACGCAGGCTATCGGCAAGACTTGCGTAGGCGCGGTAGTCCCCTTGCTCGATGGCCTGCTTGGCCGCGCGCCGTGCCGCATCCGGCTGACCCGCCAGGGTCAAGCGTTCGGAGGTTTTGTAGGCGGCGCGCTTGGCGCTGTCATGAACGCCGTTGCGACCATAGTGCAAACGCAGGCTGCGCAAGGCTTTTTCGTCCAGCCGCAGGGCGTTGCGATGAAGCAGAGACAGCCCCAGCGACTGGTTCTTGCTCATACCCTGGCCATTGAGATAACACAGGGCCAGCTGATAGGTCGCATCCAGATGCTTGCGTTCCGCGGCGCGCTTGTACCAGCGGCAGGCCTCGCGCCGATCTGAGGGGGCGCCATCACCGAACAGGTTCATGTTGCCGAGTTGATACATGGACTCGACGTGACCTTGATCGGCAGCTGCGGCGTAGTGCTGGCGGGCAAGACGGAAATCCAGACGGGTGCCTTTACCCTGCTGGTACATATAGCCCAGGGGGTAATGCAGGCCTTCATCGCCCCATTGAAAGCGATGCAGGGCATGCTCAAAAGCTTGGTCGTAGCGCTGTTGTTTGAACAGACGCAGCGTTTCCGCTTGACTGACCGTGGGCGGTGCGCGCCCGTCATCGCGGGCCATGACGTTTGTGGCAGCCACAGACAAACCGATTCCCACAAGCAGGGCCATCAAGACGGAATTTAGCTGGGCGAATCTGTCCATGATTCCACGGCGATGTTTTGCAGCATTGTAGCGTGGCCCTTGTCGAACTGGCGTTCAACACCCCTCAAGTTCGCCTGCCGCTGGCCGATGAGTGAATCATGACACGCAATCTGTTCAGCAATATCAACGAAAGCACTCGCCTGGCGGGCTACAACCGACTGGCGTTACTGCTTTTCCATCTGGGCGAAAAGCAACTGCACGGCATCAATGTTTTTAAGGTGCAGGAAGTGGTGCCCATGCCCAAACTTGTGCCGGTGCCCGGCGCAAGCCCACAGGTGCTGGGTTTGGCGCGCATACGTTCGCGCAATATTCCAGTGCTGGATATGGCGGCCGCGATCGGTAATGGCCCGTTGACGCAACCCGGCTATGTGATCGTGACTGAGTTCAACCGCTCGATTCAGGGCTTTGCTGTGGCCGGCGTCGATCGCATCATCAATGTGGATGTTGGCGCGGTGCATCCGCCGCCGCGTGCGGGAGAGCCGGACAGCTATCTCACGGCGATTACCCGATGGGGCGAGCACCTGATCGAGATCGTCGATGTGGAACGTATTCTGGCCGACGTGATCGGCGAGCAGCGTCCGCACAATGCGGTCGATGGGGTATCGCTGACGGAACTGGCAGCAGGTCGCAAGGTTCTGGTTGCCGATGATTCGCGGGTAGCCCGTTCTCAGATTGCGCGGACTTTGGAAAGCCTCGGTCTGGAATCCATTCTGGTGAATGATGGTCAGGAGGCTTGGCGTATGCTCAACTCTTTGGCTGCTCAGGGGCCGATCAACGACCAGATTCTGATGTTGATCTCGGACGTCGAGATGCCTGGCATGGATGGTTATCGGCTCACCACCGAACTGCGGGCTGATAGCCGCTTTGCGGAGTTGTACGTGATTTTGCACACCTCGTTGTCCGGCGTGTTCAACAACACATTGGTCAAACAAGTGGGTGCGGATCGGTTTATCGCCAAATTCAACGCGGACGATCTTGGTCATCATGTGATGGAGCGTGTTCGCGCCATGGGTGCTCCACAGGTCCATGCCGCATAATTCGTAACGCTTTGTTATTAAATTAAAAATAGACCTGGTGGGAGACTGTCAGTTTCCCGCCATACCATTCCGTGGCACGGGCCTTGCCTCGCTGTGCGCAAGTTCGACGCAGGAGCCACGGTATGGCCGGCGACATCATCAACAGCGCACTCTACGGAGACTTCGGTAAGGCCCTAAAGGTCCATAGCCAACGTCTTGACGTGCTGGCCAACAACTTGGCCAATGCCGACACGCCCGGCTTCAAAGCGCGTGATATCGATTTCCGGGCGGCTTTGCAGTCGGCGCAGTCCTCGCGTGGCGATGCAGCCTCGATGGCCACCACTCACAGCGGCCATATCGGCGGCAGTGGTGATGTCCAGGCGAGCCTGCGCTGGCGCATTCCAAGCCAACCGTCTGCCGATGGCAACACCGTGGATGCGGATCTGGAACAGGCGCGCTTCGGTGAAGCGGCGCTGCGTTACGAAGCGACCTTGAGATTCGTCGACGGCCGCGTCAAATCCATGCTCACCGCAATCACTGGTCAGTAGGAGGCGTCGCTATGTCCAGTTTCAGCATTTTCCAGGTCGCCGGTTCTGCCATGGCCGCGCAGTCGGTTCGTCTCAACACCGTCAGCAGCAATATGGCCAATGCCGACGTGGTGGCCTCGCGCCCGGAAGACACCTACAAAGCCCGTGTGCCGGTTTTTGAAGCCCAGCCCGATGGGCAGGGTGTCTCGGTTCGTCAGGTGGCTGAGTCCACTGATGCACCGGTCAAACGCTATCAGCCCGGCCATCCGCTGGCTGATGAACAGGGCTATGTGTATGCACCCAATGTCAGCGTGGTTGAGGAGATGGCCAACATGATCTCCGCGGCGCGTTCCTACCAGAGCAATCTCGAAGCGGTGAATACCGCCAAATCGTTGATGCTCCACACCCTCAATATGGGCCGTTGATATGCAAGTGACTGACGCCAGTAACAGCAATGTGGCATTGGCGGCCACACCCAAGAGTTCGCAACTGGGTCAGGAGGATTTTCTGACCTTGATGGTGACCCAGTTCCAAAATCAGGACCCGTTCAAACCGATGGAGAACGGCGACTTTTTGGCTCAGATGGCGCAGTTCTCAACCGTCAGCGGGCTGCAGGAACTCAATGGTCGATTCGAGAGCCTGGCCGCCAACATCAGCGGTGATCAAGCCCTGCAGGCGGCCGGTTTGATCGGTCGCGAAATCTTGGTTTCCGGCGATGTGATCAGCCTGAGCGAGAGCGGCCAGAGTGTCGATTTCGCAGTCGTCACTGATGGCGCGGGTGAGGTCGTCGTCGATGTGAAAGACGAGAGCGGTCAGCTCGTTCGGACTTTGTCCCTGCAGGCCGATGAAGCCGGCAACCATCGTCTGAGTTGGGACGGACAAAACACCAAGGGAGAGCCGGCTGACGCAGGTTTCTACCAATTTGAAGCCCGCATGAATGGCGGTGATGCCATCGGCGTGCTGCTGGCTGGCCGAGTCGACTCGGTCGGTTTGGGCGGGCCAGACGGCACCCGGTTGCGTACCGAGCAACTGGGCGAAGTGAGCATGGGTGCCGTGCGGGCACTGTACTGAATACGCGCGAAGGAGAATCATCATGACGTTTCGTATTGCATTAAGTGGCCTCAACGCGGCCGCATCCGAACTCTCGGTGACGGCGAATAACATCGCCAACGCCAACACCACGGGTTTCAAGGAGTCGCGCGCGCAATTCGCCGACTTGTTCAATTCCAGCTCGGTCGGATTGGCCGACATTCAAGTGGGCGGTGGCGCCCGCCTGGCGGGCGTGCAGCAGATGTTTACCCAAGGCAACGTCAATTTCACGTCGAATGCCCTGGATATGGCAATCAGCGGTGACGGATTTTTTACGCTGTCCAACGAAGGCGCCCTGAGCTACACCCGTGATGGCTCGTTCAGCGTTGATCGCAATGGCTTCCTAGTGTCCAAGGAAGGTGCTCGGATTCAAGGCTTTGCGCCCACCGTCGGCGGCAGCTTCAACACCGCCGCCTTGTCCGACATTCAACTGTCGACATCCAGCAGCGCCCCGCAAGCCACGTCTTTGTTGACCACTACCCTGAATCTACCGGCCAATGCAGCTGAACCCTCGGCCGCGCCGTTTGACCCGACCGATGCGGACAGCTTCAACCATTCCAGCGCAGTCACGGTTTTCGATTCGCTGGGCGATTCTCATACGTTGACGAAGTTCTTTGTGAAAACCGCCAATGCCAATGAATGGGAAATGCAGGTGGCCCTGGACGGCAATGTGGTCGGTGGCGCAACCCTGGTGACTTTCGACAGCGACGGTCAGTTGCTGACGCCGGCCAACGGTGATCTGACCCTGCCACCGATCGCACTGAGCAATGGCGCTGCAGATCTGGAGGTGGATATTGATCTGGATGGCGTGACTCAGTACGGCGATACCTACTCCGTCAACAGCATTCGCCAGGATGGCTATGCCAGTGGTCGTCTGGTGGGTGTTGAGGTGAACGAAGAAGGTATTGTTCAGGCGCGCTTCACCAACGGACAGACCACCGCTCTGGGCCAGCTCGCGATGACCCGATTCTCCAACCCGGAAGGCTTGCAGGCGCTGGGTGATACCGCCTGGGCAGAGACATTCGACTCCGGTTCGGCGCAGCGCGGCGTGGCTGGTAGTAGCGGCTTTGGCGGCGTGCAATCCGGCGCCCTGGAGGCCTCCAACGTGGATCTGACCGAACAACTGGTCAACATGATTACCGCGCAACGGAACTTCCAGGCCAACGCCCAGATGATTACCACCGCGGATCAGGTCACCCAGGCCGCCTTGAACATCCGCTAAGGCCTAAGTCATGGATAAGTCACTCTACGTTGCCATGAATGGCGCCCGTCAGGCCTGGGAAGCCCAGGCCGCGGTCAGCCACAACATTGCCAATGCATCGACTGTCGGCTTCAAGGCGGCGCTGCTCAACGTGGAGTCGCGCGAAGTCCAGGGCGATGGTTTTCACACGCGTGTTCATGCCCAGGCCAATGCGGCTGGTTTTGACGCCAGCAGCGGTCACTTGATGCACACCGACCGCGCTTTGGACGTGGCCTTGGCCGACGACCATTGGCTGGCGGTGCTCGGCAGTGATGGCGAGACCGCCTACACCCGCGCTGGCGATTTGTCGGTCAATGCCGTCGGGCAACTGCTCACCTCCTCCGGTGAAGCGGTGATGGGCGAGGGCGGCGCGGTTGCGCTGCCTCCGTTCAAGACGATTGAGGTGGCCGGTGACGGCACAGTTTCGATCATTCCCGAAGGCGCCGGCGCCAATCAGATGGTGGTGCTCGATCGTCTCATGGTCAGCCGTATCGACGGTGCGGATCTGGAGCGCGGCAGCGACGGATTGTTCCGCTTGAAAGGCGACGCAGAAGCCGTCCCTGCACCAGGAAAAGTCCTGGTCAGCGGCGCTTTGGAAGCGTCCAACGTGAATTTGGCCGAGTCGCTGGTGCAGATGATTGAACACCAGCGTCGTTTTGAAATGCAGGTTCAGGCGATGAAAACCGCCGACGAAAACGCCCGGCAGAGTGCCGGCTTGATGAAGCTCGCCTGAGGCGGGTAAGGAGCGTAAGACATGAGTTCTTCATTGTGGGTGGCCAAGACCGGACTGGATGCACAGCAGACGCGCATGACCGTGATCTCCAACAACCTGGCCAACACCAATACCGTCGGTTTCAAAAAAGGCCGTGCAGCGTTTGAAGATCTGCTGTACCAAAACGTGCGACAGACCGGCGCACAAACCTCTCAGCAAAGTCAGGCTGCGGTCGGGCTGGAACTGGGGACCGGCGTGCGTGTGGTGGCGACCGAGCGCAACTTTTCGCAAGGCAATCTGTTGCAGACGCAAAATCCCTTGGACATGTCGATCAACGGGCGTGGCTTTTTCCAGGTTTTGTTGCCCGACGGCACCCAGGCTTACACCCGCAATGGTGCGTTTCAGCTGAGTTCAGAAGGCCAGTTGGTCACCGCCAGTGGCTATGAAGTGCAGCCCGGCATCAGCGTGCCCGCCGATGCTCAATCTCTCAGTGTGGCCTCCGACGGCACTGTCAGTGTTCAGCTGCCGGGACAGGCTGCGCCGCAGATTATCGGCACCATGCAGGTTGCCGATTTCGTCAACCCGGCGGGTTTGCAGGGGCATGGCGAAAACCTCTACCTGGAAACCGGGGCCAGCGGTCCGCCGCAAACCGGCACACCAGGGCTGGGTGGTTTGGGGTCGCTGACCCAGGGTTCGCTCGAATCGTCCAACGTCAATGTGGTCGAGGAACTGGTCAACATGATCGAAACCCAGCGCGCCTACGAACTGAATTCCAAAGCCATCGCGGCGGCGGATCAGATGTTGGCTTACGTCAACAACAACCTGTAAGGCAGAGCGCATCATGATGTTTTCGTCCTACCGAGTTGTTGCCGCTGCGGCGTTGCTCGCGCTGGGCGGTTGCGCAAGTTCTTCCGCGGTGCGGCCCGAGCCGTTGCCGCAGCCGGATTATTCAGCGCGCCCTGCTGCACCGGCCGATGGGGCTATCGCCATGCGTGGCGGTGGGTTGTTCTGGTTCGAAGATCAACTTGCGGCCCAACCCGGCGATGCGTTGACGGTGATTCTGGCCGAACGCACGCAGGCTCAGAAATCGGCGCGCACCAGCACTGGCAAGGATCAGGATTTCTCCCTGGCGCTACCGATGTTTGGTGGTCGCACCGCAGATCTGGGCGTCGACACGGAAATGTCCAGTTCCCGCAATTTCGAGGGTTCCGGCGATTCCAGCCAGAGCAATTCGTTGAGCGGCGAAATCACCGTGCTGGTCACCGAACGCTTGCCCAATGGGCATCTGCGCGTGGCCGGGGAAAAAATGCTGCAGCTCAATCAGGGGCGTGAGTACATTCGTTTGACCGGGATTGTCCGGCCCGAAGACATCAGCCCGGAAAACAAAGTTTATTCCACCCGTATCGCGCAGGCTGAGATTGCCTACAGCGGTGAGGGTGCCCTGGCTCAGGCCAATGCTCAAGGCTGGCTGGCGCGCTTTTTCAACTCGCCTTTGTGGCCATTTTAAACCCGCCTAGGACCCAATCATGCGTAAGATTTTGATTGTCATCCTGATGTTGCTGCCCGGCCTGGCAGCAGCCGAACGGCTCAAAGACCTGGTCTCCATCCAGGGCGTGCGCAGCAATCCGCTGATCGGCTACGGCCTGGTCGTGGGGTTGGATGGCACAGGTGATCGCACCACTCAAACGCCGTTCACCACGCAGAGTCTGGCGACAATGCTTCGCCAGCTCGGTGTGGCGATGCCGGAAGGTCTCAATCCACAGCTTAAAAATGTCGCCGCAGTGGCGGTGCATGCCGAGTTGCCGGCCTTTTCAAAACCGGGGCAGAAACTGGATGTCACCGTGTCCTCGCTGGGTAACGCCGGCAGTTTGCGTGGCGGCAGCTTGCTGATGACCCCGCTCAAGGGCGTGGACGGTCAGGTCTATGCGGTCGCTCAAGGCAGCTTGGTTGTCGGTGGCTTCGGTGTGGATGGGCGCGATGGCTCGCGGGTCTCGGTCAATGTGCCGAGCAGCGGTCGGATTCCCAATGGCGCCAATGTCGAACGTGTGGTTGCCAATGGCTTGGCCAGCGCCAATGAGTTGGTGTTGAATCTGCATCAAGGTGATTTCACCACCGCGCGTCGGATCGTCAACAGCATCAACGGTATGTTGGGGCCGGGCTTGGCTCACGCCGTGGATGCGGTCAGCGTGGCGGTGCGTGCTCCGCAGTCACTGGATCAAAAAGTGGCCTTTCTTTCGGTGCTGGAAAACATCGAAGTGGAGCCGGGTGATGCGCCAGCACGGGTGGTGATCAATGCGCGCACGGGAACCGTGGTGATTGGTTCGCACGTGCGTGTGATGCCGGCTGCGGTGACCCACGGTTCGCTCAGCGTGACCATTCGTGAAGGGGCGCAAGTCAGCCAACCCAACGCCTTCGGGCGCGGCGAGACCGTGGCGGTGCCGGATTCGGAGATTACCGTGGAGCAGGGCAGCAACCGTATGTTTTTGCTCGAATCCGGGGTCAACCTCGACACCATCGTCCGCGCTGTCAATCAGGTGGGTGCGGCACCGGGGGATCTGGTCGCCATCCTTGAGGCGCTCAAGCAGGTTGGTGCATTGCGCGCCGAGCTGGTGGTGATTTAGGCCCGGACGATGAACGTGGGCGAAGTCACATCGAGCTTGGCAACTGCCAGCACGCGTAACGATGCCAAGGCATCGGATGCGGAAAAGGCGGCGCGCCAGTTTGAAGCGTTGTTCGTCAAACAGCTGCTTTCTCAGGTCAAGATCAGTGGTGGTCTGGGCGGTGAGAGCAACGCTCGCGGTGACATGCTGGATTCGATGTGGCGTGATCAGATTAGCCGTCAGATCACCGAGAGCGGTCAGGGTTTGGGTTTGTCCAGCATGATCGCTCGTCAATTGGGTGGTGAGAGCGATGCGCGTTTTGCCGAAAGTCGGCCGCTGATTGATTTGCAAAACGCACGCAGCGCGGGCTTTGGCCTCAATGTGGCGCGCAACTATCTGTCCGACCCGCCGGGGTTTTCGAGTCCCGAGGAGTTTGTTCAGGCGATCAAACCGCACATTCAACAAGCCGCTGACGAGTTGGGCGTGTCCCCACGGGTGTTGCTGGCACAGGCGGCGCTGGAAACCGGGTGGGGCCAGCACATGCCGGTCGATGGTGACGGACGGCCGTCTTACAACCTGTTCGGTATCAAAGCTGATACCTCGTGGAAAGGCGCGGTGGCAGTCGGCCAGACTCAGGAATTTGATGGCCAACGCATGGTGTCAACCGAAGATGGCTTCCGTCGCTACGACAGCTACGCCCAAAGTGTGCGTGATTATGTGGACTTCATTCGCAGCCAGCCGCGCTATTCACAGGCCGTGAATCACGGCGGTAGCGATGAAAATTTTGTCCAAGGCCTAAAGTCTGGTGGCTATGCGACCGATCCACAGTATGTAGACAAAGTTTTTGGCGTCGCCCGGGGTGAAACCCTGAGCAAACATTGGAATGCGATATGAGTGGACTTCTGAGTATCGGAACATCGGCCCTGCTGGCCAACCAGCGGGCTTTGGCGGTGACCGGTAACAACATCGCAAATGCCAACACCGAAGGTTACAGCCGTCAGCGGGTCGACTTCTCAGCGCGCCACGTGACTGGGCAAATGATCGGTCAGGGCGTGGATTCCGGGCTGGTGGAGCGTTACGCTGACAGTTTCGCCAACCAACGCTTGACCCAGAGCGTGTCGAGCCATTCCAGCCTTGCCAGTGGCGCCGATCTGGCCGGCCGCTTGGATTTGCTGTTGTCGGACCCGTCCACCGGTTTGACCGATCCGCTGCGCGCGTTTGTCGACGCGGTGGATGCGTGGGCCGCCGACCCGAACTCCACGGAAACCCGGGTGCAGCTGCTCGGCCAAGCTGACACCATCGCGCAGCGTTTCGGACAGCTGCAGGATGGCATCGACAATCTGACGCGCGAGATCAATACCCGCATCGGTGGTGCGGTCGACCGTATCAACACGCTGAGCCAGAACATCGCCGATCTGAATGATCAGATCGCACTCAATGGTGGTCTGGGCAATGGTCAGCAGCCCAATGGTTTGCTCGATGAGCGGGATGCCTTGGTGAATGAACTGGCCAGTCTGATCGATGTGCAGACTGTGCCGCAGGATGACGGCAGTCTGAACGTGCTGGTCGGCAATGGCCAAGGTCTGGTTGTCGGCAAGCAAGCCAATCTGCTGGGTGTCAATCCCGGCGTCACTCCGTTGGACCCGGCGGCGGTGATGGTCGGTGGTTCTGACATCAGTCAGCAGATCAAAGGCGGCGAACTGGGCGGATTGCTGTCATTTCGCGGTGATGTCATGGAGCCTGCTCAAACCAAGCTGACCGGCTTGGCGCAGGGTTTGGCCGACACCGTGAATGCCGCCCAAGCCGCCGGCAGTGACGCCAATGGCGTGCCCGGTGCGGATCTTTTCGCCATCAACCCGCCTTCGGCCCGTTTGGAGGTGTTGATTGATGATCCTCTGGCGCTGGCGGCGGCACCGGCAGGTGCTGCGGCAGGCAGTGGTGACAACAGCAATGCTTTGGCCCTGGCTGATGCATTGAGAGGGCCGGCCGTCAACGGTATGTCGCTGCAGGATGCGCACATCGCCATGGTGTCGGGCGTCGGCAGTACGGCGCGTCGTCTGGAGGCTGCGGAAACCGCAGAGTCCGCCCTGTTGGCCAACAACCTGGAAATGCGCGATGCGGTGTCGGGTGTCAATCTCGATGAAGAGGCCGCCAATATGTTGCGCTACCAGCAGGCTTATCAGGCGGCTGCCCAGATCATCGCCACGGCGAATGAAATGTTCCAGTCACTGCTGGCAGCAGCACGCTAGGAGGCGGTCATGCGCGTTACTCAATCCATGTTGTATCGGCAAACACTGGCCAGCTTGAATGAGCGTCAGGCCAACGTCATGCGCGCGCAGGATCAAATCTCCAGCGGCACGCGTCTGAGTCAGGCCAAAGATGATCCGGTTGCAATGGCGCGTGTCATGCGCAATGACGACATGTTGCAGACCTTGCAACGTCACAACGACAACATTCGGATTCTGTCCTCACGCCTGGAGTTTGTGGAGTCAGAACTGGATGGCGTGACCGACATCATGCATCGCGCACGTGAATTGATGATCAGCGGCGCCAATGCCACCCAATCGGACGAATCCCGCAGTACTTTGGCGCTGGAAATGCGCGCGCTGGGGGAAGAACTGCTGCGCGTCGCCAACGGTCAGGACGGGCAAGGGCGCTACCTGTTTGCCGGTCAGGATGATGCCACGCGCCCATTTGTCGACAGCGGTGGCGTCAACTATCAGGGTTCGGCAAACGCGCGGCAGATTCCGGTTGATCAAACCACCACGATGGCCAATGGCCTAACCGGCGATGAGGTCTTCCTGAGCGGGCCTGCGGGTGATTTGTTCGCCATGTTCAACGACCTAGCCGACACGCTGGAAATGCCAACGCCGGATGCGGCGACCACCGCTCAGCGCAACGCCGATATGGAAGCGGGTTTAACGCGTGCCGATGATGCGCTGAATCACATACTGGATCTGCGTTCCGGCCTGGGTGTGGACTTACAGCGTTTGGATAGCGCGGCGGATCGTATTTCGGCGCTACAAGTCAGTTTGCAAAGCGACTCTTCGGGGTTGCGCGACACCGATGTGGCCCAAACCTTATCTCAGCTGGCTCAAGAACTGACCGCGCTGGAAGCGGCGCAAAAGACGTTCACGCGTATCCAAAGTCTCTCACTGTTCAACTATCTCTAACGACAGTACTTGTTCCTTTCACGGTGTGAGAGGATTACTTCACGTGACCAGCGGCATGAATTCGTCGCATGGTCAGGAGTAGACTGATCATTGTCGATAGTCGGCGAGGAGAACGTGAATGATCCAGCTCACGGTGAATCCGCATACGCGCGTTCTGACCTTGAACATTGACGCCCCGTTGGCGTCGGTGAACGTGCGTCAGGTGTCCGATCACGTCAGCGCCGAAGCACAACGCGTGGCGGCCCCTTTGAAGGGTATGTTGATCATCGCGCCACAATTTCCGCCATGGCGTGATCTGTCCAGTTTCCTCGACAATCTGCGCGCTGTTCGTGAGCAGAAAAACGCCGTCTCGCGCGTCGCTGTGGTCACCGAGGCGTCGCCCGCGTTTTTCGCCGCCGCGCTCGGCAATTATTTCCCCGAAGCGCAAATTGATCGGTTTGCCGCCCACGAAGTGCGCCGGGCCGAGGCTTGGCTTGCGCTCGGAGATACAGTGGAAAGTCCGGTGGTCGAAGACGAACTGGCCCCTGTTGTTGCTGAGGAGCCTGTTGATATGCAAGCCACAGGTGTATTTGAGCTCGAGGGCAGTGAAACCCAGAAAGGTGAAGAAGACGACTGGTTCGTTTGACCTGCTGGGGTGATCGGACTTGCCTATGGCCATCTGAAAACACGCCAAACCGCAGCAAAAGAAGAGCCGGGAATTCGCTAAGCGGCTGCGAGCATGCAACCATCGCGGCCCGAAAAACCCGTTACGAGTCTCACAGTGCTTGCTGCAAACAACATCACCCAGCAGTTTGGTGCCAAACCGCTGTTCGAAAATATTTCGCAAAAATTCTCCGGTGGGAACCGATATGGCCTGATCGGCGCCAACGGTTGCGGAAAATCCACCCTGCTCAAAATCCTCGGCGGTGACCTTGAGCCCACGGCGGGTAATGTGGGCCTGGATGTCGATGTGAGACTCGGCAAATTGCGCCAGGATCAATTCGCTTTCGAGAAATACAGCGTCATTGATACCGTCATTATGGGGCACCAGGAATTGTGGGCGGTGAAGCAGGAACGGGATCGCATTTACGCCCTGCCGGCGATGAGCGAAGAGGACGGCATGAGGGTAGGCGAGCTGGAATCCGAGTACGCCGAAATGGACGGCTATACGGCAGAAAGCCGAGCCGGAGAACTTCTGCTCGGCGTCGGAATTCCGGTGGATCAGCACTATGGCCTGATGAGCCAGATCGCACCCGGTTGGAAATTGCGTGTGTTACTGGCTCAGGCATTGTTTTCCGACCCGGATGTTCTGTTGCTGGATGAGCCCACCAACAACCTGGATATTCACGCGATCCAGTGGCTGGAAGATATCCTGAATCAACGGGAATCAACCATGATCATCATTTCCCACGATCGTCACTTTCTCAACAGTGTGTGCACGCACATGGCGGATCTGGACTTTGGCGAATTGCGTGTTTACCCCGGCAACTACGATGACTACATGTTGGCCTCAACGCAGGCCCGCTCTCAGTTGCTTGCCGACAATGCCAAGAAGAAAGCCCAGATCGGCGAGCTGCAGGCCTTTGTGGCACGGTTTTCCGCCAATGCCTCCAAGGCCAAGCAGGCCACCTCACGCGCCAAGCAGATCGAAAAAATCCAGCTTGCTGAAGTGAAAGTGTCGAGCCGCAGCCATCCGTATATCCGTTTCGAGCAGGACAAAAAGCTCTATCGCAACGCCTTGGTTCTGGAGGACCTGAACAAGTCCTTCGACGAGCATAAGGTTTTGCACGACATGTCGCTGATCGTCGAAGTGGGTGAGCGAGTGGCCGTGATTGGTGAAAACGGTATTGGCAAATCCACCTTCCTGCGCTTGCTCATGGGTGATGTCGGTTATGAGCCGAGCAGTGGCGTCTTTCACTGGTCGGAGAACGCCAGTATTGCTTACTACGCCCAGGACCATGCGCACGAATTCGAAGTCGACATGAGTCTGTTCGAATGGATGAGCCGCTGGCGCCAGCCGGGTGATGATGATCAGGTCGTGCGCAGCACTCTGGGACGTTTGCTGTTTTCCGGGGATCAGATCGACAAGTCGGTCAAAGTGCTGTCGGGTGGGGAACAGGGCCGCATGATTTTCGGCAAGATGATGATGCAAAAGCCCAATGTTCTGGTGATGGACGAGCCGACCAATCATATGGATATGGAGTCGATCGAATCGCTCAATATGGCGCTGGAGAACTATGAGGGCACGCTGGTGTTTGTCAGTCACGACCGCTCATTTGTGTCCAGCATCGCGACCCGCATCATTGAATTGAAAGAAGGCGGGTATATCGATTTCGGGGGCGGCTACGAGGACTATCTCAATTCCCAGGGATGAGTCGCGCCGTCGAGGGGCAGACGTGGGATAATCGCGAATGACAAAATTCGCTGATCTCGCGCTGCCACCAGCGCTGCTGCAAGCGCTGGCGGCTCTGGACTACGACAATGCAACGCCGGTGCAGGCTCAAGCCTTGCCCGCCATGCTCAGTGGTCGGGATGTGCTCACTCAGGCCAAAACCGGCAGCGGAAAAACCGCAGCCTTCAGTTTGGCCATTCTGTCCTCGCTGCAAAGCGATATCACACGTCTTCAGGCACTGATTCTGTGCCCCACACGTGAGCTTGCGGACCAGGTCGCCAAGGAAGTGCGCGCATTGGCCCGGTTTGTCCCCAACGTCAAAATTCTGAGTCTTTGTGGGGGCATTTCGCTGCGCCCGCAGATTGCCTCGCTGGCCCACGAACCGCATATTGTGGTCGGTACACCGGGGCGCATTCAGGATTTGATTCGGCGCAAGGTGTTGCCGCTCGATGGTCTGACTACGGTCGTTCTGGATGAAGCCGACCGTATGTTGGATATGGGCTTTATCGATCCGATCCGCAGCATTCTCGAAATCACCCCGAAGCGCAGAAAAACCTGGCTGTTCTCGGCGACCTATCCGGACGGCATTCGCCAGATCAGCGATGCCTTCCAGCATCAGCCGGTGGACATCGCTGTCGCCGAGCAGCACACCGCTGAGTCCATTCAACAGCGCTTTTACAAAGTCGAGCAGGGCGAGAAATTCGAGGCCTTGCGTGCGCTGCTGTTGAGTCACTCGCCAGAATCTTGCCTGGTCTTCTGCAACACCCGGCAAGACACCCGGGATGTCGCTGATCATCTTCACCGTTCAGGATTCAGTGCATTGGCATTGCACGGGGATCTGGACCAGCGTGACCGCGATGAAACCGTCGTGCAGTTTGCTAATGGGAGCTGCCAGATCATGGTGGCCACCGATGTGGCATCGCGCGGTCTGGATATCAAAGGGTTGCCGATGGTGATCGCCTTTGAGCTGCCGAGTGATCCGGCGGTGCATGTGCACCGTATCGGTCGCACCGGGCGAGCGGGTGAATCCGGTTTGGCTCTGAGTCTGGTTGCCGGTCGTGAGCAGGGGCGGGTTTCGGGCATTGAAGGGGCGTTGGGTGGTTCCTTGCCATGGGCCGCGATCCCGGCGAGCCCGCCAGGGCGGTCACCAAAACGTCCATTGATGAAGACGCTGGTGATTGATGCCGGGCGTAAAGACAAACTGCGCCCGGGCGATATTCTGGGGGCCTTAACCGGCGACGGCGGTCTGGACGGCTCGGATGTGGGCAAGATTGATGTGTTTGCAACGCGCGCTTATGCCGCTGTCACCCGCAGTCGTGCGCGAACCACAGCCAGCAACTTGCGCCAGGCCAAAATCAAGGGGCGCAAGTTCCGTATCCGCGAGCTGTAACGCGCGGGGGCGGTCGCCCGAGCGTCATTACGTGTTGATTTTGCCGCAGCACAGTAGCCTCGGGAGAGATTTCCGCAAATTAATGCGGACTTTGCATTAAAGAAATCCGAAGTGCGGACGATAACCCTATCGAACCGGCAACAGGCCCGATTGGTGGACTGAGCCGTCAGATTTCTCTCCCCAACGAGGATGACATCATGCAAGTGATCAACACCAACGTCATGTCGCTGAACGCTCAGCGCAACCTATACCAGTCAAACAACGATCTGGCCACTTCCATTCAACGCCTGTCGACCGGTCTGCGGATCAACAGCGCCAAGGACGATGCGGCCGGCTTGGCCATCTCCGAGCGCTTCACCTCGCAGATTCGCGGCATGAATCAGGCTATCCGCAACGCCAACGACGGCATCTCGCTGGCCCAGACCGCAGAAGGTGCGCTGGGTGAAGTGGCCAACAATCTGCAGCGTATTCGCGAATTGGCCGTGCAATCGTCCAACGCCACCAACTCCAACAGCGACCGCTCGGCGCTGCAGGCTGAAGTGTCCCAGTTGCTGTCTGAAATCAACCGTGTGGCTGATCAGACCACCTTCAACGGGGTCAACCTGCTGGATGGTTCGTTCTCCGGCGCGGTGTTCCAGATCGGCGCCAACGCCGGTGAGAACATCACCGTGTCGTCGCTCGCAGACGCCAACACTGCCGCTCTGGGCAGCGTGACGCAGGCTTCGGTTTCCGTCGCAGCCAGTGGTCTGACCGGCTTTGCCTCCGCTATCGCCGCTGGCGGTGTGACGGTGAACGGTGTGGACATCGGCGCAATCGGCTCGGCATCCAGCGCAGCTGAGCGTGCCGGTCAGTTGGTCGATGCGATCAACGAAGTCTCGCAGCAGACCAATGTTGGTGCCTCCTACGACACCGCCACGGGTCAGATTACCCTGACGGGTAGCCAGGACATCATCATTGCTGGTTCAGAGGATGACGCCACGACCGCCGGTTGGGCTAACGCCACAATCGCCACGACCTCGACCTCCACCGGCATCGACACCCTGGACATCAGCAGCTACTCCGGTGCACAGCTGGGTATGCAGTTGGTCGACAGTGCCCTGACGACGATCAACAGCGCCCGCGCTGATCTGGGTGCTCTGCAAAGCCGCTTCGAAAGTGTGGTGGCCAACCTGCAGACCAACTCGGAAAACCTGAGTGCTTCACGCTCACGCATCCAGGATACGGACTTCGCCGCTGAAACTGCCGCGCTGACCCGCGGTCAGATTCTGCAGCAGGCTGGCACCGCGATGCTGGCTCAGGCGAACGCCGCACCGCAGAATGTGCTGAGTCTTCTCGGCTAAGCCTAAGGAGCGGGAGCGCCAGATCCATGGCGCTCCCGCGCCTCTTGAACACGGAGGTGTGTGATGATCGAAATTTCATCATTAACCCATCTGGCCCAAACGCAAACCGTTCCGGTGGAGACACCGCGAGCGGTTCAGCCGGTTGTGGCCACCCAACCCACGGACAAAACCCGGGGTGAGTCCACCCATCTGGCCAATGCCAATGTGGTGGCCAGCCGGAATACGTCACTCAAGTTCCGCATTGATCAGGACTCTGACAAGTTGATTGTCTCGTTACTGGATAGCGACGGCGCTCTGATTCGACAGATTCCTTCCGAACTGATTTTGCGACTGGCTGAACGGCTGGAAGAAATCCAGGAGCAGGGCAAGTTCGGTTTAGACGCCATGGCCTGATTTGGGCACGGCCCTTGCAGGAGCACTGACATGCCTACGATATCCTCTGCCGGCGTTGGTTCCGGCCTCGACATCAACTCTCTGGTGAATCAACTGGTGGCGGCGGAACGCGCCCCGGTGGCCAATCGTTTGGCCCGTCAGGAAAATGGTATCCGTGTCGAGCTTTCCGCCTTCGGTCAGTTTCGCAGCGCGTTGTCTGCTCTGGATACGGCACTCGAAAAGCTGGCCAACACAGATTCGCTGGATGCGCGCAGCGCCACCTCCAGCGATGAAGAAGTTTTCACTGTCAGCGCACAGGGCGGTGCGGCATTGGGCAGCTTCAGCGTGCAGGTTGAGCAGTTGGCTCAGGCGCATCGTCTGGCCAGCACCGCACCCTATGCTTCGGTTGATGATGCCGTGGGCTACGGCACCCTGGAGCTCACACTGGGTGGCGATACCTTCTCGGTCGAGATTGACCCTGCCGCGCAAAGCCTCGCTGAGGTTCGTGATGCGATCAACAGCGCGACAGACAATCCCGGTGTTCGAGCGACGATTCTGAACACCGATGCGGGGGCGATTCTGCAGTTGTCGTCAGACCGGACGGGGGCGGACAGCGAAATTCAGCTGTCGACCAGCGGCGGCGATGGCGAACTGGCCACCTTCATTTCCAATCTGGGCCAGACCCAGGCACACCAGGACGCCATTGCTTATGTCGATGGATATCAGGTCACGTCGTCCAGCAATACACTGGATGATGTATTGCAAGGTGTGTCGATCAATTTGCAGGAGGCGCGCCCCGGCGAAGTCTTCGATCTCAACGTTACGCGCAATGACGAAACCGCGGTTGAAGTGTTGAAGGAATTCGTCAACACCTACAACAGCTTTGTTGACCGGGCCAAGAGCCTGGGCGGTTACAACGCGGATACGGAGGTCGCCGGCAATTTGAACGGTGACTCGATCCTGCGTGGCGCGACCACCCAACTGCGCCAGGCGTTGACGCGCGAATACGGCGAGGCGGAATCCGCCTTGAGCGCTTTTGGTCTCGAGTTGGATGTCGATGGCCGGCTGAGTTTTGAAGAGAGTGAAGTCTCTTCCGTGCTGGCCCAGGATTTTGGAAAGCTGCGCGACTTTCTGTCCGGCGAAGACGGCTTTGTTGCCAGCCTTCAGGGCATCACGCAAGGCTATGTCGATGATGACGGCATCATCGGTGGCCGCCTCGACAGCCTGAACGAGCGTTTGGAACGCATCGAAGAGCGCAATGAAGCCCTGGATGCGCGGATGGAGCGCATTCAAGCGCGTTACTTGGCGCAGTTCTCGGCCTTGGATGTGATGCTGTCACAGTTGCAGCAGACCAGTTCTTACCTGGGCCAACAGCTGGCCAGCTTGCCGGGCGTGGCGAAGAACGAATAGCGCCGCGGGAGCCGCTTTGGGGCTCAAGTTTTTTGAACTTGAGCCGATAACCAAAGCAAGTTCCACAGGGAGATTCCCATGTACGCCGGCAGCCATGCTTACGCTTCCAACCAGTACAACGCCGTTGCTGTAGACAGTGGCGTGGCAAGTGCCGATGCGCACGGATTGATTCGCATGCTGATGGCCGGCGCCATTGAGCGCGCAGGTGCGGCTCGGGTTGCGTTGATCAACAAAGACGCGGAACTCGCAGGAGGAAAAATCGGGGCAACAGCGGCGATTATCAGCGAACTGCGCAGTTGCCTGGATCACACCAACGGCGGGCCGATCGCGATTCAGCTCGATGCGCTGTATGACTACATGTTGCGCAAGCTGATGCACGCCAATCGTCATCGTGATCAGGAAGCCCTGCTCGAAGTGATGGACCTCATGTCCCAGATTCACAGCGCTTGGAACGAGATGCACTGAGGCACGTATTTCGCATGGCGGTGCGTGTTTTCCGTCAAATGACATTTCCTTGACGGCCTGCTGCGCAAGCTGTTTCCAACCCGACGGAATCACGTCGTTTGTAACGTGACGTTGGGGCCTTTTACTAGGTCGAGGAGACAGCGATGAAGCCAGGCTTGAGTCTGAATATCAGCCAAAAAGTGGCGATGACCCCGCAACTCGCGGAGTCAATCCGGTTCTTGCAATTGTCGGCCGCAGAACTGGCTGATGAGCTGAAATCTGCGCTGGACAGCAATGTGATGCTGGAGGAAGTCACGGCGGATGATGCGGGTGAGGATGCCGCCGGCAACGATCAGGTCCAAGCGGATTGGTCCGACTCGGCCTCCGAGCGCGCTGAAAGTTGGGGCAATGCCTCCCATCAGCCGCGTGCGAGCGGAGCCAGCGAGTTCTCCTTTGAAGATCGTCTGGTCAATGATGAGCCGGGGGTGCACCTGCGTATCGTTGAGCAGATCCCTATGCATTTTCTTGACGAACACGATCAGCGCATCGCCTTGGCCATTGTCGAGGCGACAGACGATTCTGGTTATCTGAGCTGCACAGTGGCCGATTTGGTCGCCAGCCTGTCGCAGGTACAAATGGTAAGGCCCGCGCAGGTTGAAGACGTTCTGCATGTGATTCAGCGTCTTGATCCCATCGGGTTCGGTGCCCGCAATCTGGCCGAGTGCCTGAGAGTTCAACTGGAAGAATTGGCTGATTCGCGTGCTCAGGTCAGTGATCCTCGCGAGCGCGATGAGATCGAACTGGCGCTCAATATCGTCAATTTTCATCTTGAGGCGCTTGGCCGTATGGACCTGTCCGCAATCGCGTCCGCGGTATCGCGTGACGAGGATGAGGTGGCGGCTGCGGTCCGTTTGATTCGCAGTCTCAGCCCCAAGCCGGCTGCGGATGAGAAAGCCGCTGTGGCCATCGTGCCCGACGTGACCGTGGAGCAAGTCCAAGGCGAATGGTCGGTGCGTCTGAACAACAGCACCGTGCCGAGTTTGCGGATCAACGCGGAATACGAACGCATCGTGACCAGCGATGCCAGTGCCAAGACTTTGCGCGATCAGCTGCAGGATGCACGTTGGCTGATTCGCAGCGTGGAAATGCGCAACGACACCCTGCTGCGCGCCACACGCTTCATCTTTGAACAACAGCAGGAGTTTCTGGCTCGCGGTGAGACCGCACTGAAGCCGCTGACTCTGAAATTCGTAGCCGATGCCATCGGCGTTCACGAAAGTACGATTTCTCGCATCACCACGAGCAAGTTTGTGCAAACCCCGCACGGTGTTTTCGCGCTCAAAGCATTCTTCCCAAGCCAGTTGGTGGTTGCGGAGGGGGTTGCGGCCTCGGGCTCGGCGGTGAAAGCGACGATTCAAAAACTGATTTCCCACGAGTTGCCGGATCAGCCACTGCGCGATATCGATTTGGCGGCAATTTTGGCTCGGCGTGGCGTGCGTATCGCACGACGCACCATCGCCAAATACCGTGAAGCTTTGAACATTCCTTCGTCAAAAGATCGTCTGGAGCGCTATCGCCTTGATGCGCTGATCCAGCGTCGGGTCGCCAAGGCCCGCTAATTTCGGGAGAACCGCAATGAGTGTATTGAGAACTTTGGTGGTTGATGACCACGTGGACTTTCGCCGCCTGGCTCAGGTTCTGCTCGAAGAGATCGAGGGTGTCGAGCTGGTCGGTCTGGGCGCCGATGGCGAGGAGGCTATTCACCTGTGTGAAGAACTGCGTCCTGATCTTTTGCTGATGGATCTGTCCATGCCGCGCATGGGGGGTATCCAGGCTACGCGCTTGATCAAGGCCCAGGATGAGGCTCCGCTGATTGCCATCGTGAGTATCTACGACGACAGCGAGCATCGTGCCCACGCCGTGCGCGCCGGTGCAGATGCGTTCATCAACAAGGCGGATTTTCTGGGGTCGGTGGCCCGTTTGATAGACAACCTGCAGGAGGGGGGCAATGTCCACTTCACGAATTCTGCTGCTTGATTCCAACCAGGAGCGTGCCGCTCAGGTGCACGCCATCCTGGGTTTCGTGGACTACTCTCCGGTCGTGCATGACCTGGATGCAAGCGCGACGCCGGCTGAGAAGCCGCGCGAATTTCTCGCTGTCATTGTGGGTCAGTTGGATGATGCGCAATGCAAAGCTGCATGTGACTGGCTGCGCAAGGACCCGCAGCATGCACCGTTGTTGCTGTTGCCGGATTGGCATGGCGAAACACTGGGTTTCGACCCGGCCGACGTGTGGTCGCTGGACTATCCGATCCGGGCTCCGCAAATGACCGAAATTCTCCGGCGTATCAGCGTGAAACAGCTGGATGCCATGGTTGAACCGCAAGTCGTTGGCCCGACTGGCAACACGCTGGCGATTCGCCGCGTGCGCAAAATGATTCAGCAGGTTTCGAGCTTCGACACCACGGTGCTGGTGACCGGGGAATCCGGCACCGGCAAGGAAGTGGTGGCCCGCGCCATTCATGACTCTTCAGGTCGTCGCGACAAACCCTTTGTTGCGGTGAACTGCGGTGCGATTCCGTCCGAACTGCTGGAAAGCGAATTGTTTGGCCACGAAAAAGGCGCATTCACCGGCGCGATCTGCGCCCGTCAGGGACGCTTTGAGTTGGCCGAGGGTGGAACCTTGTTCCTGGATGAAATCGGCGATATGAGCTTGCCGATGCAGGTCAAGATTCTGCGCGTGTTGCAGGAGCGTACCTTTGAGCGGGTTGGCAGCAATGTCTCGCGTCAGTGCGATGTGCGCATCGTTGCCGCCACCCATCGCAACCTGGAGTCGCGTATTGATGAGGGTCTGTTCCGCGAAGATTTGTTCTACCGCCTGAACGTGTTTCCCATTGAGCTACCGGCATTGCGTGATCGCCTTGAAGATCTGCCGTTGCTGATTTCTGAAATCTCTGACGAGCTGCGTGAATTCGGTCGCGGTGATGTCAGCTTCAGTCCTGAAGCCATCCATCTGCTGCGCTCCTACACCTGGCCGGGCAACGTGCGTGAGTTGGCCAATCTGGTCGAGCGTCTGGCGGTTCTGCACCCCAACAGTGTGATTCGTCCGCAGGACTTGCCGGAGCGCTATCAGCCCGCCGGAGCGCGTCAGCCCTTGATCGAAGACGACGACGTGCTGGATGCGGTGGTGACCGCGGTGCCTTCGGCCTTGGGTCAATTGCCGGAAGCGGGTTTGGATCTGAAAAGCCATATCGCGGACATCGAACAGACCTTGATTCGCCAAGCTCTGGAGCAGACCGGTGGTGTGGTGTCGCAAGCGGCGCAACTGCTCAAGCTGCGTCGGACCACTTTGGTCGAGAAGCTGCGCAAGTACGACTTGAACCGTCAGCAGGCCTCGTCATGAGCCGTGGCACACAAGTTGCCTTGATGGCGTAAAACCGTATCGCGCAAGAGATTGCGCGAGCGATAAAGAGGACCAGGCATGAGTATTCAATCCGCCGATATCAGCAGCGTGCTGAGCCAGATACGTCAGCTCCAGCAGAGTCAGTCACCCGCTGAGGACAGCCCACAGCTCAAAGGCACGGGCACCTTTGGGGAGTTGATGAGTGATGCGTTGAATCGCGTCAACGATGATCAGCAACAGGCGGCCAGCAACGCTGGCGCATTTGCCCGAGGTGAACCGGGTACTGAACTGGCTGAAGTGATGCTGTCGCTGAACAAGGCTCAAGTCTCGTTCAAAGCGATGGCCGAAGTCCGTAACCGCCTGGTATCGAGTTACCAGGACATCATGAACATGCCGATCTGATCGGTGGATAGAGACTCGTGAGCGACATTCAGACAACCGCCACCGCCGCGCGCCCGCCCAGTGCCCTGCAAAACTTCAACCTGAAGGATTTGTGGAGCAGCCCCGGGGTGCGTCAGATTGCCGCTTTGGTCGGTGTGGCGCTGGCTGTGGCCGTGGGTGTCACCATCTTCATGTGGGGCCAGAAACCCGGCATGCAGACGCTCTACAGTGGTCTGAACGCACAGGATGAAGCCGAAATGGTGGAAGCCCTACGTCAGGCCGGCATTACCTTCAAACAAAACACCGCGGGTGGGGCGATCTTGGTCGCCTCCCAGGATGTCCATCGCGCTCGCTTGCAGTTGGCCAGCCAAGGTTTGCCGCGCAGCGCCGGTGGAGGCTTTGAAACCATGCGCGAGGAGCAGGGCATCGGAGTCAGCCAGTTTCTTGAGAATGCGCGTTACCAGCATGCGCTGGAAACGGAGCTGTCCCGCACCATCAGTCAGTTGCAACCGGTGCGCAGTGCCCGCGTGCACCTGGCCATTCCGCAGCGCAGCGCGTTTGTGCGCAATCGGCAGCAACCCAGTGCCTCGGTACTGATTTCCATGTATCCCGGCCGCCGCATGGAGGATGGGCAGGTTGATGCTGTGGTTCATCTGGTTGCTTCGAGCATTCCAGAGCTGCAGGCCTCGAAAGTGAGTGTGGTGGATGAATCGGGCCGCTTGCTCAATCGCGCTGGTGATTCGACTTTGGGTCTGAGTACCACGCAGCTCGAATACCGTACGCGTCTGGAAGACACCTACCGTGGGCGTATCGAACAGTTGCTCTTGCCGGTGTTGGGTGCAGGGCGGGTGAGTTCTCAGGTCAGTGCCGATCTGGACTTCAGTGCGCTGGAAGAAACCCATGAAAGCTTCGCACCGGATGGCAAAGTGCTGCGCAGCGAGCAGTTGTCGGAAAATCGCGATGCCACTAGTGATGCGGTGGGTGTGCCTGGTGCGCTGAGCAACCGTGTGCCCAATGGCGGTGATCAGGCCACCAATGGCAAAGGCCAAGCCACCAGTCTTCAGCAGACCCGCAACTACGAAGTGGACCGGACGTTGAGTCATCGACGCAGCGAACCTGGACGTTTGCGTCGCATCAGCGTCGCGGTGCTGGTCGATCATGTTCCGGATTTGGCCGCGGGTGGTGATCAAACCAAGCCGCTGGATGCCAGTGAACTGGCTCAGATTGAGAATCTGGTCAAAGACGCTGTCGGCTTCAATGCCGAGCGCGGTGACACCGTCAGCGTCAGCAATCTCAGTTTCATCGCGCCGCAGGAACTGGCGCCGATCGCCGTGCCGCTGTGGGAAAAACCCATGGTGCGCAATATCGGACGGCAATTGCTGGGCGCGACTGTGCTGCTCATCATTGCCTTCGTAGTCTTGCGCCCCGCGCTGCGCTCGGCCCTAAACCCACCCTATCCCGTTCGTGAGGTTGGGCCTGCGGCATTGGCGGCTTCACCTGCGCAGTCTTCTGCTGCAGATGCAATGACGAGTTCAGTCGAGGACGATCAGGCGCCGCGAACCCCAACGCCGCCGCCGATGGAACGCAAACTCAATATTGCACGCGACGCCGTGCGCGAAGACCCCAAGCGGGTTGCCCAATTGATGAAACAGTGGGTGGGTGATGAGTGACATGATTCAGGACATTGCGGGCGATGAGCGCGCCGCCATTTTGCTGATGTCGCTGGGCGAGGAAACGGCTGCCGATGTGCTCAAGCATATGGGCGCAAAAGCGGTGCAGAAAGTCGGCGCGGCTATGGCGTCGCTCACCAACGTGCCGCGTGACCGTATGGAAATGGTCATCGACAATTTCGTTGAAGTGCTGGAATCGCAGACCTCGCTCGGTGTCGGCAGCGATGACTACGTGCGTAATGTGCTGGTTTCCGCTTTGGGTGAAGACAAAGCGGGCAGTTTGATTGACCGTATTCTGATTGGACGCAACAGCAAAGGCTTGGAAGCCCTGAAATGGATGGAGACCCGTGCGGTTGCTGAATTGATCCGACACGAGCACCCGCAAATCATTGCCATCGTGCTGTCGTATCTGGACTCTGATCAATCCGCCGAGATTCTCAATCTGTTGCCGGAAAATCTGCGTGTTGACGTGATGCTGCGTATTGCCAGTCTGGATGGCATACAACCAGCCGCGCTGAAAGAGTTGGATGAGATCATGGAACGCCAGTTCTCCGGGGCTGGCAACCTCAAAGCGTCCAACGTCGGCGGCGTTAAAGTCGCGGCCAACATTATTAACATGATGGACGGTGCTAACGAGCAGGCCTTGATTGAACTGTTGCGTGAGCAGGACGAAGCGCTGAGCCAGCGCATCGAAGACCTCATGTTTGTGTTCGACAACCTGGCCGATGTGGATGACCGATCCATGCAGCGCCTACTGCGTGAGGTCGAAAATGATCGGCTGGTGTTGGCGCTGAAAGGGGCCAACAAAACCGTTAAAGACAAGATTCTGGCCAATATGTCCAAGCGCGCTGCAGAGATGCTCACCGAAGATCTGGAAGCGGCCGGGCCGGCGAAAGTCTCCGATGTGGATACGGCGCAGAAGGACATTCTCACCCTGGCGCGTAAGCTGGCTGACGAAGGTGAGATCACCCTGGGTACCGCCGCCGAAGAAATGCTATGAACGCGGCTGACGATGCCCGCGTATGGCACAACATCCACGGCGCCCGTGCGTGGGATATGCCGCAGTTCGAGAACGAAGACGCGACGACTCAGGAAGGTCAGCGCCCGGATACTCCACCGACAGCTGCCGAACTTGATGCCTTGCAGAAGCGGGCATACGAAGAGGCGTGGGCGGAAGGTCGGGCGAAAGGCTACGAAGAGGGTTTGGCTGCGGGTGAAAAAGCCATAGCCGAGGGTGTTGAGCGTTTGCACATCATCGCAGCGGCGCTGGCTTCACCCTTGGACGAACTGGATCGTGATCTGGAATACAGTCTGACCAACCTGGCCTTGATTTTGGCCCGTCGCATTGTCGGTAAATCGGTGTTTGATGACGCACAGGCCATGCAGTCAATGGTGCGCGAAACGGTGGCGGCTCTGGGCCATGAAATTGAATCCCCGGTGGATGTTTGGCTCAACCCGCGTGATCTGAATTTTCTTCGCGAACACGGTTTGGCCGATGGCCACTGGACTTTGCACCAGGACGACACCCTGCAATCTGGCGACGTGCGCGTGAAGCGAGGTTCGTCGGAAGTGGATGGGCGCCTGCAACAGCGCCTGGATCGATTGGCCGCTGAGATGTTGAATGTCTGATCCCGCAAAGAATTTTCGTCAGGCACGGCAGCTTCAATTGGCCGACCGGCTTGCCGCGCGGGGAGCGCGTACCGGTTTGTCATCAGGGCTGGTTGTTTCAGGCAGTTTGCGCCAGGTCGTGGGATTGACCCTGGTCGCCGAAGGATGCCACGCCGAGATCGGTACGCGTTGTCGAATTGAGCACGAAGACGGGCGTGGCGTAGAGGCTGAAGTGGTCGGATTTTCCGGCGACAAAATCTATCTGATGCCAGCCTCGTCAATGATCAATATCCGCTCCAACGCGCGTGTTGTGCCGCTGGGACGGCAGGCTGAAGTGCCGCTCGGCACTGAGGTTCTGGGGCGTGTTCTCGATGGTGAAGGGCGGCCGATCGACGGCAAAGGGCGGATGCGCCCGGAACGGTTTGGTCGTCTTCACGCGCCGCCGCTCAATCCTTTGACCCGGGCTCCGGTCGACAAAGTCCTGGATGTGGGCGTGCGCCCGATCAACAGTCTGTTGACCCTGGGGCGTGGTCAGCGCGTCGGCCTGTTCGCCGGTTCCGGGGTGGGTAAATCCAGCCTGCTTGGCATGATGACCCGCCATACCACGGCCGATGTGATTGTGGTCGGGCTCATCGGCGAGCGCGGTCGAGAAGTGCGCGACTTCGTCATGAACACCTTGGGCGAGGCGGGTATGCGCAAAGCGGTGGTGGTGGCCAGTCCGGCTGACCAGTCACCGTTGATGCGTTTGCGTGCGGCCTATCTGGCCACCGCCTTGGCCGAGGGCTTTCGTGACGAAGGCAAAAACGTGCTGCTGCTGATGGATTCGCTGACACGCTTTGCTCAGGCTCAGCGCGAGATCGGCTTGGCCATTGGTGAGCCACCAGCCACGCGCGGTTTTCCGCCGTCTGTGTTCACTAAGATTCCGCAGCTGATTGAGCGCGCCGGCAACGCCGAACCCGGCGGAGGCTCCATTACCGGCGTGTACACCGTGCTGGTCGAAGGCGATGACATGCAGGACCCGGTGGGCGACACCGCCCGTGCGATCCTGGACGGACACATCGTGTTGTCGCGTGATCTGGCTGAAGTTGGTCATTACCCGGCGATTGACATCGAAGCGTCGGTCAGCCGCGTCGCGCGAGATTTGCAGAGTCCGCAGCAGCGTCAGGACGTGATGCGCTTGCGTCATCTGTACGCCGCTTACCGGCGCAATCAGGACATGATCCGGCTGGGCGCTTATGCGCGCGGCAGCGATCAGCAGGTCGACGAGGCGATCGTTCGTTGGCCGCGTATCAACAGCTATTTGCGCCAAGATGCGGACGAGGCTTGCCGTTTCGACCAAGCGGTGGAGCAACTCGCCGACGTGGTCGGGGAGCTCGCCGAAGCGGCCTGACCATCGACGGGTTTATTTCGCTGAGGATGCACCTGCGGCCAGCATTGCGGCCATTTTTTCGTGGATCAGCTGGATCGCCTTGAGAGGTCGAATCATGACCTTGAAATCGTCAATTTCTCCGGCATCGTTCCAGTGGATGATGTCGACGCCGTTGATGATGATGTCGTCAATCTGCGTTTCGAATTCCAACAGCGCATCGTGGCTGCCACGAATTTCTCGCACATAACGAAAACGGCCGTTAAACAGGACCCGAAAAGCCGCTGATAAATACGCTTTTGTGACGGCCTTGCCGCGTTGTGGTGTGTGCACCACCGGCGAGTGAAAAACCGCGTCTTCGGCCAGCAGGGTGTCCAGGCCGCTTGGGTCGGCGTTTTCAACCAGTTGATGCCAGGTGTCAATGGGGTGGTTACTCACTGCAGCGTGCTCCTCGAATTGTTGGGCCACTTGATCATGTTCCTGACTCGCTTCGCAAGCATGCGTCCCACTGCGGCTGCTCTCCAAAGCGTTGGGCCAGAAAATCAATCAGCCGACGCACGCGTGCCGGCAGATGACGGTTGGGCGGATACACCGCATAGGCGTGCAGCTCTTTCCAACGGTAGTCGATCAGTGCCGCTTGCAGGCGCCCCTGCACAATGGCGTCGTTGGCGATGAAGGTGGGTTGAATGACAAACCCCAGACCACGCTCCGCAGCCTGCAACAGAAAATCCCCGTTGTTGGCTTGCAGCCGGGTTTTCAGGCGCAGTTCACCGGCATCACCGCGTGCTGTCGACCACTGCCAGTTCTGAATGGCCGTGTTGCCATAGCGCAGCATGGGCTGATCGATGAGGTCATCCGGATGTTGGGGCAGGCCGTGTTGCTGCCAATACGCCGGGCTGGCACAGAGCACATGCCGAATGGTCGTGAGTTTGCGCGCAACCAAGCCGGAACTCTCCAGATTGGCGATGCGTATGGCCAGGTCAAATCCCTCACCGACCAGATCGACCGGGCGATCGTTGAGGTCGATGTCGATATCCACCTGCGGATAACGCTGGGCGAATTCTGTGATTGCCGGGGCAAGCTGACGCAAGCCAAAAGACAAGGGTGCGGCGATGCGCAGTCGCCCGGTGACGTGCCCGCGAATGCCACGGGCTTCGGCCTCGGCTTCGGCCAGATCATCCAGCATGCGCAAGGCCCGTTGATAGAAACTGCGCCCCGGGTCGGTCAGCGTCATGCGCCGCGTGGTGCGGTTGAGCAGGCGGGTCTGCAAGTGTTCCTCGAGCTCACCCAAGCGCCGCGATACCGCGGATTTGGCCAGATTCAGCTGGTCCGCCGCCGCCGTGATGCTGCCAGCTTCAACAACACGCACAAACACGCGCATGGCGTTCAAAGTGTCCATTGTTGCGATTATAAGAACAATGAATTGAAAAAATCTCTGTTTATTGATCTTTTCGTTTGGCGGAGCATGCACTCACTGCGTTTTTCCAGCTAAGGACATACTCATGAAACAACTCCTCCCTTTGATTGATTTGGCTGCGCGGATTTTTCTCGCTGCCATTTTCGTCATCTCCGGCTTTGGCAAGATCAGTGGTTTTGAGGCGACTCAAGGCTACATGCAGGCCATGGGCGTACCCGGTGGGCTGCTGCCGCTGGTGATTGCACTGGAAATCGGGGCTGGACTGGCTCTGATCGCGGGTTTTCAGACCCGCGTTGCGGCTTTCCTGCTGGCCGGGTTTTCCCTGCTCGCAGCATTGGTCTTCCATTTCGATCTGGGCGATCAGATGCAAGCGATTCTGTTCTGGAAGAACGTTGCGCTGGCGGGTGGTCTGCTGATGTTGACTTTGCACGGCGCGGGTCGATGGTCGCTGGATGCGCTCCGCACGGCGCCATCCGATAAAGCCGTCTACGCGTAAGATTCTTCATATGGCGGCACCGCGCGGTGCCGCCTTATTTCGCTCAGAACAATCGGGAGCTGCAATGGGTTTGTTGGTAGACGGACAATGGCACGATGAGTGGTATGACACCGAAAGCACCGGTGGCAAGTTCATCCGTTCGGAGTCTCAATTTCGCAATTGGATCACCCCCACCGGTGAAGCTGGCCCCAGCGGCGAGGGCGGATTTGCGGCTGAGGCCGGGCGCTATCATCTCTACGTGTCCTGGGCCTGTCCCTGGGCTCATCGCGCGATCATTTATCGCCAACTCAAGGGGCTAGAGAAGGTGATCTCGATGTCCGTGGTCAATGCGCATATGGGTGAGCAGGGCTGGACCTTCAAGCCCGGGCGCGGCGTGATCGCAGATGACGTCAATCAGGCGGAGTTCTTGCATCAAATCTATACCCGGGTCGATCCGAAATACAGCGGACGCGTCACGGTGCCAGTGTTGTGGGACAAGCATCGCAACACCATCGTCAACAATGAGTCGGCGGAGATTATCCGTATGCTCAATGATGCTTTTGATCAGGTTGGTGCGAACGACTTGGACTTGTACCCGCGTGCCTTGCGCGAGGAGATCGACGCGCTCAATGCGTGGATTTATCCGCGCATCAACAACGGGGTCTATCGGGCCGGTTTTGCAACCAGTCAGCAGGCTTACGACGAAGCCGTTGGCGAGCTGTTTGCGGCATTGGATGAGTTGGAAGAACGCTTGAGTTCGCAGCGCTATCTGACCGGCGCGCAGATCACCGAGGCGGACTGGCGCTTGTTCACCACGCTGGTTCGGTTTGATGCTGTGTATGTTGGCCATTTCAAATGCAATCTGCGCCAGATTCGTGATTACCCCGCGTTGTGGGGGTATGTCCGTGATCTCTACCAGCAGACCGGCGTCGCGGCGACGGTGGATATTGATTACATCAAAGAACATTACTACCGCAGTCAGCCCACGGTGAATCCCAGTGGCGTAATTGCGATGGGTCCGCAACTGGATTTCACTACACCGCATCAGCGCGACAGCATTTGACGGTTATTACGCCGCGTCCGACACTGCGATTCGGGGTTTGTCGGGGAGATATCCATGAGTGTGTCGCTGTGGTTCGGTGTTTTTGTCGCCTTCAATGTGATTTTGTTGGTGCTGCTCGCGATCAACGTCTCGCGATTGCGCATCGTCAAGAAGGTCGCGCATGGCGATGGTGGTGATGTCACCATCAAGGCGGCCATCCGCGCCCATCTCAACGGTGTGGAAAATGTGCCGATTTTTGCCCTTGTGCTCTTGGCCTTGGAGTTCAGCCACACATCGCAAACATTCATCGCCGGCTTGGTGGTGGTGTTTTGCGTCGCGCGATTGGCTCACGCCGTCGGCATGCTCACGCGCTTTTTCAATTTCCGCCGCGTGGGTGCCGGCCTCACTTATCTGTGTGAGATTGTTGGCGCCCTGGCCATCGTGCCCAGCGTGCTGGGCTGATCAGCTCGTCGCGGGCTGAAAATCCAGACGCAACAGGACATTGTCGCGCCCGGCTTGTGACAGGCGCAGCTGTGCGCTGTCGCCCACGGGCTCATCCAGGGTGATCTCGAACGGCACGTCGAGCTCGACATAGCGTTGAAAATGGGCTTGCCCGCCGATGCAGATCAGCGGGTCGGTCCATGGCTTGCCGTCGCCGGCAAACACATGGGTGGCTTGCAAGGCGCAATCCAGCAACTGCGCCGCATTCACATGGTCGCCTGAGCCGGTGTGGAAGGGATGCTGCGGATAGAAGCCTTCATGCTTGGGCACACAAGCGTAAAGCGTGGGTTTGCCAACGCGGTCGATGACGTTGCTGACGAAACTGTGACCCTGATCACCCAGGCCGGCCTTGCTCGGATCGATGGGGTCGACGGCGAGGACATGACGGGCCTGCAGGGCAGAGCGACGGCTTTTTTCTCGCCATTGCTGAAAGTCTCGATCGCGAAAGGCGAAGCCCTGACCGCGACTGGTGTACAACAGCTTGCCCTGAGCGTTGCTGACATTGAGCTTAAAGCCCATCTCGCTGGTCTCGGTCCAGTTTTCGCAACGCGCCTGCGTGGGATATTCGGAGCCCAAAGCGTCCGCTGTGCATTGCCACTCGAACATGGTCAGCGCGGTGTAGGTTTTTGGGCTGAATGTGCCCATCGCCCAGCTCGCGGTCATCGTGGCGAAATACTGGTATTTTTCCACCAGTACCGGGTGAGACGGCGGCAGCGACAACCATGGCCACAGGTCTGGGCGCCACTCGTAAGCGAGATCCACCACGGTGTCAGTGGCGTTCAGCACACGGGCCAGATTGTGTGTGTAGGTGAGAGCGTTGGTCACGGGACAGGCACAGCGTTGTGAGTGAATCTGCATTCACGGGCAACGTCGCGACGCCGCGCCGTAAGGCAGAGCGGGGCGTCACCATACCCGATTGATTCAGGCCGCGTAGACATCCTCAATGCCACCAGCATGTCAATCGGCAATCCTGTCAGCGAGAAAATCGAACTTCAAGGGGCGTCGAGCCGGTAGGATCGGGTGATCACCCAAGGCTATTCGTTCACCGTTACCAATCACTGATGGCAGGGTAAACAGGTATTTTGGCTTACCAAAATGGCAGCTAAGCAGCTGTGATCACTGGGAATATCGCTACACACGTGAAATCCAACATGAATTCTTTCCTAATTTGGCGACGACGAAGTGGTGATGTTCTGCGCATCATCCTCGTGAGCGTCATGATCTCGTCAGCGTGGTTGACGGCTTCCAGCGCTGCCACGACCGAGGAGCTGATGCACGAAGACAATTTCAAAGAAGGGCGCTTTGATAACCCTTGGGCACCATTTTCGCTGAACTACGGTGCACTGCTGCGTGAACTGTTCAAACGCAATCGTTTTCGTGGTCAGGATTTTGGCGAGGTGCCGCGAGAGGCGCAGCCGCTGGAGGCTTACCACGCCATGGACGCGGACAGCGTGACCTGGATCGGCCACGCAACGATGATGATCCGTGATGCCCAAGATGTGGTGCTGACCGATCCACATCTGACCGATTGGGCACTGACCGCCAAGCGCCGTACCGCGCCGGCCTTCAGAGCAGATGAGGTGCCGCAACCGTTGTTCGCGGTGGTTTCGCACAACCATTACGACCATCTGGACGAGGACACGGTCCTCGCCTTGCCAGCTGACATGCTGTGGCTGGTGCCGATGGGGCTGGCGGAATGGTTTCGCGAACACGGACGCAACAATGTGGTGGAACTCAATTGGTGGCAAAGTCACAGCCAGGATGGCTGGACGGCGCACTGTGTTCCGGTTCAACACTGGTCGCGTCGCATCGGTCAGGCGACTAACAGCACCCTGTGGTGTGGCTGGATGCTGGAATCGTCGAGCAAACGCTATTTCTTCGCCGGTGACACCGGATACTTTGATGGCTTCCATGAGATCGCTCGGCGTTTCGGCACCATTGATGTGGCGATGTTGCCAATCGGGGCCTACTACCCGGAAAGTTTTCTCGCCTACCAGCATATGTCGCCTGGCGAAGCGGTGCAGGCGTTCGAGGATTTAAAGGCACGTTTCATGCTCCCCATGCACTGGGGCAGCTTCAAGCTGACCCGTGAGCCGATTGCCGAACCACCGTTTTCACTCGAGCGTGCGGTCAAGGCCCGTGGCTTGGCTCCGCAACGCGTGCGCACCCTCGCCATCGGGGAAACTTGGGCTGTACCCAGCGGCCCCGACTAGCGGTGCACGGTTCTTGCACCACACGGTGAAATTTCCTCCGCGGAGTGCACAGTGGCCCGACCTGAACAGCTCGACAGTTTGCTGCGACATGCTCAGATGCAGGAGCAGCAGGCCCAGTCGCGATGGCATGCGGCGCAGCAGCAGCTTGAACGTCATCGTCAGCAACTGAGTGAGTTACAGAATTATTTGAGCGACTACGGGCCAGCCCATTTGGGTGGTGGCGTCGCTGCCAGTGTATTGCTCAATCACAGTCGCTTCTCCGAGCGGCTGCGTGACGCTATTGAACAGCAAAGTCGGGTTGTGCGTGATGCCCGGGAGAAGACCGAAAATCTGTGCGGTCACTGGCAGCACAAACGTCACCGAGTGGAAGCATTGAATGTGCTCAAAGAGAAGCGAGCCAAGCAGCAGGCGGTGCGGGTTACGCGCCTGGAGCAACGCAGTTTGGACGATTTTGCATTGCGCAGCCTGAGCCCGGGGTTGGCCGATGCTTGACGGTTTGTTTGACGCCCTGATGCCCACCCGGGCGAGCACCGATAAAGCGATGGCCGCAGGTGATGCTGAAGCGGTCGAGGTGTTTGCCGGCTTGATGGATCTGGTCAGTTTGCCGGAGTTGCCGCTGCAGGCCTATTTGGCTGAGGCCGCACCAGCGGTTGAAGGAGAACCCGCCGAAACACTGGAATTGCCCACGCAGGTCCTCAGTGAGGAAGGCGAGGATGCACCCATCCCGATGTGGTTGCTGGCTCAGGTCGGCGCCGCGAGGATTCCACCCGAAGAAGCCGCAGCTGCGGCTGAAACGCCCGATACCGGCGAGTTGCAAGCGCAGGCGGTCGCAGTCGCGATGGTTTCTCCGGCATCGAACGCGAAAGTCGCGGAGCTGGATACGACGTCTGAGCTGAGTCCGGCGGCAGCCGAAAAAAATGCCGTGATCGCCAACGTTGATTCGAAACGCGAGATGCCAATGGTGCATCTCCCCGCCGTTCAGGATGTGCCCGCTGAGGCGGCTGAGGTCGCTCAGCTTGCCGATGAGGTGATCAAGCATGGCGCCACCGCTGTCTCAGCTGACGGTGAGCGCAATCTGCTGGCGCCAACAACGTCCAACCCAACAACTGGCGTGACCCCCGTTGCTCACGCGAACCCGGTGCAGGCAGCAACGCCGCCAGCGACCCTCGCGCAAACGCCTGCGCCGCATGTTCCGCAGGTGCCGGTCGACGATCTCGCCCAGCACACCATGGCGACAATTCGTCATCATGGTCATGAGCAGGCGGAAGTCCGCATCTCACTGCATCCGGCGGAGCTGGGGGCTTTGGATTTGCAGATTGAACAGGACGGTAAGCGCCTGGAGCTCAATATCACCGTGGACAACGAATCGGCCCGCCGGGCTGTGGGTGAGCAGATGATGAGTCTGCGCGAACGTCTGGGGGATGCCGGTCTGCAACTCGCCAGGCTGGATGTTTCTGTGCGCGACCAAAGCCAGCGTCAGAATCCTGACACCCCATCGGGGTCGATGTCGGGCGTGCCTGAAGGCGATGTCAAAAATACGACACAGGTGCGCATCGCGACACCCACAAATGGCCTGGATCTGTACGCATAGCTTGAGTTTTCCGGTGTTTTTCTGACGACGCTTGGCGTGGCACGGGCATTGCCCTAGGACTCGTACATTCCCCCCAAGACGGTCCGATGTCTGACGAGCAAGCGCCAAACCCACCCAAAAAGAAATCGCGTTGGTTGTGGATCGTTCTGCTACTCGTGCTGATGCTGGGTGGTGGTGGTGCAGCGGCTTGGTATGTGCTGGTCATGCAGCCCGCTCAAGCACAGCTCGACGGGGAGGCCCCTGAGCCAACTCCCGCGCCCGCGCTGTACTCAGAATTGCGCCCGGCCTTTGTGGTGAATTTGGCGGGCAACCGTTTTCTGCAGTTGGAGATCGATCTGATGGCCCGTGATGCGGCCGTGATCGAGGCGGTCAAACGCCATAACCCGGCAATTCGCAACGACGTGTTGCTGTTGTTGGGCAGTCAGAATCCCTCGGAACTGCAAAGCCTGGACGGAAAGTTGACGCTGCAACAGTCGGTGCTGGATGCGATCAACGCCATCCTCGCGGCGCGTGAGCAGGGGCTGGCTGTCGAGGAAATCTACTTTTCCAGCTTTGTGATGCAGTAGCCATGGCCGAGATACTCTCCCAGGACGAAATCGACGCGCTGCTGGACGGTGTGGACAGTGGCGATGTGGACACCGATCCGGCGCCCCAGCCGGGTCAGGTCATGCCTCTCGACCTGGCCTCGCAGGATCGCATTGTGCGCGGGCGGTTGCCCACGCTGGAGATGATCAACGAACGCTTCGCGCGGCATTTCCGCGTCAGCCTGTTCAACATGCTGCGACGCTCGCCGGAGCTATCCGTGGTCGGCGTCGAATCGCTGAAATTTTCCGAGTACATGCACAAGCTGTATGTGCCGACCAATCTCAATCTGGTGCGTATCAAACCCCTGCGCGGCACCGCCCTGATCGTGTTTGAGCCGCGTTTGGTGTTCGCCGTGGTGGACAACTTTTTTGGCGGCGACGGACGTTTTCGCGCCAAGATCGAAGGGCGTGAGTTCACGCCCACCGAAATGCGCGTGGTGCAGCTGCTGCTCAACGCCGCGTTCTCTGATCTGACCGAAGCCTGGGGGCCGATTCTCAAGGTCGAATTCGAGTACTTGCAGTCCGAGGTCAATCCGCATCTGGCGACCATCGTCAGCCCTACCGAAGTGGTGGTGGTCAGCCGCTTCCGGGTTGAACTGGAAGGCGGTGGCGGCGATGTCCATGTGACGCTGCCTTACTCGATGATCGAGCCGGTGCGTGACCAACTCAATGCGGGCGTACAGAGCGACCGTGGTGATCACGACGACCGCTGGGCTCGCTCGATGAAACAACAGCTGGAATCAGCCGAGGTGTCGATTGCCGGCGTATTGGCACGCCCACGCGTGAGTCTGCGCGAATTGCTCGCCTTGCAAGCCGGCGATGTCATTCCCATTGGCGTTCCCCGCCAGACCGAGCTGGAAGTTGAGGGTATTGCCAGCTATCGCGGCGAATTCGGCGTGTCCGGCGGCAACAACGCGGTGCGTATCGAAGATCTGCTGCTGCGCCCCAAACCCTCTCTGATTCAGTAATGACAAGGAGCTCTCATGAGCGAAAGTAACGATCAAGCAGAAGAGCAAATGTCGCCGGAAGAACTGGCCCAGGTTCAGGCCATGCAGGCTGCCAGTGGGCAAGCCGAGCCGGCGCAGGATCTGGAAGGTTATACACCGCCGTCGTTTGGTCAGACCGATGATGACGCGGATCGCGAGATCAATCTGGACTTGATTCTGGATGTGCCGATCACGCTGTCCATGGAAGTCGGTCACGCCAAGGTGCCTATTCGCAATCTGCTGCAGCTCAATCAAGGTTCGGTGGTGGAATTGGACCGGGTCGCCGGTGAACCCTTGGATGTATTCGTCAATGGCACCTTGATTGCTCATGGCGAGGTGGTTGTGGTCAACGATAAGTTCGGCGTGCGTCTGCTCGACGTTGTCAGCCCAGCCGAACGCATTCGTAAGCTCAAGTAATGGATGCCGCCAGCGTGGCCCAGATGTTGGGCAGTCTGATCGCCGTTGTGCTGCTGATTTTTGGCTGCGCCTGGTTGGCCAAGCGCATGCCGATCGGCGGTGTGGCGCGTTCGGATGCGCTCAAGGTCGAAGCCAGTGTGGCGGTGGGCACGCGCGAGCGCGTGGTCATGCTTCGCGCCGGCGACAAATACCTGGTGCTCGGCGTTGCACCGGGGCAGGTGCGCACGCTGCATGTGCTGGACACGCCGCCACAAAGTTTTCGCGATGTGATGGATCACAACGGCGACGAGACCCCGGCATGATGCGGTCGATTCTGACTTTGATGCTGTTGTTGCCGCTGCCTGCGATGGCTGCCGGTTTGCCCGCGGTCACCGTGGATGCCGGTGCCGACGGGGCTCAGACGTACAGTTTGTCATTGCAGGTGTTGATCGCGATGACCGCGATCACGTTGCTGCCGGCGATTCTGCTCAGCATGACCGCATTCCCGCGGATCGTGATTGTGCTGGGGTTGCTGCGCAGTGCGCTCGGCACCGGGCAAACGCCATCCAATCAGATTCTGGTCGGATTGGCCTTGATGCTGTCCTTTTTCATCATGGGGCCGGTGCTGGAACGCGTCTACTCTGACGCCATGCAGCCCTATCTGGACGACCAAATCGATATGCCGACGGCGCTGGAAGCGGCCAGTATTCCGCTGCGCGAGTTCATGCTGGCGCAAACGCGTGAATCCAGTCTCATGGGTTTTGCCGAGTTGGATGGCAATGGGCAGGGCTACGCTGACCCCTCCGAGATTCCGTTTCGTGTGTTGGTGCCGGCTTTTGTCACCAGTGAACTGACCACCGCGTTTCAAATCGGGTTTCTGCTGTTCATCCCGTTTGTGGTGATTGATTTGGTGATCGCTTCGGTACTGATGTCCATGGGCATGATGATGCTCTCGCCCATGCTGATCTCGTTGCCGTTCAAGATCATGCTGTTTGTGATGGTGGACGGTTGGGCCTTGGTAGTTGGCTCTCTTAGCGCGAGCTTTGCGATATGACACCCGAAACCGTCATGACCATGGGGCGCCAAGCCCTGGAGTTGACCATACTGCTGTCCGCGCCCTTGTTGCTTACAGCCCTGGCGGTGGGTTTGGTTGTAGGGCTGTTTCAGGCAGCCACACAAATTCAGGAAATGACCCTGTCGTTCATTCCCAAGCTGCTTGGCATGGGGGTGGCTTTTCTGATTGCTGGGCCGTGGATGTTGCGCTTGCTGGTGGATTTCACCCGCCAGTTGATCATGGATTTGCCGAATTTGATCGGCTGATCTCAGCCGAACGTCGTCATGATCCCACTCGACCAGATCGCCGAATCCCTGATCCCGTATCTGTGGGCATTCATCCGTATCGCCGCCTTGTGGATGGCGATGCCGATTTTCGGCAGCGGTGTTCTGGCCGGGCGTATTCGGCTGACGCTGGCCCTGGCTTGCACGATCGTCATCGCGCCCTTGATGCCGGCCTTGGATCTGCCGCCGGTGTGGGGGGCACAGTGGTGGTTGGCGGTGCTGCAAGAGATTGCGCTGGGTGTGTTGATGGCGTTCACGTTGGCCCTGGTGTTTGAGATGGTGCGCCTGGCTGCCGAGATCATTGGCCTGGGCATGGGCTTGGGTTTTGCCCAGATGACCGATCCTCTCAATGGCTCAAGCACGCCGGTGTTGGGTCAGTATTTTTCGATTCTTGCGATCCTGCTGTTTCTGGCTGGCGGTGGGCATATCCAGATTATCCAGTGGATCAGTCTCAGCCTGATTCATCAGCCGCCGGGCGTGCTGATGTTGGAAATGGGGCATGTTTTTGCGCCGGTGGCCTGGGCCGGTTTGGTTTTTGCCGGAGCCTTGCAGATTGCGCTGCCGGCAATCATTGCTTTGTTGTTGGTCAACCTTTCCTTTGGGGTCATCAGTCGCGCGGCGCCGGCCCTGAATCTTTTCGCCATTGGCTTTCCCGCCTCGCTGATGCTGGGGCTGGTCCTGGTGCTGCTGAGTCTCCCCGCCATGCAGCGCTTGTTCACAGCGGCCATTGCCGATGCGTTTTTGCGCCTGAGCCAGACCTATGGCTGACAGTTCCGCAGAAAAAACCCAAGAACCGACCCCGAAACGTCTCCGTGAGACACGTGAGAAGGGCGAGGTCGCACGTTCGCGTGAGCTCGGGACGCTGGCCACCATGGCCGGCGCGGTGCTGGTCGTCGCTGTCTTCGGCGGGTGGTTTGCGCGTCGAGCTCAAGCCTTGATGCACGACGGGCTGAGTTTGGAACGTGGTCAGCTGATGACGCCGCAGGCAATGACCGCAGCGTTGCACGACACCTTGTTGCTCGGGTTGCAGTGGAGCGCTCCGTTCCTGGTGGCGGGCGTGGTGTTTGCTTTCGTCGCACCACTGCTGATGGGAGGGTGGAATTTCTCCACTCAGGCGTTGCAGCCCAAGTTTGAACGCCTGAATCCACTGGCCGGGCTGAAGCGCATTTTCTCCGCGCAGGCTTTGATGGAGCTGCTCAAAGCGGTGGCCAAGTTTGTGCTGCTCGGCGGCATGGCGGTGTTGGTGTTGTGGACGTGGCGCGAGCACGTTTTGGGTCTGGGGATGAAGAACCTCAGCGCCGGCATGGCCGAAGGCTTGAAGCTGTGCTTTTACACCTTGTCTGCGTTGTGCATCGGTTTGGCTTTGATCGCGGCGATTGATGCGCCTTTTCAGTATTTTAGCCATCGCAAGAAGCTGCGTATGACGCTGCAGGAAGTGCGCGACGAAATGAAAGAGACCGAGGGGCGCCCTGAGGTCAAGCAGCAAATTCGACGCATGCAGCAGGAAATGTCGCGTAAGCGCATGGCGCAGGACATGACCCGAGCCAATGTGGTGATCAACAACCCGACGCATTTTTCTGTTGCCCTGTTTTACGACCCGCAAGGCGATGCGGCACCGGTTGTGGTGGCCAAAGGGGCTGATCATATGGCCGAAGTGGTGCGTGATCTGGCCCGCGAAAATCGTGTGCCGCAGTTGCGTATTCCGCCTTTGGCCCGTGCCTTATATCGTCATGTTGATGTGGGCGCGGAAATTCCGGCGGGGCTTTATCTTGCCGTGGCCGAGGTTCTCAGCTATATCTTTGCTCTGAACACGCGCCCCGCACAGGCCGGGGAGCCGCCAGATCCGGACATTCCCGAAGCCTATCGCTGGAAACCGGAGCTGTAAGCGGTCGCCTGGCGGAACGCGCATGAACGCTTACGCGCGCCGGGACCGGACATGAAAATCAGCTATCAGTTTCGCCACAACGACAGAACGTTGCGGGACTTCGAAATCGATATTGCTCAGCCTGCGCCGATGCGCCAGGGCAAAGGGGAATGGACCCGATTGAGTCGCAACAAATGTGCGAATTGCACCTTGCGCGATGATCAGGTCTCGCACTGCCCGCCGGCAGTGGATCTCGAGGAGGTCGTGGAGGCCTTCAACGAGGTGATCTCTCACGAGGATGTGTTTGTCATCGTGGATATCAATGAGCGTCATATCCTCAAAGACGGCGATGCACAAAGCGGATTGAGTGCGCTGATGGGGCTGATCATGGCCAACAGCGCCTGTCCTGTGCTGGGGCGCTTGCGCGGACTGGCACGCACGCACACGCCGTTTCAAACCGTGGAAGAAACCTTGTTTCGGTTTATCGGTGCGTATTACCTGGGGCAGATGCTGGTTGAAAAGCGCGGTGGACAGCCGGACTGGAGTCTCGACGGCTTACACGCGTTGTTCGATGACCTGATGGTCGTGAACAAGGCCTTTAAAGCGCGCATTCACTCGGCGACGCGGCAAGACGCCGCGATGAATGCGATCAGTGCCCTGGCCATGCACGCGCTTGGCGCACAGCTGTCACTCGATGATTGCGAGGACGAACTGGCCGAGTTTGCCATCCATCCAGGCGGCTCCTAATTTTCCGCACCGGCACCTCGAAACATCGTAGCGAGCGGGGCAAGTGCTAGGAACCTGGAGCGCAGAAACCGCAGTGTAGTGGGCTGTACATGAGGATTTTGAGCACCACGCGACGCTTCAATTCGTCCGCGCAGTAGATCGTTCGAGGTGACCGCTAGTCATTTCGGACGAAGCCTATTCGGGCGCACTTTGAGAAAACTTCCTTATTCGTAATCTGGACGTGCGTCTCGCGCGTAAAGCTTTTGAGCATCCGGATTCGCTAAAACAAGGAGGCGAGTATGTCTATTGCCACCCCCGAAATGATCGATAGCCTGCGCACCGGAGCACCAAGCCCGGGCGCGAAGATTGAGGAGTCCTCTGTGTCTGAAGTCACCCCCGAAATGTTGGTCCAGCGTGCCCGCGATATGGTTCCGGTGCTGGCCGAACGTGCGGCCAAAGCGGCGGAAATGCGCCGCGTGCCCGACGAAACCGTTGCGGAAATGAAGGCGGCGGGGTTCTTCCGCGTGTTGCAGCCGAAAAAATATGGTGGTTATGAGATGGACCCGCAGGTGTTCTACGACATCTGCATGACCATCGCCGAGGGGTGCATGTCAACGGCATGGATCTACGGGGTGATCGGCGTTCACAACTGGCAGATCGCATTGTTTGATCCCAAGGCTGCGGAAGACGTCTGGGGCGCCGGCGACACCGATGTGCTGATCGCATCGACCTATATGCCCAAAGGGCAGGTCACCCCGGTTGAGGGTGGTTTCAAATTCTCCGGACGCTGGGCTTTTTCCAGCGGCATCGAGCACTGCGACTGGGTGTTCCTGGGCGGATTGATTTTCACCGAAGGCCAGCCGCCGGAGTACCGCACCTTCATGCTGCCGAAGTCGGACTACAAGGTGATTGACACCTGGCATGTGATCGGCCTCAAGGGAACGGGTTCGCAGGACATTCTGGTTGAGGATGTGTTCGTGCCGGAATATCGCACGCACAAAGCCTCGGATGGTTTCATGGGCACCAACCCCGGCCGCGAGACCTTCACATCCGATCTGTACAAGCTGCCGTTCGGTCAGATTTTCGTCCGCGCCGTTTCTTCGGCCGCGATCGGTGGCCTGCAAGGCATGCTCAACGAGTTCGTCAACTTCGGCAAAGTTCAGGTTGGCAACATGGGCAACAAGACCGCCGAACAGGGGCCGGCCCAGATGGCCGTGGCCGAAACCGCGGTGTCCATCGACGAAATGAAACTGGTCCTGCAACGCAACTTCGACGTGTTGATGGGCAAGATTCGCGCGGGTGAGCCACTGGATGACATCAACCAACGCTTGCACTACCGCTTCCAGGCCGCACAGGTTGTGGAGCGCTGCGCCAAGCACGCTTATCAACTGTTCTCGGCCTGCGGTGGTCGGGGCATCTTCAGCGACTTTGTGCTCAACCAGAAGATGATGGATATCTTCGCGGCGCGCGGGCACTACGCCAACAATCCGGATCAGTTCGGCAAGAACTACGGGGCGGTCACGCTGGGCATGGAGAACAGCGACTTCTTCCTGTAAGGGCTGCGGTAGCAAGACGACAACAGTGCGGAGCGGGCCGGGTGCCCGTGTCCGCGCGGGATGTGGGCGATGAGTGAGAAATGGGATCAAACCTACGACGTTGTCGTCGTCGGTTCCGGCGCCGGTGGTTTGACCGCGGCGTTGACCGCGCAAGCCAAGGGTTTGTCGGTTCTGGTGGTTGAAAAAACCGACAAATACGGCGGCACCAGTGCGGTCTCCGGGGGCGGTATCTGGATTCCCTGCAACGATCAGATGGAAGGGCTGGGTTGCCCGGATTCGTATGAGGAAGCGCGCCAGTATCTGGACATCCTGACCGAAGGTGAAGTCGATTCCGATCGGCTGGATGCGTACATTCGTCGCGCCAAGGACATGGTCGCGTTCCTACGTGATCGCTTCAATATTCGTTTTCGCTCCATTCCCATTTACCCCGATTACTTCCCGCACAAGCCGGGTGGCAAGCCGGGCTTTCGCACCATGGAGCCGGAAGATTTCTACGCCGATCAACTCGGTGATGAGTACGCCAACCAGCGCCCGCCGTACGCGGCGACGCTGCTGATGGGGCGGGTCGCGATGAATCAGGTCGATGCCCATGCACTGCTGTGCAAGGACAAAGGCTGGGTCTTGCTGTTCCTCAAGGTGATGTGGAACTACTGGACGGATTTCGCATGGCGACGCAAATCCAAAATCGATCGGCGCATGGTGATGGGTCAGGCCATGGTTGGTTCCATGCGCCGGGCCATGCTCGACAACGATGTCCCGTTGTGGCTGAACACCAGTCTGGAGGAATTGATCGAGCGAAATGGTCGCGTGTCGGGTGTTCGCGTGAATCGTAACGGTGAGCCTCTGAACATCGAGGCGCGTCACGGTGTGGTCCTGGCCAGTGGTGGTTTTGAGGCCAATCAGGCCATGCGTGAAAAGTATCTGCCAGACCCAACGGATATCAGCTGGAGTGTGGCGCCCGGAATCAATCATGGCGATGGCATCAATGCCGGTTTGAAGCTGGGGGCCGGCACCAAGTTCATGAATCTGACCTGGGGTAGCCCATCAACCGTGTTGCCCGGCGGCGGTCCGGCAACTGGCTTGTTTGTTGAGCGCGCGGCACCGGGTTGCATGATGGTCAACAGTCAGGGCAAGCGCTTCGTCAATGAAGCTGGGCCCTATACCGAAGTGGTGTATTCGATCTACGAAGATCATCAGAAAAATGGCGGCAGCGTGCCATGCTGGCTGATCTGCGATGCGCGTTTCCGCAAGAAATTCCCCCTTGGGCCGATCATGCCTGCGCAGTTGCAGCCGGATCGTGCGATCCCCAAGGATTGGGAAAACTCGGTGTATTTCAAAGCGGACAGCTTGGCTGAGCTGGCGGCGAAAATTGGCGTGGATGCAGACGGCCTGCTGGCACAGACGGCGCGCCTGAATGAGATGGCAGCCAAGGGCGTCGACGAAGACTTCCACAAAGGCGAAAACGTCTTCGATTTGTACTACGGCGACCCCACCCACAAGCCGAATCCGTGTCTCGGCTCGATTGAAAAGGGGCCGTTTTACGCGTTGCGTGTCACGCCCGGCGAACTGGGAACCAAGGGTGGTCTTGATGCAGACGCCAAAGCCCGTGTCCTGCGTGAAGATGGCAGCGTGATCGAGGGTTTGTACGCGGTGGGCAACTGCTCCGCCGCCGTGATGGGCAAAACCTATGCAGGACCCGGTTCAACCCTGGGTCCGGCGATGGCCTTTGCCTATCTGGCGGTGGAAGACATCGCCGAAAAAGCCGCGGTTACCGCCCAGGCCAACGCGGCCTGAGGCCGTCTGCGCCGATGCTCACCGTGAAAAGCGGTGAGCGGCATCCGGCGGATCAGCTCAGTTCGAAGTTGGTCCGTCGCAGCTCGCGGTCCGGTTCGTGGACGTGGCTGCCCATGATGTAGTTGACGCCCATCTGCCACAGGCGCGCCATGCCGTTGGCGTCGGTGACACGTTCAGCGATGGTTTTTACATCGTGCTGTTTGGCGTATTCCATGATGGTTTCCAGGGCCTTCATGTCGGCACCCGCTTTGCCAATGGATTCCGTGAAGTCGGAATGCAGTTTGATGTAGCCGACTTTGAGCAGTTCCAACATCTGATGCGACTGGCGCTTGGTGCCGAAGTGGTCGAGCGCGGTGGCCAGACCGATGGACTGTGCCGTGTTGACCAGCTTCTGCGCGCGCGAGACGTGGTCTTGCAAGTGTTGCTCTCGGATGACCAGCACCATATGGCCTTTGAGGAAACTGTTTTTCTCCACAAACGGTTGCAGCCAAGCGATGAATTTGTCCGTGTCTGCCAGAGTGCTTTCGGCCACGCGAACGAAGAAGCACGGGTCACGATGCTCTGACAATTGCTTGCCGATAACCTGCGCGGCACGCTGCACGACCCAACGGTCAATGTGTGGCATCAAGCCGTTGGCTTCGGCCGCAGGCATGAAATTGCGCGCCAGAACTTCTTCGCCGTCCTCATCAATCATGCGCAGCAGAATGTCTGAGAATTGCCGTTCCTCGCCGGCCAGACTGGCGATGTTCTGGTAGGCCAGCTCAAAGCGGTTTTCGCCCAGCGCTTTCTTGACCTTGGCCGCCCACAGCGCCTGTTGCTCCTTGCGTTTGAGTTCTTCCGCGGTATCGCCAGCGATGACAATCGCATTGCCCCCCTGGCCTTGAAGTTCGATGGCCTGGTTGTGCAGCTTGCTGAGCAGGCTCTGCGGGTCTTCCGGGTCACTGGCCAAGGGGTAAATCACCACACTGGCGGTGCAGGACACTTCCTTGGTGCCGGCTTTGAACACCTGACGTGCCAGGGTGCGTTGGAAATGCTCCAAATTGCTGCGCATATCTTCCAAGGAATCGCGATGCCCCATGACGACCATTTCCGAGAGCGAGAAACGGAAAATCTTGTCGTTGTCCCGGCTGGTCTCACGAATGATTTCGATAACCTGCTCGGCGACTTGCTCAGCACCATCGAAGCCAGCGCGTTGCTCCAGTCCGGCATAGTCATCCAGGCCCAAGAAAATCAAGCTGGAGACCGCATCGCCGACACTGGTCAGGGCCTGTTCATGGATCGCCGCGATCAGACCCTGGCGAGCCACGCTGGCATCTTTACTGGTGTCACCGGCAGGGCCGCGTGATTCTTGACCACGAATTTCAATGGCCGGGTCACCGTCATGTTCGATGCGAATAAAGCGGGCCTCCAGCCGTTTGGTGGCGCCGCTCTCACCATTCAGAGTAAAGCCGACAGGCGAATCGTCGTGGCGGCCTTTCATCACCGCTTTAACCGCATTTTTTACGGTTTGCTGATCCTGCTTGGCGACCAAATCCATCAGCGGGTAACCAATCAGGTCATCCGGATCGGAGAAGCGCAGCGCCTCTGCCAAAGCCATATTGGAATGGACCACAATCCCTTCCTGCACCCGCATCCCAGGTGCACTGGTGCTGCCCAGATCTTGCGTACGCACGCGCTCCAGCTCGGCGATTTTGTCGCGTAAGCCTTGCAGCTCTTCGTGCATGGCGTAGAGTTCATATTCCTGCTGGAACAACATTTCCAAATGCGGGAGATTGCCCAACGAAACGATACCGCGAGCGCCCTGAGCCATGGCTTCGGTCACGCTGCGGGCATCGGTGTTGTTGTTGAGTTGCAACACCGGGATTTGCGGTTTGTGCCGGTGGACCGCTTCAACCAGCTGGATCAGTCGGCAGTCTGAGAACTCGGCGTCGTGCACCGCGATGCAGATGTTGGATTTCTCGATGATGTCGGCAAAGCTGTCCAGGCCCGGTGCGACAAGCACGTGCACGCTGTGGCCGCTGGTTCGAAGATGCGCTTCAATCTGCTTGGCATCGTTCGGGGTGTGGGCTAAAACCAGCACCTCGCCCTTCATCACAATTCTTTGCCGCATGTGCTTGCGTGATCCTTAGTTGTTACCGGGCTGGCGTTTTATAGCCCCCAGTTCATCGGCAATTTGCCTTGTTCTCCAGGCACCTCGCGCACCAGTCGCGGGACCAGATAGCCCGGCAAGCGGGAATTCAATTCACGCATAATGCCACGCGCGTCGGCGTCTGCAACTGCGAAGTGCGCGGCACCGGCGACCGGGTCGAGCTGATGTAAGTAGTAGGGCAGCACACCAACTTCGAACAGCCGCTCACTAAGTTCGGCTTGAGCCTTGGCCGTATCATTTACGCCAGCGAGAAATACAGCCTGATTCAACAGGGTGATGCCCGCCTCGCGCAATTTTGCGCACGCTCGCTCAACCGTGTGATCGATTTCCTGAGCGTGGTTGCTGTGCAAAACCACTACCGCGCTCAAGCGTGAGTTGCGCAGACGCTCCAGCAGGCGTGCGGTCACGCGTTCCGGCAGCACCACTGGCTGGCGGCTGTGTACACGCAAACGCCGCAAATGCGGGATGCGTTCCAGAGCATCCAGCAAGCGCGCCAGCTTGTCGTCGGACAGACTCAGTGGATCTCCGCCGGACAATATGGCCTCTTCGATTGAAGAGTCTGTCGCAATGGCCTGGACTGCCGTGTGCCATCCGTCGAGACCATCGCGTGCTTCGGCGTAGGGGAAATTGCGACGGAAGCAATAGCGGCAATGAACACCGCACGCACCCGTGGTGATCAGCAGGGCGCGCCCGTGATACTTGTGGATCAGGCCGGGTTGAGGTTGAAACTGACTCTCGTCCAACGGGTCATTTTCAAAACCGTCCACCTGAAGTCGCTCGCGTTCGCGGGGCAGGACCTGCAGCAGCAAGGGGTCGTTGACATCGCCCCGACGCATGCGCCGAGCGAAGCCGCGCGGAACCCGCATGGCGAACTCATGTTTCGTCGGGATCAGGGCATCAATGGTGGTCTCGTCAATGCCCAGATCACGCAACAAAGCCAGCGGATCGCGATAGGCCTGGCGCAATTCGTTCTGCCAGTCCTGATCGGCAGCCCAGGTGATGGGGCTGACGGGCACAGGTTGTTCGATCGCGGGTTCAGGCATACGTTATTATTGGTGGTTTGTTTCCAGTGCAGATGTCATGAGTAGCTATTCCACCAACCAATTCAAAGGCGGCCTCAAAATCATGCTCGATGGTGATCCTTACACCATTGTCGAGAATGAGTTCGTCAAACCGGGCAAAGGCCAGGCATTCAACCGCGTCAAGGTTCGCAACCTGAAAAATGGTCGCGTGGTCGAACGTACGTTCAAATCCGGTGATTCGGTGGAAGCGGCGGATGTCCACGAGCTGGAACTGCAATATCTCTATAACGATGGTGAATTCTGGCACTTCATGGAGCCGAAATCGTTTGAGCAGTATACGGCGGATGAGAACGCCGTGGCCGAAGCCAAGAACTGGATCAAAGAGCAGGACAACTGCACCGTGACCCTGTACAACGGCGCGCCGTTGAGCGTGGCGCCGCCGAACTTTGTCGAGCTGGAAGTCACTGAGACCGATCCTGGCGTGCGTGGCGATACGTCGGGTGGCGGTGGCAAGCCAGCCACCTTGGAAACCGGCGCGGTGGTCCGCGTGCCGTTGTTCATTGATGTGGGTGACAAGCTCAAAGTCGATACCCGCAGCGGGGAGTACGTCTCCCGCGCATGAAGGCTGCCGCGCGTCCCTGGAAGCCGGCGTCCAGCATCGAGGCGCTGCGCTTCCGGGCCGCGGTGGTTGCCCACATTCGGGCTTTCTTCGCCGCCCGAGATGTGCTGGAAGTGACCACGCCGGTGTTGTCGGCCGCGGGGGCAACTGACCCTCAGATCGACAGTTTGGCGCTGCACGACGCCGCTGGGCGGCAGTGGTGGCTGCAGAGTTCCCCGGAATTTCACATGAAACGCCTGCTTGCCGCCGGCAGTGGCGCGATATACCAGATCGTGCCGGCCTTCCGCGGGGATGAGTTGGGGCGGTGGCACAACGCGGAATTCAGCATGCTTGAGTGGTATCGACCGGGTTTCGATCACCATGCGTTGATGGATGAGATCGAAGTCTTGTGGGGCACATTATCGGGTGTGGATGCAGAGCGGTGGCCGCGGCATCGCTACGCTGATCTGATTTGCGCGGCAACCGATCTGGCGTGGGATGAGGTCTGCGATGCGGCGCGTTTACGCGCGGCCTTGCAGCGCAAACTCGGCACGTTACCGTCAGGGCTGGATCTGAACGGATTGCTGGATGCGGCGATGGGCTTGTTGGTCGGGCCGCAACTGGGACAAGACAGCCCATGCTTTGTCCACGACTTTCCGGCCGATCAAGCGGCATTGGCCCGCGTTGAGACAGGCTCGGATGGACGACCTTGGGCACGTCGTTTTGAATGGTTTTGGCGCGGTCAAGAGTTGGGTAATGGGTTCCATGAACTGACCGATGCCCAGGAGCAGGCGCGCCGCTTCGCGGCTGACCGCGCCAGCCGTAAGCGCGCCGGTCAGACGGATGTTCCGGCCGATGACGCCCTGATTGCGGCGCTGGACCACGGGATGCCGGATTGCGCCGGGGTGGCGGTCGGCGTGGATCGTTTGTGCGCTTTGCTGATGAACGCCGAGGATGTGTCCTCGGTGATTGCGTTCCCTGCGGATCGCGCTTGACTCTGGAGTGGACTCCAGGGTGATGCTGTGCATCGTTTGACGAGGATTTTGCTGTGTTGGCACTGATCGGAAGTTTGCTTGCTCTGGGCGCTGGCCCGCTGATCTACAGCCGTGCCGCGCCGCATTCCTATTTCAATCGCGCGCTGGATGGTTTCGTCTTCGTAGCGATTGCTGGCCTGGTGGTCCTGGAAATTCTGCCGGATGTGGTCGAACACGCCGGATGGTGGGTGCTGATTGTGGTCGCGCTGGGCTTGTGGGGGCCGACCTGGTTGGAAAAGATGTTCCACCGTGCCGCGCACCGCACCCACATGCTGACGGTTTTACTCAGTGCGGTCGGTCTGGTTGTGCACACGGTTTTCGACGGCGCCGCGCTGACCCACGGGGGATCGCCGGCACTGGGCCTCGCCATCGTGATCCACCGAATTCCGGTCAGTTTGGCCGTGTGGTGGCTGTTGCGCCCGACCTGGGGCGCAGTGATGCCCCTGGTGATGCTGGCGGCGATGGCAGGCGGCACGGTCGCTGGCTACTTGCTGGGCGGCGAGATGCATGTGCACGAGTCGGAATCCGGCTTTGCTGCGCTTCAGGCTTTTGTCGCCGGTTCGATTCTGCACGTGGTGTTCAACCGGCCGCATATGGAAAACGCGACCCGTGATCCTTTGATCAAGCCCGATCAAGCGGAAGGTCTGGGCAGTGTGTTGGGCTTGCTGGCGTTTTTGGTCATGCTCGTGGCCGACATCATGCTCGGCCATGCGCCCATCGATGGTCTGAACCGCTTGCTCGAGCTGTCATTGGCGGCCGCACCAGCCTTGTTGCTGGCCTATGCCGCGGGCGGTTTGATTGCCGCGTTCCTGCCTGAATCCTCAGTGGCCTGGTTATCACGCGGCAGCGGGTTGTCGCAGGCGGCCCGAGGCATGGCCGTGGGATTGCCTCTGCCGGTTTGCAGTTGTGGTGTGGTGCCTCTGTATCAAAGCCTGATCAAGCGCGGCGCACCGCCGTCCGCGGCCATGGCGTTCCTGATCGCCACGCCGGAGATTGGTCTGGACGCGGTGCTGGTTTCGATCCCGCTGCTCGGCGGGGACATGACCATTGCACGCGTCGTCGCCGCCGCGGTGATTGCACTTTTGGTCGGCTGGTTTGTGGGGCGTTGGGCGGGTGTGCTTCATCATCAACACAGCAGTTGCTGCCATGGCCATACGCCGCAGTTCTCCGGTGGCCGGGTGCAGCGTTTGAAATCCGGTTTGCGCTACGGTTTTGGCGACTTGGTCGATTCAACCGCGCCATGGGTTCTGTTTGGCTTGATCGTCGCTGCAGCGGCGCAGCCTCTGCTGGAGCAAGCCTGGTTGCAGGAGATTCCAGCCAGTTTGCAGGTTCTGGTTTTCGCGCTGCTGGGCTTGCCGCTGTATGTGTGCGCGACCGGCTCGACGCCGATTGTGGCGGTGATGTTGATGGCTGGGGTTGCGCCCGGTGCAGCGCTGGCATTTTTGATTACTGGCCCGGCAACCAATCCCGCGACCTTTGGCGTGCTGGCCAACTTGCACGGGCGGCGTGTCGCCCTGGCTTTCGGCGCGGCCACAGGGGGGCTGGCTATCGCTGCCGGCTTGCTGGTCAATCAGATCGCCCTGAACATGAGTTTCAGTCAAGCCAACCTGCATGCCTTTCCCGAATGGTTGAGTTGGAGCGCGCTGGTCGTTTTGATACTGCTGGTGCTCGGCTCGGTTGCACGACGCGGCGCACGACGCTTCATGTCCGAGTTGCAACTGGGGCAGGCTCACGCCCACGGATAAAGGGTCCAGGGCTGGCATTTGTGCGCCAGCGGATTGTGAGGGATAGTTCCGGGTCGACGTTTTTGTAAGCACTGCGGCGGTCCGCCATGAAAAAACGCATCCATATCCCGGTCAATCGCAACGATGACGCGCCAGCGGCGATAGAGCCCGAACAGCGTGAATCGGAGCCTTCTCCCCAATCCCGTGGAGTGACCCAGGCAAAGTCGCGCTCAGGCCCGGTGGTTGGCTTGGCGATTGCGTTGCTGGTGATCGCGGGGTTGGCTGCTACCGCGTACTACCTCATTACCCAGGACATTCAGCTGTCTGTGGATCAAGGCATCAGTGAGGCGGAGTTGTCGCGCCAACTGGACGCCATCGTCAGCAGTGCACGCTTGCTGGAACTGAGCCAGCGTAAGGCCCGCCAGGATCAACTCGCGCTCAAAGCCGCTGAAGAGCGCAGCGATCAAGTGCTGCTGGATACCTTCCGCTTGTCACTGGAAAAAAGCAGTCAGGACCAACGTGAATACCAGGCCGTATGGGCGGATGCGTTGAGCACCCTGCACGCGCAATGGGTTTTGCGTGGTCAACGGATTGAGTCCGCTTTCGTTACACGTATTGAGACGCTGGACAAGGCGCAGATCGGCGCCCGGGAGGCGTTGGAAAAAAGTCTGACGTGGATTCGCAGCGTGCCGGAAAACACGCCGCCGGGTGAATATTTTGCCCAGCAGTTGGCGGGAGGATGAGCTTGTGACAAGACTGGGATTTGCACTCGCCGCTGTCGTGATGCTGGGCGGTTTGACAGCCTGCGCGACCTCACCCAACACAGGAGGTTATGGCGATAAGGAGTGGTGGCTGTTCTGCGGCATCTGGATCGATGGTGGTGATCTGCAGGGTCCCGCACGCCAGCTGTGTGGTGCGGATCGTCCGGGTTGGAGTATCGGCAAGACGGCGGTCTCCGCCGGGGCGCTATGCGGTTTGGTCGCCGCGGTGACCGGCGGTTCGGAGAAGAATGTCGCCGCATCCGCAGGAATTTGCGCGGCGGCTGGTGCGATCGGGGCATCCATGGCCAATCGCGGGCAGCAGGCCTATCGCCAGGATGTGTCCACGGCAAACGAGGGGCTGGCGGCGGCGCGACGTGATGTCGATTCTCAAATTCGCGCGAATCAGCAGGCTGAGCGGGATGTCGCGCGGCTGGAGCAGGAATATGTGCTGATGCAGCAGACCGTACGCGACGACCGCGAATTTGTCTCCAAAGCGGACGCCATCCAGGCGCAGCTCGATCAGCAACTGGCCCAGGCGCATGAGCGCGCTCAGGCGCAGCGTGACTCCATCACCCTGATCGAACAGGCCATTTACGACATCGACCAGCAGATGAAGAATGCACCCAACAAGCAGGAGCTTCAGGCCATGCGCGCGGATCTGCAGCGTGAGCGTCAGCGCGTCCAAATTGCGTTGGAAGAAAGCAACGGCTTGATCAGTGAGATCGAAGCGGATCGGCGGCGCGTGGCCGCCGGCATCAAGGCGCGGAGCTGATATGCAGCGCCGATTTACTGGAGTCGGTATCGCGCTGTTGGTGATGGCGCTGGGTGGCTGTGCCACCGACAATTGCGATACCCGTTCCACGCGCATGTCGGCCTATTGCGCCAGCCTCTACGGCATGGGTGTGCGCACCAATGCCAACACGCATATCGAAGACATCGAAGCGCAAACCCAGGCTTTGCGCCAAGAGCTGAAGATTCATGAGGCCCGTGCCCGCGAACTGCAACCGCGGGTGGACACGGCCCAGCAGAGGCTGGATGTCTTGGCCAACTCAACCTCGGCACTCCGTCATGAAGCGGCAAGCCTGCGCCAGGAGATGGCCGGTAAGACCGCAGAACTTGAGTCGCTGATGCAACAAGAGCAGGAGCAGATGCGCAAGCTGGAACAGCTGTCTCGCCAGCAGGCCGCTTCACAGGCTCAGCTGGATGAGATTCAAAAGCTCGCCAACGAATTGCGTCAGACGCAGCAAACGATCCAGGACATTCAGGACTATCTGGATCGGGATTTGCTGGAAAAAGCCGAGGTGACTCTGCGCTATGGCGGCTGATTGGGCACGCCGCATCGCGGCGCTGATGTTGTGTTTGGCGCCAGCAATGGCGTTCGCCGATCGCGTGCTGATCGAGCGAGCGCCCTATCAGGTGAGCCTGCCGGAGCAGTCGTGCGCAGCGCAGCAGACCATCCGTGTGGTCGCCGATGCACATCAACACCTCGGTTATGACAACAGTGATCTGGAAGCGATCGTGCGACGCGCCCATGCAGCGGTGTGGTTGTCCTGTTTCAAAGTCCACACCCTGTGCGTGGAGGCTTACCTGAAAGGCTCTGACATCCGCGTGATGAATGCGGTGGCCAGTCGTGAGAATGACTTTGATCTGAAGATCGCCGAACAAGACAGTTGCACCGCGCAGCAGGCTGATGAGGCCCAGCAGGACGAAGCTACGGAGGTCTCGGAGTCACCAGCGACGCTGGAGGAACTGATCGACAAGGCCAAACAGGCCGACCCTGACGCCTTGCATGAGCTGGCGCAGCATTATCAGGACAACCACCCGAAAGAAGCGGTGGCCGATGAGGTGCTGGATGAGCTGACCGGGCGTCCTGAGAAGATCGAGCGTTTGCAGCGTGAGGAAAAGATCGCCTTGCTGGAAATGCTTGCGGCACGTGAAGGGTCGGGTGATGCCCTGACGGCTATTCGCGAGGACAGTCTGCAAGGCGAGGCCGCTGCAGATTACGCGCTGGGCCGCCTGTATGCCGGTGATCGCCAGGCCAAATTGCCCATGGACGATGCCTTTTTGGAGCAGGAGATGCAGATTGCATCGGCTAAGGACCGCCAACATCGCGCCAGCGTGGCGGCGTATTTCTTCAGTGAGGCGGCGGGCAAGGGCGATTCCGTTTCACAGCAGGTTGCTGAGCTGGCCGGGCTGGAGGACGCGCAAGCTACTGAGGCGCAAAGCGGCGAGGGCGAGCCTGCCGAGTCAGACGATGTCGAACGCGGTGATCAGCAAAACGCGGGCGATGGTGGACCGGCTGAGAGCCAGCAAGGCGAGGCATCCGGTGTTGATGTGGGAGCTGAGGGTGATGAGGATCAACAGCCGGGCAACGCCGCCAACGGGCGTGCGCTGGAGGCTGGGCCGGTGCCGGGTGATGCGCTGAGACCGGGACCCTTCGCCGAGATGTCACAGGAGCGCGCCCGCGAGGTGGTCGAGCTGGCCTTGATGCCTGTGCCCACACTGCAGGATGAGGCGACCGAAAGCGTCGATGGTGGTGCTCAGAGTGACAGCGCGGATGCGGCGGACCAAGCGGCGTCCAGCGCGAATGGTCAGGCGACATCTGGCGGCCAACAGCCGCCTGTTCCCGCACAAGGGCAAGCAGACGATCAGCCGATCAACGAGCCGGTGCCGGTGGAGCAGCACGAAGGCGAGTTGATCATCGATTAAGGATTGAGGAGCAACAACATATGTCAGGGCTGAAAAGCTGGGGATTCTGGTTTGCGCTGATCGGCGGTGCGGCGCTGTTGGTCGGCATTGCATTTTGGCTGAGCTGGGTCGATCCACGCTTTCACGGCCTGGTCGAGCGCGCGATGTACCTGGCGATGGGGGTGATCGCGACCACCCTGATCGTGACCCAGGCGCGCGTCATGCTGATGCTCGATCGAGAAACCCAGCGCGCCATCGACATTGCCCACAAAGTTGTCGCGCCGGCTATACGCGCCGATGACGAGTCCGATGACAACCGCCATCAGCATCTCAAGCGCAGCATTGAACAGCTGCGATTTGAGGGGGAAGAGGATGGCGTGCCGCGCGGAATGAATCGGCACTACTTCGCGCGTCATCTGAAAAATCTCTTGGAGATGTCGCGCACGCGTGGCCTGAAAAGCGATGGCGCCGTCGCCGCGGTGAACCAAGACACGCTGATCGAGATTTTGCACGAACGTCTGAGTGCCGAGAACCGCTTCATTGAGCTGTTCTCCAGCGTGCTCGTCACCCTCGGCCTGATCGGCACCATTCTGGGTTTAATGCTGATGATGAGCAGTTTGACCGATGTGATGCAGGCGCAAGGCGCCGGCGACGGCTTGCTGCAAGCACTGGCCGCCAATGATGGGCCGCTGTCCGGCTTGGGCGTGGCGTTTATGACGACGTTGATCGGCGCGGTGCTCGGCGGTGTGGTGTTGCGTGTGCTCACTGCCGTGGTTGAGCGGCACATTACGGACTATGTGGCCGAGGTGGCCGAACTGACGGAAATACACGTTATCGGCCGCCTGTGAAATTTCGCTCGCGCACCCCGGGAACGAGTTTCTACGAAACCGTCTCCGATCTGATGTTCGGCACCATGGCCATTGTGGTCATGCTGATGTGCATCTTCATGGTGCTCAACCGCAAGAGCGAGGGCGCACCCGCGACACCGCCGGATGCGATCGAGCAGCAAGCCACCTCCGGTGACATCGAGACCTTGGTGTGCGTGCCGGACCCGACGCCATCGCCACATGAGCGTGAGGTCGGTGGGCTTCAGCAGCAAGTCGATGAACTGCGAGATGCGCTGGCCACGGCCCGGGAAGAAAACCGCAATGCTAACGTCGCTTTCGGTGGCCGCGAGCAGGGCGGTGAGCGGGATGAGCATCATGTCGAACTGGTCATTGCGGTCGATGTCACCGGCAGCATGCAGCGCGAGTTGGATGAGCTGGCCGAGTCCATAGCGCTGCTGGGAGAAACCCTGCCGCGCATGGTCAACACTGTTGCCGTGGGGGTGATTGCCTACCGCCGTGATGCCAACAATCGTGACGTCAGTCAAACCTACCCAATGACCCGCTTGTTGCCGCCCAGCCGGGATCAGGGCAGCAGCGCCAAGCGGCTGCGCAGTTGGGTGCAGGCATTGCGCGCTGAGGCGGGTTCGGCGCCGCTGAGTGCTGCGATCGACACAGCCCTGGCGATGTTTCGCCCTCCCGGTGAGTTTCACGGTCAGCAGGTGCTGATGGTTTTGGGCGATGTCGGGCCGTTCGAAGACGGCTGGCAGGATCAATCGATCACCAAGGCCAATCGTGAGCAGGAAAGTGCGTTGATAGAACGCGTTGCGCAATGGCAAAAGGCCGGCCCCGGGCGCCGCTTGCTGGCCTTGTTCTCTGGCCTGGATGAAATCGACAAAACCCAAGGCCAGCAGCATCGCAAGTTTGTCGAGAGCAAGGCCTTCTTCAAGCGCATGGCCGATGCGGTTGTACATGATGATGCGTATTCGGAAAACAGTTCCGATATGACCGCGCTGATCTTCCTGGCGACCTTGGGCTGAGCATGTTTCGGCGCAAGGACAAAGCCCCCAGCGACGGCTTCTACGAAGCCTTTTCCGACATCATTTTCGCGACCATGGCGATCTTCGTCCTACTGATGACGATCTTTCTGGTCGTGGTGCGCGTGTCGGATGTGCCACAACAGGCCGAGCCGGACATTCAGACCACCGGCGCGGACGAGATCGCTGCGTGCATGGCCCAGCGGTTCGTCATTGATGAGCAACAGCGTGAGCGTGAGGCCAACGCCGAACGCGCGGTGGCCGAACTGAGCGAAGAGATCCGCAAGATGGAAGCGGATATCGAGGCGCTCAACAGTGAGACCGAAGCCCTGAGTGCGCGCGCCAGCCAGGCTCGGCCGGAGGTCAAGGACACGCCGATCGAAATCGCCATCGCGCTGGACAAGTCCAATAGCATGTCGCGTGAGATCGACAATTTGGAAAACGCGGTCCTGCGCTTGGCTCAGTTGTTGCCGCTGATTTCCGAGAAAGTCACGATCAGCATCGTGGCTTACCGGCGCAACGGTTTAGGCTACGATGCCAGCGCGTATTTCCCGCGACGCTGGATTCGGCCCTATAAGGATGATGGTGGAGCCAGCTTCAACGCCCTGCGCGGTTTTCTGGCCGGTCAACAGGCCGAAGCTGGCGCGGCGCCGATTCTGGAAGCCACCCAATGGGCGCTGAGCACATTCACCGCAGCGCATCCCAAGAAACGTCAGGTCTTGATGGTGCTGGGCGATGTCGGGCCGTACGAAACACCACAAGGTGGTGTGAATACCGGGGCGTGGGGGCAGGCACGTGAACGCCAGTTCACCCAGGTGATCAGCCAATGGGTGCGCGCATCGCCGAAGCAGCGCAAGCTGATTCTGCATTTTTCCGGTTTGGATGAACTGCACGGATGGCAGGGTTCCAAGCATCGCCGTTCACGCGATCTGTTCCAGCGCACGGCGGGTGTTGCCGGTCAGCCGGATGCGTATCGCGAGAGTATCGCGACAATGTATGTGGACTTTCTCATCGCCGCGCTGGAGCGCAAGTAAGTCTGGCGACTTCGTATACTCGCCGCATGCGTGAATTTGAAGATGCCTGTGGCCGCAAGGTGGCCGTTCCCAACAGCCCACAACGGATCGTGTGTTTGTGCCCGTCACTGACCGAAACCTTGTTCGCTTTGGGTCTGGGCTCGCGGGTTGTTGGCCGCACACGCTATTGCATCCATCCGGCAGAGGCGGTCGCCTCGGTGACCGTGGTCGGCGGGACCAAGAACATCGACTTCAAGGCCTTGCAGCAGACTCGCCCCGATTTGATCATCGCCGAGAAGGAAGAGAACCGGCGCGAGGATGTTGAAGCCATGGCGCAGAACCGGCCGGTTTACGTATGCGATATCCAGAATCTGGAGCAGGCGTTCAGCGCGATTGGCCAACTTGGTTTGCTGACAGGCAAGTCTGAACTCGCAGCGCAGCAGGTGGCGGATATTCAAACCGCCTGGCGTGGCGTTCCGCGGCTTGTGCAGCCATTGCGGGTGCTGTACCTGATCTGGCGCAAGCCGTGGATGGCAGCGGGGTCGGACACCTATATTGATGCCGTGATGCAACGCGCCGGAATGGTCAATGTGGCCAACTCGTTAGCAGGTCGCTACCCGCAGATCGCCAGCGAAGACTTGGCCGGGCTTGGTGCCGATGTGTGCCTGCTCAGCTCGGAACCTTACCCCTTCAAACACAACCACTGTGCAGAGCTGTCGGCGCTCATGCCGGACACTCAGATGCGCTTGGTGGATGGGGAAATGTTCAGCTGGTACGGAACACGCATGCTGCCCGCGGCCGCGTACATGGCGACGTTACTCCAAGAGCTTTCGGGCGGCCCCAAGGCGGACTAGCGCCTTAGCTGCCAACAACGCGATAGGCGTTGGCAAACTCCGCCGGCATGCGTTTGGGGCGACCGGTTATCAGATCGACGCTAATCCACTGGGTGACCGCGCGCACGATGGTGGTGTCGTCGCTGGGGCGGCGGATCTGATAGCTGCGTTCGAGTCTCAACTTGCCGTCGTTGGCCGTGCACCAGGTGGCAATTTCCAGCTCGTCACCAAGCACGGCGGCGCGCAGGTAATCGATTTCCGTGCGATGCGCGACCACTCCCGTGCCAAGCTTTTCGTAAACATCCCAACTCAAGCCCAAGAATTCCGTGTGAGCCCAAGCGGTGTCTTCGAGATATTGCAGATAACGCACGTTGTTGACGTGCTGCATGCGGTCAATGGCGTCAGCACCGACCTGCACGCGATGGATAAAAGGGTTTGCGTAATCCCAGCTCATATGCCCCATTGTAGCCAGATGTTGTGACCACGGTGGCAAACAAAAAAGCGGGCGCAAGGCCCGCTTTTCAGTCGCTGATGGCGTTGAATCAGGCGCGTTGCGCGTCGTAGAAGTTGCCCGGCTCTTTGCGCAACTTGCCGCTGGCCACCAGTTCCTGCTGAATTTTGTCTTGCAGATCGGATTTGATGCCGAAGTGGAAGCACAGGTCGGCAATGATGAACAGTGGTGCGGAAATGAAAGATTGGTAGACGCTTTCAAAGAACGCGGGTTTGTTGCCTTCGTAGTGAAGATGGCCGTAAATCTGAGAGGTCCAGCCGATGATCTGGCCGGCGGCAAACACAGCAATACCCATCATGTAGCCCTCACCGGCAACCACGTGGGCCGCGTAGAGCAGGACGCCGTACAGCGCGGTGGCAATGGAACCAAACAACAGATCGGTGCGTAAGTAGTACTGCACGCTGTACAGGTACAACAGCGTTGCGGCGGTGACGGGCACGCCGCCTATGCTGAACAGTTCCAACCACGCCAGCGGAACGAAGGCGGTGAAGGTAATCAGAGGCACACCAAACACGTGTATCCACACATTGGTGCTTTCCTGGTGGTAGGCCGTGTAGAAGGCCATTTCGCGGGCAAAATTGCTCATGCGTTTTATCATCCTTGGCGTCGGGGGCGCCTGTCTCATCAATGGCAGACACGATAACTTTGAGGCGCGTCTCTCACCATCGTAAAAATTTCAGTACCGTGTCGTAAATTTTCCGACATCGTCACATCGCCTGATGATGCTCGGTCGCTCTGGGGAAAGGGAGAACACAATGAATGATCATGCGAAGTCGGGGAGCCGGCTGGAGCGCATATTGGGTGCGGTTGAGCGGGCGGGCAACCGTTTGCCGGACCCGGCGATGCTGTTTGTGGGGCTGCTGGTGGTGGTGTGGGTGCTATCTGCGGTGTTGTCCGGCATCGATTTTGGGCTGACCGATCCGCGCAACGGTGAGCCGCTGCGCGTCAGCAATCAGTTGTCCGGTTCGGCCATGACGGCGTTTCTGTCGGCCATGGTCAACAACTTCGCCCATTTTCATCCGGTTGGGGTAGTGCTGGTCGCCATGCTCGGCATTGGCGTGGCGGAACATACCGGTTTCATCAATGCCGGATTGCGCGCCTTGTTGGCGGTGACAGCGAAGTCTTTGCTCACGCCGACTTTGATCGCCGTGGGGATTTTGAGTCACACCGCGGCGGATGCGGGTTACGTGCTGGTCATTCCACTGGGTGGGGTGATTTTTTACGCCGCTGGGCGTCACCCGTTGGCCGGGATTGCGGCGGCGTTTGCAGGGGTGTCCGGAGGGTTTTCCGCCAGTTTTGTGCCCGCAGCGCTGGATCCGATGTTGCAAGGCATCTCTCAGGCGGGCGCTCATATTTTGGACACCAGTGTCCAGCTCAACCCGCTGAACAACTACTTTTTCACCGCCAGTTCCGCGTTGCTGGTTATTGGTGTGGGCTGGTGGCTGACGGACAAGATTGTCGAGCCGCGCCTAAGTACCACGGAGCTGGACGGCGACCTGACCGAGTTGCCAACCATGCAGCCGCTGGAGCCCGCCGAGCGACGTGCTTTGCGCGGCGCGCTGATTGCGATGTTGATAGGCGGAGCGGCGTTGGTTCTGAGCACCTTGCCGGAAACTTCTGCATGGCGAGGTCCCAACGGTAATCTGGCTGAGGGTGGGGCGCCACTGATGCGCTCCATCGTGCCGCTGATTTTTCTGCTGTTCCTGCTGCCGGGTGTGGTCTACGGGATCATGGCGGGCACGGTGAAGAGCTCGCGCGATGTGATCCAGGGTATGAGCAAGGCGATGACGGGGATGGCCTACTACCTCGTCATCATGTTTTTTATCGCCCAGTTCGTTTATGCCTTCGCGCAATCCAATCTGGGCGTCTTGCTGGCGTTGGAAGGCGCTGCGGTGCTCAAAGCGCTGGCCTTGCCGGCACCGGTGACCATCGTCGGGATTATCGTGCTGACCGGCGTCATCAACCTGTTTGTCGGTTCTGCATCCGCCAAGTGGGCGCTGTTGGCACCGATCTTTGTCCCGATGCTGATGCAGCTGGGCATTTCGCCGGACCTGGCTCAGGCGGCCTATCGCGTTGGCGACTCGACGACCAACATCATCACGCCGTTGATGCCGTATTTCCCGCTGGTCGTGGTGTTTTGCCAGCGTTACGTCAAGAATGCCGGAATCGGCACCGTGGCAGCCATGATGTTGCCGTACTCGGTCACGCTGCTGGTGGTGTGGAGTGCGTTTTTGCTGCTCTACTGGAGTCTCGGCATGCCGCTCGGCCTACAGGCCAGCTACACCTATCCAGGATGACGCAAGAGCGGACGCAGCAAAGTGCTGCGTCCGCTCAGCCGTTTTAGGCTTCGCTCTGATAGTAGTCCATCAGAATCTTGGCGCATTCCGGGCGTGAAAACTCCGGCGGCGGTGCGGTGCCTTCGGACAACATCTGACGCACCTTGGTGCCGGAGAGCAGCACGAAGTCTTCTTTGCTGTGGTCTGGCGCATCGCGCATCATCACCACTTTGTTCAGCTTCTTCGACCACGCGGTATGGTCGGCGCGGTAGATCTGAATATCCAACGAGCCTGCCGGAACCTTCTCATCGAAGATGGTTTGGGCGTCGAAGGCGCCGTAGTAGTCGCCGACACCGGCATGATCGCGTCCCACGATCAGGTAGGAGCAGCCCGCATTCTGGCGAAACACGGCGTGCAGCACGGCTTCGCGCGGGCCGGCGTAGAGCATGTCGAAACCGTAACCGGTGATCATCACGGTGTTGGGCGGGAAGTAGCATTCGACCATCTTGCGAATGCACGCATCGCGCACCGGCGCAGGAATGTCGCCCGGCTTGAGTTTGCCCAGCAACATATGGATCAAAATGCCGTCGGTGCCGAGTTCTTCCTGGGCCATGCGGCACAGTTCTTCGTGGGCGCGGTGCATGGGGTTGCGGGTCTGGAAGGCAACGACCTTGTTCCAACCACGCTCGGCGAACTCATTGCGAATTTCCACTGCGGTGCGGAAGGTGTCTGGGAATTCGCTCTGGAAGTAGCTGAAGTTGAGCACTTCAATCGGGCCTGAGATCAGCGTGTTGCCCAGGCTGCGGAAGGTCTGGACGCCGGGGTGTTCACCATCGTCGGTGCCGAAGACTTCGCGCACCACGGTTTCGATCTCATCCGCGCTGACGTTCTCGACAGCGTTGACCGTCTGCACCGCGATAACCGGGTGCCCTTCGACGTTGGGATCACGCAGGGCAATGCGCTGACCGGCCTCAATGCCGTCGGCGCTGTTGCTCAGGTTGACCACCGGCACCGGCCAGAACAGGCCGTTGGCGGTTTTCAGATCGGTGGCGACCGACAGCATGTCGGCCTTGTTCATGAACCCGTCCAGCGGGTTGAAGTAGCCCGCGCCGAGCATCACGACATTGGCCGCCGCTGCCGAGTTGAGCAGCAGCGAGGGCAGGCCCTCAGCCTCGCGGCTCAGTGCATCGTGCTTCTCAGTGTCATAGACAAAACGGGGGTTGAGCTGGTCTGAACCGTGCGGCTTGATCATCCTGAATGTTCCGGTTTTTCGAGGGATTCGGGCCGCGAATGTACCGGAATCAAACTCACCCGTCACGATTCAAAAGGACGAGGTCGCTCCGTTCATGGCCACTTCACGCGGACATTGCAGCAGCTTGGAGCCGGCAATGTAGTTGGGGTCGGGATACCAGGAGAACACGTAATGGCCATCCTTGATCGTATCGATCAGCGGTTTCGCCGCGTCCACGGGTACGGCTGGACAACCGTGGCTACGACCGATGCGTCCAGTGCGTGTGATGAAATCGTCGCTGACATACTTGGCGCCATGGATCACGATGGCGCGCTCCAGAGCGTGATGATTGAATTTGGGTTCCAGGCCTTGCATCCGCAGCGAGTAGCCGTTGCGGCCGTCGTAAGCGTGCAGCGTGCGGAACAAACCGATGCTCGACTGATGTGACCCGGGGGTGTTGGAAAACTGGCGGCTGAATTTGTCACCGGAGGCGCGGCCGTGGGCGACCAACTCTTTAAAAAGGAGTGCGCGCTGCTCCAGATCGAACACCCACAGACGCGGTGTGGTCGAGGGCAGGCTGTAGTCAATGACCGCCAGGCGGGCATCATGAATGTGCTCGGGTGCGGCGCAGGCCAGGGCTTGCAACGCATTTTCCAGCACATCCGGATTGAGCGCAGGTGCAGCACCACGCAGTTGCTGAAGCAGCCCATCACTTGCGCTTGCATACGCGCTGAAGGCCAGTGCGGCTGTGGCCGCCAAACGTGCGATTGTTTTGGTCATCCTCGTGCTCGACTTATCCGTGTCCAACTTCAATGTGAAGCGGCGTTCGGTCACCATGGTTCCGGAACGCTTGTGCACTAACACGCTCCAGCATACGGTAAAGGTTCCGACTTTGTTCACAAAAATTTTGCATCGGGCCGGAACGGTCTGCCAATTCGTTACAATTTCCGGCTTTGCCCATTACTAGGCCGTTCAGTCCCATGTCGCGATTTCCTGAAATCAAGCCCCAGCAGTTCTCGGTTATTGAGATGGAGAAATCCATGCTCAACTGGTGGGAGCAGCAGGATATTTTTGGCTTGTGCACGACGGTTCGCGAAGATGCGCCGCGCTTTACCTTCTATGAGGGGCCGCCGACCGCCAATGGACGGCCCGGTGTCCACCATGTCATGGCGCGCACGATCAAGGACACGTTCTGTCGCTACAAAGTGATGCAGGGCTATCGGGTCGATCGCAAGGCGGGTTGGGACACGCACGGCTTGCCGGTGGAAATTCAGGTCGAAAAAGAGCTGGGCCTGTCCAACAGGGCAGAGATCGAAGCCTACGGCATCGAAAAATACAACGCCGCGTGCAAGGCCTCGGTGCACAAATACACCGAGATGTGGAACGAGCTGACCCGACGCAGCGGTTACTGGGTCGATCTTGACCATCCGTATGTGACCTACCAGAACAACTACATCGAATCGGTGTGGTGGCTGCTGTGGCAATTGCACGCCAAAGATCTGCTCTACCGCGGGCACAAGATTCATTGGTACAGCCCGGGCTCCGGCACCGTGCTGTCCTCGCACGAGGTTTCGCTCGGCTACAAGGAAGTCGAAGATCCATCAGTCACCGTGCGCTTCCCGGTGGAAGGCCAGGACAACACGTATTTCCTCGCTTGGACCACCACGCCATGGACTCTCGTGTCCAATTTGCTGCTCGCGGTCGGCCCCAGCCTGGACTATGTCACCGTGCAGTGTGGTGAGGAAAAGCTGATTCTGGCCGAAGCACTGTTGTCCGTGCTCACCGAAGACTACGAGATTCTTAGCCGTTGCAAAGGCGCTGATCTTGTTGGCATGCGCTACACCCCGGTGTTCGATCTGTTCCAGAATCATCCCGGTGCCTTTCATGTGGCCGCCGCAGATTACGTGACCACCGAGGACGGCACCGGCATCGTGCACACCGCGCCAGCGTTCGGCGCCGACGACTACGCCACCGCGCAGCGCGAAGGCGTCGAGATGGTCAATCCGGTCAAACGCGATGGCTGCTTTGAAGATGATGTACCGCTGGTTGGCGGCATGTGGTTCAAAGATGCCGACAAGTTGATCATCCGTTATCTGAAAGAGCGTGGATTGCTCTATAAGCGCGAGCAGTATCTGCACAACTATCCCCACGACTGGCGCAAGGGCACGCCGCTGATGTCCTACCCGGTGGATTCCTGGTTCGTGCGCACCACCCAGTTCAAAGATGATCTGGTGGCCTTGAACAAGACCATCAACTGGCAGCCCAAACACGTCGGCGCTGGCCGCTTTGGCGAGTGGTTGGAGAACAACGTCGACTGGGCGCTGTCACGCCATCGTTTCTGGGGCACGCCGCTGCCGATCTGGGTCAATGACAGCGACCCGGATGACATCGAAGTGATCGGTTCCATCGAACAACTCAAAGCGCGCTGTGGCGACGCTTGGCCGGGTGATGACGCACTCGATCTGCATCGTCCATTTGTCGACAAGCTCACGTGGCCGGCGAAAAACGGCGGCACCATGCGTCGCGTGCCGGAAATCATCGATGTGTGGTTCGATTCCGGTGCGATGCCTTTCGCACAGTGGCACTATCCGTTCGAAAACCAGGACCTGTTCGAGAAAAACTTCCCGGCTGATTTCATCGCCGAGGGGCTGGATCAAACCCGAGGCTGGTTCTACACCCTGCATGCCATCGCCACCCTGGTGAAGGGTTCGGTGGCCTACAAGAATGTGGTGGTCAACGGTCTGCTGCTGGACGAAAAGGGCGAGAAAATGTCCAAGTCCAAGGGCAACACGGTCGATCCGTTCGAGGCCCTGGACGAGCATGGCGCTGATGCCTTGCGTTGGTACATGATGGCTTCATCGCCGCCATGGGAGTCGCTCAAGTACGCCGACCGCGGGGTCAAGGAGGTCAAGAGCAAGCTGTTTGGCACCCTGACCAACGTGTACAGCTTCTTCGCCACCTACGCCAACATCGATTCGATCGATCCGCTGGCCGCACCGATTGCGCCGTCGCAGCGTCCGGAGTTGGACCGCTGGATGTTGTCGCGTCTGCATAGCACCGCGGCGGTGGCGGCTGAGGCGCTGGACGCTTACAACCCGACCCGTGCGGCGCGCGCGGTGGAAAAGCTGGTCGATGAACTGTCCAACTGGTACGTGCGGCGCCAGCGCCCGGTGTTCTGGGCGGGCAAGAAGGACACCGGCGTGTCCGATGCGGACAAACTGGCGGCCTACCAGACCACCTGGGACTGCTTGGATGGCATTGCCCGCATGATGGCGCCGATTGCGCCGTTTTACGCGGACTGGTTGTATCAGAATCTACAGCGCAGCCATGAGGCGATGACCTCGGTACATCTGGCGGACTTCCCGACCAGCGATACCGCGCTGATCGACGCGGCATTGGAACGCCGCATGGAACTTGCCCGCACCGCCGTGGGCATTGCACTGCAATTGCGCAACACCCACAAAATCAATGTGCGTCAGCCGCTGGCGCGTGTTTTGGTGGTGTTGGAGCCGGGGGTTTCACGCGCCGATGTGGAGGCCGTACAGGCTTTGATCCTGGATGAGATCAATGTCGAAACGCTGGAGCTGGTCGAGGGGGACGCGGGGCTGGTCAAGCGCCGGGCCAAGGCCAATTTCCGTGTGCTCGGCAAGAAAGTCGGCAAACAGATGAAAGTGGTTGCGGCTGCGATCACGCAGATGAGCAACGATCAGATCAGCGCGTTTCTTGATCGGGGTCAGTTCGATCTCAGCTTCGACGGTGGCCAAGTCACCTTGGATGCGGATGACGTACTGGTTGAAACCGACGAGTTGGAAGGCTGGGCGGTGGCTCGCGATGGCGGCGTGACGGTCGCGCTGGACACCGAAATCAGCGACGAGCTGCGGGCCAAAGGTTTGGCGCGTGAGGTCATTAACCGCATCCAGAATCTGCGCAAGCAGGCGGATTTCGACGTGACCGATCGTATCCAGGTGCAGTTCGCCGCCGAGGGGGCTTTGGCCGCCGCTATGGCAACGCATCAAGCACAGATTTGCGCGGAAACCTTGTGCGTGGATTGGCAGCCGCAAAGTGCGCCAACCGGCCATGTCGCAGAGAGCTTCGAGATCGCCGAACAGGCATTGAGCCTGGGCGTCAGCGTGATTGCCGCTTAAGACGAAGCGCGAAGCAAAGAGTGGGGCCGACCTTGGGGTCGACCCCGCGCGCACTCAGTGATCGTGGCCGTCGGTGTGGACGTGGCCGTGATCCAGTTCCTGCTCGGTGGCTTCGCGGACATCGGTGATCGCGATGTCGAAATGAAGATTGGCACCGGCCAGATCGTGATTGCCATCAACGGTGACTTGTTCGTCGGAGACATCGGCGATGCGGACCAGCATCGGGCCTTGTGAGCTGTCGGCCTGAAAACGCATGCCGACCTCCAGCTGATCGACGCCTTGAAACGCACTGCGCGGAACAACCTGAACCAGTTCCGGGCGATGTGGGCCGTAGCCCTCGTCCGGGCTGACGGTGACCTGGAAGCTATCACCAGAGCTGCGCCCGGTCATTTCTTTTTCCAGGCCGGCCACAATCTGATTGAAGCCGTGTAGGTAGGCCATGGGTTCGCGGCCTTCGGAGGTGTCGACGGTTTCACCGGCGTCGTTGCGCAGGGTGTAGTTGAAGCTGACGACGGTTTTGTCGGCAATTTGCATCTGAGAGTCCGTTTGCGGCGGGCCAGGGTAACGCGGATGCGGCCAGACCCCCAAACTAGAAGCCCCAATGGCCATGCGCAAATTCGATCGCCATGGTGGTGAAGGTGGCCAGGCAGAGCAGGTCCACGGCAGCGCGCGCTAGCGGTCGCCGGGTGAGTTCTGCGAACAGAATAAATAAGGGAAAGATCACCAGGATGTAACGCGGCAGGCTCAGTGCCCATCCGGTACTGGTCATCAACAGGAGGTTGCTGGTGGACCAGATGCCGGCGCCAACTCCGAGCCGCCAGAACGCGTAAATGCTGGCGATCAGACCCAGGGCGACGGCGCCGAGCTCAAACACCCCCATGGTCCAGTAACGGCTTTTGTCCCAATCCAGGCGATGCCACAAATCGGCCAGCGCGGTGAGCGGCGTGCCCGGTGATTTGTGCCAGTGGCTGCGTTGCATGTCCAGAAAGTAAAAGGCGTGGTCGTACATCCACCAGTTGATGGCCAGATACACGGCGAGGCCGCAAGGAATCAGCGCGGTCCACAGCCAGGCCGTATCAAAGCGTTTGCTGTGCCACCACAAACGCACAATCTCCCAACCTACGACCAGTCCGATCAGCATGCCGTTGATGCGCGTGGCACACAGCAGCATGCCGAGACCGCCAACCAACAACCAGCGTTGCTCAAGCATGGCGACCCACAGCCACAGTAGGGTCGCCATGAACAGCGCTTCGGTATACCCAATGTGCAAAAAATACGCGGTTGGAAAGATCAGCAGGTACCACACGGCGCGATCTGCGGTGTCGCGGTCGTGGTAATGTGCGACCAAGCGGTGCAGCGCGAGACTGGCGAGGAGCGCGCTGATAACCGAGATGATCAGCGCGCTCATGTAAGCGTCGCCGGTCAGCAGCGTGAGCACCCGGATGAAGGCCGGGTACGCCGGGAAAAATACGATGAACAGGCCGAGTTCACCGTGGTTGCTGTAACCCTCGCGGGCGAGGTCCAGATAGTGCGGGGTGTCCCACCGATTCCACATGGCAAAGCTTTGCCACAGACGGCCGGCGCTGCCTTCGTTGACGATTTCCACCGACCACACGCCGAGTAGCCAAACCAGCAGATGGGTCATGCTGACCAGGGTGAGGCTGAGGATCAGCGCATGGCGGGCGTCAGGATGTCGGTTGATCAGCGTGCTGAGGGAAAATCTCGACATGGCGTGTTGCGCTCAGTCGTCAGCGTTGGCGACGGCGCAACTGTGTGCACCTTTACCGATCCCCTCAAAGGCACGGCATTCGATGTGATGTCCGGTGTGCTCACGCGCGATTGTTCGGGCCATGTGTGCGGTGATCTGTTCCACCGTCGGCTCGGCTTCAATCGGGCAGCTGCGTGACGCGGGCAGATCAAGTTCGAAGTCACCCTGGCTGGCGCGATAGGCGTAGCGGTGGCGCTTGCCATGGATGGTCAGGTCCTGTTCCGATCCGATATAGCGGCCATCAAAGCGTTGCTGCCACTGCGCCTCGAGTTCTGCGTGAGGCTGGCCATCCATGCGGATGTCCAGGCGTGCCCGGTGTCCGTGGGCCATGCGCTGACAATTGCCGCTGTGCTGGCGCAGGCCGTGGCAATAGCGGTAGGGCCCGTGATGATGTGCCGGTGTCAGGGTCAGAACAAGATGGGCAATGTTGTCGGGCAGCAGCTTGCGCAGCGGTGCGGCCAGCGTGGCGGCAAGGTTTTGCGCATCCACCGCCGCTGTATCGAGCAAGGCAAAGCTGTTTGGTGGGGCTTGGTAGTGCCATTCTTCACCGCTGTTGTTGCACAGGCTGATCGTGGCACGACCCGCCTGTGTGCTGAGTCTTGCTGCCTGATCCACGCTGAGCAACAGGCGATGATCAATCTGTTCATCCAGAGCCTGTTTGAGCACGCTTTTGACGATGCCGAAATCGCACAGCATGCCATTGCCGGCCAACTCGCCACCGAGCTCTGCATCGACGCGCCAACTCTCACCAACCAGACCCCGCTCCGGATCAAACCAGGCGCAATCCAGGTGCGTGAAATCGGCAATGAACAGGCGTGTTTCAAGTTTCATCGCGGACATTTTACGCGTGCGGACGCACTGCGGTCAGCGCGCGCCACGAATTTCATGCCAGTTGGGTGTGAAGCTGTCAGCCCGGCAGCGTAAAATTGCCACTTTCGATTTTTATGTGAACAGCTGTCCAGCTTTGGGCGGCGTCAGCACGAGATTTTCATGACTCAGAATCCACCTCCCAAGGTGCTGGGCCGCGGTCGGCTCGGGCGCCCTGCGCGCATGCTCCGCAATGCGCACGACCGTGTACGTCACGCGGAGCGTCTCAATCAGGCCGGGCAAACGCCGTTCGAGGTGATTGCGCGCCACGACATCATCAGCCTGCGTTACTACCCCGGTGATACGGACAAAACGCTGACGCCGCTGGTGATCGTGCCGCCCCTGGCAGTCAACATGCTGATCTATGACCTGTTTCCGCAGCGTTCATTGGTTCGGCATCTGCGCGATCAAGGGTTTCCTCTATATCTGATCGACTGGGGGCGACCAACGCGTGCCCATGCGCATTGGCAGTTTGCTGATTATCTGCAGGATTTTCTGCCGCGCATGCTGAGTCACGTGCGTGAGCACAGTGGTCAGCAGGATGTGTCGCTGCACGGCTGGAGCCTGGGGGCGATGTTTAGCTATGCCTATGCGGCGTTGGGTGACCCGCACGTGCGCAACTTGGTGTTGCTCGGGCCACCTTGCGATTACCACGCGCCCGGTGGGGTCAGTTTCCAGAATCGTCTGGTGTCACGTCAGATGAAGCAGCTTAAGCGCCTGACCGGATGGCGTATCCATGCCAGCCGCCCCGGGCTCTGGCACGTGCCTGGCTGGGCCAATGCACTGGCCTTCAAGCTGGCCAGCCCAGCGGGCACATTGCGCGGTTATGGCGAATTGCTCGGGCGGCTGGATGACCGCTCGCTGGTCGCCGAGCACGCCACCCATGGCGCATTTTTGGACGACATGGTGGCCTACCCCGGCGGGGTGATGCAGGACATCGTGCAGTACTTGATGACCGACAATGTCCTGGCCCAAGGGCGTTTGCCGATTGCGGATTGTCCGGCACGTTTGTCCGATGTGAAGGCCAATGTGCTGATCGTGGTCGGTGACAAGGACCCTATCGTCACGCCCGCGGCCAGCCGTCATCTGATTGGGCTGATGCCGCAGGCACAGTCGGAGTTGCTGGAAGCCCCCGGTGGGCATATGAGCATTGTCAGCGGCAGTCGCGCGCCGCAGTCGATCTGGACGCCGGTCGCCGCATGGCTGCGCGAGCACGCTGAGGTGCGCAGCGCGGCATAACGGCCTAACGCTGCAGCACCTCAGACACGCTAGGCCGTGGCGGTGGATGCCGCGGGTTCGCCGGTCGGTTTGCTGCTGAAGCGATTGTCACGTGCGAAGGTGCCGGTGTCGTTGAAACGCACCCCCATCTCACGCATGACCTTGTGCGCGGTCGGCGCGGTCCACTGGCGGATGTAGAACGGCTCCTTGACCACGAAGTGATGAATCGCGTGGGTGCTGCCGAAATTGAAGCAGAACAGCTGGAACGGCGTCATCCACCAGGGGTTTAGCACCTGGGTTTGTTGCATGATGTTGCCGTCTTCCACATCACCGTAGTAATGCATGTTGGAACTGACAAAGTGCAGGCAGAACGTGCGTAGAAAGCTGGGCAGCATCCAGGTGACTGCGAGGAAGTTGAGCACGGAGACGGTTGACGCGGCCCAGCCGGACAATTCCAGCGGTTGACCCAGTGCAGCGGCACCCAGGGCGACGGCGTGATAGCCCAGCCAGCCGTGCCAGGCCAGGTAGTAGAGGTTGCCCAGCGGGAAGTAGGCACGACGCTGCTGTTTGATCAGCGCGTTGAGTTCAGCTTTGTCTTTGGGGTTCTGTGCGGCGATGTAGGCGCGCACCATCTTGTAGGTGCTCTTGGGCCGCAGGTAGATCGCCAGCATGTTGTCGCCGGTGATCAGCAAGCGTTTCAAGCCCCAACGTTCACCGTTGGTGATGCCGCGCTCTTCCAGATCATGTTCAGTGCCGGAATGCTTGTGGTGATGCAGGTGCAGACGGCGGCGGACCAAGGGGTTGATGGTGCTGGGGCGCGCGATCCAGCCGATGATCAGCATCAAGGCGTTGATTTTCGGCTGCTTGCGGAAATACATCAGATGAATCAGGTCATGCTCCAGTTCATGAATGAACGAGGCAAAGATCGCGACCATCGGAATGCACAGCCACCAGGCTACGAGACCCAGGTAATAGGCGTAGGCGGTGCCAAGCATGCCCGCCACGGACAGCAGCATGATCGTCACACCGATGGCGTTTTGATGTTTCAGCCAAGGGTGGCGTGCTCGCAGATCCTGGCCAGCCTGCAGAACAACCTGTTTGATGCGCGCCGTTTTCTCGGCATCGCTCATCTGATCCACGGGTTTTTCGGATGACATTGCGTTTGTCTCCACATTGGTTTGCAATGCAAACAAGCGTAAACAAACTACAAAACGGTCGCGCGGCTGAGCGCGCCAAATTATTGTCCCGAGGCGACACACGCAGATATGACTTCACACGCCACATCGTTGAGCAGCTGGTCGGCTGCGATCAAAGCCTGCCTCGATGAGCGTGGGCTCGACAGCGCGGCGTTGTTTGCTCGCGCCGGCCTGGACATGAGCTTGCTGAGCGACCCCAAGGCGCGCTACCCATTGAGTGCGACAACTCAGCTTTGGGCGCTGGCGATTGAGGCCACCGGCGATGAGGCCTTGGGTCTGAGCGTGGCGCGGCAGGTGCGTCAGACCACCTTCCATGCCTTGGGTTATGCGGTCATGGCCAGTGCGACATTGGCGGAGGCGTTCGAGCGTATGGTGCGCTATTTCCGGGTGGTGACCGATGCCGGGGAGTTGTCCTGTGGTCCGTGCGAGCAGGGTTATTGCTATCGCATCTCGCCACTGCCGGGCCGCCAACAACCCGCCGATGCTTCACTGGACGCCTTCATGGCGGTGGTCATGCGCACCTGCCGTGCGTTGGCTGGGCGCGATGTGGTGCCAAAGGCGGTGCGTTTTCGGCGTCCGCCGCCCTCCGATGTCGGTCCTTATGAACGTCTGTTTCGCGTGCCGGTGGCGTTTGCGCAGGCCCAAACCGAGATCGTTTTTGACCTCGCCACAGTCCAAGCAGCGCTACCGTACGGTAACGATGAGTTGGCCCGCCACAACGATGAAATCCTGACCCGTTTGCTGGCGCAGCAACAGCGCGAAAGTCTGCCCGCGCGGGTTCAGGGCTTGATTGCCCAACGGCTCAAGGACGGCGAGCCGACACCGGAGGCGGTCGCCGCTGAATTGAATGTGAGCGTGCGTCAGCTGCAGCGCAAGCTCAAGGAGGAGGGCACCAGCTTTCGTGACACCCTTGATGCCACCCGGCATGAGCTGGCCTGTCGCTATCTGGCGGATGAGCATTACAGTCTGGGTGAGATCACCTGGCTGCTCGGCTTTGGCGAAACCTCCAGTTTTACCCGCGCGTTCAAACGCTGGGAGGGCATGACGCCAGGGGTGTGGCGGCGTCGCGACTGCTAAACTATCCGGCTGTTTGTCCAACCTTACTCGCATGTCGGTCATTACCCGTTTCCCGCCCAGCCCCACCGGTTATCTGCATCTTGGTGGCGCGCGCACCGCGCTGTTCAACTATCTGTATGCGCGCCAGAGTCAGGGCAAGATGATCCTGCGTATTGAGGACACCGACCGCGAACGCTCCACCGAGGAATCGGTTCAGGCCATCTTCGATGGCATGGCGTGGCTGGGGCTTGAGCACGATGAAGGCCCGTATTTCCAGACCCAGCGCTTCGACCGTTACAAAGAGGTCATCCAGCAACTGCTGGATCAGGGCGAGGCCTATCCGTGTTTCTGCTCGCGCGAACGTTTGGATAAGCTGCGCGAAGAGCAGATGGAGCGGGGCGAAAAGCCGCGCTATGACGGTCGCTGCCGTCATCTGGAAACCTTCGATGTGGACGCCGATGCGGTGATTCGATTCAAGAATCCGCAGAGCGGCTCGGTGGCCTGGGACGATCTGGTCAAAGGGCGTATCGAGATCTCCAACGATGAGTTGGATGATCTGATCATTGCGCGCACTGACGGGAGCCCGACCTACAACCTGACGGTGGTGGTGGACGACATGGACATGGGCATCACCCATGTGATCCGTGGCGATGATCACGTCAACAACACGCCGCGTCAGCTCAACATTCTGGATGCCCTGGAAGCGGATCGCCCGCACTATGCCCATGTGCCGATGATTCTGGGCAGTGACGGCGCACGCTTGTCCAAGCGACATGGTGCGGTATCGGTGATGGCCTACCGTGAGGAGGGCTATCTGCCTCAGGCCATGCTCAACTACCTGGTGCGGCTGGGTTGGTCGCACGGCGATCAGGAAATCTTTTCGCTGGACGAGATGATCGAGAAATTTGATCTGCGGCATGTGCAGAAAGCGGCGGCGCGCTTCGACGCGGACAAGCTCAAATGGATCAATCAGCATTACATCAAGGCCAGTGATCCGCAGGATCTGGTCGATGAATACTTGTGGCACATGGGTCGTCTCGGCATCGATGTCACAAGTGGGCCGGCGCCAGCCGACGTCATTCGCGCCCATCAGGAGCGGGCCAAAACCCTGCTTGAAATGGCCCAGACCACGCAGTTCTATTTTCAGGCGCCGGCGCAGTATCAGGACAAGGATGTCAACAAGCACTTCAAGGCGCAGACCGCCGACATCCTGGCCGCGCTGCTTGAGCGCAGCCGCGCGCTATCAAGCTGGAGCGGTCAGGCGATGCACGATGTGGTCCAGGCGGTGGCCGAGCAGTTTGAGGTGGGCATGGGCAAGGTGGGGCAGCCTGTGCGCGTGGCCCTGTCCGGGGCGGGCAACACCCCATCGCTGGATGTCACGCTGGATCTGGTTGGGCGCGAGCAGGCCGAAGCACGTCTGGCCGCGGCCATCGATTGGATTCGTGCCAACATCGCCTGATGCGTCTGTTTATTGCCGGGCTTTTGTTGGCTCTCGCGCCGCTCAGTTTTGCGGCCGAAGAGCCTGTGCACTTGCGCGGGCCTTTGATGCAAGGCGGTTTGGTCATTGGAAAAGCGCCGCCCGGCAGTCAGGTCACACTGGATAAGCACGTTTTGCGGGTCTCGCCTGAGGGCGATTTCGTGTTTGGTCTGGGCCGTGATCATCCCCGCCACGCTGACCTCACGGTCGTGCTGCCCGATGGCCCGGTGTGGCAACGCAAGCTGGATATCGCCGCGCGTGAGTACCAGATTCAGCGTATCGATGGCTTGCCTCCAAGCAAAGTGTCGCCCAACCCCGAGGCGCTGAAACGCATTCGCGCAGAAGCTGCGCAGGCCAGTCAGGCACGCAAAGCCGAAGACGCACGCCTGGATTTCCTGCAGGACTTTATTTGGCCGTCCGTGGGTCCGATTTCCGGCGTCTACGGCAGTCAGCGCATCCTCAATGGCCAGCCGCGACGGCCACATTTTGGCGTTGATGTGGCGGCGCCAACGGGAACGCCCGTGGTGGCGCCAGCAGCTGGCGTGGTGACACTCGCCCATCCGGATATGTATTTTTCCGGTGGCACGCTGATCCTGGATCACGGCCATGGTGTGTCGTCCAGCTTTTTGCATCTCAGCCGCATCGATGTCGAGGTCGGTCAGCGTGTGGAGCAGGGCGACAAGATTGCCGAAATCGGTGCCACCGGGCGCGTCACCGGCGCGCATCTGGACTGGCGCATGAACTGGTTCAAGCAGCGTATTGATCCGGCGCTGCTGGTGCCGGAGATGCCGCAGGCGAGCGCGCCATAAGGCGAAGTGTGACGCGATTCACGCTTGCCTGCGCGCAATCCGCGAGACATCTGAGAACTGTGCGCCGGGTCACAGACCTGGCGCAGTACCCGTCTCATGCTGGAGGTGTCTCCTCCAGTGAGGCTGGTGCCTAAAAAACAGCCTCGCATCCTTAAGCCCGCGCTGCTTCCCACGCGGGCTTTTTTTATGCGCGACACCTCCCCCGGTGCGTCTGCGGGGCCAGCGTCTAGTTCATCGGCGTGTTCGCCGCGGTCTCATCGCAGGTTTGCGGATCGCTCCAACAGCTGAGCAAGGCGTGCATCGCGTTGTAGCCGTCGCTGCCGAGCGGCCAGGGCTTGCCGCCGCTGTGCGGTTCGTTTTCGTCGCTGGGTTCAATCAGCAGTAAGCTGCTTTCGATTCCCTGATCCATCGCCAGCCATGCGCTGTAGGTGAGCTCGTAGTCTTCATCCGGGTTTTGGTTGAGCAGCCAGCGTCGGCCATCCTCGACGTCGGCAACACCCCCTGGAACGTGGCAGGTGCGACAGAACTCCAGCTGCGGTTGAACCTGCTCCTTAAAGAGCGCGGTTGCGTTTTCGCTGCGCGGCGGTGCAGTGATCTGGAAGCTTTGACGCCCGCCCTGCATGCCGCTGAATTCGCCGCAGGCCGTGAGGCCGGTGGCTACCAGGCAGAGCGTGATGATGTGATGTCTCATGACGATTGTGCGCGGTGAAACCGCGTCTTGCTGTGAATTCCTGAGCGCAGTGTGCGCCATGGCGAGGCACTTGGAGATGGTCATTGGGGTCACATACGTGCTCATTCTGGGCCAGAGTGCCGATGGATGTTCAAGTCCTCGTCAACAGCCAGAAAAGGAAGCCCAAGCGTGGACAGCCAGTGCAAACCGTCGGGCGCGCCCATCAGCATGGCGGTGGTGCTGGCCATGCCGGCGATGATGCATTGCTCTGCGATCACGCTCACGCTACTGAGCCCGCGGCTGGGCCAGCCACTCAGTGGGTTCAGGATGTGGTGATAGCGCTTGCCGTTGGCGACAAAGCTGCGTTCGTAGTCACCGCTGCTGGCAATGGCGCCGGAGGACATGGGCAATTGAGCGATAGCCCCGGCTGTGCGAGGGTGCTGTATGCCGACCTGCCACGGCTGGCCATCCGGATGCGGGCCGATCACCCGAATGTCGCCCGACAAATCCACCAGGCCGGACTGAATGCCGGCTTGTTGCAAACAGTTCGCCGCACAATCTGCCGCGTATTCCTTGCCGAATCCGCCGAAATCGATCTGCATGTCAGCGCGCGGCAGCTGAATCTGCGGCTTGTTCCAATGCACTTGAGACCAACCGATCAGGGGTAGCAGCGCGGCAAGCTGATCCTCGCTGGGTGCGCGCGCAGCTTTGAAATCCCATGCTCGACGCAAGACACCGGCGGTGATGTCGAACAAGCCCTGGCTTTGCGCGTAAGCGGCGTCGGCAAAATCGAGCAGGGCGCAGGTTTCGGTATCCAACGCCTCAACGGATTCCGGGGCGGCGGCATTTATGCGGCTGACCACGCTGTCGTTTCGATAGCGTGAGTACTTGTCCTGGATGCGCAACACTTCCTGTTGCGCTGCCTGCGCAATCGCGTCGGCATCGCGCGTTGCGTAGAAGCGCAAAGTGCATGGGCCGGCCATCGCCTTGAAGCGGTGGACATGCAGCGTGGTCATGGTGCTGAGAGTCCGCTGTTCATACGGGCCCGGGCTAGTCGGTGCGCCGCCGCTATTGGCACCGTTTGACTCGGCGGCCCATCCCTTCGGATCAAAATTAGCCTGGCGGCCAGCTTAGGGTGCGCCCGCCAATGATGTGCATGTGCAGATGAAATACGGTCTGGCCGGCTTTTTCGCCGTTGTTGATGACCAACCGGAAACCATCGCCCAGACCTTCGGCTTCGGCAATTTGCGGGGCGATGCGCAGCATGTGGCCAAGCACAGGGGTATCGTCATCGACCGCGTCACACAGGCGTGGAATCGGTTTGCGTGGTACCAGCAGGATATGCATCGGTGCGGTCGGGTTGATGTCACGAAACGCGACACAGTGATCGTCTTGAAAAACGATGTCGCCTGGGATCTCGCCGTCGATGATTTTCTCGAACAGGGTTTTGCTCATCGGTGTCACATTCGCCAGAATAGAACGAGCGCGAAGGGTGTCGCCATTTGACCTCAGGCGCAAGTAGAGCACGGGGACCTTGAAAGCATTTTTTCGCTGGCTGCACGAAAATGACGAGCGCAAAGGCTGGCGCATAGCGTTGATTGCGCTGGTGGTCCTCAGTGCCGGCTTTGGCCTGCGCGATCCCTGGCCGCCCAATGAACCCGCCTTGGCCCTCATGGCCAAGCACATGGCCGATTCCGGTCAATGGCTGATTCCTTACATTGCCGGGCAGCCGTTCACGGAGCATCCGCCATTTGCGATCTGGCTGCAGGCCGCGTTTTACGATGTGATCGGTTCGGTGCGCTGGAGCTTCCTGATTCCCGCACTGCTCGCCTCGCTGGGCACTTTATGGCTGGTCTACGACCTGGCCAGCAAGCTTTGGGGAGCGCGCACCGGGCGCCTGGCTGCGACGGCCTTGCTGTGCAGTTTCCAGTTCATGATCCAGGCGCACCGTGGGCATGTTGATGCGGTGCTGATGTTCTGGACCACATTGGCGCTGTACAGCCTGCTGCAATACATGCTGCTGGAGAACAACCGGCGCTGGTTAACCCTGGCCGGTATCGCCATGGGCTTTGGTGTGTTGACCAAAGGCTTGGGTTACCTGCCATTGCTGATGTTGCCGCCTTATATCTGGATGTATCGGCAACAATGGCCATCCCTCCCGCGTGACCGCAGTCTGAAAGCGTTGTGGCAGGCACCGGTCTGGTGTCTGATCATTGTGTTGGCTTGGGCGCTGCCCGCATTGGGCTTTGTGTCGGGGGCTGATGACGCGGCACTGGATCAGTTTCGGCGCAGTCTGCTGTTCAACCTGACCGGCGGGACCGAACTGTTTGATGTCGAAGACCGGCGGGCATGGTGGTATCTGCCGCTGCAAGCCTTGGTGCTGTGGCTGCCGTTGACCTTGATGCTTCCGTGGAAATTTCGCATTTGGCGCGATCGACTGCGCAGCCGCGATGCCTTGATTGGTTTGTTGCTCGGCTACATTGTGCTGAGTTTGCTGATTTTCAGTGTGGTTCCCGGCAAGCACGGTGTGCAATTGCTCAGCTTGCTGCCCGCCGCGGCATTGCTGATGGCGCCGTATATGGGCGGTTTGTGGTGGCGACCCGGTGTGCAAACGCTCAGTGTTGTGATGCTCTGGGTTTTCAGTGCATTGGCCATCGCCATCGGTGTTCTCGGGCACGAGCCGCAGCTGCTGGAAGACGTGTTGGAGCGTCCCGACGATGTCTCCAATCTGCTGTGGAATTTCCTGCTCACGCTGGGCCTTGTCGGGATCATCATCAGTCTTGCACTGCGGGGGCGGGCGCGAGCCCTGGGGTTGCCGGTGTTCTTTTTTGTCGGCTGGCTGTTGCTCGGCTTTTGGGCCTATCCCACACTGAACACGGTGCGCACACCCAAGGTGATTTTCGCTGCGGCGGAGTCGCATCTGGCGGTGTCAGATGAACTGGGAAGCTGGAACTGGAGCCCGCAGTTGGAGTTGTTCAGCGGGCAACGTGAGCTGGCCAAGTTGGATACGCCCAAGCTCGCCCTGCAATGGGTCCGAGATCAAGAAAAGCGCTGGCTATTGGTCGATGCCGGGCAACTGACGCGCCTGATCGAGACCGACAAACAGTCTTGGGAATCCCACGCGCTGGGGCGTCGCCACCGCGTCGATTGGGTGTTGGCGCGGCCGCTCAGTCCACGATTGCCGGATGATGTGCCGGCGGTGCCCCCAGCATCTCTCGGTGACTGACCGGCTGTTTGCCGTCGGTGTCTTTGAGATCGTATTCCAAGGCCAATTCGGCGCCGATGTAGACGCCGCCGGTTTTTTCCATGCGCGCCGGGTCGTGATAGAGGTGCGCGATCAGTTGACCGGTGAACTCCGGGGTTTCGGCAATCTCCCAGAATCCGGCGTAAGCCTCGGGCGCTTTGTCCATGGCGGCACGTGAGCGCTCGGTCCGCAGCATACCCATCCAGATCGACACACAAGCCACGTCATAGGGTTTGAAATCGACCGCCATGTCGCGGGCGAATTTATCCGTGCCGGCTTTCTGTGCACCGTAGGCGGCGCCGTGCATGTAGCAATTGGCACCGAAGGATGAGGTGAACACGACCAGGCCGCGTTTGCTGTCCAGCATCAACGGTGCGGCCAGGCGCGTGGCGATGTAGGAGGAACGCAGGCCGACATCGAGGATGTTGACGAGGTCGGCGGACTTCTCCCAAAACGGGCCTTTGACGATCAACTCATCGTGCAAGAATGTGGCGTTGTTGACCAGAATGTCGACGCGGCCATGCTCGCGTTTGATCTGCTCGAACAGGGCCTCGACCTGGGCATCGTCCCCATGGTCGCAGACCACCGGGATGCCGATGCCGCCGGCAGCATTGATCGCTTCGGCGGTGGCGTAGATGGTGCCTGGCAGCGGCGCATCGCCTTCCTGCTTGCTGCGCCCGGTGACATAGACGGTCGCACCCAGCGCGCCCAGGGCTTCGGCGATGCCTTTGCCGGCACCGCGCGAGGCGCCGGTGACCACGGCGACAACATCATTCAGCTGAATACTCATCTCGTCTCCTGGACTGCACCGCGCTCAAGATTCCGAGCGCAATTCGAATTTCATCACCTTGCCCGAGGCATTCATCGGCAAGGCGTCAATCTGTTCGACGCTGCGCGGCGCTTTGTAGTTGGCCATGTTGTCGCGACACCAGCCGATCAGTTCGCTTTGGTCGATGACATGACCGGGCTTGGCCACGACGAAGGCTTTGCCGACTTCACCCATGCGTTCGTCGGGCACGCCGATGACGGCGACCTGGCTGATCGCCGGATGGTTGGCCATGATGTTTTCAATCTCGGCGGGGTAGCAGTTGAAGCCGCCGCAGATGTACATGTCTTTCAGGCGATCAGTGATGCGGATGTAGCCGGATTCGTCCAGCAGCCCGACATCACCGGTATGAAACCAGCCCTGCGCGTCGATCGCTTCGCTGGTGGCTTGCGGGTTGTCGAGGTAACCCTGCATCACGTTGTAGCCGCGCACCACAATCTCGCCGGTTTCGCCCTGTGCGACGGGATTATTTTCGTTATCAACGATGCGGACTTCGGTGTCGGGGACGGGTTTGCCGCAGGTGCTGACGATGGTTTCCGCTGCGTCGTCCGGATCGCACAAGGACACGATGCCGCAGGTTTCAGTCAGGCCATAGCCGGTGAGCACGATGTCGAAACCCAGATCACGCCGCACGCGCTCGATCAATGAGGGTGCAACCGCGGCGGCGCCGGTGATGGTGGCACGCAGCGAGGAAAAATCGCCGCCGGACAGGGCCGGATCGTCCAGCAAGCTGATGAAAATCGTTGGCGGGCCGGGCAGCACAGAGACCTGGTGTTCAGCGATGCGCGCGATGATGCCGGCCGCATCGAAGATGGCATGTGGCAGGATGGTGCAGCCGCTGAGCAAGCCGCCCAGCCAGCCCACTTTGTAACCAAAGGCGTGAAAGAACGGGTTGGCGATCAGATAGTTGTCGCGTGACGACAAGGCCATACGGTCACACCATTCCGCCACCACTTTCAGATTCTGCTCGTGGTGGGTGATCACGCCCTTGGGTTTACCTGTGGTGCCCGAGGTGAACATGATGTCCATCACGCTGTCGGGGGCGACAGCGGCAGCGCGTTGCTCCACCACATCGCTGCTGAGATTTTCACCGCGTTGGATGAAGTCGGTCCAGTTGGTGTCGCCGTCGTGCGCGCTGCACATCACGACGATGTCTTGGAGACTGGATGGGCGATGCTCTCCCAGCAGGCTGGGGTAGTGCTGACCAAGAAAATCGCCGGTACACAGCAGCAGCTTGGCTTGGCTCTTGGCCAGGATATAGCCCGCCTCGGCGCCCTTCATGCGCGTGTTGATCGGCACCAACGCCGCGCCCACGCTGTGAATCGCCAGACCCGCGATGACCCATTCGGCATTGTTCTGGGCCCAGATGGCGACCCGATCACCGGGTTCTACGGACGACGCAATCAAGGCGCGCGCCGCATCAATGCGGGCCAGGTCGAGTTCGGCAAAGGTCCAGCGCCGGCCATCCTCGGCAATCATGGCGCAGTGTTGCGGCTGCCGGCGCACGATGTCGGACCAGGCCGCGGGGGATGTCGGGTGAGAAAAACTCATAGAAATGGTTGTGACTTATTCCGGGTAGGACACGCTGATCTTGTCTGAGCGCATGATGGCCTGACAGCCCAGCACCCAGCCCTGATCCAGGTCGTTTTGGTCGAGCACCTGGTTCTGTGCCAGTTCAACTTCGCCGGCGTCCAGATGGCACATGCAGGCGGCGCACGCACCGGCGCGGCACGAATACGGCGCATCTAGGCCAGCCGCTTCCAAGGTGTCGAGCAGCAAAGCCCCTTGCTTGCCTTCAACGCTGTGCGTTTCGCCGTCCAGCTTGACGGTGATGGTCACGCTTTGCGCATCCGCCGTGCCCAGGGCTTCGGCGGGCGGTTCATCGGCGTCATCGGGCAGCGAGACGAAGCGCTCGATATGCACTTTGCTGCGGCCAAAGCCGGCGTCGTGCAAAGCCGCGGCGGTGGCGTCCATGAAGATCGCGGGGCCGCAGACAAAGCATTCGGCGTTTTCCCAACCCTGCGTCAGGCTGGCCAGCTGAGCTTGAGAGGGAATGCCCTGCACGCTGTCCAGCCAGTGAAACACCTGCAGGCGCTGTGGATGTTCGCGCGACAGACGCGCCAGTTCCTCGGCAAAGATCACTGAGCGCTCATCGCGGTTGGCGTACACGAGCCGCACGTGGCCACGCCCGGCTAACAGCACACTGCGCAGTATCGACAGCACCGGTGTGATGCCGGAGCCGCCGGCAAACAGCAGGAACTCGCCGTCCAGATCTTTGGGGCAGAAAATGCCGGCGGGAGGCGCCACCTCGAGCATGTCGCCGGTGCTGAGGTGATCGCAGATCCAGTTGGACGCTCGCCCGTCGACCACACGTTTGATGGTGACGCGCAGAGGTTCATCCAGATGCGGTGAACTGGATGCCGAATAGCAGCGCGGCAGTGGCTTCTCGCCGTGCGGTACATGCAAGGTCAGAAACTGGCCCGCTTTGTAGCGGAAGGTGTCGCGCAATTCGCTGGGCACGTCAAACACCACCGAGCGGGCGTCGGCAGTTTCTTCGATCACTTCGGCCACGCGCAGCGCGTGATACTCAAGACGGCTAATGACTCACTCCTGACCGGTTGTCACTGGTTTTCGTTTGCGTTGCAGAGTAGGTCGCACACAAAGGTCAAGCTTCGTCCAATGGGATGATGGGCGGCGAGTGCAATGAAGCCGTTACACTGCCGAGACCATCATTTTTCGGAATCCAGCATGGCTCAACCCGACTGGCGCGGGGTTCGCGCGTTTGCTTTGTTCGATCTGCTTGTAACCGGCGCATTGGCATTGCCCTGGCTGTCGGACTACGTATTGGCTTTCCTGCTGTCCGGGTTCGCACTACTGGGTTCGCCGGCCGATTGGTTGCCCCTGCCCACCGTCACCATGGTGTTTTGCAATCTCGCGGGCGTGCTTGGCGTTTTATGGAATGGGCTGCGTTTTGCACATCCGAATGCCACGATTGTGCGTATGGACCAATGGGGTCGCATTGCGGTTGCGACTTTGCTGATTTACTACCTGGTCTTGCAGGGTGCGCCTGTGGTGTTGTGGCTGTTTGTTGCCACTGAGCTCTGCGGTGCTGCGGTGGAATGGCGTAGTTTGCGTAGAGCCTGAGGAGTTTGAGTATGTTTCGATACATCGTGTTGCTGATTGCGACAGCGACCTTGGCGGGTTGCTCGCTATGGGCACCCAAACCTGAGCCAATACCGGCCGTCGACTACGTGGATTTGCCGCGTTTCATGGGCGATTGGTACGTCATCGGGTTCATCCCGATTGGCGCTGAGGCGCAAGCGCACAACGGTATTGAGAGCTATCGGATTGGCCGCAAAGGCAAAATCGAAACCGTGTATCGCTATCGCGAAGGTGGTTTCGACGGCCCACTGGAAACACACACCCCCAATGCCAAAGTCGAACCCGGTACCGGCAACGCGCGTTGGGGCATGCAATTCGTGTGGCCGTTTCGCGCCGAGTTTGTGATTGCCTATCTGGACGAGGATTATCAGACCACCATCATCGCGCGCAGCAAGCGTGATTATGTGTGGCTGATGGCGCGCGAGCCGAATATGTCTGATGCGGACTTTGCCCGCTATCGCGAGCGTATTGCCGATCTGGGCTATGACGTCTCGGCGTTTGTGCGGCAACCGCAGCGCTGGCCTGAAGCTGAGCCGCGACCGCCGCTGGAATAGTGTGAGCTAGGCGCTGATCAACAGTGGCGTGACGGCGTCACGCAACCACGGGGCGAGTGGCGTGGCGCGTTTGGCTTTGAGATCGGCGTAAACCCACACGATCTCTCCGCTGGCGCGCAGGTCACCCTGTTCGCCGAAAACACCCAGCGCCCAGGTGATGCTGCTGTTGCCCAGGCGTGACACCCCGGCGCCGACATCGAACAGCTCATCGAAATGCAACGGAGCTTTGTATTCGACGACAGACTTCACCAGCTGCACATCGCAGCCGCTGTGCTGAACCTGACTCAGCCAGTCGACGCCGCTGTCTCGAAAAGCTTCGTTGATCGTGGTGTCGAAGTAGGTCAGGTAGTGCGCGTTGAAGACCACGCCCTGAGCATCAATTTCGGAGTAACGCACGCGCAGACGGTGATGCAGCGGGAAGTCGCTCAAGGTCATGCGGCGTAGCGATCACGCAGGAAGTTGAAGAAGGCACGCAGGCCCATGGCTTCACCACCACGTGGGCGACCTGGCAGGTTTTCGCTGTTCCAGGCCATCACGTCCATGTGCATCCAGTCCTGCTTTTCCGGCACGAAGTGCTGCAGGAACAATGCTGCAGTGATGGCGCCGCCCAGCGGTGTTGACGAGGAATTCACCAAGTCGGCGATGTCGCTGCTCAGCCAGCGGTTGTAGGGCGCGTGCAACGGCATCGGCCAGGTCGGATCATTGAGGTGTTCGGAGACCTTGTGCAGTTGCTGCGCCAGCGCGGCTGGTTTGCCGAACACCGCGGGGACATCCGGGCCCAGGGCCACGCGCGCCGCACCGGTCAGTGTCGCCATGTCGATGAGCAGATCCGGCGACTCACTGGCCGCTTCACAGATGGCATCGCACAGAATCAGGCGGCCTTCGGCGTCGGTGTTGTCGATCTCGATGGTCTTGCCGCTGCGTGAGGTCAGAACATCACCGGGTCGGAACGCATCACCGCTGATGGCGTTTTCCACGGCCGGAATCAGGACCCGCAAACGCACGGGCAGTTCGAGCGCCATGATCATGCGGGCCAGACCCAGCACATGCGCCGCGCCGCCCATGTCCTTCTTCATTAAACGCATGCCGCTGGACGGTTTGATGTCGAGGCCGCCGCTGTCAAAACACACACCTTTGCCAACCAGGGTCAGGCGCGGATGTTTGCTCTCACCCCAGCGCAGGTCGATCAGGCGCGGTGGATGCGCGCTGGCGCGACCAACGGCGTGGATCACAGGAAAGTTCTGTTGCAGCAGCTCATGGCCGACGATCTGATGGCATGACGCATCAAATTCCTTGGCCAGATCCTGGGCGGCTTCCGCCAGGTGCTGCGGCATCATGTCGCCGGCCGGCGTATTGATCAGGTCACGGGTCAGTGCGATGCCTTCGACCAGGGCTTCGATTTCCGCCAGGTCGCAATCGGCATGAGCCTGCAGACCGGCTGGGCTGCGACTGGCTTTGCGGTAACGGGTGAACTGATAACTGCCCAGCAACCAGCCCAAGGTGGCGTCGTTGACGTGCTCAACCGGCCAACTGTCGTCCAGGCGATACAAGCCGCTGGGCAGCAGATTGGGCAGGGCGGCACACGTCCAGATATCGAGTTGCTCACTCACGCCCAGAACGACAGCGCGTGGCTGGCCTTGAGCATCGGGCAGAACACACCAGGCGGCGGGTGCAGCGTCAAACCCGTTGGACTCGATCCAGTGCCGGGTTGTGCTGTCTTGTGCGTTCAGCCAGCTCTCCAGTTCGGTGCGTCGAATGGGGATGATCGGGACGGCGTTGGCGGATGGGTCCTGGTTCAGGCGTTCGAACATGATGCGGGGTGTTCTCGCGTAGTGATTGTCGAACGATCAGGATAGGTTATTGCACCGCGCGGTTGAACTGCCCGTGAGCGAGAAAGTTGGCTGTCTGGGCGATCACTTCGCGGTTTTTCATCAGAAACGGATGGCTTACTGGCACCACCAGGTAGTCGCGCATGCCTTCCAGTCGTGCGCTGGCCAGTGAAACCTTGCCATCGTCGTCGCCCGGAATGAGCATCGAAAGTATCCAGTTGATGCTGGATGAACCGGCGATGATGCCCAGCTCGAAGGTGGCCGGACCAAGTTGATTGGGAACCGAGTGTTCATCGGTGCCGAGTTGCGTCCCCGCGGGGCCGTTGATCCAGCCAAACGGCGGGAAATCGCCAAGTTTGTCGACGACCTCGCTGCCGTGGTTGGGTGGCCCGAGCATGACCACACGGCCAATGGAAGGCATCGCGTTGTCGGCGACAAGTTGGCGCACGATGATGCTGCCCAGCGAATGGGTCACGAAATGAACAGCTTGGTCCGGCGCGCTTTGGCACGCTTGGATTTGTGGCAGCACATGGTCGTGGGCGAGCACCTCGATGGGGTGGTGGCGCGAGGGATAATCGATATTGCACACCTGATAGCCCCGGTCGGAAAGCGCATCCGCCATGGCGTTCATGGCGCCGGCCGAGCGCGCCAGCCCGTGGAGTATCACAACAGGACTTTGCGTGGCTTGAGCTTGCGGCGAGAGCATAAATTGGAGGCTTACCAGGGCGATGACCAGCCAGTGTTTGTGCAAGGTAGGGCGCATCCGAAAAACCGGTCTGCAGTGTGCCACGACAGGACCACTCACCCCAACGGGTGAAGCCCCTGTGCGCTATGCCTGCCGATAATCCCGGCACTACAAATGCACAAAGGATTTGCTCCTATGGCATCAAAAATCGATGCGCTGGCCTATATCGTCGCGCAGAGCACGGATCTTTCAGCGTGGCAGGACTACGCGGAAAATATGCTCGGCATGAGCGCCGCACAGGGCCCAGCAGGCACCCTGGACATCAAGATGGATGAGCGGGATTTCCGCATACAGGTCGAGGCGGGTGAGGGTGACAGCTACCTGGTTTCGGGCTGGAGCGTGGCGGATGACGCGGCCTTGTCGGCGGTGCAGTCGGCCATTGAAGCTGCGGGTGTTGCCTGTGAACAGGCGGACGCCGCGTTGTGTGCCAAGCGTAAAGTGTCGCGGCTCTTGTCGTTTACCGATCCTTCGGGCAATCGCCACGAGGTCAGCTGTGGTTACACCGGTGGCCATGAGGCTTTCTCCTCGCCCATCGGGGTGGCAGGTTTCGTCACCGGCGACCAGGGTCTTGGCCACACGGTGTTACCCGCATTGGCCATGGACGACACGTTGACGTTCTTCACCCAGGTACTGGGTTTTGGGGTGTCCGACGTGTTCGATTTCCAGCCGCCCGTGCCGGATGCGCCGGTGGTGCGTATCCGCTTCCTACATACCAATGCGCGCCATCACTCACTCGCGCTGGCCGAGATGCCGGACCCGTCAGGGTGCGTGCATGCGATGGTTGAGGTCACGTCTATGACCGATGTGGGCAAGGCCCACGATCGTCTTCAGCAGCGTGGCGAAAAACTGATGGCAACGCTGGGTCAGCATTGCAACGACAAAATGACCAGTTTCTATATGAAGACGCCGAGCGGGTTTGCGCTGGAGTACGGCTGGGGCGGCGCCACGGTGGAACCGGGCAAGCACGAAACCACGCGTTCGGAGGCGGTGTCGATCTGGGGGCATGATTTTTCGGTGGGCTTTCAGTAGGCCGATCGAGACCGTTGCGGCGGCGCATCCTGATATTCCAGTTCAGGATCGCCGTGAACCCATCCATGGGGGCTCTGGCGAAAACATCCTGTTTTCGACAGTCCTGAACAGGAATATCAGGATGCGCAGCAAGCGCAGAAGTGGATCTCTCCGGCGCAGCTTAAGAAGCTTGCGCGCGTTGGAAGGAGCTGGTTTTTCAGCGTTGCGCGAAGGCATCTGATCCCTTCATTCAGAAGCGTCAAAAACAGGACGTTTTTGCCGCAGGCCCCCATGGATGGGTTCATGGCCGGTTCTGAATGGAGGGGGCAGATGCCTGTGGTAGGCAAATTTTGAACAGACGATGACTATGAACAAACAAATGACCACCTCCGAAGTGGTGGCACAATTGCAAGATGGCATGACCATCGGCGTTGGCGGCTGGGGGCCGCGACGCAAGCCTATGGCCCTGATTCGGGAGATTCTGCGTTCCGATCTCAAAGACCTGACCATCGTCGGTTACGGCGGCATGGATATGGGCATGTTGTGCGCAGCCGGCAAGGTCAAAAAGCTGATCTACGGTTTCGTCTCGCTGGATTTCATTCCGCTGGAGCCGTTCTTCCGTCAGGCCCGCGAAGCCGGCAGCATTGAGGCGCTGGAACTGGACGAAGGTATGTTGCATTGGGGCTTGCGCGCTGCGGGCTATCGCCTGCCGTTCCTGCCCATGCGGGCCGGTTTGGGCACGGCATTCATGAGCAACAACCCGGACATCAAAACCGTCAACTCGCCCTATGACGATGGCGAAACGTTGATGGCCATGCCGGCGATCAAGCTGGACGTCGCCTTGCTGCAGGTCCACAAGGCCGATCAACTGGGCAATGTGCGTGTGTACAGCCCGGACCCCTTCTTTGATGAATGGTTTGCCCGCGCTGCGGACAAAACCTACGTGATGGCTGAAGAGGTGAGCGAGCGATTGGATTCGGATGAAGCCGACGCCAAAGCCAATCTGTTCGAGCGCTCTTTGGTTACCGGTGTGGTTGAGCAACGTGGTGGCGCCCATCCGACATCCCATGTGCCGGGCTACGGCTGGGATGCGGCGCACATCAAGCGCTACTGTCAGGCGGCCGCGGAAGAGGGCGGTTGGCAAGCTTATGTCGAGGAATTCCTCGGCGCGACGGAGGCGGATTACCAGAACGCGGTCGGCGGTCTGGACGCTATCACTTCACTGCCGCGACAGGTGTTCTGATGTCTGATTTCACGCTTTCTGAATTGCTGATTTGTGCCTGCGCCGATGTCTGGAAAGACGATGGTGAAGTGCTCGCCACGGGTATCGGCATTATTCCGCGTATTGCGCAGGGGCTGGCCAAGTTGACCCACAGCCCGGAATTGATGATCACCGATGGTGAGGCCTACCTGACCGAAACGCCGGTGGAAATCGGAGCCAAGACCCACGAAGGCCGCGCCTATGGTGGCTACATGCCGTATTCGCGGGTTTTCGATGCGCTGTGGCATGGGCGTCGCCATGCGCTGGTCGGGCCGGTTCAGGTCGATCGCTGGGGCCAGGCCAACATCTCCTGCATCGGTGATTTCGACAAACCCAAGCGGCAGATGCTGGGTCTGCGCGGATTCCCGGGCAACAGCATCAACCACGCCAACTCCATGTTTGTGCCCAATCACTCGACCCGCGTTTTCGTCGATGGCGAGGTCGATGTGGTGTGTTCGGTGGGTTACAAGGACGAGAACTGGCAAGCCGGTGTGCGGCGCGATTTCGCCAGTGTGGAAAAGATCGTCACCAATCTGTGTGTGATGGACTTCGGCGGTCCCGACCACGCCATTCGTGTGATCAGTCTGCACCCGGGGGTGAACTTTGAAGAGGTTCAGGAGAACACCAGCTTCCCACTGATTCTGGCCGAGGGGTGCACGGAAACTGCGCATCCGACGGCGGAGCAGCTGGAGGTGATCCGGCGTCTCGACCCGCGTGATGTGCGTGCTCGCCAGATCAAAGACAACCCGCCGGGTATCCGCGCATGAACGCACCGATTATTGAGGGCCTGTTCACGCGCGATGCAGCTGAGCCGGCTTTGCTCGGCTCACGTTGCACGGCGTGTGGCACCTACTATTTCCCCAAGCAGAGCAATTACTGCCGCAATCCTGATTGCGACAGTGAAAGTTTTGAGGAAACACCATTGTCGCGCAGCGGCACGCTGTGGTCGTTCACCAATGCCTGCTATCAGCCGCCGGCGCCGTATGTGGCCGAGGAACCGTTCGAGCCTTACGCCATTGCTGCAGTCAAGCTGGAGCAGGAACAGATGATCGTGCTGGGTCAGGTGGTCAAAGGCGTCGGTGTCGAGGATCTCAAAGCCGGTATGACGATGACCTTGGTGCTGGAGGATGTGCCGGGGATTGATGGCCAAAGGGTGACCTGGAAGTGGCAGCCGCAGGAGGGTGCGTGATGAGCAACAATGAAATCGCCATCCTCGGCGTGGGCATGCACCCCTGGGGCAAGTGGGGCAAAAATTTTGTTGAGTACGGCGTGGCCGCGGCGCGCACGGCGCTCAAAGATGCCGGCGTACCGTGGCGCGATGTGCGCTTTGTCTCCGGTGGCGGCACGGTGCGTTGTGGCTATCCCGGCTATGTGGCGGGTGCGACGTTTGCCCAGGCGCTGGGCTGGCAGGGTGCCGAGGTCAACACCTCTTACGCGGCCTGTGCCTCGGGTTCGCAGGCTCTGGCCGCGGCCCGCGCCAAGATTCTGTCCGGTGCCTGCGACGTGGCGCTGGTGGTCGGCGCGGACACCACGCCCAAGGGCTTTCTCAAGCCCGCCGATGGCGAGCGTCCGGATGATCCAGATTGGGTGCGCTTTCGCCTGGGCATCACCAATCCGACCTACTTCGCGCTGTACGCGCGTCGACGCATGGAAATCTACGGCGACACGCCGGAGGATTTCGCAGCGGTTAAGGTCAAGAATGCGGCGCATGGGTTTGCCAACCCGAACGCACGCTACAAGAAGAAATTCACCGCCGAGGATGTGGCGGCATCCGCCATGGTCGCCGATCCACTGCGCTTGATGGACATCTGCGCGACCTCGGATGGCGGCGCTGCGATGATCGTGTCCAGCGTGGCCTATGCGCGCAAGATCGGCAAAGGCGATGCGCCACGTATCGCGGCCATCTCCACGGTGACCCCGACTTTTGCCTCAGAGCTGGTGGAGATGCCGGACATTGCGACCGATTCGGCTGTCGCCGCCGATGCCCGTCCGTTCCGTGCGGCGCTGCCAGCCAAAGCTTATGAAGAGGCGGGTATCGGGCCAGAAGATGTCTCGCTGGCCGAAGTCTACGATTTGTCCACCGCTCTGGAGCTGGACTGGATCGAAGATCTACAGCTGTGTGCCCGTGGTGAAGCCGCTGCGCTTACCCGCGCAGGCGAGACCGCCGTGGGCGGACGCATTCCGATCAATGTCTCGGGTGGATTGGCCTGCTTTGGTGAAGCGGTTCCTGCTCAGGCGTTGGCCCAGGTGTGTGAACTGACCTGGCAGTTGCGCGGGCAGGCCGGTGAGCGCCAGGTCGCCGGCGCCAAGGTGGGGATCACCGCGAACCAAGGTCTGTTCGGTCATGGCTCCTCAGTGATCGTCAAAGCATGAGCGTGCTCAAGACCCGTCTGACTGAATTGCTGGGCTGCGATTACCCCATCGTCCAGACCGCGATGGGCTGGGTGGCCGATGCCAATCTGGTCATCGGTACCTCCAATGCCGGTGGCTTCGGCTTTCTTGCTGCAGCGACCATGTCCACACCCGAGTTGGAAGCGGCGATTGCGCAGGTCCGGGCGGGGACCGACCGCCAGTTCGGCGTCAATTTCCATATGTTCCAGCCCAATGCGCGCGAGGTGATTGCGCTGGTGTTGGAGCACCGTGATCGGATTCGTGCGGTCAGTTACGGGCGCGGTCCGGATGCGGCAACAATCCAGAGCTTTAAAGATGCCGGTGTGTTGTGCATGCCGACGGTCGGTGCTTTGAAACACGCGGTCAAAGCAGTGCAACTGGGCGCTGACATCATCACCATTCAGGGGGGCGAAGGGGGTGGCCATACCGGTTCGGTGCCAACAACCTTGCTGTTGCCTCAGGTGCTTGATGCGGTGGATGTGCCGGTGGTTGCTGCGGGTGGTTTCTCCACCGGACGTGGCCTGGCCGGGGCCTTGGCCTACGGTGCAGCCGGGATCGCCATGGGCACGCGTTTTTTGATGACCGCCGAATCGCCGGTGCCGCGCGAAACCTTGCAGCGTTATGTCGAGGTCAAAGAGCCTTCCCATATCCGCGCGTCCAAAGCACTGGATGGCATACCGCAGCGCATGATCGATAACCCCTTCCTACTCAGTCTGGAGCGCGGTGGTTTTCTGCGTCGCCTGTTTGTGGCGTTGTCGTCGGCGTGGCAATGGAAGTCCTACACCGGCATGAGCACGGCGCATATGCTGAAGACCGCATTTACCGCCTTGCGTGAAGGGGATTCTGCGATCCAGACCATGATGGCGGCCAATGCGCCGGTGATCATTCAGCGCGCCATGGTCCAGGGCAAGCCAGACGAGGGTGTGTTGCCGTCGGGTCAGGTTGCCGCCGTGATCAATGAACTGCCTGCGGTTAAAGATGTGATCGACGGCATCGTCCGCGAGGCTACGCAGCGGCTGGAGGCCTTGCCGCGCGGCTGAGCGAGCCTTCCTGAACGGACTTGGGGAACCTTTTCGCGCCCCTCATCCGTGATAGCAGCCAGACGTTGTTATCTCAGGGAAGCAAACATGTTTCGTTTACCTTTCGCTATTTTGGCGAGCGCTGTGGTTTTGTCTGCGTGCCAGCAAGGTGGCCGCGCCGCGGGCGATGTGAATTCGGATTTTCTGATTCGCGCCGATGACGTATCGATGGGGCCTGAGTTAACGCAGGACACCCGCGTGGTCGTGAGCGTGATTGATTCTGCGCTCAACCCGTATCACGAGTTTTATTACGCCGGCAGCGCCATTTACACCGATGCCGGGCCGACGGCTGTCACGCCCGCGGTGCTGCAGGAACTGGGCGTTGCCGAGAGCAACATCCTGCAGCTTACCCGCAGCGGCAATCTTCAAGCCGATATCGAAGCGGACGCCGACATTTGGGCGTCGGTCAAACGCGGTGAAACCTACTGGATCAAGGGCACCAATGTGCTCTTGCGCTCCTATGCTGGTGATGAGTTGGCGCCGTTGATTCCATCGGTGGACAAGTCGGCTCACGGTGTGGGCACGTCCGCTGCGGTGCTAACCGCCAATCCGGAGGCGGTGATTCTGTTCGTCGAAACCGAAGGTGCGCTGGGCAGCGATATGGCCCACGACTTCGCGTTCTTGCATCCCGCGGTTGACATATTGACCACCAGCTATGGGGTGTCGATACCGGGTACGGGCTTCCCGCTGCCGGAATGGCGCACCTTCCACAACAGTTATCCGGCTGTGGTGGACATGGGCAAGCTGCACTTCAGTTCCGGTGGCAATGGGCCCGGACTGACCCCGCTGCGAGCCGGCGCCGGACCGTGGTGGAGTATCGGTGTTTCCGGTATCGAGGAAGGCAGTTCTGAAGGTCGCACCCTGTTGTCGGGCGTGTTTCCTGATTTCCTTTCCGATTTCACCCAGGACCTGCCGTATTGCCACGACGCTGAGGATTGTTACAGCAGCGTGGGTGGGACCAGCTTCTCAACACCGCGCGCCGCCGGTGTGGCCTCCAAGGTGTTGCTGGATGCGCGTCGTTTGAGTGCGCACCGTGGAGGCATTCAACTGGCAGAAGGTCAGCCACTGATGATCGATGCTGGTGATCAAGCCATCAGTAACTGGATGTTGCGTCGTGCCTTGGAACAGGCGGCTTATGTGCCGGATTCGTTGGCTTACGATCCAGCCGCCGGCGTCACCGACGTTGTCGGTATTCCGGTGAACCCCGTGGCCCCTTGGCTGCAGGTCGGTTGGGGTGATCTCACCGCCGATCCGAGCAAGGGTGTGGTCGATGCGGCACTGGCCGAGTTGGGTTATCCGGGTAAGCCGCGTGAGAAAGCCGCCGGTTTCTGTGAATTCCAGAGCGAAATCATCGCGGTGCGCAAGCTCTACTGGGACAACATTGCGGCGACCTTGCCGGACGTACTCGGCGGTGACGCACCGCCGCCACCATTGGACGAAGACCCGTTCGTGTACTGCGATTCCATGCTGGCGTTCTAAACCGAACGCGCTGGCGAGATTAAAGGGGGAGGGTGGGAGCCCGGGCCGAAGGTGCATGCACCTTCGGCTTTTTTTTGGCCAAGCTGTTCATTGTTGATATTCGAACGGTGACTGCCAGGGCAGTCGCATTGCTAGACTGCGTCATCGGCACGCCCTTTGCTTCAAGTCGCGAGCCCTTGGCAAGCGGTTTGTCCTGCCGGTGGCTTGCGCTCAAGAACTGGAACATCAAACCATGAACTTCAAGTCCATTTTTCTGGCCATGGTCCTTGGCCTGGTCGCCTGCTCGGCAGACAAGACCGAATCCAGCGTCGCCCCGTCGCCCGAGGCCACGCAGTCCTCCGATGCGACCCAGGCGCAAGACCCACGTTGGATCTGGGATTTGAGCAGCCTGTATGCGTCTGTCGAGGATTGGAACACCGCGCGTGCGGACATCCTGGCGCATGCCGAGCGGCTTGAAGATCTCAAAGGCAGCCTGCAGCAAGGCCCTGCGGCCTTACTGACCGCGGTCCAGGAGGTCTCGGCCCTGACCAAAGCGGCCTCACGGGCTTACACCTACGCCTCTCTCGAGGCGGACGAAAACGTCGCCGACAATGCTGGGCAGGAGCGGCGGCAATTGGCGCAGCAGATGTACAGCCAGGTAAACCAGGCTTATGCCTGGCTGGCGCCGGAGATCATCGCCCTGGGTGCGGAGACAGTGCAGGCCTATATCGAGGCGGAACCGAGGCTGAATGACTATCGCCATACCTTGGCCAATACCCTGCGCCAAGCACCACACATCCGCTCTGCCGAGGTCGAGGATGTGCTCGCGGCGGTGCAATTGCTGCAGGCGCAGCCCTTCAACGTGTACGGCACGCTGGCCAATTCCGATATTCCGTTTCCGACCTTGAGCGTGCCGGGCGATGACCAGGCGCTGATCAACAGTCAGGGCTATTCGCGGTATCGCGGCAGCGCGGACCGCGCCACCCGACAGGCAGTTTTCGAGGCCTACTGGGGCACTTGGGAAAAGTACAAGAGTTCGGTGGGCCAATCCCTCAGCGCGCATATCCAGTCGCAGGTGTTTGAAACCAAGCAGCGTCGTTACGCCGACACCCTGACCCGCAATCTGTTCTCGGACGCCTTGCCGCGTGAGGTTTACGACACGCTGGTTAAGGTAACCAATGACAATCTGGACACGCTTCACCGCTATCTGCGCCTGCGCGGCAAGGTCCTGGGTCTCGAAGATGACCTGAACTACCACGACATTTATGTGGATCTGGTCCAGCCCACGCGGGACTATCCCATCGAGGACACCATCGAGTTGGTGCAGGAGGCGATGGCGCCGCTGGGTGCCGAGTACCAGCAGAAGCTGGCGCAGGCCACCGCACAGCGCTGGATGCATGTCTACCCCAGCAAGGGCAAGCGCTCAGGGGCCTACATGGCGGGTAGTGCCTACGATGTGCATCCGTTCATCCTGTTGAATCACCAGGATGATTACAACTCCGTTTCCATCTATGCACATGAGTGGGGGCATGGCATTCATCAGCTGCTCAGCAACGAAAACCAGCCCTGGCATCTGTCCGATTTCTCCATCTTCACCACAGAAACTGCGGCCATTTCCAACGAACTGCTGGTGCAGAACTACATGACGCAGCAATCAAGCTCCGATCAGGAGCGTTTGTTCTATCTGGGCTACGCGCTGGAACAAATTCGCACCACGTTTTTCCGGCAAACGATGTTCAGCGAGTTCGAGGGCGAGATCTACGCCGCCGTCGAACGCGGCGAGGCCCTGTCCGGGGAGCGGATCACGGAGATCTATGCGGACATCGTGCGTCGTTATCACGGTCACGACGAGGGTGTCATGACTGTGCCGGACCTCTACACCCACGAATGGATGTTCGTGCCGCATTTCTATTTCAACTACTACGTGTTCCAGTATTCGACCTCGATTGCTGGCGCCGCCTATTTCGTGGAGCAAATCGCGGCCGAGAAGGAAGACACAAGCGTTCGCGATACCTATTTGACGTTCCTCAAAGCTGGCGGCTCGGATCACCCCTACGACCTGTTCCAGCAGGCCGGGCTGGACATGGCCAGCCCGGAGCCTTACGAGGCGCTGATCCGTCGCATGAACGATTTGATGGATGCCTTCGAGGTCACTTGGGCGCGCATGAACGCGCAGGCGTTGTCGGGAGAGTGAAACATTTCCAGCATCCGGCTATCCCGGCGCCAACCAGTCCAGCGCAAGCACCTTCGATCACAGACACGCTAAGATTGAGTTCGATTCGTTGAGTGGCGTCCCGCTCGGAGTATCTTGAACAATGACCGAGCAGGATGGCGATTCCAACACACTCAATCCCGTTCGAGGCATTGCCATTTGGCGCGTGTTGGTTGTCGGCGTGCTGGCAACCTTCCTGATTCCAGCGGCTTCATATTGGGCCTGCGGAGTGCTCGAAGGGCTCGCTCCAGTGACCGCCTTGGAGTACCTGATTGAGCAATACGGCGTGCGGCGACAGAATCCGGCCCTGAGTGCAATTCCAGCCCTCCTGCCACTTGTACTCTTGGCCGCGGTGCTTGCTGTTATCCGCCGCATGACCGCTAAGCCAACGTCTTTGGTCCTGGCCATCGGTGGCTTGGCGCCGCAACTGGCGCTGCAAATCTGGACCAATGTGGGGTTTTGGTCGATCTATCTGCCGACGCGGTCTTATCCAGGGTATCCACATGGCCTCGAATTCGTCATTGTGCCGTTGTTCTATACCCCCGTGGCTATGGCACTGGGGCTTTTCATCGCCCACATCGCCTTGCGTCGACAATGATGCGTCTGTTGGTGGCGCTGGTGTTGATGGCTGTGATTGGCCCCAGCATGGCTTGTCGCTGCAAACCCCAACCATTGGCCGATTACTTCGAAGCCGCTGACCAGGTCTGGCTCGGCCGGGTCACGGCCGCCGACAACCGTGCTGATCACCGAAAGCTTACGATCGAACCGCTTCGCGGCAACTTCAAAGCCACCACGCTGCACAAGCTCAGCCCTCTGGCTCTCTTCACCGCGTCATCCACGGCGACCTGTGGCATTGCGCCCGAGATCGGGGCGACATACGTGCTTTTTCCCCATATGCGCGATGGCAAATTATGGGTTGATAGCTGTGACGGTAGTCGTCTACTGCTGCCGACGCAGGACAGCAGCGACGCAGCAGCGGGACGATTTATCGATGTTCCGAGCCGTCATGTGGTGCAACAACTCAATGGTCTGGGCGGTGCGTGGGCCTTGCGTCGTTTGCAAACGGCAAGCGCACCTAATCATGGAAATGCTAAACCACTGCTTGGACTTTTGGACTTGAAAACATTGGTCCACGGGGGATCGGTGGACTTGGTTGCTGCACCGCATAGCGGAGCACGACGTGTTGCTCGGTTCGAGGATTGGAATGCCCTGGAGCATCAGGAAATCGGTTACGAAGTCCCGGCCGCTGTTGTATTGGGCCGGCGTGACGGCTGGTCGCTGCTGCAGCTGAATGATGGACGCCAAGGCTGGATTTCGCCTGAGCAATCTGGGACTTGGTTCCCGTATCCCGAACTCGTCATGAAGCGGCTCAATTATTTGAACTCGGCTTGGAGCGGTTGGGTTTGGCCCTCAGCTGGCGCCGGGTTACCGATGCGACATCAACCCGGCGCGCGCGCCTTGGATCGTGGTGAATACCCGGTGCGTATTCATGAATTGACCCGGATTGGTGGCGAACCCTGGTTGCGCATTGATGTGTTGCAGCACGGCGAATGCGAAGGCCCAAGACCTGCTGTCAAGCTCAGCGGTTGGGTTCCCGCATACGGCGCGACCTCAACGGGTCCCGGGCATACAGCGTGGTTTTATTCGCGAGGATGTTGACGGCGGCTGTCGGGAAACAGCGGCCATCACGAGCGGACACATACAATCGAATACGGTCACATCGCAGCACAATGACGGGTCGTTTTAGCGTCGCAACAGTCGCTATCTCTCGTTCAGACACCACGTCGGCAATTTGCGACAGAGCTTACACGCTTGAAAAAATTGGTCTTTTCCGGCTGCTTGGTCGTCGCTTGGTCAAATAATCCCGCTCTGTCTGCGATGACCAACAGTTTCCATGGCGTGCATCTCACTCGGCCTTCGTGGGCCCACGATTCTCTTAAAAGGATTGTTTTTAAGCTTATGATTTTAAAGTAAAAATAAATGTTGCAGGAGATCCTGGCATGCAGCTTGCGCCAAACCTATCGAGTTCAAGCTAAGGACATCGCATGTTACGACTCGCAATTTTGTTTTTCGTGATCGCCATCATCGCCGCAATTTTTGGTTTTGGTGGAATTGCCACGGCAGCGACTGACATTGCGCAATTGCTGTTCTTTGTATTTCTTGCGCTGTTTGTTGTGTTCGCGATTACCAACGCCTTGAGCGGACGCAAGCCGCCGGTCTAGCGCACACACGATCCATTCGAAATATTCACGGCAAGCAAGGAGAAGCATTATGAGTACCACCAAGGCTTTGATTATTGGCGCGCTGATCGCGCTAGGTGGCGTCGGCCTTTATGCCATGATGGATGAACCGTCTACCGGCGAACAGATTGGTGAATCATTTGACGAAGGCGTCGAGGAAGTACAAGACGAATTTGACGACGCGACCACACAGTAAAACCCCGATTCATCATCAAATGAAGGAGTGTAGCTATGAGTAACTCGGACACCTTGAAAGGCAACTGGAAACAGTTGAAGGGCAGTATTCGCAGCCACTGGGCCGAACTCACCGAAGACGAGGTCGAGGGTGTGAAAGGCGATTGGCAGAACCTGGTCGGCAAGATTCAGGAAAAGTACGGCATTGCCCGTGACAAAGCCGAAGAACAGGCATCAAGCTTTCTGAAGCAGGCCAAGGACAAGCTTAATAGCAAAGCTTAATCGCTCGCAGCTGGACATACGAAGGGGCACCACTATGGTGCCCCCTTTTTCGTCCGCGGGCCTGCACAGCAGTGAACCGCTCGGGCTTGGTTCAGCGGGTGCAGGCAATGCACGTGACCGCCACTAAAAGCGGTAGGAGCCACCAACCATCACAACCCAAGGGTCGATTTCGACTGGGACTTTCGAGCTGCTGCCATCCGCTGCTGTCAGTGTGGCGTCTGTGTCGATATCAATGTGCCACCAAGCCAAGCTAACGCCCCAGGCCTGGGTGAGCTGGAAATTCGTGCCGAATTGCAGCGCCAGACCGGTGGAGGCATCCAGCTTGAGATCCTGCGCGACGGCCGGGTCGATCTCTTCCTCAAAGAACACGGTGTGATTGATACCGGCACCCAGATAAGCGGAAATCGGTCCGCTGACGGGAAAATGGTAGTTCAGCAGCAATGTCGGTGGCAGGTGGCTGGTCTTGCCGATCTGCATGTCGTTGCTGGCCAACTTGATGTCGTGCTCGAAAGGCGATGCGCCTAACAGCTCCACACCGACCGATGCGGTGACCATGTAAGTCAGAGAAATGCCTAGGCCGGTGTCGTTATCCACTTTGACGGTTGGCCCGTTGTTGCTGTCCGGGTTCACACTGGCGATGCCGGCGCGAATGATCAGATCACCGGCCTCTCCAGCAAACGCCGGCGCGATTGCCAATGACAGGCCAATTGCACAGGCCAATTGTTTTGCTTTGCTGTTCATTGCTTACCCCTTAACTGGTGTCCTTGTTATTCAAACGACAGCGCCACGTTAAGGGTTGGCGGTTGGGTCGGGATTGATCTACATCAAGTCTGGCCACTCACCCTAAAGGATGAAGCTGCCTGAGCCCTGATCTTTGATACTGATTGCCGATCAAAAACAAACGGTGCGGGTCGGTTCCGCGCCCGACAACACAGGCAGCGGATGAGTTCAACGTTTCAAACCTCTATTGACCAGGGCATTGCCGAATTGGTCATCAATCACCCACCGGTCAATGCACTGGACAGCGCAGGCTGGCATGCACTGGCGGATGAGATACATCGTCTGGGGGAAGCCGATGGTGTGCGGGTCATCGTGATCCGTGCGGAAGGGCGCGGTTTTTGTGCCGGTGTCGACATCAAAGAACTCAACGCTTATCCCGAGCGGATCGTTGATGTGAATGCCGGCAACTACCGCAGCTTCGAAGCGGTGCACCGCAATCCGGTGCCGGTGATTGTGGCAGTCCACGGTTTTGTGCTCGGTGGCGGCATCGGCATTACCGGTGCTGCGGACATTGTGGTGGCGGCCGACAACGCAACCTTCGGTGTGCCGGAAGTGGATCGCGGCGCCATGGGCGGTGGAGCGCACTTACAGCGCCTCTTCGGCGTGCAAAAGGTGCGCATGATGTATTTCACCGGACAGCCGATCGATGCGGCCGAAGCCTATCGCCTTGGCGCGGTGGAGAAAGTCGTCGCACCGGAGCAATTGCGTGATGCCGCGCTGGAAATTGCCGCCCAGATCGCCGCCAAGAGCACCACGATGATCCGGCTGGCCAAGGAGTCGCTCAACGGTATTGAGGACGGCAACCTGGAAGATAAATACCGCTGGGAGCAGGGTTTCACCTTGCAGGCTTATTCCAGCAAAGATTCGGCGGAGACGCGCAAAGCCTTCGTTGAAAAACGCGAAGCGAGTTTCGACTGATGGATCTGAATTACACCCAAGATCAACAGCAATTCCGCGCCACCGTGCGTGCTTGGCTGCAAGCCCATGTGCCGGCTGAGCCACTGCCGAGTTTCGATACCGAAGAGGGCTTTGCCGCTCACCGCGACTGGGAGGCCAAACTGGCCAGCCAGGGTTACAGCGCCGTGACCTGGCCCAAGGACCTGGGCGGACTCGGCGCCGATCTGATTCAGTGGCTGATCTTTGAAGAGGAATACTGGCGTGCCGGCGCTCCAGGGCGGGTCAACCAGAACGGGATTTTCCTGCTGGCACCGACCCTCATGGAATACGGTACGCCGGAACAAAAAGCGCGTTTTCTGCCGCGTATGGCGACCAGTGAAGACACCTGGGCGCAAGGTTGGTCCGAACCCGGTGCGGGTTCCGACATGGCGGCGATTCGCAGCACCGCACGGCGCGAAGGCGATGATTTTGTGATCAATGGTCAGAAAATCTGGTCAACCCGCGCGGTCTATGCCGATTGGTTGTTCGGATTGTTCCGCAGTGAATCCGGCTCATCACGCCATCACGGTTTGAGCTTCATCCTGATGCCGCTGGATCTGCCGGGCATCACTGTGCGGCCGATTCGTCAGCTCAACGGTTTGCCAGGCTTTGCCGAAATCTTTTTCGACAATGTGCGTGTGCCGGCCAACAACCTGTTGGGCGGTGAGGGCGAGGGCTGGCGTATTGCCATGGCCACGGCCGGATTTGAACGCGGCTTGATGCTGCGCTCACCCGCACGATTTCAGAAAACCGCTGCTGATCTGGTCGCGCTGTATCAGGCCAATCGGGAACGTTGCGATGCCGACCCGGCGATACGCGACGCGGTGATGAAATGCTGGATGGATGCCGAGGCTTACACCCTGGCGACCTACGCGACGGCCTCGCGTTTGGCCAAAGGCGCGACGATTGGGGCGGAGGCCAGCACCAATAAGATTTTCTGGTCGGAACTCGACGTCAAAATGCACGAAACCGCGATGAGCATTCTGGGCGCACGCGCCGAGTTGATGCCGCACGCGCCGCAAGCGCAGGGCATTGCGCAGTGGCTGGACGGTTTCCTGTTCTCGTTGGCTGGGCCGATCTACGCCGGCACCAACGAGATTCAACGCAACATCATTGCCGAACGCATGCTCGGCATGCCGCGCGCCTAAGGGGACGGCTATGAACTTTTCATTTGATGATCAGCAAGTCCAATTCCGCGACGCCGTGCGCAGCTTTCTGGTCGTTCAGGCTGCCCCCGAAGTGCTGCGTGAACATTGGGAAACCACCGACTCAGGCCGTTCGCCGGAGATGCGTCAGAAGATCACTGAGCAGGGTCTGACCGCGTTGTCGGTGCCCGAAGCTTATGGTGGCTTGGGGCAGGGTGATCTGGACTGGGTGCTGCTGCTGCAGGAAGTCGGTTACCACGGGATACCGGATTCGCTGTCCGATGCGGCCTACGTTGGCGTGGGCATGGTTGCCAGTCTGGACGATGAGGCGTTTAAGCAGGAGTGGCTGGGGCGCATGTGTGAAGGCAAAGCGCGTCTGGCGATTTCCCATCCGCTCAACCCGCTGGTTCACGACGCCAAGATCGCCGACCTGATTCTTCTTTGGCACAACGATGAGATTCATGCGGCGACGCCGGATCAGGTGAGCCTGGAACTCAATCCCAGCATCGACGCATCACGTCGGCTCTACAAACTCGACTGGACACCCAGCGATGCCACGCGCATTTGCGAGGCGGCACAGGGCAAAGCGATCTGGGACAAAGCGGTCAATCGCGCGGCGGTCTCCATCGCGGCGCAATTGGTGGGATTGGCTCGTCGCATGCTCGACCTCGGGGTGGATTACTCGGCTCAGCGCAAACAATTCGGTAAGCCGATCGGCTCATTCCAGGCCATCAAGCATCAGATGGCTGACATCGCGGTAAAGATTGAATTCGCCCGTCCTGTGCTGCATCGCGCGGCGTATGCGTTGCACAACGATGACGCTGGCCTGGCCTCGAAATCCTCGCATGCGCGTCTGGCCTGTGCGGAAGCCGCCTTACTCGCAGCACGCAATGCGATGCAGGCGCATGGCGCCATGGGTTACACCTGGGAAGCTGATCTGCAGATGTTCATGAAGCGGGCCTGGGCGCTGGAATCGTTCTGGGGTGATCGCTTGTTCCACAAGCAGCGCGTGGCGGACGCCTTGTTCGCGATGGACGCGCAGATCGGTCCCGCAACCACTTTTTAAGGCCTCAATCCGGCCCTCCATTTCGGGCGCGACAAGGCGTTGCGCCCATCGCAATACAGGAATTGATCATGGCTGAAGCCTATATCGTTGACGCGCTGCGCACCCCGACCGGACGTCGCAAGGGTTCGCTGGCGCACATGCACGGCGCCGACCTGGGCGCGCATGTGATCAAGGCGTTGCTCTCGCGCAATGACATTCCGGCGGAAGATTACGATGACGTGATGTTCGGCTGCGTGGATGCCATCGGGCCGCTGGCCGGTAACATCGGTCGCACCTGCTGGTTGACCGCAGGCGGTCCGCTGTCAGTGCCCGGGGTGACGGTGGATCGTCAATGCGGTTCCTCACAGCAGGCGGTGCACTTCGCGGCTCAGGCCATCATGGCCGGCGTCAACGATGTGGTGATTGCCGGCGGTGTGCAGACCATGACCCAGATTCCAATTGGTTCGGCCATGTTGGCGGCCAAACCTTTGGGCTTTTCCGATCCGTTTTCGGGCAGCACGGGCTGGACCGAGCGTTTTGGCGATGAGCCGGTGTCGCAGTTCTACGGCGCGGAAAAAATGGTCAAGAAGTGGAATCTGACCCGCCGTGAGATGGAAGAATTTGCCCTGGAGTCGCATCGTCGCGGCATCCAGGCCATCAAGGAAGGCCGCTTTGATCGGGAGATTGTGCCGGTTGGCGATTTCGCCATGGACGAGACCACACGCGAAACCTCGCTGGAGAAGATGGCCGAGCTGGATGTGTTGGCCGAAGGCGGCACGCTGACCGCAGCGGTGGCCAGCCAGACCTGTGACGGTGCGTCGGCGGTATTGGTGGTCTCAGAGGCGGCGCTCAAACGCTACAACCTGACCCCGCGTGCGCGCATCGTGCATATGGAAGTGATGGGTGATGATCCGATCTACATGCTCACCGCGCCGATTCCGGCGACCGAGCGGGCGATGAAGCGCAGTGGTATGTCGCTGGACCAGATTGATCGGGTCGAGATCAATGAAGCGTTCGCACCGGTGCCGTTGTCGTGGCTCAAGGAAACCGGTTATCCGCACGACAAGACCAATGTGAATGGCGGGGCGATTGCCTTGGGCCATCCGCTGGGCGCAACCGGCACCAAACTGATGACGACCTTGCTGCATGAGCTGGAGCGCACGGGTGGCCGTTACGGGCTGCAGACCATGTGTGAGGGCGGTGGCGTGGCCAACGTGACGATCATCGAACGTTTGTAGTTTTCGACGTGAGCGCCTGGAACGCCTGTTTCAGGACTCGCTCAAGTACGTCCTTGTATCGCTTGTCATCGGCCATCCAGGCCTCTGACAGTCCTGAAACAGGCGTTCCAGGCACTTCCAAGCTCTGGGCACGGCGTAAGGACGCTCGACACTTTAGGGATTTGGATTTATGGGAATTTGCAACAACCGGACTGTGATCATCACCGGCGCTGGTGGTGGTTTGGGCAAGGCTTACGCAGAAGCGCTGGCGGCAGAGGGGGCGAATGTGGTGGTCAACGACATACGCTTGGATGCGGCGCGCGCGGTGGCTGATGCGATCACAGCGCAGGGCGGCAAGGCGCTGGCCAACAGCGGTGACATCACCGACATGGCGGGGGCGCAGAGCATCGTTGATGCGGCGTTGGCTGCGTATGGTGAGGTTCATGCCGTGGTCAACAACGCCGGTATTGTGCGTGACCGCATGTTCCTGAAAATGTCGGCCGAGGATTGGGATGATGTGATGCGCGTGCATCTGCGCGGGCATTTCTGTCTGGCCAATATTCTGGCCAACCGCTGGCGCGATCTGCACAAAGAAGGCGTCACAGTCGGTGGGCGCATCATCAACACCTCGTCTGGCGCCGGTTTGCAGGGTTCGGTCGGGCAGACCAACTATGCAGCGGCCAAGGGCGGTGTGGCGACGATGACGCTGGTGCAGGCTGCGGAATTGCGCCGCTATGGCATTACTGCCAATGCGCTGGCGCCGGCTGCGCGCACCGGTATGACCGAAGAGGTCTTTGCCGACATGATGAAGAAACCGGACGGCGAGTCCTTTGATTTCTTCGATCCGGCCAACGTTGCGCCCATCGTGGTGTGGCTGTGTTCGGAGTTGTCGGCCGAATGCACCGGCAAGGTGTTTGAAAGCCAGGGCGGCCAGCTGTCGATAGCGACCGGTTGGAAAACCGGGCCGATCAAGGACAAGAAGGCGCGCTGGGAACCGGCCGAGTTGACCGATGTAGTGCGCGAGCTGATTGAGGCTTCACCGCAGGCGCAGAAGGTTTACGGAACCTGAGCGCATCGCACCCTCAGCGTTTGGAATAAGGTGAGATGAGATGAATTTCGCACTGACGGAAGAGCAGGCGATGATCCGCGAGGCTGCCGAGACGTTTCTCGCTGATGCTTGCACGTCGGAGGCTGTGCGCGCCGCGATGGCCAGTGAGTCGGGCTACGACGCCGCGGTTTGGACATCGCTGGCCGAGGAGCTCGGATGGTGCGCTTTGGCGGTGCCGGAAGCGCACGGTGGTCTGGGGCTGGGCGCTGTCGAGCTGATGCTGGTTCAGGAGCAGGCGGGTTATCGCTTGCTGTGTGCACCCTTTTTCTCCTCGGTGTGCCTGGCTGGCACCTTGCTGATTGAGTGTGCGAATGAGGCCACTCAAGCCGAGCTGTTGCCGCAGCTGGCGGCGGGTACGTTGCGTTTGAGTGCGGACTTGCCGAGCGCAAGCGACGGTTTCCAGAAAGGGCAGATCACGGCGCAGGAACGCGATGGTCAGTGGATCTTGAGCGGCGAGCTGGCGCGTGTGCCGGATGCGCGCGGTGTGGATCAACTGTTGGCAGTCGCGCGTTGTGGCGATGAGCTGGGTCTGTTTGTAGTTGACGCCAGCCTCGCGCGTATCGATGAACTGGACACCTGGGACCGCAGTCGGCGTTTTTCGCGTGTGTCGTTGGACAGTGTCACGGCCAAGCGCTGCGATGCGCCGGGGTTGTCGGGGCGTTTGGCCCGGGCGGCATCGCTGGTCAGCTTGTACATCGCTGCGGAGCAACTTGGCGGCGCGCAGCGCTGTTTGGATCTGACCGTCGCCTATGTATCGGAGCGTAAGCAGTTCGGTCGTGCTGTGGGTTCCTTCCAGGCGGTCAAGCACCGCGCGGCTGAGATGATGATCCAGATCGAAGCGGCGCGTTCTGCGGTCTACGGCGCGGCCGCCGTTGCCGCGGGTGAAGACGACGGTTTGAAACTCGAAGTGGCGGCGGCGCGCGCTTTGGCCACTGAGGCGTTGCAATACTGCGCCGGTGAAGCGATTCAGCTGCACGGTGGTGTCGGTTTCACCTGGGAGTACGACCCGCAGTTGTACTTCAAGCGTGGTCAGGCCTCGGCGCATTGGTTGGGTAACCCGCAGGCGCAGCGTGCCGCGATTGCCGCTGCGCTGCTGGATGGATGATATGAATTTGAAACCAAGCCAAGCCGACGAAGCATTCCGTGAAGAGATCGCCGGATGGATGCGCGAACATTTGACGGGCGAATTCGCCTGTCTGAAACATCGCGGCGGTCCGGGTGACGAAGAAGCCTGGCCGGAACTGCGCAAAGCCTGGGAACAGGAACTGGCGCGCGGTGGTTGGACCTGCGTGGGTTGGCCCGAAAAGCACGGCGGTCGCGGTCTGTCGATCGAACAGCAGGTGATCTTTCATGAGGAATATGCCCGCGCCGGTGGCCCCGGTCGCATGGGGCATATTGGTGAAGGCTTGGTCGGTCCGACCCTGATTGCTTACGGCACAGAAGACCAATGCCAGCGTTTCCTGCCCGGCATTGTCGATGGCACCACCTACTGGGCACAGGGTTATTCCGAACCGTCAGCCGGTTCTGATTTGGCCAATGTGCAGACCAAGTGCTGGCAGGATGATGACGGCCATTGGCGGGTCAAAGGACAGAAAGTTTGGACCTCCCTGGCCCACGAGTCCGAGTGGATTTTCGTGCTGGCGCGCAGCGAGCCGGGCAGCGTTGGTCGCCACGGTTTGACCTTTTTGCTGATGCCGCTGGATCAGCCGGGCATTGAAATTCGTCCGATCAAACAGTTGTCGGGCAGTTGTGAATTCAATGAGGTGTTTTTCGACGGCGCTGTGGCCAAAGCCGAAGATGTTGTGGGTGCGCCGGGCGATGGCTGGAAGGTTGCCATGGGGTTGCTGGCGGTCGAGCGCGGTGTGTCCACCTTGGGTCAGCAGATGCATTTCGCGCATGAACTGGAGCTGGTTATCAAGGCCGCCAAAGCCACAGGTTTGGCCGATGATGCTTTGATCCGCGACCGCATTGCCAAAGCCTGGTCGGGTTTGCGTGTGATGCGCTACAACGCCTTGCGCATGTTGGCCGGCGACAGCCACGGCATGAGTCTGGGGCGCGAGGCCTTGATCTACAAATACTACTGGTCCAACTGGCATCGCGATCTCGGCGAGTTGGCCATGGACGTGCTCGGGCCGCTGGGCGATGTGCCGTCAGAGGACGTCGACATTCTGCGTTTGCAGCAGGTCTATCTGTTCTCCCGTGCGGACACGATTTACGGCGGGACCAACGAGATTCAACTGAATTTGATCGCCGAGCGTGGTCTGGGCTTGCCGCGCGAGGCGCGGGGCTAGGCTGCGCCGACCACCTATCAAGAGAAACTGACGATGTCGAAAGAAATTCCAGATTACGTTGCTGGCCACAATCTGCTCGCGGGAAAATCGGTGCTGATTACCGCGGCCGCAGGCGGCGGTATCGGCTTTTCCGCCGCTTTGCGTTCTCTGGAAGAGGGTGCCACATCGCTGGTGCTTTCGGATATTCATGAGCGTCGTTTGGCGGAAGCAGTCGAGAAGCTTGAGCAGGCACAGCCCCAAGCCAAGATCAAAGGCGTGATCGCCAACGTTACAGATGAAGCCGATGTGCAGCGCTTGGTCGACGAGGCCGAGGCCTTCACGGGCGGTGTGGATATCCTGATCAACAACGCCGGCCTGGGTGGTAGTAAGACGGTGGTCGACATGACCGATCAGGAATGGAACAGCGTACTGGACGTGTCGCTGACCGGGACGTTTCGCATGGTCCGCGCCATGCTCAAGAAGATGCAGCCTCGCGGCAACGGCGTGATCATCAACAACGCCTCCGTGCTGGGCTGGCGTGCCCAGAAAGAACAGGCTCACTATGCCGCGGCCAAGGCCGGTGTGATGGCGCTGACGCGCTGCGCCGCGTTGGAGGCTGCCGATCACGGCGTGCGCATCAACGCGGTGTCACCGTCAATTGCTTTGCACGATTTCCTCAAGAAAACCGCGCCGGCTGAGTTACTGGAGAAGTTGGCCAGCCGCGAAGCGTTTGGGCGCGCGGCGGAAGTCTGGGAAGTCGCCAACGTGATGATGTTTCTAGCCTCTGACTACAGCTCCTACATGGTTGGCGAAGTGGTTTCCGTGTCCAGCCAACGGGCCTGAGAAAGCGCCGATTCCATGACTGCGCTCGCCGATGAAGTCAGCGTTTCTCTAACGCCAGGCGGCATCCGGGTCGTCAATTAGCAAGCCGATCTCCACGATATCGCCGTCACGGCTGATGTCGCGCACGATCAACTCGTAGGGGCCCAGCGGCAGGCGGTCGCCCAATTCTACGCGCCCGCGCAAGCGTCGCTGGAAAGCCTGTTCCAGGGTGCAGTTGTGCAGGTCGAGCGGCACCGGAATGCCGTAGCGGTCGGCGACCGAGTTGATGGTGGTGCCCGGCATGAGCGAAAAATCCCCGCGATACTCACGATCGTTGACCAGCTCTTTGCCAGCGTAGATGTTGTCGAGCAATCGCAAGTGACGCTCCGCGCAGAACAGGTAAATCAGATCGCCCGGTTCCAGCTGTCCCGCCTGATGGGGTCGCATGGATTCACCATCTCGCACGACCAGTGAAGGCGTTGCCCAGCGCGGAATACGCGTGCCTCGCAGGACGGGTGAGGCTTTGCTCAAGCGATACCCCACCAACTCATGCTGGGCGCGTCCCGGCAACTCCAGTTCGATACGGTCGATCAGCCCTTGGCTTTCGGTTTCGACCAGTTTGAGCTTTTTCGCCACCGGTCCAATCGTCCAGCCTTGGATCAGCAGGGAAAACAGCACGATCAGAAACACGGTGTTGAAGATGAGGTTGGCATGTTCCAACCCGGAGATGATCGGTAGCAATGCGAGCAGGATTGCCACAGCGCCGCGGAGTCCGACCCAGGATACGAACAATTGCTCGCGCCAGGGCAGGCGGAACGGCGCCAGACAGATCAGCACCGACAGCGGTCGCGCCAGCAAAGTGAGCACAACAGCCAAGACCAACGCGGGCGCCAGAACCGAGGGGAACTGCGAGGGCGTAGCGAACAAGCCTAGGGTCAGGAACATCAGAATCTGCGCCAGCCAGGTTGAGGCGGCCTGAAAGCGGCGCAGCGAGTATTTCGATTTGAGCGGGAGGTTACCGGCATACAGTCCGGCCAGATAGACAGCGAGAAAACCGCTGCCACCGAGCAAATTGGTGCCCTCGAAAATGCACAAGGCAGCGGACAACGCGACCAGGGCGTAAAGCGCGGTATCGATGGTGAATGCATTGATCAAGCGACGTGTGAGCCAGCCGCCACTCAAGCCAATGAGTATGCCCAGACCGAACTGGTGAATCAGATCGACGAGCAAGCTGATGCCCAGATCTTCCGGCGCGCGGGCCAAGGTCGCGATCTGCAGGCAGGTCAGGGTTAAAAAGATCGCCGCCGGGTCGTTGCTGCCCGATTCGATTTCAAGAATGGCGCGCGCGCGCTCACGGATGCGAATGCCACCCGTGCGCAGCAAGAAAAACACCGCGGCGGCATCTGTTGAACCGATCGCTGCTCCCAACAGAAGACTTTCAGGCCAGGACAGTGGTAACAACAGGTGGGCGAAGAAGCCAAGCATGCCTGAGGTCAGGATGACGCCCAGAGTGGCCAGCGTCAGTGCTGGCGCCGCAGCCAGTTTGAAGCTGCTTATGGGGGTCGCAAAGCCGCTGTCGAACAGGATCACGGCCAGGGCCAGGGAACCTATCAGATACGCCAGGCCAGCATGGTCGAAATTGATACCACCGATGCCGTCTTCCCCAGCCAGCAAACCGACGAACAGAAACACCAGCAACAAAGGCGCGCCGAGTCGAAACGACAGCACGCTGCTGAGGATCGAGATCAGGACAAGCCCGGCAGTAATCAGGATAATTGTGTGACCAGTATCCATACATTGTTTTTCTTGGCTTGCCGTCGATTATCGCCGATGGCGTGCTACTGACGGGTAACATCTCATTATGAACAAGCGAACCGTTCTGATTACCGGCTGTTCCAGTGGGATTGGTCGCGCATTGGCACTGCGCTTTCTGCAACAGGGTGACGAGGTCATCGCCACGGCGCGCCAATTGTCGTCGATGCAGGCGTTGGCCGATGCCGGATGCCGCACTCTGGCTTTGGACGTGAACGATTCTGCCAGCCGGCAAGCCCTGGCTGACAGCTTGGGTGACGCCCGTCTTGATGTACTGGTTCATAACGCGGGCATTTCGGCCATGGGGCCGTTGCTGGAGTTGCCGGAGGACAAACTGCGCGGTCAGTTTGAAACCAACGTCATTGCACCCGTGTTGCTCACGCGTGCGCTGTTTGCCGCCATGCGCAGAAGCGACGCACCGCTGATCGTCAATATTGGCAGCGTGTCCGGCATTTTGACGACACCCTTCGCGGGCGCCTATTGCGCCAGCAAGGCGGCTCTGCATGCGATCAGCGACGCTATGCGCATGGAGCTGGCCCCATTCGGTTTTCATGTCACCACGGTGCAGCCCGGGGGTATCCAGTCCAATTTTGGTGCGGCGGCTACGCAAAGCGTGAATGACTGGTTGGACGACAATTCACTTTATTCGGCGATCCGCGACGGCATTCTTGCGCGTGCGGGTGCATCACAAGTCAATGCGACGCCGGCAGAGGAATTCGCCGACGAACTGGTGCGGCAATTGAGTGCGGGGCGTGTCCCGCGTGAAACGCGCATCGGCCATGGCAGCCGTACGTTTCCAGCACTCAAGCGATGGTTGCCAGGGGCGCGCCTGGATCGTTTGCTGTCGGCCAAGTTTGGCCTCGACAAGCTGAACAAATAAGCCAGCGGCGGCGTCGAGCACATCGCGTTTTTCTCGCGGTATGTGGGCGTGCTATGTCCGTGCGACCTGAAGGGGCGTACTTCAGTGGTGCAACGCACTCATTTGGTGCTGCGATCGAATGGGTGGTGGCGCCAACATCGGAAACAGGCTGATATATAAGCGTTTGTAAAGTTGGCAAGGCTATTGCTTTAAGCCCTGTCAGGTCGCGTGCCCCCGGGATTGGGTTGGGCGGCATGTAGATTTGAAAACCAACAGGGAACTTTACGAATGAAGAAGTATTTGAGTCTTGCTGCAGGTCTGGCTTTGAGCTCCGGCGCGATGTTCAGTGCCCCGGCTGCTGCTGAAGTGTCGGGCAACATCGGTGTTGCTTCGCAATACATCTTCCGCGGTGTCAATTTCGGCGATCCACAGGTGTCGGGTGGAGTGGACTGGGCTGGTGAAGGCGGCTTTTATGCTGGTTCCTGGATTTCCAGTGCTGGCGGTGAACAGGAAGTCGACCTTTACGCGGGCTGGGCCAACGACATGTTCGACTTCGGCTACCTGTACTACTACTTCCCGGAAACGGCTGTAGGTACGCAGGATGCCGCTGAAATCTATGCCAGCGCTGCTTTCGGCCCGATGAGCGCCGGCTTGGCCTACGCGCCGTCCGGTTTCAGCAACATCGATGATGACGAATACCTGTACGCCAATGTCGGTCTGGACTTTGCTATGTCCGACAAGGCCAGCCTGACATTGCATGTGGGTCTGACTGAGTTGATGGGTGACGCTTACACCGGTGACACCTCGCTGATGGACTACGCGGTAACCTTCGGCTTCGGCGACCTGTATGTCATGGTCTCTGCGATCGACTACGACAACACCGTGGTCATCACCCAGCTGAAGAATGATCCGACTTTCACCGTGGGTTACGGCTGGTCGTTCGACGACATCTTCTAAGAGTTACTCCCTCGCGGGTTCTTCTCTCAGACCCGCTGAATGCCCCGGCCACCAAAAAGTGGTCGGGGCTTTTTTATGGGTGTCGATCGGCCCGCCAGCGGCGTGGTGTTGTGCCGCACCACCGTTTGAACGAGCGTGTAAACGCGCTTTGTTCCGAGTAACCCAGCAGCAACGCGACTTCACTGAGCGGGATAGAACGATCGTCGAGATAGTCTTCAGCGAGCTGGCGGCGGCTGTCGTCAAGCAGCTTCTGAAATTTCAAACCGCGTTCATCAAGGCGGCGCTGCAGCGTTCTGGGAGCGCAATGCAGGCGTTCGCAAATGCGTTCGAGGCGCGGATCACCTGCGGCGATGGCCTCTGCCAAGGCGCGGCGTAAGCCAGTTTCGAAGGCATCTTGCCCTGGAATTTGGCCAAGCAGCAGTTCGGCCTGTTGATCCAGAATCTGCAGCAATGCGGGATCGGGCGCCGTCAGCGGATAAGTCAGCAGTTGGGCAGGTAGCGTGACTCTGGTCGTCGCCGCATTGAACAGGACCGGACAGCCGAAGTAACGCTCATACGGGCTGGTATCTTGTGGAGGGGCATTGACGAAGCTGACCAGTGACGGCGCATCTTGCGCCGCATCACCCAGGACCTCGCGGGTGCAGGCGACCAGCGCAGCGATGGCGGCCTCATCGACGATCTGGCCGGGGTCATCAATGGTGGTGTACCAATCCAGGACGGCTGTTTGACCGTGAATGCGAACGTGCACCGGGTCGATCTGGTAGATCAATCGATCGAATTGTTGTAGACGATTCAGGGCTGCGGCCAGTGTGGGGGCCACGCTGGCGACATATCCCAGTACGCCGAGTTGGCGAAGGCGAACGGACGCTCCCAAATGCAGCCCCAATGCCTCATCGCTCAAGGCGTCGGCGGCGGCCTCCAGGGCTTGTCGCCAGCGCGCCGCCGACAAGCGACTGAGTTCGCCGGGTTGTGGGCGGGGCAGGTCAAGAATGCCTTGTGCATCCTCGCCGTGCTGTTCCAGGTAATCGAACAGCAGACCTAGCCAGTGAGTGGAGATATGGCTGCGCATGGCGTGAATTGTCAAAAAATAGACGCGCACAGTCAATCTTACCGATCGCCTTGCGGGCACACTGCTGGGGTAGACTCAGCGCTGCGAGGAGACAACTATGCTGGAGACGCTCATCACGGATACAGAGGCACTGCTCGTGCCCATTTTCGGTGCTCACATTGATTGGAAGCAGGTGTTGCTGACGGTGATGACGCCGATTTTTCTGCTGGCCTTTGCGATTGAGTGGCAGGTGCGCAAATCGCGTGGTGAGAATGACCGCATGTGGCAGCAGTTTGAGTGGCGCGACATCCTCGCCAACCTTGGATTGGGCGGCAGCTATCAGGTTTTCGAGGGCATTGCCCACGCCCTGGTGACGGGCGCCGCAGTGCTATGGATCTATCAATTCCGCCTGTTCGACATTCCAGTCAATGCTTGGACGGTGATTCCGATCTTCGTCGGCGTGGAATTCTGCTATTACTGGTTTCATCGCACCAGCCACCGGGTGCGTTGGTTCTGGAGTGCACATGTGGTGCATCACTCCAGCGAGAAGATGAACATGACCACGGCGATGCGGCAGAGCCTGCTGTACTCGATTACCGGATGGTGGTTGTTCTTTATGCCGTTGGTGCTTTTGGGCGTGCATCCGGCGGCGGTGTTTTTCCTCTATGCGGTGGACCTGTCATACCAGTATTTCGTCCACACCGAAGCGGTGGTGAAGCTCCCGCGCTGGGTTGAGTATGTTTTCAATACCCCATCAAATCATCGTGTGCATCATGGGCGTAACCCCGAGTACATCGATCACAACTATGGTGGAGTGTTGATCATTTTCGACCGCTGGTTCGGCACCTACGCCGAAGAACGTGATGACAACCCGGTGGAATATGGCATTACGCGGCAGGTCCACAGCCACAACATTTTGACCCTGAACTTTCATGAGTTCGCCGATATGTGGCGGGATGTTTTCAAGCCAGGATCGTGGTGGCAGCGTATACAGCATTTGATCCGACCGCCGGAGTGGCAGCGGCCGGATCAATCAGAGGGAGAGCGAGCGGCCTAGCTAGCTGTTGCTATCCTGCATGGCGTCTTCAGCGTCATCCATGGTTTCATCGATGGATTCGCCCATGTTCTCGGCTGGGCCGTCGTTGTCGAAGCTGTCTTGCAGATTTTCGATGCCCTGATCAATCGATTCGCCTGCTTTTTCCGCAGGGCCTTTGTCCTCGCAAGCGCTCAATAACGCCATGGAACTCAAGGCCATGGCCAATGCCATGAGCGCGGCCGGAAAGCGGCGGTGAGTTGAGGGGGTAAATTGCATGATGTCCTCCTAAGGTGTTGGTCATGACAGCAATGTCAGCGGGCCGCCTTTGTCGATAGCCCGCTTGTACGCCGGGTGGGCCCGGATACGTTCCAGATACGCCGTCAAGTTGGGTAACGGCGCGTTGTCTTGTGTGGCTCGTATCATCAAAGCTTCAATCGGGAAGCTCATCTGAATGTCGGCAGCGCTGAGGGTCTCGCCAGCAATCCATGTGCTGCGTCCCAGTTCACTCTCCAGGAAAGCGACATTGGCTTGCAGGCTTGGACCCAAATACGCCTTGCGCACCTGTCCTGCGATGGCTTTGGCAATCGGCCGCACAATCAAGGGAGCGCGTTCAATCCGATTGAGCAGCAGTGATATCACCAGCAACGGCATCAAAGTGCCTTCGGCATAGTGCATCCAGTAGCGATAGCGCAGGTAATCGTCGCTGTCGGATGGCGGTACGAGACGGCCTTCTCCGTATTTGTCGACCAAGTATTCGATGATCGCGCCGGATTCGGCGATCACACGATCACCGTCAGTGATAACCGGTGATTTCCCCAGCGGATGAACAAGTTTGAGTTCAGCCGGAGCGAGCTTGGTTTTGGCGTCTCGCTTGTAGTGTTTGACCTCATAAGGCACCTCAAGTTCCTCAAGCAGCCACAGTAAGCGTTGGGAGCGTGAGTTTTCCAGATGGTGAACAGTGATCATGTGCATACCGCCGCGGGCAAGTGAATGGACATTGTAGTGTGCACTGGTGCCTGGCTGGCGCCGCCATCACCTGGCTGGCATCATCCGGGTTTCCGATCATGCTTGGAGACGCCCTCATGCGATTGCTCACTGGCTCATGCCTGCTTGCTGTTCTGTTGACGATGAGTGCGTGCCAGTTTCTGGCCGGCAACGCACGAGGTGATGAGATGAGTCGCGGGTTTTCGCCAGATGAGCTGATCGGTCCCGAATGGGTGGTTGAGGACATTGCGGGGCAAGGTATTGTTGATGCGTCACGCGTGACCCTGAATTTCGACACACAAGGACGCGTCTACGGCAACGCGTCTTGCAATGGCTACTCCGGACAATACAAACAGGCGGGGGATGCCTGGACATTCTCACAACTCATCACCACCAAGAAATTGTGCCCGCCGGCGTTGATGGAGCAGGAGCAGCGCTTTACCGCTGTGCTGACTCAGGTTGATGAGATTCGCCGTGACGATACCGGCGCGCTGGTGCTGACCAGCCCGGAAGGTCAGCGCATTTTGGCCCGCGTCCAGACTCCGTAAAATTCTAATCTGCCCGGACGAGCCCCGAGCTCGACCGATCTGCCAGACTCCCAAGCAGTTCAAAAAATTGAGGAGTCGCGATGTCGATCGTGTTTGAGTCGGTGGACTCGGTTCTGGCCGCAAACGGTCAGAAGCTGGGAGTCAGTGATTGGGTCGAGATTACCCAGGAGCGGGTCAATCAATTCGCTGACGCCACGGATGACCACCAGTGGATCCATGTCGATCCGGTCAAAGCGGCGGAAGGCCCGTTTGGCGCGACCATTGCTCACGGCTACCTCACCTTGTCGTTGGTCAGCCGCTTCCTGCCGCAGCTGGCGGAGTTGCGCAATCTCAAGATGGGCGTGAATTACGGCACCGACAAAGTGCGTTTCCCCAATGCCGTCAAAGTCGGCTCGCGTGTGCGTGGGCATGGCGAAATGATTGATGCACAAGAGGTTAAGGGCGGCGTGCAGGCGACCATCCGTGTGACGGTTGAAATCGAAGGCGAAGACAAGCCGGCGTGTGTGGCCGATGCGATCTCCCGCTACTACTTCTAATGGACTCCATGATGAATGATGCTGTGATTGTGGCGGTCGCACGAACCGCGATTGGGAAAGCCTTCCGTGGCGCCTTTAATGACACCGAGGCGCCGGTGCTGGGTGGGCATGTGATCAAAGCCGCTGTGGAGCGCGCTGGGTTGCAGCCTGCTGAGGTCGACGATGTGATTCTGGGCGCCGCGGCGCAGCAGGGCACCCAGGCCTACAATCTTGGGCGTTTGTGTGCTTACACCGCCGGCCTGCCACATTCGGTGGCGGGCATGACGCTGGATCGGCAGTGCTCGTCGGGCTTGATGAGCGTTGCGATCGGCGCCAAGGACATCATGGTCGGCGAGAAGAACATCGTCGTGGCCGGTGGTCTGGAATCGATCTCGCTGGTCCAGAACAAACACAAGAACACCTACAAAGCGGTCTCCAAAGCGGTGATTGCCAGCGAGCCGACCGCTTATATCCCGATGATCGAGACAGCGGAAATTGTTGCCGAACGTTACGGCATCTCGCGCCAGGCTCAGGATGAATATTCGCTGCAAAGTCAGCAGCGTGTGGCGGCAGCGCAGCAGGCGGGTGTGTTTGATGATGAGATTGTTCCGCTGACCGTCGAGAAGCAGTTGTTCGACCGCGAAACCAAGCAGCCGGCCGGTCATCAGACGGTGACGTTGACGCAGGACGAAGGCAATCGTGCGGATACCACGTTGGAGTCGCTCAGCGCGCTCAAACCGGTGTTCAAAGACGGGCGCTGGGTGCAGCAAGGTCAACACATTACCGCCGGCAATGCATCGCAGTTGTCCGATGGCGCGGCGGTGGTGACAGTCATGAGCCGAACGGAGGCGGAAGAGCGTGGTTTGCCAATACTTGGCATCTACCGGGGTACCGCCGTGGCCGGCTGCGCCCCCGATGAAATGGGCATTGGGCCGGTGTTTGCCATTCCGAAATTGCTCAAGCATGCCGGTTTGAACGTCGGCGATATTGGTGTTTGGGAGCTCAATGAAGCGTTTGCAGTGCAGGTGCTGTACTGCCGCGACAAATTGGGTATTCCGAATGAGCGTTTGAACATCAACGGCGGAGCCATTTCGATCGGTCATCCGTTCGGTATGTCAGGGGCACGCATGGTCGGGCACGCTTTGCTGGAAGCCAAACGCCGCAGCGAGAAGTACGCTGTGGTGACCATGTGTATCGGTGGCGGTATGGGCGCTGCCGCACTGTTCGAAGTTCCCAACTAGCAGTCAATAAACGCGGCTGGATGGCACCTCGTCGCTGCCAGCCGTGACGATATATAACCATACGAGGGGGAGACGATGTCCGACAGGAAAAATGTCGATGTCGAGACCAAGGCACATGAGGCTGAAGGGTCTTGGTTGAGCGGTTGGCCAGCCATGTTGTTGTCGGTGGTGATCATTGGTGCGGCGATCTATTCGTTCTCACCGCGACCCAAACCACACTATCCAAAAACCGAAGTGCATGTGCAGGACCTGTTGGTCACAGATCTGGCGCGACAGGGCTCGCGCATTGTGGCGGTTGGAGAGCAGGGCATCATCCTGTATGCCGACGATCCGCAAGGGCCTTGGGCGCAAGCCAGCTTGGACACACAGCGCGGCTCCAATCTGACCCGGGTGTTGTTCGTCGACGACAATACCGTGCTGGCGGTCGGCCATGATTCCTGGGTCTTGAGGAGCACCGATGCCGGGCAGACCTGGCGCGAGGTGTTGTTCAATGCTGAGCGGGCGGAGCCGTTGCTTGGCATTTCCGGCCCCTATAACGGTGAGCTGCTTGCCTACGGGGCGTTTGGGCAATTGCAGATCTCGCACGATGCCGGGCAGAGCTGGTCGCGCAGCGAACTGGTCAAGGAGGACAGCGCGACCGAAGATGAGGAGGCCGGGCAGGACGTGTCGGATCCGTTCAGCGACAACTATGACCCCTTCGCCGCCTTTGGTGATGGCGGTGGTGGGTTTGACGATTTTGCCACACGCCATCTCAACGCCATCATTCAGGCCAAGGACGCCTCCTTATGGCTGGTCGGCGAGCGAGGTCTGGTTGCGCGCTCCACCAACATGGGCGAGAGCTGGTCGCAATTCGAGACCGGCTATAACGGCTCGTTCTACGGTCTGCTGGAAACCGACCAGGGCCGGATTATCGTCTACGGCATGCGTGGCAATGTGTTCTACAGCGATGATCAGGGCGAAAACTGGACGCGCAGCCAAAGCAACACGCGTGAATCGATGTATGGCAGCGTGCTCAAACCCAATGGTGACATCCTGCTCGCCGGTGGTAGCAACAGCGTAATCAAGTCCACCGATACGGGGCTGACTTTTCAGCGCGTCACGCCGAAAAAGGCCAAAGCGCTCACCGATGTATTGGTGATCGAACCGGGTCTATGGCTCACCGCAGGTGAGGCCGGCGTGGTGCTGCAAGGCCCCAAAGCCGCTACGGCGAAATAAGGAGCAAGGAACATGACCAAAACGGATCGTATCGTTGCCGGTTTCGCTGACAAGCTGCTGGCCTATCGAAAATTCTTCGCCGTATTGTTTGCCCTGACCACGCTGTTCTTCGCGTGGAGCGCGAGCAATGTGCGGCTTGATCCCGGGTTTTTGAAACTCATCCCCATCGAACATGAATACATGGTCACGATGATGGATTACATGGATGAGTTCTCCGGCGCCAACATCCTCATGGTGAACGTGCGCTGGACGGGCGAGGGTGACATGTACAACCCGGAATTTTTCGAGGTTCTGGAGAAAGTCACCAACGACGTTTTCTTCATACCGGGTATCGATAGAACCAAGGTGTCGTCGTTATTTACGCCCGACACCTACTACATCGAAGTCACCGAGGAAGGTTTCCAGGGGCGTCCGGTGGTGCCTGCGGAATACAGTGGGTCTGCGGAACAGTTGGAGCAGATTCGCAGCAATGTTGAGAACGGCGGGCAGATCGGCTTGCTGGTCGCCAATGATCTGAAAGGCGCGTTGATTCGAGCCAGCCTGCAGGAGTACGACCGCGACAAAGATCCGGACGAAGAGCAGGCGGTGGACTACTGGAAAGTCCAGCAAATGCTTGAAGAGATTCGCGACAAGTACGAAAACGAGAATATCGAGATCAACATCATCGGCTTTGCCAAGCTGCTGGGCGATGTGATCTACGGTTTGCTCGGGGTGTTCGCGTTCTTCGGTTTGGCTTTCGCGATCACGGTATTGCTGCTGTACCTGTACACCCGCTCGGTCAAAATCACCATCACGGCATTGGTGGTTGCGATGCTGCCGGTGCTGTGGCTGATCGGTTTGTTGCCATTGATCGGTCTGGGCATTGATCCCATGTCGATTTTGGTGCCCTTCCTGATCTTCTCCATTGGCGTCTCGCATGCGGTGCAGATGACCAGCGCTTGGCGTATGGAGGTGGGCAATGGGGCCGACTCGGTGGAGGCGGCCAAGCTGTCCTTCGTCAAGCTGTTCGTTCCGGGCGCCATTGCCTTGCTGACGGAGGCGCTGGGCTTTGGCGTGATCATGTTCATCGCCATTCCGATCGTCACCGAGTTGGGCATCACGGCGTGCTTGGGCGTGCTGCTGATGATCATCACCAACAAGCTGGTCCAGCCGATCATCCTGTCGTATCTGACCCTGGAGAAATCGAGCATTGAGCATTCGGCCAAGGCCGAGCAGGGCTTTGGCGGCGCGATGTGGGACAAGGTCGCGGCCTGTGCCGAGCCGCGCAACGCGGTGTGGGTGTTTGCCGTCGCGCTTGCATTGATGGCGTTGGCAACGTGGCAGTCGCGCAATTTGGTGATTGGCGACTCGGGTGTCGGTGTGCCGGAGTTGCATGAGGACTCGCGTTACAACACCGACAACCGCAAGATTGCGGAATCCTATGACATCGGTGTCGATCTGCTGACCGTGATCGTGGAAGCGCCGGATTTTGAAACCGACTCGTGCCTGCAGTACCCGGTAATCAGTCTGATCGACAAGTTCGAGCTTTACATGCGCGGTGTCGATGGGGTGCAGTCGGTGACCAGTGTGGCCAGTATCGGCAAGCTGGTGATTACTGCCTTCAACGAAGGCAATCCGCGCTGGCAAGCCTTGCCACGGACCTCGGCCGGTTTGTCCACCGGCTCCAAAGCCTTCGATCCGCGGTTGGGTTTGAACAGCGAAGGATGTCGTGCGATCCAGGTGCTGATTTTCACTGAAGATCATGAAGGTCCGACCATCGCGCACATCATCGAAGACATCAAAAGCTTCATTGCAGACAACCCGGTTGACGGCGTGACCATGCGCTTGGCCAGTGGCAATGTCGGTGTGATGGCGGCGACGAACGAAGAGGTCAAGCGCGCCGAGGTCAAGATGCTGTTGTCACTGTTCTCCGCCTTGATCATCTTCTGTCTGATCAGCTTCCGCTCCTGGACCGCGCTGATTTGCGTGCTGGTGCCGCTGGTCGGCGTGACTGTCATGGGCAACGCGCTGATGGCCATGCTCGACATCGGTCTCAAAGTCGCAACCTTGCCGGTGATCGCCCTCGGTGTCGGCGTCGGGGTGGACTACGGGATTTACCTGTTCGAGCGCATCCAGCACTACATGCATGATCCGCAGATGAGCTTCCGCGAAGCCTTTGCGCGCTCCATGCGTGATCGCGGCAGTGCCATCGTGTTCACTGCGCTGACCATGTCGGTGGGTGTGTTGACCTGGATGATGTCCGCGCTGAAATATCAGGCGGACATGGGATTGCTGCTGGGCTTTTTGTTCCTGGTCAACATGTTCGGTGCGATCTGCTTGCTCCCGGCGTTGGGATCTTGGTTTTTCCGCAACCGGGGCGTGTCGAAGGCTTGATCGACACCTCTTGCCGGTGACGGCGCAGCTCAGCCGTTTTCGATATCGAGAATGACCTGACACCGCTGCGGTGGCGGCGGTGTCGGGGCTGGCGTGGGAGGTGGCGGACGCGGACTGGTTGCCGGCTTGGGCGGTCGGCGCAAATCGGCCAACCATTCATCCACTTCGGTGCCGCAGCCTTCGCCCGGCGGCGGTGCGTTTTGATCGTCGCAATCGTCACCATCGGGGCAGCGCAGTCGCACATGAAAGTGGGCGTCATGGCCCCACCACGGTCGCACTTTTCGCAGCCAGGTGCGATCTTCATTCCAGCGACGTTCGCACAAGTTTTTCTTCAAAGCCGGGTTGACGAAGATGCGCGCGACCCGCTCATCCTGTGCCGCCAAACGGATCAGCTCGGCCTGCGCCCAGCGGAAATTGTCGGTTGCAACCCAGGTTTTGCGATTGACGTACAAGGCGGCCGGCACATCGTTGTAACCCCAACGTTGGTCGGGCGGGAGTTGCGGCACATCCAGACGCAGCCAGATATCGGCATCGAGCCCGGATTGATGACTGCGATGGCCGCGGCTGAAACGTCCGCCGCGCGGCATGGCCATGTCGGCCACCAACATGGTGCCGATGTTGCGGTTGGCGACGCGCTCGCCCAGACGCTGCAGATAATCCACCAGATCGGGGTGGCCGAAGTTGCGCCGCCGTTCCAGGCGCACCACCTGGTAGCCAGGACCGGCGTGCGGTAGCGCGCTGCCACCGAGCAAACAACCATTGCTGTACTTGCCAATCGCTTCGGCATTGCCGGCGGTCGGGCGCTCGAAGGATTCCCAGGGTGTGGATGCGGCCACCACCGGGCTCAGCAGTGCGGCGCTCAAACACGCTGATGCGAGAGACAAGTGGTGCGGCGTGAGTCGGCTCATCCGTATCCTGTGGGAGTGGAGTGTCGGACTCAGTTTAGGATGCTGTCAATCGCGCTGCCAGTGTTGCTTATTCGCTGCAGCCGAATGCTTCGATCGGATGTGTGCTGATGGACGGTGGTGCCGCGCTGAACGCGGGCCTGGGTCCGTCACCGGTGAAGAGATCAAGAACCGTGGTGGTTCGTGGCATCACAAAAGACGGTGCATTGAGCGTGACGCCATCCAAATGCGCCCCGAGGATATAGCCGTCGGCGCCACGTTGAATGCGCAGATCACCTGACGGGCGGGTGAGGGTGGCCACGTCGAATTCTGACGAGCCGATCACGAAATGAGGCAGTCCCGGGTTGATCGGGTAAATCCCCAGCATGGTCCAGACCAGCCAGCCGGATAGAGCGCCCAGATCGTCGTTGCCGGGCATGCCGAGCGCCGTATCAGTGTACAGCGAGGCCGCTGCCCGGGCCGCAACCTGGGTTTTCTGTGGCGCACCGATGTAGTTGTAGACGTAGGGTGCTTGCAGATCGTGCTCGTTGCCCGGCGCGTACTGGTTGCCCAGATAGACAATGCCGAAAAAGGTGATCTGGTTCTGCACCGTCGGCCACAGCAAGGGCAATTGATTGAGCGGGGCGCCGAAAAAGACATCCAGGCGGCTTTCCACATTGGCCACCTCAGCCATGCGCCGGGTGAGCTCGGCGTAGTCGTGCTGTGCCAGCCAGGAGTACTGCCACGATGTGCCTTCCTGAAAGCCATGGCCAAATTCCGGCTGAAACGGTGTGGCCCAGTCGCCGTTGTCGTCGCGTGGGCGAATCCAGCCGGTTTGCGGATCAAGCAGGTTGCGGTAGTTCAGCGATTGGTCAAGACGTTGCTGGTATACCGCGTCGTCGCCGCGCGCATGCGCCATGGCGGCGAGAGCGAAATCGGCCAATCCATATTCCAGTGTGGTGCCGGCTTGGCGCCCGTTGCCGGTGATGGCTTCGAAAAGATTGCCCGGCTGCGGGGTGGGCATATAGCCCTTGCTGATGGTGTCATCGCGCCGCGCAACCGTGTTCAGCAAGGCCGACCATGCGCGGTCGCGCTCGGCGGTGTCGAGCAGGCCACGGCACCAGGCCTCGGCAACATACATCACAGCCGGATCGCCAGACATATAGCCGGGGTCACGATTGGCCAACTGCCAACGGGGCAGATGGCCAGCCACTTCGGCGTATTCGACCATGGACATGACCATATCGCGAAAGCGCTGCGGAACGATTTCGGCGAGCAGCGCGCTGTGGCCGCGGTAGCTGTCCCACAAGGAAAACTGGGTGTAGCGTGGGCGCTGGCGATCCTGGCGGATTTCATCTTCGAGTCGATAGCGGCCATCGACATCGCTCAGCAGATTGGGAAACTTCAGGGTGCGATACAACGCGGTGTAAAAACTGCGCAGACGTGCCGTGGGCGCACCTTCAACCCGGATGCGGGCAAGTTCCTGGTTCCAGATCTCACGGGCATTGTTGCGGACCTGTTCAAAATCCCAATGCGGGATTTCCTGGTCGAGGTTGTTCAGCGCGCCCGCCTCGTCGACGTAGGACAGGGCAAGTTTGATTTGCATGTTGGTGTGATCCGGGCGCAGGACCACGCTGAGGTTCTCGCCGTTCAGTCGGCTTCCCGGTGCAATCAAGGCGCCATCCGGCGTCTCCAACTGATAGGCGGTGTCACTGCGCAGAGCAAAGTACACCGTGTGGTCCGGACTGCGCGTATCGACGCGGCCTGTAATGACGCCGTCTTCGCGGTAGTGCAGGCTGGCTGGATGGTGACCTTTGAGATCGCGGCTGGGTTCAAGCACCACGCCCGGTGCACCCGGACCGGACCAGCGATAGCGGTGCAGAGCGGTACGTTCAGTCGCTGTGACTTCTGCGCGACTCGCGTAGCGCAGCAGATCAACGCGATAGTAGCCGGGCTCGGCTTGTTCGCTCAGTTTGTTGAAAGGTGAGGCATACAGCGGCAAGGACGATGGCCAACCCAGCTCGGCCAGATCGCTTTCGCTGGGCTGGCCGGAGATGGGCATCAGCGGGATCTGACCACCTTGGTAAACCCCGGCCGACATATGGGTTTGCGACAGCCCCGTGATAAGCACATTGTTGACCGAATAGCCGCCGTAGTTGAACGGCCCCTCGGTGTCGGGGCCGGCCGCGACCATGCCATGCGGCAACGCCGCGCCGGGGCTGGTGAAGCCGGGCGGAAAGCTGCCGATGCGCGGATCGACATAGCGAGCCAGATCATCGCCCTCGGTGGCTGCAACATCACGGCTGATCGCACTGTCACCACGTCCGCCCTGGCATGCGCTCAGCGCCAGCAACAGGATCAGGCCGAGCGTTGTCCGCATGATCAGTGCGTGGTCGACTCGCGCATGGGCGCCAGGATGGCGGCCAATTGCTCGCGCAACGCCAGCCCGCGCGGTCCGGCCAGAGCCTCGCTGAGCTTGATCGGTAGCGTTTCTGACAAGGCGGCCAAATCCAGCGCTCCGCCGGTTTGGAACAGACTGCCCATGCCGAGCAACTGACACAACGGATTGTCTTCGCCGATTTGTTCGCGACAGGCGTTGGCGTAAGCGGCCAGGGCGAAACCCAGCTGGGCCACAACGTCCTCGACGACGCAGCGTTCGTTGTCGGCGGCGGCACCGTAGCAGGCAGCCAATGCCGGCGGCACATTGGCCTGTGGCGGTTGATCAAACAGTGGGTTGTATGCCTGAATGCGCAGCAAAGGCACGCTCAGCGGTCCCATTGAGATCCATTCTTCGTAGTTGGTAAAGGGGACCAGAAAGCCGGTATCGCCCGCCAAGCTGACATAGTTGAATTCCTCTTCGGGCAGCAGATAACCCATTGAATCCTGGGTCAGGCCGAACAGCATCATCGGCGTTTGCGGAGCGAGCGACTGTATGTATTCACCCACGGTGTTGGTGGCTTCTCCTGGGATGGTCACGATTTCCAGCTGATCAGCAAAGCTGATGCGGCTGACCGAGACCGTGGCCAGCGGAATCGCCTGCGGCAGCATCGCGGCCTGGTCGTTTAAAAAGGGAATCGAGTCCAGGGGCACCAATGAGTAATCCAGATAGCGATTGAACGCGCCAATCAGTGCGGCGGCCAGGAAAATGGGATTGGTGACTGGAATCTCGGCTTGCACGTTGCGGGTGGTCAGTCCGCCCGTAAGCTGAATGGTTTCGGCCTTGCTGTCGAGCATGGTCCGGGCCAGATCGCGGCCACGGCAGCGCACCCGAATGTAGTCGTCGCCTTCGCAACTGCCGCCAGAACCGGATGCATCTGCAATCGGGCCGTTGAAATACAAGGCGGTGCCGCCATCGGCTTCCAATGTGTCGGCCAAACCCAGGACATAATCCGGATGCGGGACACGGGGATCATTGCCGCTGCCGACGGAGGTTGGATGTGCGTTGTACTGAGCCAGCGTAGCCACCAACTCGCCGCCATCGACGGCATAGGCACGCAGCAGTGATGCGGTGGTGTCGGCGTCTTCGTCAGCGTAGACACGCGGTCGACGGTAGTTGTTGAAGACGTCGGTTTCGAACTGTTTGAAATGCAGGGTGACGGGCTGCATTTGCGTGGCGGCCTGGGTGGCGGCCTGGCTGGCCGCAGCGTACAGATCGGCAATCCAGCTCTCCGGTACGCCGCCCCACAAGCCCTGTAAATCGGCGCCGGAGTGGGTGTGGGTCTGTCCGAAGTAGACGTTTTCCGGTGGCACGCCGCTGGCCTCGAATACCGCTTGGCGGATGCCGGCCTGGATCACGTTGCCGGCTCCAATGGCATCGACAGTGACAAACGCAACTTGCGTTTCGGTGGAGTCGTCGCTGAGCAGCATCAGGCGCAGCCAGGTGTGTTCTTCGCGCCCGTCCTCGGTGACGTGATGGGAGGCGCCGGCCGGGTCGGTCAGATCGACATTGATCGGGTCGGGAAAGCTTTGCAGCGGACCGATGCCGAAACCACCAAGGTGGAAATTCTGCAGCGCGGTTTGACCAAACAGGCGATTTTCTTCTTCGCCCGCGATCTGTGATTCGTTCGGCGTGATACGCGCCTTGGCGGCGCCCACCCGATAGTGCGTTTCGACTTGAGGCGTGTCCTCGGTGTCACGTTCGACACCCAGCTCACTGTTGATACGTCCACCGTTGCAAGCGGACAGGGAAAAGAAGGCGAAAGCCAGAAAAGCGGCACCGCAGAACCGCCGGGCCGGCAGGTGAATCATCATGAAATTGTCTCCTGTGTCCGCCAGCCTCTTCGGGGGACTGTGCGGATATTTACTACTATCACCGAAATCAGTGATCCGGTAGTGTTCTCGTCATAATTTACTACTCATGAACGAGGCGCGCAGGGCGCAGCGGAACGCTTGCGTCACGCCGTGCGTGTCATCGTTTAGACATAAAAAGTCCCCAAAAAGGGCGACAGGAGACACTTTCAGGATGATCGCGACACGTGCGCGTGCGGGCGGCGTATTGCTGGCTGCACTGTTGATGATGGGCTGCCAGGGCGGCCGTGGTTCCAACGTTCCCAGCGGCGATGTGCCGCTTGATCCCACCCCGACACCGTCACAATCCAGTGGTGACAGTGCATCACGTGCCGGTGTGGCCGTGGTCGATGCGAGTTGGCATTTCGGGGCTTCTGCGGGGCAATTTTCCGCCACCGGAGCGGGCATCGCCCAGGGGCGCGGGTTTGATCCTTACACCCACGCTGTGCGCAAGGTTGGATCGGACATCCTCGGATCTCGCATCACCACGCGGGCGCTGGTCGTGGAAGGGGCCAACGACAAGCTGATTGCGATCGTAGCCAACGATCTGTATTTGCCCAACGACATCCTGAGACGGCGTGTGGCACAGAAGCTGGCTGCCGACGGCACGACCGGTATCGGCATCGAGAATCTCGCGATGACGGTGTCGCACAGCCACACCTCGCCGTTTTACTCCACCCCGGCGATTGGCCCCTGGGTGTTCCAGGACGTGATGGATGTGCGCTTTTACGAATACATGGCCGAGCGCATGGCTCAGGCCATCATCCAGGCTCATGCCAGCATGCGCCCGGCGGTGATGGGCGGGACCGCCTTTTACGCCAACGATGTTCGTGCTCACACCTACGGGCCGAAAATTTCGCCGGATGGCAGTCCGGCCGGCCAGCCGCATGACTACACCACGCGTCAGGCTTACGTGTTGCGCTTCGATGATGCGACCACGGGTGAGAATTTCGCCAACTGGGTGGTTCTCGGTGTACATCCGGAATGGGTTTGGGGCGAAGAGATCATGAATGGCGATCTGACCCACGCGGTGATGCGGTTGCTGGATCGCGAGACAGGCGCGATCACGGTGATGTCACAGTCCGAAACCGGCACCTCAGGACCGCACAAGGACGAGCGTGCGCACAAGGGCGCAGAACGCCACGAGTTTCAGGAGTCCAACCTGGCTGGTACGGATCGCGCGGCGCGCATTTTTGCCGACAACGTTCACGCGGCGCTGGATGGGATTCAAGGTGAGAGCCCGTGGGATGCCACACAGTTTGCGGCAATGCGCGCCGACTTTGATGTCGACTACGCGCACCAGCGCTTTGCGCCGCCAGCGTCACGGCCTTATCCGGGCGTGTCCAACTGCAACATGGATCAGCTGTACTACAACCTCAATCCTGGGATTCCTATCATCGGTTTCCCCGATTGTCAGTTTCCGTTGGAGGAACTGGTCGAGCCGTTTATGGCCTTGGGCCCGGTGGCTCCGCAGAATCTGGTGGGCACATTGACTGACAATCTGCTGGATTTGGGCGTGCCTCTGCCGACCTCACTCAGTGGGCCGGCGCTGATGGTGTTGGAAGAGCAGGATGTGGTGCCGATCCAGTCCTTCAAGCTCGGTGATGTTGCGATCACCTTCTGCCCCTGCGAGCAGTTCACCGATACCGCGTTGAACATCATCAGCCGCCTCAACCGGGTGTCGGAAGATCTGCACACCGGTTGGGACTGGGATCAGGGCTATCCCGATGATTTGCGCAATCCGGCGCTCAATGGCGATCTGGACAATCGGCAGGATCACGGCTGCTGGCAGTCAGGTGAAGACGAGTGGAGTTGCCCACATCCCAATCAATATGACGATTCGGTGCTGACCATGTCGGGGGAAGTTTTCGCCCGCATGAAAGCGCAGATTCACAACGATGCGACGGGCTGGGATGACCTCAACAACATCCTGGAAGCGGAGTCTGAGCCGGTCGACCCGGCCCAGATCAAGGGCAATTTCACCCACGAAGAATTGACCGAATACGGCTATGGGCTGGTCATTCCCGTGGGCATGGCCAATGACTATTGGGGCTATATGCCCGCTTATCGTGAATACCGTGCGCACGACCACTACCGCAAAGCCTTGGCGGGGCTGGGGCCGCACGGTGCGGATTTTCTCGCCACTCGCTTGAGTCGTCTGGCCGCCTCCTTGAACGGACATCCCGGTCAGCCGCTGAGTGCCTTGGATATGGTGTTTGCGCTGGAATCCACGCGCGTCGAGCTGATCGCTCAGGCCTTGGGTGTGCTGGCCTCCACCGTTACGCCGATCTATGAGGCGGCACTGCCGAATGATGGTGGTGAACCGCAGATCACGGTGCAGCCGCCAGCCAGCATGGGCCGGTTCGATGCGGCGGCGGTCAAGTGGATCGGTGGCTCGACCTACGAAGGTTTCCCGCAAGTTGTGGTTGAGCGGCAAAACGGCGACATCTGGGAAGTGGCGGGAACGCTGGATGGGGAAATTCAGTTGCATGCCAAATTCCCGGGCGCCACGCAGATTCTTCCCATTGAAGGTGGCGTCAACATCCCGCAGATTCCGGATTTGCTGAGCTGGGCGGCAGGGACCTTCGAATGGGAATGGACCGCAAACTTTGAGGCCTTCGCCTCGGAACTGCCTTTGCCGGAGCCGGGTGATACGCAGCGTCCTCAAAGCCCCTATGTAACACCGGCGGGTAGCTACCGCTTCGTGATTCGCGGACACCATCGCGGCGCTGGTGATTATGAATTGGTCAGCGACGTTTTCGTGATCGAGAACAGTGCGCCGATCAGCGCCGACAATCTGCGCGTGGCCGGGAATGCCCTGGAATTCGAGCTGGGCCCGGTGAATACCTACACCACGTTTACCGATGGTGCCGGACATGACCGGCCGGAGATCGAATCTGCAACCCCGCAGGTGTTTGGGCCGATCGATTACCCGGACAGCTATGAGGCACAAATGCCGTGGATTCGCGAGGAGCGCAACCTGCACCGCTATCCTGAGAGCGAGCAGGTTTACTGCCACCACTGCACTTTCCGTCCCTGGTTGAGCGTGGGTGAACCGGCACAAGTGTGCGCCAGCCTGCTGGCAGCCGGTGAGGTGTTGGAACGCAGTTGTGTCGCCCAAAAAGCAGCCGGCGCGACTTGGCAGGTGGCGTTCGAAACGCCGCTGGCCCAAGCGGACGAGCTGGCCGTGATGCCGGGCGATCTGAGCGACAGCCTGGGTCAGGTCAACGCGCAGCGCTTTTCCCTGAACCTGCGCGAGCAATGACACGCTGGTTGGTGATGCTGGTGACCATCAGCGTGGTCGCTTGCAATGGTGGTCGCTCGGCTGCAGATGCGGTTGGTCAGCGCGCTGAAGATGGAGTTACGCCGCATTGGTGGGTGGGGACGGGCAGTGCCAACCATGATCCGCAAAGCCCGGTTTGTGTCGGTGGCGGGTCCTCATTTTGCGGGCGTATGGTGGACCCGACAGAGGCGGGCGCCATTGCAGATGAGCTTCTGGCACGGGCGATGGTCATTAGTGACGCGCAAGGTCAGCATTTCATGCTCATCACCACCACCAACATAGGCTATTTCCTGGCCTACAAATCCGACGAAGGCGGTGGCCATGGCATCTACGACATGCGGCTGCGTATCGCCGAAGCGACGGGTATCGACTCGCGCCATATCGTGGTGGTCAGCGATCACTCACACAACGGCCCGGATACTGTGGGCATTTGGGGTGGAGTGAGTGCAGCGTACAAAGCTATCACCGCCGATGCGGTTGTCGCGGCCGGCATTCAAGCTTGGGAGTCGCGTCAGCCTGCCGTGCTGCGGGTGGCGGCGATCAATACCAACGATGATCCGTTGGACGGTGTTGTGCGTTTGGAGTCGTCTTACAACAGCGCACCCGGTCTTGATCCTGCTGCCGGGAATCCGAGCAACCAGTTCCGCATGCTGGTAGCGGATCACGCTGAGAACGGATCACGTTTGCTGACTTTCGTGAATTACGCGCCTCATGCGACGGTGATCAATGGCGTGGCGACCGACAAACTCAGTGGTGACTGGGCCGCCTGGGCGCCGGACGAAGCACAAAACCTGTTTGGAGGCTTTGGCGTGGCTGCCGTGGGGAGCGTGGGGGCCACGGATTGGAACAAAGGCCAGGGTGATGCGGCGGAACGCGAAGCCGAAGCCCGCGCGCGTTTGCGTCTGTTGATGACCAGCGCGCAGGACCAGTTGCAGGATGTCCGTGGTGATCGGGTGCAGGTCGAATCGGTATTTATTCGTGAATTAATTACTCAGCCGGTGCTGCTGCTCAACTACAAGCCGCGACTGCCGACCAATCAAGCCGGCTCAGCGCTAGAACACTACGACATCCGTATCGATCGCTCGCTGACACCGCCGTTTTTGCAGGGCCCCTTGTTTGGCACCTACATCAGCGCGATTCGCATCGGAGAGCTGTTCTTCTCAACTGTCCCGGGAGAGCCGTTCGGTGAGTTGGAATATGCCGTGCGAGAGCGTGTGCGCGATCCGCAAGCGCATTTTTTGCTGGGCGCCGCCAATGACTTTTTCGGCTACATGACGTTTCGTGATGAAACCTACTGGCAGACATTCTCGACCGGTGCGACCTGGATTTTGGGCTGCCCCGAGCAGGATTTTATCTATCAGCCCTTGGGGATTGAGTACGACGGTGCCTGCACCGACCACTGGAGCCTGATGGTTTCACCGACGATTGGTCAGCACATCGTTTGCACCGTGCAGAATGCCGCGGGTCGCTTGAACTTTGACGTTGCTCAAGCAGACACGCGTTGCGCAGCACTGACCGCCTTGGATGGTCTTGCAGCTCCCGCCGAATCCTCGGAGAAGTCGGGCAAGGTCGAACTGTCGCGAGCTCAATGCGTGGAAGCTGGAGCTCCCGAGTCATGGTGCGAGGGACTGGACTGAGGCTTCTCTTTTCCTTCTCAACGGCGGACGTAACGTAAATCAATCGTTCCAGCCCGTCTGCATTCATGGAAATTTTGTCGTCGTCTCAGCTGAAGCACCTGCAAAGCAGTGATGTGTTGGTTGTGGATGATTCTGCAGCCATCCGCAGCTTGCTTGTGGCGATGCTGCGGCGTCTGGGTATCCAGCAGATTCGTGAGGCCGAAAATGGCCTGACCGCGATGAACTTGATGACCCAGCGGCCCGCTGATCTGGTGCTGTGTGATCTCAACATGCCCGGCATGGATGGTGTGGAATTGCTGCGAACCTTGGCCAGTGCCTCGCCGGGCATCGCTGTGTTGCCGATCTCTTCACTGGACGCGCGTCTGCGCTTCGGGGTCTCACGCATGGCTGGTGAACTTGGGCTCAGTGTGCTTGGAGTTCTGGCCAAACCCTTCAAGGAAGAAGACCTGCACCATGCACTGGCCAATTTTGGTCAGGGTACGGCAGACACGAAAAGTGTCGCCACATCGTTCAGCGCAAAGGACCTGAGCGACGCCCTGGATGCCAATCGCATTGAAATCCATTACCAGCCTCAGGTGCGGATGAGTGATGCCGAGCTGATCGGTTTCGAGGCGCTGGTGCGTCTGCGTGATCGCGCCGGTGAACTGGTGTCGCCCGATGCATTCATCAAGATGTCGGAATCCAGCGGGGACATCAATCGTCTGACCCATCAGATTATTGAGAGCAGTCTCAAACAGCTGAGTTTATGGAGTCGACAAGGGCGCGACTTCTCGCTGTCGGTGAACGTATCGGCGGCGAGCATGACCCAATTGGATCTGCCTGAACACATTGAGGCCATTGCTCAGAGCTATGGTCTGAGTACGGAGCGCATCAACATTGAACTGACCGAAACTCAGGTTCAGATTGGTGCGGAGCTGTACGACGTGATGACACGTTTTCGCATGCGCGGATTCGGTTTGTCGATCGACGATTTCGGCACCGGGGATTCGAGTCTGACGCGCTTGCGCAGCTTGCCCTTCACCGAGCTGAAAATCGATCAGGAGTTTGTCCGCGGCTGTACCCGTTCGCAGGCACAGCAGACCATCGTCAACAGCAGTATCGAGCTGGGCCACCAATTGGAGATGGCGATCGTGGCCGAAGGCGTGCAGACGAATGAGGAGTGGGACGTGTTGAGTGCGGCCGGCTGCGACATCGCGCAGGGCTATTTGATCAGTCCACCGTTGCCCGCTGCGGATGTCCCGCTGTGGGCCAACAGCTGGAAGCGGCTGCATGCCGATGGCAGCATTCGGAGCGCAGTTTCAGCGTCATCCAGTCCCCACTAGCTTTGCCACACCGATTACACTGAGCGCATGGTGACTTTCTCGAAACAGCATTGAGCGCCGGGCGCGTAGCCGTCGTCGGCTCCGGAATCTCAGGCCTCGCAGCCAGTTGGTATCTCGGCAAAACCCACGCAGTAACCCTGTTTGAAAAGCAGCCCGACATTGGCATGGCGGCGCATGGCATCGAGTGGGGCGGAGCGCGCGTGGATATGCCCCTGCGCGTAATTTACCGGGGCTACTATCCAACGTTGAGTGCGCTCTACGACGATGCGGATATTGCGACAGCCTCGGCCGATTATTCCGCCTCGTTTAGTGACCTGGGTGGTGAAGCCTATTTTCGTTATCGCAACTGGCGGCCGCTGCAGCGTTGGTCGATTCCCATGCTGGCTGGCGGACAACCTTGGGGTGCACGCAGCCGGGCGATTGTGTCGGACCTGATTCGTTTGTATCGACGGGCAGCCTGTGATGCGCGGCGTCTTCGCGAGAGCGGTGTCAGTCTGCAGGAGTACCTGGATGACAATGGTTACTCCAAGACTTTCGCCGATAACTTTTTGCTGCCCACTTTTGCCGCTATCGGCACGTGCAGCGTGGATGCGGTGCGCCGTTATCCGGCTCTGGTGGTCATCGATTATCTGCGTCGTGGGGTCCTGCTCGAAGGTGTGTCGCGCACCGTGCGCGGGGCCGATTTCGTGGTGCAACAGTTGAGCCGGCGCTGCGAGAAGGTACTCACCGGCACGGGCATTGCTCAGTTGAGACGGCAGGGCGAGGGCGTCGAGATCACCGATGAACATGGCCAGCGGCACCAATTCGATCATGTCATTCTGGCCACTCAGGGTAATCAGGCGCTGCGTCTACTCGATGATGCTCGCGAAGATGAAGCTCGCGCATTGGCCCGGTTTTCCTACGAGCCTAGCGAAGTGATCGTGCATACCGACGCCAATCTGATGCCACGACGAAGAGCAGATTGGTCGCCGGTCAATTTCTTCAGTGAGCCGAGTGCGCAGCGGCCTATGGCGTCGATCTGGTTGAATCGCGTATTGCCCGTTGAGCCAGGTACTGCCGATGCATTTCAAACCTGGAACCCATTGCGGGAGCCGGATCCGTCCAGCGTGCTGGCGCGTGCTCAATTTGAGCGTCCGTGCGTGGATAGCAACAGCGAGCAGGGATTGGTCGAGCTGGAGGCATTGCATGACCAGGCTGGGCGCCGTGTGTGGTTCTGTGGTTCCTACGCTGCCGCCGGTGTGCCACTGCTGGAGAGCGCAGCGCGCTCTGCTTTGGGCATCTCTCGTCGGATTCATCGCCGGTGAGTCAGGAGTTTTTTGACACTGCCGAGTTGGTGCTCAACGAACCCGGAGATACTGCCTGGGGCAATTTCGGCTACTGGAACGAGGCGGAAGAATTCCCCGAAGCTTGTGCTGACCTGGCGCGTATCGTGGCCGATGCGGTCGAGCTGGAAGAGCAGGATCACTTGCTCGATCTGGGTTTTGGCATGGGCGAGCAATTGCGGCTGTGGCACGCCGAATACGGTTTGCGTCAGCTGACCGGTTTGAATCCTTCGCGCACTCAGGTCGATTTTGCCGCATCACGGCTGCCGACCGCCGACTATCAGCTGCATTGCTGTGGCGCGGAAGAAATGTCAACGGTGCCGTTGCGCGCTCCATTGACCAAAGCTCTGGCCTTGGACTGTGCCTACCATTTTCCACAGCGGGGGCGGGTCTTTGCCGAGATCGCTGAGCGCTTGCCAAAGGGCGGGCTGTTCGCCTGGACCGATCTGTATCTGCCGGATCGCGAACTCTCGCTCGGGCGGCGGGCCAAGCTCGCTGCGATCTGCACAACGTCCAAAATTCCGCGTGAGAATCTGATCGATCTGGATGGGTACCTGCAGATGTTGCAGCAGGCGGGTCTTGAGTTGATCGATCAAGAGGACCTCAGCGATGGCGTGCTTGCACCCTTCGCGTTGTGGTGGAAATGTTCGGAGGTGCAACATCGTTTGTCGCGACGGCATCGCCTCAAGTACGACCTGACCGCCCAGGTGGTGGAGAGCGCGGCCATGGATGACTTGTTCCGCTACGGATTGTTTGTCGCGCGGCGAACCTGAAACGGGTCAGTGGGCAGTTGACTTGCGCTGGGGCAGGTCTAATCTGATCGGTATAAAAGTTATGGGAGCCGTGCATGCAAAATCTGCGGCAGGTTAGGGGAGGCCGACGCGCGGTTGATCCGACCAGCGAATTGAAGGAGTTTGATCCGCTGACGGGTTTGGCGTCGCGACCATTTTTTCGTTTCCGGCTGGAAGAGCAATGGGAGCAGTCCAGCCGCAATCATCGCCCGCTGGGGTTTTTATTGGTGGTGATTGATGGCGTTGCCACCCTGCGGCGCGAATTTTCCAAGCAACAATGGCGCGATATGCTCGGCGCTGTCGGGAGCGCGGTCAGTCAATCGTGTCTGCGCCGAGCGGATTTCGCGGCGCGCGTCCGTGTCGGTGAAATTGCCACCGTCTTGTCAGACGCCAATACTGAGGGTGTGGCTGTCGTCGCTGAGCGCATTCTGGATGAGGTGCGGGCCCGCCCCGAGGTGCCCCAAGATTTGCGGCTGGTGATGGGCGGCGTATCCGTTTTACCCAACTCCTCCCATTTCGCCAACGCGGTATGGATGCGAGCGAACGAAGCCGTCGAGCAAGCCCGCGAGCCTGCATCGGGTGGTGTTGTCATACTCACAGGGCTGAGCTGAGGGCCTAGGCCCGTCAACAGCGTCTTGCTTTTTCCTGACTCGTCCAAATGTGTCAGGAGACACTTTTGCCTGCCGTCTACATTGGCCGAAATCATAAATTTCGATACCAAGGTGAAGATATGGCAGGAGTACTCGCCGGCCTGAAGGTCCTGGATTTGTCCTGGGGCATTGCGGGCCCGATGACCACAATGCAGATGGCTGATCACGGTGCAGATGTTACCAAGATCGAGCCGCCTGGTGGTGACCCGTTCCGGAATCAGTTGGGTTACAAGGTGTGGCAGCGCGGAAAGCGCAGTGCGGTGCTGGATCTCAAAGACGCCGCCGACAAAGAGGCGTTCCTGGCGCTGGTGAAGACCGCGGATGTGTTGGTCGAATCCTTCACTCCGGGCGTCACCACGCGCTTGGGCATTGACTACGACACCTGCAAAGCGATCAATCCACGCTTGGTGTATTGCTCAATCACCGGCTACGGGCGCGGCACGCCGCTGGAGCAACGTCCGGCCTATGACGCGCTGGTCGCGGCACGTACCGGCCTGCACTGGGAGCAGCGCGGCTGCGAAGAAGGTGCGCTGAATCGCATGGCGGGTCGTCCCGATCCTTACGAAGATTTTGAAGTGCCCATGGATTGGCGACAGGGCGCCGAGCGTGAAGGGCCTTTGTTCCCAGCGTCCTACTGGCCCAGCCTGGGTGCCTTCTATTCCGCATCTGTGGGTATTAACGCGGCGCTGCTTGCACGTGAAACCACCGGCCGTGGTCAGTGGGTCGAAACCTCGCTGTTGCAGGGTGCCATGCAGGGTGGTGGCTGGGTCTGGATGCGTGCTGAGAACATCGACGTGCCGGGCTTTGATTCCTGGATTCTCAACTGCAAATCGCCCAAAGGCCATTACCAAGCCTCCGATGGCAAGTGGATTCACAACTGGGTGCCCAACCCACGTTTCATCATCCAGGCTTCGGAGAACGACGAGCTCAATGCCAACCCGGATCTCAAGGCCAAGGATGATCCGGACCGTTTCGGCACCGGGCCGGAAGAGATTTTCGTGCTTTGCGAGTACCAGCCTCAGCTTATGGAGCGGGTCAAGAAGTTCCCCGCGGAGCAGTGGGTTGACGCCGCCGCACGTGCGCAAATGACGATGCAGACCGTGCGCTCTACCGAAGAATCGCTGGCTGATCCGCTGTTCCTCAAGGATGGTTGTGTCGCCGAAGTGAACGACCCGGAACTGGGCACGATTCGCCAGCTTGGCCTGAGCTACAAAATGAGCGCCAACCCCACTCAGGTCGGCGCTCCGCCAGTGGCGCTGGGTGCGAACACCGATGAGGTTAAAGCAGAGGCTGAAGCGGCCAAATCCGCGGCCGCACCACAAGCCGGTTCCGGGCAGATGAAGAAGCCCCTGGAGGGCGTCAAGGTGCTTGACATGGGCTTGGCTATAGCTGGTCCGTTTGGTTGTCAGTTGCTGTCCGATCTTGGCGCCGAGGTGATCAAGATCAATGGTTTGTACGACATGTTCTGGCACCGCGTGCACATTGCCTACATGTCCAACCGTGGCAAGAAGTCACTGACCTTGAACTTGAAAGATCCGCGATCGATGAAGATCTTCCTGGATCTGGTCAAGGATGCCGATGTGGTGCATCACAACATGCGCTACGACGCGGCCGAGCGCCTCAAGATCGACTACGAAAGCCTCAAGCAGCTCAATCCGAAACTGATTTACTGCCACACCCGCGGTTTTGAAACGGGTGAGCGTTCAACCTTGCCAGGCAACGACCAGACCGGTGCATGTCTGACCGGTGTACAGTACGAAGACGGTGGTATGTACCGCGGCGGTAAGCCGTTGTGGAGTCTGACCTCCATGGGTGACACCGGTAACGGGTTCTTGTCGGCGATTGCGGTCATTCAGGCGTTGTATCACCGCGATCGCACTGGAGAGGGTCAGTTTGTCGATACCTCCATCGTCAACGCGGGTTTGCTCAACACCTCCTATGCGGTTGCGCGTCCGGATGGCACCGGCTTCGAACGTCCGCAGATTGATGGTCAGCAGTTCGGTTATTCCGCCGGCCACCGACTGTATGAAACCGCTCAGGGCTGGTTGTGCCTGGTCTGTGTGGAGCAAAGCCATTGGGATGAGCTGTTTGCCGTTGTCGGTGCGCCGGAATTGGTGACCGACGCGCGTTTTGCCGATGCGGACGCCCGCAAGGCCAATGATGCTGAGCTGTGCGAGATTCTGGCGGCCAAGTTCCAGGAAAAACCGGCGACGGAATGGTTCGCTGCGCTGGATGCGGCTGGCGTTCCGGTTGAAGTGGAAGCGGAAGATTTTGGCACCACTTTGCATGATCAGGATTGGATCAAACAGCGTGGTTGGAGCGTGAGCTATGACCACCCGCATGTCGGCAAGCTGGAACAGATCGGTATGAATGTGGACTTGTCCGAGACGCCGGGAGTGCCTGGGGATCGGCCTCTGCTGGTTGGCGAGCACACCAAGGAAATTCTTGGTTCCATGGGGTACTCCGAGGAGGAGATCAACACCATGGAAGAGCAGTTCGCGATTGGCTTTGCCGGCATGCCGCGTATGCCACCGGGCTTTGGCGGATAGTGACGTGAGTGGGGCGAGCGGAGTGCTGTTCTGGATGGTTCAGGACGCGCTCCAGTCCGTCCTCAGGCCTTTGACAGCCCTGCAATAGACAGACCAGCAGCCCCTCTGGATCAACCCATTCAAAACCCGCTCGAGTACATCCATGTATCGCTTGTCATCGGCCATCCAGGCCTCTGACAGTTATGAATGGGTTAATCCAGAGGGGCAGACCCAAATATTGGACACAAAATGACAGATTCCGAACAACAAACGCCCAAGCCGACGCGGCTGGCCCCCATCGTCATGCCAGACAACAAGTTTTTCTGGGATGCCGCCAAAGAAGACCGATTCGTCGGTCAGCGTTGTGGCGATTGCGGGCACTACCGTTTCCCGCTGCGCCCGATGTGCCCCAAATGTCACAGTCTCAACACCGAGGAAGTGGAGCTGTCGGGCAAGGCCAAAGTGGTGAGCTGGATTCGTCCGCGACATCCCATGCCTTTCGGATTCAAGGAGTTGCCCACGGTCGTGGTGGTCGAGGTAGAGGAAGGTTTCCGTTTCGTCAGCAACCTTGAAGGTATCGCGTTTGAAGATGTGACCGCCGGGCTTGAGGTCGAAGTGGCTTTCGTCGACACCATGGGTAAAGCGAAGGTGCCGGTTTTCCGCCCGTTGGGAGGTGCGGCATGAGTCGCGCATTCACCGAGGCGGCGATCGCCGGGATTGGCCAGACCGAGTTCTCCAAGGAATCCGGTCGCAGTGAGCTTCAGTTGGCCGCCGAATGTTCAAAGTCAGCGTTGGATGACGCGGGTATTCATCCGTCCGAAGTGGACGGCATGATTACCTTTACCCTGGACGGCTCCGACGAGATTCATCTGGCACGTTGCCTTGGCGTCAAGGAACTGAACTACACCACGCGCATTCCGGGCGGGGGTGCGGCAGCGGTGGCGACCTTGTATCAGGCCATGGCGATGGTCAACGCCGGGCTGTGCAAGACGGTGCTGATCTGGCGCGCGATGAACGAACGCTCACAATACCGTTTTGGCCAGCCGCATACGCAGCAGGCGGCATTCCAGCCGGGTAACGGCACAGGTTCGTTGCTTTGGTGCATGCCTTACGGGGCACAAACGCCGGCGACCTGGGAGTCGTTGAATTCCCAGCGTTATATGCAGCAATACGGTGTAACCAACGAAGATTTCGGCATGGTGTCGGTGCTGCAGCGCAAGCACGCGGCCAACAATCCCAATGCGTGGTTTTACCAGCGGCCGATCACCTTGGAAGACCACCAGAACTCCAAGTGGGTGGTTGAGCCGGTGTTGCGCTTGCTGGATTGCTGTCAGGAGTCGGATGGGGGTGTGGCTATCGTGGTGACCAGTCTGGATCGCGCGCGAGATGGCAAAAAGCCGGCTGTACGTCTGCCCAATGCGGTTCAGTGCATTCCCTACAACGTCGAGGTCATCTCCAACTATTACCACGAGCAGGATCTGTCGGTGATGCCGGAGGCCGAAGGTACCGCCGCGGCGTTGTACAAACAGTCAGGTCTGAAGCCGTCTGATTTTCAGGCTGCCATGCTCTACGACGCGTTCACACCCCAGGTGTTCAAACAGCTTGAAGCCTTTGGTTTTTGCGGGCGCGGTGAGGCGCGTGATTTCTTCAAAGACGGAAATTGCGAACTCGATGGCAGCATCCCGCTGAACACCAACGGCGGACTGATTGGCGAGGCTTATATCCACGGCATGAACAATATTGCCGAGGCGGTGCGTCAGGTCCGCGGCGAATCGGTCAATCAGGTTGCGGATGTCCACAATGTGCTGGTCACTTCTGGCATGGCCGGGGCCGTGTTGAGCGTGGATGGCTGATACCCTCCGTGTGCCCACCGCCTTGGCGGTGGGTGAATTCGACAATCTGCATCTGGGCGTAGAGATTCACGCGCCAACGGGGCCGGATCGCGGTGTTGCCTTGGTCTGTCTGCCAGGTGGCGGCATGCGACGGCAGTTCTACGATCTTCCGGTCGCGGGCGACGACAGTTTCAGCTTTGCCAAGGCCATGTGCGCTCAGGGGTTCACCTGTGTTCTGGTCGATCACCCCGGGGTCGGGGACACTGATCAGCCCGATGATGGTTTTGTCCTGACACCCTTGTTGCTCGCCCAAGCGCACGCGGCGGCACTCGCCTGGATGCAAGCCAACGTTCCGGCCTTGCGGGGGCTGCGCAGTATTGGGGTGGGGCATTCCATGGGCGCCATGATTACCCTGATCCAGCAACATCAGCACGCCAGCCATGATGGCATCGTGTTGCTCGGATTTGGTTTCCAAGGCTTGCCTCAATATTTGCACCCCAAAGTGCAGGCCTTGTTGGATGATCGCCCGACTTTGAATGCACAAAGCGTTGAATTGGCGAAGAAATTCTTCCGTGTTGCGTATCCCGTGATGCGCGGCGGTGGCGGTGGTGGCCTCTACGGCGGCGAGTCGGCCGAGCGAGCCGGCATTGACGGCATCAAGGCCGTGTCCACGCATTTGCTGGCCGTGCCCGCTTTCATGTCCATGCTGCCGCATCATTGGGATGCCATGGCGGCACGCATTGATGTGCCGGTCTTAGTCGCTTTGGGTGACAAAGATTTGGTCAAAGCGCCGGATAATGCAGGTCAGATTTTTTCAGACAGCCCGGCGGTGGATGTGATGGTGCTGCCGGAAACCGGCCACAGCCAGTTTCTGTTCGCCTCGCGCCGGGATTTGTTTGCCAAGATCGGCCACTGGGCCAATGACTTATGGCCGATGACTTAGACAGGAGATGAACATGGCTACTGTAGCCCTCAAAGCCGGCGCGCGATTCAAGAGCGCCGTATGTGACACCCAGGTGATGGTAATCAAGGCCCCGGCCGGTGACTACGCCTTGGAGTGCGGTGGAACTCTGATGATTGCGCCCAACGAAGAGGGCAGCGCTGAGCTCAACCCGGAGCTGGCGGCAGGCACGCAGATGGGCAAGCGCTACGTCGATCCGGACGAAAAGTTCGAGTTGCTGTGCACCAAGCCGGGCAAGGGTTCGCTGGTACTGGATGGCACACCGCTGGATGTGAAGCAGGCCAAGCAGCTGCCGTCCTCGGACTGATCTCATGAATATCTCCATGTTGCTGGACATGGCTGCCGACGCGTTCGGCGAGCGCACCGCTGTGGTCTGCGGTGGCCGTTCGCTGACCTATGCGGAGGTCCGCCAGAAAGCCCAGCGCGCGGCGGTCAAGCTGCGTGAGTCGGGGGTCGAGTATCTGGCGTTGCTGGACGTCAATGGTCCGGTGCTGCCGGTGGCGATTTTCGCTGCCGGTTACGCCGGTATCCCCTATGTGCCGCTCAACTACCGTCTGACGCGCGAGGAAATCAATGCTTTGCTGGATCGCGTGACGCCCGCGCTGTTGGTGGTCGGCGATGATTTTCGCGCGCAGGTGGATAAGCGCGATGATCTGCTGATGATCAGTAGCGACGAGTTCATCAACGCGCCGGCGGCGGCGTTCGAAGACGAATTTGTCGACCCGGAAAGTGTCGCCGTCCAGCTGTTTACCAGCGGCACCACGGGCAAGCCCAAAGCGGCGTTGTTGCGTCACGAGAATCTGGTGTCCTACATCGTGGGAACGGTGGAGTTTGGCGCAGCGGCCGAGGAAGACGCGGTGCTGGTGACGGTTCCGCCGTATCACATCGCCGGGATCTCCGCTGTACTCAGTTCCACTTATGCCTGCCGGCGCATGGTTCAGCTGGAGAACTTTGAAGCGGGAGCGTGGCTGAAGGCGGCGCAGGACGAGATGGTCAGCAACGCGTTTGTGGTGCCGACCATGTTGGGGCGCATCATCGAACTGATGGAAAACAGCCGAGAAACGGTTGAGCTCCCGAGCCTGAAAGCGATTGCTTATGGCGGCGGCAAGATGCCACGGGCGACGATCGAGCGGGCCATGCAATTGATGCCGCAAGTGGATTTCACCAACGCCTACGGTTTAACGGAAACCAGTTCAACTGTGGCCGTTTTGACGCCTGACGATCACCGACTGGCGATGGCCAGCGATGAGGAAGCCGTGCGCAAGCGGATTGCCTCGGTGGGGCGGCCCACCGGTGCGGTCGAGATTGAAATCCGTGACGAGCAGGGGCAGGTGGTCGCGGCCCATCAGCCCGGCATGATCTTTGTGCGTGGCGGGCAAGTTTCCGGTGAGTACAAAGAGCAGGGCAGCACGCTGTCTGACGATGGTTGGTTCTGCACCAAAGATCTGGGCTATCTCGACGACGAGGGTTATTTGTTCCTGGAAGGGCGTGAGGACGACGTGATCGTCCGCGGCGGTGAGAACATTTCACCGGGCGAGATTGAAGATGTTCTGCTCACCCATCCGGCCGTCGCAGATGTCGCCTGTGTAGCCGTACCCGACGAACAATGGGGCGAGGGTGTTGCTGCGGCGGTGGTGCTTGAACCGGGTGTTCAGGTCAGTGTCGAGGAATTGCAGGCCTTGGTGCGCGAGCGCTTGCGCTCATCCCGCGTGCCGCAAATGATCGAGTTCCGTGATGAGCTGCCCTACAACGAACTGGGCAAGGTTTTGCGGCGCATTATTCGCCAGGACTTTGCCGCACAGCTGGAGGCCGCATGAGCCGTTTTGTGATTGATCAGGAGTTCGATATCAATGCGCCGGCCGAGGTGGTTTGGCAGGTGCTGACCGATTTCGAGCGTTACGGCGAGTGGAATCCGTTCGTGGTCCAGGCGGCTTGTGATCTGCGTCCCGGTGGCGCCATCGACATGAAGGTCAAATTGCTCGGGCCAGCCCAGCGCCAGGTGGAATACATCCATGCTGTGGACCCTGGCAAGGGCTTCTCCTACAACATGAAACCGTTTCCGCTGGGGGGATTGTCAAGCTTCCGCAGCCACAAGATCATTGATCTTGGCGATGGCCGCAGCCACTACAGCTCGCACTTCCACCTCGAAGGCTGGATGATGCCGATTGTGCGAGGCTTGATGAGTGGGGCATTGCTACGCGGCTTCAGCGGCATGAGCGATGCATTGAAGCTGCGCGCTGAAGCCTTGCACGCAAAATAGTGCATCAGCTCTCCACCTAACGCGGTGGCGCATGACTTGCGGACATAAAAAAGGCGGCCTTGGGGCCGCCTTTTTTGATGCTTGGACTTAGAACGTGTAGGTCAGCTCCACCACCACGTTGTCTTTGTCGCGGCGGATGTTGTGATTGGAGCCCGCATGCAGGTTGTACTGCACCTTGCCCGACCATTGCTGGCCCTTGAACCATTCGGTGCCAAACAGCACTTCGATACGATCTTCGAGGAAGTTCTGTTGGGGCGCCGGGGCAAAGCCTTTGACGTCATGCGCACCGATGATGAAGGGTTTCAGGTTTACACCCCAGAACACATCGTTGTATTCGAAAGTGGTCAGGAAACGATAACCCCAGGCGAAGTCGTCGACGAACGCATCAGTTTGCTGGGTTGGGTTGAAGGTGCTGGTATTGACCTCTTCACCCTCCGGCGTGCCGGTGCCGTCGGCACCCGGGCTGGCATGCGTACGCTGTGGGCTGAAGCCGTCAAACTGGATCAGCTCGCGCGACGGCATATCCACGATGTGGGTGAAGCCAGCTTCGACCAGCATGATGATTTGCTCGGAGCCAATAAAGTCGGCGATCGGGTTGGAGCTGCCCAGAATGCGGATGCCGTTCAAAACGAATTGGCCCACTTTGAGTCGCTCGTAACCCGGGATGTAGTAATTGGCCCCACGTTCGGCAATCGTGGCATCGATGTCCGTGTTGCCACGGTAGATGGTTTCGACGAAGTCTGGTGTTGCCGATCGCGCACCCGGCACCGTAATCGGGATGCCATCACCCAGCAGAGGCTCCAATATCGGCGCGAGAACCGGACCAACAATTTCGTCGAGGGTACCACCCAGGCCCGAGCCCAGCAGGGTTTCCAGGCCGATGACCAAATCATCCTCGGGGAAAGCCGGTTGCAACGCTGCGAAGATCAAGTCCGGCATGGAGACCTGCACCGGCACGTTCGGGCGGTAGGAGTACTCACCCGCGACCGACCAGGACCCGATATTGGTGTTGAAGCTGATCCCAAACATGCGGATGTCTTCGGGGTAATCGACCAGACCGACGGCGGTGTCAATGGGCAGACAATCCACGTCTGCCGGCAGACAAGTGGTGAGGATATCGACCGCGGTGCCGGTGGGGCCATCACGCAAGGGATTGCGGTCGGCGGCATAGAACGACAGATAGGGCAGGCGGCTGTGATAGTTCATCGCATACAGGCTGAACTCGGTGCCGTTGTTGATCATGTCGGCAAACCAGTTCAGGCGCACGCCGTATTGGCCGGTGTCGGACGGTTCACCACTGTCCTGGTCAACGGGGATGGTGAATGACGTGTCGGTGAGCAGGGCACCCAGCGGGGTTTGAAGACGATGCGAGCCACGCAGCCGGCCATCCTGTTCAACCAGCGGGTCTTCCGGGAACTGGCCCAGATTGATGTAGGCGTTGCTGTACTGGCCCTCACGATACAACGCATCGAGTTCACCGAAGAACGTGCCGCCCGCATCCGCTTGCACGCGCTTCCAGCCAAACTGGTAGAACATTTCGCCAGTGATGCCCTGGTCCGGGAATATGTCGCCGGACAAAAGCACCATGGGGACCGGCTGGAACACTTCGCTGATTTGGCCGCCCGGCTGGCGCAAGCCACGGATGTCCGGCGAATTGATCTCGTTCAGCGAGTTGAGTGCAATCAGGTTGGATTCGCCCCAGCGCGCTTTCTGCGCACCGACACTGACGCTGAGCAAACGCTCGCCGAGGAAGAAGGTGCCGTTGACGAACAAATCCTGAACATAGATGTCAGAGCCGAACAATTCTTCGACACCGCCGTCACGCTTGGTAAAAGCGGGTTGATATCCGCCGACACCCGGGCTGACAACATCGCTGTTGTTCGGATGGTACTCATCAAAGTCGTAGTTCACAGCATCAAAGAAGCCGATCACGCGGGTTTTGAAGGTGAAATCGTTCCACGATGCCGTGAAATCGGAGGTAATCTTGGCTAGGCCAGCAGTGAAATCCCACTGATCGTAGTTCAGGTTGCCATCATCTTGCTTGTCGGCGAAGAAGGCACCCGGGGCGTCGACCAAACGTTGGTTGGGTTCAGGGTCTCCAGCCAGGGACAAACAGTCATCCCCTGCGCACAGGTTGGGGTTGAGATTCAACTTACCGATCAGCGAGGGGTCGCGATCTTCGACGCGCACGGCGCCGGCGAGTGTGACGCGATTGTTCCAACTGATATCGATATCGAAGAAGTCGAATTCCAGCGCAGAACTGGAGCCGCAGATTCCTATGCCCGCTATGATCAGCGGTAGCTTGCGAATGCCCATATCCCTTCCATTGTGTTTTGATGTATTTCCGCGCCAACATACGCTTGCGAATGGCGCATTTTTAATGGTTCTCGGTGCAATCGTCAAAGTCGATGCACTGCGTCTGTGCGGGGCGGGTGCTGCTTTGCCCGCTTCACTGTTACAGTCAACGATGTTGAGAAAAACCGTATTTTCGCGCATTGTAAACCGTCCTGGCCTTAAAACGTTGTGTGACATGAAGAGGTGCAGGATTGACGCGCGACGGTGCACTGGCTAATTTGCCGCGCCAAGTTGCGCGCGACGCTGCGCGATGTTGCAATGCTTGGTCCGCCCTGCGAATTCGACAGGCAGGCACCACAACACATAAATGATGCAATCGGAGATGACGTCATGAAAATTCTGGGAATCCTTCCCGCCGCCGCATTGGCTGTTGCCAGCGGCGCCGCAATCGCCAAAGTGCCGGCCAGCGAGGCGGCCAAACTGGGTAATGAACTGACTCCGGTTGGCGCCATTGCTAAAGGTAATGAGGACGGTTCGATTCCGGAGTGGCGCGGACGTGAGCTGTTCACCCAGGAACAAATTGACCTGACCCGTGCTCAGCTCGAAGAGTGGCGCGTGGACGATCCAACCAAAGTCCGCAGTTATGTGTACAACGAACTGGAAACGCGCAAGGACGACATCGGTGAAGTGGTCGAGGCCAAGTTCACCATCACCAAGGCCAACTACAAGGATTACGCCGAGCTGCTGACCACCGGTCACAAAGCCATGTTCGAGCGCTATGACGATTACAAAATGATCGTCTACCCGACGATCCGCACCGGGTTTTTCCCGCAGGTCATTTACGATGCGACCAAGAAGAACGCGACCAATGCCGAACTGATCGGCACGGATGACGTGAATGGCGCAGAGCTGGGCTTTCCGTTTCCGATTCCAGGCACCGGTGCTGAGGCGATCTGGAACCACAAGCTCAAGTACAAAGGTGATGCGGTACGCCGCTACAACAACCAGGCCATCGTCAAGCCGGACGGCAGCTACAAGATCTCCAAGCTGATCGAGGACGTGAAGTTCAAGTACGGCAACATCAGCGAGCCGGGTGGCACCGATTTGCTGGCCTACTACTTGTCCAACGTGATCGAGCCGGCGCGTGTTGCCGGTCAGCTGACCCTGGTTCACGAGACCGCTGATGAAGGTTCAGGTGGCCGTTTGGCGTGGATCTACAACCCGGGTCTTGGGCGCGTGAATCGGGCGCCTGATGTGGGCTATGACAACCCCTACATCGGCACCGACGGTGAGCAGTTCAACGACCAGGTTGACGTTTTCAACGGTTCGCTGGACCGCTACAACTGGAAGCTGGTTGGCCGTAAGGAGATGATCATTCCTTACCACAACTACGATCTGAACAGCCCGGAGTACAAGTACCGTGATCTGATTCAGGCTGGCCACATCAACCAGGATCTGGTGCGCTACGAAATTCACCGCGTGTGGGTGGTCGATGCCACCTTGCGTGATGGCACACGTCATCAGTTTGCCCGTCGCACCTTCTATCTCGACGAAGATTCCTGGTCAATTGCTGTGGTCGATGCTTACGACAACCGCAACGAGCTGTGGAAGATGCAGGAAGCCTACTTGGTGACGCTGCCGTTCGTACCCACCGTGACGGGTTCTCCGGAAGCGATTTTCGACCTCAAGAGTGGTCGCTACTTCCTGACCGCCATGACCAACGAAGACACCATCAGCGATTTCGAGGCGACCTACTCGGATTCGTTCTTCAAACCGGCCAACCTCAAGCGTCTGGCTCGTAAACAATAATCCAAGGTCGGGGGGACGACTATGGACCTGAGATTTGTGCGGCCGACAGCGTTTGCTGTCGGCCTTTTTGTATCGATCGGCGTCAGTGCAGACACCTCACTGGAACCGCGTGAAGCGCAGCTTATGCCGAAAGCGGCAGAAGCCATTCTTAACGATGTAACGCCAGTTGGGGACGCGTGGGTAACGGTGGGGGACCGGGGGCATATTCTGCGTTCGCAGGATGGCGACACGTGGCAGCAGATTGCCACGCCGGTTCAAGCCATGCTCAACCGCGTACGCTTTTACGATGATCGCTTGGGCTGGGCTGTGGGACATGACGGCACCGTTCTGAAAACCACGGATGGCGGTTTGAGCTGGAGCCTGATTCACTCCGATACCGAGTGGGGCAAGCCGTTCTACGACATTCTGTTTACCTCGCCGGATGTGGGCTTTGTGGTTGGTGCCAACAGCGCCTTCAAGCGCACCGTCGACGGTGGCCAGTCTTGGGAACTGCTCGAACCGGATTTCACCTTCCACGGCCTGCATCTGAATTCGATCTGGAAGCTGGCCGACGGCACCATGGTGATTGGTGGTGAAAAAGGCATGATGGCGCGTTCGCTGGATGACGGCGAGACCTGGGAGCATGTCAAAACGCCGTATGCCGGTTCATTCTTCGGCATGATGCCGTACGCCGACAGTGGGGTGTTTGTTTATGGTCTGCGCGGCAATGTTTACGCGGCTTACGACATCAAGTCGCTCGCGGTTCAGGACACCATGGAGTGGGACGAGTTCTCGCTGGAGTCGCTGACCGACAATGCGCAGCTGCACGAGATGGGTTGGCACTACTATCCCAATGATCTCAAGGAAAGCCTGTTTGGCGGCGTTGTGCTCGGGCCAACCGATGTATTGCTTGTGGGGGTCAATGGCGCGGTGGTGCGGACCGACGGCCAGCGTATGAAAACCATCGACACTCAGCTTGAACATACGCTGGGCAGCGCCGTGATGACCGACGAGGCTCTAGTCACCGTCGGTTTGGTGGGCATTCAGAGCGTGCCGTTTTCACGCTGACACGCAAAAAAGAATAACGGGGAGTAACAAGTGAGCGATAACGCACCCACGGGGAACAGCTGGACTGACCGCATTCTGCGCGTCGTTGAGCCACCGATCTTCAAATATCGCCGGATCACGCTGGCCATACTGATCGCGATCACTGCGATTCTGGCGGTGCAGGCTGCACGTATTCATCCGGATGCGGGCTGGCTCAAATCGATCCCGCTGGATCATCCCTACATGCAGACCTTCCAGAAGTACTACAGCGACTTCGGTGGCGCCAACACCGTGCTGTTTGCGTTGATTCAGGAAGATGGGGATATCTACAACGAAACCTTCATGAGGAAGTTGGAGGAAGCCACCAACGACATCTTCTTCATACCGGGTGTCGACCGTGCGCGTGTGATGTCGTTGTTCACGCCCAACGTGACCTATGTGGAAAACATTGAAGGCGGCCTGGCCGGCTCCAATGTCATTCCGGCAGATTACAGCCCCACACCGGAAATGCTGGAGAAGGTCAAATCCAATGTGGGTAAGGCACAGGTTATCGGGCGGCTTGTAACAGAAGATCAGCGTGGCGCGCTGGTGATGTCCGAGCTGCTGGAATACGACCCCGCCACGGGTGAGAAGCTCGACTACCGCGAGGTTGGTGAGGAGCTGGAGAAGCTGCGCGCCAAGTACGAGGGTGATGGCGTCAAGGTGCACATCATCGGCTTTGCCAAGATTGTGCACGACATGACCAATGCGGCTCTGGAAGTGGTGTTGTTCTTCCTGCTTGCGTTGATCATGACCGGGATATTGCTGTGGCTGTATTGCGGCTCATTCAAACTCGCCATGCTGCCACTGGTGTGCTCGATTGTGGCGGTTATCTGGGAGTTTGGTTTGCTCACCACGGTGGGCTTCGGGCTTGATCCCTTTGCCATTCTGGTGCCATTCCTGGTGCTGTCTGTTTCGGTTTCCCACGGGGTGCAGTACGTCAATGCCTGGGTTGCCGAAGTCGACCAGGGCATGGACAAGTTCAATGCTTCGCTGGAAACCTTTCGGCGTTTGGCCATTCCGGGCACCACTGCACTGATCACCGACGTGGCCGGCTTTGCCACGATCTATCTGATCAATATCCAGATCATTCGAGAAATGTCTTTGAACGCAGCTTTCGGTGTGGCTGCGATCATCATCACCAACAAAATCCTGATGCCGATCTGGCTGACCTACATCGAAATCAAGGATATGGATACGTTCCGCGAGAAGCAGCAGCGGCGTGAGCGTATGGGTGACGGGCTATGGACATTCCTGGCCAAGATCACGCGCAAGGGCCCAGCCATGATTGCCTTGATTCTGAGTGCCGTGTTGCTGGGTGTGTCGCTGTGGAAGTACCCCTCGCTGAAAATTGGTGATGCCATTGAAGGGGTGCCGGAGCTGCGGCCGGAATCACGTTTCAACCAGGATTTCCGACAGATTATCGGCAACTTCGAAATTGGCGTGGATCAGCTCAAGGTGATTGCGGAAACCCGCCCCAATGGCTGTGTCGACTATGAGTTGATGGAGCAGATCGACCGCTTCTCCTGGCATATGGAAAATCAGCCGGGGGTCCATTCGACGATGTCGTTGCTGACCTACGCCAAGCTGGTTTATCAAGGTTTGTCGGAGGGGCGCTTGAATGCGTTGGTGTTGCCGCGTAACAAGTTCGCGCTGGCGCAAGCAACAGCCTTGGTGCCGACCACCACGGGCATTCTGAACGATGATTGTGATGCGATGGCGGTGTTTATTTTCACCACCGACCACAAAGCTGAAACGATCAAGCATTTGGTTTCTGAGATCAAAGCGTTCAACACGCACAACGAAGAGCAGTTCTATGCTCGCGCGCCGGATACCAAGCCGGAGTACTGTGCTGACAAACGTGCGTTGTTCAATGATTGGCGTGCGGCGCAGGATGAATCGCTGAGCTTGAGTCTATCGGATGCCTCCGAAGAGGCCATGCAGGCAGCGCGTGACCGCAGCAGCGAGCTGGAGTCGCAATACCAGGCGATGGATCAGAACTGCCCGGTCAATTTTGCTCTGGCCAGTGGCAATGTCGGTGTTATGGCGGCAACCAATGAGGTGGTCGAAGAACAGGAACTCAAAGTTGTGTTCTACGTCTACCTGGTGATCGTCATTTTCATGTGGCTGTCATTCCGTTCGGTCGCCGGTGTGCTCTGCGTGGTGTTGCCACTGTCGCTTGTGTCGACAATGGCTTACGCCGTGATGGCGATGCTCGACATTGGTCTCAAAGTGGCCACGCTGCCCGTGGTCGCTTTGGCCGTGGGTATCGGCGTGGATTACGGGATTTACGTGTATTCCGAGATGGCTGGCGCACTCAAGCAGGGCAAAACACTGGAAGAGGCGTTCAAGTTCACTCTACAACGCACCGGCAAGGCTGTGGTCTTTATTGGCGTTTCGCTGGGCTTGTCCGTGGCGACCTGGGTCATGTCCGAATTGCAGTTCCAGATCGATATGGGGATCATGCTGATCTTCATGTTCACTGCGAACATGTTCGGGGCGATCCTGTTGCTGCCGGCGCTGGCCCGGTTCCTGCTACGCATTCCCAAGGAACAGTTGGACTAATGTCAACCGCTTAGCTGGTTTGACTGCACGCTGATCGCTGCGTCTGAAAGCCCGTCATACATTTATGTATGATGGGCGATAGTTCCCGAACGCTCAGAGTTGACGAGGACGCGGCATGAATCGCACACAGCAGACGCTGCTGGAGCAAATGCGGATATCCGATCTGGATATTTCCGCTCGTCAAGACTTGTTGGGGTTGACCGACGTCGATTTGGATGCATTGGGCAGCTGCCAGGAATTGATTCGCCTGCATCTGGATGAGCTGGTCGACGATTTCTATGAGCAGCAGACCAGCACCCCGGAAATTGCATCGTTGATCGGCGATGCGGACACGATGCAGCGCTTGGTATCGGCGCAACATAACTACATCGCCGATTTGTTCGGTGGCGAATACGGCCGCGATTACGTGAATAACCGTCTACGCATTGGTCTCGTGCACAAACGCATCGGTGTTGAGCCCAAGTTGTACCTTTCCGCGGTTTATGTGCTGCGGTCGTTGATTACAAAATGCATACGCGACCATGCCAAACCACCGATCAAGGGTGAAGAGGTTATTGCCGCACTGGATAAGTTGCTGTTTTTCGACATCACGCTGGTGTTTGAAACCTACATCCAGAGCATGCTCTCTGAGTTGGAGAACGCTCGCATGAAGACCGAGAGTTATGCGCGGGCGCTGGAGGAAAACCTGCAGACGCGCACCGGTCAATTGCGCAATGACCCGCTCACCGGTTTGACCAATCGACGCTATTTTGATGATGCCCTGCAACGTATGCTGCGGGCGGCTCAACGTCGTGCGGAGCCGGTGTGTCTGTTGTTCCTCGATCTGGATGGTTTCAAACAAATCAACGACACGCAGGGGCACGACAAGGGCGATGAGGTGCTCAAAATCTTCGGCAGCATCATGCGCAAGGTCACGCGAGGCGATGACATCTGCGTGCGCTACGGGGGAGATGAGTTCTGTGCGGTTTTGGCCAATTGCACCAAAGAACGTGCGCGCTCGCGCTTCAGCAAGCGGGTGACGGATTTGATGGCGGAGCGTTTGCCGGGAGTCACCGTCAGTATTGGTGTCGCTCAGACGGGGCCGGAGGTTTATCTCGATCCGTCCGATTTGCTGGTTCAGGCCGACCGCGCAATGTATGAGCAGAAAGCGCGGCGCAAGAGCCGCAGTGGCTCTGAGGCGGCGGTCAGTACGTTCAAAAAAGACGACAGCGAGCGCAAAGTCTCTTAGTCAGACGTCTTAAGAACGCGATCGAGCGCCTGGTTCAGGGTTTGCCGCATATCCAGTTCGCAACCTAAGTGGCCGAGCAGCATATAAACACCGGCGAGGCGGCGGTGCAGAAATATGATCTCCCGCGGTGGCATTTTGAAATGCACGCTGGCTGCAGCCCTGGACAGCAGCTTGCCGGCCTCCACGAAGACATCACCCTGAGCCCAGCGGTATGCACCTGTTGCGGTAAACATCTCGTGACGTACGTCGTCCTGGTCGGCGCAGAACGGTTCCATGATCTGGCAGATCATGCGGTAGAAATCCATCTTCACCGCCTCCGGGAAGCGCTCTTCCATCAAGCCGATACCGCAAGCGCCATCGATGACGGCTTGAGGGTCGCGCTGGATGCCGCCACGTAAGATGGCCGAATACGCACGAACGAAGTCGCTCGGGAATTCACGCGTAGCGCCAAAATCCAGCAGCACGATGCGCGGATCTTGCTGAGGGCTTAAACGTATGCGGTAGTTGCCGTAATGCGGGTCGGTCTGGACCAGATGCCAGTCGAAAAACTCGCTGCAGAACAGTTCGAAAAACGCCTGGCCCAGTGCATTGCGTTGATCCTGGCTGAGCTGACGGACCGCTGGGCTTTTCAGCGATTCGCCTTCCTCGAAGGTCATGAGAATCAATTCAATGGTGCAATAACCGTCAATCAGTTCGGGAACGATGAAGCGCGAGTCATCGGCCAAACGCTCTCGGAATGTCCGCGTCATGCGTGCTTCGTGGGTGTAATCCACCTCGCGGTGGAGCATTTCCCGAATCTCATCCAGCAAAGACTGTGGCGACAGGTGCTCCGGTATGAATTGCCCCAGGCTGAGCAGGTGACCGATGGTGCGCATGTCAGAGTCGATGGCGCCATCGACGCCGGGATAACGCACTTTGATACACAACTTTCGCGGTTCACCGGCGAGATGGGCGACATGCGCCTGCCCGAGTGACGCCGCGGCAATGGGTTCGGCATCAATGGTCAGTGTGGCGAGTTTGTCGTCACCCAGTGCACGACGTACAACGGGCTCCACCACTGACCAATCCACATGAACGGTGTCGTCCTGCAGGCTTTGCAGGATTTCAACCGCTTCGGGCGGCATAAAATATTGTCCGTAGAGCGACAACATCTGGCCCGCCTTCATGACGCTGCCTTTGAGCTGGCCAAGTTGATCGACGAAATGCTGAACCTCGCGAATCACAAACGCCTTGTTCGCTTGCTCGCGTTGATCGGAACTGCGGAACAAGTTGCCAAGGCCATGTCCGGCCGCACGCATACCCGCACCAACGCCCATGCGGGTCATCGCCATATTGCGTTGCATGGGGCGTGTTTGCAGGCTTTTCAGGCTGGGTTTGCGCGGTTTGTCGGAATCGCTCATGCCGTCTCTTGGGGAAAACTTGCGGGGCTATTGTAGTCGGCCTATGTTGCGACTCGTGAACGTTTGCTCAACACCCCCCACAGCTCCGGCGTTGCTGGCTGGAACCGCCGTGCAGATTGCGCAATGCGGCGTCGCCGCCGAGTATGCAGGCGTCTTGCTGGACTCATTGCAGGCTGAGTTCAGCCGGGTGGGAGGCGCTATCGGATTGACGCCAGAACAGGCCTGGCGCGATAGCGGTCTGGCCGTGATCAGCGGTTTCCCGGATGCCGCGGGGCGGAGCTGTCCGGCGCCTTTGGCAAGCTGCGCCGATGGCGTGATGCTCGCGCTCAATGCTCTGGTCGCGCAGCACCTGCCTTGGGTCGGAAGGCGCTTGCTGGGTATGCGGCGTTTGAGTCATGCCTTGAAACCCGGTGGCCGGATCTCCGCCAACGGCAGCTGCCGTTTGCTCGCGACCGCGAACGGTGACATTGCCGTCAATCTGGCGCGCCATGAGGATTGGGAATTGCTCCCGGCCTGGCTGGAGTGCGAAACCGTTGAGAGCTGGGATGCATTGTCGTGGCAACTGATGGTGCGGGAGCGCGATGAACTTGTTGAACGGGCCCGCTGGCTCGGGATGGCGGTTGCGCCCAGTGAACCGGTTCAACCGCGCGATTGGGCCCAGGTCGAGCATCTCACTCCACAGCCACACCGGTCACGCGCGCGTTTCAAGGTCATCGACTTGAGTGCGCTGTGGGCTGGGCCTTTGTGCAGTTTTTTGCTCGCTTCATGTGGTGCCGAGGTGGTGCGCGTGGAGAATCCGCACCGGCCTGATGGGGCGCGTCTGGGACCCACGAATTTCTTCAACGCTTTGAATGCGTCGAAAACCACGCGGGAACTTGACCTGGCCACGCCAGCTGGGCGAGACGCCTTGCTGGCAATGATTGCCGAGGCGGATGTGGTGATCGAAGGCTCAAGACCACGCGCACTGCGTCATCTGGGTATCGATGCCAAGGCGCTGGTTGCCCAACATCCGGGGCTGTGCTGGCTCAGTATCACCGGCTATGGTCGCGATGAGCCGCAAGGCGAGTGGGTCGCGTTTGGCGACGATGCGGCCGTGGCGGCCGGTTTGAGCGAATTGATGCGAACTCACTACGGCCAAGCGATGTTTTGCGGTGATGCCATCGCTGATCCGCTGACGGGTATGCATGCCGCCCTGTTGGTCATGGCTGCGCGCCATGGCGGCTATGGTGGTTTGTTCTCGCTAGCGCTGCGTGATGTGACCGCACACGCTCTATGCACGGGTTTGAAGTTGCTTTAAGCCTCTAGCCAGCGACGCTGCGACACTTGTTCCTTGACCACATCCAGCACATCGCTGATGGCCAGCATCAACTCATCGGAGCCGCCCGACTCGACACCGGCATCGACCAGTCCGTCCATGATGGCGCCGCATATGTCATTGAACAGCAATTCAAATTCTTCGCTGGACAGCCGGCCTATGAGTTCATCCAAAACCCGACAAACGATATCGGTGATCGCATTGTTCAGCAGATCGCCGGCCACGCCGCCAATCATGGGAATGCGGTCGATGATTTTGATTTCGCGGTTCTCGCGCACCGCTTGGGTCACCGCATTGGTGATGAACAAATGCAGATCGTCGCGAGCACTCGCATAACCGCGCTGGCCCAGCGCGACCAGCTTGTCGCGCAGAGCGTCGGCAATGATTTGTTGGCGAGGCTGCACGACTTGGCGGAGGATTTTCTGATCCAGATCGCCGGAGGCACCAATCTCCTCCTGCACGCCGCTCAGAACGCGAACCACAACGCGGTCGGAAATCTCTTCCATGATCACGTCATAGACGCGTTTGCCCCATTGGTAGGGAACCCAGGTGGTGTAGTCGATCAGGCCAAGTTTTTGCAGGCGCAGAACAATCGCGAAGACCCGCAGTACGCGCAACCAGCGTAAGCCGGCGACCGGAATGCAGCCAAGAATGTCGTACCAATGCAGCACCGGATACGCTGCCCAGTGTTTGTAGCGACGGTGCCAAAGCGCCTCACCCCAGCGCAGCAAAAACTCGCTGATGAAGATGCTCACAAACACCAAGTCGATGCGGAAGAAGTGGTCGTGGACTACGCTGTAGGAATCCAGCCAGGTGTCGGGAACCACCCAGCTCATCATGCTGCGCAGCTCTTCGATCGCCCAGGCCGAGTCAAACAGAATCCAGACCAAATTGACCACGGCGAGACTGACCATCGCCAGATCAATCGCCAAGCCCAGAAAGCCCAGCTGACGTTCGTGGCGGACCTGCTCTTCGGAATCCGGGTTCTCGTCTGATCTGCTCATGCCTGAATTATGGCATGCGTCCAGTGAGCGATTGTTTGGCGGCTGGCTTAGACTTTTGCGCGTGAATATTCCTATGAACAATGGCGATTCGTTTGAGGGGTGGTTGCGTGACGCCGAACTGCTAGACGGGCGTCGAGTTGATGTGCACATTCAGGGCGGCCAGATCAGCAGTCTGGGGCCGGGTTTGGCGCCGTCGGGCATGAACACGTGGGATGTTCAGGGTTGTGCTTTGAGTCCGGCACTCTCCGATCATCATTTGCATTTGTTTGCTGCCGCAGCGGCAGCGCACTCTCTGGATTGCGCTCCTCCTGCCATCAACAGTCGCAGCGAACTGCAAAAGGCTATTGCCTGTGCCAAGACGGATGCGGATGGCTGGGTTCGCGCCGTGGGTTTCCATCCCGCTCAGTTCGGCGAGATCGATCGCACGGTGTTGGATGCTTGGCGAGCCGATGTTCCTGTACGCGTCCAGCATGTCACCGGGCGGCGCTGGACCTTCAACAGTGCCGGCATCGCTCGACTTGGCGAGGAGGGGCCTTGGGAGCGCAGCCATGGCCGTATCAGCGGACATCTGATCGACAACGATGTTTGGCTGAATCAGGTGATGAATGAGTCACGGAAGGCGCCACGCCCACCGCCGGATCTAGGCCAAATATCACGAACTTTGGCGTCCTATGGCGTGGTCGCGGTGACAGACACCGGGCCGGCGAATGATGCAGGGACATTGACCGCGCTGCGTCTGGCCTGTGAGCAGGGTCAGTTGCGCCAGCGGGTGCAGATGATGGGGAACGCCAGCTTGGATACGCTGTACCAGCCACAAGCTGTCGAGCGAGAACCTGTGGCGGTTGGGCCGCATAAGTTTCATTTGTTGGAGTCGCAACTGCCGGATTTCGATGAGTTGTGTGCCGCAATCCGTCGCAGCCACAGCTATCAACGGCCGGCGGCTTTCCACTGCGTGACACGAAGCGAGTTGGTGTTTGCACTGGCGGCGTTAGAGTCCACAGGCGTGTTGCGCGGCGATCGTATTGAACACGCCGGGGTCTGTCCCGATGAGCAGGCCCGGGTGATGGCTCAGCTTGGTATTTGGGTGGTGACGCAGCCGGAGTTTGTCTGGCGCAAAGGCGATCGTTATCTCGCCGAGGTGGCGACAGAAGACCAGCCATGGTTGTACCGCCTGGCCGGTTTGCAACATTGGAAAGTCGGCTTGGCCGCGAGTTCTGATGCGCCTTATGGGGATCTGAACCCGTGGCGTGGGATTGCCGCTGCCTGCCAGCGCCGGACCCGGTTGGGGCAAATGCTTGGGCCAGATGACGCTTTGACGTTCTCCCAGGCATTGGCCTTGTACACGGGGGGCTTGAATGAGCCGTGTGTTCCAGCTGCTCCGCTAAGCGTGGGGCAAGGCGCTGATCTTTGTGTGCTTAATCATCCTTGGTCCAAGCTGCGGGATTGCCCGGGTCTGGCTCAGTCTCAGCTCACTTTGGCTCGCGGGCAGATTATTTGGTCATAGAACGTGGGGTGGTGACGGTCTAGTCACCCAATTGGACGATTCAAGCTCAGTGGCCATCTGGGACATTGTGAACGTTGAAAATGCTTTCAGATGCCAACGCTTGCAGCGTCGGCGGCAACGATTCCAAGGATGCAACACAATGAGAAAATGGGTCTGCGACATCTGCGGATTCGTCTATGACGAAGCCGAGGGATTACCCGATGACGATATTCCCCCGGGTACCCGGTTCGAAGATTTGCCCGACGATTGGGAATGCCCCGAGTGCGGCTCGCCCAAGGAATCTTTCGTCCTGCTTGAAGAGTAAGATGGTGTGGCGCCCAACAGAGGCGCGGGGGAGAAATAACAATGAAACATCAGCAACAAGCCAGCTATCCGGCGCCTGCTAGTGTGGTTCTTAAAATGTTCAGCGATCCGGAATTCCATCGTCGTAAGTTGGAAAAGCTGGGGATCGAACACGAGTTCCTGTCACAGACGCTGGATGGATCCAAATTTCATCTGAAGGCCAAACGCTGGGTTCCCATGAATGCCTCGGGTATCGCCGCCAAGGTGCTGCCCAAGACCACGGAAGTGGTGAACGAAGAGCATTGGGACAGCGCTGCGATGACCGGTCGGGTTGAAGTGTCGACCAAAGGGGCGCCGTTGGACATGCGCTGCAGCGTCCGCGTTGAGGATCAGGGCGATGACGCCTGTGTGATCCACTATGACTGGGACATCAAGGCCAAACTGCCCATCGGCGGCGGTGCGCTGGAGAAATTTGTCGCCAGCGATATGGACAACAAAGCGGAACAGGAGCGCGTCGCCGCACTCTCATTCCTTGACGATTATCGTTCGGCATAACAGACCGAAAGTGCGAAGGAGCAAAAAATGAGACTTATGAAGGTGATGGGCTGGTGTGCCGCCGCCCTGACAATGGGCTTGAGCGGCGTGGCGACAGCCAAAGCCACCGCGGAAGAGATCGCCAGTTTGGGTGGCGATACGTATACCTGTATGGGGGCGGAGCGCGCCGGAACGTCTGGTGGCGTCGCTGAGTACACCGGCAAATGGTTCAAGACCTGGCCGGGAGTGAGCAGCGAGCACGGTTATGAACCCGGGCCCTACAAAGATGAAAAGCCGCTGTACACCATCACCGCATCCAACATGGGGCAGTACGATGAGCTGATGACTCCGGGGCAGAAAGCGCTGATGAGCAAGTACCCCGAGACATTCAAAATGAACGTCTACCCCAGTCACCGTGATTTTCGTTTCGATGATTGGGTGTGTGACGTCGTCAAGAAGAACGCGGCCACCTCGGAGATCATTGATGACGGTCTGGGTGTGACCGGCACCGGTGGTGCGCACCCATTCCCATTCCCCAAAAATGGCCTTGAGGCCGTTTACAACGCCATTCTTCCGCATCGTGCATGGACTGAGAAAGTCGTGTTCGATATCGCTGACGTGTATTCCAACGGCACAGTGGCGTGGGGCCGCGCTCGCTTCATGACCATGAACCCGGGTAACAACCCGGACCGCAGTGGTCGGATTCCGCAATACACCGATCACATCAATGCGTTCTTCTACCAGGGTTTCCTGCTGCCGGATCGCGAGAAAGGTTTTGTGGCCGTGGGCTACCAGCCGAACAACTTCAAGAGTGATGCGACGCAGTCTTGGCAGTATCTGCCCGGTATTCGCCGCGTGCGTAAAGCGCCGGAAATCGGTTTCGACTATCCGGTGCCGCCGTCCGGTCTGCGAACCGTGGACGATGATTACCTTTTCAATGGCTCACCGGAACGCTACACCTGGACCCTGGTGGGCAAGAAGGAAATGCTCATTCCGTATCACAACTTCAAGTTCAACAGTCCTGAGTTGACCTACGATGAGCTGATTCAGGAAGGCACGGTGAACTCGGATCACCTGCGTTATGAACTGCATCGCGTGTGGGTGATTGAAGGCAATCTGAAAGACGGCGTCCGTCACATCTACCAGAAGCGTCGTCTGTACGTGGATGAAGACACCTGGCTGACCATGTGGGCTGACAACTACGATGGGCGTGGGGAGTTGTGGCGTGCCAACCTTGCGGCGTTTTTCTACTCGCAGGAATCCGGCACGTTCCACCGTGGCGCCTCGATTTACCACGATCTGACGTCAGGCAACTATGAGGCTACCTATCTGGTCAATGAGCGGGAAAACTGGTGGCGCATCAATACGCCACTCAAGCCTGCCATGTTCAGCCCGGAAGCAGCAGCACGTAGCGGCCACTAAGTGGACATTGGCGCATCGTGTATTGCGATGCGCCACTCATAAAAAAAGCGCGGTGAGGCCGCGCTTTTTTTATGCCCGCACACTTAACTCAGTCGGTGTTGGGGTTTTCCCACAGATGGGATGCTTGCGGGTCGATGGCGTCGAGCAACTTTACCATCAGGGATTTGAGTATCGACGCGTCACTGTAGCCGAGCCGCTCATTGACCTGAGATTCCACCACCTTGGCTGCGGAAATCAGGCGCAGGGCGAGCCGACGGCCCTCCGGAGTCAACTGGTAGGCGAGGACAGGTGCGCCGTCACCCTCGGCGTCGAGATGTTCAGGCCGCGCCAAGCCACGACTGATCAGCGATTGGATGGCTGACGCGCTGCTGTTGTTGAGGATGCCTGACATGGTGGAGTCCAGCTCCACTGCCGTCATGGTCTGTTTGAGCGTAAGTGTCGAGAGCAGATAGAACTCTTCGTCGCTCAAGCACGCGTCTTCCAGATGAGGGCGGATCTGGCTGTAGAAGCGATAATGGCTGCGCCCCAGCAGATAGCCCAGGAAGTTCTCGTCGAAGCTGCCCGCAAGATAGGGATGACGCGGCTCATGGCCACTTTGACGAGGTGTGGCATGCGCGTAGCGCCCACCATGGAATACCAGAGGCGCTGAGTCACATTGCTCGAACGATTCCACTTCGCCGACGAAAATCAGATGATCACCGCCCTCGTACTGGAACGCTGTGCGACATTCAAAGCGCGCTGCGCAGCCGGTGAGCAGCGGGTTGCCGTTGATGCCATCTTCCAGCGTTAGCCCGGAAAATTTGTCCTCGATTTTGCCGGCGAAGCGGTTGGACAAATCCTCCTGGTCGGACGCCAGTACGTGCACCGCCCAATGGCTGGCCTTTTTGAAAGCCTCATAACCTTTGTAGGTTTCCGCCAGGCTCCACAGCACCATGGGGGGATTGAGTGACACCGAGTTGAAGCTGTTGACGGTTAAACCCAACGGTTCGCCGTCTTCGGTGCGGGTGGTGATGATGGTCACGCCGGTGGCAAAACTGCCCAATGCCTGGCGAAACGCGAGCGGGTCAAAGGCTTGGTTACTCATACCGATACTCTACGCTTTGCCGAGCAAAACACCTTCGTCCGTAAGGATCAGACGCCGGTACTCGGCGTCTGATCGAACTCATACGGATCTTTAGAACGCGTATTTCGCGGTGAACGCGATATTGTCGCGATCCTGATACGGACGATCGTCGAAGTTGGGTGTGCCACCGAAGTAGGCGTTGTAGACCAAGCCCAGGGTGAGTTTGTTGAGGCGAATAAACTCGGCGCCCACGCTGGCACGATAGTCGTCTTCACCGAACAACGAACCCAGACCACCGTTCAACGCAGACTTGCCGGTGATATTGGCGGCCAAACCGATCGGTACATTCAAGTCCCAGCCGGCGAAAATGTTGCGCTTGCCAATCTGGAACACCATCTGGATGCCGGCGGCATCGCGGGTGTTGGTCAGCCCGGTATCGATTTCGCCACTGGTGTTGAACTGGCGCTCATAGTCTTCGACATGAACAAACCCGGCTTCGCCGACGATGGCCATCGAGTCCCATAGCCCGAGCGGGCCAGGGCCCAGAACGTAGAGCCAGGACAGCAAGGCTTGCCAGGTTTCCGCCCGGGTGGGTGTGGGGACGGGGCCGAGAATGGGTGCGAACACATCGACCAGAACGTCGACGCCATCGCGATAAATCAGCTCCGCACCGAAGTTCACGCCAAACAACACGGTCGAAAGACTCACCGCCGTCAGGTGCACGCCCGGGTAGTAAACAACGTTATAAGTGGTCGGGACCAGCAGATCGCCGAGCTGTTGGGTCGTGATTGCCGGCTCGCCGGTCAACGGGTTGAACAGCAGTACGCCGTAGCCGTAGTTCTGTCGCGGTGCCGGTGTGGTGGCGTGATAGCGCAGATGGTACGCACCGATGGTCGTGGTGTAGTTGAGCGCATAACGCAACCCAAACCCCCATTGGCCATGGTCCGAAGGCACAATGTCGGGCAGGCGCTGCGGATCAATGCCGCGTGGTGCACCGGTCAGCTCATCCAGCAGCCCCAATTCTGGCAGGTTGAGCTCGAGTTCGCCGAGCAGATCATCTGGCAACAACTGCACATTGGGGGCACCCGGGCCGATGAACAGATCGGCGATAACCTGGATGGTTTCGTTCAGATCGGTGGTGCTGGCCAGGTTGTAGTTGGACAGAGTTTCTGAGTACAGCGGGTTGCGAATCCCGTAGATAAATTCCGCGCCGGGGCCCACAACGTCGGCCGGTGAGAAGAATTCACCCACCGGGTTGAGTTCGATTTCCTTGAACTCCAGCTTGTATTGACCGAGCAGGGTCAGCTTGTTGTTGACCGCAAGCTGGAACGAGACCTGGTTCACCGGCAGCAGAATGCTTTTGACGTCGGCGCCGGGCACGGTGGCTTTGGTGGCGTCCGCGGGCGCTTGTGCCAGCGCGACACCGGAGAAGAACAGACTCTCACCCCAGGCCGCGATGTGTTTGCCGGCGCGCAGATTGAGCACCATGTTGCCCGGCAGATACCAACTGCCGTAGCCGTAAGCGTCGAGCAGTCGAGCGCGCTTACCGCTAAAGAAACGGGCTTCATCGGTGAAGCTGTTAAATGGATCCTGCGAGGTGCTGATCGATTCTTCGCTGTCGTTGGCGTTGGTGTCCTGGCGATACACCATGTCGTAGAACGCATCAGCGCGCACCAGCATGCCGAAGTCTGGTCCCCACTTGAGTTGCAGTTCGCCGAGCAAAGTGGCGCGATTGTTCACCGCATCCCACTGTTCGAAGTTGCGGTCCCCGTCGTCGAAGTTGTTGGACTCAGGCCACTTCAACCATTCTGGGGCTTCAACCTGTTCGCGGCCTCCGGTGGATATGATGCCAGGATGCGGCTTTTCGGTACGTACCGAATACACATAGCTGCCTTGCATCTGCCACTCGCCATCAAATGGCCCGAGCTTGAAACTGCCAGCCCACAGCGGACTTTGAACGGCGAACGCACAGGCAGCAATTGTTGCGAGCCTGGACCCAAAACGCACCGGGTTCTTCATCAGACGTCTCCCCATTGCATAGTCTGAAGGTGTTGTAATTCAATCAATGTTATAAGCGGTATTTGAGCACAGATTCACCCGAACTGATGAGCCTGTTTGCAAAAAGCTAGGCCATCGTTTTTATGGTGAGCGCGCCGGGCATCGGCGTGGGGAGAACCAGATGAAAAAACGACTTGGGCAGGTCGATGCGGCGTTTCTAAGGATGGAAACTGCACAAGCACCCATGCACTTGGGCTGCCTGATGACGTTCAAGCTGCCTGCGGGCGAGGACAAGACCTTTCTGCGGGAGATGTTTGAACATCTGCGCAGCCAGCCATTTCTGCCTGAGCCATTTGACCACCGCCTGGCACAGGGCACCTTGGCCGATATCGCGCCGGCATGGGAGCCGTGTGACATCGACATGGATTTTCACGTACGTCACTCCGCCTTGCCCAAACCCGGCGGTGAGCGGCAACTCGGCGAGTTGGTGCAACGCCTGCATTCCAACGCCATGGATTTCGCACGCCCGCTTTGGGAATGTCATCTGATCGAAGGCCTTGAGAATCGGCGCTTCGCGATCTATTTCAAATCCCATCACTGTGCTATCGACGGTATGGGGGCGATGCGACTGACCAAACTGTGGTTGACCGATGATGTCAACGACATGCGTTGGCCGGGTGAGCGTGAGATTCCGCAAACGGGTACGCTGCTGAAAAAGTCACTGGCCACCAAGCTGGTGGACGTGATTCGCGAGACCGGGGATCAGGCGCGCGGTCTGGGGCAACTGGCAAGCAAGCTGGTTGAGATGAGTCGCGGTGAGGGCAGCACGGTCAAAGCGGCGATGGATACCCCGGCCTCGGTATTCAACAAACCCGTGACCCGTCAGCGGCGCCTGGGCACACAGTTGCTTGATCTGGCGCGTATCAAGGCGCTGAGCAAAGCGCTGGATGTGACGGTCAATGACGTCACTTTGGCCATCGTGTCTGGCGCTGTGCGCTACTACATGCTGGAAAACGATGCCATGGCCGAGAAATCCTTGAACGCCTCCGTGCCCATCGGGCTGGCGCGTGAGGATGAACAAAGCGGTAACGCCGTGGCCGGATTTGTGTGCCCCTTGGCCACTGACCAAGCGGACCCGCTGGTGCGAGTGCGACAGATCAATGCCACCACATCGCGCTCAAAACAGGAGCTCTTGAGCATGTCGCCGACCGCGCTAGAGCAGTTCACGCTGATGGGGCTGGCGCCGCTGATGGCTGGTCAGATCACTGGCACGTTGTCGAAGCTACCGCCATTTTTCAATTTCGTGGTCTCCAACGTGGTTCTGACCAAGCATCCTTTGTACTTGCGTGGCGCAGAATTGGAAGCCATGTACCCCATGTCAATCCTGTTCGATGGCTATGCCATGAACGTGACCGTGATTGGTTATGCCGACAAGGTGTGCGTGGGGTTTGTCGGTTGCCGCAATGCAGTGCCGCGTTTGCAAAGCCTCGCCGTGTATACCGGCGAGGCTTTGGAAGAGTTGGAGCGAGCGGCGGGTCTGTGATCAGGTTTGGGATCAGGCCGGGATCAGATCGGCCAGCGCCTGATCTGGGTCCGCCAACACCGCGAGGTCTGGCGCGACGCGTGCCGCCACCAGCTTTTTCGCAGCCATGAAATCCTTGGGCTGACTGACCGCATCCGCGGCAATGATGACCCCATCCTTGAGATAGAACAGGGCGAAGCTTCGGGTTTGCGGATCGCCGCGCATCACGGTGTTGTCGTAGCCTTCGGAAATGCCGACCATCTGCAATTTGAGATCGTACTGATCCGACCAGAACCAGGGGACCGCGTCATACGGTTTGTCCTGGCCAAGCAGGCTGGCAGCCGCTGTGCGGGCTTGCTCCATGGCGTTGTTGACCGATTCCAGGCGGATGCGGCGGTTGTAAAAGCCGCTGGGTAGATTGGTGCAGTCGCCGGCGGCAACGATGTTCTCATCGGATGTGCGTGCGTACTCATCGACGACGATGCCGTTGTCGACGGTCAGGCCGGCCAGGGACGCTAGTTCCGTGTTGGGGATCAGACCGATCCCGACGACCACAAAGTCTGCCTCCAGCGTTTCACCGCCATCCAGAACAACCTGATTTACGGGATTGCCTTTCAGCGCGGTCACGCTGGCGCCGGTGCGCACATGGACACCAGCATCGCGGTGAACCTGCTCGAAAAACTCGGACACGGGCGGTGCTGTCACGCGGGCCAGCACACGCGGCAGACCCTCCAGCACGGTGACGTCGACACCCAGTTTGCGGGCGACGGCTGCAACCTCAAGACCGATAAAACCACCACCGATAATGACCGCGCGCTTGCCGGCCTGACAGTGCGGGCGAATCGCGTCGACATCGGCCACGCTGCGCAGCTCGAACACGTTCTGGGCATCCGCACCTTCAACCGGCAGCGGGCGAGCGCGACCGCCTGTGGTCAGCGCCAGTTTGTCCCAGCTCAGGGTTTCGCCGTTATCGAGCGTGAGCGTTTTGCTGTCGCGATCGATCTGCGTGACGTGGACACCACCACGGAACGTGATGTTGTTCTTTTCCAGGATCGGCGCTTTGATCACGTACAGACTTTCTTCGCTGGCCTCGCCGGCGAGGTAGGCCTTGGACAGCGGTGGGCGACGGTAGGGCAGTTGGGGTTCTTCGCCGACGATGGTCAGATCACCTTCGAAGCCGAGTTTGCGCAGTTCCTGGGCCAGGGTGGCGCCAGCTTGGCCGCCGCCCACGATCACGATTTTGTCTGTACTCATGTTGTCTTGGTTGGGTTGGGGGACCGCTGACGCGGACCGGGGGGAGTGGGTGATTGTGCGACTTACTCGCCGCGATAGATCGCCCAGTTTTTGTCGGTTTCCTGAACCTTGACCTCGTAAAGCAGGGCGCCGAACCGCGCTGCCAGAACATTCCAGAACAGCACGGCGAGATTTTCCGCTGTGGGATTCACGCCGGCACACAGGGGGGAATCGTGGTTCAGATGGCGTTGGTCGGTATCTTCAAGTATCAACTCTTTCAGCGCATCGCGCACTTCGGTGAGGTTGACGATCACACCCGTGCGGGGATCAACGGGGCCGCGTAGGGTGACATCCATGAAGTAGTTGTGGCCATGCCCATACTGGCGTGAGCAGGGGCCGTACAAAGCTTGGTTTTCTTCTGCACTGAGCTCATCTGACCACAGCCGATGTGCCGCGCAAAAATGTTCGCGCCGGGTCAGGTACACAATCGGGCGCTTAGTCGTCATTGCAGTGAATCTCGATGGTTGTCCCGGTCAGCGGACCGGACATGCTGCGGTCGAGTAGGTAGCGCACAGTGGGTACGATATCCTCGGGCAGGGTTTTCGGGTGGATACCCATTTGCGCCAGCATATCGGTGCGCATCATGCCGGGCGCGATGGCATTGACCCGGATGTCGTGAGCTTTGCCGTCTTTGGCCAGAGCCTCGGTCAAACCGACGATGGCGTGCTTGGAGGCCGCGTAGGCGGAAAACCCTGGGAACGCCTGCATGCCGCGAATGCCAGCAAGCGACGTGACATTGACGATGTCGCCACGATGACCGGCGGTCTGCCATTGGCGCATAGCGGCACAGCACGCGTTAAAAGTGCCGTTGACATTGATCGCCTGCACCTCTGCAAATTCGTTCGGCCCCAGACTGTCCATCACATCGCCTTGACCCAGCACCGCGGCGGCATTGAGCAATGCGCTGGGCTTGAAGTCGCCAATCGCAGAAGCCACGGCTTCTGCGTTGCTGACACATTGCGGGTAAATCTGCACATTCCCGCCATGCTTGCTGATCTCGGCGGCGACGCTTTCGAGTCTGTCGAGACGGCGGCCGAGCAAACCCACGCGCCAGCCTTCTGAGGCCAGCATGCGAGCGCTTGCCGCACCGAGACCGGTGCCGCCACCGGTGATCAGAATGGCTGCAGCGCGGGTCATGCGGACTTGCCCGTCAAGTGGCTGAGTGGTGACCAACTCAGCTTTGCGAAACGTCGGTGTGTCATGCGCTGTGATCGCCCTGGCGGCACCAACAGCTTGGCGTTGCGCCGCTCAGTTTGTTTGTGGATAGCCGAGCGTTCCAAGAGCGTCTCGGATCTCGTCCAGAATTTTAGGATCGTCAATGGTAGCAGGGACCGGTGGGTTCTCGCCGTCGGCGAGCTTGCGCATCACCGCACGCAGGACCTTGCCGGAGCGGGTTTTCGGCAGGCGTGGCACGACCGCCGCCTGCTTGAACGCCGCTACCGCACCGATATCCTCGCGGACTTTGGCAACAAGTTCCGCCACGATTTCCGCATCGGCAGCGTCGACGCCCGCTTTGAGGACAACAAATCCGATCGGCAACTGGCCTTTGAGCGTGTCGGCAACACCGATGACTGCGCATTCGGCAACGGCCGGGTGCGCGGACAGGACTTGTTCCATAGCCCCGGTGGACAATCGATGCCCAGCCACGTTGATGATGTCATCGATGCGCGACATGATCGAAATGTAGCCGTCGCCGTCGCGATAACCAGCGTCGCCGGTCAGGTAATACCCGGGGTAGCGGCTGAGGTAGTTTTCGCGGTAGCCCTCATCGTTGTCCCAGAGGGTGAGCAATGTACCGGGCGGCAAGGGGAGCCGCAGGGCCAGGTTGCCGATTTGGTCGGTGCCCAATGCCGTGCCGTCTTCATCCAGTACCTGCATGTCGTAGCCGGGAACCGGCACGGCCGCGGAGCCGGGTTTGACCGGCATTTCTTCCAGGCCCAGGCAATTGGAAACCGCGGGCCAGCCCAATTCGGTTTGCCACCAGTGGTCGATCACCGGAACTGCAAGTTGGGTCTGCGCCCATTCGATGGTGTCCGGGTCAGAGCGTTCTCCGGCCAGGTATAGGGTTCGCAGACTGCTGATGTCGTAATCCGCGAGCAGTTCGCCGCGAGGGTCTTCTTTTTTGATGGCGCGAAACGCCGTTGGCGCAGTGAACAGCGTGCTGATGCGGTATTCATGAATCATGCGCCAGAAAGCCCCCGCATCGGGCGTGCCGACCGGCTTACCTTCATACAGCACCGTGGTGCATCCCATCAGCAGTGGTGCGTAGACAATATAGGAGTGTCCCACGACCCAGCCCACATCCGAGGCTGCCCAGTAGACCTCACCGGGCTCTGCCCGATACACCGCGCGCATCGAGTAGTGCATGGCAACAGCATGTCCACCGTTATCGCGGACTACGCCTTTGGGTTTGCCTGTGGTGCCCGAGGTGTACAGAACGTACAAGGGGTCGGTGGCCTCAAGGCTGACGCATTCTGCAGGCTTTGCGCGGGCGACAGCGTCGGTCCAGTCGACATCACGCCCGTCCATCAAATCGGCGTGGCATTGCTCGCGTTGCAAAATCAGGCAGTGATCAACTTTGTGCTCCGCCAGCTCCAGCGCTTGATCAAGCAGCGGTTTGTAGGCGATCAGCCGCCCTGGTTCGATACCACAGGAGGCGGACATCACCAGCTTGGGCTGCGCGGCATCGATACGTTTGGCCAACTCCGGCGCGGCGAAGCCGCCGAAAACCACCGAGTGAATGGCGCCGATACGGGCGCAGGCCAGCATGGCCATGGCCGCTTCCGGCACCATCGGCATGTAGATGACAACACGATCGCCTTTGCCAATGCCAAGTTCGGTCAGGGCCCCGGCGAGCCGGGCCACTTCGTCGCGCAGCTCGCGATAGGTGTAGCGGCGCTTGCTGTTTGTGACCGGTGAGTCGTAGATCAGTGCATCTTGATCGGCGCGGCCCGCTTCGACGTGACGGTCCAGGGCGTTGTAACAAGTGTTGATGCGTCCGCCGGAAAACCAGCGATGCAATGGGTCATTCGCGTCATCCAGCACGCTGTCCCAGGTTTTATCCCATTCCAGGTGACGGGCTTGCTCGGCCCAGAAGTCGAGCGGGTTTTCCAGCGCGCGCTGATATTCCTTGGCGTAGCTCATACGGTCTCCTGAGGATTGTTATCGGTATGTTCGCGAATGAATTCGATTATATCGTTGCGTGCCTGCAAGGCCTCCGGCAGCAGCCGTATGAACAAAGGAAAGGCATGCGGCAGCAGCGGCCAAACATCGACGCGGGTGTTCACTCCGGCTTGGCGCGCGTGTTCGGCCGCGATCAAGGTATCGTCGAGCAGAATTTCAGTCTCGCCAACCAGGAAAAACAGCGGTGGCATACCGCGCATATCCGCGTAGATCGGCGACAATTCGGGATCGGTGGCGTCATGCTCGCCGGCGTACAGCTGAAGCATTTTGGCCATCGCGTTGACCGGCAGCAGCGGGTCTTTGCGGCGATTGATGACCCGCGACAGCGGCACGTGAACGCGGGCCAGTTCGGTGACGGGTGACATGGGAATTGCACAGGCCGGCATAGGCCAGCTGTTGGCGCGAATGCGTTGCAGCAAGCCCAGGGTCAGATTGCCGCCGGCCGATTCGCCGGCGATGACGATCTTCTCCGGTTTGAAGCCGGCATCCAGCAAGCCGCGGTAAGCCCGTTCGCAGTCGATCAGGGCGGCTGGAAAGCGATGCATCGGGGCCAGACGGTAATCCGGCATAAACGCCACCGCATCGAGTTTTCGACACATGCGCGCAAGCAGCTCCAAATGCACTTCGGGCACGGCGGGGATCAGGAACGCGCCGCCGTGCAGATACAGGATGATGGTTTTGTCGGTGGCACTGAAATCGCCGACGATGGGTCCCGGTACACCGTTGATGTAGCGGTCGTAGTTGATCGGCAGATCATGCAGTCGGATACGCCAACGCGCGGCCAGACGCACCTGATTCTTGATCAGGGCAAAGACTGAGACGCTGGAGAAGATGCGCAGCATGGGCTTGAGCACCCAGCGCAACAGACCAGTAACGGCGCGGCTGCGTTGACTGATGACGACAGGTTTGACGGTGTATTTCATAGCAGCAGTCTGTACGGCGCGCCGTGCCGAGGCCTCGTCCTTATAGGCGAGACGTAAACGGGCCAGACAGCAGCTCCAGCAGGGCCTGGGCCAACTGCGTGGGATCATGGGTTTTGCCGTCAGCTGTGGCAAGCGCAGCGTTTATACAAGGTGCGTCACAAGGGAAGTCTCCACGGCGCGCAGTATCCACGAGAATGCTGTCGATCGCAGGTGTATTGCTGGCGCTGCCGTCGCGCAGGCGCGAGGTCAGCATGTGCAACGCGTCATCGGGGCTGCAGCCCAGAAGTTCCGGATCGTGGCCCAGATTCGGGACGTAGACCTTGTGCGCGCGGCTCGCGGTGATCGCGGCGCAAACGCCGGTGGGGAGGAACTGGGCCATGAGGCTGCTGTGAAAGCTGCCGGGCCCATAGACGATCAGGTCGGCGCGGCGAATGACCGTTGCCAGCGTGGCGCTGATTTCACACTGCCCCGGTTGGATGTTGTCCAAGCCTTGATTGAGCCAAGTCTCCACGATGGGGCTGGAAATCGGCGAACGTTCTTTACCCGTCAGTTGATGCTGGCCGATCAGGCATTGGCCGTTAGCCAAGCGCGCCGCCAGATGCAGGTTGGCGTCCACGATGGCATGCGCCTGACCGCGCGCGTGCAGGGCATGCGCCAGTCGTTCGCTGACCGTGGGTAAATCCTCGTGGCCGACAATGAGCCCCGCCGCAAGTATCAGGTTGCCGAAGCTGGCACCGGCCAGCTCAAAGCCCGGTGGCAGCGAGCGGACGAATGTGCGGAGCTGAACACACAACCAAGTCCAGTCAGGATCGCCATCATTCAATGCTAACGCTTCGTCTGCCCAGGTTTTCAGAAGAGATGGCAGGGCGTGACCAAGGTCAGATTCGGGTAAGCGCTGGTCGAGCAACTGTGCGCGCAAATGGGCCGTGGGGTGCGTGTCGTCGGCGAGCGCGATGAGTCGGCTACGCAGATCACCAACCGCTGCGATCGGCCAGTGGCGACGTAACTCCGCACTGCTGCCGCCGGAGTCGAATGGCGGCAACAAATGCAGGGTCTGGGCCGTATACTGCTTGAGTTGGCGCGCTGTGGGGTTCATCGCGGTGCCGCCGCTGAATAGCACGATGCGTGCACCCTGATGTCTATCGGTTGCTTTTGACATGTCCGCCGTGGACATCCCCGGCTGCTGGAATCTGCAGCCATTGTGCACGAATTAGGAGATAGCTCATGGCCGCAAAGTTGTATCTGCTGAGACACGGACAAGCTGCGTCTCCTGAAGGCTCTGATTGGCAAGCAGATCATGCACGCGCATTGACCGCTCGTGGTCAGGCGGAGATTCGACGGCTGGCCCAGCGCGCCGAGCAACTGGGGTTTGCAGCTGAGGTCGCACTGGTCTCGTCGGCAACGCGCACCCAGCAAACCGCGGAACTGATGGGCTTGCGCTCCTTTCGCGTTATGGATGAGCTGTACAACGCCGATCCCGGAGAGATTCTGGGGCTCTTGCGGACCTTGCCGGACGACTGTGGCAGCGCCATCGTTGTGGCACACAATCCGGGCATTTCCTGGCTAGCCGCTTCGCTTATGCGACCCGCGAATATTCCGGGCTTTTCACCCGGCACTCTGGTCGAGTTGGACACCTCATGTGGTTGGTCGGCGCTGGCTCCACAGAGCGGTCGGTTGGTGCGTCGCCTGGAACCGCCAGATTACCGTTAGCGAACTCCACACAGGCGCCGCGCGGGCGTTAGAATTCAGGATCATTCACAGGTTTCCCCAAGCCATGTCCAATTCGCTGCGTGATCAACTGGTCAAAGCTGGTCTGGTCACAAAAAAGCAGGCGCATGAAACGCGCAAACGCAAACCACGAGGCAAGCAAGCGCATCAGGCTAAGCGTCAGGAACAAACGCAGCGCGACGCCGAGTTAAAAGCGTTGGACGCGCACAAGCGCGAACGTGATCGTGAGCTCAATGCACAACGTGAGGCTCAACGCAAAGCGCGAGAACAAGCTGACTGGGTGCGCCAGATGTTGGGCGCGCATGCTGTCAAAAAGGGCAAGCCTGGGGATGACGATCCGGCGTTCCATTTCACCTTGGCTGGGACCGTGCAGCATTTGTATGTTGGTGCACAGCAGCGTGCTCAGCTGGCCGCGGGCAAACTCGGCTTGGTGCAATTCGATGGTCAGTATCACCTTTTGCCCGTATCGATTGCGCGCCAATTGCACGAGAAGATTCCACAACGGACCTGGGTGCCAGATGCCAACGCGGATCAATCTCCCGATGAAAACGATCCCTACGCCGATTTTCAGGTCCCAGATGATTTGATGTGGTAAGCGCCTGTCTGCGTTGCGCGTTCTTCACTGTGCGGCGTAGTCTTAAGCGATCAGGGGATAAACCGATAACAACATCTGGTCAAGCGGGGTAGGGATCATGGCAAGTCATACTGTGGCCGGCCTGCAAGGTCGGGAAGACCTCAGCGCGCTGGCAAACAGCGCGCGTGAGCAGTTGCGCCAGATTCTGCGCGACGAGCTGCGCCCGCTGGTGGCGGGCTATGTCGACAAGACGGCGGACTTGCTGCTCAAGCCCGCCAGCGCTGGCCACAACCCGGCGGAAGCGCGCAAGAACATGGAGCTGGCGCGTAAGCTCAAGCAAAGCGCCAACGTTTGGTGTGATGCCATCTTGAGTCAGGTCGAGAGTCGTCTGTTCATGACCGAGGACAGCTCTGGTCGGCGCAAGCAAGAAGAAGAGAGTGGTGGTGCCAACGCCAACCTGATTGCCATGGCCAAGGCTCTGCTGATCGCTGAGACTCGTTACTTCAAGAAAATTGCCGAGATTGACGCCCGTTTCAATCGCGTGCGCCTGATCATGTCGCTGGCTGTCGACAACAAAGCCGTCGCCCCGACCGGGTTGCATCAGGCATTGGAGCAGGTGGCTGATCAGCTCGACTGGCCGAAACCCAATCGCAAAGTGCTGTACAGCAGTTTTGAAAGCCATGTCATTGGCAATCTTGATCGCCTGTACGAACGCATGCTCGATTTGTTCCGCAAAGTGGGTTCTGATGCGGCCCAATTGGTGGTTGAATCCACTTTCGACCTGTCGCATATCGAAGATGCTCCCGAAGACGAGCAGGACAAGGCCGAGACCAAAGCGTGGATGCAACCGCCTGACGAGATCACCGATGTCGATGGCAAAACCACCGCCATGCTGACGCGTTTGGCGCTACAGAGTGATGGCGAGGGTTATACCGACGGTTTGCTGGCTGCGGACTTGCTCGCGCTGATGGATAAGCGTCCGTTGCCCGGCATCTCTTATGAGAGTGGATTGATCTCGGTTCAACGCACCAGTCTGGCTGGACATTTTCTCAACGAGGTGAAGGCGGACCCGCTGGTATCGCGGGATTTGGATGCGCAACACGAACCTTTGCGTATGCCGCTGGTGAAATCCGCGATCGCTGACAATTCCGTGTTCACCGATGCCTCACACCCGCTGGCCAGCCTGATTGATGAACACATGACCAAGGCTGCGCGTCATCGTTTGGTCAATGCGGCCGAAGCGCAGGAAATGCAGGAATCCCTGGCACGCGTGCTCGAAATGTTCGATTTGTCACCGGATTTTGTGCGCGAATCCATGGCCAACGCAGAGCCTCTCAAGGACGAACAGATCGAGCGTTTCTACGCGTTGCAGCGCAAGCAGGCCGCACAGCGGCGCGAATTCGTGATCAGTGAAGCCCGCCGTGTGGTTGCTGCTGAGATGGAGCGCAGCACCTTTGCCCGTGATGTGCCGGCGCCAGCCAAGCGCTTTCTGGACAAGGCGTGGAGTGCGCTGCTGACTCAGCGGCTGCTGAAATACGGTGCGAGCAATCCCATTTGGCAGGACGGCATCGACAAAACCGATCAGATGATCGACCTCCTGGAAGCGCGCGACCCGAGTGCCAAGCCCCCGCAGGAGTGGGTCGATTTGATCCGCATCATGATTGACGATCTGGTCAAGGGCGGCTTGCCAGCCGAGCAGCGCGGCAACATCCTCAAAATGCTTGAAGCCGCGCGAAAATCACCCTAGGAATTGCGTCGTTAACCTTTGATTCGCGACCGCGCGCAGGACGATCCCGGCATGGGTTCCGCCCAGATCGGATCGTGGATGTCGTAGCTGCGCGCAACCATATAGTCCTGTGGATCGGTGAGGTAATCGACCAAGGGCGGGTGTTCCAGGCTGGCCATTTCACGTTGCCATTCGGTCTGGTAGGCCGCAGCTCCACCACCGATAACGGGCGCCCAGGCGTCGTGGTGGTTGGGCAAAAACACCCGTGGATGGGCATGCTCAACATACAGGCGTGGATCACGTAAGCCGGATATTGGCTGATCGAAGCCGACAATGGCGCCGAGTTGAACGTCCACACAGCCGGGGAAGCTGTCCAGCGCCGCTTGCACTGCGGCACCGTCGGCATCCGATTCGACGATCGGGCCGGTGGAGTCATGCCAAAGCAGCGTGAAGTCACCGAACTGAAAGTGATAGGCCCAGGTCCCGCCCTGTTCCAAGGTCAGGGTGCTCAGAAAGCGCAACCATTCCTCGGGATCGCTGTTGAGGTAGCCCAGGAAAGGTAGCAAGTTGGGTACGTGGATGAAGGGCGTGTCACCCACCTGATAGGTCTGCGGCGACGCCGCACTGTGAATATGTTGCAGTACCGCTATCGGTTGCATGTCATCCCACAGCTTCACCGTTTGTGTGGTGCCGGGCGCGGGCATGACGGCGGTACCGGTTATCAGACAGTCGAAAGCGTCTTGCAGGCCTTCCTGCGCTGCGTCGGCCTGCACCGAGGTGCAAATCTCTTCGGAGCCGACAACAACAGCGCCGCTGCGGCCGGCGATGTATCCGGCATCGGCGGCATGGTCAAAGTGGCCGTGACCGATAAAAATGGCTTCGGGCTGAATCGCGGCAATCTCTTCGCGACCTATCGGCACGTAATTGGCTTGCAGGCCGATTGGTTCCCAGGCATCCATCAGCCACAGATGTCCGCCGCCGCTGACGACAAAACTGGACACCCCGAACCACCAGAGTTTGACCTTGCCATCCTCGACCGCATTGGGCCCGAGAATGGTGTCACGTGCCAACTGGGTTTGCACACTGACCGGACGCGCGGCTATCGGTTGCCAATCGGGCAATGCGATGCGTGCGCCGGTAGGCGCGTAAGCCGATCCGTCGCTGTTGCGTGCGATGCTTTCGACGTCCGCGCGCCCGCCGTTGCAAGCGCACAGCATAGCGGCGGCGCAGAGCGCCGCAGTCTGCGTGCGCCATGAAAAATGACTCATGGTGGTCTCCTGTTCTGATTTAAGCGCGTGGGCTTGCACCGTCTTGGCAGTGCTTGAGCGCTCCACACGCCTTTTTGTTGTTAGCAGAACAGCATAGCGCAGGCGGGATGGCTTGTGCCCATCCGCAAAGCACGGTGGGCACCGTCTGCTACATGCGGAAAACCCCGTAGCTCGGGTCGCGAATCGGTGCGTTGAGTGCGGCTGAAATGGCCATGCCCAGGGCATTGCGGGTATCGACCGGGTCGAGAATGCCGTCGTCCCAGATCTCCGAGGTGGACCAGTATGCCGAGGATTTGCGTTTGAACTCGGCCAGCACCGGTTGGCGAATCTCTTCGATCTGTTCGGGTGTCAGGGTTTCGCCGGCGCGGGCCAATTGGCGCACTTTGACTTCGGCCAAGGTGTTGGCCGCTTGTTCCGCCCCCATCACTGAAATCTGGTGTTGTGGCCAGGCAAACAACATGCGCGAGTCAAAGGCGCGACCGGACATGCCGTAGTTGCCGGCGCCAAATGAGCCGTGGCACATGACGGTAAATTTGGGCACTTCGCAGCCGGTCACCGCCATGATCATTTTGGCCCCATCTTTGGTGATGCCGGCGCGTTCATACTCGCGCCCGACCATATACCCGGTGATGTTCTGCAGGAAGATAATGGGCACCTTGTTCTGGTTGCACAGTTCAATGAAGTGCGCCCCTTTGAGTGCCGAGTCATTGAACAGCACGCCGTTGTTACCAATGATGCCGACCTTGTAGCCCCAGATGTGGGCATAGCCGCAGATCAGGGTGGTGCCGTATTTGGGTTGGTATTCATGGAAGCGTGAGCCATCGACGATGCGCGCGATGACCTCACGGATGTCGAACTGCTGCTTGATGTCGCGCGGAATGATGCCGTAGAGCTCGTTCGGGTCGTAGTAGGGCTCTTCCGGTTCCTGCCATTCGATGCGTGTTTTGTCCGGCGTTTTGAACTGGGCCACGATGTCGCGCGCAATGGCAATGGCTTCGTCTTCGCTGGACGCCGGGTAGTCGGCAGTGCCGGAGACCGAGGTGTGCATGTCGCAACCACCCAGTTCATCAACGCTGACTTCCTCGCCAGTCGCCGCTTTGACCAACGGTGGGCCGGCTAGGAAGATCGCGCCGGTGCCGCGCACGATGACGTTGTAATCGGACAGACCCGGTACGTAAGCGCCGCCTGCAGTGCAGTGCCCCAGAACCACGGACACCTGCTGCACGCCCATCTTGGACAACGTGCACTGATTGCGGAAGATCCGCCCGGCATAGTACTTGTCGGCAAACAGTTCGGCCTGTTCGGGCAGGAACCCGCCCGCGGAGTCGCACAGATGCACCACCGGCAAGCGGTTTTCGATGGCGATGTCCAGCGCGCGCACGGTTTTCTTGATGGTGATCGGATACCACGCGCCACCTTTGACACTGGGGTCGCCGGCGTTGATGACCACCTCGCGGCCGGAGACGATGCCGATGCCGGTCACACAGCCTGCGCCTGGCACGCTGCCGTCGTACATTTCGTTGGCGGCCAGTGAGGACAGTTCCATGAATGGCGTGCCCGGGTCGAGCAGGCGTTCGATGCGCTCGCGCACGGTCAGCTTGTTCTGCTTGCGCAGGCGGTCGATGTCGCGTTGCGGGCGGTCGTGCCGCGCGGCGCGTTGTTTCTCGCGAAATTCGGCGGCGAGGCGGCGGTTGTGTTCGGCGTTGGCCTGAAAGTCGGCCGAGTTGGTGTTGATTGCGCTGTTGATGCGTTTCATTGTTCGTTGTCCTCGTCCTGGGATTCCAGTGAGAGCAGTACAGCGTCTTTGTCGAAGGTTTGACCCGCTGCGACCAGCACCTCGGCGATCACGCCATCGCGCGGCGCCACGATTGTGGTTTCCATCTTCATCGATTCCATGACCAGCAAGGTTTGGCCCTTCTTGACCGCATCACCTGTGGCTACGGACAGCGAAATCAGGCTGCCCGGCATGGCGGCACGAATTGCATCCGCCGCACCGGCTTCATTGAGCTGAGCCAAGCGCTCCAGAGCGTGTTCAAAGCGCAGGCTGTGGGTTTCGCCATCCAGGTGGATGTGCACATCGTCCCCATCAACGGCCACGGCCAGATGGTCGATCACCGTGCGGCCGCCATTTTGGCTGCTCAGTATCCAGTTGCCTTCTTCGCCAGGGTGCAAGGTGAAGGGCCACGTCTGACCGTTGAGGTGCAGGCGATAACCGTCGCCGCTGCGCGACAGGCCGACATCGTACTCGGCGTCTTTGAATTTGAATCCGTGTTTCATCAGTTTCTCCACCCGCCCATGGCGGCGTGCATCGCCGGCACTGCATCGGCGATATCGCGCATCGGCCGGGTCATGGCTGCTGCCGTTGCGAGCAACTTGTTCAGCGTGGTCTCGTCCAGCTCGCGTTCGCTGGCCAGTTCCGGGTGCGCATCGAGAAAACCGGTGTGCACGTCACCACTGATGAAGGCGGGATGGTTGAGAACCTGACGCAGGAAGCTGGTGTTGGTTTTGCAGCCCAGCAGAATCAATTGGCGCAGAGCTTGATCGGCACGGGCGCAGGCTTGCTCGCGGTCCTCGCCGGTCACAATCAACTTGGCCAGCATGGGGTCAAAAGCCGCAGTCACCGCTTGTCCCTGGGCGATGCCGCTGTCCATGCGCACGCCTTCGCCTTGCGGAGGGGTCCATTGCAAAACCGGCCCCGTGGTCGGAGTGAAGCCAGCCGCGGCGTCTTCGGCGTAAATGCGAAACTCGATGCTGTGACCGTGGCTTGTGATTTCGTCCTGTTTGAAAGGCAGCGCTTCGCCGGCAGCGATGCGCAGCTGCTGCAGAGCCAGATCGACACCGGTGATCTGTTCGGTGACCGGGTGTTCGACCTGCAGGCGTGTGTTGGTTTCCAGGAAGTAGAACTCACCGCCTTCGCCGTAGATGAATTCGACGGTACCGGCATTGACGTAACCGGCTGAGCGGGCAATCCCGGCAGCGGTCTCGCAGATCGTGTTGCGCAGTTCCGGCGTCAACGCCGGTGAGGGGGTTTCCTCAATGATCTTCTGGAAACGCCGTTGTACCGAACACTCACGTTCAAACAGATGCACCACATTGCCGTGGCTGTCGCCCAGAACCTGCACTTCGATGTGCCGCGGGTTCTCGATGTAGCGCTCCACGTACAGACGGCCGTCGCCAAAATAGCGCTGGCCTTCACTGCGGGCGCGTTCGATTTCAGTTTCCAGATTTGCCGGGTCGCGCACCACGCGCATGCCTTTGCCGCCACCGCCAGCGGCGGGTTTGATCAGAATCGGGAAGGGCACCTCGCGTGCGCGCTCCACGAAGGTCGCGGGGTCGTCGTCTTCAATCGCGGACGGGGCCACCGGAAAGCCAGCCTTTTCGACAAACGCACGGGCGCGCACCTTGTCACCCATGAGTTCGATCTGCTCCGGCGTCGGCCCGACAAAGATGATCCCGGCCTCAGCCACTGCGCGGGCAAACGGTGCGTTCTCGGACAGAAAGCCATAGCCCGGATGAATCGCCCCGGCCCCGGAATCTTTCGCGGCCTGAATGATCTGGGCGCCATCAAGGTAGGCGGCGACCGGGGTGTCGCCGGTGATTTCCACGGCAACGTCTGCTTCGGTCACCGCGGGGCTGAGGCGATCGGCCGCGTGGTAGACCACCACACCACGCAGACCGGCGGCGTGAATGCTGCGCAATATTCGCACCGCGATTTCACCGCGGTTGGCCACCAGAACGGTGTCAAAGGGCCAATGTTGTGTGTTCATGACGATTGTATCTTTGCGGGTAAATGGGCAGCCCGGGTGTCCTCGGGCAGCAGTTGTTCCATGCGCGAAACCAGCTCCGACAGGCGGCGTGTTTCGCGGCTGAGCTCATCGCCCGGGCCGGCGATGCCGTGGCAGAAAATGTCGCTGATTTGCTCGGCGGCCAGATCGATGTCGAGCTCACCTTGGCCGGTGAGGTAGCGCCAGCAGTAGTGCTCGATCCCGCCGTAGACCAGATCGCGAAACAGATTGGGCGCGACACCATCACGAAATTCACCTTGGCTGACGCCTTCTTCCAGTACATCGACCAGAAAACGCGTGTAGCGCCGGTTCAGGGTGCGGAGCTCCGCGTTGGCCTCGCCCACATCATCCCGCGCCTCGCGGAACATCAGGCGGCACAGCTCCGGCGCATCATGGATGGTGCGCAAGTGACGCCAGATCAGCAGGCGTAACCGTGTGCGGGCGCCGTTGACGCCAGCCAGCGCGTCGGCGTAGTCGCCGAACATGGCGTGATACCAGTCGGTCAGTACCTGCATGAGCAGGTCATGTTTGCTTTCGAAGTAGCGATAGACCGTGCCTTCGACCACACCCACGCGCGCAGCGATCTCCGACACCGCAGCATTGTCGAAACCGCGTTCGCAGAAAGTCTCGCGTGCAGCGTCGAGGATCGCGCGGCGGCGCTGCTCTCGGTCAGGTCTGGGCTGGCTCATGGTGCGCAATCAGGCCTGAACGAGGCCTTCGCTCAGCCAACGCTGCGGCACTTTGAGTGGGATGTCCATGAGGATTTGGGCCAGCATTTTGCCTTGCGGGTCATGTCGCAGCGAGGCGATACCGCCGCCGCCAAGCACGTCGTGCAGCAGAAAGTTGAAACCATCCAGGCCTGGCCATTCAAAGCGTTCAACCGGGCCCTCGCTGAAATGAGCGAAGTAGGTTTTGACCGCGTCTGCGGTGAGCTGGCCACGCAACACCGGCACGAATTCCGGGCGGCGCGCCATCACCCCGATATTGGCAGCGTTGCCTTTGTCCCCGCTGCGACCGTAAGCCAGCTTGATCAGCGGGACTTCCACCTCGCCGTCAGAAATTTTCTCATTGGAGGCTTGCGACTCGGCAGCGGGTGACACCGCGCCACCGGGTGTGGGTAGGCTGAAATCCAGGGTCTTGTCGCCGACCTGCACGCCGATCGGCAACAGGGTTTTCGGCACCAGACAGGAGAACAGCCGAACCAGCGGTGTGGGGGAGGGGCGGCCGCCGGCGAAGCCGGTGATGCTTTGAGCCATGGCGGTGGCCGGCGGGATGCACTCGCGTCCGAACAATTCCAGCGCCGCTTTGTCCTGGTGCTGCACAGACAGCTTCAGAACGACTTCACGGGTGCCGCGGGCGCGGGCTTGAGCGCCCCAGTTGGTTTCTGTGCCCAGCACCTCGATGCTGGTGCGGTCGAAATCGGCCACGCCGCGTTCAGCAAACAGGCGACGGCAGCGTTTGAGAATCGCTTCGGCCACTTTCTCTGCGCGGGCCGCGGCCTGGCGCCCGCCCAGCATCATCATCCCCGTTGCGCGAAAACCATCCTGGTAGGTCACCGAGGCTTTGTATTGATCGCTGGGCGCGCGGCCTTTGGCACCGCTGACGCGGACCAATTGTTCGCCGACACTTTCCAGTTTGATGTCACGGAAATCGCAGGTGACATCGGGCAACAGATAGCTGCCGGGATCACCAATTTCGTAGACGATCTGCTCGGCGGTGGTTTGCGGCACGATGCGCCCGCCGGTGCCGGCGGGTTTGCCCAGCACAAAACTGCCGTCGGCCACACAACTGGCGATGGGAAAGCCCATGTTGTCCCAATCATCGGCGACCAGCTCCCAGTCGGTGGTGATGCCGCCTGTGGCTTGTGCGCCGCATTCCAGCACGTGGCCGCACAGGCTGCCGGCGGCGAGTTTGTCGTACTCATCAGCCTGCCAGCCGAATTCATGAATCAGCGGGCCGAGCACCACGGCGCTGTCCACGCAGCGACCGGTGATGACAATATCGGCGCCAGCATCCAGTGCGGCGGCCACCGGAAACGCGCCGAGGTAAGCATTGGCGCTCCAGGGCTTGGCTGGGAAACTGGCCTCGTTAAACATTTCTTTGGTGTCGCTCAAGGCATCCAGATGGGGCATCAGATCGTCACCAGTGACGATGCCCACGGTCAGTTCTACGCCGGCTTCAGCCAGTTGCGCTTCGATCGCCGCTTTGCATGCCTGTGGATTGACGCCACCGGCGTTGGTGACGACTTTGATGCCCTGTTTTTTCAGGTGCGGGGCGAGTTTTCCCACCACCATGGGGAAATCCGTGGCGTAGCCCAGGTCAGGCTTTTTGCTGCGCGCTTTGGCCAGCAGCGACATGGTGATCTCGGCCAGATAGTCGAGCACCAGGTAGTCGATTTCACCGGATGCGACCAGCTGTTTGGGGCCTTCCGCTGAGTCGCCCCAGAAACCGGCGCCGCAGCCGATACGTACGATTTTTTCGCTCATGATTGGTCCTGTGATCTTTGTTGGCCGCTACCGTGTCGCAGCGCTTTGTAGCTATGTTCTAGCGCGAACGTTGCGCCGAAGCGTCCCGATTACGCCGGAACAAAGCTTCAAATCGCATCGAGGTGCTGTACTGCCGGTGCTCGAATTAATTCCCAGTCCACTGCGGCGCGCGTTTTTCCTGGAACGCGGCCAGGCCTTCGGCGGCATCCTGGGTGGAAGACATGATTGGCACCATGGCCTGGGCATATTCCAGGGCGCTGCGCAGATCCATGTCGCGGGTTGCGGAATACGCCTGCTTACCCAAGCGGATGGCGGTGGGTGAGCGTGGCACGACACGGTCCAGCAGCCAGTCGAGCTTCTCATCCAGTTGCTCGCGCGGCACCACATAGTTGAACAGGCCCCATTCCAGGCCTTCGGCGGCCGTGAAGACTTCGCCGGTGATGCACATTTCCTGCAGCTTGCGTGGCGGCAGCACGCGGATCATGTAGGGCAGGATCATCATCGGGGTGAGGCCGATTTTGGATTCCGAGGTGCCAATTTTGATGTCGTCGGCAGCGATAGCCATGTCGCAGGCGCAGACCAGTCCGAAACCGCCGGCCATGGCGGCACCATTGACACGGGCGATGACCGGCAGCGGGCAATCCTGCAGCTGCTTGAACAGTTGCACGATGTAGTGACGCGGGCGCGAGAAATCCACATCGAAGGCAAAGCCCTTAACCCCTTTGGTCAGGTCAGCTCCGGCGCAGAAGGCTTTGTCGCCCACTCCGGTGAGCACAATCGCGCGGGCTTCCGTGGCCACGGCATCGGCGATGCCCTGTGAGATCAAACCGATAACGTCGGCGTTCATGGCGTTGCGGCGGGCTTCACGGTTGATGGTGATCCATTGGACCGCGCCGCGACGCTCAATCAGGACTTCTTCAGACATGCTTACCTCGTTTCGTGAGTCAGGCTCATTTTGCTCAAAGTAACAAAAAAATGAGATGAATGGGATATTTGTTTGATTCATGTCAGAATGTTTGGATGAAACGTGAGTCAGACTCATATTCGATGTTTCGCGAGGCGCGCCGTGCTTGATGGCGCTGCGCTGAGTGCGTGGTGTCGCGCGGGTATTGCGCCCCAGGCCTTTTCGCCGTGGGGCGAACACGCGGCATTGGTCATCGATCTGGCGAGCACACAGGGTTTGGCCGATGCGGCAGCGGTGGCAGCCTGGATGAAAACTCTGGTGTGTCCTGTGATTGGGGTGCGCGATGGCGATCGTAGCCACTGCGCACAGGCCGAAGAGGCGCTGATTTCGCTGGCCTGCGATGTGGTTGTGGATGAGCCGGAAGCGGCACAACGTCTGCTCGAGCGTATTCAGCGCAATCCGGTTGCAGCGACCAGCTTTGTCGATCTGCTGCGGGTGACGGAGCGCATGCCGCTGGATGCTGCGTTAAATGTCGAATCGGCAGTGTACGCCACCCTGCAAGGGGGCGCCGAATATGCGCGCTGGTTGACGACACTGGCCGAGCAGCCCGAAGTGGCTCATGACGACGGACCCGCGGTGCTGATCCAGCGCTCTGACGAAGTACTCAGCGCGACGTTGAATCGACCGGCCAATCGCAATGCGATGTCGGTGGAGATGCGCGATGCGTTGATAGAAATGCTGCGTTTGGTTGAGGCGGACGACAGCATTCGTCGTGTTTCATTGCAGGCACGCGGCGATTGTTTCAGCACCGGTGGTGATTTGAAGGAATTCGGCAGCGTGCCTGACAGCGCGAGTGGCCATCTGGTTCGGTTGCTGGCGGTGCCTGGGCGGTTTCTGGCCCGCGTGGCAGACCGCGTTGAGGTTCACCTGCATGGCGGGTGCATCGGTTCGGGGATTGAATTCCCGGCTTTTGCGGGCCGTGTCAGCGCGGACGCGAAAGCGTGGTTTCAGCTTCCGGAAGTGGGTATGGGACTGATCCCCGGCGCGGGCGGCTGTATCAGTATCGCGCGGCGTATTGGGCGTCAGCGGTTGGCCTGGTGGGGTCTGTCGGGCAAAAGAATTCGCGCCGAGCGGGCGCTGGAATGGGGATTGATTGATGAGATTTGCGTCGCGCCGTCGGCATGATGATCGTCAACATGCTCCTGCAAATGTTTAGAGACACTTGAGACAAATCGAGAACGAGCTATGACGGGACAAAGCGTAATGCAGGCCTTCACGGGTCTGTCGGATGACGAAGCGGAAATTCTTCATCAGGCGAATCGATTCGCCGAGAAAGAGCTGTATCCGCTGGCCCAGCGTATGGACGACGAAGAGTGGTGGCCGGACCAGGCTTTTCCCAAAATTGGTGAGAACGGCTTCATGGGTGTGACCGCGCCGCCGGAATTTGGTGGTGCGGGTATGGACATCATGACCAGCGGCTTGGTGCTTCAGGCCATATCGCGCTGGAATTACGCGCTGGGCTTGTCCTGGGTGGCTCATGAGAACCTGTGTTTGCACAACATTTTGCGCAACGCCAATGACGCGCAAAAGCAGAAATATGTGCCCGGGATGGTGAAAGGCACGATGATTGGCGCGCTGGGGTTGACGGAGCCGGGCGCCGGGTCGGATGCCCTGGGTTCGATGCGCACAACGGCGCGACGCGAAGGCGATGAATATATCTTGAACGGTCGCAAGATCTACATCACCAACGGACCCGTCGCGGACGTGTTGCTGGTCTACGCCAAGACCGATCCGGAAAAGCGCTCTCAGGGGATTTCTGCATTCCTGATTGAGAAAGATTTTCCGGGCTTCAAGGTGGCCCAGAAACTGATCAAGATGGGGTTCCGCGGCAGTCAAACCGCCGAGCTGGTCTTCGACGATTGCCGTGTGCCGGCGGAAAACCTGGTGGGTGAGGAGAATCGTGGGGTTAAGGTGGTGATGAGCGGCCTGGACCTGGAGCGCGCGATGATTTCACCCATCTGTCTGGGTATTGCCGAGCGTGCGCTGCAACTATCGATTGAGTACGCGACTCAGCGTGAGCAGTTCGGAAAGCCGATTGCCAGTTTCCAAATGATTCGCTCAAAGATCGCCGACATGTATGTGTGGGTGGAGTCGATGCGCTTGTTCACCTACCAGACTTTGCGTGCGGCCAACGTCATTGGAGAAGAAGACGGCGGCCGTGGAGATATCCACAAGATCACCGCGGCCGGTGTGATGTATGTCGCCGAAACGCTGAACAAAGTGCTCAATGAGGCAGTACAAATCCACGGCGGCACGGGCTACATCTGGGAGTCGGAGATCAACCGTCTGTACCGCGCAAACAAGTTGCTGGAGATCGGCGCCGGAACCACGGAAGTGCGCAAGATCATTATTTCTGACGATTTGCTCGGGCGAGGTTAGGCGAGTTGCGGGCTGCGCAGGTTGCGAGCCGCTCTCGCAGCCCTCTGATTGACGAATGTTTCGGGACAAAAGATGACAGACAACACCTTCCTCACTGAATACTGGAGCGCGCCGACGGTATATCGCTCGGATCTGTTCGCCGGCAAAGTCGCTTTGGTGTCTGGAGGGGGCAGTGGAATCGGCGCGGCGACGGCTTTGCTGTTTGCCCGTCTGGGGGCGCAGGTGGTGGTCTGCGGTCGCACCGAGGAAAAGCTTCAGGCTGTGGCGGATTTCGCCGCGCAGCACGGCGCCAAGGTGTTGCCGCTGACCTGCAATGTGCGCGAGCCTGAGCAAGTTGATGCCTTGTACGCGCGCATTGGTGAAGAGTTCGGGAGACTGGATTTTTTGGTCAACAATGCCGGTGGTCAGTTTCCCCAAGACGCGATCGACTTTGCCGACAAAGGTTGGAACGCGGTTATTACGAATAACCTTAATGGCACTTGGTACATGATGCAGCGTGCCGCGCGTTTCTGGCGTGACCATGAAACGCCGGGTGCCATTGTGAATGTGGTCGTGGTCACCAACCGCGGTATGCCGGGCGTGGCACACACCGTGGCGGCACGCTCAGGCGTCATTGGGGCGACGCGCACGGTGGCGATCGAATGGGCGCCGCTGAATGTTCGGGTCAATTGTGTGGCGCCGGGCTTGACCGCCACGCGTGGCCTGGATGTTTATCCGCAAGAGGCGGTGCGTGAATTCCCCAATGCCAATGCCATGCGGCGACCGGGAACGGCGATGGAAATCGCCGAGGCGTGCATCTATCTGGCGGGGCCGTCAGGCAGTTTTGTCACCGGCGAGGTGCTCACCGTGGATGGCGGAGGCCATTTGTGGGGTGAGCTGTGGACCAACGGGCGCCCGGACTACTACAAGCAGGCTTAATCCAGATAGCCTTCGTCCTCGTTGGTCATCGCCATATTGGCATCGTCACCTTGCCGCACGATGATTTCGACGCGGCGGTTTCTTGCTCTGTTTCCGGCGGTGTCGTTGGGCACGATGGGGCGCGTGTCTGCATAACCCGCGACGACCAGTCGACTGGGGTTGATGTGCTTCTTGCTCAGCATCTGATCGGCGACGGAGGCGGCGCGCGCCGCCGAGAGTTCCCAGTTGGATTTGAACTCGCCGCCAGCGATTGGACGGTTGTCGGTGTGGCCGGCCACGATGAGCATTTTGTCTGAGCTAATCAGCCCCACGATGCGGCTGATCAAGGGAATGGCGCGATCCACCAGATCGGCTTTGCCTGAGGCAAACGACACATGCTCAGGAAAGCGAATCACGATGTCGTGCTGCTTTTTCTCGATCACCACGGAGCCAGCCTCGACATCTTCGCTGAGCGCGTCCTGCAGCTCTTTGAGCAGTTCTTCAGCGTCGCTGTCCTGCTCGTTCTGGCCGTGATTTGCGCCTTGCAACGGTTGCGTGATGATGCGTCCTGATTTGGGATCAAACTGAATCGGGGTAAAGCCGGTACGCGACATCACGCCGGCTTCCATGCCAGGAATCGAATCTTCGCTGTTGCTTTTGATGTACTGCACCCCGCCAAAGGCTTGGGCCATTGAGCCGGCCATTTGCTTGAACTTCTCCTCCTCGACTTTTGAATAGGCAAACAGGAGGACGAAGAACGTCATCATCAGCGCCATCATGTCGGCGAAGGTGGCCATCCACGGCGGCAGGCCACCTGGGAGCTTTTTGGGTTGAGGGGCATTCATGCCGGTTCGGCGGCGGTGGAGTCGGCGCCGGCACTCTCGGTTTTCGGCGTTTGCTGCGGCATGCCCACCAGCAATGTCTCTTCAAGTACGCGTGGCGAAACGCCGGCGTTGATGCCCAGAATACTGTCCAGGATCAGCTGGCGACTTTGCCGCTCTTGCTGCGCCCGGGTGTCGAGTTTGTCGGCCAGTGGTAAAAACAAGAGATTGGCGAGCAAAGCGCCGTACAAAGTGGTCAGCAGGGCCACCGCCATGGCCGGGCCGATTTTGGTGGGATCGGACAGTTCCAACAGCATCTGGACCAGGCCCACCAGAGTGCCGATCATGCCGAAGGCGGGGGCCGCATCGCCCAGGGAGCGAAAGATCTTTTCGCCCATTTCGTTACGTGCGATCGAGGCGTTGATTTCTTTGGTCATCATTTCGCGGATGAACTCGGCATCGCGCCCGTCGCTGCAGTACTGAACCCCTTTTGCCATCAATGGGTTGGCCACGCTGACGTTCTCCAGCGCGATCAAGCCCTTTTTGCGCGCCACATCGGCCAGCTCCTTGGCGGTTTCGATCAAGGCCATGGGATCGTCCACATGCTCGCGGAACGCACGTCCGAAACCGGTTTTCATCGCGGCGAAGCATTCCCGAATCGGAAAACGCATCAAAGTCGCGCTGAACGACCCGCCGATAACAATCAGGATGCTGGGAACATTGATAAACGGCCCCATCCCGGAGCCGCCGATCAGGACCGCTATGATGAAGACGATTGTTCCGACGATGAGTCCTACAAGAGTGGCTAAGTCCATGGTGAAATTCGTGGCTTGGGGGCTGGCGAAAGGTGTATCGGCCGCTGTGGTGTGGACTTGAGGGTGGTTCGACGTCGTCTTGGAAAAATAGCGAGGTCGGGTTAACGTCGCTGGATGACGTCAAAAGCCTCAACGCCGCCTCTCGTTCACGCCCCGCAAACCGTGAAAGCTTTGACTTATCCCTGGGGCTGCGATGTCGCGCCGGAGCCGGGTGCAATTCACCCTGTTGCCGACGGGGTTTGGTGGCTGCATATGCCCCTGCCATTTGCTTTGTCGCGCATCAATTTGTGGTTGTTGGAGGATGGCGACGGCTGGACGGTGGTTGATACCGGAATCAGTGATCAGGCCTCGCGCGAGGTGTGGGAGCAGATTTTCCAGTGCGATTTGCAAGGGCGGCCGATTACCCGGGTGATCGTGACCCACATGCATCCGGATCATGTCGGTTTGGCGGGTTGGCTGACCGAGCGATTTGGCTGTGAGCTGTGGATGTCACGCACGGAATTTCTGATGTGTCGCAATCTGGTGGCGGATACTGGGCGCCCGGCGCCGGACGCGGCGGTGAAGTTTTACCGCGAGGCGGGTTTCGATGACCGCGCGTTAACGGTTTATCGCGAACGTTTTGGCGAATTTGGTCAGGCCATCGGCGAACTGCCCGATCAGTTCCGGCGTTTGAGTGATGGCCAGACCATCGAGATCGGTGGCCGCTATTGGCAGATTGTTGTGGGCATGGGGCATTCGCCGGAGCACGCCTGCTTGTATTGCCCGGCGCTCAAGGTTTTGATCTCCGGTGATCAGGTGATCCCGCGCATTTCCTCGAATGTCAGTTTGTTTCCGACGGAGCCCGCCGGCGATCCCCTCGGTGAGTGGCTGGAGTCCTGTCATCGCATTCGCAACCGCATTCCCAACGATGTGCTGGTGCTGCCGGCTCATCAAGAGCCGTTTTATGGCTTGCATGCACGCCTGACGCAACTGTTGCGTTCACATGAACGCGCGCTTGAACGCTTGTTTGATCATTTGTCCGAGCCGCGTCGCGCCATGGATTGCTTTTCCGTCCTGTTCAAGCGCAGTATCCGTGGAGCACATGTCATGCTTGCGATCGGGGAGACACTGGCCCACCTCAACTGCCTGATCAGTCGGCGGATGATTTCTCGCGAGCTTGATGCCGATGGCGTGGCTTGGTATTGCCAGCTGCCCGGCGCCGAACACGAACCCGAACACGACAGTTAACAGCGCAGTTTTTTACGGAGTCCCCATGTCCCCGCAACTCAATACGCCTTATCAGTTTGATCCACGCCCCCATTTGATCTGCGCCGGCCAGCCGGATGCAGCAGGTTTTCAGGCCGCCGCGCAAGCGGGTGTTGTTGCGGTGATGAACCTGCGACCCGATGAGGAAATGGAATGGGATGAGCAAGCTTTGGTCGAGCAGCTGGGGCTGGACTATCTGCAGATTCCCGTATCCAGCCCGGCTGATCTGAGCCAGGACAATGCCCGCTTGCTCAATGACTGGCTGGACAAGTACGACGGCAAGCCGGTGTTGGTGCACTGCGCCAGCAGTAATCGCGTCGGCGCCTTGCTTGCCCTGGGTGCGTTTCTCAAGGGGGCATCCGGCGAACAGGCGTTGCAGCTGGGGCGTGATGCCGGGCTAACGCGCATGGAGCCAATGGTGGCCTCGTTGATGCAGCAGTGGGCCGCATAGACGCCCACGCAACCTGAAATACCTGAGGAGACAAGCATGATAGAAGTTGGGCAAGCGATACCGGATGTAACAGTCCATGTGATGGGCGAAAAAGGACCGGAAGCGGTCAGCAGCGCGGCTTTGTTCGCGGGGCGGAAAGTGGTCCTTTTTGCAGTGCCTGGGGCGTTTACGCCGGGCTGCTCCTTGACCCATTTGCCAGGTTACGTGGTCAAAGCCGATGTGATCAAAGCCAAGGGAGTTGATCGTATTATCTGTATGGCGGTCAACGATGCGTTTGTCATGGACGCCTGGGGTAAATCGCAAAACGCCAGCGAAATCACCATGCTGGCTGATGGCAACGCCGAACTGACGCGTGCGCTGGGTCTTATGCTGGATGGGCAGAAGTTCGGCATGGGTACCCGAAGTCAGCGGTTTGCGTTGATCGCCGACGACGGCCTGGTTACACATTTGGCGGTGGAGCCGGCAGGCGGTATCACCGTGTCCTCGGCCGAAGCCATCCTCGAGCAGCTCTGAGCTGCGCCGCACACCTTTTTTTCACCCTATATTGAACATTCTGTGGCGCAGGTCGCGGTTTACGGCGTGTGACCGCCCGTCACAAGACGACTGGTATGTCACTTGCTTGCCGACCCGGATGTACACATAGGTTGAATCATGGCTGCAATTCTCAGTTTCTGGGCAAATGCACGGCCGAAATCGGATTTCGAGCAGCGCTTGGCGCCGCACATCGAATCTTTGTTTCGATTGGCGTGCCGCTTGACCAACGATCCTCTGGACGCCGAAGAGCTGGTCCAGGAGGTTCTGGTCAAGCTGTATCCGCGTCGCGACGAATTGGCCAATATTGAGCAGATTCGGCCGTGGGCCAGCCGTGTGCTGTACCGCATGTTCATCGACAAATGGCGGCGGCGGAAGTTAGAGCCCCTCAACGAATCAGAGTTGCCGGAAGAGCAGAACCTTGATCAGGTTGATGCGCAGTTGAGCGCGGAGGACTACCTGCAGTTACGGACCGATCTTGGTGCCGTGCAATCGGCGCTGAATCAACTCAGCGAAGCACATCGCACCTTGATTTTGATGCATGATGTGGAAGGGTACACGCTGGTCGAACTTGAAGGCATTCTGGACGTCCCACTGGGGACTTTGAAATCGCGGGTCCATCGCGCGCGCGCACGCCTGAAAAAACTTTTGCTCGATGATCAGTCCATCGCGGAACCTTTCGACGTGCGAGAACGTGTGAGCGTGAAATAACTCGATACAGGATCGGTCATGCGTTGCCAAGATGTTCGTAACTTGTTGCCAGAGCTGGTACGGGGGGATCTGAACCCCGCCGCTGAGGCCATGTTGCGAGCCCATGTCGAAGATTGCCGCGCTTGCACAGGTGCCCTTGCGCGTGAGCAACAGCTGCAAGCGTCTCTCAGGGCGATTCCCGTTGCCGCCATGCCGGCGGATTTTGCCGCACGTGCTCTGCGGCAGGCCTCTGGTGGTGGCCGCCCGACGCTACGACGGTTGGTTGATCACCCGCTGGCCTTGGCCGCGTCCATCGTTATGGTCTGTGGTATGACCTTCATGCTGGGACGCTCGTTAACGCCAGCGGCGGGCATGGAAACCGTGAGTCTGCCGCTTGGTCAGACGCAGATGGTGGCGCTTAAGATTGATGCGCCACAGGCTTTTGAGCATGTCGAGTTTGAAGTGGCACTGCCATCCAATGTGGTGCTGGAAGGGCAGCCGGAATTGCGCGAGTTTGCCTGGAGTGGGCAGCTGCGGGCTGGCGTCAACGTATTAAGTCTGCCGTTGGTGGGGGTTGATGCGGCGGGAGGACAACTGATCGCGACCGTCACCTATGGCAATACAAAAAAGTCCTTGCGCATACCGCTGAGTGTTGCGGTTGGCAAAGGATAGGAGGGAGTTTATGAAACATCGGATATTGCAGGTGGCGCTGATGGCATTGTCGCCAGTGGTCGCCTGGGCGGATGATTTCGACATCACCATGGATGTGGTGGGTACTGACGAGTCATTCGACGAAGTGATCGTCAACCGCATTTCTCTGCCATTTGCCGAGCGTGACAATCCGCGAGTTGACCGTCAGGCCACTCAGGATGAGGCGGCTGATGATTTGCTGGACAGTTTGAGTGATGCCTTGGGATCGTCGTTGGGAGGCGATGACGCCGACGCCAGCTCGCTTGGTGACCTGGACCGCATGATCGATGCCCGCGAGCTGGTGCCGGCGGTTGATGGTGCGATCGACAACCTGCTTGGCAACCGTCGCTGATACCAGCGCACAGCGATTGCTGATTTTCCCCACGTCGACGTTACACTGGGGCCATGCCTCGGTGTTTCGCTGGCCGCTTTCGGCTTCCTGACGTTTTTTTGAGTTTTGCGAGTGCCTCGCTGTTGGCGGCTCTCGCGGTGTGGCCGTGGGCGGCTGCGGCTCAGTCCACAGCCCTGCTTGATCTGAAGGCGGGCATTGCGGCCTTCCGCGCGGATGATTTGCAGCGTGCTCGCACGCTATTCGTACGTGCCGCCGAGGCGGGTCTGGAGAAACCGCGCCTGTTCTACAACCTTGGCGTGGTCAATTACCGCTTGGGTGACGTCGCCGAAGCCAGGAAATATTTCGCCCGCGCGGCTCAATATTCGGCCACGCAGCAAATCGCCGAATACAATCTTGGACGCTGCGCTCAGGCCTTGGGTGACATGCCTGATGCCGCTCGTTGGTACCAGCGCGCGGCGCAAGGCGGTGACCCAAGAATCGCCGATTTGGCACGTAGGGCGGGTTCAGCCTTGGAGCCAAAGCTGAGACAGCCTTGGGCGATTGAAGCGCGTCTTTCAGGAGGGTTTGATTCGGCTGTGGTCGGGCTTGTTGACCAGGTGACCAGCCAACCCACCGACGAAGCCGACATCCTGCACGAAGTGCAAGCCGTGGTGGACTACCGCGGTATTGCGCAAGCCAGCGGCGAGCTCGCGGGGCGACTGCATGTTTACCATCTCGGCTACGACAGTGTGCGCCAAGCCAACGTCCAGTCAGCGGGTGGTCGCTTGCTCTGGCAGCGTGACTGGTCCTCAAGACAGCGCTCCACCCTGGCTGCGTCTTCCGCGCACGAATGGTTGGATGGACAGGCTTATCAACTGCGCCACTCGCTGGAATTGGGCTGGAGTCATGCGATCGGCGCTGCGCGATTGCTGCACGAACTCGAAGTGGAGTGGCTGAATTCCCAGTACTCCGGTGCCAACAGTATCGAAGGTCTGCGCCTTGATGCATCATCCGCATGGCTGCAAAAGATGGGGCCTGGGGTTGGGTTGCTGAGGCTGTCTGGGCAGTACAACCGGCGCCGCCGGGATGAGAATTCACCATGGCGATTCGCCGCGGAGATGTTCTGGCGGAGTCCGCAAATGGGCCCCTGGTATTGGGCGCCGGGCTTGCAATGGCGCGAATCCCGTTTCCCGGATGAGCGGCTTGCGCGCGAGCAACGTGTGCGCGTGATGTTGCGCGGTGGTAGCCCCATCGGGTCGTCGTGGGAATCGCGCGTGGATGTGCAGTACGAACACAACCGCAGCGCCAATGCCAGCCGGGAGTATGAGCACATGCGGGTGCTGATCGGTTTGGTCTGGTCCAAAGGGTAAGATTTATTACCCATTAACCGCTGCTATATTTATACCAGTAAGCCGTACAAGGCTTTTATTGGTAATAAATATTACACAGGAGTGCAGCGTGAAACGAGCGCCGATGGAATCGGATCTGGAACTGTTTCGGGATTCCGCCCGCCAGTTTTTTCAAAAGGAAATTCGTCCGCACAGCGAGCAATGGCGTGATGCCGGCATGGTCGACCGTGAGGCTTTTCTGAAAGCCGGTGAGATGGGTTACCTGTGCATGTGGGCGGACGAGAAATATGGCGGTCTCGGGCTCAAGGATTTTCGCTATGAACAGGTTCTTATCGAGGAGAACGGTTTGCACGGAGATCCCGGCTTTTTCATGACGCTGCACAGCCGTTTGGTCGGGCCGTATTTCGAGCATTTCGGTAGCGACGAGCAGAAGCAGCGCTTTTTGCCGGATTTCATCAGCGGCAAAAAGATTCTCGGCATAGCCATGACTGAGCCGGATGCCGGGTCGGATCTGGCGGGGATGAAGTCGCGCGCCGAGGACAAGGGCGACTACTGGTTGCTCAACGGATCGAAAACCTACATTTCCAACGGCATCAACGGTGATGTGTTCATTGTTGCGGCGAAAACCATGCCGGATCAGCCACACGCGGTCAGCTTGTTCATCATCGAGCGTGGCATGGAAGGTTTCGAGCGCGGTCGCAATCTCAAGAAAATGGGCATGAAGTCGCAGGACACGGCGGAATTGTTCTTCCGTGATTGCAAAGTGCCCAAAGAGAATCTCCTGGGCCAGCCGCATGCCGGCTTTTACCACCTGATGCAGGGCCTAGCTGAAGAGCGTTTGATTGCCGCTGTTGGCAATCTGGCGGGCTGTCGTGCGGCCTTTGATGTCACGCGTGAGTTCGTGCGTGAGCGTAAGGCCTTCGGTAAACCTTTGTCGAAGTTTCAGAATACGCGCTTCAAGCTGGCTGAAATCGATGCGGAGATGGACATGATGCAGGTCTATGTCGATCGCATGGTCGACGTGCACAACCAGGGCAAACTGAGCCCGGTAGATGCCTCACGCGCCAAGTTATTGACCAGCGAACTCAACGGTCGCATGGTCGATCTCGGCGTGCAGTTGCATGGTGGTGCTGGCTATATGGATGAGTATCCGATTTGCCGCATGTACCAGGACGAACGCATTCACCGCATCCTCGCGGGCTCATCGGAGATCATGAAAGAGATCATCGCCCGCGAAATCCTGGATTGATCAGGCTGTGCCGGCGTCGCTGCGACGAGCCTTGAACGCAGCGACGTTGTCATCGTAGCCTTTGATTTTGGTGTTGAAGAGCGTATCGCACCAGGATAAAAAGCCCGCATAGTTTCCCTTAACGCGGCTGTGGTGATAGTCGTGGTGCAAAGCGCCATCGGAAAAGGGCAAAAAGCGTGTCGGTGACCACGGGAAAGCGTAACCACAGTGTCCTTCGGCAGCTTCCCATTGGCGCCAGATGATCCAAAGCCACAGTACCACCACGTGTGAACCGAGCAAGACCGGACCAATCAGGGCGATGATCCCGGTTGCTGCATACTCAAAGGGGTGCATGTAGTTGCCAGTGATGGCCCAAGGCGTATAGATACGGTGGTGCTTGCTGTGCACACGTCGGAACCACCAGGGCCTATGCATCAGGCGGTGGAATCCGTAGTAGATGAAGTCGTCCAGGTAGATGAAAAGCAGCAATGAGCCGACTACGACGTACCACGCGGGCAGCGCGCCCATGTGCACACCACTCAGTCGCATCAATGGCCATCCTGCCACTGAGAATCCGAGCAACCACAAATTGTTGATCAGCCAACTGCGCACCGATGGCCAGAATACGCCAGGGCGAGCCAGACGACTCTGGATGCGATAGGGTCGAGCCCAGTTCGGATCGCGCTGCGCGATGGCGGTGAGTGGCAGGGCGAACAGCATGAAAGCAAGCATGCTCAGCGCCACGCTCATTAGTGCAAAGTTCAGGAACAGCGGTTCCTGATACCACTGCACCACAGTCTGCATGTCGCTCAGTCGCTCAGCGCATCAAGGTAGCGTTCTGCATCCAGAGCGGCCATGCAGCCGGTACCGGCCGAGGTGATGGCCTGACGGTAGATGTGGTCCATGACATCGCCTGCGGCGAATACGCCGGGTTTGGATGTGGCGGTGGCATCGCCTTGCACACCGCTCTTGACCTTGATGTAACCGCCGGCCATATCCAGTTGACCTTCGAAGATAGCGGTGTTGGGCTTATGACCAATGGCGATGAAGACGCCATGCACTTCAAGCTCGGTGGTTTCGCCGCTGCGGTTGTCGCGAATGCGGGCCCCCGTCACGCCCATCTGATCGCCAAGCACCTCATCAAGTTCGTTGAACACGCGCAGGGTGATCTTTCCTTCTTCAACCCGTTGCATCAGCTTGTCGACGAGGATTTTCTCGGCGCGGAACTGATCGCGGCGATGCACCAGATCGACGTGTGAGGCGATGTTTGCCAGGTACAGCGCTTCCTCGACTGCTGTGTTGCCCCCGCCGATGACGGCGACGGGTTTGTTGCGATAGAAGAACCCGTCACAGGTTGCACAGGCCGATACGCCCTTGCCTTTGAAGGCCTCTTCGGACGGCATGCCCAGATATTGAGCGGAGGCGCCGGTTGCAATGATCAGCGCATCGCAAGTGTATTCGCCGCTGTCACCGATGAGTCGATACGGTTTTTGGCTCAGATCCGTGGTATTGATATGGTCAAAAATGATTTTTGTATCAAAGCGTTCTGCGTGTTTTTGCATGCGAACCATGAGATCCGGGCCCTGGACGCCGTCGGCATCGCCAGGCCAGTTGTCCACGTCGGTCGTGGTGGTCAGCTGTCCGCCTTGTTCCAACCCGGTGATCAGCACGGGGTTGAGATTGGCGCGCGCGGCGTAGACCGCAGCGGTGTAGCCGGCCGGGCCGGAGCCGAGAATGATCAGGCGGTGATGTTGGGGTTCGCTCATGGCTGTCGCAGTGTTGGAGGTGAGGGCAATTTTAGAGACTCACATATGGGGTCTCAGCTTGCTGATTAAAGATCGGCCGCGTTGCCGGCAAGATACTCGGCGACACCTTCCGCTGTCGGTTTCATGCCGGATTGGCCTTTTTGCCAGCCCGCTGGGCAGACTTCGCCGTGTGTTTCAGTGAACTGTAGCGCATCCAACAGGCGCAACATCTCATCAACTTCGCGGCCCAAAGGCAGGTTGTTGACGACTTGATGTTGGACAACGCCTTCTTTATCGATGAGGAAAGAAGCCCGCATGGCGACGCCGGCGTCGGGATGGGCGATGCCATAAGCATTGACGATGTCGTGATTGGTGTCTGCAACCAGCGGGAATTTCACGGGTCCAATGCCACCTTTGTCGACCGGGGTATTGCGCCACGCGAAGTGTGCGAATTGCGAATCAATGGAGACACCAATGATTTGCGCGCCACGTTGCTCGAACGCTGCGGCGCGATGGTCGTGGGCAATGATTTCCGATGGGCAGACGAAGGTGAAATCCAACGGATAGAAAAACAGCACGACATATTTGCCCTTGAAATCGGACAGTTTGAAGTCGTCGACAATGGTGCCGTCGCCCAGCACTGCAGCGGCGGTGAAGTCCGGGGCGGGACGCCCGACGAGTACACTCATGGAAGACTCCTGTATTTTGAAGGGAGAAAATCGCTCTATGCAGTGCGTGTTGTTGTGCGTGTGAGTCCGCCCGCAGACAGCGACACGGTGAGCGCCGTACACTGATTGATCAACACCAGCAATTCAAGCCATGTCCGAACGCAAATCTTTGTTTCGTCGATTTTTCGGGGCCTTAGGCGCCATCTTCGACTTCTTCCGGCGCGCCGTGTTTGTCATTTTTCTGCTGATCAGCGCGACGATGATTTACTTCGTCTATAGCGGCGGCCCGCCGGTGACGGTGGATGACGGCATCGCCCTGGTCGTGGTGCCGTTTGGGCAAATCGTCGATCAGGACGATACCGATCCACGGACGCAGTTAGCCGACGACTTCCTCGGTGAAGACCCGTCGTACACTGTTTTGGCCGATCTCCTGGACGCCATCGATAGCGCGGCTATGGATGACCGTATCAAGCTTCTGTTTCTGAAGCTGGATACCGGGTTTTACGCCGGTCAGGCGCAGCTCGAAGACTTAGCCGCCGCGGTTGAGCGTTTTCGCCAAACCAGTGGCAAGCCGGTTTACGCCTATGCCCCGGACATGGGACAGCAGGCTTATTTTCTCGCGGCTGCCGCTGATGAGGTGTTCATCGATCCGCTGGGTATGGTGTTTTTGCAGGGCTATGAAAATTATCCGCTGTACTTCAAGGAGGCGTTGGACAAACTTGGCGTGACCGTCAATGTGTTCCGCGTTGGCCAATTCAAATCTGCGGTTGAGCCGTTCACCCGCGAGTCCATGTCGCCGCAGGCGCGTGAGAATGCGCAGGGTTGGCTGGATGATTTGTGGCTGGGGTGGCGTGAGCAGGTGGCCAAAGCGCGCGGCTTGAGCGTGCAGGATCTGCAGAGCTACACGGATGATTTCGCAGTACGCCTCGCCGAACACAACGGCGATACCGCAGCATTGGCGCAAGCCTCGGGTTTGGTTGATCACGTACTGGGTTTGCACGAGATTCGCGCCATGGCTGGCGAGTTGGTCGGCATGGATGAGGAACACGGCAGTTTCCGCCAGATTCCACACACCCGCTATCTGCGCGCCATTGATCGCGAGCGGCGTCACGTCGCAACGCAGTCAGCGTCGACAGAAGCCCAGCCCGACAATGTCGGTGGCATTTCGATGATCGTCGTTCAGGGACAAATTGTTCCGGGCGAGAGCAGCATGGGTTTTGCAGGGGGTGAGACGGTGCGCCGTTTGATCGATCAGGCGCGCGAGGATGAAAACTCCAAAGCTTTGGTTCTGCGGGTGGATTCCCCTGGAGGCAGCGTGTTCGCCTCTGAACAGATGCGTCGAGCTATCGTGCGCTATCAAGCCAGCGGCCGGCCGGTGGTGGTGTCCATGGCCAGCGTTGCCGCGTCGGGTGGGTATTGGATTTCCATGAATGCGGATCGCATCATGGCCCACGCGACAACGATCACCGGTTCGATTGGCGTATTTGGTCTGGTGCCAACCTTTGAGAACAGCCTCGACAAGCTGGGCATTGCTAGCGATGGTGTCGGCACGACCAACTGGTCAGGGGGGTTGAGTCCGCTGCGTCCGCTATCGCCGGCCGCGCGCGAAGGTCTGCAGATGGTCGTGGAGAAGGACTATCGCAATTTCATTACCCGCGTCGCTGAAGCCCGTGACTTGCCGGTGGATACGGTGGACAACATTGCGCAGGGCCAGGTTTGGAGCGGTCAGGATGCGAAGGATCTGGGTTTGATTGATGCCTTGGGCGATTTCGATGCTGCAGTGGAACAAGCTGCGGCCTTGGCCGGGCTTGAGGACTTCGAGCTGGTTCCGGTCACGCCACCGCTGGATATCCGTTTTCAGTTCCTGCAGCGCTTCTCGCAGATGCGCGCCTGGGTGCCAGACCCCTTGTCGCAATGGGTTGGTGCCTGGATGCGGCAGGTCAATGGTGTGATGCAACGCTGGTCTGATCCGCGGGGTGTTTATGCCGACTGCTTGTGTGTTCCCTAGGGCATGGCGGAGATTGATCTTCGCGGTCTGAATTTGCATTACCGCGATCTCGCACCGGACCAACCCAACGGTGAGGTCGTGGTGTTGCTGCATGGCCTGGGCAACAGCGGGTTGGATTGGGAGTTTCAATGGCCGACGCTGCTCGCCGCAGGCTACCGTGTCATTTGCCCCGATTTGCCCGGCTTCGGTGCTTCACGCCCGGGCGGCGAGGGGCGTGCGGTGCCCGCTGAGCGTCTTGGTCCCATTCCCATGGCCCGTGATGTGGCGGAGCTGCTGGATGCGCTGTCGATCGAACGCGTGCATTTGGTGGGCTATTCCATGGGCGGTGCCGTGGCTTATCAGTTCGCCATTGACCAGCCTGAGCGTCTGCTGACGCTGGGCATTATCAGCAGCGTGCCGTGTTTTGTGCCGCAGCGCTTACAGGATCACTGGCAGTTCTGGTTGCGCCATGTGGTCAGCCGGGTGTTGGGGATGCAGCGTCTCGCGGGCAAAGTTGTTGAAGGCCTGTTTCCCGGACACCCAGAGCTGATGGACAAGATGCGTCCGCGCTACGCTGAGAATGACCCCTGGGTCTATGCGCGCATGCTCGAGGCTTTGTCGAATTGGGACGTGCGTCCGCGCTTAGGCGAGATTCAGTGTCCCGTCCATATTCTGGCCGGCGAGTTCGATTACTTCCGATTGCCGGACATTCAGGAGAGCATGCAGGGCTTGGCCCAGGTCCGCCTGGACGTCATTGCGGGCGCGACCCACGGTCTGCCCATGATGATGCCCGATGCGGTCAATCACGCGTTATTGGCGTTGTTTTCGCGGGCCAACAAAGACTGCATCGCCAGCGCCTGATTGGTGAAGATGTGGCTTGCGCCTTGCTGCACGGCAAAGCGCAGCGCATGGAGTGATTCGGGGAACCCCACACCGATCCATCGACCGTCCGCCAAGTGCGGTTGAATGGTGCGCTTGCGCAGCAGGGCGTAATGACCGGTCAGAGCTGCGCACTGCTGGCGGCTGGCGTAGCGGCTCATTTGCTCGACGTTGCTGCGTGCGATAGCGACCAGGGCATGGCTTGGGAATCCTTCGCCCAGCCAATCCAACGTTTCGCAGTCCAGCGAAAGCAAGTGATAGTCCTGTCCGGGGCTGAGTGTTCCCAGGGCTTCGAGGGTCGCGCGCAAACGCTCCTCCGATTGAGGTCGCGGTTCGGCTTTGAACTCCAGCATAAGGTGGATTCGACCACCGTAGCGATTGACCAGGTCGCTGAGTGTGGGCGTAAACGGGAAGCGTTGTTTCAGTGCTTGTGCACTGAGGTCGCACAGACGTTCAGCGCACCCATAAATGCGCGCCAGATCGGCGTCATGAAAGACCATGGGAACCCCGTCATGGCTGAAGCGCACGTCGCACTCCAGCCCCCAGACCTTGCCGGGTAAAGCGTCGAACGCAGCGAAGGTGTTCTCCGGCACCTTGGGCGAGCGTTCGCCGCGGTGAGAAATGATGCGCACTTGGCGAACTTGTTGTGGCGTCAAGCGCCGCCGCGGAACCGCGCGATACCAAGTATCGACCAGCGCCAGTAAGTAAGGGTCTAGCCAGGGAAAAGCCATACTGTCAAAGTGCCTGAATGAGTGCGCAAGAACCTGATCGCCGTTGGCATCAATCCACCCTCCTGAAACACACGGGCAAGCCGTCGGCTGCGGGGCCAAAGCCGGTCAATCCGCCCCTGGTTCGGGCGTCGACCGTGTTGTTCGACAGCCTACAGGAATTGCGTGAGGCCAGTGCGCGTCCATTCAGCGGCTTGTACTACGGTCGTTTCGGCACCCCCACCCATGAGGCACTTGCTGAGGCTTTGAACAGCCTGTCCGGCGCTGCGGGCAGTGTGTTTTACCCGTCTGGTTTGGCGGCGATTGCGGGTGTATTACTGAGCTTGGTCGAGGCTGGTGATGAGATTCTGGTCGCCGATTGCGTGTACGGGCCAACGCGAAATTTCTGCACTCAGGATTTGGCCCGCCTCGGCGTCAGTACGCAGTTTTTTCCGGCCACGGAAGGTGCGCAGATTGCTGAGCGCATATCTAGCAAGACCCGTCTGGTGTTCTGTGAGTCGCCGGGCTCGTTGACCATGGAGATTCAGGATTTGCCGGCGATTTGCGCAGCGGCCAATGCGCGTGATGTGCCGGTGCTGGTCGACAACACCTGGGGGACGCCGCTACTGGCACCGGTTTTGGCGATGGGTGCTGCGGTGGATATTCAGGCGGGCACCAAGTATCTCAGCGGGCATGCTGATGTGATGCTGGGGGCGGCCTTGTGCCGTCAGGATGTGCTCGAGCGCGTGCGCAGGCGGTCGCAGTCGCTGGGTTATTGCGTCAGTCCCGATGATGCGTATCAGGCTTTGCGCGGGCTGCGCACCTTGGATGTGCGTCTGCGCGCTCACGCTGAACATGCGCGTCAGCTTAAGGATTGGTTGCGCCAGCAGCCCGAGGTGCGGCGCATCCTTGATCCCTCAGATGTGGCCCATGCTCAAAATGCCATGTGGCAACGCGATTTTCGCGGCGCCAATGGTTTATTTTCGGTCGAATTTGAAGTGCTGACCGACGCTCAACTCACGGCGTTTTGCGACAGTCTGACGTTGTTTGGCCTGGGCTATTCTTGGGGCGGCTACGAAAGCCTGTGTTTGCCCTTTGATGTCCGCGATCAGCGCGAGGATGCGACATGGCAAGACGCCGGAACCTGCCTGCGCTTTCACGCCGGGCTGGAAGATCCGCAGGATCTGATCCGCGATCTGGCGTCGGCTTTTGAAGCTTTACGGCGAGCGTGACGCTTAGCCAATGACCCGCAAGGATAAATCGATCGCGGTGATGTTTTTGGTCAGACCGCCGATGGAGATGCGGTCCACGCCGGTGTCGGCAATTTCGCGCACGTTTTCCAGCGAAATGCCGCCGGAGGCTTCCAGCAAAGTGTTTCCGCGGTTGTAGCGCTTTTGCGTGGTCCCCATGTTGACCGCGCGGGCCAGCAAATGGGTTGCGAAGTTGTCCAGCAGCAGAACGTCAACGGCCTTGTTCAGCGCCTCTTCGGTCTGTTGCAGGTTTTCGGCTTCGACGATGATGGGCAGATTGTCCGGGTTGTTCTGGCGCGCCGCATCCACTGCCGCGCTGATCGAGCCGGCCACCGCGATATGGTTTTCTTTGATCATGAAGGCATCGTAGAGACCCATGCGATGAGGCTGGCCGCCGCCGCAGGCCACCGCATATTTTTGCCCCGCCCGCAGGCCCGGGAGGGTTTTGCGCGTGTCGAGAATGCGGGCCTTGGTGCCTTTGATGCGCTCAACATATCGCCGAGTGGCTGTCGCAACACCGGACAGTAGCTGCACGAAATTCAGCGCCGTGCGTTCGCCGCTGAGGATTTTGTCGGCTGGACCGCTGATTTCGCACAAAGGCTTGTTGGGTGCGACGTAGCTGGCTTCTTCAACCAGCCAGTTGACGCTGATGCGCTCGTCCAACTGGCGGAAGGTTTCGGTCATCCAGGCTTGGCCGCAAAGCACGGCCGATTCGCGAGAAATCAATTGCGCTTTGATCATCTTGTCCGCCGGCATGAGGCGGGCGCTGACGTCTCCGGGGCCGATGTCTTCGCGCAGCGCGAGCTGCACATTCAGGGCGACGGTTTTTTCCGGGACTTTGATTTTGACGCTCATGGCTTGCTAAGTGAGTCCGATGTTGCAGTGCACATTGTACGGTGTGGCTGCCTACTTGTTGAGGAGTGTCAGCATCAGGGCTTTTTGAGCGTGCAGACGATTTTCCGCTTCCTGCCACACTATGCTCTGGTTGCCGTCGATGACACTGGCGCTGACTTCTTCCCCGCGATGAGCGGGCAGACAGTGCATGAACAGGGCGTCTGCATTGGCACTTGCCATCAAGGCATCATTGATTTGGAAACCCGCGAAAGCCTCAAGGCGAATCGCATTGTCGGCTTCCTGACCCATGCTGGTCCACACGTCCGTCACGATCAGGTCAGCGCCGGCGCAGGCCTCATGAGGATCATGTCCAACGCGGACGCTTGTCGCCGTCTTCTTGCTGAGCTCGGCATCCGGGCTGTAACCCTGAGGGCAGGCTACGGTCAGTTCAAAATCGAAAAGCTGTGAGGCCGCCATCCACGAGTGGCAAACATTGTTTCCATCACCGACCCAGGCCACTTTTGCGCCTTGGATGCTGCCGCGCGCTTCGACAAAAGTCATCACGTCGGCCAGCAACTGACAAGGATGGTTGAAGTCGCTCAGCCCGTTGATCACCGGGATGCTAGCGTTTTCGGCAAAGCATTCCTGCTGAGCATGATCGTCGTTGCGAATCATGACCAGATCGACCATGCCAGATAGAACACGGGCCGTGTCAGCGATCGGCTCGCCGCGACCCAACTGGGTATCGCGTGAGCTCAGAAACAGCGCATGACCGCCGAGTTGGGCCATACCGGCCTCAAACGACACGCGCGTACGCGTTGAGCTTTTTTCAAAGATCATCGCCAGGGTGCGGCCGGCCAGCAAAGGCTGGGACTTGCCCGCTTTAAAAGCCTGCTTGTCGTCGATGGCGCGTTGTATCAAGGCCGTGAGTTCGGTCGCGCTGAAATCGAACAGGCTGAGGAAGTCGCGTTTTTTCATGGCAAAAAAAAAAGTTCGCCCGGTGGCCCGAGCGAACCTATTGAGCGAATCGCGATCGGTCGGCTGACGACCGATTCGGAATTAACCCAGGTTTTGCGCTACAAAATCCCAGTTGGCCAGTGCCCAGAAGGCTTCCAGGAACTTGGGACGTGCGTTGCGATGATCGATGTAATAGGCGTGCTCCCAGACATCAACGGTCAGCAATGGGGTTTTGCCGTCCGTCATCGGGTTGCCCGCGTTGGAGGTGTTGACGATCTCCAGGCCGCCGTCGGCGTTCTTGACCAACCAGGTCCAGCCGGAGCCGAAGTTGTTGATGGCTGAATTGGTGAACTGTTCTTTGAACGCGTCCATTGAGCCAAAGGCGCTGGCGATGGCCGAGGTCACGGTTTCATTCGGCGCGCTGCCGCCCGGAGTCAGGCAGTTCCAGAAGAAGGTGTGGTTCCAGATCTGCGCCACATTGTTAAACAGACCGCCGGAGCTGGTCTTGATCAGTTCTTCCAGGCTCTTGCTCTCGTCGGCGGTGCCGGCGACCAGGCCGTTGGCTTTGTCCACGTAGGTCTGGTGGTGCTTTCCGTAGTGGAAATCCAGCGTTTCCTTGGACATGTGCGGCTCCAAGGCGTCGCGTGCGTAAGGAAGTTCAGGAAGCGTGAAAGCCATGGTGATATTTCCTTTTTGCTATTGCAGTCAGAAATTGAAGGGTAAGGAACGCGGCAGAGTAACAAGAGTCTTAAGGATTTGTCAGTTTCTTTACGTATGGACTGGTATTCCTAAAAACTTTCGTTATACTCCCGCGCCCTTTGGGGCCAGTTATGGCCCGATTGTCGCGTTTCCAGGAGGACCACCGATGGACGCAATGGACCGAATTCGTAAGGCGATTCAGGACAATCCTGTCATTATCTTCATGAAAGGGACGCCGGATTTCCCGCAGTGCGGATTCTCGGCTCGCGCCTCGCAGGCGCTGGGTCAGTGCGGTGCGCCTTTCGCTTACGTCAACATTTACGAAGACCAGGAAATCTACAAGGCGTTGCCGCAATACGCCAACTGGCCGACGTTCCCGCAGCTTTATATCAACGGTGAGTTGATCGGTGGCTGTGATATCACCCTGGATCTGCACAACTCCGGCGAGCTCAAAGCCATGGTGCAGGAAGCCGCAGGGGCGGCAAGCGACGCCGCCGGCAACTGATCCCACGCTCCTCGATCGCGCCGCGCTGATGAGCCACTCGGTGGACCGTCTGTCGTGTGGCGCGCATCAACTGAGTCTTGACCGCCCGCTGATCATGGGCGTGCTCAACGTGACTCCAGACTCCTTTTCCGACGGTGGCGACTGGTTAGAACCAGCCGCCGCTGTTGCGCATGCCCAGCGTATGCGTGATCAAGGCGCCGACATCATTGATGTTGGTGGGGAATCGACCCGACCCGGCGCTGCCTCGGTGAGCCTTGATGAGGAGCGCCATCGTGTGGTCCCGGTGATTGAGGCGCTGGTCGCAAACCTCGACATCCCGGTTTCCATCGACACCAGCAAGCCCGAATTAATGGCTGACGCCATCGCGGCCGGTGCAGGCATGGTCAACGACATCAACGCACTGCGCGCGGAGGGTGCTTTGACGTTGTTGGCGCAGCATCCTCAAGTGGCTGTGGTTCTGATGCACATGCAGGGAGAGCCGCGCACCATGCAGGATGCACCGGACTACGGTGACGTTGTGCAGGATGTAGCTGACTTTCTCGATCAGCGGCGGCAGGCTTGCGTCCAGGCGGGCATTGATGGTGGTCGCATCGTTGTGGATCCGGGGATCGGTTTTGGCAAAGCCCTGGAGCACAATCTGGACTTGTTGCGCGCGACGAAGGATTTGGTCGCGCATTTCGGGCCGGTGCTGATTGGCGTTTCGCGCAAATCGATGTTTTCCCATCTGCTCGGCGAGCGCCCGCCACTGCAACGTGTTGCCGCCAGTGTTCAGACCGCCATGCTTGCGGCGCAAGCGGGGGCGGCTATCCTGCGTGTGCATGATGTGGAACAGACGCGCGAGGCGTTGATTTTGCTGCGCGCGTTGACTGATGGCGAGAGTTGAGGGGATATGCGCAAGTATTTCGGGACGGATGGTATTCGGGGGCGGGTTGGCGAAGCGTCGATGACGCCCGATTTCGTTATGCGCTTGGGGATGGCCCTGGGGCAGACGCTGCGGCATCACGTCTCCAGTCCGCTGGTCGTGATTGGTAAGGACACGCGCTTGTCTGGCTACATGCTGGAATCCGCACTGGAGGCAGGTTTGTCGGCCGCGGGTTGCAATGTCCTGCTACTGGGGCCTATGCCGACCCCCGGTGTGGCGTATCTGGCCCAGACATTTCGCGCTCAGTCGGGCGTTGTGATCAGCGCTTCGCACAATCCTTTTTATGACAACGGCATCAAGCTTTTTGGTGGTGATGGCTACAAGCTGTCTGACGAGCTGGAGCTGGAAATCGAAGCGGCCCTGGATGGTGTGCTGAGCTGCGTGGAGCCCGCCGAATTCGGTCGGGCACGTCGGGTGGACGATGCGGCGGGTCGCTACATCGAGTTTTGTAAGTCGACTTTTCGCGGCGAGTCTCTCAAAGCCTTGCGTGTGGTTCTGGATTGCGCCAATGGCGCTGCCTATCATGTGGCACCGCATGTTCTGCGTGAGTTGGGCGCCGATGTGCAGGTGATTGGTGGTGCGCCCGATGGGATCAATATCAACACCGCCTGCGGTTCGACTGCGCCGGCGCGTCTGCAAAAAGCGGTGATTGATGCCGCCGCGGATATCGGGATCGCCCTGGATGGCGATGCGGATCGCTGCATCATGGTCGACGATCAGGGCGATATCGTTGACGGTGACGAACTGCTTTACGTCATTGCTCGCGCGCGCCAGGCGCGTGATCGTTTGCATGGCCCGGTTGTTGGCACGTTGATGAGCAATTTGGGGGTGGAGAACGCCCTGAAATCCCATGGCATTGCTTTCGAGCGTGCCAAAGTCGGTGATCGTTACGTGCTGGAGCTTATGAAACAGCACGGCAGCACTTTGGGGGGTGAGTCATCCGGACATATCATCTGCCTGGATCGCAGCACCACCGGTGACGGCATGGTTGCGGCGCTGCAAGTTCTTGCGGAAATGACCGGCAGCGGCCTGTCGCTGCGTGACCTGCTCGATGGTGTGAGCAAATATCCGCAGCATATGATTAACGTGCGTTTGGGCGCGGAGCAGGACGCAGCCCATTTGATGGCATCGAGCGCAGTGCAGGAGGCGGTGGAACGTTTCACCGCAGAATTGGGTGATGCCGGGCGCATTCTGTTGCGGCCCTCGGGGACAGAGCCGCTGATTCGTGTCATGGCCGAAGGGCAAGATGCTGGTCAAATTGAGCGTGTGGTCACACAATTGGCTGCTGTAGTGGAAGATCAAACTGGGGAACAGGGGTGAGTAACAGAACCTATTTTGTCGCTGGCAATTGGAAGATGCACGGCAGCCTGAGTCAGGCCGGGGAGCTGGCGAGTCAGATTGCCAAAGCCGCACCCGAAGGCGTGGACGTAGCGGTGTGTCCGCCCTATGTCTATCTGCCGACTGTGCAAGCTGCGCTGTCTGATAGTGCTGTCGGATTGGGCGCACAAAATGTCAGCGCTTGGGCCGACAGCGGTGCCTATACCGGAGAGATCAGTGGCCGCATGCTGGGCGAATTCGCTTGCCGTTACGCGATCGTTGGTCACTCCGAACGTCGCGGTTTGATGGGGGAGTCCGACGAGACGGTGGCGCAGAAAGTGGAGCGTGCACAAGATGCGGGTTTGATCCCGATTATCTGCGTTGGCGAAACCCTGGCTCAGCGTGAAGATGGCGAAACCGAAACAATCGTCCTTTCGCAACTTGAGGTTGTGATTGAGCGCTGTGGTGTCGCGGCTTTGGAGAAAGCCGTGGTTGCGTACGAGCCTGTGTGGGCCATTGGTACCGGTCGCACGGCAACCCCGGAGCAGGCGCAACAGGTCCACGCAGTTTTGCGTGGCGCTGTGGCGCAAAAGGATGCTAAAATCGCTGATTCGCTGC